>NZ_LNCU01000027.1 GCF_001542415.1 Bradyrhizobium macuxiense
GTTAAGGTCGATGGCAGCGCGAACGTAAATGTGAATTTCAGCAACATGCCGAAAGGCACGCGAACGAGCGCGAATGTCAACGGTCTGTTCAAAGAAGCCCGGCTCAATCGCGGTCGCCCCATGGCGATGGCATCGCAGGACGCCTAGTCCTAAGACTTATACATCGTGACAACCCGGATGCGGTAGTCGTGATGATTACCGCAAACGGAGGCGCATCAATGATTGTTGTAATTCCGAACTACCTGCTCGTCGTCATTCTGGTGACGCTTGCAGCCATCGTTGTGGTTCTCAGGCTTGCCAGCTTATCGCGCTATGAATGGATCATGTTCACATCGTTCATGGCGTTGGCAGTTGCATTGATCCTGTAGCGCCCAAGTAAACCAACACTGACAAGACACGGCCAGCCGATTTGCTGGCCGTTTTCGTTTCTACGCAGGATCACGCAAATCATGTTTACGTTCAAAATCGATCTCGCGCCATTCGAAGAACAGGTAAAGCGCATGGATGCCGCAATCGATCAGATGCCGTTTGCGCTCTCGCGTGCGCTCAATGATGCAGCGAACGACGCTTACGAGTACCTGATCGAAGAGACATGGCCGAAAGCCGTCAAGGTCCGTAACGCATCATTCCTGCGATGGGCGATGAGAACTAAGTTCTCAACGAAATACGATCTCGAAGTCGAGATATTCGACAACACACCGGATCAACGTGCGCACCTTGCACTGCATGCCGAAGGAGGCGTTAAGCTTCCGAAGGGCGCTCATCTGATCGTGCCTACAGACAACGTGAGCCGTGGTGCGAGCGGTGTCAGGCAGAGCCAGAAGCCTGCCAACATGGTTGGCAAGGTCGTCAAAGGCAACAAAATCTATCAGGCGATCGGACGCGGCAAAACCAAGCATCTCAAGCTGATGTACGTGCTCGTACCTCGCACTCAACAGCCGAAGGACGTGCCTTTCCACGAAGACTTCGAGCAAATCATGATCGAAAGCTCACGGCGTCATTTCAAAGAAAGAATGATACAAGCCATGAGGTCAAGAAAATGACGGCTCTAACTGTTGAACGACTGAAAGAGATTTTGACCTACTCACCTAGAAGCGGTCTATTACCACATTCAAGGCGTCGATCGCCCGGATTGCGATAGGCTGGAAAATCTTCGCGAAGCAACCAACTCACAGAACGTGAGTAACCGTCAGCGTCGTCAACGCAACAATACTAGCGGATATGTTGGCGTCAGCTTCGATCACCGACTCGGCAAATATCGCGCTCACGTAGGGCACAACGGTCGTAAGCATCACGTCGGTTGCTTCAACACCGCCGAACAAGCCTTCACCGCTCGCAATGAATACGCCCGTCGCCTTCACGGCGAATTCTTCTCTGACGGGCAACGCTGAACGACTACCTTTTCCGGCTCATGGCTACCTTGCGACTACCCGATCGCAGCGCCAAGTCCGCATCAAACACATTCACCCACCCCATTGAGGAACACAACTTGAAACACCTTATTGCCATCACGGCAGCTCTCGCCATGCTCATCGCTGGCAGTGCTGCAAATGCCAACAGCAACGGTCCCGACCATGCTGACGGTCGCGGATACGGCTATAGTAGCTGCGCTGACTTCGGACGTGACTACCAGCGCTACGGAGACGTGTCGGAGCAATCCTATGCGTCATGGCTCTTCGGCTTCTGGAGCGGAAAGAATGCGGTACTCTCGTTTGAGGGCAAGCGCACAAAAGACCTTACGTCGATATCATATCTGCAGGTAAAGCAGGGCATGCGCCGCTATTGCGATCAGCATCCGCTCGCCTTCTACGCTGACGGTGCCGACGATCTCTTCGATACGCTCGCCGATATGCCGAAAGGCTGACAGCTAAACCTCATCATCACTCCCATCTCAAGCCCGGCCATCGAGCCGGGCTTTTCGTTTGGAGACTCGGAATTGAAGACCTCGCACGAAGAAATCTTTCAAAACGTCGTTCAGTGGCACCGAAATCAGGCGATCAAATCTCGCGACGATGGGCGTTTGCGCGACTCTGCAAGGCACTGGCGCATTGCCCGATACTTCGAAACCCATCACGGGTGTCCCGCCAATTGGGCTGACGTAGATCGCCCGTGAGCATTCATTCTAAACAGGGATCACATCACCATGTATGAGCTATATAACGTCAGCACTGGCGAACGCATTGCATCGTTTGCGGATAGCGATTTAGCAATTCGCATGTGCGAGTATTGTGCATTTAGCACTGGCCAAGATCACGCCGTAAAGATCACGGTGTGTCACGCTGTTGGCCATTGGCCCAAACAGACCGAAGAGTAGATCGCCCTATGACCAGCTACATCTTCGAAGCCTTGCCACTCGTGCAGCGAGACGACAGGCACATCGTTGCCGACTACGATAGTTTGGTTACCGCCTTCACATTCAACGAGGCGATGGCTGCAGCGCACGCAATCGCGGATGAAGATGCAGGCGTCGGCGTTGTCGGCGTCAACGTATATCGTTGTCCGTATGACCATACGCTTAGCTTGCATCTGCCCGGACAACCGGAGCGACTTGCTTATGTTGGCAAAGACCTTGTGTGGAGTCCGTTCTATAAGAGCTGGATCGTCGATACCGATCGATCGGAGCGGCGGAAGTAACCGCACGATCTAGATGGCCGCTGTAGGGCTCTACGGAGCTTCTACAGCGGTCTTTTTTGTTTATGAAGGATACCTATGACCGAGATCATTCAAGCAATCGACGAGGCTTGCGAGGCTTGCCGGTCGCACGAGCACATGAACCTCGTCGAGTGGTCGGAGCGCTGCAGATTTATTCCAGCTAAAACATCCGTCTCGCCCGGCCTTTGGCGCTGTTCAGCTCAACCATGCTGCTACGGTCCAATGCTTGCTGTTACATCCGACGATACGCACGCCATCACCGTGATGGCAGGAACGCAGCTCGTCAAAACCGAGCTGTTGATCAACGCTGCCTTGTACTACTGCGAACATGAACCAACCGCAGTTCTGTTGGTTCAGCCAACTCAGAACGCTGCCGAGAGCTTTTCGAAAGAGCGCTTGGCCCCTAGCATCGAAGCATCGCCAGTCCTTCGCGAGCTATTCGAGACCGGTGCGCATAATGATGCGAACACCATCACCGCAAAGCATGGACCGGGTTTCAGTCTTCATTTAGTCGGGGCGAACTCGCCTACTGACCTCGCATCCCGTCCTAAGCGCGTCATTCTCTGCGATGAGATCGATAAGTACCCGGTCTCGGCGGGTGCCGAAGGCGATCCCTTGAAGCTGGCCGAAGAGCGCGCCAGCACCTATAAAGCAGTCGGAAGGGCGAAGTTTGTGAGAACATGCTCACCCACGGTCAAGAATGAAAGCCGTATCGGTCGTGAGTATGCAGCCTCCGATCAGCGCCGTCTTTATGTCCAATGTCCCCATTGCTTCGAGCATCAAACTCTGAGCTGGGCGAACATGCGTTGGTCTAAGGATGAGGCTGGCGAACATCTGCCTGATACAGCGGCTATCTCATGTGGCGTCTGTGGCGTGCTCTGGACTGAGCGTGAGCGTATTGCTGCTCTTGATGAGCTGGCGACTGCTCCCGATCATGGGTGGCGTCAGACAGCAGAGTTCTCTTGCTGTGGCATCAAGCAAATACCGGTTGTTTGGAATGCGGAAGGTCGGTCACTCTGCAGCGAGTGTAATCAGCCGAGTCCGTATGCAGGCCATGCCGGGTTCTGTGTCAGCAAGTTGTACTCGAAGAGGCATTCACTCGCTGACGTTGTTCGCGAGTTTCTCGAAGCTCAGGGCGATCCTGAACTGTTGAGGAAATGGACCAACACTGCACTCGCCGAACTCTGGGAAGTGAAGTGTGGAGACGGTCTCAATGAGAATGCACTGATGCAACGCGCCGAACTGTACGACGGCGATAGCCTTCCGGAATGCATCGTCACCATCACCGGATTTGCCGACGTTCAAGACGACCGGTTGGAAGTGCAGCTCATTGCATGGGGCGCTCAGGAAGAGTGTTGGCCGTTCCGTTACGAAGTCCTGCACGGCGATCCTGCTCAGCCTCAAGTGTGGCTGGACCTCGACATGCTGTTGCGGGAGCGCTTCAAGACCGTTACCGGTCGCCTGCATATGATCGACGCTTTCGGTATCGACACTGGCGGTCACTTCGCCGCAGAGGTTTATGAGTTCTGCAAGCAACATCGAGGCCGTCGTGTCTTCGCCACGAAAGGCCGTGCAGGCAGTTGGCCCATCTGGCCCGGCAATGCGATCAAATCCAACAGCGGTCATAATCTCTGGATGCTTGGCGTAGATAGCGCAAAGGAAACGATCTATTCCCGTCTCAAGATCACACCGCCCGATCTTGGAGAGCGGAAGCCGGGCTATGTTCACTTCCCGGTCTCTGATCAGTTTGGACCGCTGTATTTCAAAGGACTGAACAGCGAACGACGGGAAACCCGCAAGCGTGCTGGCGTGACATACTCAGTATGGGTTCAGGTCGTTTTGAGAAATGAGCAGCTCGACACTTTCGTCGGCGCTCTCGCCGTCAGGAAGAGCCTGCCCGCACACATCCGTATGCAGACCGAGATCAAGACCGTAGCTCAGCGACCGCTACCGCCAGCTCCGATTGAGCCTGTACAGGAGCCTGTACAGCAACCCATACAGCGGCAAGAGATCGTTCACGGCGACGACGATGGATCGCGTCACTCAGCATTCGTGCAGCAACCGCAGAGGCGGCCGGGTTGGTTCAAGCCACGGTCCAGCGGATGGATGACAAATCGTCGCTGACTTGACAGCGAAAATTTAATGTTCGCCGGTCCTCGCATTGATAACGCAACCGGAATTGTCACTCACTTTACACACCATGAAAGTGTGGCTTGCACGTCCACGCTGCACCGACTTGCCAGTCCTGAAAAGCGTGCTCAGATTGCTGCCATTGGTTCAAACCGGAGATTACTTCAATGCTCATGATCAATCGTGACGAGCTTATTACCCGCATAATCGAAGCGTGGACCGGAACTCCTCGCGGCGAACTCTCAGCCGTCGAGGTTGTCGATAGCCTTGACGACGACGTTCGCGATCGGGCCGAACGCATGGTGGATGCAGCTCTCAATTTCATCGGCGAGGTTGCTGCAGGCGAGCGGCGGATTGTACTTCACTGACGACTTGCATTGATCCGGCAAGCGACATACATCGTGATCGTCGCGCGATCAGGTATCTTCCGCCATCAGAGCCAAGCCGTCAGGCATCGGGCCAGCAAAACGGAAGCCGCGACCTTCCCCAAATTTCACATTCTGCGACCGTGACCGGCCTTGAGCCGGTTCACGGCGCATGACATCGAGGATCATCAATGGCAGAGACGACTGCGGAGGTTATGGTTCACCCGCTCAAATACGATCGTAAGGCCAAAACCTACCGGATGCGGACACAGGCCGAGCTGCAAGCGGAAGCCGAAAAGATTTTAGTTCGGCGGGAGCGGAAGCAGCTCTATGCTCAACTCGACGCGGAAATTGATCGGGCAATAAAGCTTGGACTCGACGGCTTTGTATTTCCGGTCAAGTTGACTAATCGCTGAACTCAACC
>NZ_LNCU01000028.1:0-2576 GCF_001542415.1 Bradyrhizobium macuxiense
TGAATCCATGGGCAACCATGATTCGAAGATTGTGGGCGCAGGCAGCGTCAGTTGAAGAGACGCTTGCGTTGTGGGCTGCGTCGCTTCGGGAGGTTAAGAAGCGGATACGTCCGCTGTTCGGGCAAGAACGTGTTGCGAGGAACGCGGGCCTGTTTCTGGAAGGTCTGCTCGGTGATGAGCAACGCAAGACCGGTTGGATGCGCGCGGAGGCCGCTGGCGATCCTGGTCCTTGGCGGCAACAGGCGATCTTGGGTCGCAGCGATTGGGATGCCGATGCCTTGCGCGATATTGTCCGCGACTATGTGATGGAGCATTTGGCAGACGACGATGCGGTCCTCGTCATCGACGAGACCGGCTTTCTCAAACAGGGGAAGGCGTCGTGCGGCGTGGCGCGGCAATACACCGGTTCGGCAGGCAAGATTACGAACTGCCAGATCGGCGTGTTCGCTACCTACGTTTCGCGTCATGGCCATGCGTTCATCGATCGCGCATTATATCTTCCGAAGGAATGGACCGACGATCCAGATCGCCTGGAAGCCACATACGTGCCTGCCGACGTCGGTTTTGCGACCAAGCCAAAGCTTGCGACGAGAATGATCGCACGGGCGATAGCGGCGTCTGTCCCATTCAACTGGGTTGCCGGCGATACCGTTTACGGTGTTGGCGACCTCGAACAGCAATTGCGTCGGGCCGGCAAGGGCTACGTGCTTGGGGTCAACAGCGCTCATGTATTCCGATCCTGGGGCAAGCGACCGCCGGTCGCCGGGACGGCTGCGGAACTCGCCCGGACGCGACGCCCATCCGACTGGAAGCGCCTGTCGGCCGGTGCCGGAACCAAAGGACCGCGGCTGCACGATTGGTGTTATCTCGAACTAGCCGATCTCGATGCCGAAGAATTCAACAGCGTCGATCAAGGTCTTTGGACACGCGGTCTGCTGATCCGGCGTCGTATCGCTGATGATGACCTCGCCTTCTTCTCGACCTGGTGCCCGGCAGGAACATCAATTGAAACGCTGGTCGCGGTCGAAGGCCATCGATGGGCGATCGAAGACAGCTTTGAAACTGCGAAAAACGAATTCGGGCTCGATCACAACGAGAGCAGATCCTGGCATGGCTGGCACCGTCACGTGTCCTTGGTGATGCTCGCATTCGCCATGATGGCCGCAATCCGGCATCGCCGCCAATCCGACGCCGCCCAAAAAAACGAAACGGCGCCACGCGGCAAAAGCCAAAACAAAACCGCCCCCAAACTGATCCGCTGGTCACTCCAGGAAATCCGCCGCATTGCCATCAGACTTCATCGCACGCGGATCGAACCCGCGCTCATCATCGCTTGGTCCTTCTGGCGCAGAGCCCACCAGGCGGCAGCTCAACGGGCGCACCTCAAAGCAAAAAGACAACTGTAATGCTAGGGACGCCTGGCCAGGGACGCGGAGGGAAACCATGACCATCACCATTACCGCCTTTGAACGATCGCCTGATGGCGGCAAGGGACTGGCACGCGATACGCGAGTTCGCTGGGCGCTTGAGGAAGTTGGCCAACCCTACGAGGTCCGCCTTGTCTCGTTCCGCGCAATGAAGGAACCCGCGCATCTGGCGCTGCATCCTTTCGGCCAGATACCGACCTATGAGGACGGCGATCTCACGCTGTTCGAGACGGGAGCCATCGTATTCCATATCGCCGAGCGCCATAAGGGCCTGCTGCCTGACGATGCCAATGCCCGGGCGCGCGCGATCGCATGGATGTTTGCCGCGCTCAACACGGTGGAGCCGCCGATCCTCGAACTCGTCACCGCCAGGATTCTGGAGAGTGACAGGCCATGGACCAGCGAGCGTCTGCCTCGGGTCATGGATCGCGTTCGCGACCGGCTGAAGCAGCTCTCCGCCNCCCGCCTCGGCGATGCCGACTGGCTCGATGGCACGTTCAGCGCGGGCGACCTCATGATGGTGTCGGTGCTGCTCAGGCTGAGGGCATCGGGCATTCTGGACGAATTCCCTGATCTCGCCGCCTACGTCGCCCGCGGCGAAGCGCGGCCTGCGTACAAGAGGGCCTTCGAGGCGCAGTTGGCGGTCAATAGCGGCAAGCCATCGGCTGGCTAAACGAGGTTGTAGGGCGGGTTGGTGAAGCGCAACCCGCCATCATCGACGCCGTTCGACGAGGAGACGCGGTGGATTACGCCTTCGGCGGATGTAGTCGCGCTGACGAAATGAGCGGAACGACGTGGGGCGCAATCCATGCTGCGGAAACCTAACGCCGCATGAGACGTTTCCGAGAATGGTGAACCGGATGCGAACCATGACTGAACGTGTAGCCATCGTGACCGGCGCGGGACGCGGTCTTGGGCGGGTGATGGCCTTAGCCCTGCTAGATGCGGGTCACCGTGTCTTCCTCACTTCGACAGATATCGAAACGCTCGAGCAAACGCAGCGCGCCAGCGCTGCACCGCAGCGCGCAGCCATTGGAGCAGCCGATCTTGGCAACGAACGCGAACTGCACGGGGTCGTCGATGCAGCGATAGGCGCATTCGGACGCGTCGATATTCTTGTGAACAATGCTGGCCTCCCAAACCCGCCGG
>NZ_LNCU01000028.1:2662-15910 GCF_001542415.1 Bradyrhizobium macuxiense
CCCGCCATGGTCGCGCGTGGATGGGGACGGATCATCTTCATCTCCACCAGCCTCGATACGATGCTTGACCCGGGACACGTGATGTATGGAATGACCAAGGCGTCCGGAGAAGCCTTTATCGCGGCTCTGGCAGCGTCACTGCGATCGACCGGCGTTACAGCCAACGTGCTGCTGCCAGGCGGCCCGATTGCGACGCGGATGGCAGCAGAGATGGGCGATCCCAAAGCCCTGCTTCAACCGGAGATCATGGCCGCTCCCATCACCTGGCTGGCATCGGATGCCTCAAGCGACGTGACCGGGCGACGCTTCATCGCGGCAAAGTGGAATACCGCGCTTCCCCCTGCGCAGGCGGCACAGGCCGCCAGTTCGCCCGCGGCATGGGCCGGCTACGGCGACACAAGCATCAAACCGCTGTGAGGGGGCGACGCCCTGCTCCCACTCAATTGTTGCATCGTGCCTCACGAGTTGATTTGTCGTTGCAAAAATTCTCCGCCGTGAAAACTCCCGTCGTCCGAACCGCCGACCGGATTACGGCAGGCGTCGCCGGCGACCTGCCGCGCGTCAATCGCGCGATACGGACAATCCCGCGAGGAGCGGCGCGTACGCGGCAAGCCTGCGGGATACGAACTCAGTGAAGAGCCGCACCCGCTTCGTCTTGCGTGTCTCCCCCTGCGTGAGAAGCCAGAGCGTTCCATGCATGTGCAGGTCTGTGCCCGGCACCCTCGCCAGGTGGGGGTCGGCATCTCCGACGAAGCACGGCAGTGTCGTCATCCCGAGCCCTTGCCGGACCGCAACGATCTGCGCCTCGCCGTCCGTGGTCCTGAACGGAACCCCCGTGGTACGAACCTCACCCTCGCTGGCCCAGTCCGGGATGCCATGCATGCTGATGACGATCCACCTGACAGGATCAGGCGCGCCCGCACGCCACGCGGCTAGACGGTCGCGGGACATGTAGACGCCTCCGAACAGCTCCGGCCCCTTCAGGCCGTGAAGATTGAGCGGCAGGGTTTTGCGGTCGTAGACGACTCGGATCGCGACGTCGGCCTCTCGATTGGTCAGATTTGCCAGCTCGCCGGACGACAGGATTTCCATCTCGATGTCCGGATGCAGACGCGCGAAATCGGCGAAGTCCGGCATGAGCAGGTGTGTCGCGAGGGTCGGTGCCAGCGTGACCCGCAGAAGCCCGCGCACGCCCTGGTCGCGCCCGAAGACGCGCGTCTGCAGCTGGTGCGACGACGCATCCATCTGGTCCGCGAACTCGAGAACCTCCTCCCCCGCGGTCGTCAGGCGGTAACCCGAAGGCAGCTTTTCGAACATGTGCGCCCCGAGGCGTTCCTCGAGTTGGGCGATGCGTCGGAGCACGGTTGAGTGATTCACCCCGAGGCGCTCGGCGGCAGCCCGCACCGAGCCTCCGCGCGCGACGGCAAGAAAATAGCGAACGTCATCCCAGTCGATCATGGTGCAATCCGGCACCGCGTGGTGCGCCTTCTAAAGCCGCTCTAACACGTCGAACGGCAGTACGGGCGGTCATCATAGCCGATTTCGACCAGCGCGGCCCAGTTCCGAGCGGCGGATACCAATCATCGCCGCTGGCGTCAGTCGCCCAGCCGGATCGATTTCGCACCACCGATGTGCGCGCTTCCGCACTCAACGCCCGGCTCCGGTGGACCCATGTTGCGGCTCTCGGGGACCTCCCCGAACGACCAAAGGCGGAGCCTGAAAGGAGAAGTCATGGGAAAGCTTGAAGACAAGATTGCAGTCATCACGGGTGGATCGAGCGGCATGGCGCTGGCGAGCGCCAAGCGGTTCGTTGAAGAAGGCGCCTATGTTTTCATCACGGGCCGGAGGCAGCAGGCGCTCGACGACGCCGTCAGGCTGATTGGCAGGAACGTAACCGGCGTGCGCGGCGACGCGGCCAATCTCGACGACCTCGACCGCTTGTTCGATACGGTGAAGCAGAAAAAGGGCAAGATCGACGTCCTGTACGCGAGCGCCGGCATCGGCGAAGCCGTCCCATTGGGCGAGATCACCGAGCAGCATTTCGATGCAGCCTTCGGCCTGAATACGCGCGGCACGCTGTTTACGGTCCAGAAGGCGTTGCCGCTGTTCAACGATGGCGGATCGATCTTCATGACCGGGTCCGTTGCCTCGGTGAAAGGTTTTCCCGGTTACGGCGTGTATTCGGCGAGCAAGGCGGCGTTGCGCTCATTCGCACGCACTTGGCTCAACGAATTGAAGGGCAGGAATATCCGGGTGAACGTGCTGAGCCCGGGGCCGATCGCCACACCGATGCAGGACCAAGTTCTCACCGAGGAGGCGAAGCGGATGTTTGAATCCCTGATCCCGCGGGGAAAGATGGGTCGTCCTGAGGAAATTGCGGCAGCTGCGGTGTTTCTTGCTTCCGACGATTCCAGCTTCGTGAATGGGGTGGAGCTGTCTGTCGACGGCGGCTTCTCGGCCATCTGAAGGCGGCAATCAATACCAACACGGATCGGAGAAGCATCATGAGCTACGCGATTGTAGGATTCGGTAAGGTGGGCCAGGCCCTCGCCCGCGCCTTCGCCCGCAAGAACATCAACGTGACCGTCGCAAGCCGCCGGCCGCCCGAGGTGCTCGCGCCGCAGGCTCGGGCGATTGGACCCACGGTCGTCGCCAAGTCGCTGCGGGAAGCACTCGCGGCCGACACCATCATCCTGGCGGTCCCGTTCGAGGAGCATCGCGAGGTTGCGAAGGCCTTGCCGAACTGGAACGGCAAGACGGTCATCGACACGATGAACACGTTAGCTCCGCCTGCGGAGCTCGACGGTCTTCCATCCTCGGCATTCGTCGCGAAGGCCTTCACCGGCGCCAAGCTCGTGAAAGGCTTCAATCACCTGATTGCAGCCACCCTTGCTACCGATCCGATTGTCGAGGGCGGCCACCGGGTCGTCTTTCTGTCTGGAGACGACGAGGACGCGACCGCACCCGTGGCCGCCTTGGCCAAACAACTCGGGTTCGCACCCGTCAAGCTGGGAAAGCTCAACGAGGGTGGCGCGCTGGTGCAGGGACGCGGCGGCACTTGGGGCCAGCTCATCTTCCAGGATTTGTTCAAGAAGGAGCAGTAATCGGAGGCTCGGCAGAGCGCAGGTCTTCGCTGCTTGTCGTGATCGGGGTTCGCGCGGATGGCCAGAAGATATTGCTGTCGATCAAGAGTATGGGCGGCGAGAGCACCGCAGCCTGGCGGGCCGTGCTCGACGATCTCGTCCGTCGTGATCTGCGGCGGCCCGAGTTCCTCATCGTCGATGGCGCGGTGGGGCTTGAGGCCGCGATCGCGGCCATATGGGACGGCGTACCGGTTCAGCGCTGCACGGTCCACAAGCACCGCAACCTGCTGGCGCACGCACCCGAGCGCCTGCATGAGGAGATCACCGCCGATTACAACGGCATGATCTATGCCACGACCCCCGAGCAGATCGCCACCCGGCGCAGGGCCTTCATCCGCAAATGGCGGCTCAAACATCGCGCCGTGGCCGACAGCCTGGAGGAGGCTGGCGAGCGGCTGTTCACCTTCGCACGTTTGCCGCCGAGCCAGTGGAAGAGCGTGCGCACCACCAATGCCATTGAACGTCTGCACGAGGAGTTCAAACGGCGGATCAAGACACAGACCGTGCTGCCATCGGCAGACACCGCCGCCATGTTGTTTTGGGCCTTGCTCGCCTCGGGCCAGATCAACCTGCGCAAAGTCGACGGCTGGCGGACGCTCGACACCAAACCCGCTGATCACCCAATTGACCTCGTTGCATGATCAGATAGCTTCATGAACCCGCAGACCCGCCACACCAATTCCAACCACTTCCCGGACGCCACCCTTGGCCGGGACCGCCACCGCTCACACCCGCCGCGGCGCAGCTTCCGGTACTGTCAGTGATCAGCAAAACGCAGGTTCAGTTTGTCCAGTGAGCGCTCGCTCCGCTCACTGGACTACCCCCAACGACAGGCAGGTCCGCTTTGCGCCAAGAGCTGCCCTTCCCGCTGGATTCGGCTTTGAGCCACACTCGAACTCAGTCGCCCGATCCGAAGTACGTGTTTCGAAGTCCTCGGTCACGAAAGAGCATAAGAGAGACGACGCAACAACGTGCGGCTCCCAGCCGGTCCACGAAGTGCCTTTTCCAGCGTCAGAACCGACCGATTGACCATCCTTGAAGCGAAACGGCTCCGCCGAAGGCCGTTCGGGGGGCCGTTCGACACCAAGAACGAGCACCGCGATTTGATGGTGCCAGTCCCGATGGGATTATCTCTCTCGGAACATTTCCTGCTTGTACTTGATAATCGGCGACAGCAGATAGCTGATGATCCGCCGCGATCCGGTTTTGATTTCGATTGTGACGGCCATGCCCGGCGACAAATTTACGAGCCTGTCTTCTACCTGCATCTGCATGCGGTCAAGCGAGACGCGCGCGGCGTAGTTCAACTCCTGGCCCTTGGGCTCGCTGCTTGAAACTTCCGCCCCCCGTACTTTGTCGCCACTCTTTTCCTGAGACTTGTCGCGGGTGATCGCGTCTTGCGACACATTAATGACCTCACCGTGCAACAGGCCGTACCGGGTGAAATTGAACGTATCGACCTTGATCTCTGCAGACTGGCCTTCGTGCACGAAACCAATGTCGCGGTTGGATACCATGGCCTCGATTTCCAGTCGGGAATCGAGCGGCACGACGACGAGCAGCGGCTCGGCCGGTGTCACGACACCACCGATCGTATGCACCGATAGCTGCTGCACCACGCCATCGACCGGAGCCTGCAAGACCTGTAGCTTGGCACGCTTCTCCGCCTTGATGACGTCCTGGGCCTGACCCGCCGCCTTCTCCTGCGCCTTGGCTAGCTCCTCAAATCTTGCACGGCGATATTCTGCCGCCGTCTGCGCACGGGTCTCCACCAGGGCGGCCATCGCCGCTTCCGCCTCCTGCAAATGACTCTTTTGAACCAGAACCTCTTGTTGAAGGCCAGTCAGCTCTTGATAATCCGTGAGCCACACGATTTTCGAGCCCAGGTTCTTGTCGTAGAGATACTTTCGAATTTCAACTTTCTGAGACAAAATGGGAATTGTCGCTTCAAGTTTTGCTATGGCGGCTTTGGTCGACTCCCGTTCGGCTTCCTTTTGCTTGATCTGCCGATCGAGCGCCGCCAGTTTGCCCTGGTGTTCGGCAACCTGGCTGATGAGAAGTTGCCGGTTCATCTCGATCATCGAAGGGCTTGCGCTCTCAGGCGGAACGAAGGCTTCGGCCGGGTCGCTCTCGCCCGAGACCGCAGCGCGCAGCCTCGCTACCTCCATCTGGGACGAGAGGAGATCGCTCTTGAGATGATCTCGCTCGGCATCAGTCATGGTAGGGTCAAGCTCGATCAGGACTTCACCGGCTCTTACCTTCTGACCGTCCCGCACATGGATTGCCCTCACCACGCCGGTCTCGAACGGCTGAATGACCTTGGTCCGTCCGCTCGGGACAATCTTGCCGGGCGCAGTGGCGACGATGTCGACCGTGCCAACTGAGGCCCAAATCAGGGCGACGCAGAACACACTGATAACGGTCGCGCCGATCGCACGCCCGATGGGAGACGGAGGCGTTTCGACGATCTCAAGGGCCGCCGGCAGGAAGGCGAGTTCGCTTTCGGCGCGGCGGATCGCGTCCGCCCGCTTCGGAAACTGAATGACCTTTCGTACGGCCGTCATCGGATGCCTGCCTGCAGGTGATGCAGCTTGGCATAGCGGCCATTGCTGCGAATCAGCTGATCATGGCTGCCGTCTTCGACGATGCGTCCACGTTCGAGGGTAATGATGCGATCGGCCTGACGCACCGTCGAGAGCCTGTGAGCGATGATGAAAACGCTTCGGCCAGCGGCGATCTCCCTCATGTTGTCCTGGATCGCGCGCTCGCTCTCGTAATCGAGCGCGCTGGTCGCCTCGTCGAAAATCAGGATGCGCGGATTGGTCATCAGCGCGCGCGCGATTGCGATACGCTGCCGTTGCCCACCGGACAGGCTGTTGCCGCGTTCCCCGATCATTGTGTCGTAGCCTTCGGGGAGTTCGACGATAAAGTCATGAGCGCCCGCCAGCTTCGCCGCCGCAATGACGCGATCCATCGGCACCGCCGGGTCGGACAGCGCGATATTGTCGCGGACCGAACGATTGAACAGCACGTTCTCCTGCAACACGACGCCGACCTGGCGCCGCAGCCAGGCCAGATCGACCATGGTGAGGTCGACGCCATCGACCATCACGCGACCGCTCTCCGGAACGTAAAGACGCTGAATAAGCTTGGCGAACGTGCTCTTCCCTGACCCCGACGATCCGACGACGCCGACGACCTGACCGGGCGCGATCGTAAGATTAATGTCGTTCAGGACTGCGGGCGCATCGATCCGGTAGCGGAAATTCACATGTTCGAATGTCACTTCACCGCGGATCGCCGGCAGCGCGGCCCGGCTCGGGCTGGTGCTCGGCTCGGGTATCGTGTTGAGGATGTCGCCGAGCCGATCCACCGACAGGCGTGCCTGGTGGAAATCCTGCCACATCTGCGCAAGACGCAGGACCGGTGCCGCCACGCGAGCGGACAGCATATTGAAGGCGACAAGCTCGCCGACGGACAGCTCGCCATCAATAACGAGCTTGGCTCCGAAATAGAGGATCAGGACAACGGTAGCCTTGTTGACCAGCTGAACCGCCTGGTTCGCGTAGTTGCCGAGGCTAAGGACACGGAAGCTTGCTGCCACATAGCCCGCGAGTTGCTCTTCCCAGCGTCGCTGCATCTGCGGCTCGACGGCCATGGCCTTCAAGGTCTCGATGCCGGTGACGCTCTCGACCAGGAACGCCTGATTCTCCGCGCCGCGTCGAAATTTCTCGTCCAGCCGCTGCCGGAACACGGGAGTCACAGCGAGGGAAATCGCGATATAGAACGGAAACGCCGCGACAACGATGAAGCTGAGCAGCGATGAATAGTAGAACATCACCGCAAGAAACACGAAGGTGAAGAAAAGGTCGATGACGAGGGTCAGCGCCGAGCTGGTGAGAAACTGGCGAATGTTCTCCAATTCGCGAACGCGTGCGACGGAATCGCCGACTCGGCGGGCCTGGAAATAGGCGATCGGCAGCGCGAGCAAATGACGAAACAGCCGCGCACCGAGTTCGACATCGATTCGATTGGTCGTATGCGCAAACATGTAGGTGCGCAAGGTACCGAGAATAGCTTCAAAAGCGGAAATGGCCAAAAGACCGATCGCCAACACGTCCAGCGTGCTCATGCTGCGATGAACGAGAACCTTGTCGATCACCACCTGAAAAAAAAGCGGAGAAACCAATGCGAACAGCTGCAAGAAGAACGAGGCAACCAGCACTTCACTCAGCAAGCGGCGATACTTGTAGATCGCGCCAACGAACCAGGCGATATCAAAACGGCGCGAGAGCTCCGTTAGAGAGGCACGGCGCGCCATCAAGACCAATCTGCCGTCCCACCTCGCCTCGAACACCTCGCGCGACAATGCCTCGGGGCGCGGCGCGTCCGGATATTGGATCAGGACCTTGTCCTCACTGACCTTGCCGACAATCAGGAAGCCGCCATCACTCAGCGCGGCGATGGCGGGCAGTGGCGTTGCCGCAAGTCGATCCCAGCTCGTTGAGTTGACGCGTGCTTTGAGGCCGAGCTCCTTCGCACATCGCAGCATCTCGTTGATGCCGATGGCAACATTGCCACACCGATGATGGATTTGCCCGGGTTCCGCGCCGATCCCGTGGATGCGTAGCAGCATCACCAGCGCGAGGAGCCCCCTGTCGCCTGCGATCTCAGAAGCAGGCCCTCCTTGCGTCGTCATCTGGCCTGGGTCGGATGCCTCACGGGATTCTTCGGCAGATGAAACGCTGTGGCTCGATTTCGGGAGATTGTGAGAAGAGGTGCCCGCATCACGCCACAGACGTCTTGCTAAAGTCCGGATGGGTTGGGCCAGGGCGCGAAAGGCACTCCCAACCGTAGCGAACAGTTGCTTTGCGACATCGGACCATGTCCGAGCGTGGGCCATCAGAACGAGGCGCCCGTCCCAGATGGACTCAAGTTGGTCCAGTGTTATCTCCTCCTCGTGCGACGATGTCGGATTTAGGATCAGCACTGAACTTCCGGAAACTTTACCGACGATCATAAATCCACCGTCGCGCAAAGCCGCAATGCCCGGTAAGCGTAGCTCGCTCAGTCGGTCAAGGCTCGGCGCCTGGACCCGAGCTCGCAGCCCAAGATCCCTGGCGCAACGGACCATTTGCTTGGTGCCGACCCCTTTTCGGCCAAACCTTTCGCGAACGTGGTTGACATTCACTTGGACGCCGAGAAGGCGCAGCAAAACAACCAGCGCGAAAAGACCGGAATCCCCGGTGTACGTATGATCAGCCCTGCCCCACATCTTTCCTGTCCTGAACCTCCGCCGTACGACGAACCAATCGCAAATCGATAATCCGGAACCTCATTTCGTTGAGCTTAACCTTACGCTTTCGGCGGTGTGATCAATGTGCCAGCGGTCTGATCCGGTGGCGCGTAGGTCACCATCGCCCCTCCGCCGGCGTCGCTTCCAACCTGGAACCCTGCGGCCGCGAATTGGCCGAATAGCGCGATGCTGGCGCTGTGTGTCCCGTCGCTGATGCTCAGCGTGCCGCCGGTGCCGGCCGAATTGGCCGTATATCCGACGGTCAGATTGGCGCCAGCCGAGATATCGGAGAAATCCAGAGTATCGCCCGCTCCAAATCCGGAGACGGTGCCAGTAAAGTTCTCCGCCTGATCCAGCTTTAGCGTACCCGTCGCACCGGTAGCGAAGGTCGTGTTTTCGGCCGATGCAGCGGCGAACTCGAGCGTGGCGGCGCCGGAAATCGTCGCCGTTCCGCTTCCGGTGACGACGCCCGTCACGTCAACGTTGCCGCCATTGGCCCAGATGTTGCCCGAGTTCTGGACCGCGCTGTCAATGACAAGGCCACCGCTGCCGGTTGCTTCGAGCGTGCCAGAATTAACGATCGCGTTGCTTCCGGTATCGACAACGAGAGCCTTCATGCCGCTGGCATCGATCGTGGCCTCGTTGACCAGATCAAGTTGCCCTCCGCCGAGTTGTCCTGCGCCGGAGATCGTGTTGTCCACATTGATCAGCGTGACGCCCGAGCTCGTGCCGAAAACGACGTTCTGCGCGTTGTCTGACAGAATGAGCTGGCCACCGCCTTGCAGCGTTATTCCGTTCTGGATCAGCTCCAGATCGGTCTCGTCGCCAGTTGAATTGAGTCCGATCGTGCCGGTGTTGTTGATGATCCCGGAGAGCGGCAGGATCGCGCCGTCGCCGATGGACATTGTTGCCGGATTCTGGGTCACCGGGGTCTGATCGAATACAAAGTTACTCGCAGTCAGCCATGCCGAGCTCACTCCTTGCAGGGTGATGGTCTCGCCATTTCCGATCGTGATCACGGCGTTGCCGTTGGCGTCGTCGGCGAGGTTAGCCTGAACGTCACTGAAGCTCGTGATCCCAAAGCCGACGAGATCGATCTGATCCGACGCAACGTTGAAGCTATCGATGGTGTCGTTGCCGATCGGCTGCGAGAAGACGAACAGGTCATTACCCCCACCACCGGTGAGATGGTCGTCGCCTGACAGAGCAAAGATCGGTGAACCGGGCGCGTAGGCCTCCACGTTGTCAGTAACGGACGCGCTCCCTGTGCTGCCATCTGCATTGGCCCACGTTTCATTGACCTGGAGCACGGTGGCACCTGTGAAGCTTGCCGGCGGGGTCAGTGTCAGTGACGCGGGATCACCGGTCTGCGCTGTCCACGACCCATTACCGTTGTCAGTGCCTTCATTCAGGCTCCAGCCCGTTGGAACCCCGGTCATCGTTACCGTGATCGGGCCGCTTGGGCTTTCCGATGAATTGGTGAGGCCTAAGTTAATGGGCGTCCCGGCTACTCCAGCTGGAGCAAGATTGGTGAATTGCGGTCCCGTTGCCCCGGGCGCCAATGAACCTCCTGCTTCCTTCACATTGGTGTTGTTTTGGAAATTGATTCCAAGGCTAAGACCGCTATCCTGGCCAGGAGCATACGTTGCCGTCACGGTGTAAGTCGTGCCGGAACCTGATAGTGAGATAGTGGGAGGATGCGC
Organism: Bradyrhizobium macuxiense; assembly: GCF_001542415.1. Lineage (GTDB taxonomy): Bacteria > Pseudomonadota > Alphaproteobacteria > Rhizobiales > Xanthobacteraceae > Bradyrhizobium > Bradyrhizobium macuxiense. The sequence continues at coordinate 12,805 of NZ_LNCU01000028.1, forward strand.
CCCGGTTGCGGCCGTCCCCGTCATTGCGAAGTCGCTCAGGGCGACATTCGTGACCGCTTCCGAGAACGTTACGATGAATGTTGCGGTTCCGCGCGTATTCGTTCCTTTCGTAATGACAGTTGTTAGCGTGTTGGTGCTGTCGATCACGGCGGTGGTCGCACTGCTGGTCGCCGTAGTGCCGCTGCCGTCGCTATCGGTCGAGGTCGCCACAATCCGCAGCTGATGCCCCTCATCGGCCTCCTGCACCGTGTAGCTCAGCGTGGTGGCGCCGTTGCCGATCAGAGTCGTCCAGATGCCGCCGACCAAAGCCTGCCACTGGTAGCTGACCGTGGCATCGGCATCGTTGGCCACCGCCGCCGTCGCCGTCAGCACCTGACCCTCCTGCGCCGTGCCCGAGATCACAGGCGTCGACAGCGTCGGGGTGATGTCAGTCACCACACCTGTCGCCAGGCTGGTCGCCGTGGTGCCGCTGCCGTCGCTATCCGTCGAGGTCGCCACGATCCGCAGCTGGTGCCCCTCGTCGGCCTCCTGCACCGTGTAGCTCAGCGTGGTGGCGCCGTTGCCGATCAGAGTCGTCCAGATGCCGCCGACCAAAGCCTGCCACTGGTAGCCGACCGTGGCATCGGCATCGTTGACCACCGCTGCCGTCGCCGTCAGCACCTGGCCCTCTTGCGCCGTGCCCGAGATCACAGGCGTCGACAGCGTCGGGGTAATGTCGGTCACCGCGCTTGTCGCTGCACTAAACGCCGACGTGCCGCTGCCATCCGTATCCATCGAGGTCGCAACGATCCGCAGCTGGCGGCCCTCATCGGCCTCCTGCACCGTGTAGCTCAGCGTGGTCGCGCCGTTGCCGATCAGAGTTGTCCAGGTGCCGCCAACCAGAGCCTGCCACTGATAGCTGACCGTCGCGTCGGCATCGTTGGCAACCGCCGCGGTCGCCGTCAGCACCTGGCCCTCCTGCGCCGTGCCCGAGATCACAGGCGTCGACAGCGTCGGGGTGATGTCGATCACCGCACTTGTCGCCGCACTGGTCGAGGTCACCGTCGGACCGCCATCACTGTCGGTCGCGGTTTCAACAACGCGCAACACATGGGTCTCGTCGGCTTCCGTCACCACATAGGTCGAGGACGTCGCGCCAGAGATATTGACCCCGTCGCGAGTCCACTGATAGCCCGTGACCGAGGCATCGCTGTCGTTCAAGGTGCCGTTCACCGCCGTCAGCGTTTGGCCCTCTTGAGCCGTGCCGGAGATCGACGCGGCAGTCGCGAACGCCAGCGTGATATCCAGCACCGCCGCGGTGGCCGTGCTGGTCGCCGATGTGGTGACCAGATTATCGTTGGTGGCGGTCGCCACCACCTGGATCAGGCCGCCCTCGTCGGCCTCCGTCACCACATAGGTCGCGGCCGTCGCGCCGGCGATGTTGGTGAAGGTCGTGCCGCCGTTGGTCGAGATCTGCCACTGGTAGCTGACCGCATTGTCGGCTTGCCCCGCGTTCGCTGACGCGGTCAGCGTCTGGCCTTCCTGCGCCGTGCCGCTGATGGTCGGCGTCGAGATCGTCGGTGCCGCATCCGTCACCGCAGCGGTCGCCGTGCTGGTCGCCGTGGTGCCGCTGCCGTCGCTGTCCGTCGAGGTCGCCACGATCCGCAGTTGCTGCCCCTCATCGACCTCCTGCACCGTGTAGTTCAGCGTGGTGGCCCCGTTGCCGGACAGGTTCGTCCAGATGCCGCCGACCAGCGCCTGCCATTGATAGCTGATCGTGACGTCGGCATCGTTGGCCACCGCCGCCGTCGCGGTCAGCACCTGCCCCTCCTGCGCCGTGCCCGAGATCACCGGCGTCGACAGGGTCGGAGTGATGTCGATCACCGCCGGGGTCGCCAGGCTGCTCGCCGCGGTGCCGCTGCCGTCGCTATCCGTCGAGGTCGCCACGATCCGCAACTGGTGCCCCTCATCGGCCTCCTGCACCGTGTAGCTTAGCGTGGAGGCCCCGTTGCCGGTCAGGTTCGTCCAGATGCCGCCGACCAGCGCCTGCCATTGATAGCTGATCGTGGCGTCGGCATCGTTGGCCACCGCCGCCGTCGCGGTCAGCACCTGACCCTCCTGCGCCGTGCCCGAGATCACCGGCGTCGACAAGGTTGGGGTGATGTCGATCACCGCACTGGTCGCCGCACTGGTCGCCGATATGGTGACCAGATTATCGTTGGTGGCGGTTGCCACCACCTGGATCAGGCCGCCCTCGTCGGCCTCCGTCACCACATAGGTCGCGGCCGTCGCGCCGGCGATGTTGGTGAAGCTCGCGCCGCCGTTGGTCGATATCTGCCACTGATAGCTGACCGGGTTGTCGCCCTGGCCGGCGTTCGCCGAGGCGGTCAGCGTCTGGCCTTCCTGCGCCGTGCCGCTGATGGTCGGCGTCGAGATCGTCGGCGCCGCATCCAGCACCGCCGAGGTGGCCGTACTGGTCGCCGCAGCCGTCAGCCCCTGCTCGTTGGTGGCGATCGCCACCACCTGGATCAGATCGTCCTCGTCGGCCTCCGTCACCTGGTAGGTCGCGCCCGTCGCACCGGCGATGTTGGTGTAGGTCGTGCCGCCATCGGTCGAGATCTGCCACTGGTAGCTGACCGCATTGTCGGTTTGCCCGGCATTCGCCGACGCGGTCAGCGTCTGGCCTTCCTGCGCGATGCCGCTGATGGTCGGCGTCGAGATCGTCGGTGCCGCGTCGATCACTGCACTGGTTGCCGTGCTGGTCGCCGCAGCCGTCAGCCCCTGCTCGTTGGTCGCCGTCGCCACCACCTCGATCTTGAAGCCTTCATCGGACTCCTTCACCACATAGGTCGAGCCCGTCGCACCGGCGATGTTCACATAGCTGCCGCCCGGGCCAGTGTTCTCCATCCACTGATAGCTGACCGGGTTGTCGCCCTGGCCGGCGTTCGCCGAGGCGGTCAGCGTCTGGCCTTCCTGCGCGAGGCCGCTGATGGTCGGCGTCGAGATCGTCGGTGCCGCATCGGTCACCGCCGAGGTGGCCGTACTGGTCGCCGCAGCCGTCAGCCCCTGCTCGTTGGTCGCGGTCGCCACCACCTGGATCAGATCGCCCTCGTCGGCCTCCGTCACC
>NZ_LNCU01000029.1:0-41601 GCF_001542415.1 Bradyrhizobium macuxiense
AGAGTCTGACTCAAAAAGCGTGTTGGGGCCTGGCGAGGCGTCTGATCAGGAGCCTGAGATGGGCGACGAGAAGCCAAGCGACTTCGGTTGCCGCGGAGCCCTCGAAGTCCTTGGCGAGACGACGGCACCTGCCGAACCAGGCAAAGGTACGCTCGACGACCCAGCGTCGGGGTAAGAGCTGGAAGCCTTTGACGCCGGGTGGCCGCTGGACAATATCGATGGTCCATTGGCCGCAATGGGACAGTGCGTCGAGCAGCTGTTTGCCGCGATAGACTCGGTCAGCAAAGACATGCTGAAGCCTGGGGAAGTGTTCTCTCAGATGTTCCAGCAGAGGGACAGCACCGTGGACATCCTGAACGTTGGCGGGATGCACGTGGACTGCCAGCAGCAGACCATTGGTGTCAGTGACGATGTGCCGCTTACGTCCATGAAGGCGCTTGCCGGGGTCGAAGCCGCGTGGCCCGCCGGCCTGCGTCGTCGGAGCCGTCTGGCTATCGATGACGGCAGCCGTCGGTCCCGGCTTGCGCCCGAGTTTCCGCCGCGCTTGCCGGACCAAGGCTCCGACGATCCGGTGCCACCGGCCACTGTCGCGCCAGGCATAAAAATAGCCTTGGACCGTCGAGTATGGCGGGAACTCGCTCGGCAGGGCTCGCCATTGGCAGCCCGTCGACAAAATGTAGAAGATCGCCTGCACGACCTCGCGCAAATCGACTTCCCGCGGGCGTCCTCGTCGCTGTCGCGCCGGCATCTTCCGGGATATCAGCGCCCACTCCGCATCGGTCAGATCGCTTGTGTAGCGCAGCCCTTTGCGTTGATACTCGACACGAGTGATTTCGGTCCACGGCATCGTACCCTCCCTCGAATCTTCGCAAATCCGAAGGAATCACAGCCAACCGAAATCACTCACTCCTTTTTCAGTCAGGCTCTGAGGACGCGCCGGGGCCGTCTTTTTGTTTTTGGCGTTGCCGTTGCTTCACGCTGGAAACAGCGTCACAGGCTGGCCAAAGCCCTTCAGGGCATGATCCGAGCCGCCCGCCGTTATCATGCCGCGGGTTCGATCACGCACGGCCTCGGTGACGAGAATCTCGCCCGATCTCGCCACCGCTTGCGCACGGGCCGCGCGATTGACGACGGTCCCAACGGCCGTCAGGTCGCGGTGGCTTTGCCCGAACTCCCCGAAATTGGTCTCGCCGCTATCCATCCCGATTCCGATTCCAATCTCGAGATCGCCCGCGCCGATGATCTGTCCCAGCTCGGCGCGCCGGCGCCCAAAGCTTTGCTGGATTTCGCGGGCGGCCATGAGCGCCTGCGCCGCATGATCTTCCCGCCGAACCGGAAAATTGAAGATCGCAAACACAGCGTCGCCGATGGTCTTGTTGAGGATGCCGTCGTAGCGCCAGATCGCGGCGGCACAATCGTCGTAGAACGCGTCCAACAGCAGCGTCAGCCCGTTCTGCTCGATGGTTTGCGTCAACGCAGTGTAGCCACGCAGGTCGGCGAACATGATCGTGGCGTCGATGGTGACGGCACGCGCCTTCATGATCTTCGAGAACGCCATCTCGCAAATCGTGCATGTGTTCGGATTCATGCGACTGGGCTTGATGCCGAACAGCCGGAATGGGGCCGACAACGGGCCGCGCAACGGAATCGGCATGTGCAGATTCTGCCAGCAGCCGAGACAGACCGATGCAGGTTCGGGTGTCATTGAAGCACCTGCTGTTCCAGTCATGAAACCGGATCAACGTAGCACCATTATCGGCGTCCCGGCAGATAATTGCCGATGGCACTTGCTCAGGCGGTCGCGACGAAGCTCAGCCCGATCCGGGTCTTCTTGCTCCAGATCACCTGGCACTCGTAGACAACAGAAGCATCATTCGCCAAGACCAGGCGAAAGCGATGCGGGACAAAGGCCGGGTTCTCGACCTCGATGGCCGCCCCCTCCGGCGAGATGTTCACGATCACGCAATGCATGACCGAACCGCCCGACGAGATATAAGCGGGTTCGTTGATCTCGGTTCGCGGATGTTTGCGCTTCTCGTCCATCCGATTGGGTCTTGACCATCCACGCCGAGCCTTGGCGATTGGCGCAGAATTAGTCAACGGGCCCACGCGTCAGCAACCGGCTTACGCACCGAGATTTGTGCGCAGCAGCAAGCCACAGGCGCATCGCCTGGGCGCAGACGAGCCCCGCGCCAGCCCCGGCTTGTCGTCCGCGACGGCAGAAGGATAGCCTTGCAGCATCGGCGGTGCGCTGGCGCGACGCCCGTCCCGAACAAGAACGAACAGGCGCCAAGGGGAGACGCCATGTTCGAGATTCTCGATCGCCGGACGACTCTGACCGGCAACCAGATCAAGATCCTCGCCGCCGCCATCGTCGGCGACGCGCTGGAATTCTTCGACTACTTCCTGATCGGCTTCGTGCTCGCCTTCCTGATCGGGCCGTGGAAGCTCACCTTCGGCCAGTCCGCCACCGTGCTGATGAGCTCCGGCATCGGCGCCATCATCGGCGCCTATCTTTGGGGCTGGCTCGCCGACCGGATCGGGCGCCGTATCGTGTTCATCGGCACGGTGCTGAACTTCTCGATCGCGACCGGCCTGCTCTATTTCACGCCCGATAATGGCTGGATCTATCTGGCGATCCTGCGGTTCTTCGTCGGCACCGGCGTCGGCGGCCTCTATTGCGTCGACCTGCCGCTGGTGCAGGAGTTCGTGCCGTCGCACAAGCGCGGCTGGGTCGGCGGGCTCGTCACCTGCGTGATCCCGCTCGGCGTCGGACTTGGCGCAGTGCTGGGAGCGTTCGTCGGCACCGACCAGTGGCGGCTGTTGTTCGCGATGGGTGTGTTGCCGGCGCTTCTGGTGCTGCTGGTGCGATTGTGGGTCCCGGAGTCGCCGCGCTGGCTGTGCCGGCAAGGACGCTATGACGAAGCCCGCAAGTCGCTCGCGTGGGCGCTGCAGGTCGAGCCGTCGGACCTGCCATTGCCGACCGCAGCCGACGCCGGCCCGATCATCAAGACAAGTTTTCTGGACCTCTTCAAATATCCGCGCAGCCTGATCGTGTCCTGGCTCGGCAATGCCGGCGCCCAGACCGGCGTCTACGGCATCACGCTCTGGGCGCCCGCGCTGTTCGTACTGCTCCTGAAGGCCACGCCGCAGGAGGCTGCCAAGATGATGATCCCGCTCACCATCTCCGGCTTCATCGGCCGCGTGTCGTTCTCCTATTTCTCGGAGCTGTTGGGACGGCGCATCGCGGGCGGCCTGCTCGGCGTCGGCGCCGGGGCGCTGACGATCATGGCCGGCTATCACTACGACTCTACGCTGTTTGGCGTGTCGGCATTCTGGCTGCTGTTGATCGCGGCGTTCTTTTTTGCCGACGGCGGGTTTGCCATCGTCGGGCCGTATGCGGCGGAGGTCTGGCCGTCGCATCTGCGCACCACGGGCATGGGCTCGGCCTATGGATTCGGCGGCATCGGCAAGATCATTGGTCCGGTCGGCCTCGCCCTGATCGTCGGCTCGAACAACTACCTCAAGCCGGACGTGCCCCTGACGCAGATTCCGACCGCCTTCGTCTATCTCGGCTGCTGGTTCCTGATGGCCGGCGCTGTCTATTACTTCGTCGGGATCGAGACCCGGGGCAAGTCGATCGAGCAGATCGACAAGGAACTGAACGCGACGGCCGATGTCGCGGCCTCCGCGACGATCCGGCAGATATGAGGGAGGTGGGCGTGAGCGTGACATCATCCGATCTTGTTGGCGATCACGGCGTGATCGCCCGCGCCGAAGCGATACGGAGCGACGTCGCAGCGGCCTCGGACCACATCGAAACGACGCGCCGGCTGCCGCCTGCGCTGCTCGACCGGCTGCACGAGGCGCGGCTGTTCCGCCTGCTGCTGCCGCGTTCATCGGACGGGATCGAGACCGACCCCGTCACCTTCTTTCACGTCATCGAAACCATCGCCAAGGCCGATGCCTCGACAGCCTGGTGTCTGAGCCAGGCGGGCGGTTGTGCGATGTCGGCCGCCTATCTCGACCTGCCGGTTGCGCAGGAGATCTTCGCCGATCCCCGCGCGGTGCTCGCCTGGGGTCCGGGACCGAAGGTCAAAGCGATCGAGTGCGAAGGCGGGTTCCGCGTCACGGGGTTCTGGTCGTTCGCCTCGGGCGGCCGGCACGCCACCTGGCTCGGCGCCCACTGCCCTATCTATACGGCCGACGGCTCGCCGAGGCGGNGAGCAGGTCGAGCGCACCATGCTGGTGCGCACTGAAGACGTCGTGTGGACCGATATCTGGAACACGGTCGGATTGCGCGGCACGGCGAGCGACCAGTTCGCACTGAACGATTTCTTCGTCCGATCTGACCATTCGATCACCCGCGAATTCGATCGCGAATGCCGCGAGGCCGGCCCGCTATACCGGATGAGCGCGCACACCTGCTACCAAGTCGGCTTTGCCGGCGTCGCGTGTGGCATTGCGCGCAGCGCGCTCGACAATTTCGTCGACGTTGCCCGCAACAAGGTGCCGCGCGGCATGAAGAGCCCGATCCGCGACAATGCCGTGGTGCAGTCCGGCCTGGCGCAGGCCGAGGTCAACCTGCGCGCCGCCCGCGCCTTTCTGCTGCAGTCGATGGCCGATATCTGGAAGGATCTGGTCGCCGGCCACAGCATCAGGGTGGCGCAGCGCGTCACCATCCGCATGGCGGCGACGCACGCGATCCACAAGGCGCGGGAGGCCGTGGACTTCGCCTACAACACCGCCGGCGCGACCGCGATCTTCGAGGGCCATCCGCTCGAGCGCCGTTTCCGCGACATCCATACCGTAACGCAGCAGTTGCAGGGCCGGCTCAGCCATTTCGAGACTGTGGGCGCCTGGATGCTGGGCGCCGATGCCGATCTCGCCTTCGTCTAACCCGGTTTCTCAAGGAGAAGAAGCATGCCATTGGGCGGACTGCAGCATTACACGATCGAGCCACAGAATCTCGAGCGGACCAGGGAGTTCTATTGCGACGTGCTTGGCCTGGAGAACGGCGATCGCCCGCCGCTCGATTTCCCCGGCTACTGGCTCTACTCGGGCGGCCAGGCGACCGTTCATCTGATGGGCACCCGCAAGCCGCGCGACGGCATCGTGGTGCGCGGCACCGAGAGGACATATCAGGACACCGGACGCCTCGACCACATCGCCTTTGCCGCCACCGATGTCGACGGCGTTCGAAAGCGGCTGCAGGCCAGCAACGTCAAATTCCGCGAGCAGATCGTGCCGCGTACCGGCGACACCCAGATCTTCCTTTACGACCCCGATGGCATCGGCGTGGAATTGAATTTCCCTAAGACATGAAAGGACGCCGGGTTCCCGACAAGGCCCTGACTCGGCCATCAGTCGGGCGTCATCCGGTCCGCTTTTCTTCAACATTGAATGACGATGTAGCCGGGCCGCGCCGCTGCGGCAGGATAGCCGGGAGCTGCGCCTTTAACCTACCCCAGGGCCTGGCGGCCCGGCTATTCGTCGCGGCGGGACCGAGTTTGCGTCAGTCGAGTCCACGCTCGTGGCTCAGCCGCACCATCTCGTTGATGAACGCCTGCTTCTGCTTGTCGTCCAGGCTGGCATAGAGCGGCTCCGCGGCATCGGCGACGTTGCGCTGATCAACCGCGCGATCGTTGAGGAACTGGGCCTCATTGCGCATCTGCTCGATGATGTCGTCCGGCGGATCGCGTTGCGCCCGCGCGATGCGCAGGTTGAGGCGGTCGGCGCCGTTGTGGCCGAGATAGTGCATCGCACTGCTGAATTCAGCCCAGTGCTTCTCCTGCTCCGGCGTGAGGTTCAGCTCCTTCTTGATCCGCTCGATATTGGCGTCGCTGTTGGCGACGATCTGCTCAGCGGTGAGCTGCGGCGCCCCGTTCTGGGTCAGGACGGCCGCTTGCTTCGATTCCTTGTCCTTGCCGGCCTTGGCCGACTTCGTACCCTTGGCGCCCTGCCTGTTGCCCGGCGCTGCTGGCTGGGACTGCGCGCTCTTGCCGTTCGCCGCGCTGGGTGGGTTGGCGTTGTTGCCGGTGAACACCCCGGTGACGCCGGTCACCACCCCGACCACGCCGCCGATGGCTCCACCCAACACGCCGCCGACCGGCCCGGCGGCCTTGTTGCCTTCGCGCGCCCCTTTTTCGACGCCCTGCACGATCTGCGCATCGACGATGTGAGGTGCTCCAAGAAGCACGACCCCGGCCGCCGCGAGCGCGACACACAGTTTCCACCGCGGACGCGGCTTCCCTACCGGGATGGGCATTGTCGGGTCTCCATGATCGATGGTGGGATTGAAGGCTTCGAGTCCATGCGGCAGCAATGCGGGTCGGTCGACTGATCCTGACCTTATCGTTTCCAACTTCGCCAAGTCTATTGGTCGCGCCGTCGCGACGGCGGCATGCGCGTTGCCTGAGCCGGCTCGCCGACCAACCGGGAACCTGCGGCTCAACCGCGCACCGGGAGAAGACGTGCGCGCTGCAGCCTGCGCGTGCGGCGCAGCATGATCGCAAAAGCTGCAGCAATCGGGCGTGTAATCGTCATCACTGGCAACGCATGGCCTGCGCTTTGACCACAACATTAGTTCTATGCGCGCAAGTCTGTGATTTCTCGACAGACGCCGGCAATTCTGTTCTGATCAACACCAACGAAATCTCTCGACGTCGCGCGAACGCGGCGCACAAAGAAAACAACGAGATTTCCAAAGTCTTTTGTCCGTCGGCTCGCCAGGGAGGGAATGCCATGTCACGGAAGAAGCTTTCACGACGACAATTCGTTACTGCGACAGCGCTGTCGTCGGCGGCGCTGATCACGGCGCCGTATGTGCGTGGCGCCTATGCTGCCGGAAAGCTCTCCATGGGCTTCTGGGATCATTGGGTGCCGGGTGCCAACAAGGCCTCCACCGAACTCGTCAACGAGTGGGCCGCAAAGGAGAAGGTCGAGGTTCAGCTCGACTACATCACGAGTCAGGGCAACAAGAACATCGTGACGATCGCCGCCGAAGCGCAGGCGAAATCCGGTCACGACATTTTCCAGATGCCGACGTGGTGGCCACAAGCCAACGCCGAGTTGCTCGAGCCGGTCAACGACATCATGGAGCCGCTCATCAAGCTGAACGGCGAGGTTAACGGCACCGTGAAGTATCTTGGCCAGGCCGACGGCAAGTGGCTTGGAGTTCCCGCCAGTGTCGGCAGCCAGATCAAGGGCCCCTGCTCGCGCATCGACTTGATGAAGAAGTACGCCAATATCGACGTGCAGGAGATGTATCCGGCCGGAAGCCCACCGAAGGCCGACAACTGGACCCTGGACACATTCCTGAAGGCGGCCGAAGCTTGCCATAAGGCCGGCTTCCCGTTCGGCATTGGCCTCGGCGAGACCAGCGACAGCGTCGACACCGCGGGCGCGATCTTCCAGTCATTCGGCGCGCAACTCGTCGATGCCAAGGGCAATCTGACCGTCAAGACCGACGCGGTCCGCCAGGCCCTCGACTTCTACAAGAAGCTGATCGCTTTCCTGCCGCCGGACGTGTCGGCCTGGGACGACGCTTCCAACAACAAATGGCTGGTGTCCGGCAAGGGCGCGATGATCATGAACCCGCCAAGCGCATGGGCGGTTGCCAAACGCGATGCGCCGCAGGTCGCCGAGCAATGCTGGACCCACGGTTTCCCGGCCGGCCCCAAGGGACGCTTCGCGCCCTATCTGCCGTTCTTCTGGAACATCTGGTCGTTCTCCAAGAACAAGGAGGCGGCGAAGAGCCTGCTGTCGTTCCTGTCGCAGCCCGCTTCGATCGAGAAGATGGTCGTCGCGAGCGGTGGCTACGATCTGCCTGCCTACGAGAAGCTCACGACCTTGAAGGTATGGGCTGAGGAAGAGCCCCCGAAGGGCACGCTCTACCACTACCCGAACCCCTACCATCACCAGACACTGTCGATTGCGGCGTCGCCCGCGCCGCCCAAGGTCGCGCAGCAAATCTACTTCCAGGCCACGCTGACCAAGATGTGCCTGAGATATTATCAGGGCGAGAGCATGGAGAGCACGCTCGCCTGGGCCGAAGGCGAGTGCGAAGGCTTCATGCGAAGCTGACGACAACCCCGGTCCTCGCGACGGTCCGTCCAATCTCGGCCGCGCGAGGACCTGCCTTCGCATCCCGGCTGCCGCTTCGGCGGCCGGCCGTGCAAACAACCCACGCGAGGGACCTGCGTCATGGTTGATGTCACACTGCAATCGAACCGCGTCGCGCAAGCCACGCGAAGGCGCACGGGCTTGCGCAATGCACTGCGACGCAAGTCGATGGTCGCGTTCCTGATGACGCTACCCTTGATCCTCCTCGTCCTCTTGCTGGTGGTCTATCCGGCCTTCTACTCCGTACACCTGGCGACGCTGAACAAGCCGATGACCAAGTTCGTGGGCTTCGGCAACTTCGAGTTCCTGTTCAGGCGCGACACCTTCTGGCTGGTGGTCAAGCAATCATGCATCTTCGCCATCTCGGCGGTGGTCTTTAAGGCGCTGATCGGCTTCATCGTCGCGCATTTCGTGCACAACGTACCTGCCAAGAAGCAGCGCAAATGGCGCGGCATGCTGCTGGTGCCATGGGTTATCCCGCCGGCGATGAGCACCCTGGCCTGGCTGTGGCTGTTCGACCCCTCTTACAGCGCCTTCAACTACACGCTCGGCCTGTTCGGCATCGGCCCGATCCCCTGGACCGGCGACGCCATGTGGGCGCGTTTCTCGGTCATCCTTGTCAACGTTTGGTACGGCGCGCCGTTCTTCATGATCATGTACCTGGCCGCACTGAAATCGGTGCCCGAACAGCTCTACGAGGCGGCGGCGATCGACGGCGCGAACTGGTGGCAGAAGATCTGGTACGTGACGCTGCCGATGATGCGCAACATCATCGCGATCACGACGCTGTTCTCGCTGATCGTCACCTTCGCGAATTTCGACATCGTGCGCATTCTGACCGCAGGCGGACCGCTCGATCACACCCATATCTTTGCGACCTGGGCGTTCCGCGTCGGCATCGAAGGCAGCGATATCCCGCTCGGCGCCAGCGTCTCGTTGTTCATGGTGCCGATCCTGGCGATCGCGGCGATCTTCATCCTGCGCGACGTCACCAAACGCGGGAATGAAGCCTGATGAGCACGGTCACGATCGACAAGTCCGGCCCCACACGCAAAGTCAAATACGGCAGCATGAGCCGCGACCGCGCCTGGGCGCTGCGCTGGTCCTATTTCTTCCTGGTGCTGTTCGCGATCTTCTCGCTGGTGCCGCCGCTCTACATGCTGATCACGTCGCTGAAGAGCAGCGCCGAGATCTCGGCCGCAACCAATCCGTGGTGGGTCTACCACCCGACACTCAGCAACTACGTCGAGTTGCTGACCTCGAACCAGTTCCTGCGGTTTTTCTGGAATTCGGCCTGGGTGTCCATCATCGTGGTCACCATCACGATGCTGATCAGCGTGCCGGCGGCCTTCGCGCTGGCGCGAATGAAGTTCTGGGGCTCGGCGACGCTCGCGACCGGCGTATTCCTCACCTATCTCATTCCGGACAGCTTGCTGTTCATCCCGCTCTTCAAGATGTTTGCCGTGATCGGCGACTGGACCGGAATCCAGCTCATCAATCGCTGGTACGTGCTGCTGTTCATCTATCCGACGCTGACGGTGCCGTTCTGCACCTGGATCATGATCGGCTATTTCGCCTCGATCCCCAAGGAGCTTGACGAAGCCGCGATCATCGATGGCGCGAGCTGGTTCCAGACGCTGACGCGGATCTTCATCCCGGTCGCGTTGCCGGGCCTGATCGCGGCCACGATCTTCGCCTTCACCGTCTCCTGGGCCCAGTTCCTTTATCCGCTGGTGTTCACGACCTCGACCGACCAGCTCGTGCTGCCCGTGGGCATCATCACGACCCTGATCAAGGGCGACGTGTTCAACTGGGGCCAGATCATGACCGGTGCCCTGCTCGGCGCCGCGCCGCCGCTGATCATCTACGCCTTCCTGATGGACTACTACATTGCCGGCCTGACCGCCGGTGCGACAAAGGGTTGAACTGATGGCTGACGTTACGTTGCGCAAGGTGGTGAAGCGTTACGACGACGTCGAGGCGGTGCGCGGCATCGACCTCGACATCGCCGATCATGAGTTCGTGGTGCTGGTCGGGCCGTCGGGCTGCGGCAAGTCGACCACGCTCAGGATGATCGCCGGCCTAGAGGACATCTCCGACGGCGACATCATGATCGGCGGCGACGTCGTCAACGATGTGCCGCCGAAGGACCGCGACATCGCGATGGTGTTCCAGAACTACGCGCTCTACCCGCACATGACGGTGGCCGAGAACATGTCGTTCGGGCTCAGGCTGAAGCACTATCCGAAGGCCGAGATCAAGACCCGGGTCGCCGAAGCGGCGCGCATGCTCGACATCACCGACCTGGTCGACCGCAAGCCGAAGCAACTCTCCGGCGGCCAGCGCCAGCGCGTCGCGATGGGCCGCGCCATCGTGCGCAATCCGAAAGTGTTCCTGTTCGACGAGCCGCTGTCCAACCTCGACGCCAAGCTTCGCGTGCAGATGCGGATCGAGATCAAGAAGGTGCACCAGAAGGTGCGCACCACGACCGTCTATGTCACCCACGACCAGGTCGAGGCGATGACGCTGGCCGACCGCGTGGTGGTGATGAATCACGGGCGCATCGAACAGATCGGCACGCCCAACGAGCTCTATCACAAGCCGGCGACCCGGTTCGTTGCGAGCTTCATCGGCTCGCCGGCGATGAATTTCGTGCCGTGCCGCCTCGAGGACGACGCCGGCAAACTGAATCTGCGGCTGACCGACCGCCTCGCCTTCCCGGTGCCGCCACAGCGTGCGGCCCGCTACCAGGCCGTGCCACGAACCGACAAGTTGCTGCTGGGCATCCGGCCGGAGCATATCGCCGAGTCCAGGCCGCATGCCGAGTCCGGGGTCGAGCCGTTCGAAGCGACGCTCGACGTCACAGAGCCGATGGGCATGGAGACGCTGGTTTATTTCACGCTCGATGGCACTCCGCTCTGCGGCCGGGTCAGTCCGAATGCCGGCGCGCAGGATGGCAGCCCGCTCCGATTGGCTGTGGACCTTAACAATATGCATTTGCTAAACGAGGTGACCGGCGCCGTCCTTTGACGGCGCACAAGAAACCTCAAGGGCAGGAAATGGCCACCAACAAGAACAAGATTTTCGTCACCCAGACATTGTCGCCGGGGGCACGGGCTCTCCTTAATGCACGGGACGACGTCGAACTCGTCGAATTTCCGAACCTGATCTCCGCCAAGGATTTCCAGGCCATGCTGGAGCAGCACGCGCCGGTCCATGGCGTGGCGCTCGGCGCGACCCGCTTCGGCGAGCCGGAGCTCGAAGCATCCAAGGACATGAAGGTCGTGACGCGGATCGGCGTCGGTTATGACGCCGTCGACGTGCCCGCGCTGTCCCGCCGCAAGGTGCCGCTGATGGTCGCCGGCACCGCGAACTCGCCCTCGGTCGCCGAACAGGCGTTGTTCATGATGCTGACGCTCGCCAAGCGCGCCCAGGAGATGCACAGCGTGGTGAAGGACGGCACCTGGGCCAGCCGGCTCGGCGTGCTGCCTTACGATCTCTACGGCAAGACGGTCTTGATCGTGGGCTTCGGGCGCATCGGGACTCGCACCGCCAAGCGCTGCCTTGCGATGGAAATGAACGTGCTGGTGTACGATCCCTACAAGCCCGCCAGCGAGATCACGGCGGCCGGCTGCGAAGCAGTGCCGGATCTCGACGCGGCACTGCCGCGCGCGGATTTCGTCACTATTCATTGCCCGAAGGCACCCGAGACGGTCGGCATGTTCAACGCGGCCCGGTTCAGGCACATGAAGCCGACGGCCTACCTCATCAACACCGCGCGCGGCGGCATCGTCGATGAGAAGGCGCTGCACGATGCGCTGGTGTCGGGCAAGCTCGCGGGCGCCGGCCTCGACGTGTTCGAAGTCGAACCCCCGCCGGTCGGCCAGCCCCTGCACGGCCTGCCGAACGTCATCATGGCGCCGCATGTTGCCGGCGTCACCGTCGAAGCGGTCGATCGCATGAGCGAGCAGACGGCCCGCAATATCCTGAGCGTTCTTGACGGCAATCCGTTGCGCCAGAACGTGATCAACCAGGACGTCCTCGGCTGAGCTTTCAGTCTTCCTCGTTCCCGCCGCGGCCGATTCAACGGTCGGCCCGGCGATGCGGAGCATGATGATGGGTTTCAAGGAATTCGGCGACTATGATGCGGTCGGCCTGGCCGAGCTCGTTCGCAAGAAGGACGTGACGCCAAAAGAGCTGCTTGACGAGGCCATCGCCCGCACGGCGAAGGTCGACCCGCAGATCAATGCTGTCGTCGTCAAGCATTACGACTACGCCGAGCGCCAGATCGCCAAGGGCTTGCCGGACGGTCCGTTCACCGGTGTGCCGTTCCTCCTCAAGGATCTCGATCTCCTCGAAGGCACGCGCACCACGTCGGGCGCAAGCTCATTGAAGGATTTCGTCGCCGATCACAACGGCACGCTCACCCAGCGTTTCCTCGATTCGGGCCTCGCCATCTTCGGCAAGAGCTCGAGTCCAGAATTCGGGTTGATGCCGACGACGGAAACCCGCCTGTTCGGTCCGACCCGCAACCCCTGGAATCTCGACCATTCGTCGGGCGGTTCGTCCGGCGGTGCCGGCGCGGCGGTCGCCGCGCGCATCCTGCCCGCGGCGCATGCCAGCGACGGCGGCGGCTCGATCCGCATTCCTGCATCCGCCTCGGGCGTGTTCGGCATGAAGCCGACGCGGGCGCGCAACCCGGTGGGTCCGGACCGCGGCGAAGGCTGGGGCGGCTTCTCCGTCGGGCATGTGCTCAGCATCAGCGTTCGCGACAGCGCTGTGATGATGGACACGGTCCATGGCGCCGAACCGTCGAGCCCCTATGTCGCGCGTCCGCCGGAACGGCCGTTTTCGCAGGAGGTCGGGCGCGATCCCGGCCAGCTTCGGATCAGCTTCACCGACAAGTCGCCCTATGGCGACGCCATCGATCCCGAGATCGCCGCGGCCGTCCGCGACATCGCCAAGCTCCTTGCGGGTCTTGGCCATCATGTCGAGGAGCGCGCGCCACCGCTTGCCGCCGATCCCGCCCCGGTGATGACCACGATCGTCGGCGGCAACACGGCGTTGACAGTGCGGCTGCTCGAGCAACGTTTCGGCCGGACCTTGACCTCTGACGACGTCGAGCACCTCACGCTCGCCAGCGCGCAGAATTCGATGAAGCTGACCCCGGCGGACTACGTCGCCGCGCAGCTCGCAGCGTTCCAGATTTCCAGGGGGCTCGCGACCTTCTTCGAGGAATGCGACATCTTCCTCAGCCCGACCCTGTGCACGCCACCGGTTCGGCTCGGCGAGCTGAACACGATGGCCGAAGATCTGAGCCACATCGCGCCGATCCTGCGCCGCTACATGCCAGGCACCTCGATGTTCAATATGTCCGGGCAGCCGGCGATGTCGGTGCCACTCGCCTGGAACAAGGCCGGACTGCCACTCGGAATGATGTTCGCGGCCAAGCTCGGCGAGGAAGGACGGCTGTTCCGTCTCGCCGGCCAGCTCGAACAGGTCCGCCCCTGGCGGGACCGGCGTCCGCCGGTTTGCGCCTAGGCTGACAAAGGGGAGCCAAGTCAGGTAGATAGGAGTCGGGCTGGCACGTCCGGCCGGCACCTGCCTGGAGGCCAAACAGTGACTCACGACGACCCGACCGACAATGCGCTTGCGGCGATCGCGAGCATTCTCGATCAGTCAACGACACCTCCCGAACGGCCCAAATCCGAGGCAAAGGCATTCGACCCCGAGGAGCCGGCGGTAGCCGTTGCCCTGCCGCCGCCTCTGTCACAGTCGACCGAGCCCGAGCCGACCGAACCGGAATCAGCCAAACCAGAGCCAGCTGAACCCGAGCAGAGCGAACCTGAGCCGGCTCAACCTGAGCAAGTTCAACCGGAGCCGATCCGACCGATCGAGGCCAACGGCTATTCCAAGACCGGTCCCGGCCCGATGGCCGCGCTCCGCTTCCGCTGGACGGTGCGCGAGGATGGGGGGCGCTACTATGTCGACGAGACCGTTGGCGAGGGAGCGACCCCGCTCGTCAACGGCCCGATGGATGGCGACGCTGCGATCAAGTTCGTCGATAATCGTGAGGCCGAGGCGCACCGGCGCTTCGAGCATTTCAAGCGCGAGATGATCAATCGTAGCGCACCCACCCATCTCGAGCACAAGGACAACGACGAGGCCTAGGCTTGCGTCGATCGATCCAGGCTCCCATGAAAACGGACAGGTAGTAGCGCGAGCCGGTTCGCCCGCGATCATCGAATTTGACGGAGAAGTTGATGTTTCGTGTATTGGCCGGCCTCGCTCTGGCATTGCTCGTTTCGTCGGCGCAGGCCCAGCAGTCGCAAACACCGTCGCGCCTCGACGAGATCGTCAAGCGCGGCACGCTGCGCGTCGGCATGACCGGCGACTACCTGCCGTTCACCTATCTCGACAAGGAGACGAAGACGTTCCGCGGCTTCGATGTCGACATGGCGCAGGCGCTCGGCAAGGCGCTGGGCGTCACGGTCGAGTTCGTGCCGACGTCATGGCCGCAGATGATGAAGGATTTCGATGCCGACGATTTCGACATCGCGATGGGCGGCGTGTCGATCACCTTCGACCGCCAGAAGAAGGGCCTGTTCTCGACCCCGATCATGCGCGAAGGCAAGACGCCGATCGCGCGCTGTGCCGACAAGGACAAGTACGACACGCTCGCCGAGATCGACAAGGCGGGCACCCGCGTCATCGTCAATCCCGGTGGCACCAACGAGCGCTTCGCGCGCGCCAACGTCAAAAGCGCCGATATCCGTGTGTTCGCCGACAACACCAAGATATTCGACGAGATTGCCAAGGGCGACGCCGACCTGATGATGACCGACGCATCCGAGACGCGTTACCAGCAGAAGCTGCATCCGGGCGTGCTCTGCGCGGTGCATCCCGACAAGCCGTTCGACTTCTCGGAAAAGGCCTATTGGCTGCAGCGTGACGTGGCGCTGAAGGCCTTTGTGGACCAGTGGCTACACATCGCGAAGGAAGACGGCTCCTACAAGAAAATCTACGCCGCGTGGTTTGAATAGCCGGCGCGACGTCGTAGCCCGGAATCAAAAAAGCCCCGCCGCTGGCGGGGCTTTTCCTTTTGGCTACCGGCGGCGCATCAGCCGACCTTGCCGTTGTATTCCTCGTCGGTGACGTGCTCCATCCAGGTCGAATAGACGCCGTCGAGCGCCTCCTGCATGGCAACATGGGTCATGCTGTTGCCCGGCGATGCGCCGTGCCAGTGCTTCTCGTTCGGCGGAATCCAAACGACGTCGCCCGGACGGATTTCCCTGATCGGGCCGCCCTTGGCCTGCACGCGGCCGATGCCGGAGATCACATAGAGCGTCTGGCCGAGCGGATGGCTGTGCCAGGCGGTCCGCGCGCCGGGCTCAAACGACACCCGCGAGGCGTTCAGCCGCGCCGGCGCAGGCGCCATGTTGATGGGGTCCTGCAGCACGGTGCCGGTAAAATTCTCCTTCGGCGCGCGGCGGGTCGGCCGCGAGCCGGCAACGTGGATATCCATGGGGTTACCTCGCTTTCTTGAAGTTACTTCTTGCTTGCGGCGTAGCGCGCCTTGGTTTCGGCATTCATCGGGTAGAGGCCGGGCAGCTGGGCACCGTTGTTCACCTCGTTGACGATCCAGGCCTCCATCCGTTCCTGCTCCGGCCCTTCGGCCAGCACATGATCGAGGAACGCCTGCGGAATCAGGACCGCGCCGTCCTGATCGGCGACCACGACGTCGTTCGGGAACACGGCAACGCCGCCGCAACCGATCGGCTCGCCCCAGCCGACAAAGGTCAGGCCCGCCACCGACGGTGGCGCCGCATAGCCGTCGCACCACACCGGAAGGCCGGTGCCGAGCACGCCCTCGACGTCGCGCACCACGCCATCGGTGATCAAGGCCGTCACCCCGCGCTTGACCATCCGCGCGCAGAGGATGTCGCCGAAGATGCCGGCATCGGTGATGCCCATGGCATCCACCACGGCGATGTAGCCGGCCGGCATGGCCTCGATCGCGGTGCGGGTCGAGATCGGCGACGACCACGACTCCGGCGTCGCGAGATCCTCACGGGCCGGCACGAAGCGCAGCGTGAAGGCGGGCCCGACCAGCCGCTTTGCGCCCGGCCGCAGCGGCTTGGTGCCGCGCATCCAGATGTTGCGCAGCCCCTTCTTGAGCAGGACCGTGGTGATGGTGGCGGTGGACACGTGCGACAGCGTAGCGATCGCTTCGGCAGACAGGGACATCGGGACTTAGGCTCCGGTGGAAGGAAACAGACGGCCGCATCTTGCGGGGCCGAGCCCTTGCGTCAAGGGCCGTGCCAAAATCCAGCGATCATCCAAACTTATCGCAGGCATGCCGATTAATTTATTGAAGTTGCTACATCATTTTGCACGACGCGAATTCCGTTTCGCTTCAAAACACGCTAGCTTGATGCCTGACGAGTCCGCTTTGATCCTATGGCCGAAACCCTAAGCCCTCCCCGCCTCTTGCCGAGTGGCGACAGCGCCATCACGGTGGAATTCAGCCGAACTATCGACGATGCCGCCAACCGGCGGGTGCTGGCGCTCGACCGGGTCATCGCCGCGGAGCCGATTGCAGGCATCACCGAGACCGTGCCGACCTATCGGTCGTTGCTGGTGCATTACGATCCCGTGCAGGTCACCTTTGACGCGCTCGGCGGGCAACTGCTTGCGCGGGCGGCGAAGGCGCTGTCGACCGAGGCCGGCACGCGGCGCTGGCGCATCCCCGTCGCCTACGGCGGCGAGAATGGCATCGACCTCGAGGACGTCGCGAAATCGCTCGACACCACACCCGACGAGATCGTCGCGCGCCACGTCGGCGGCGACTATCGCGTCGCCATGATCGGCTTTACCCCCGGCTGGTCCTATCTCAGCGGTCTGGAAAAGTTCCTGCACATGCCGCGGCGGAAGGATCCGCGGCTGCTGACACCGGCGGGCACCNNCTCGATCGGCGGCATCCAGACCGGCGTGCAGTGCCTAGCCGGTCCGAGCGGCTGGCACCTGCTCGGCCGCACTCCTGTCAGAACCTACCAATTGCACCGCGATCCGATCTTCCTGCTGGAGCCGGGTGACGCCATCACCTTCACGGCAGTGGACGCCAAGACCTTCGCGGAACAGGACCGCGCCGCCGAAGCCGGCGAATTCATCGCCGAACTGGTGACGCCATGAGCAAGCTCGTCGTTGCCTCGATCGGTCCGGCAAGTTCGGTTCAGGACGGCGGCCGCCCGGGCTCGCAGCGCTACGGTCTGACGCCGAGCGGTGCGATGGACCGGCTGGCGCTCGCCGCCGCCAACTCGCTTGTCGGCAATGATCTGTTGGCAGCCGCGGTCGAGATCGGCCCGTTCGGCGCCGCCTTCACCGCACGCGGCGGCGCTGTCCGTGTCGGGCTTGCAGGTGCGCCACGCAATGCAGATATCGCCGGCCGCGCGATTGACTTCAACAGTTCAGCGACGCTGGCCGACGGCGAGACCCTCACCCTCGGCTTTGCCCGCGGCGGATCGTTCAGCTACCTCGCGATCGAACACGGCATCGAAGGCGAGCCGATGTTCGGCAGCCTCGCCGTGAACGCCCGCGCCGGGCTCGGCAGTCCCTATCCGCGACCGCTGCAGAATGGCGATGAGCTGAAGACGCAAGCTGCGAGCGGCGCAGCCGAGCGCCGGATCGAACTTCCGGCCGCCGGCGATGCGCCGGTCCGCATCGTGTTCGGACCGCAGGACGACGAATTCTCAGAAGAGGCCAAGAAGCTGTTCCTCGACAGCGAGTGGAAGATATCCGCAACAAGCGACCGCATGGGCTACCGGCTCGAAGGTCCCGTCATCAAGCATCTCGACGGCCACAACATCGTGTCCGACGGCACCGTGAACGGCAGCATCCAGGTGCCCGGCAACGGCCAGCCGATCGTGCTGATGCCGGATCGCGGCACCAGCGGCGGCTACCCCAAGATCGCGACCGTGATCACGGCCGATTTCGGACGCTTCGCCCAGATCTCCGCCGGCCGCCCGTTCCGCTTCAAGGCCGTCACGATGGCGGAAGCGCAGGCGGAAGCGAAGAAGTTCCAGGAACTGTTGCGCTCTCTGTCCGACCGGTTGCGTGGCATCGAGGATTTCGGCCTCAACATCGAGGCACTCAGAGATGCTAATGTCGCGGGCCAGGCGGTCAGCGCCATCGATGCCGCGACCTGGCAGGTCGCCGTGCCCTAAATCAACACCAACAACAACGGAGCGATCGTCATGACCTCAACCATCGATCTCAATTGCGATCTCGGCGAGAGCTTCGGTCCGTGGGAAATGGGCAATGACGCCGCCATGATCGAGCTCGCGACCTCGGTCAACGTCGCCTGCGGCTTCCACGCCGGCGACGCCGACATCATGCGCCACACGGTCGAGTTGGCGAAGGCGCGCGGCGTCAGCGTCGGCGCGCATCCCGGCTACCGCGACCTGCACGGCTTCGGCCGCCGCCCGGTGCCCGGACTGAAGTCATCCGAGATCGAGAACCTCGTCGCCTACCAGATCGGCGCGCTGCAGGCGATCGCGACTGCCGCGGGCCACAAGGTCACGCATGTGAAGGCGCATGGCGCACTCTCCAACGTCGCCTGCGAGGACGACATGACCGCAAAGGCCATCGCCAGCGCGATCAAGGCGGTCGACCCGAGCCTGGTGTTCGTGGTGCTCGCGAATTCGAAGCTGGTGCGCGCCGGTGAAGCCGCCAATCTGCGGATGGCGCATGAGGTGTTCGCCGATCGCGCCTATGAGGACGACGGCAATCTGGTCTCGCGCAAGAAGCCCGGCGCGGTGCTGCACGATCCCAAGGCGATCGCCGACCGCGTGGTGCGGATGGTGCAGGATGGCGCAGTGGTGTCCGTCACCGGCAAGGTGATCAAGATGCAGACCGATACCGTGTGCATCCACGGCGACACCCGCGGCGCCGTCGAGATCGCGCGCGGCGTGCGCGAGGCGTTGAAGACTGCCGGCATCACGGTGGCGCCGTTCACGACGGCGCATTGAATTGCCGGCGCACAAACAAAAGGGCCGGCGCACCGCCGACCCTTTTAGATTCCGTTAAGAGTCTTCCTAAACCCAAACTTGCCGATTGGTTGGTAGGTGCAGCTTCCGAGCCTTCACGTTCCTTTTAGAACATTGGGTACGAAAGCATGTTCCGCACCAGTCTCTCCCTAGCCATTGCCGCGGTTGCCACGGCCGCTTTCACAGGCGCAGCTTCCGCCGGCTGCTACAGCTGCTACACGCCGCCGCCCCAGCCCTGCGCGACCTGCTATCAGGTGCAGACCGTGCCGCCGCAGTATCGCACGGTGCAGGAAACCGTGATGGTGGCTCCGGGGCGCGTCGTCGCGCATCGCACGCCGGCGCAGTATCGTACCGTGATGGTGCCGAAGACGGTGATGGTCGCACCCGGCGGCGTTGCCTATGAGCGCATTCCGGCGCAATACGCCACGCGCGAACACGTCCAGATGGTCTCGCCGGGCTATTCCTACTACGCGCCGGTCCAGCCGACCTGTAACACCTGCGGCGGCGGATACAGCTACGGGTACGGATACTGACCGCACCGATTCCACATCCTCGTAAAGAGAAAGCCGCCGCCTGGGGACATCAGACGGCGGCTTTTCAATTTCTTGGCGCCTCAGAACGGATGAATGGACAGCGTCCCGAACACGATCGCCGCGATCACCGCAAAGGCGCTGTAGAGCGCCACCGTGTGAATGCCGGAGCCGGTCTTTCGTGACAGGTTACGCGCGTAAAGATGCAGGCGGGCTTCCGCCGATAGCTCGCGCATGGTCGATCTCCAACGCCCCATTTGCAGGCTTATGGAATATCGTTGGCGCGTGGGTTCAAGGGGGCGGCAAAAATAGCGATGCTGCCGCCTTCGGGAACCCGGTTCCGAGAGGGAAATTCTTTCGCGCGACTTCGACCGAGAATCTTATTCGGTGCAATTCAAGGCATCCGGAACCCGCGCCAATCCCGCAACAACCAAAAATCTCGAAAACAACCCCAAGCAAAGTAGCCGGAAGGTGGAGCTGAGGCTACTGCCCCGCACTCAGGGCCTCCAGCGCCCGATCTTGAAGGCGGCCAGATGCCCGGGAACGTCGTTGGGATCGAAGGCTGGCCCCGCGAACGCGCCGATGGGATTGGGAGTTCCGACAGATCGCCCCAAAGCCGCGTCGTAGAGATCCGGCCGGAACACGGCCATGGCAGCCTTCAGCGCTTCCGGCCTGAACGGCGCCTGTCCCCAGCGGACCATCTGGGCATAGAGCCAGGCGGCCTGCGCCGGATCGGGCCGCGCCGCAGCCTCGCGCCCGACCAGGAGATAGCGGCGGCTTTCGCGCATGGTGCCGTCGGGCGCGATCTTCAGCCTGCCGTCGAGCGTGCGCTGGATGACGCTGGCGTCGACGCCGATCCGTTCGGGCTGCGCGAGGATGTGAGCCACCTCGGGCCGGTTCTCCGGCTCCTCGATGAACTCCGCGGCACGCAGATGCGCGCGCAGCAGCGCCGCCACCACGTCGGGGTGCTTGTCCGACCAGCTCTGGCGCAACGCCAGCACCTTCTCGACCGCGCTGAGCAGGATGTCGGCGACGAAATGCAGGATATGGCCGATGCCGAGATCGACCGCGATCGAATTCCAGGGCGCGCCGACGCAGAACGCATCGACGTGACCGTTGGCGAGGCTGTCCACCATGTAGGGCGGCGGCAGCACCACGAGCTGGACGTCCTCGTCGGGATCGACGCCGCCGGCCGCCATCCAGAACCGCAATTGGTAATTGTGGGTGGAGAACGGAAACGTCATGCCGAAGGTCAGCGGCTCGGCGCCGCTCTTGCGCCGCTTCGCCACCACGCGGGAGAGCGCACGCGACGTGGCCATCGGATCGAAACGGTCGCCGTCGATCTCCTCCATCAAGGCTGCGTGCAGCGCCGGCGACACCGTGATGGCGTTGCCGTTGAGCCCGAGATTGAACGGAGCTGCGATCGGCACCTTGACGTGGCCGAGCCCGAGGTGTGATGCGATCGCGACCGGCGCCAGCAGATGGGCGGCATCGAACAGGCCGATATTCAGCTTGTCGCGAACGTTCGACCACGACACTTCCCGCACCAGCGTGACGTCGAGGCCCTCAGTGGCGGCAAATCCCTTGTCGACGGCCACGATCAGCGCGGCGGCGTCGACCAGCGGAATGAACCCGATGCGCAATGGTCCGGTCATTTGAGCAGCTCCGACGCCGTCAGGATCGATTGCGCGATCTCCCCAATCTTCTTCTTCTCGCGCATGGCGGTCGAGCGCATCAGCACGTAGGCCTCCTCCTCGGTGAGCCCCTTCATCTTCATCAGGATGCCCTTGGCGCGGTCGATCACCTTGCGCTCCTCCAGCGCATGCTTGGTGCGGTCGAGCTCGTCCTGCAGCTTGGAAAAAGCGTTGAAGCGGGAGACGCAGAGATCGAGGATCGGCTTGATGCGCTCCTTCTTCAGGCCGTCGACGATGTAGGCCGAGACCCCCGCATCCACCGAGGCCTGGATCGAAGCGGCGTCGCTCTGGTCGACGAACATCGCGATCGGCCGGCGGACGGCGCGGCTGACCTGGAACATCTGTTCCAGCACGTCGCGGCTCGGGTTCTCGAGGTCGATGACGATGATATCGGGGTCGAGCCCGTAGATCCGCGCGAGCAGGCTCTGCATCTCGCTGATATGGACGACGTCGGTGTACCCCGCCTCCCGCAGCCCCTCCTCCAGGATGGCTGCGCGGATCGGGCTCTCGTCGACGATGACGATCTTGGGAGACGACTCAGCGCTCATCGACCACTCGCGCATGATGCGATCCGACGGGATCGTATCATGCTCTCATTCTTTTGTTCGGACGCGTTTTCTTCACGCGAACCGGTACCCACTTCGCTCGAAAACGCGCTCCGAGGACCCGGTATGAGCCATCCATAACACGTCAATCGGCCCGGCAAAGGGTTGTAATTCTCGGCAATTGGGACTAGCTCCTGCCCATTCATCAGGCAGATCAGAGATATGCAGCAGGCCGCCGCGCCGAAAGTGAGCTTTGTGTCCTTGGGATGCCCCAAGGCATTGGTCGATTCCGAGCGCATCATCACGAGGTTGCGCGCGGAAGGCTATGAGCTCGCGCGCAAGCATGATGGCGCCGATATCGTGATCGTCAATACCTGCGGCTTCCTCGACAGCGCCAAGCAGGAATCGCTGTCGGCGATCGGCGAGGCCATGGCCGAGAACGGCAAGGTGATCGTCACCGGCTGCATGGGCGCCGAGCCCGAGCAGATCGAGACCGCCTATCCCGGCGTACTTTCGATCACCGGTCCGCAGCAATATGAGAGCGTGCTCGAGGCCGTGCACCGCGCGTTGCCACCGGCACACAATCCGCATCTCGACCTGGTGCCGCCGCAGGGCGTGAAGCTGACGCCGCGGCACTACGCCTATTTGAAGATTTCCGAGGGCTGCAACAACCGCTGCAGCTTCTGCATCATCCCGAAGCTGCGCGGCGATCTCGTCTCGCGCCCGGCCAACGACGTGCTGCGCGAGGCCGAGCGGCTGGTGAAGGCCGGCGTCAAGGAATTGCTTGTTATCTCGCAGGACACCTCGGCCTATGGCGTCGACCTGAAATATGCCGAGAGCCCGTGGCAGGATCGCAGCGTCCGCGCCAAGTTCTTTGACCTTGCAAAGGAACTGGGCGAGCTCGGCGCCTGGGTCCGGCTGCAATATGTCTATCCCTACCCGCATGTCGACGAGGTCATCGGCCTGATGACCGAGGGCAAGGTGCTGCCCTATCTCGACATCCCGTTCCAGCACGCGAGCCCCGACGTGTTGCGCGCGATGAAGCGACCGGCCGCGCAGGAGAAGACGCTCGCCCGGATCCAGAAGTGGCGCGAGCAGTGCCCCGAGCTGACGCTGCGCTCGACCTTCATCGTCGGCTTCCCCGGCGAGACAGACGCCGATTTCGCCTATCTGCTCGACTGGCTGGAGGAAGCCCAGATCGACCGCCTCGGCTGCTTCAAATACGAACCGGTCGCCGGCGCTTCGTCGAACGCGATTGCCAATGCCGTGCCAGACGAGGTCAAGCAGGAGCGCTGGAATGCGCTGATGGCACGTCAGCAGAAGATTTCGACCAGGCGCCTGAAGCGCAAGGTCGGCACCCGCCAGCAGGTGATCGTCGATGAGGTCGGTCCGACCGTGGCGAAGGGCCGGTCAAAAGCCGACGCGCCTGACATCGACGGCGCCGTCTATCTCTCCAGCCGCCGCCCGCTGAAGGTCGGCGAGATCGTCACCGCGAAGATCGAACGCTCCGACCCATACGATCTGCACGGCAGCGTCGCGGGATTCTGACGCTTGACATGATCTGGCGTTCGGCTGTATGGGCCTGCGCCATGAACCTGAACCGGACCAACCGCCGCGCCATCTGCCGTCGTCGTACCAACGACGATGATGGGTCGCGCCGTGTCCGACGCCAGCGCTGATTAGATAAATCAGCCCAGGTTTTCGAGAAGGCCGCGCCCCAAAGCGCGGCCTTCTCGCTTTTTCGGCCTGCCCTTTCCCCACACCAGCACTGCACAGAGGAGATCGACATGACCAACGCCACCCATCCGTTCGATGCGCTGATGGACATCACCGCCCGTCCCGAGGTCGTGTTCGTGCGCGGTGCGGGCTCGTATTTGTGGGACGACAACCGCAACCGCTATCTCGATTTCGTGCAGGGCTGGGCCGTCAATCCGCTCGGCCACGCGCCGACCGTGGTTGCGGAGGCGCTGGCCGCGCAGGCCAAGCGGCTCTTGACGCCAAGTCCCGCTTTCTTCAATGGCCCCAGCCTTCAACTGGCCAAGGCGCTGGTCGAGCAGAGCTGCTTCGATCAGGTGTTCTTCGCCAATTCAGGTGCGGAAGCCAATGAGGGCGCGATCAAGCTCGCGCGCAAGTTCGGCGCCAAGTACAAGAACGGCGCCCACGAGATCATCACCTTCGAGGGTGGCTTCCACGGCCGGACGCTCGCGACGATGTCGGCGTCGGGCAAGAAAGCGTTCGAGCCGCTGTTCGAGCCCAAGGTCCCGGGCTTCCCGAAGGCCAAGCTGAACGATATCGAGTCGGTCCGGCGACTGATCTCGGCGTCGACGGTCGCAGTGATGCTGGAGCCGATCCAGGGCGAAGCCGGCGTGTGGCCCGCGACCGACGAATTCCTGAAGGAGTTGCGGGCGCTCACGCAGCAGCGCGGCCTGCTCCTGATCGTCGACGAGATCCAGACCGGCATGGGCCGGACCGGAAAGCTGTTCGCCTATGAGCATGCCGGGATCGAGCCTGACATCATGACGCTCGGCAAAGGCATCGGCGGCGGCGTTCCGCTCGCTGCCCTGCTCGCAACCGAGCACGCGTCATGCTTCGATCACGGCGATCAGGGCGGCACGTTCAACGGCAATCCGTTGATGTGCGCCGCCGGCCTTGCGGTGCTGGCGCAGATCGGCCAGCCCGATTTCCTGAAATCGGTTGCCGATACCGGCTTGTTCCTCGAGAGCGAACTGCAGCGGCTGTCGTCGCGGCACGGGCTCGGTGACATCAGGGGCCGCGGCCTCCTGCTCGCGCTCGACCTCAAGATGCCGATCGGCGCTGCCATCGTTGCGCAGGCCTTCGCAGCCGGCGTGCTGGTCAACTCGCCGCAACCCGACACGCTGCGCTTCATACCGGCACTCAACGTCACGCGCGAGGAGATTCTTGCGATGATTGATTGCCTGGATACGGTGCTGACGAAGGTGGGTGCTGCAAGGCGGGTGGCATAAGCTCCTCCACACCCGTCATTGCGAGGAGCGAAGCGACGAAGCAATCCATTCGCGCCGCACATGCGGATAGATGGATTGCTTCGCTTCGCTCGCAATGACGGTGAATGCTGCTACGGCCTCAGGATCGCCGCTCCGGTGGTCGCGCGGCTCTCCAGGTCGATATGCGCCTTCGCGACGTCCTTCAGCGCGTAGGCGTGATTGATCGGCACGTGCAGCTTGCCGTTGATGACGGCGGCGAACAGCGTGTCGGCGCCTTCGAGCAATTCCTTGCGGGTGCCGACATAGTCGTTGAGCTTCGGCCGTGTCGCGAACAGCGAGCCGTGGTTGTTGAGCTCGGCGAGCGGGAACGGCGGCACCGGACCGGAGGCGTTGCCGAACGAGACGAACAGGCCGCGCGCCCGCAGGCACGACAGCGACCCCGGGAACGTGGTCTTGCCGACGCCGTCATAGACGACGTCGCACAGCTCTCCGCGGCTGATCTGCTTGACGCGTTCGACGAAATTTTCCTCGTTGTAGAGGATGACGTGGTCGCAGCCATTGGCGAGGGCGAGATCGGCCTTCGCTTTCGAGCCGACGGTGCCGATGACATGCGCGCCGAGCGCGTGGGCCCATTGGGAGGCGAGCAGCCCGATGCCGCCGGCTGCGGCGTGGATCAGCACGCGATGGCCGGGCTCGACCTTGAAAGTCTTGTGCAGCAGGTACCAGACCGTCAGGCCTTTGAGCATCAGCACGGCGCCCTGCTCGTAGGTGATATGGTCGGGCAGCTTGACCAGCTTGTCGGCCGGGATGACGCGCTCGGAGGCATAGCCGCCGAGGTTGTAGTAATAGGCGACGCGGTCGCCAGGATGGAAATTGGTCACCCCGGGGCCGACGGCCACGACCTCGCCGGACGCCTCGTTGCCGGCGATGAACGGCAGGCCGGGCGCCTTGTAGAGGCCGGTGCGGAAGTAGACGTCGATGAAGTTGAGGCCGACCGCGTGCTGCCGGATGCGCACCTCGCCCGTGCCGGGTGCGGGCACCTCGACATCCTCATAAGTCAGGACTTCCGGGCCCCCTACCTTGTGCACCCGTACAGCCTTGGTCATGTCGATCGCTCCCTTATCTCAAGTGAGGCGAGCGAATGCCATCAGGGCCGTCTTGTCAACCGAGCCGTCCGAAACCGGCCTATCCCGCCGCCTTCTTGCGGTTGCGCCTGGCCAGCACGTTGAACATTTCGACCGCGGCCGAGAACGCAATTGCGAAATAGATGTAGCCGCGCGGGATGTGGAATTTGAATCCGTCGGCCACCAGCGCCACGCCGATCAGCACCAGGAATGCAAGCGCCAGCATCTTGGTGGTCGGGTGCTCTGCGACAAATCGCGCCACCGGGCCAGACGAGATGTACATGATGAGACAGGCGATCACGACCGCCGCGATCATGATCTCGAGATCCTGCGCCATGCCGATCGCGGTGATGATCGAATCCAGCGAGAAAACCAGATCGACGATGATGATCTGCACGATCACCCAGAAGAACGCGTTGGCGCTCGGCTTGCTCTTCTCGTCGGCGTCGCGCGCCTCGACCTCGCCGTGGATCTCGTGGGTCGCCTTGGCGATCAGGAACAGGCCGCCGCCGATCAGGATGATATCGCGCCAGGACAGTGCGACGTCCTTGATGGTAATCACGGGCTGCGTCAGCCCGATCAGCCACACCAGGATGCTGAGCAGGATGATGCGGAACACCAGCGCCAGCAGCAGGCCGATCTGCCGCGCGCGACTGGCCTGCGGCTGCGGAATACGCGAGACCAGCACCGACAGGAAGATCACGTTGTCGATGCCGAGCACGATTTCCAGCGCAGTCAACGTCAGCAGCGCAGCCCAGGCCTCGGGGCTCGCGATCAATTCCATCATTCCCTGAATGCCCTCATCCGGCGGATCACGGTGTCGCTGCCGACGATGTAGGCGGCGATGGCGCAGAGGGCGAAGGTCACCGATGCTCCGACCATGAAGTCGTTCGCCACCGTATACATGGCGAGCAGCGTCCAGGCGGCGAGCAGCCCAAGCGTCAGCCAGCGCAGCCGCACCACGCGCAACGGGTGCAGCACGTGAAACGGCGCGAAGGTCAGCGCGATCAGGATCGCGACCACGAGCGTCGAGATCACCGGCGGCAGGTGCAGCAGGAACAGATAGAACGCCGCGGCATTCCACAGCGCCGGAAAGCCGCGGAAATGATTGTCGTCGGACTTCATCCGGCGATCGGCGAAATAGAGCGCGCTGGAGACCACGATGCCGATGCCGAGGATCGGCGCGGCCAGCGGCAGCAGCATGCCGCTCGCCGTGATTGCGTAGGCGGGCACGAACACATAGGTGACGAAATCAACCACCAGGTCGAGCACCTCGCCCGACCAGTTCGGCTGCAGCCGCACCACGTCGAGCTTGCGCGCCAGCGGGCCGTCGATGCCGTCGATGACCAGCGCTACGCCGAGCCAGCCGAACATGCTGGCCCAGTGCTCGCGCACGGCTTCCAGCATCGCCAGCAGCGCGATCCCCGCGCCCAGCGCCGTGAAGATATGAACGGAAAATGCGGCGGTCCGCTTCCGTTCCGGCAACGCGTCCGGCTGGCTGGTCTGGTCCATTTGGCCGCAGTGCTATCAGGAATCGGCCCGGTTTGCATATGCACTCTTGCGTCGTTCCGCCGCGTAGGGCGCGGGAAATTTTTGCTGGCTAGCGACCGCTTGAAAATCGGGCGAACCATGTCATTTGTCCTGACATGACCGACGATCTGCAGGTTTATGACGTTATCGTAATAGGCGGCGGCCCGGCCGGATTGACGGCTGCAATCGCCCTGGCCGATGCCGGCGCGAAGACCGCGCTTCTGGCGCGGCGCGCACCCTATGCCGACAACCGCACCACCGCGCTGTTGGGGGCCTCGACCGATCTCCTGGAACGGCTGGACGTCTGGCGGCGCTGTGCCGACAAAGCCGCCGCGCTGAAGACCATGCGCCTCGTCGACGACACCGGCCGCCTGATCCGTGCACCCGAAGTGCGCTTCTCCTCCGGGGAGATCGGGCGCGAGCAGTTCGGGTTCAACATCGACAATCGCTCGCTGGTCGCAGCGCTCGAGGAGCGCGCCGGCGAGCTCGCGACGCTGACGCGGTTCGACGATGAGGCGGCTTCGATCCACCTTGGCGACGCCGCGGTCGAGGTGCGGACCCGGCTGGGCCAGTCACTGTCAGCTCGGCTCGTGGTCGGCGCCGATGGGCGCAATTCGCTGTCCCGCGAGGCCGCCGGCATCGAGGTCGTAAGCCGCCCCCTCGGCCAGTCCGCCCTCACCTTCAACATCACGCATTCAAGGCCGCACCGGAACAGCTCGACCGAGTTTCATACCGAACACGGCCCCTGCGTGTTCGTGCCGCTTGGCGGCAACCGAAGCAGCGTGGTCTGGGTCAGCGCGCCCAAGGAGGCCGAGCGGCTGAAGGCGCTTGGCGACGACGAACTGTCCGCGGCGACGGAGAAGCAATCCCATTCCATCCTCGGCCGCGTCCAGGTCGAGCCCGGCCGTCATGTGTTCCCGCTCGCCTTCGAGCGGCCCCGGCAATTCGCGAAAGACCGTATCGCACTGGTCGGCGAAGCCGCGCACGTGCTGCCGCCGATCGGTGCGCAGGGTCTCAACATGGGACTGCGCGACGCGGCCGATATCGCCGAGATCGCGGGCCAGGCAATCGCGCACGGCGACGATCCGGGCGCGTCGCTAGTGCTGTCGCGCTACGAGACGGCGCGGCGCCCCGACGTCGCCAGCCGGACCTGGGCGATCGACCTCGCCAACCGTTCGCTGCTCAGCGACTTCGTGGGAGTTCAAACCCTGCGCGCCGCCGGTCTGCACCTGATCGGAGCGGTCGGCCCGCTGCGGCGGCTCGCAATGCGCGAGGGGCTGGCACCATCGTGGCGGCGTTAGGCAAAGCGTCCCAACCGATGAAGATCAGGCAGAAATACGGCAGCGCCCGATTGAGGATATCGATTATTCTGAAAGTAGATTCTTGGCGGTATTCCCTGTCGGTTGCACCCGGCTAGAATCGGTAAACCACGGGTTAAATCAGCTTTCTTGCCCCTAGCATCGGCCACAATGATGGTCTATCGACGAAGCATGATCAAAGCGCGCACCGCCAAGTTTCAGATCGGACAGATCGTCCGTCACCGGGTGTTCTCGTTCCGGGGCGTGATCTTCGACATCGATCCGGAGTTCAACAACACCGAGGAATGGTGGCTGTCGATTCCCGAGGACGTCCGCCCGCACAAGGACCAGCCGTTCTACCACCTGCTCGCGGAGAACTCGGAGTCCGAGTACGTCGCCTACGTCTCCGAACAGAACCTGCTGCCCGACGATTCCGACGAGCCGATCCGGCATTCCCAGGTTGCGGAGATCTTCATCAAGGACAAGTCCGGCGGCTACCGCCCGCGCAACCCGTCGCTGAACTGATCATCCCATTCCGCTCAAGCTTCACGACGCCGACGTGCCGTGAGCGCGGTCGCCTAAACCTTGTCCTGCGCGGCCAGCGCCGCCGCGACCGCCCAGACGACGAAGCCGGCCAGCGCCAATCCCGCGCCGACGACGCCGGTCGACGTCCAGCCATAGCCCGCGGCAACCGCCATTCCGCCGAGCCACGGCCCCAGCGCATTGGCGACGTTGAAGGCGGAATGGTTGAGCGCGGCAGCGAGGCCCTGCGCTTCGCCCGCCACGTCCATCAGCCGGGTCTGCAGCACGGTGGCGAGCGCCCCGCCGAGTCCGATCAGCAGCACGTCGATGATCAGCGTCCAGAAATTCGTCGCCGCCAGCGGATAGAGCGCGAGCGTCGCCGCCGACCATAGCAACAGCCCGCCGGCGGTCGCCATCAACGCACGGTCGGCGAAGCGCGGCACGATGATGTTGCCCGCCGTTAGCCCGGCGCCGAACACGCACAGCGCGACCGGCACCAGCGCGGGCGACACGTGCGTCACCTCCAGCATGGCCGATGCGAGATAGGTGTAGACGGAGAACAGCCCGCCGAAGCCGATCGCGCCGATCGCAAGCGTCAGCCAGACATGCTTGCGTCCGAGCGCGGAGAGTTCGCGCAGCGGGCTCGCCTTGGTGTCGGCGACATCGCGCGGCGCGAAGATCAGGACCAGGATGGCGGTCAGGAGCGCGAGGCCCGCGACGATCGCGAACGCCCAGCGCCAGCCGATCGCCTGTCCCACTCCATTCGCCAGCGGGACGCCGATGGTCGTTGCGATGGTCAGGCCGAGCAGCACGCGGCCCACCGCGCCGGTGCGCTTATCCAGCGGGACGAGCGAGGCAGCGACCAGCATGGCGATCCCGAAATAGGCGCCGTGCGGCAATCCTGCCAGGAAGCGCAGCGCCAGCATGGTGTGATAGTCGGGCGCGAGGCCCGAGAGCCCGTTCATCAGCGCGAAGAACAGCATCAACCCGATCAGCAGCGTCCGCCGCGCGACCCGCGCCGAGAGCACGGCGATCACGGGCGCGCCGACCACGACGCCAAGGGCGTAGGCGCTGATGGCGTCGCCCGCCTCGGGCGCGCTGATATGCAGATCGCGGGCGAAGAACGGCAGCAGGCTCATCGTTGCGAATTCCGTGATGCCGATGGCGAAACCGCCCATCGCCAGCGCGAAATGCACGATGCCCGGATGGAACGCCCCGACGGCGTTGTCCTGCTTCACCCCAGCACTGGCGTCAGGCGAAGCCCGATGAGGCGGCGGGCTCACCGGGCGGTCGAGCGGTTTCCGCTGCTGCTGGCTTCCACGCTGGGACATTGAACGAATTCCACGACTGCGAATGGCGGACGGATGCGCGGCCCGAATGAACTCCGACCGCATCGCGCCATCACTCGTCCGCTCGGCATGGCCAGGGTTCGCGGAACGCGCATGCACGCGTTGCCGCAGCGAAGGCGCGTGTGCGCTCTCGTCTGGCCTCCCGTACAGATTCTGTGATTTTGCTTCGATGCCGGGGTCGCCCGGGCGGGCAGCAACGATGCGCGCATGCGACTCTGACGCGCTCGAACGATGCCCGCGCAAAAGATCGCACACGATGCACGGAACGACCAGCGCAGCAGGTCGCGATCAGCCAGACGTTATCGCATGGCGCCGCATCTTGAATGACGCGAAGTAGAAACCAAAAAGGCGCCCGCTCGGGCGCCTTTTGTTTTGCGATGGTCCGCGTGCCTTACTTGGCAGGAGCTGGAGCCGGCGCTCCCGGCTGGGCGGCGGCGCCCGCACCCTCGAGCTTCTTGCGCTGCTCTTCGGCGCGCTTCTGCAACTCTTCCTGCAGCTTCTTCTGGTTTTCCTCGAACTGCTTCGGATCGGTCGGCGGGCCGTCATAGGCCTTGGCGAACTCGCCGTTCAGCGGCAGCGGCAGGGTCAGCGGCGCGCCGTTGGAGTTGATCGCCTGAACCACGAGGTTCTGGCCCTTCTTCAGGTTGTTGATCATCTCCGGCGTCGCTTCATAGTCCGACATGCAGCCGTTCTGGAAGCAGATCACATAAGGCGCCTGCTGCGGCGGGTTGCCGTCGATGATGATGCGGGTGCCGTGAACGAGCTGCATGCCGAGCGGCAGCGTCACGCGCAGGATCTTCTTCGGCTCGCCTTCCGGCTCGATGACGACGGCGGCGATGACGGGCTGGCCCGACTCGATGCGGCCGTCCTTGCCGGTGAAGCAGACCTGCTTGGCGTTGGCTTCCTGGCCCTTCAGGCAGAACTTGGTCCAGGGGGCATAGATGAGCTGAATTTGCTGATCCTGCGGCGGCTGAGCGCCGGCGGCCGGCGGGGCGGCCTGCTGCGGGGCCGCAGGTGCCGGGGCGCCCTTCGGGGCTGCCTTGGGTGCCGCCTTGGGCGCAGCCTTCGGAGCCGCCGGCTGCTGGGCCTGAGCGGCAGGAACCAGGAGCGCTGCGGACAGTGCCGTTGCCGCCATCAGGGCGACAATTCGCCCCTGCGGCCGAACCGAAGCGGCCAAGATACGGAAATTCATTGCGGAAAACCCTTTCTGAACGGCAGCGCCCGAAACCGCTGCAGGCGCCGACAGTTAGCCGTTTGGGGCGGCTGTCTCCTAGTGAATTGAGGCGGATACGTGACAGGCGTTTCCGCCCGGACCGAGTGCACGCTTTCAATACAGCGGCGCGCGGAAAGATCAATGGCGACCAACCGATTTGCGCCGATGTCACGGCGAGTTGCGGCCGCCTGTGGTAAAGCTCCGGCGTGACGTTTCGCGAATCAAATCCGGCGCCTCACGCAGCTGTTCCCGGGCGCTTCGGACGCCGCGCATTGGCCTGCCTGTTCCTCTGCCTGCTCCTTGGTCAGGCCGTCCTGACGACGCAACCTGCCCCCGCCGCGGCGACCGAGAGTTACGCGATCGCAATGCACGGTGCGCCGGCGTTGCCCCCCGACTTCACGCACCTGCCCTACGCCAATCCCGACGCCCCCAAGGGCGGCCGTCTCGTGCAGGGCCTGATCGGCACCTTCGACAGCCTCAATCCGCTGATCGTCAGGGGCGTTCCCGTGCAGCAGGTCCGGGGCTACGCGTATGAGCGCGGTTACGTCTACGAGAGCCTGATGGTCCGGGGCAATGACGAGCCCTTCACGCTGTACGGCCTGCTGGCGCGCAGCGTCGAGACCGATGATAACAGGAGCTACGTCACCTTCCACATCGATCCGCGTGCGCGCTTCTCGGACGGTCAGCCGGTGCAGGCCGCCGACGTGCTGTTCTCGCTTGCGCTGCTGCGGGACCACGGCCGCCCGCTCTTCCATCAGTATTATTCGAAAGTCGCAAAGGCCGAGGCGCTCGACCCGCTCACGGTGCGGTTCGATTTCGGCGGCGTCGCCGATCGTGAGCTGCCGCTGATCCTCGGCCTGATGCCGATCCTGCCGCGGCACGCCATCGACGCCGCGAAGTTCGAGGAAACGACGCTGACCCCTCTGATCGGTTCCGGTCCCTACCGGATCTCCGCGGTCAATCCCGGCACCAGCGTGACCTTCACCCGCAATCCCGACTATTGGGGTCGCGATTTGCCGATCAATCGCGGGCTCTGGAACTTCGACGAGATCAGGCTCGATTTCTACCGCGACGCCAACGGCCTGTTCGAGGCCTTCAAGCGTGG
Organism: Bradyrhizobium macuxiense; assembly: GCF_001542415.1. Classification (GTDB taxonomy): domain Bacteria; phylum Pseudomonadota; class Alphaproteobacteria; order Rhizobiales; family Xanthobacteraceae; genus Bradyrhizobium; species Bradyrhizobium macuxiense. Next base: position 33,043 of record NZ_LNCU01000029.1, read on the forward strand.
CCTCTATGACTTCCGGAGCGAGAACGAGCCGTTGCGCTGGCACGACGGTTACGACTTCCCGGCGGCGCGCAACGGCGAGGTGATCCGCGACACGATCAAGATCGGCATTCCGCACCCGTCCGAGTTTCTGGTGTTCAACACAAGGCGGCCGATATTCGCCGACGTCAGGGTGCGCCGGGCGCTGATGATGCTGTTCGACTTCGAGTGGATCAACCGCAGCTACTACTTCGGGCTGTACTCGCGCTCCGGCGGCTTCTTCGCGGGATCGGAATTGTCGGCCTACGGCCGCCCCGCCGACGATCGCGAGCGCGCGCTGCTGAAACCGTACCTTGCACAGATTCCGCCCGATATCCTCGAAGGACGATACCACCTCCCGGTCACCGACGGTTCGGGGCGCGATCGCACCGTGCTTCGCGACGCGCTCGCGCTGCTGTCCGCGGCCGGCTACGAGATCGACGGCACCGTGCTGAAGCAGCGCGCGACGCACGCCCCGCTCAGCTTCGAGATTCTGGTCACGACACGCGAGCATGAGCGCATTGCACTCGCCTATCAGCGCGACCTGAAGCGCGCGGGGATCAACGTCTCGGTGCGGGTGGTCGACGCGGTGCAGTTCGAACAGCGCAGGCTCGCCTATGATTTCGACATGATCCCCAATCGCTGGGACCAGTCGCTTTCGCCCGGCAATGAGCAGGCGTTCTACTGGGGCAGCCAGGCCGCCGACGTCCCCGGAACCAGGAACTACATGGGCGCCAAGGATCCGGCCATCGACGCCATGATCGCGGCGCTGCTGGCGGCGCGGGAGCGGCCGGCTTTCGTCTCGGCGGTTCGGGCGCTGGACCGGACGCTGATGTCCGGCTTCTACGCTATCCCCCTCTTTGACGTCGGAGAGCAATGGATCGCGCGCTGGAATCGGATAGAACGGCCTTCGACCACGGCCTTGTCGGGCTACCTGCCGGAGACTTGGTGGCACAAGGCCGGCCCCAAGTGATCGACCCGAAGCGATACGACCTGATCCGATCCGTTTGTTATCCGATCCAAGTCCTGCAACCGACGTTGAACCCGTGAGCCAGCAGATCACCTCGCCGACGCTCGATACGCTGTTCAAGCGCAGCCTGGTGCGGCATCCCGAGGCGCTGGCGCTGGTCGACCCGCTCAACAAGCAGCGCATCACCGGCCAGACCCGCAAGCGCCTGACCTACGCCCAGGCCGATCGCGCGATCTCGGCGATCGCAGCCCACTTCATCGAGAGCGGATTGCCGGCCAATACCGTGATCGCGGTCCAGCTCCCCGCCACCGTCGAGTTCGCGTTGACGGTGCTGGCAGCCCATCGCGCCGGGCTGGTGGTGGTGCCGCTGCCGCTGTTGTGGCGGCAGGCCGAGCTGACCGCAGCGCTCAACCGCACCGCGGCGCGCTCGATCGTCACCTGCAGCAAGATCGACGGCGTCTCCTATGCCGACCTCGCCATGAACGCCGCGGCGGAAGCGTTCTCGATCCGCCATGTCTGCGGCTTCGGCAGCGGTCTGCCCGAAGGCATGGCCTCGCTCGATGAGGCGATCCTGGAGGACTCCCAGACCTCGCGTCACGTGATCCAGGACGGCCGCAAGGCTGCGCTGATTTCCTTCGACGTCACCAACGAAGGACCGCGCCCGGTGCCACGCGCGCATTACAGCCTGATCGCCGGCGGGCTCGCGATGTCGCTGGAGAGCGACCTGGCGCAGGGCGCCACCATCATGTCGGCTTTCGCGCCAATGTCATTTGCCGGTCTCTGCGCCTCGCTGGTCGCCTGGCTGCTGACGGGCGGAACGCTGGTGCTGCATCACCCCTTCGATGAAGAAGTGCTCGAGACGCAGTTCAACGACCACGCCTGCGACACCCTGATCGCTCCGGCGCAGCTCGCGCTACGGCTTGACGAGCGCGGCCTGGCGGAGCGCCTTCCGAGCCTGCGCAACGTCATCGGTCTGTGGCGCGCGCCCGAACAGGTCACCTCCAGCGCAAATTGGACCTCGCGGCAGGTCAGCCTGACCGACGTCTATGTGTTCGGCGAGGCCGGGCTGTTCGGCGCCCGCCGCAGCGCGGAGGACGGATTGCCGGCCCCGATCAAGATCGGCCCACACGGCACGCCGCGCGAAGCGCCGGGCGCCTCGGTCGCCGGCGAGATCCTGCTGACGCCGAAGGGCACGCTGGCGCTCCGCGGCCCCATGGTGCCGGTTGCCGCCTATGCGCCGCCACCCCCGAGCGAGATCATGATCGCGGCGCCGGCCCGCGATTTCGTCGATACCGAATATGCAGCTCGGATCGATCGCGCGACCGGCGCCGTCAGCATCACGGCGCCGCCGACGGGTGTCATGACGGTCGGCGGCTACCGGTTCCTGGCCCAAGAGCTCCAGGAATGGTCACGCCGCCTCGGCCAGGGCGCGCTTTTGACGGCGCTGCCGGACCGCCTCAGCGGTCATAAGCTCGCCGGACGGGCCCAGGATAATGCGCGAGCTCGCGATGCGTTGACCGAACTTGGGCTTAACCCCTTGATGGTTGAAGCATTTCGCGATCGTACGCCTTCAGCATAGATACAACTTTCGCGATTGCGTTGACGCTGCATTAAGCGTGGCGAACTAGCATCGTGGCCGTTGTTTATCCGCGCTTCGGTCCCGAGCTTTCCCCATGTCCCAACAAGGTCCGGTTCTCATCGTGTCGGCGACGGCAAAGCCGTCCTTGGCCGCCGTCCTCGATGAGACGAAACTGTTCCCGGTGCTGGTCACCGACTGGAGCGAGGCCGGGCGCGCCATCGAACAGGTGAAGCCGGCGGCCATCATCGCCGCGACCGAGGGCGTCGACTACCCGGCCCTCGCGACGCTCGCCAAGCGCGCCGCCGCCCGCGCGCCCTATCTGCCGCTGATCGCCGTCGATCCGGCGACCACCTTGCCCGATACCGCGATTGCCTTCTTCCATCGGCGCAGTCTGCCCGATCGCCTGATCGCGCGACTGAACGCGTGCCTGCGCGTGCGCGCTCTGCATGCGACCGTGATGCGGCGCCTAGTGCCGCCGGCGCCGATCGCGATGTCCGACATCGACCCCGTAGGCGAAGCGACCACGCTGCTGATCGGGCGCGGCGCCGCCTATCCGGCGCTGTCGGTTGCGCTCGGAGAGCGCGCCGGAGTGGTCGGCGCCCTCAGCATCGAGGCCGCGGCCAAACATCTCTCGAGCCGCGACATCGACGGCATCGTCCTCGCCGAAGGATTTACGCCGCGCGTGATGGATGCATTCCTGACGGTGCTGACCGAGGACGTCCGCTTCCGTCCACTTCCCGCGATCGTGGTCTCCGGCGAGCTCGCGCCGCGCTACGATCTGCCCAATCTCGAGATTGTCGCCGCCGGGCCGTCGCGCATCGCTGATATCGCCCTGCCGATGATCCGGCAGCATGCCTACGAGGCGCGGCTCAGCCGCATGCTGCGCGCCATCGACGCCAAGGGCCTGATCGATGCCCGCACCGGCCTGCTGACCAAAACGGCGTTCGAACGTGACTTCGCGACCGCCGTCTACCAGACCGCGGAGCGCGGCGGCACGCTGTCGGTAGCGCGCTTCAACTTCGACAGCGCCCATCCCCGTGCGCAATTCGATGGCGCGCGGATCATCAGCAAGCTGATGCGCCAGGCCGACTTCGGCGCCGCGCTGGACGCGACGTCGATCATCGTGGTGTTCGCCGGGACCGACCTGCGCAACGCCCATGCGATCACGCGGCGGCTCGCCAGCGTGATGCGCCATACCCACCACGGACGACGCGACGCCCGCGCCGAACCCGTCATCAATGTTGCAACGCTGCTCGCAGGCGACACTGCGACGTCACTGCTCGGACGCCTCAATCAAATGCAGGAACGCGCGGCGTCGTAAGACCGAGATCGCGGCCCATCGTCATTGCGAGCGAAGCGAAGCAATCCATCCGTCCGCGCAAACGGAGGCGTGGATTGCTTCGTCGCTTCAGCGCAAAATTGTTTGCAATTTTGTCGCGAGCTCCTCGCAATGACGGCGTGGAGAGTTCAGCGATCCCTCACGCCGCCTTCTTGCTCTCCGCGAGGTTGGCGAGCTGGCGCAGGATCTCGGTGGTGCCGGCGAGCCGCTCCTCCGGCGTCTCCCAATCCTGGAAGAACACCACCTTCATATCCGGTCTGACCTTCGCGGCCTGGCCGTGCTGGTGGATGAACGCGACCAGCCGCTCGGGATGGGCGAAGGCGTTGTCGCGGAAGGTGATCACGGCACCCTTCGGCCCGGCATCGACCTTCTCGACATTGGCTCTCCGGCAATACGCCTTGATCGCCGCGACCTTGAACAGATAGCGCACCTCGTCGGGCAGCACGCCGAAACGATCGCGCATCTCGGCGGCGAAATTGTCGATCTCCTCGTCGGTCTCGAGATCGGCGAGCCGCCGGTACAGCGACAGCCGCACGCTGAGGTCGTTGACGTAATCCTCCGGGATCAGCACCGGCATGCCGATCGTGATCTGCGGCGACCAGCGGTCGGCGGCAGGCTCGGCGACGCCGGCCTTGAGGTTGACGATCGCCTCCTCCAGCATCGACTGGTACAGCTCGAAACCGACCTCCTTGATGTGACCCGACTGCTCCTCGCCGAGCAGATTGCCGGCACCGCGTATGTCGAGGTCGTGAGAGGCGAGCTGGAAACCGGCGCCCAGCGTCTCCAGCGACTGCAGCACCTTCAGGCGACGCTCGGCCTGTGCCGTGATCTTCTGCTGCGCCGGCAGCGTGAACAACGCATAGGCACGCAGCTTGGAACGGCCGACGCGGCCGCGGAGCTGGTAGAGTTGCGCGAGGCCGAACATGTCGGCGCGGTGCACGATCAGCGTGTTGGCATTCGGGATGTCGAGGCCGGACTCGACGATCGTGGTCGACAGCAGGATGTCGTATTTGCCGTCGTAGAACGCGGACATGATGTCCTCGATCACGGTCGGCGGCATCTGGCCGTGCGCGACCGCGACCTTCATCTCCGGAACGTTCTTGTCGAGGAAGTCCTTGACGCTGGCGAGGTCCTCGATCCGCGGCACCACGTAGAACGCCTGCCCGCCGCGATAACGTTCGCGGAGCAGCGCCTCACGGATCATCAGCGGATCGTGCGGTGCGACGAAGGTGCGGACTGCAAGGCGGTCGACCGGGGGCGAAGCAATGATCGAGAGTTCGCGGACGCCGGTCAGCGCCAGTTGCAGCGTGCGCGGGATCGGGGTCGCCGACAGCGTCAGCACATGCACCTGGGCGCGAAGTTGCTTCAGGCGCTCCTTGTGGCTGACGCCGAAATGCTGCTCCTCGTCGACGATGAGAAGGCCGAGGTCCTTGAACTTGATGGTCTTGCCGAGCAGCGCATGGGTGCCGACCACAATGTCGACGCCGCCGTCGGCGATCCCCTTCTTGACCTGGTTGAGCTCCTTGGTCGAGACCAGCCGCGAGGCCTGCGCGACATTCACCGGGAAGCCGCGGAAGCGCTCGGTGAAGGTCCTTGAATGCTGCCGCGCCAGCAGCGTGGTCGGGACCACGACCGCAACCTGCCTGCCCTCCAGCGCGACCGCAAAGGCTGCGCGCAATGCCACCTCGGTCTTGCCGAAGCCGACGTCACCGCAGATCAGCCGGTCCATCGGGCGGCCGATTTCGAGGTCCTTCAGCGTCGAGGTGATGGCGCCCAGCTGGTCCTCGGTCTCCTCATAAGGGAAGCGCGCGCAGAACTCGTCATAGACATGCGGTTGCAGGGGGAACTTCGGCGCCTCGTGGAGCTGCCGCTCGGCCGCGATCTTGATCAACTCGCCCGCGATCTCGCGGATGCGGTTCTTCAGCTTGGCCTTGCGCGCCTGCCAACCGCCGCCACCGAGCCGGTCGAGCTCGACATTGGCGCTGTCGGAGCCGTAGCGCGACAACAGCTCGATGTTTTCGACCGGCAGGAACAGTTTGGTCTCGGCCGCATAGTGCAGCTCGAGACAGTCATGCGGCGCGCCGGAAACCTCCAGCGTCTGCAGGCCGACGAATCGGCCGATGCCGTGCTCGACATGCACGACGAGATCGCCGGTCGCGAGGCTCGTCACCTCCGAGATGAAATTGTCGAGCTTCCGGCTCGCCTTGCGCGGCCGCACCAGGCGGTCGCCCAAGATGTCCTGCTCGCTGATAACGGCGAATTCGTCGGTCTCGAAGCCGGACTCCATGCCGAGCACGGCCAGCATGGTCTCGTTGCGCGGCGTCGCCTGCACGATCCGCCAGGTGTTGACGCTGGTCAGGTTCAACAGCTTGTGGTCGCGCAGCATCGCGCCCATGCGGTCGCGCGAGCCCTCGCTCCACAGCGAGATCACCACCTTCTTGCGTTGCGACTGCAGCGCCCCGACATGGCCGACGACGGCCTCGAACACGTTGACGTTGGTGTCGGCGCGTTCCGGCGCGAAATTGCGGCCCTGCCGCGCGCCGGCATCGAACACCTCGCCCGCGCCTTCAGGCACGGCGAATGGCGTCAGCCGGGCCACCGGCGCATCACTCAGCAGCTTGGCCCATTCGGTCTCGGTCAGATAGAGCTTGTCAGGCGGCAGCGGCTTGTAGATCGCGCCGCCGCCCGGATGCTCCAGCGCCTCGCGGCGCGCCTCATAGTAATCGACGATCTGCTTGATGCGCTCCCGGGCCGCGTCCTCGCCTTGCGGCTCGATCGCGATCGTTGCGCCGTCCAGATAGTCGAACAGCGTGTCCATCCGCTCCTGAAACAGCGGCAGCCAGTGCTCCATGCCGGGATGACGGCGGCCCTCGGAGACGGCTTCATAGAGTTGGTCGTCGCGTTCGGGCGCGCCGAAGGCCGCAACATAACCCATGCGGAAACGGCGGATCGTTTCCGTCGTGAGCTGGAATTCCGAGACCGGCACCAGATCGAGCCCGCGCATGTCGAGGTGCGTGCGCTGTGTCTCGGAATCGAAGGTGCGGATCGATTCCAGGGAGTCTCCGAAGAAGTCGAAGCGCACCGGCTGATCGAGGCCGGCGGGATACAGATCGAGGATGCCGCCGCGCACGGCATACTCGCCGGGCTCGCGCACGGTGGAGGAACGGGTGTAGCCGTTGTGCTCGAGCCAGGCCACGACCGAATCCATCGGCACGACGTTGCCGGGCGCGACCGACAGCGCCTGCGCAGCGACCAGTTCGCGCGCCGGCACCCGCTGCAAAGCCGCGTTCACGGTCGTCAGCACGATCAGCGGCTTTTCGCTGCCGACCAGTCGCGACAGCTTTGCCAGCGCGGTCAGCCGCTGCGCCAGGATGCCGGCATGCGGCGAGACGCGGTCGTAGGGTTGGCAGTCCCAGGCTGGAACCTGCATCACGCCGATATCGGGTGCGAAGAACTCCAGCGCCCGGGCAAGCTGCTGCATCCGCGCGCCGTCGCGGCACACCACGGCAAGGCTCACCGCCGATCGCTTCGGCTTCGCCGCGATCGCCCGCGCCAGATCCGAGATGACCAGCCCCTCGGCGCCCTCCGCGACATTGGCGATGGTCAGCACCCGGCCGGCTGCCAGCATGGCTGCCGGGGATTTGGCAGGCGGCTTCATGCGCCGTAATCCGCAACGCGAAACGCCTTGAGGCGGTCGAACAGCGCGGTCGCATATTCGGCCGGCAGCACCTTGTCGCCGGTCAGCGCGGCATAGAGGTCGGGGTCGGGCACGTCGATCAGGTGCTCGAGCTCGCCGAGTTCCTGATCCGACAGATCGGCAATCGTCGCGTCGGCGAAGCGGCCGAGGATCAGGTCCATTTCCCGGGTACCGCGATGCCAACAGCGAAACAAAAGCCGCTTGCGGCGGTCATCGAGACCATTGCTCGATCGTGTCGATCCCGTCATGTCCAAAATCCATCCAACGCCGAAAGCCCGGACGTGCCGGGCGGGGGTTGATATAGCGACTGACATGGTCGATGTCAGCATGCGTTGTCACAGTCATGGCTCCCAAATTCGTCATGGCCGGGCTTGACCCGGCCATCGACGTCGTGGCCACAAAAAGACGTGGATGCCCGGCACAAGGCCGGGCATGACGAAGCGAAACGGTCCTAGATTCGCCTGATGCGCCCCAGCCTGCTCAATGCCTTGTTTGCCCCGGTCACGACGCTTTCCGGCGTCGGACCGAAGCAGGACAAGCTGTTGCGATATCTGCTCAGCCGCAACGAGACCCCGCGGCTGGTCGACCTGCTGCTGCATCTGCCGGCAAGCGTGATCGACCGCCGCGCGCGGCCGAAGATCCGCGACGCCGTGACCGGAACCATCGTGACGCTGGAGGTCACTGTCGACCGCCATCGTCCACCACCGCCGCGCAATTCCCGCGCGCCGTACCTCGTCTATGCAAGCGACGACACTGGCGACGTCGTGCTGACCTTCTTTCGCGCCAAGCCCGACTATGTCGCGAAGCTGCTGCCGATCGGCACCAAGCGCTACGTCTCGGGCACTCTGCAGATGTATGACGGCATCCCGCAGATCGTGCATCCCGACCGCGTCGTTGACGAGGCCGGCTTCGCGAAACTGTCGGGGATCGACCCGGTCTACCCGCTGACCGAGGGGCTC
>NZ_LNCU01000029.1:41727-56694 GCF_001542415.1 Bradyrhizobium macuxiense
CCCGCCGCTCCGGGAGGCGCTGACCCGTGTGCATGTACCGGTCGAGTTGACCGACATTTTGCCCGACGGCCCGTTCTGGTCGCGGCTGGCCTTCGACGAACTGCTCGCCGGCCAATTGGCGCTGGCGCTGATCCGCGCGACGCTTCGCCGCCCCGCCGGCGACCGCAATGCCGGCGACGGCCATCTGCGCAAGAAGGTCATCGACGCCCTGCCCTATGCGCTGACCAAATCGCAGCGCGACGCAGTCGCGGCCATCACCGAGGATCTGCGCCAGCCGGTGCGCATGCTGCGGCTGGTGCAGGGCGACGTCGGCTCCGGCAAGACCGTAGTCGCGCTGCTTGCGGCGGCCGCCGTGGCCGAAGCCGGCAAGCAGGCCGCGCTGATGGCGCCGACCGAAATCCTGGCGCGCCAGCACATCAAGACCATCGCGCCGCTCGCCGAGCGCGCCGGCATGCGGGTTGCGATCCTGACCGGTCGCGAGAAAGGCAAGGAGCGGCGCGAACTGCTGGCGCGGCTCGAAGCCGGCGAGATCGATCTTCTGGTCGGCACCCATGCGCTGATCCAGGACGACGTAATCTACAAGGCGCTGGCGCTCGCCGTCGTCGACGAGCAGCATCGTTTCGGCGTGCGCGAACGTCTCGCCCTGACCTCCAAGGGCGAAGCGGTCGACGTGCTGGTGCTGAGCGCAACCCCGATCCCGCGCACGCTGGTGCTGACGTATTTCGGCGACATGGATGTCTCCGAGCTGCGCGAAAAGCCCGCCGGCCGCCAGCCGATCGACACCCGCGCGGTGCCGATGAGCCGGATCGAGGACGTGATGGACGGCGTCGGCCGCGCGCTCGACGCCGGCAAGCTGATCTACTGGATCTGCCCGCTGGTCGATGAATCCGAGGCCGAGGGCACCGAGCATCTGACCAACGCGACGGAGCGTTTCGAGTCGCTGCAGAAGCGGTTCGGCGAACGCGTCGGCCTTGTCCACGGCCAGATGAAGGGCACCGAGAAGGATCGCGTGATGGCGCAGTTCGTCGCGCACGAGATCAGCCTTCTGGTTGCGACGACCGTGGTCGAGGTCGGTGTCGACGTGCCGGCCGCGACCATCATGGTGATCGAGAACGCCGAGCGCTTCGGCCTCGCACAACTGCATCAGCTGCGCGGCCGCATCGGCCGCGGCTCGGAGGCCTCGACCTGCCTCCTGCTCTACAAGGAGCCGCTGGGCGAAATGTCGAAGGCGCGGCTGAAGGTGATCCGCGAAACGACCGACGGTTTCAGGATCGCCGAAGAAGATCTGAAGCTGCGTGGCGAAGGCGACGTGCTCGGGATCAGGCAGAGCGGCCTGCCCGGCTACCGCATCGCGCGCTCCGACGTGCACGCCCAGCTGATCACGCAGGCTCGCGACGAGGCGCTGCGGATCATGAAGGACAATCCGAAGCTGAAAGGCGAGCGCGGCGAGGCACTGCGCTGCCTGCTCTACCTCTACGAACGCGACGAAGCCGTCCCGCTGATCGGCGCGGGGTAACGTTCTCACCACCGTCATTGCGAGCGAAGCGAAGCAATCCATCGCTCCGCACGAGTGGATGGATGGATTGCTTCGTCGCTATCGCTCCTCGCAATGACGGTATACGTTGGGGTTCGGAGAAGACAATGAAGCAACCCTGCGTCTATATCGTCGCGAGCAAGCGTCACGGGACCATCTACACCGGCGTCACCTCCAACCCACTCAAGCGCGCGTTCGAATACCGGGAAGGTCTGGTCGAGGGCTTCTCCGCCAAGTATGGCTGCAAGATACTGGTCTGGTATGAACTTCACGGCACCATGCTCGACGCGATCGCACGGGAGAAGCAGATCAAGGCAGGCAGCCGGGCGAAGAAGATTGCACTGATCGAAGCGCTGAACCCCGACTGGAGCGATCTCTACAGCACGCTCGTATAATCCCGGCGTTCCGAACTTCCTCCCCACCGTCATTGCGAGCGAAGCGAAGCAATCCATCTCTCCGCGTATGCGGATGCATGGATTGCTTCGTCGCTTCGCTCCTCGCAATGACGGTGAGAGAGCGTCAGACCTCTCCCACCTTGCCACCCTTCACAAATGCCATCAGCTGCGCGACGTCCGTCCGCGCGCCTTTCTCGTCGGCGGCGATGTGGTCGAACAGGCGGGCAAAGCCCTCGTAGACGAGGTTCGCGGGGTGATCGGGGCCGAGGAAGGCCGCGATCTCGCGCATCTCGGCGACCCAGCGGTAGGCTTTCGGCACCATGTCCGGCAACGCCACGTCGAGCTTGGCGAGCAGTTGCGGCTGGCTTCGCGCGAGCTCATCGCGCAGCGCGTCGGCCGCGCCGGCGCGGGTGGCCGCGAGCACCATCGCGGCGGCGACCGCGGTCACGCCCTTGTTGATGCCCGCATAGGACATCTTCAGCGCGGAGGCCGCGCCGACCGGTCCCTCGACGATGCGGATGTCGAGCCCGAGATCGCGGAGCACGGTGACGTCGCCGGTGTGCTCGCCCGACACGAAGAATGCCGGCCCCGAATGGACCGGCCGCGGCGGAAAGCCGATGATCCCTGCGTCGACGAAACGCGCACCCGACGATGCGATGATCTCCTCGATCTTGCCGACGGTCTCGACGCTGACCGCGTTGCAATCGACCACCACGGGCGCGGTTTGCTCTCGCGTGATCGCAGCTGCGAGCCGCTCGGCAAGCGTCACCGCCTCGCTCGGTGGCACGATCGACAGGATGATGTCGGCGCAAGCGATCTCGGCATCATCGGCCGCGATCATGCCGGCGTCGTGCGCGCGCTGCGCTGTGGCGGCGCTGCGGCCTTCGAGCGAGGTCAGCACGCGCGCGCCGCGCCCGGTCAAGCGTTGCGCGACCGCGCTGCCCATGGCGCCCGGTGCTAGGATCGCAATGGTCATAGACATCGTGACCTCCGTTCGAAGGTGGGTCGGCCATGCGCCACGGCCGCGCTGCTTCCGGAACGTCCCGTCAGCCCTCGACCTTGGCCGGCGTCGGCGGCTGCAGCGACGCCTGGTTGGCGATGCGCGCGGCATTGGCCATTCCGGCGAGCGCCGCGGCGCGCTTCTGATCGTTGGTGCCGGGCTGCACCACGCCGGCCGACATGATCAGCGTCGCGGCATCCTCGGCACTCATCTCGACCTCGATGATCTTGCTCTTCGGCACGTAGAAGAAGAAACCGGTGGTCGGGTTCGGCGAGCACGGCAGGAACACGGACATATGCTCCTCGTTGCCCGGCAGGCTGGCCGACACGTCCGGGCTCGGCGACTGCGAGATCAGCACGATCGACCACATGCCCGGTGACGGAAACTCGACCAGCCCGACGCGGCGGAAGCTCGATCCATTGCTGGAGAACAGCGTCTCGAACACCTGCTTCAGGCCGCGATAGATCGCGCGCACGGCCGGAATCCGCCCGAGCAGCCTCTCGCCGAGGTCGAGCAACGAGCGGCCAACCAGGTTCGCGGTCAGGAACCCCAGCAGCGTCAGCGCGATCACCGCCACGACCAGGCCCGCGCCCGGCAGCCCGAACGGCAGATAGGTCTCGGGGCGGTAGGTGACCGGCACAAACGGGCGCACCAGGCCGTCGACCCAGGTCACGAACCACCAGGTCAGGTACAGGGTGATCGCAACCGGTCCGGCCACGACCAGGCCGGTCAGGAAATAGTTGCGGAAGCGCGCCATCAGCCCCCGGGGGGCGTCCGGCGGCAGGTCACCCGGCTTGAGGGGAGGCACTTGGTTGGAAGTCATTGCGGTTCCAGGTCGTCGAGCGGCCGTGATTCACTACCCAGCTAAGCCATCCCAGCGGGTTTTTGAAGAGGCTCGTTCCGGCGGCGCTTGCGACTATTCGACCGTGACCGATTTTGCCAGATTCCGCGGCTGATCGACGTCGGTGCCCATCACCACGGCGGTATGATAGGCCAACAGCTGCACCGGGACGGCATAAACGATCGGCGCGAAGGCCGCCCCCATGTCCGGCATGACGATCGTCACCAGCGATTGGATCGTCGCCTCGGCCGCCCCCTTGGCGTCGGTCATCAGGATGATCTTGCCGCCGCGCGCAGCGACCTCCTGCATGTTGGAGACTGTCTTCTCGAACACCTTGTCGTAGGGCGCGATCACCACGACCGGCATGTGCTCGTCGATCAGCGCGATCGGCCCGTGCTTGAGCTCGCCTGCGGCGTAGCCCTCGGCATGGATGTAGGAGATTTCCTTCAGCTTCAGCGCGCCCTCCAGCGCCAACGGATAGCTGGTGCCGCGGCCGAGATAGAGCACGTCGCGCGACTTCGAGAGCTCGCGCGCCAGCTTCTCGATCTGCGGCTCGATCGTCAGCGCCTCCGACATCAGACGCGGGATCTCGACCAGCCCGTGCACCAGCTTGGCCTCATCGGCGTCGGAGAGCTCGCCGCGCGCCCTGCCGGCGGCGACCGCGAGCGAGGCCAGCACCATGAGCTGGCAGGTGAAGGCCTTGGTCGAGGCGACCCCGATCTCCGGGCCGGCCACCGTCTGCAGCACGATCTCGCTTTCGCGCGCGATCGTCGAGGTCGGCACGTTGACGACCGACAGCGTGTGCGCGCCCTGCGCCTTGGCGTAGCGCAGCGCGGCCAGCGTGTCGGCGGTCTCGCCGGACTGCGAGATGAAGATTGCGAGATCGCCCTTGCGCAGCGGCGCCTCGCGGTAGCGGAATTCCGAGGCCACATCGAGCTCGACCGGCAGCCGAGCAAACCGTTCCAGCCAGTACCGTCCGATGAAGCCGGCATAGCTCGCGGTGCCGCAGGCCGTGATCGAGACGCGCTGGATGTCTTTGAAGTCGAACGGCAGCTTCACCGGCAGCGTGACGCGCTCGGTCGCCATGTCGACATAGCGGGCGAGCGTGTGCCCGACCACTTCCGGCTGCTCGTGGATCTCCTTCGCCATGAAATGCCGGTAGTTGGCCTTGTCGACCAGAGCAGTCGCAGTGGTGTGCTTGATCGCCTCGCGGTGAACGATCGCATTGTCCTTGTCGAAGATGGTCGCGCCCTTGCGGGTCAGCACCACCCAGTCGCCGTCCTCAAGATAGCTGACCGTGTCGGTGAACGGCCCGAGCGCGATCGCGTCCGAACCGAGATACATCTCGCCGTCGCCATGACCGACCGCGAGCGGCGGGCCGTTGCGGGCGCCGATCATCAGATCGTCCTCGCCGGCGAAGATGAAGCCTAGCGCGAACGCGCCGCGCAACTGCGACAGCACCGCCCTCACCGCCTCGATCGGCTTGACGCCGCCCTTGAGCAGGTGATCGACCAGGTGCACCACGACCTCGGTGTCGGTCTCGGTCGTGAACACCGTGCCCTTGGCTTCGAGCTCCTCGCGCAGCTCGCGGAAATTCTCGATGATGCCGTTGTGGACCACTGCGACGCGTCCGGTCGCATGCGGATGAGCGTTGTTCTCGGTCGGCCTGCCGTGGGTCGCCCAGCGGGTGTGGCCGATGCCGGTGTGGCCGGCGAGCGGTTTCGCCTCGAGCCGGGCTTCCAGATTCTTCAGCTTGCCCTCGGCGCGGCGCCGCGCGACCCCGCCGCCCTCCAGCGTGGCGACGCCGGCTGAATCATAGCCGCGATACTCCAGCCGCTTGAGCGAATCCACCAATTGCTCCGCGACCGGAGCGCGTCCAAGAATGCCGACGATGCCGCACATGCGGTTCAATGTCCCCAAAAATCGCCGAAAATTTGCCGAAGCGGCGACACGGTCCCTTAACGGGAATCGCCGGCCGCAAGATACTCAATAATTATTGCGGTGTCTAACAGTCCAGACAAATCAACGACTTCCCATAGGTTCTCTACGCTTTGCGCTGGGTATTTCCCAGTTTCCCGATTACGGCGAACTGTGCCCTCTTGGTCGCCGCCTTCCGGGCAGCGCCAGCCTCGATTGCAGCATCCCATTTCACGACTGCATTCTCGTTCATAGTGGCTTGCTGGGCTTGCTGGCAATAGAACAACGCCATCTTGGGAGTCTTGTGACCGAGTACCGCCATGATCTCAGGGACGGTGCAACCGGCAAGCGCCAATTCCATCCCGGCATTCTTCCTCAGACCATGCATGGTGAAGTCAGTCAGGCCGAGATCATGCAGGCGATTGCGGATAGCATGGCTCAAGGTCTGCGCGTTGGCGTATGGCGCATCATAGGCGTGATGGAAGATGTGCTCCCGGTTGGTCCGCCGCTGCTCACGTTTCAGCACTTCAAGCAACGGCTTCGGGCAGTTCAGCCAAAGCTTCTTTCCGGTCTTTTCTTGTACGACATGCAGGCGCTTGCCGTCGAAGTCCTCCCATTTCATCTTGACGACATCGCCGCCGCGCTGGCCGGTGTAATGCAGGCCCATGCGAACGAACTTGAGATGCCATGGGCAATCGGAGTCGAACTTCTCAATCGCGTCCTCAGTCCATGCGAGATGCCCCTCGCCGTCGTGCTCATAGTGCCGCGTGATCCGGGTAGTCGGATTGATCCTGCCCTTCCGCTTGAACTCCCGGAAGCCGGTGGCGAACTGCCAAAGGTTGCTGATCATGGCTATCTGATCGTCACCCGCCGATGGCCCATGCTGGCGAGCGATCTCTGCGCTGTAAACTTCGACGGCCTCCTGATCGAGATCGGCGAGAGTGCCCGCCCCTAGCCGCGCCTTCAAAAGGTCCAGCGCTCTACGGTAGTTGTCTCGCGTCCCCTTGGCGTAGGCTTTCTTGCTATCCGGATTGAATGCCTCCGAGCCGAGATACTGCTCAACGAACCATCCAAGCGTACCCGGCAGATACTTGACGTTGCCGGTATCGACGTTGCGCTTGATCCTCACATTCGGATCACGAGGCTTGGCCGTCAGTGACGCCAGCAAGTTGTCGTAGGCTACGCCGAACGCTGCCGACTCCTCATCCTGCGGCAGCGGTGTCAGCTTCCCGGTCTTCGGGTGCCGGAAGTAGACATAGAAAGAGCCGGTCTTTAATGGGACCGGCTTCCTGTAGAGATGTTTGCGTTTCGTGGTCATGATCGTCATCCCATACCTAACAGCTTATGCATGGTGTTCTCTGATGACTGATCGATCCCCTTGAAGCCTTCGAACGCTGCATCAAGGTCGAGCCGATCCCAGCACACCACGCCTTTGATCCTGATCGGCTGAGGCATCACGCCATCCTCAACCAGTCGCAGGAACGTTGACTTGCTCAAATCCAAGTAGGCAGCGGCACGCTCTGCCCTCATGGCGCGCGGCGGATAACAGGTCTGATCGGAGATCGACTTGGCAGTCACCGACGCACCCCTGAAGATACTGGGTGCCCCTCTTCGGTAGGATTAGTCGAAGGACTTACGCCGGTCCCCTTGCTCCCGAAGAACTTACGGTAATCCGAACGGCTCCCGATGGTGACCGGCATAAGGATGTTCGCATTGTGAACCCCCTCCCGGTTCTGGCGAGCGACCTCCGCAGCAACAGGACCGACGATAAGCGGAATGCCGACGACGACCAGATGCAGGCTTGCGGGTACAGGTCCCGCAACATGACGCCAATAGGACGCTGCAGGCCGCTTATCATGCCTCGTAGACCCTACAGAAATAGGGTCGCCAGAAACGATAACCGCATGGTCAGCACCATCCCCGCAAAAGCGCCCGAGAACGCCATGTTTACGGAGTGACTGATATTCGATCTTACAGGATGGCCGAGAGCATACGAGCTGGCGTCCGCTGGTGCGCTTGAATGACTTTTCGCAGACGAGGCACCGAGCGGCGTAATGCATCCTGAAGCAACCACGGCTGCAGAATGCACTGCGCGGGTTCTCCGTTGGAGTGTCAAGCTTGGTGCGGCAACGGCGACAATGATGACGTGATGACATGCCTCGCGATGTATCGCCGTCATCGGAGTCGGCAAGTCGCCATGTGCGAATGGAGTCCCGGCCCATC
Organism: Bradyrhizobium macuxiense; assembly: GCF_001542415.1. Classification (GTDB taxonomy): domain Bacteria; phylum Pseudomonadota; class Alphaproteobacteria; order Rhizobiales; family Xanthobacteraceae; genus Bradyrhizobium; species Bradyrhizobium macuxiense. The sequence continues at coordinate 49,638 of NZ_LNCU01000029.1, forward strand.
AGTTTTTGCCGCAGACGTGAAGGGACCTTAACGCGCTGTAATCTTCAAGCGTCCAAGACAAGTTTTACTTGACAAGTCAACCCGGTATCTATTCATATCACGAAAATGTGATCAGCGCGTGAGAATTCAAGAAACCGCTGTGAGACAGGCATTTCTTTGATTTTTCGGATTTGTAGAAGGGCGCGAGACGGCCGAACGGCCTCGACATTTGCCCTTTCATCGACTCTATTCGCGCGCACGTTACTGTCCCTGCGCAAGCCAGCTTCAAAAATTCAGAACGCCTCCGAGAGATCGGGGGCGTTTTTCGTTTCACCCCGAACATCAGAGAGTATCAATGCAAATGGCCGCCATCACCAAGCAACCGGTCTTCGCGCTCGATCTCATGTCGAACGCGCAGCTAGTCGATCAGTATGGTCTTATTCAAGACCCGGACTTCGATGCCGATCCGCACATGCATCAATGGCTCGACGCGGTTGGCGACGAGATCAGTCGCCGCGAAGCAGATGGGCGCTTTGCTGAGGACGAGTTCGATCATCTAGTCGCCGCCCGAAAATGAAAAAGCCGCCCGTGCGGGGCGGCTCTCTCCAACATCATAAACACCAAACAAAGAATTATTTTATATGTCAAATAACTCCGCAAAGCAAGGGCGCAAGGTAGAAAGGCGCGCTCATCGTCGGCTTAGACCAAGCGTTCCGAAAGCTGTTTTCATCGCCCGAACCCGTGTGAGGGAATTGGCGAGGGTATTCGCCCATCGCTTTGGCGACCAGCTCCCAGATAGCGACACTGGTCGCAGGCTGCTCGATATCGCCCTAGTCCACATCGCCGATAGCGACCGTGCCAACCCCGACAAGTCGGTACGGGATTTTGCCGACGAATGGGCACCATGGCTCGATGATGATGAACACGAGGCCATGATTGACGAAGCGTTCAACCGCCGCCGCCGTCGCAAATGGAAGGCCGATGCACTCGCGGCAGAGCTTGAATTGACGTTCGCCGATCGGCAACAGCTCAAGATCGTCACGATTGGCGCAATCGACATGAACGTCGATGCTCGCACCACTCGCCGCCGTTCGCGCAAGAATGAAGGCCGGGCTCAACGTCGCCACGCCAAGGGCGCGAAGCCGCGTTGCCAGTCGCTGGCACAAACGCAGCCGTGGAAGAAACTCGGCATTGGCAGGACCACCTACTTCGAGCGGAAAAAAGCAGGCATTCTGTATGATGTCCGGACTGTCCGGACGAATACGCCCCCACTAGTGCGAAGCACAGTTAGTGCCGGAAAAATCGACGCAGACGATGCAATGACGCGCGAATGGAATGGCGCGCTATCGACCATCGCTAGGATCATCGAAAGACAAATTCAATCGGCCAAGCGCCGCGCCCCTCTGGGGCGCGCGGCAAGGTCCAAAAGCCAAAGGAAACGAATAGATGAGCAATGTAGTTTCACTCGACGCTTACAAACAGCGGACTGAGGCGTCCAAACAGCCGCCGCCGTCAGATGATTACGACGCAATGATTGCATGGGCTGGAGGCAACTTCGACAGGCTTCTTACCCTGTGTCGTCGCAATGCCTACTGGCCGACTTGGATCACGCATCAGATGGAAGAGTGTGGCGCGCGTCCTACGGTCGCGCAAACGCAGATCATTAAGGAGCTTATCAGCACGGCGGGACCATACGATCTTACGCGTCGCCAACGTTGGATCATGTGGCAGATTGCAGATGGCGTTCTCGACCTCAAAGAGCTGGTCGCGGCGGCTCAGACTGCGGTCCCGTTCGCTGGATGCACAAAGATCGACCGTTGTGTCGGAAACGATCTTAGCAGGATGAAGACGCTGCTCGTCGGCAAAGAGCCGCGCCAGCATAAGCTCTGCGACGCATACGCAAGGGGCTCGAAATGAAACTCGTTGACCGCATGTCCCGGCCATCACATCAGGCCGTCGCCACGAAGACCCGCAGCATCAAAAACCTTGATGAGCTATTCGCCTATCTCGACGGCGATGACGATCAAAGTGTAGCAATTGCCGCACTAAAGACTGACGAATACCGGGCAGCACTGATCAAGGCCGCCCGGCTCGATCCGTCACTTGATGCCGCATTGATCAAGACGGCGGAAGCAATCGCCGCCTGTGCTGAACCCGGTCAGGCCGATATAACGCTCAGGGTCAACTACGGCATGATCATGGCCATCAAACGGCTACGATATGCCGGGTATCTCTCGGCGCACAAAGGTGTTGGCGATGGGCGTTATAGGGCGACGCTCGCCACGAAATGGACAGATGCAGCGAAATAGTCGTGATCCGCTACCCGCATCCGTCTTCGCATGTCCCGTACAGCACAGGATATCATTGAGATTGGGAGGGAGTTGAATGCGGTTAGGGCGCGGCTGACGCCAACAACTCCATTGCGTAATCCTGACGGGCGAATGGCCGGAAGAGAAGGAGGATTTACTGCTTGGGTCGAACGAGAGTTCGACATGAGTTATGACAGCGCGAAGCGCTTCATGAATGTTGCTGAGACATTTGGAGGCCGAATTGCGCACGGTGCGGAGCTGGAAAGCCTGAACCCCGGAGTTCTTTACGCACTGGCGTCGCCAACGACTACGCCAGAAGTCCGTACCGAAGTCATCGAACGTGCTGCTGCTGGCGAGACGGTGACGGTTGCTCTACGTGGCAATCGCCTTTGATCAGTACCGCAAGGGGAATGTCGGCATGAGCATGTGTTTTGCCGGGTACGCCTTCTCTAATGTCGGCCTTTGGCTTGGGGCTTCGTGACTGTCAGTTTCGGACAGTGACAATCACGACTTGACATCTAACGCAAGTGCCAATAACTCGCGCCGCTTTTCGAGCATGGCGTAAACGAACACGCGATACACAAGGCAGCAAGGTTCAGTTTGTAGTACCGGCCCAAACGTTCAGGCCGATGCGCAACGATTGCGGGACGCCATCCCGGAAACTCTGCAATAATTGCAGAATTAAAGCTCAGCTTGACATCGATCGGCTGGACCCGCTGCCTACGATAGGCATTGGACAACTTGACGACTGGCAACGCTGCCAGTGAACCGATGCTCTGACTGGCCGAAACGGCCAGTGACTATTGCTTTGCAAGATGCTGAACGTCGAGCAGTTCGGCAATCGCCGATACCCACTGCCATAGCTCATCCTGCCCTATGGGCAGATTGCCGCTTGGGTGAAGCTTGACATCCGCGCTGTGGTGATCATCCAGACCCGGTTGCCGGAAAGCTCCTAGCAGACTCACTGAGCGCGTTGACGTAGCAGGCTTACTGAGCAGCACCGATCGGATTAAACGCACCACGGACTCGCGCAGACTCAGCAAACGGCATGCTGGCGACGATGCTCGTCGAGACCCGCAGCGCCAACACCACAAGAGCCAAACACTCACACTGATCGAGTGCATGAAGCGCCTGATGAGCGAGAGCGTAAGCGATGCTCTCTGCTCTCCGATCGAGCGGGTAGCAGAGCGATGCTGACCGGCTTGGAGCGGGGCAAAAGGAAGCGAAGGCATCGCGCCTAATAGGCAATGGTTACCCTTCCACGGCAAGGCCGGAGGTAGGTCCCGCACCGGCTCGCAGTAGCGCTACGGAAAGTGTAGCGCGAAGCGGTCATCAGGAAATGAAGGCTCTGGATCGCCCTGCAATAGGCTTTAGGTTCTTCCGGTAATCCGAACACCCCATGGTGGCGCTCGCGCTGCTGAGTTCGGTACGTTCGGAAAATCAGTAGAGTGGTGAGATAATTATATGCAAAAAGGTACAAAAATGACAGATCAGACAGAAACCGGGTTGATTTCCGATGACATGGCGCAACGCCTGATCATGGTGTCGCCCAAAGAGTTCCAGAAACTTGTCAAGGACGGCTGGATCACTCCGGAGACACGCAATCCCGTTCGCTTCCGGCTCGTCGCCGTGGTGCAAGGCCATATCCGGGCTTTAGAACATGAAAGGACGCGCGGTCGCAGTGTTGCAGAGCTTGCGCAACATCTCGGATTGAGTGTCAAGCGGGTCAACGAGCTGCTGGATAACGGCACAATTGAACGTCAGGCTCGGGCCGACTACGACCTCGATACCTGTAGGCTTGCCTACCTCGCGAAGCTCAGGGCTACGGCGCAAGGCCGTGGTGCCGGTGGCGAAGGCGACGCCTCCCTCAGCGCCGCCCGCACGAGGTTCATGGTAGCCAAGGCTGAAGAGGCTGAAGCCCGTGCCCGGCAGACATCGAGCGGATGGGCACCGATCCTCGATTTGAAGGTCGCCATGACGCGATCGATGACGGCCTTGAGGGAGCTTCTGCTCAGCTCACCGGGTCAGCTCGCCCATAGGCTTGTCGGTCTCAGCCGCGCCGAAATCCACCACGAACTCGATCGGCATATGCGCGCCGTTCTCAACAGCATCGCCGATGGGCACATTGCCCGTGCCGTCGAGAAGGCCGCCCATGAGGGATAACAACGAACAGGCGACTACCCTCGACGCGATCGACTTCGATACCTACGCCGTCCCTGCGAGCTGGAATGATCCTTCGGAACGGAGCTTCGCTCACGTCCCGCGTATCACGGTTGATCATGGTGCGCAGCCTTCCTATCCGCACCACTCCGGACGCCAACCCGATAGCGCCGACGCCATGGAACGCGACCGGCTGGCCGAGACTAGTCGCAGGCTTCCTTCCGCAGAAGCGGCTCGTCGTTTGAGACTGGCCCGCGTTCTGTTCGAAACGCGGCGCGATCAATCGAAACGCTTGGCTTGCTTTCGGAAGGAAGTGGTCGAGGAAAAGATCGAGACCGAGATCATGCCCATGATCGCATGGATGATTGGCGACTACCTTCCCGGCGACGAAATCCCGGAGGCGGTCGAACGTTTCGTCGGCGAACTGTGGACGGCGATCTCACGGTGTAAAGCACGAAAACCATCCGCTCACAAAACTGTGATCAAAAAGACACGGAAGTAACTAAATACCACATCAATGAAATCAATATGTTAGCCGATGTGCGGTCTGTCCTCCGCGCCATAGGTAGGACCCGCGTTCAACGCCAACCAACATTCGAAAGATAGGAACATCACCTTGGGACTCATGAACCTGATCATGGGCACTAGCGCCCATAACGACATTAAGAAGCTCGCCGCTACGCTCTCCGACGCGCAAGTGAGGCGCGCGGCAATGGCATCCGCGATCGGCAACGATCGTGCTGAACTTCTCGCACTCGGCAAGCAATCGGAACGCCTCTTCGCTGACGGCGACGAAGCTGGCGAGGCAAAAATCAATGCCAAGATCGGCACCATTGAAACACGTCTTAAACGCCGCGAAGGCGTTCTCAAGATCGTCGATGCCGAGATCGCCGACGCGACTAAAAGCCATGATGCGGCGGTTCGCATGCAGATTGCGGAAGGTGTCGCGAAGGATAAAGAAACTGCGCTCGAAGAGCTGCGGCGCAAGATCGCTGTAGCATCGACGGCACTGGCCGACTTGCACCGCGCAGCCGAGCCGCTGGTTTCGGACAGTCATCTCATCCGTCAGGTTCACGAGCTGGTCGGGATGCTTCCTCACGACCTTGAACTAGCTCTCAATCATGCGGAAGAGGAAGTTGCGTTCATGATCTCCGGTTTGCGCTCCGGCTCGATCTCGCCGTCGATGCCGGTTGAGCATGCTCACGCGCCTGTCGAAGTAGTCGCGAAACCCGCCATCGAGACCCGCCGCATGCTGGTGCTCGCCGATGTTAAATGGCGTCACGACGACAACGAAGTGAAGGCCGCTGCGAAGCAGTCCACGGCTGATATGCCGACCGCTACCGCCGACAAGGCCGAACGTCTTGGCTATGCCTGCGCAGTTGGCTCTCCCGCATGGAAGAAAAACAACATTGGTCGTGGCATCGTCTCTCTGCATCCTTCTGTGACTGGGATTGTCGATCTCGACGACGAGAACCTGCAACAGATGAAGGTCGCGTTCGGCTTCGATCAGCACAAGGTCGATGCGCATATGCAAGAGCGCATCAATGGCAAGCTCACGCAGAACTTCGCGGGCTTCTGATAGGGATAACACAAAATGAATAAATTATTGGGTCCGCCCGGCTGGACGCGCTTATCGACCGAACGACGGTACGCCTCAGGCGGCAGTCCCCGCACACTCGATTTAACTAACCGCAGCGTCGATGCCGTCTTGTCGAAGGGCTCTGACGTGGTTCGCGCTTACGGCGTTGAGCGACTAGCGATCACGCCAAAAGCGGTTGACATCTCTCGCGTTGAAAAAGGAGTCGCACCTGTCTTGGATACACACCGGCAGGAAAGCATCCTTGGAAGTTCGATCGGCAAGCTTGCCGCGGTGTGGTTTGAAGGATCGTCACTGGTAGGCCGTCTTCAATTCCACAAGACCGATGCAGGCAAAGCAGCCTTCGGAATGGTTCAGCGTGGCGAAGCAAATGCAATTTCGATAGGCTATTCCGTACAGAGCTGGGAGATCACAGACGAAGATGGACGAGTGATCGATCCAGCAAAAGAGCGTCTTCGCGTTGGAGAAGCTGATTACGTTTTCACTGCCACGCGCTGGTCGTTGTACGAGTGCTCAATTGTCTCCTGTCCGGCAGACCCTGATGCGCAGATTAGGCAATGGGGCGGTAATCGCGACATCGCAGACCCGGCTGAGTATAACCGCTTGGCGAAATTTCGTATGGAGACTCGCCAGCGCATGTTGCGGCGCGAGCGCATGTATCGCAAATAATGCTTCACTCTCGCACCGCAGACATCCGCGAAGCTCGTCGGATTGCAGCGCATGAATGCGGACATGCACTGGTGCGCTGGGCAACCGGCGTACCGATCGCCTTGATGACGATCGTCGGCGTTGACGGTGTACGAGGCAGGGTCAGTGGTGCATTCGATGACTTGGACTCCGATGCAGATTACTTCAATAGGATAGTTGTTCTAGTCGCAGGTCACATCGGCGAGAAACATCATCTCGGCGAGAGTAAGGGGCTGAAAGGCAGTGATCGTCGCAAGGTCGATGACTGCGCTGCATGTCTCGCCGATAATGCGAACGCAAGATCACTCATCGTTCGCGCTGCGGA
>NZ_LNCU01000030.1:0-64295 GCF_001542415.1 Bradyrhizobium macuxiense
ATAGCCGGCCAGATGCGCCTGGGGATGCTCGCCGGCGCGATCGCGCGAGTAATAGAACACTGCCCCCGGCGGGGCCTGCCCACCAAAAGGCTTGTCGTCGCGCACATAGACCCAAATTCGGCCGGTGTCGGTCTTGCCCTTGGCCAGGACCGGCACCGTCGTGTCATCGCCGTGCAGTCGCTCGGCGCTTAGCACATGGGCCTCGAGGCGCCGGAACAAGGGCGTGAGCGCGACTGTACAACCACCGACCTGGTCGGCGAGGGTCGACAGGCTGATCGGCACGCCTTCCTTGGCATATCGTTCGGCCTGCCGGTTCAGCGGCTGGTGCTGGCCGAACTTCTCGAACAGCACCATCGCCAACAAGCTGGGGCCGGCCCAACCGCGAGGAATGACGTGGAATGGCGCCGGGGCCTGGCTGATCTTCTCGCAATCACGGCAGCTGAACTTCTCCCGGACGTGCTGGATCACCTTCCAGGATTTCGGGATCACCTCCAGCGTTTCTGTGATGTCCTCACCGAGCTTGGACAACCTCGCTCCGCCGCAGCAGGCGCACGTCACAGGTCCCGGCACGAGCACCCGCTCGCGAGGCAGATGGTCCGGGAACGGTTGGCGCGACGGCCGCTTGCGCGTGAACGAGGCCACCTTCGTCGTCTTGGCCGCGGCCATTTCGGCAGCGAGTTCGTCCTCAGTCGCAGAAGCCTCGAGTTCCTCCAACGTCAGTTCGAGCTGATCCAGCAGCCTTGCGGTACGCTCCGAGCCAGGGCCATGACGATCACGGTTCAGCTTTTGGATCTGCAGCTTCAGGTGAGCGATCAGCGCCTGGTCGTCGGACTGCTGGGCGCGAACGCTGGCAAGTTCGGCCCGCGTGGCCAGTAACGCCCCCTGCAGCGCCTCAATGTCTTCCGGCAGATTTTCGGGACCGTCACCCATGCACCGATGGAATCACAAAAGCCGCGATTTGGCGCGGCCTTTTTGCAATCTCACGCGACTATTGCGCTGCTTACCCTGCGCTCTGCGGCCGCCAACTATGTTGGGGGTTGCGCCAGTCGATCGCCTCCAGCAAATAGCCCATCTGAGCTGCCGTCAGCGACACCACACCGTCCACCGTCGCCGGCCAGATGAAGCGGCCACGGTCCAGCCGCTTGGCGTAGAGCGACAACCCGACCCCGTCGTGCCAAAGCGCCTTGATCAGGGTGCCAGCGCGACCACGGAACACAAAGACGTCTCCGGCAAAAGGATCTCGCCCCAGGCCCTCCTGCACCAGCAACGCCAGACCCTGCATGCCTTTGCGCATGTCAGTATGACCGGTTGCGATCCAGATTCTCGCTCCTGCTGCGATCGGGATCATCGCCGCTCCAGCAGATCCAACACGCGAGACAGCGCCATCATATCAACGCCGGCGTCCACGATCACTCGATAAGCTTTGCCGGAGACAATCTCCATGCGTCCGCTCGCCGTCGCCGCTAACGCTGTCGACGGCACTGGCGGCGAGTCCGGTACCACCATCGCTGGCACAAAGCCGGGCCGAGGCACTTCATCACTACTCGCCCGTGCACCAAACGATCGACGCCAAGTCAGCAACAGCGAACGTGAGATGCCGTATCGCCGTGCCGTCGACGAGACCGCCCGCGGGCTCTGCAAACTCTCCAAAACGATCTTGAGCTTCTCATCATCGGTCCAGCGACGGCGCCGGCCAGTCTCGACAATCTCGAACCGCTCGACCTGAGCACTGCACTTATTGCTGTCCATAAGGGCTGTTACACAGCACTCGTCTTAACCTGACAAGGCGGCCGTCACCGGAGGGAGACGGCTCTGACGACGGCCTCGATTGCTTGTCAACGATAGCCTCGCCGCTTTCGTCGCTCGATTGTTTGACGCCGTATCCTTCCAATCTCTGTTTTTGCGCCGCATCCAGTTGGAGCAGCATTCACAAGATAGTGGTCGACATGGACACATGGACAAGACGTTTCTGGAGCATTTTCCGACCGGAACGAAATCGGTGGGGATTCACAAAGCGGCGCGAGTCAGATTCAAACAGCGTGCTGGCGAAGGAGGTCAGCATGCATGAGCAGGGCGCTTTCGGTTGATCTTCGCCAACCCGTACGATGGTCACACTTTGCGGGACGTCATTGACCGCACCGAGACACTCACCGGCTGTCCGATCGAGCGGGCCTATGTCGACAAGGGATACCGCGGCCACGACGCGCAAAATCCACGTCGCATCTTCATCTCCGGTCAGAAGCGTGGCGTCTTCGGTGTCATCAAGCGCGAGCTACGCCGTCGTTCCGCCATCGAGCCCATCATCGGGCACCTGAAGACCGAAGGTCACCTCGGCCGCTGCTACCTCAAAGGCCGCGCCGGCGACGCAGCCAACGTCATCCTCTCAGCCGTGGGTCACAACTTCCGCCGCGTCCTCGCCTGGCTCAGAGAACTCTTGGACCTGTTCCTGGGATTGCTATGGCGAATGCTCGCCTTGCCAGCCCAGCTCAACCCGGCTTCTTAACGGACGACTTATTAGCTGTTTCCGAATCATCCCGCGTTTCATCTGCGCCGATCCATAGCTTGGCCGTTACGCAACTTGAGTTACGGAGAGGAGGTGAGCCTCCTTGAGATTACCGGCTCTTACGGCTTCAATTGGTCGAAAAATCGCTATGAGAAAGCTACCTTCCTGAATACGAACTCGTGGCAACCCGCTCCAAAAACGCCCATTGTATACGGCAAGCGGAAGGAGCGAACCTCGGAGAATCCCAGCGCCGATATCCTCCCATGCAGCTCTTCAGCCCGTGCGGCCTCGTAAGGGTAGCCGCCAAGCCAGTCGTGCGCGTCATGTGAAAAGTTCATGCCACGATTGGATTTGTAATTTCTCACGTATGAGATCGGGTTCTGGAGGACCAGCAATTTGGCTGACAGGTACGCCGCCATATAGACTTGGCGAACTATCCATTGAATCGATTTGGGTGCCCTCGCATAGAACGCCTTTTCGCTCGTCCAGAAGCGTTCGGACCTGGTGGCCGCATAGATCGCAATGCAGAATAGCCCGCCGCTCTTGACAAGTTCAGAGGCCTTCTCAATCGCGGGCCACATGTCTCCGGTGTGGTGCAGGACTCCCCAAGAGTAGACGATATCAAACTTGCCTTTCATGTCGTTTGGCGCGTCAAAAATAGAAACGACTTCAGCGGTCCATCGCTTATCAGCGGCATGTGCCGTCAGAAGTTTGCTCGTGGCCTCGACCGAGTTCTCGTCGATGTCGATACTCGTCACCGATTTAGCGCCTAGCATCAGCGCCGCAAGCGAATGCAATCCGGAGCCTGAGCCGATGTCGACGAACGTCTGTCCGTCAATGCCGTCCGGAAACAGCTTCTGGATGCCCGCAATTGCTTGATTGATCCGTTCCTTGTCGATTGATTTGGAATAGTCCTTCCAGTTCTCGCCGAACTCGAAATGACTGCTGCGCTCCACCAAACTCATGCCAAGTCTCCGCGACGGATAGCAACCGCCTGCCTCTTCAAAGTGTAATTTTTATTGCGATCAAGCGTTGCAAACGCTCTATCGCTTGGCGACTAGTGCAAGGCTCGTCCTCTGGACGCCCTGTTTGGTTTCCCAAGGCAGCGCGCCAAGCGGCATCACGTTGAGGTTCGGGGCTTCGCTCTGCACACGCTTTGCCGCCAGGAACGGACCGGGGACAATCATTCCCTTCGGATAGATCGGCTTTCCATCGGGGTAGAAGTCATGAAGCAAGATCACACCATTAGGAGCGAGGAGATCAAGTGCAGCCGAGAGCTCCTCATAGACGGCCTTTGCAGAATGATCGCCATCTAGAAAGATGAGATCCATTTTCTGGTTCAGGCCAGCCATCAATTGCAGTGCGGGCTTCACCTCGAAGCGAACCCGATCCTGCAGTCCTAGCCTTCGCAGGCCATCCACTGGTGCGGGCGTTCCAAGCGTGTTGAACGCTCCCTGCTGCGGGTCGTTGACATCCAGAATGTCACCGGTGATCAGCTGGCTGTTGGGCGCACAATGACTTGCCAGCGACTGCGCGATCATCAGAGTCGAGGCGCCTATGTGCGTGCCGATCTCCAGCAGACGATGCGGTTTGAAGAAGGCGATCAGATGGTAGATTGCGCGTCGCTCGCCTGGGCAAACGCCGCCATAGATATCTTCATACGGCATGACCGAGCTGATTTGGGCTAGATCACGCCGCCAAGCCTCCGTGATCGCCTGGTCGTGAAACGCCGCGTCGATCTCCGATCGTGATATTTGAAGCAGTGGCTCTGCGGCGAATTGTTTGATCGGCAGTCGCGCGAGCCGTTGCCGCTCGCGCGCAATCATCGCTCCTCTGAGGATGGAACCGGGAACGATCATTTTAACGGCACGCTTAACTAGTCCAGGCACTGATCAAAGCTCCATCCTACGCGGAATATATTCCTGCCGCCGAAATACATTTCAATAATAAGGAGTGCAGGCTGATTCCGGTGTGCAAGTTGCACTATCTTACCCTATCGTATATTATTTACATAGTTGCGCACACGAAAATGAAACTACTCGATGAAAAGGGCGAATCCGAAACTCATCTTCCTTGTTACTGAGGATTGGTACTTTTGGTCGCATCGGTTGCCTATGGCAAGGGCTGCGCGCGAGGCGGGATTCGAAGTCGGGGTTGCTACTCGCGTCAAGCTGCATGGTGATCGTATTCGATCTGAGGGCTTTTCGCTCTATCCGTTGAGCTGGACGCGAGGTAGTCTATCGGTGCTACAATTCTTCCGAGCGGTTGGAGAGGTTGGTTCGCTTTACCGAAGAGAGAAGCCTGATATTGTACATCACATCGCCCTGAAGTCGGTTGTTATCGGGGGCATTGCGGCGAAGCTGTGGCGGGTGCCGCACGTTGTCAATGCATTGACGGGCCTGGGGCACCTCTTTGCGTCCGACGAATTTAAGAGCAGGGTGCTGCGGTTCCTGGTTGGTCCTTTCTTGAAGCTATCTTTGCAACGTCAGGGCAGTGTGGTGTTGCTTCAAAACAGCGATGATCGGGCCCTCTTGACCCGGCTCGGCTATTGTGATGCTAGCGCCAGTGTCATTCGTGGTTCCGGCATCGACTTGCGTCGCTACCAGCCGTTTCCCCCCGTGGATCGACCTGTCGTGACGGCAGCGTTCGTCGGGCGCATTGTTGAAATCAAGGGCGTTCGGGTACTGATGAGGGCGCACCAGAGGTTGCGGGAAAGGGGCGTTCGGCTGAAGCTGCTGCTCGCAGGCGTTCCCGATGTAGAAAATATCGGCGCGATATCTCGCGACGAAGTCGAGAAGTGGGCTCGAGAACCCGACGTCGAGTGGCTCGGTCACGTCGATGATGTTAGGCAGGTTTGGTCCAGGGCTGACATTGCCGTGTTGCCCTCGATCGGAGGTGAGGGCCTTCCTAAGAGCCTGCTGGAAGCTGCGGCGTGCGGTCGTGCTATCGTTGCGACGGATGTTCCTGGTTCCCGCGAAATCGCCATCGCCGGACGAAATGCCATTGTTGTTCCGCCAAATGATGCAGTGGCACTTTCCGACGCACTCGAACAACTGACTTGCAGCGCGGAACTTCGTTCGAGATTCGGTGTGGAGAGTCGGCGGCTCGTCGAGTCAGATATGGCGGAGGAGCGGGTTGCTGCGGATGTCGTGGCGCTCTATCATTCCCTGATACAGAGTAACGAAGCCCTCGTCGGTGCGCCGGCCTGATGCTCGCGCTTGATGTCTTCCATGTCATCACGGGTCTGCGTACCGGGGGGGCCGAGACGATGCTCGCCAAACTGATCGAGGTCATGGATCGTGAGCGATTCCACCAGACCGTTGTTGTCCTGCAGGATAAGGGTGCGCTCGGAAGCAGAATCGAACAGGCAGGCGCAGAAGTCATTCCGCTGAATATGAAGAGCCCGCTCGATTTGCCCCGAGCGGTCTATCAGTTGAGTTCCATTCTCAAACAACGACGGCCGCATCTCGTCCAAACTTGGCTTTATCATGCGGACTTCGTCGGAACCTTGGCTGCGCGGCTCGCGGGCGTTTCGCCGGTGCTCTGGAATGTTCGCTGCTCGAATATGAATTTTCGCGATTACGCGCCAACGACCCGTCTAATTTGCGCGGCACTGGCTCGATTATCTTCGATTCCTCGCCTTGTGATTAGCAACTCACATTCGGGTCGCGATGTGCATCAGCAACTGGGTTACCGTGCGCGTGAGTGGCGCATTGTGCCCAACGGTTTTGACGTCGAGCGGTTCAGGCCAGCCGCCGATCGCGTGGAAAAATTTCGGGCCGGCTTAGGGGTGGCTCTCCACACGCCGCTGATCGGTTTGCCGGGGCGTCTGGATCCTATGAAAGATCATGATACCTTTCTGGAGGCGGCATCTCTACTCAAGAGGGAGATCGGCGATGTTCGCTTCGTGCTGGCTGGGAAAGGGGTCCATCCTGACAACGCTGAATTTGTCGCGCGCGTTCGCCGTTGGGGACTGACTGATCGCGTTCACCTTCTGGGCGAGCGCGGCGACATGGAGGCCGTGATGGCCGGCCTCGATATTGTCACCCTTTGTTCCGCCTATGGCGAGGGGTTTCCAAACGTTCTGGGGGAGGCGCTGAGCTGCGGTGCTCTGTGTGTCGCGACCGACGTCGGTGATTCTGCGAGAGTGCTCGGCCCGCATGGTCGCATCGTCCCGCCCCGAGAGCCGACGGCGCTAGCCGAAGCGTGGCGAGATTTGCTTGCGCTTGGCCCCGATCAACGGCTGGCGCTAACGACCGCTGGCCGACGCTACGTGGTCGAAAACTATTCGCTGCCTGCGATCGGTCGCATCTACCAAGACATCTATCTGTCCGTGGTTCAAGCCGAACAGATGGCGGCTTAGTGTCGATTGGCTTTAATGTTCCACCGTGCTAGCTGGCTCGACGCAAGCCAGATTACTTGAGTGGTTAGTCTGACTCACCTTGTAGAAAGCATAATCGATGTGCGGCATAGCCGGATTCCTTGACCGCACCATCGGTGCGCAACTGGCCGTACCTCTCGTAAGGAAGATGGCCCAGTCAATCGCTCACCGCGGACCCGATGACGAAGGCGCATGGAATGATGCCGAACCAGGAATAGCCTTGGCGCAACGCCGCCTTGCGATTGTCGATTTGTCACCGGCGGGTCATCAGCCGATGTTTTCGGCCAATGGGCGCTTCGTCATTGTGTTCAATGGCGAGATCTACAACCACACGGCGATTCGTAGCGAACTCGACAAAGAAGCTCCTCGTGCCTGGCGCGGCCACTCCGACACCGAAGTACTGATTGAGGCGATCGGCCAGTGGGGCATAATGGGTGCGCTGAAGCGGTGCGTTGGCATGTTTGCCCTCGCGTTGTGGGATCGGCAAAAGCGTACGCTGACGCTAGCGCGCGACCGTATCGGTGAAAAGCCTCTGTACTACGGGTGGTTTGGCAATTGCTTTGCCTTCGCCTCGGAATTGAAGGCGTTCCGCGTCCTTCCGCGATATAGCCAGGAGATTGATCGAGGCAGCTTGGCGCTCTTGGTTCGTCACGGATATGTGCCGGCGCCCTACACCATTTTCCGAGGAGTCCATAAGGTTCGTCCGGCAGAAATTTTGACTTTTGGTGAGGGGGTGACTCAGGCTCACGTCCAAACATACTGGAGCGGTGCAGCAGCCGCGCAGCAGGGTACCAGATCGCCGTTCACCGGAACACGTAGCGACGCCGTCGACGAGCTCGAGCGTCTTCTTCGTCAGTCGCTAGAAGGTCAGATGATGGCCGATGTTCCGCTAGGAGCATTCCTGTCGGGCGGCATCGACTCTTCTACGATTGTCGCCCTCATGCAGTCTATGAGTTCACAGCCGATCCGCTCATTCACGATCGGTTTCGACGTGAAAGGATATAACGAAGCGGAGCACGCGAAGCAGGTCGCAGTCCATCTTGGCACCAATCACACGGAACTGTATGTGACCGAGCGAGACGCATTGGAAGTCATTCCAAAGCTGCCCACGATCTATTGCGAGCCGTTTTCGGATCCGTCACAGATACCGACCTACTTGGTGTCACGGTTGGCAAGACAGGACGTAACCGTTTCCTTGTCGGGTGATGCCGGGGATGAGCTGTTTTCAGGCTATGTACGCTATGGGTTGACCGAGCGACTATGGGGAAGCTTGTCGATGGTGCCATTTGGTTTGCGCCGAACAGCGCGCACCCTCGCAACGAGGCCCTCGCCAGCGATGTACGACCGCATCGTCGGCCCCTTGCTCAAGGTTGCTCCCAGCAAATGGCGGAACGCGCATGTTGGCGAGAAGATACACAAGGCGGCCGACATTCTTACAATGCGAAACATTGACGAGGTGTATTTGCGGCTTTGCTCACAATGGCCCGAGCCCGCGCAAATCGTCGTCGACGGACGAGAACATCCGACCATGCTCACTGGAATGGAGGCACTTCCCGAATTCGCTGGTCCAGTCGAACGGATGATGTATCTCGACACGATGAGCTATTTGCCTGATGATATCCTCGTTAAAGTCGATCGAGCCGCGATGGCAGTAAGCCTTGAAACGCGTGTTCCCTTGCTAGATCACCGCATCGTCGAATTCGCGCTATCCCTTCCAATCGAAATATCCCGAGCTGACGGAGAGACGAAGTGGCCGTTGCGTCAGGTTCTTTATCGGCATGTTCCAAAGCATTTGATCGAGCGACCAAAGATGGGCTTTGGCGTTCCAATCGCGGTTTGGTTGCGCGGTGCACTCCGTGAATGGGCGGAAGATCTGTTGAGCGAAGATCGCTTGAGACGCGAAGGATATTTTCGCTGTGGTATGGTACGGAAGCTTTGGCAAGAGCATCTTTCCGGCCGAAGAAACCATCAATATTGTTTGTGGAACGTTCTGATGTTTCAGGCTTGGCTGGCCGAAGTGACCAATGCCTAGACCGCGGGGAGGACAGTTCACTCGAGGCCGCAACCGCAACCACGTGTCGGCCACGAAGACGAGGGCAAGCTGGCGGCAGATTTACAGTAAGCACGCTTCCTATAGAGTCCGCTTGCTATAGAGTCCGCTTGGCCGTGCTGTACTGTTTTGCCGGCCGTCGCCAGATGGGAGATTTTTTGTGATCAGATTTGGCCTGCTTGGGTGTGGGCGTATCGCCAAGCGTCATTCCGACCTCCTAGGCGGTCATCACATCCAAGGGGCGAGCCTGGTGGCGGTTTGCGATCCGATTCGCGCGCGGGCCGATGCGATCGCAGGCAAGCTTGGGGTTGCTGCTCACCACGAGATGGATGAGTTTCTGGCGCGCAAGGACATCGACGTGGTTGCGGTATTGACGCCGAGCGGGCTGCATCCCGCGCATGTGATTGCCTGCGCCAAGGCCGGCAAGCATGTCGTGGTCGAGAAGCCGATGGCGCTGCGGCTGCAGGACGCCGACGACATGATCCGGGCCTGCGACCAGGCCGGGGTCAAGATGTTTATCGTCAAGCAGAACCGGTTCAACGTGCCTGTGCTCAAGGCGCGCGAAGCGCTTGAGGCTGGCCGCTTCGGCAAGCTCATCCTGGGGACGGTACGCGTGCGCTGGTGCCGCGATCAGGCGTATTACGACCAGGACAATTGGCGCGGCACCTGGGCCTATGACGGCGGCGTGCTGACCAACCAGGCGAGCCACCATGTCGACATGCTGGAGTGGTTCTTCGGGGATGTCGTCAGCGTCCATGCACGCGCGACCACTGCGTTGGCCAAGATCGAAACCGAAGACACGGCCGTCGCAACGCTGAAGTTCCGTAACGGCGCGCTCGGAATCATCGAAGCGACCACCGCCGCGCGTCCGACCGATCTCGAAGGGTCGCTCTCGATCCTGGGCGAGCGGGGAACGGTCGAAATCTCGGGCTTTGCCGTCAACCAGATTCGGCACTGGCGCTTTGTCGACGAACTGTCGTCGGACAAGGACGTGATCGAGAAGTTCTCTGTCAATCCGCCCAATATCTACGGCTTCGGCCATCAGGCGTACTACCATCACGTGGTCGATTGCCTAGTCAACCAGCGCTCCGCGCTGGTCGATGGACTCGAGGGCCGCAAGAGCCTGGAGCTGATCTCGGCGCTCTACGAATCGATCGAGACCGGCGCCGAGGTCGCGCTGCGCTTCACGCCGGGACTTAGCCGGCTGGGCGTCGTATCGTGAACCGGCCGGAGGTGCATCAGGCGGGCATTCGCGACGTCGAATTCGGCGCGCGCGTCAAGATCGTCGAGCCCTGTAATCTCTACGGCTGCAAGATCGGTGACGACTGCTTTGTCGGGCCGTTCACCGAGATCCAGAAGGGGGTCGTGATCGGGGCGCGTACCCGCGTGCAATCGCATGCCTTCGTGTGCGAGCTGGTCACGATCGGCGAGGACTGCTTCGTCGGGCACGGCGTCATGTTCGTCAACGATACGTTCTCGACCGGAGGTCCGGCGCGCGGGCGCAAGGAATTGTGGCGTGAGACCGTGATCGGCAACCGGGTTTCGATCGGCTCCAACGCCACGATCATGCCGGTCAGGATCGCCGACGATGTCGTGATCGGCGCCGGCTCCGTGGTGACCAAGGACATCACAACGCCAGGCACATACGCCGGCAATCCGGCGCGCCGGCTGCTGGCGAGCCAATAGGGGACGATCGATGCCGGTGCCGTTTGCCGACCTGCTACTGCAGTACAAGACCATCAAAAGCGAGATCGACGACGCGATCGCCGGCGTGATCCGCGACAACGCATTCATCCGCGGTAGCTATGTCGACGCCTTCGAGCGGGAGTTTGCCGCGGCGGCCGAGGTTGCGCATTGCGTGTCCTGCGCCAACGGCACCGACGCGCTCTACCTCGCCATGAAAGCGTTGAAGGTGAAGCCGGGCGACGAGGTGATCACTACCGCGCATTCCTGGATCTCCACCGCGGCGATGATCACCCATTCCGGCGCCAACGTTGTATTTTGCGATACCGATGACGCGACGTTCACGATCGATCCCGCGGCGATCGAGGCAGCCATCACGCCGCGCACGGTCGGCATCATCCCCGTGCATCTCTATGGCCAGCCCGCGGACATGGACGCGATCATGGCGATCGCGCGCAAGCACAAGCTGTGGTTGATCGAGGATTGCGCCCAGGCGCATCTGGCGCGCTACAAGGGCCGCATGGTCGGCACGTTCGGCGAGGCCGCGACCTATTCGTTCTATCCCGGCAAGAATCTGGGCGCGATGGGCGATGCCGGCGCTGTCGTCACCAACGATGCCGCGCTTGCCGAGCACATGACCATGCTGGCGCGCCATGGCGGGCTGGTGAAGCACCAGCATCACATCGAGGGCGTCAACAGCCGCCTCGATGGCATGCAGGCAGCGATCCTGTCGGCCAAGCTGCCGCATCTCGCCGCTTGGACCGAGGCGCGGCAGGGGGCCGCGAAGGTCTATGACACCGGTCTCAACCAGATCGAGGATGTCGTGGTGCCCGAGGTCGCGCCGGAGCGCAGCCACGTCTATCACCTCTACACGATCAGGCATCCGCGCCGCGACGCGCTGGCGGCGCATCTCAACGCCAATGGCGTGCAGACCGCGATCAACTATCCCACGGCGCTGCCCTTTCTGCCGGCTTATGCTCGGTTCGGCCATCGTCCGGAACAGTTCCCGAATGCGCATCGCGACCAGGGACAGATCCTCTCGCTGCCGATGTTCGCCGAGATCACGCGCCGGCAGCAGGATGAAGTGATCGACCTGGTGCGAGGCTTCTGATCGGGAGACCTGGCTTCGCGAGTGGCAGACGGCCTCAGCCGGCCTGCAGCAGCGGTCTCACGAACGTTTCCAGATTGGAGCCTGAAAACAGATAGGCCTTCAGGCCGGCGGCGCGGGCTGCCTCAAGATCTCTCGGCTGATCGCCGACGAGAAAGCTTCGTTCGAGATCGACCGGAAAGCGCTCGAGCAGATCGTTGATCATGCCTGGCGCGGGCTTGCGTCGATGGCTCTGCTGCCTGTACCGCTCCACGTTTCCTTCGGGATGAAACGGGCAATATTCGAACGCGTCGATACGGGCGCCCATCCTGGCAAGCTCATCGGCCATCCACGCGTGGAGCTCATGGATGTGCCCCTCGTCGTACAGGCCCCTTGCGACGCCGGACTGATTGGTCACGACAAAGGCGAAATAGCCCCGGTCGTTGACTGCCTTCACCGCCTCGCGGGCCCCGTCGATCCAAACCAGCTTGCTCGCTTCGAACAGGAAGCCGATGTCCCTGTTCAGCACGCCGTCCCGGTCGAAAAAGACGGCCGGTTTTCGCACCTGATCTGTGGGGGCACTGCTCATAGGGTCATGATCTATTTGCTTGCATGAAAGCGGCAGCCATCTCTAACACCACCTAGCAGCGCGTTGCAATGTGGCTGGACTCTACCGTCTCTGCACTGCAATCGAGCTGGAAGCTTCCGCATTCGAATTGTAGCTGAACGTCTTTCCAAACAGCTGGGCAGGCCGTTCGACAACGCGATAGAGTGCAAGGCAGAAAGCAATGGCCACGGCCGCGGAGACAGCCATCAGCATGATGTCGGACATCGTCTGCAATCGTTCGGCCGTGCCCCGGAACAGGTGGAAAACGAACCCTTTGGCAGGCGTGTGGAACAGATACAGCGAATAGCTGATCAGTCCGAAGAAGCCCAGGATCTTGGAACGCAGGACCGATTTCGTCCGGCCGTCTCCGGGGCGTGTCGCCAGGATCAGAATGAGGCCGTACAGCAGGGCAAGGTAGAAGCGGCCGATATAGTAGAGCACCTGGTGCGCTACCGTTGATCGGAGCGACCATGCGTAGAACGGCGCGATCAACAGCAGCAGCAGGCAGGCCCAGCGGACCGCCTTGATGTGCGCGAAAATGCGGGCCCGGATCGCCTCGTTCCGATAGGCGACGGCGATGGCTCCTCCGATCGCAAGACCGTCGAGCCGCAACGGCGTCATCACATAGGGCGTTAGAGATTGCCGGGATGTGTCCAGAAATAGAAGGCCCGCGCCGAGGCGGAGGCCAGACCGATCGCGAGCAGGATAGCAAGGAGATATCGACGGGGAGCGAACCAGACGAGAGCCGGGATGACGAGGTAGAACTGTTCTTCGATGGCCAGCGACCACGTTCCGGCGATTGCTGCGGGCTCGGTGCCCTGGGTCGATACAAACAGCCAGTTCTGAACGAACGTCAGCAACGCCCATACCGGAATCTGCGAGCCGAAATAGTAGTTCGTGCCGCGGAGCCTCGTCAGCACGTAGAAGATGCTGATCAGGATGAGGTAAGGCGGCAGGATACGGAGCGCGCGACGGATGTTGTGATCGTAGAGAATGCCGACGATGAGGAACCCCGACAAAACGAAGAACAGGTCAACGCCGGATTGACCGAAGATGGAAAGCCGCCAGATCAGATCATTGATCACGCCTTGCGACGGGTCGATCAGCATCACGGAGTGCCAAATCGTCACCAGCAGGATCGCGCAGCCGCGCAATCCGTCGAGTTCGGCTATTCGTTTCTGTGCGGTCATGCCTGCCCGGATCAAGAGGCGCGGAGGTTACTCTGCCGCATTCCCGTAGATCAAGGCGAATGGCGGACAGGGCACGTGTCCCTTGCGCCGAGTTGATCGGCACAGGTCGCCTCATTCTTGCCCTGACGCTCTGCCGCAGACCACCAAGCCTATCGCTCGTCCGCGATCACCTTGCCGTCATTGGGAAGCGAGCCCGCGCCGACCAGCTCGACATTGCCGCCGAGCTTGGTGACGGCACGCAGCGTTGCTGCAACCTCGGTCAGCAAGGCTTCGGGCTGTGAAGTGCATTCGGCCTTCAGCGTCATCGCATCGCTCTCGCCCGCACGCGTGACGACGAGGCGCAGCCGCCTGAGTTCGGGATGCCGCTTGCCGATCTCGGCGATCTGCTCGGGGCGGACGAACATGCCCTTGACCTTGGTGGTCTGGTCGGCGCGCCCCATCCAGCCCTTGATGCGCATATTGGTGCGCCCGCACGGGCTCTTGCCCGGCAGCGCCGCGGTGAGGTCGCCAAGGGCGAGACGAATCCAGGGGTGATGCGGATCGAGCGAGGTGACGACGATCTCGCCGACGTCGCCCGGCGCGACCGGATCGCCGGTGCCGGGCTTGACGATCTCCAGGATCAGATCCTCGTTGATGGTCATGCCCTCGCGCGAGGGGGTCTCGAACGCGATCATGCCGAGATCGGCGGTACCGAAGGCTTGATAGGCGTCGATGCCGCGCGACTTCATTTCCTCCTGCAGCGATTTCGGGAACGCGGCACCGGAGACCAGCGCGCGCGTGATCGAAGACACGTCGCGGCCCGCGGTCGCGGCGGCATCAAGCAGGATCTTCAGGAAGTCCGGTGTGCCGCTATAGCCGACCGGGCGATAGGCCTCGATCAACTCGAATTGTTGCTCGGTGTTGCCGGGACCGGCCGGGATCACCGCGCAGCCGAGCGCCCGCGCCGACGAGTCGAAGATGAAGCCGCCGGGCGTGAGGTGATAGCTGAAGGTGTTCAGCACCACGTCGCCCTCGCGAAACCCTGCCGCAAACAGCGCCCGCGCGCCGCGCCAGGGATCGGCCTGACGGCCTTCCGGCTCGAAGATCGGCCCGGGTGAAGTGAACAGGCGGGCGAACGCGCCGGGCTTGTCGGCCACGAAGCCGCCGAAGGGCGGGGCGGCCTTGTGCAACGCCGGGAGTTCCGATTTGCGCAGCACCGGCAGCCGCGCAAGAGCGTCCCGGCTGGTGATTGACGCGGGATCGCTGCCCCGGAGCAGGTTGGCATAGGCCGGCCCTGCCATCGCCCTGCGCAGGATTTCCGGCAGCCGGGCGAACAGGGCGGCCTCGCGTTCGGCCGGGTCGCTCGTTTCCAGGGCGTCGTAATGGTCGGTCATGGCAGGTCCTTGGGAAGATTCGCGCAGGTTACGTGCCGCCTTGCGCGTGGTATCAGACGGCGACCGCGGGTATCGGGACTGGTGCAGGGAATACGATGAGTGAAGCACAGAGCGTTGCGGCGAACGGGGCTGCCGAGGTCGTCGGAAGATTGAAGCGCCGGATGATCGATCACGCGCTGCCGCTGTGGTCGACCGTGGGCTGGGACGATGCCGCGGGCGGTTTCTTCGACCGGTTGCATCAGGACGGCAGTGCCGACCGCACCGCCCCGCGTCGCCTGTTGGTGCAGGCGCGCCAGATCTATTGCTACGCCAAGGCGGCGCAGATGGGCTGGTACCCGGAGGGCCGCGCGATCGCGCTGAAGGGATTGGACTACATGCTGGCCAAGGCCAAGGCGCCGGATGGCCAGCCGGGCTTTGTCTTCAGTCTCAATCCCGAAGGCGGCGTGGCGAACCCGCTGCGCGACACCTATAGCCATGCCTTTGTGCTGCTCGCGCTGGCAACCTGCTACGGCCTCGACCAGGACGCCCAGATTCGTGCCGAGATCGACGCGCTGCTTTCGTTCCTCGACACGCAGCTGCGCTCGCCGCATGGCGGCTTCAAGGAAGGGCTGTCGTCCTCGATGCCGCGCCGGCAGAATCCGCAGATGCACCTGTTCGAGGCGATGATCGCCTGCTTCGATGCCACCCACGATCTGTCGTTCCAGAACCGCGCCGGCGAGTTCTTCGCGCTGTTCGTCGCCAACCTCTACGACAAGCAGGCGCATGTGCTCGGCGAATATTTCGAGGACGACTGGTCGAAGATCCCGCCGGTCAGCGTCGAGCCCGGCCACCTCGCGGAGTGGGTCTGGCTGCTGAAGGAATTCGAACGCATTACCGGCTGCCCGACGGGGCGGCCGCGCGGCGAATTGCTGGCGTCGGCGCTGCGCTATCGCGACGCCGCCACCGGCTGCCTGGTCGACGAGGGCGATGCCGAGGGCAACATTCGCCGGCACACACGACGGCTGTGGCCGCAGAGCGAGCTCGCAAAAGCGTGGATCGCGCAGGCCGAGTCGGGGGAGGCCGGTGCGGCGGACGAAGCGCGCGCGGCACTCGTGCTGCTCGAACGGCACTATCTCAGCCATCCCGTGGCCGGCGGCTGGTACGACCAGTTCGACCGCGACGGCACATCGCTGGTCGCGACGATTCCAGCGTCGTCGTTTTATCATGTGCTCTGCGCGGTCACCGAAGCCGAGCAGGTGCTCGGCTAGAACCGCCTTCCTGGTTTGACGCATCCTCGTCACGCGAACCGGTCCTCGACTTCGTCCGCAAGCGCTCAGAGCCAGCGCTTGCGCCGCTTGAAGCTCTTCAGGTTCTTGAAGCTCTTGCGCTGGTCGCCGGCGCCGCCGAGGTAGAATTCCTTGACGTCCTCGTTGTCGCGCAACTCGTCGGCGGAGCCATCGAGCACGACCTTGCCCTGTTCCATGATGTAGCCATGGCTCGCGACCGAAAGCGCCGCGCGCGCATTCTGCTCGACGAGCAGGATGGTCACGCCGAGATCGCGGTTGATCTCCTTGATGATCGCGAACACTTCCTTGACGAGCAGCGGCGACAATCCCATCGATGGTTCGTCCATCAGAATCATCTTGGGGCGCGCCATCAGCGCGCGGCCGATCGCGAGCATCTGTTGCTCGCCGCCAGAGAGATAACCGGCAAGTCCGGTGCGCTCCTTCAGCCGCGGGAAATATTTGAAGACCATGTCGATGTCGCTCGCGACCTCGTTGTCGCGGCGGGNNNCCGAGCCGCAAATTTTCCAGCGACGTCATATCGGCGACGATGCGGCGGCCCTCCATCACCTGGAATATGCCGCGCCGCACGATCTTGTCCGGATCGATGCCGTTGATGCGCTGACCCTCGAACAGGATCTCGCCACGGGTGACCTCGCCATCCTCGGTCTTCAACAGGCCGGAGATCGCCTTCAGCGTGGTCGACTTGCCGGCGCCGTTGGCGCCGAGCAACGCCACGATCGCGCCCTTCGGCACTTCGAGGCTCAATCCGCGCAGCACCAGGATGACGTCGTCATAGACGACCTCGATATTGTTCACGCTGAGCAGCGGTGGCGGCGGAACGGCAGCCGGCGCGGCGCGGGCGGCTGTTGCGGTTTCAGTCATGTTTCGATCACCTTCGACTGTCGTCACCCGCGTTTCGTGCGCAACAGCGCACTCGAGCGGGTGACCCAGTATTCCAGGGGCGCCAGCGATCAAATGAGAGGGCGCAGCGTACTCGATCCCCCGCTTTCGCGGGGGATGACGGCTTATGTTGAGGCTGCACTGGTGGCAGCCTCACGATCTCACCATCCAAACCATTCCGGCTTGCGCGGCAGTTCGACGGTCTTCACTTTCTCGAGCTTGATCGTGCCCTTGGCCATCAGGTCGTTGATGTCGCCATCGGTCGCGCCCGAGACCTTCGAGCGATAGAGATCGACCGTCGTCGTCGGGCGATGATCCTTCTCGGTCCAGGTCGAGGGATTGCAGACGCCCTCCATGCCCGCCGGTACCCAGTCCTTCTTCTGGTAGAAGCCCTTGGCAACGTTTTCACCGGTGGTCCCGCCGTTCTTCGCGGCCCAGTCGAGCGCCTCTTTCAGGTAGAGAGCGCTGCATATCGCCGCGATGTAGTGCACCGGGCGATAGACCTTGCCGGACGGGTCGGACATCTTTGAGATTTCCATCACCGTCTTCATGCCGGGCGCGTTGCCGCCCCAGCTGACCGCGGTGCGCAGCGGGAAGATCACGCCGTCGGCGGCATCACCCGCGGTCTTGGCGGCATTCTCGTCCATGCCCCAGACGTTGCCGAGGAACTGGACGTCGACGCCGGCGGTCTTGCAGGCCTTCAGCACGGAGATGTTGGACGCTGCCGTATTGCCGAGATAGGCGTAGTTGGCGCCGGAGCTCTTCAGGCTCAGACACTGCGCCGAGTAGTCGCCGGGCGTGAGCGCGAAGACGAGCGGCGGCAGCACCTCGAAGCCGAGCTCGGTCGCAAGCGCTTCGCCGGCGGCCTTGGGCGCGTTCGGATAGGGATGGTTGGCGCCCATGTGGACGAATTTCGGCTTGCCGGGCTTGCCCTTGGCCTTCCAGTCTTCGGCGGCCCAGGTCAGCATCGCGCGCATCGAGTCCGAATAGCTCGGACCGTAGAAGAAATTATACGGCGCGGGCTTGGCCTTGCCGCTGGTGCCCTCAGGGTCCGTCAGCGCGGCGGCATAGGAGCCGGAGATGTCGGGAATCTTGTCCTGCGCCAGGAAGCCGGTGAGCGCCTCGGTGTCCGCCGTGCCCCAGCCCATGATCGCCGCGACCTTGCCGTCCGGCGCTGACCATTTCTTGTAGAGCGCGATCGCGCGCGGCACCTGGTAGCCGTAGTCGTTGCTGTCGACGTTGAGCTGCTTGCCGCCGACGCCGCCGTTCTTGTTGACCCAGGCGAAGGTGTCGGCGACGCCCTGCCCATAGGGCGTGCCGACGTCGGACGTGCCGCCCGAGAGGTCCTGCAGATGGCCGATCGCGATCTGGGCCTGTGCGGTGGCGGCGGCGCTGCCGATCAGCAGCGCGAGAGAAACCGAGCTCAAAAGGGATCTAATCGTCATTTTTCGCTTCCTCCTGTTATTCATTGAACCGATCTTGAGAGCAATGTCCGTTCCTGCCTCAGTGCGAGAACGGATAGAGTTTCCAGTAGGTCTTGATCTGCCGCCAGCGATGCGCGAGCCCGTCGGGCTCGAACATCAGGAAGCCGATGATGATCAGGCCGATCGCGATCTCGCGCAGGAAGGTGATGTTGTTGTTGAGCTGCAGCGCCTTGTCTATGGCGCCGCCCTTCAGCCAGGCGCTCAGCCATTCCATCGATTCCGGCAGCAGCAGCACGAAGGCCGTGCCCATCAGCGTGCCCATCACCGAGCCGGTGCCGCCGATGATGACCATGGCGAGGAACAGCACCGAGCGCTCGATGCCGAAACCCTCCTGCGAGACCACGAGCTGGTAATGCGCGTAGAGCGCGCCCGCGATGCCGGCAAAGAAGGCGGCTAGCCCGAACGACAGCGTGCGGTACTTGGTGAGGTTGATGCCCATGATCTCGGCGGAGAGATAGTGGTCGCGGATCGCGATCAGCGCGCGGCCGTCGCGCGTGCGCATCAGATTGGTGACGAGGAGGTAGCTGACCACGACATAGGCGAGCACGACATAGAAATACTGCCGGTCGCCGCGCAGCGTGTAGCCGAAGATCGAGAACGGGTTGGCGCTTGCCGGCACCGAGCCGCCCGAAAACCATTCCGCGCGCGAGAAGAAATCGAGCAGGATGTACTGCGCGGCGAGCGTTGCGATGACGAGATAGAGCCCCTTCAGCCGCGCCGCCGGCACACCGAAGATCAGGCCGACCAGCGCCGTGATTACGCCGGCGAGGGGGATGGCGAAGAACACCGGGATCGGCGCATTGTTGGAGATATAGGCCGAAGTGAAGGCGCCGAGCAGGAAGAACGCGGCGTGCCCGATCGAGATCTGGCCGGTGAAGCCGACCAGGATGTTGAGGCCGAGGGCGGCGATCGCGAAGATGCCGATCTGGATTGCGATGGAGAGCCAGTAGTTGGTCAGCACCATCGGGACGAAGCAAGCCAGCACGATACCGGCGATCGCGAAGTTGCGGCTGGTTGCGGTCGGGAAGATCGTGGTGTCGGCCGCATAGCTGGTGCGGAAGTCGCCCGATGGAATGAGGGTGCGCGTTGCCATGGATCAGATCCGCTCGATGTCCTTGGTGCCGAACAGGCCATAGGGCTTGATCATCAGGATGATGATCAGGACGTAGAACGGTGCGATTTCGTAGAGATTGCCCCAGTGCAGATACTCGCTGTCGACATATTGTGCGACGTTCTCCAGCAGCCCGATGATGATGCCGCCCAGCACGGCGCCGCCGACGGAGTCAAGGCCGCCCAGGATCGCGGCCGGAAACACCTTGATGCCGTAGGCGGAGAGGCCGGATGACACGCCGTTGACCACCGCCACCACGACGCCGGCGACCGCCGAGACCGTGGCCGAGATCGCCCATGCCATGGCGAACACGCTCTTGACGGAAATGCCGAGCGATTGCGCGACCTGCTGGTTGAACGCGGTGGCGCGCATCGCAAGGCCGTATTTCGAGGCGCGGAAGAACCAGGCCATGCCGACCATCATCGCGAGCGATACCACGAGGCTCATGACATAGACGGTCTGGATCTGCAGTCCGAACAGGCTGACAGACTGGCTCTCGAATACGCGCGGGAACGGCTGCGGGTTGACGCCGAAGATCCACTTCAGAGCGGCCTGGAACACCGTCGACAGGCCGATCGTCACCATGATGACGGAGATGATCGGCTCGCCGATCATCGGACGCAGGATCACCACCTGGATCGCGATGCCGAAGACGAACATGAACACCAGCGTGATGGGCATGCCGATCCAGAACGGCAGCTGGTATTTGGTCAGCAGGGCCCAGCACACCCAGGCGCCGACCAGCAGCAGTTCGCCCTGCGCGAAGTTCACGACCTGCGTCGCCTTGTAGATCAGCACAAACGACATCGCGACCACGCCATAGAGCGTACCGACCACGAGGCCGTTGACGACGAGCTGGATTAGGAACTGGGTGTTCATGGGGTGCGGTCGCTCCGAACGGCGGCTGCACCCTCTCCCCTTGTGGGAGAGGGTGGCTTCGCCACCGGGTCGGCGCGAAGCGCCGCCCGATGATAAACTCCGCGAAGCCGGGTGAGGGGTTGTTTCCGCATCGAGATCGTGGAGAGAGGACCCCTCATCCAAGCGAGCTCTCGTCGATCGTCGGAGCTGCCCTCTCCCACAAGTGGAGAGGGCGCAGTAATGCGCAGCGAGCTCTGTTCTAGCGGTGCCCTCATTCCACCGCCTCCGCGGTCGCGGCGCGGCCGAGATCGACCACCTGCAACGTAGTCCGCACTCGCTGTGTCGTGCCGTCCTGGAAGCGGATCACGGTGTCGACGGGGATGCTCGCTTTGCCGCAATAGATCGCCTCGATGATGTCGGCGTATTTCTCGTTGATGACGCCGCGGCGGACCTTTCTCGTGCGGGTCAGCTCGCCGTCGTCGGCGTCGAGCTCCTTGTAGAGCAGCAGGAAGCGCGAGATGCGTTGCGCCGGCGGCAGCGTGGTGTTGACGGTCTCGACTTCCTTCCGAAGCAGCGCATAGACCTCGGGGCGCGAGGACAGGTCGGTGTAAGTCGTGAACGAGATCCGGTTCTTCTCCGCCCATTTCGAGATGATCGAGTAGCGGATGCAGATCATCGCGGCGAGTGCATCGCGGCCTGAGCCGAGCACGACGGCTTCAGCGACATAGGGCGAGAACTTCAGCTTGTTCTCGATATATTGCGGCGAGAAGCGTTCGCCCCGCGAGGTCTCGGCGAGATCCTTGATGCGGTCGATCACGACGAGCTGCTTGTGGCCGTTGTAGTAGCCGGCGTCGCCAGAGTACATCCAGCCATCCTTGATGTCGGCCACCGACGCTTCGGGATTCTTGTAGTAGCCGAGGAACATGTTGGGATGGCGCACCACGATCTCGCCGACGCCGTTGACGTCGGGGTTGTCGATCCGGATCTCGACATCGTCGGCCATCGGGATGCCGGTCGTATCGGGATCGATCTTGTGCTCGGGGTGCAGCGTGTAGGCGCCGAGCAGCTCGGTCTGGCCGTAGAGCGTGCGCAGCGGCACGCCCATCGCCCGGAAGAATTTGAAGGTATCAGGCCCGAGCGCAGCACCTCCGGTCGCCGCCGAGCGCAGCCGTGTGAACCCGAGCCGGTCGCGCAGCGCACGGAACAAGACCTTGTCGGCGAACATCGAATGCTTGCCTTCGGCGAGCGCCGCAAGCCCGGTCTTCATTCCGAGGTCATAGAGCTTCTGCTTGAGCGGGGAGGCGTCCATCACGCCGGCGCGGACGTCGGCGGCGATCGATTCCCACACGCGCGGCGCGAACAGCACGAAGGTCGGCGCGATCTCGCGGAAATCGTTCATCATGGTGTCGGGCTCTTCGACGAAGTTGACCTTCATCCGGCAGAGCAGTCCTTTGCCGAGGGCGTAGACCTGTTCCATGATCCAGGGCAGCGGCAGCACCGACACATATTCGTCGTCCGGCCCCTTGGGGTCGAAGGCGAGATAGGTCGCGCAGTGCCGCAGCACGCGGCCAGCCGCAAGCATCGCAAGCTTCGGGTTGGCGGTGGTGCCCGAGGTCGTACAGAGGATCGCGACGTCTTCGCCCTTCGTGGCGTCGACCAGCTTGTCGTAGAGCCCGGGCTCGCGCGCTGCACGCTCGCGCCCCATCGCGACGAGCTTGTCCGCCTCCATCAGGCGCGGGTCGTCGTATTTCCGCATGCCGCGCGGATCGGAATAGACGATGTGCTTGAGATGGGGGACGCGGTCGGCGAGGCCGAGCAGCTTGTCGATCTGCTCCTCGTCCTCGGCGAAGACGAGTCTGGCCTCACCGTAATTCAGGAGATAGGCGGCCTCCTCATCCAGGACGTCGCGATAGAGACCAAGGCTCATCGCGCCGATCGCATGGCTGGCGATCTCGGCGGCAACCCAGTCCGGTCGGTTGTCGCCGATGATGCCGATCACGTCGCCGCGGCCGATGCCGAGCGCGACCATGCCGAGGGCGAAGTCATGGGTCCGCGTCTGGTAGTCGTTCCAAGTGAATTCGCGCCACAGCCCGAAATCCTTTTCGCGGAGCGCAATCTCGTTGCCATGCTCCCTGGCGTTGAGGCGCAGCATCTTGGGAAAGGTGTTGGCCTGTGCGGCGCGTCCGGCATAGTCCATCATGCGGCGCTCTCCCGCACCGCCGGCTTGTCGTCGGGATCGACCAGCACCTCGTCCTCTTCGCCGAGATAGGCGCGCTTGACGTGGGGATCGGCGAGCACGGTCGCCGGATCGCCCTCGGCGATCTTGCGGCCGAAATCCAGCACCATCACGCGGTGGGAGATGTCCATCACGACGCCCATGTCGTGCTCGATCATCATCACCGTCATGCCGAACTCTTCGTTGAGATCGACGATGTAGCGCGCCATGTCTTCCTTCTCTTCGAAGTTCATGCCGGCCATCGGTTCGTCGAGCAGGATCAGCTGCGGCTCCAGCGCCATCGCGCGGGCAAGCTCCACGCGCTTGCGCAGGCCGTAGGACAGGGTGCCGGCAGTCGCCTTGCGCACCGATTGCAGGTCGAGGAAGTCGATGATCTCCTCGACCTTGCGGCGATGCTTGAGCTCCTCGCGGCGCGCGCCGGTCAGCCAGTACAGCGATCCCGTGATGAAATTGTTCTTCAGGAGGTGGTGGCGGCCGACCATGATGTTGTCGAGCACGCTCATGTGGTGGAATAGCGCGAGATTCTGGAAGGTGCGGCCGATGCCGAGCGCAGGACGCGCATTCGGATTGAGGCCGGTGATGTCGCGGCCGCGATAGAACAGCTGGCCTTCGGTCGGCTTGTAGCGGCCGGAGATGCAGTTGACGATCGAGGTCTTGCCGGCGCCGTTCGGGCCGATGATGGAGAACAGCTCGCCCTCGTTGACGCCGAAGCTTACTTCGGTCAGCGCGCGGACGCCGCCAAAGCGCAACGAGACCTCGCGCACCTCCAGACTGTAGGCCACCCTGTTCCCTCCAGATACGGCGCTTGGCGCGCTCTTATCTCTCGCTCGAAAGCACAATCGATCTTACATGGGCCGCTGTGGGGAGACCATCCGGCTCATGATGCCGGGCGTTCGGGAGCTTCGCTCCTCTCGATCACCCGCGTCATGTGCGGTAACGCCGCACCCACCTGACCCAGCCTCGCGCCAACCTCCGCGGCGATCCACTCGATTGGGCGCGCGGCGTTACGCGAGGTGGCTCTCAATACGGGAAAGCGATAGGTTGGATTGTCATGTGCCCGACATTTGGCCAGGAAATTTTCGTTGGCATTCCTCGCCTTCGGACTTTCAGCCGAACCGATGTTGTTGCGGTGCAATAAGCCTGGGGTGGGACGCCGTCGCTCGAATGATTGCTGCTGATTACCTGAGGCGCATCGCGGCCTGGTCGCGCGAATTGACCGAGCAGGAAATCGACGTCGCCCGCGCCGGCATCGCCGAGAAATCCTATCGCGCCAACGAATTCATCTTCATGCGCGGCGATAACTTCCAGTACTGGACCGGCATCGTCAGCGGGCTGGCCCGCATGGGCATCGTGTCCCGCCGCGGCAAGGCGGCGAGCTTCGCCGGCCTCACTGCCGGCGCCTGGTTCGGCGAAGGCACCGTGCTCAAGAACGAGCTGCGGCGCTACGACGTGGTCGCGTTGCGCGATACGCGCCTGGCGATGATGGATCGCCGGACCTTCGTCTGGCTGTTCGAGAACAGCGTCGGCTTCAACCGCTTCCTGGTTGGGCAGCTCAACGAGCGGCTCGGCCAGTTCATCGCGCTGCTGGAATACGGCCGCACGCTGGACGCGACGGAGCGGCTTGCCCGCTCGATTGCTTCGCTGTTCAATCCGATCCTCTATCCCGAACTCACGCTGCATCTGGAAATCACCCAGGAGGAGATCGGCGCACTGTCCGGAATCTCCCGGCAGAACGCCAATCAGTGCCTGAAGCGGCTGGAACGGGAAGGGTTGCTCCGGCTCGAATATGGCGGGGTGACCATCATCGACCTGGAGCGGCTGCGCCACTATGGTGAATGAGAATGAGTGGGGGTGGGCGGATCATCCGTAGTGCTCCTAAATGGCTGATTTCAAAAGATTATGGCATTAGACTTGGTTCGGGTCGGATGCTACAGACCGAGCCGATTAGGACCGCGCGGGTTTCCCGCTCTGGAGAAGACATGGCAGTTCAGGATTCGAAGCGGCGCGTTGCGCTGATCACCGGTGTCACCGGGCAGGACGGCGCATATCTCGCCGAATATCTGCTCGGCCTCGGTTATGCCGTGCATGGGATCAAGCGCCGGTCGTCCTCGTTCAACACCGCGCGTGTAGATCACCTCTACCAGGACCCGCATGTCGGCAACGTCCCGTTCCTGATGCATTACGGCGACATGACGGATTCCACCAATCTGATCCGGCTGATGCAGCAAATCCGGCCGACCGAGGTCTACAATCTGGCCGCACAGAGCCATGTCGCGGTCAGCTTCGAGAGCCCGGAATACACCGCCAACGCCGACGCGATCGGCGTGCTGCGCGTTTTGGAGGCAATCCGGATCCTCGGCATGGAGAAGGAGACGCGGTTCTACCAGGCCTCGACTTCGGAACTTTACGGTCTGGTGCAGGAAGTGCCGCAAAGGGAGAGCACGCCGTTCTATCCGCGCTCGCCTTACGGCGTGGCGAAGCTCTACGGCTATTGGATCACGGTGAACTATCGCGAGGCCTACGGTATATTCGCCAGCAACGGCATCCTGTTCAACCACGAGAGCCCGATCCGCGGCGAAACCTTCGTGACGCGCAAGATCACGCGCGGTGTTGCCCGCATCGAGGTCGGCCTGGAAGAGACGATCTATCTGGGCAATCTCGAGGCCAAGCGTGACTGGGGCCATGCGCGTGACTATGTCGAGGGCATGCACATGATCCTGCAGGCAGATGCGCCCGACGACTTCGTGCTGGCCACCGGCGAGACGCATTCGGTGCGCGAATTCATCGAGCGGGCGTTCGCCGAGGTCGGACGCACGATCGAATGGCGCGGCAAGGGCGTCGAGGAAGCCGGCATCGACAAGGCGTCCAGCAAGACCGTGGTGCGCATCGATCCGACCTATTTCCGCCCGACCGAGGTCGATCTCCTGATCGGCGACGCCAGCAAGGCGCGCGCCAAGCTCGGCTGGAAGCCCAAGACACCCTTTGCGCAGCTGGTGAAGGAGATGGTCGCCAGCGATCTCGCCGATGCCAGACAGGACGCCGCCAATGGCAAGCACTCCGTTTGAACTGAAGGGCAAGAGGGTCTTCGTCGCCGGCCATCGCGGCATGGTCGGCTCGGCGCTGATGCGCCGGCTGGCGCGCGAGGGGAGCGAACTGCTGACAGTGCCGCGCAGCGAGGTCGATCTGCGCAATCAGGCTGCGGTGAATGCGTGGTTTGCGGCGAAGCGGCCGCAGGCGGTGTTCCTTGCTGCGGCCAAGGTCGGCGGCATCGTCGCCAACAACACGCTGCGGGCCGAGTTCCTCCATGACAATCTGGCGATCTCGACCAACGTGATCCAGGCGGCCCATGCCAATGGCTGCGAGAAGCTGATGTTCTTCGGCTCGTCGTGCATCTATCCGCGGTTGGCCCCACAGCCTCTGCGCGAAGATTCGATGCTGACCGGCGCGCTGGAGCAGACCAACGAGCCCTATGCGATTGCCAAGATCGCCGGCGTCAAGATGGCGGAGGCCTATCGCAGCCAATACGGCTCCGATTTCATCAGCGTGATGCCGACCAATCTCTACGGCCCCGGCGACAATTATCATCCCGAATACAGCCACGTCGTCGCGGCGCTGATCCGCCGCTTCCATGAGGCCAAGCTGTCGGGGGCGAGCAGCGTCGTGGTGTGGGGCACTGGGATGCCGCGCCGCGAGTTCCTCTACGTCGATGATCTCGCCGACGCCTGCATCCACCTGATGAAGACCTATTCCTCGCCCGAGCTGGTCAATATCGGCACCGGCGAGGACATCACCATCGCCGAATTCGCCCGCGTGGTCGCGGCTATCGTCGGCTATCGCGGTGAGATCAGCTTTGACCCGACGCGCCCGGACGGCACGCCGCGCAAGCTGCTCGACATCAGCCGCCTCGCCAGGCTCGGCTGGCGCGCCACCACCTCGCTCGATGACGGCATCAGGCTCGCATATCAGGCCTATCTCAGCGAGACGAAGCAGGCGGCGGAGTAGGGCGCCGAGCTGATCACTTCGCCAGTGTCCGCGGCGGATTCTTTGCCAGCGCCGCGGCCATCGCCGAGATCAGCGGCTTCATGAAGAACGCATCGTTCGCCGGATAGATATCCGTGCCGAGGCCGTAGGCCTTCAACTCGTCGGACACGACGGGGCCGACGGAGGCGATCGGCGTGTGCTTCAGTCCATCGCGCAACTGTGCTTCACAATTGTGCGCCTGCGCCACGTCCATCAGGCGGCGAACCTGGCCCGAACTCGTCAGCGCGATCGCATCGATGCGGCCCTGCGCCAGCTCGCCGATCGCGGTGACGATGTTGGCATCGGCGGCGCGCGCATCGTAAACGTAGGGCAGCACGGTATCGACGTCGGCGCCCTGCGCCTTGATCGCGCCGATCAGCGCGGCGTGGTCCTTGTCCGGATAAAGCTGCAGGCCAAGGCGGCGGTCGTTCAGGTCGAGCTTTGCCAGCATCTCGATGACGCCTTCCGACGTCGGCTTTTCCGTCGTCATCTGGGGCTCCAGCCCGATCTCGCGCAGGGCCCGCCCGGGCTTCGGCCCGCGGGCGAATTTGCGTGTCGTGGCGAGGCTGCCGACGAACTCCGCCCCGACCCCGATCCGGCGTACCACCGTTATCAGCCGGCGCAGGCCTTCGCCGGTCATCAGCACGAGGTCGTCGAGCGGCCGTTCGATGGCGCGGCGGATCCAGGCCTCGATCGGCGCCGGGTCGGGCGCGTCATGGATGGTGAACATCGGGCATTGCAGCACGTCGGCGCCCTGCTCGGTGAGCAGGCGGGAAAATTGGGCCTCCTCGCGCGTCTCTAGGATTAGGATGCGGTAGCCGTTCAGCCGGTCAGCCATGATGGTGCTTCAACAAACATTGCCGTCATTTGTTCGATTTGAACCCTGCCGCGGGATTGGCGCAAGGGGTGCGCGGTGTTAGACGAGGGCCGAAAATCGTCGCTCCGCGCTCCTGCTCAACTTCTGGTTAATTGGTATGCCCGACCATCAATTCGTTCTGACCCTGTCCTGTCCCGATCGCCCGGGAATCGTCTCCGCGGTGTCGACCTTTCTGGCCCATAACGGGCAGAATATCCTGGACGCCCAGCAGTTCGACGATATGGAGACGGGCAAGTTCTTCATGCGCGTGGTGTTCACCGCGGCCGACCTCGCGGTCGGTCTCTCGGCGCTGCAGACCGGCTTTGCCGCGATTGCCGAACGTTTCGCCATGGAATGGCAGATGCGGGACCGTGCCAGTCACCGCCGCGTGATGCTGCTGGTGTCCAAGTCCGATCACTGCCTCGTCGACATTCTCTATCGCTGGCGTACCGGCGAGCTCGAGATGATCCCGACCGCGATCGTCTCCAACCACCCGCGCGAGACCTATGGCTCGCTCGATTTCGGCGACATCCCGTTCCACTATTTGCCGGTGACGCGGGAGACTAAGCGCCAGCAGGAGGACGCGGTGTGGAAGCTAGCGCAGGACACCCAGACCGATCTCGTGGTGCTGGCGCGCTACATGCAGATCCTGTCGGACGAGATGTCGGCGCGGCTGTCCGGCCGTTGCATCAACATCCATCACTCGTTCCTGCCGGGCTTCAAGGGCGCCAAGCCCTACCATCAGGCGCATGAGCGCGGTGTCAAGCTGATCGGCGCCACTGCGCATTACGTCACCAGCGATCTCGACGAGGGGCCGATCATCGACCAGGACGTCGAGCGCATCAGCCACCGCGACACACCGGAAGATCTCGTCCGCAAGGGCCGCGACATCGAGCGCCGCGTCCTGGCGCGCGCAATCCGCTACCATTTGGCCGACCGCGTTATCCTTAACGGCCGCAAGACCGTAGTGTTTGTCGATTGATCAACGATTGTATCATGTCACAAGTGACCGTCTCTCTAAGGGCTTTGCAGCGTCTCAGGAAGAACGAGCCCTATGAACTTCTCACCGGAAATGCTGGCGAAGATCGGGCTCAGGGTGACCCGTCAGGTGCTCCTGATGGTGCCGAAAGAAATTAACGTGTCAGTCTAGGTCGACGAGTTCGTTATGCGATCGGTGCATCTGGGCTGACGTGCGTCAAAAATGCCGCACGTCCTGGCACTGAATATGCTCCCCCCGTTGTAATTGAGCGGTGAGGCAACGCGCTCAACGCGACAGCCGAAGCGGAGGTTGCTCTAGCAGGCTGATGAAAGGGCGCTCGCCGCGGACCGGTGACCGTGATTCATTGTCTCCGACAGGATTCGGGAGATGATGCGTGCGCGGCGAGGACAATCGAACGGGCGAGCTGTTCAGCTACGTCGATCTGGAGGCGCGGGTGCGGCGAGATCATCCGCTGCGAGTGATCCGGACGATGGTGAACGAGGCGTTGTCAGAGCTGGAGCGCGAGTTTGCCGCGCTCTATTCGCCGATCGGGCGGCCGTCGATCCCTCCGGAGAAGCTGCTGCGGGCGATGCTGTTACAGGCGTTTTATTCGCTCCGTTCGGAGCGGCTTCCGATGGAGCGGCTGGAATATGATTTGCTGTTTCGCTGGTTCGTCGGGATCGGCGTCGACGATGCAGCCTGGGACCATTCGGTGTTCTCAAAGAACCTGCGACCGGCTGCTGGAAAGCGACATCGCGGCCAAGTTCCTGGCGGCGATGCTGGCGCAGCCCAGGGTAAAGAGACTTCTATCGAGTGATCACTTCTCGGTCGATGGCACCCTGATCGAGGCCTGGGCCTCGATGAAGAGCGTCAAGCCGAAGAATGGCTCTGGCGAGCCGCCGAGCCAAGGCGGCGGCCGCAATGCCGATGCGGACTTCCATGGCCAGAAGCGCTCCAATGACACCCATGCTTCGACCACCGATCCGGATGCCAGGCTGTACC
The DNA here is from genome assembly GCF_001542415.1 of Bradyrhizobium macuxiense. Lineage (GTDB taxonomy): Bacteria > Pseudomonadota > Alphaproteobacteria > Rhizobiales > Xanthobacteraceae > Bradyrhizobium > Bradyrhizobium macuxiense. Next base: position 29,586 of record NZ_LNCU01000030.1, read on the forward strand.
GCAAGGGCAAAGGCAAGGAGACGAAGCTGTGCTTCATTGGGCACGGGCTGATGGAGAACCGCCACGGTCTGTTGGCCTGCAGCCGAAGACCTATCGCTATGCCTCGACCCGGCCGGACGATGGCGCGTTGCGTACCCGGTTGAAGGAATTGGCTTCGCAAAGACGCCGGTTCGGCTATCGGCGTCTGGGGCTGCTATTGGCTCGGCAAGGGGTCCGGATCAATCGGAAGAAACTTTACCGGCTCTACAAGGAGGAACGGCTGAGCGTGCGCAAGCGCGGTGGCCGCAAACGGGCACTGGGCACCCGGGCGCCGATGGCGATCCCGCAAGATCAGAACCTGCGCTGGTCGCTCGACTTCGTGATGGACACGCTCTCCAGCGGCCGGCGCTTCCGTGTCCTGACCTTGGTCGACGACTTCACCCGGGAATGCCTTGGCCTGGTCGTCGACACCTCGCTCACCGCGCTACGCGTGGTCCGTGAACTTGGCCAGATCATCGAAAGCCGAGGCTGCCCGCGCATGATCGTCAGCGACAACGGCACCGAGTTCACCTCGAATGCGATCCTGGCCTGGCAGGAGGAGCTTGGGATCGAGTGGCACTACATCGCGCCCGGCAAGCCGATGCAGAACGGCTTTGTCGAAAGCTTCAACGGCCGGCTGCGCGATGAGTGCTTGAACGAGCACCTGTTCGCCAATCTCAACGAGGCGCGCCAGATCATCGAGGAATGGAGGATCGACTACAACACCAACCGACCGCACACGAGCCTCAACGGGCTCACACCGACCGAGTTCGCAACCCGCCCCAACAGGGGCCAAACCCAGAACAGACTCTCCTTATAAACGAGGGCAAACAGGGGAGCAGGTCACAAGCTCCCACTTATATTTCGAAGTACTGCCGATACCATTTCACGAAATGCGAAACTCCGAGCCGAACGGGGGTGTTGGGACGATAGTCGACCGCATGTACGAGTGCGCGTACATCAGCGTAGGTATTCGGCACGTCGCCAGGCTGCAACGGAAGTAGCTCCCTAATAGCTTTCTTGCCTAAGGCCGCTTCTATCGCGTCAACATACTCTGTGAGTTGAACTGGCGCATTGTTTCCGATGTTGAGTAAACGGAATGGCGCGCTGCTTGTCGACGGATCGGGGCGGTCGCTATTCCAGCCTGGATTCGGAGTGGCTATGTCGTCGCTTACTCGGATTACGCCCTCAACGATGTCGTCCACATAAGTGAAGTCGCGAAGGTGTGCGCCATTATTGAATAATTGGATAGGCTTTCCTGCGAGAATGTTCTTGGTGAATAGGAACAGGGCCATGTCCGGGCGGCCCCACGGACCATATACAGTAAAGAAGCGCAACCCACTCGTAGGAAGTCTGAACAGATGACTATAACTATGTGCCATCAGTTCGTTGGCGCGCTTGGTCGCTGCGTAAAACTGCAGGGGATGATCGACGCCCTGTCTTTCGCTGAACGGCATTAGAGTATTAGCGCCGTAGACGCTGCTCGTGCTTGCATACGTTAGATGCCCTACATTGGAGTGCCGGCAAGCCTCTAAGATGTTGGCGAAAGCAACTAGATTGCTCTCCACGTAAGCGGCTGGCTTTTCCAAGCTGTAACGAACGCCGGCCTGGGCTGCGAGGTGAATGACTCGGTCAAAGGGTCCATCCGCGAAGCAAGCGCTGACTGCGGCGGGGTCGGCTAAATTCACTCGATGGAAGCGATATTCGCTCCCGCTTTGCGTGGCGCCTTGCTTAAGGAGTGCAAGACGAGCTTCCTTAATTTCAGTCGAATAGTAGTCGTTTACGACGTCGGCGCCCACGACAGCGTCGCCTCGGCTTAGCAATTGGCTTGCGACATGAAATCCGATGAAGCCTGCGTTGCCCGTGACCAAAACGCGCATCTCGTAATCAGCCTTTCCATGATACCTACCGCGTTCATCGCGGTTTCATAACTATTTCTATCGTGTGCCGCTGTACAGTCACAAGGAGTAGGCCCAATCCCGAAAATCTCAAGGCGTCGTCGGCGACACCTTTCGAAGGCCACTGGATTGTCCGGCGATATCGTACAGCGCGTATTGGTTATTCTTGAAGATCAGCCGCCAATCTGAGGGAGCGTCTTTGCTTGCTGAAACCACGCCATAAAAGGATCCATATTTGCGACGCGTTGGCACGCTTTGCGGCGGACGCATGCCTTCAAGTACCGCTTTGTTGACTGTAAGCACTTGTTCGAGCTTTAGCTTGTTCGGCCTCAAGTCCGCACTCGTGTAATAGGATGACAGATAGACTTGGCGTTGTCCCGAATAGGCGTAGGTATTCCAGCCGCCGAGGATATTCGAGCTCTCGTCGACCTGGTCGGTGAAGATCAGGGCATCCAGCGGCGTACGTTCTCGCACCGCCGTCCAGATTTCCTTCAAGGCCGGTGTTAGTGGAGTGCTTTGAACGAAGTGCCATCCGGAGTCGGCAATGATCGATCCGCGAGCAACGCCAAGAAGCCCCCAGACGATCACGGCCAATGTCGCTGCGGAAATCGAACCAATCGTCCCCAGGGACGTTTGGGGGGCAGTGGCGACGTTGTCGACAGGTCTGCCAAGCAGAGCGGTGAGGGTAGCTCCGCCTAGGCAAATAATCCAAATGACTCCGCTAGAGGCACCTGCTGGATCTCCCCAGATGAGTGCAGGCAGGCATAGCACAAACGACGTGAAGGCTAGCGTTCTAGTGAAAATCGACAATTTTCCGGCCGATATCAACAACAGTCCGAGCAATATCGAAACGCAAACAAAATTCGCCTGGAAAAGAAACGGAAAGACCAAAAAGGTGGCCACTCCGAAGGAAAGCACCAATGCAGTGGACACGTCTGCAAACATCCAGACCGTTGCCCCCATCAATGTGGCTCCCGCATCTCGCCCGATATAGTACCAGTTTGGCGTGAGATAGCTTTCGGGACCCGGATTGGCGATTGCGATGAACATCGGTAGAAAGCGAAACAGCATGATTGCGCTGTAGATTGAAAACGCACCGGTGATCATAAGAACCGCGAGCTTGGCGCCTCGCGCAAGACTCGGGAGACGAGACCAGGCTCCAGTAGAGCCCAATGGGACGAGGACAGCGGCGGTCACGACCTTAGAGAGAAGGGATCCTACTAGGCCCGCAGTCATCGCTGCCAAAGTCCACAGAATCGCCTTGTGATTCCGTTGGGCCATCCACCATACCGAAATGGTCAACCCCGGAACAAAAACCATCGGAATACTTTCCGCAACCCAGTATGGATATCGGGCAGCTACGACGATGGACAATGTCAAAAGCACAAGATCAAGCGATCCAATAAAGCGAGCGATCCGATCGGTCGCATAGAGATGAAGCGTCAACGCAGTCAGCAGCACGTAGGATGTGCCCCCACCCGCCAGCAAGAACAAGAAAGGATCGAAGTTGGGAAGGTAGAGGAGTGTTGCGCCTAGTGCAGGATAGAGATTATTGAAGTAAGCGCGGGCCTCGCCATTCGCATATCCCAGATCCAAGTTTGGGTAGGCTTGGTTTGCGAAGGACCATATATTGCCGGCATAGAAGCTAAGATCGCCTGAGGGCGCCGCTGACAGAGTGTCTGTCGGCCCATGCCACAGAAGAGCTAACCAGGCTCCGAAGGCGATAGCGAAAGGAAGAATTGCGAGCGTTGCCTTCAACGCGGCGATGACTTGACGGCGCGGAGGGCGCCAGCTGCAGAGCGGCAGGAGGCAAGCGAGCCAGATGATAACAGCGATTGATCGGCCCCATGGTGCTACGAGAGCGAGTGCGACAAGCGCCGCGAGTAATATGAGAGAGATGGGAAAGGCGGGGATCAAGATATCAGGTAAGCCGCTAAACCGGTTTCCGAGTACGAGACGCAAAACACCAGCACCCGCTGCCCAGATGCCAATGGAGGTTACGCAACCAAGGAATGCGTGCTGCAGGATTTGAACGACTAAAGCTGTATCTTTTGGCGGGCCATTCTTCGCGACCACGATGGTGCCAAATAGGCCAGATGCCGAGGCCGCTGCAAGGAGGACTACAAGAACGGCAAGCGCCACTGAGGAGGCGCGACCCCACTTTCTGATGAGGCTGAGAAAATCCTCGTAAAAGAAGAGATACGTTAGATCGGCTAACAGAAGCGAGATGATCAGCTGAACTTTAAGGGTTGGCTGTAGTTCAGCCGCCGCCTGGATCGAATAAGCTCGTCCGTTGCTGCGTGGATCGCTTCCGTCAGTTGTTGAGAAGAATACTCCATTTCCCCAGTGCGAAAACCTGCCGGCGCCCTTTTCCCTTATATCAATGTGCGCCGAATGTGGCGGTCCAAGAGCGTGGCCGTTCTCGAAGATGGTGAGATTCGACGCCGACGGCGTTTGGGGAGAGTCAGTTGGCAAGTGATACACGCCGCTTCGGCCAAACTGGACAACGACGTAATAGGCGTTTCCTGTATCTGATCGAATCTCGCTAGGAGCAATTAACAACGATGTCTGAGGCGCCATCCAGAGAGCGCCACAAAGTGCGAGATGTAGTACGATGAGCGTGACCGTCGCTGCCGCAAACAGTCGCGATACTTTCTCATGCGGCGTGAAGCCAAATTCCATGATCCGGATCAATCGACTAGAGTTAACTTAGACCTACGAAAATGTCGGGGGATGTCCATTCTTATACGCTGTAGGAGTTGGGCTCGCTAGTCGAGACATCCGTTGTCGAACGACATGTTAGGATCACCGCTGACAATTGCCCTTGAGTTCTAGCGCTCGGACAGCTAACCGAAACGAGAGACCTCGGATCAGGACTTAGGAAAGGTCTGTCGGGCCCCCAAGGAGGGACGGAACCGCTTGCGAACAATCGGTGTTTGCGGTAGGCACTACCTTGGTAATCCAAGCCAGGACGCTTATTCGGGGCCGTTGCTTCTGAATTATAGACTGAAGTGAGGATCCGCTTTGTGCTGGCTTGTGATCCAGATTTTACCGGTAATGGACCGGCTTCAGCGCTGTAAGTCGCCTCTATCAAGAGGAAGAGCCCAGCTAGATCCCTAACCGTTCCGGCGGCAGACGAGTGACGGAATGTCGTTGCGCATATTGGTGACAGGCTCTTCCGGATTTATTGGGAGGGCGTTGGTTACTGCACTCGCAAGTGCCGGCCATTGGGTTAGGGCAGCGTCTCGCGCCCGTACGGCTTTGGCGGATTTGCCCGGCGTGGAGTGGGTCGCATTGCCGGACCTTGAGGGCGAGGTTGATTGGGCGCCCCTCGTAAGCCACATGGATATTGTTGTTCATCTTGCCGCCATCGCGCATCGTAGCCACATCGATAGTGGTCAATACGCGCGAGCAAACCGAGCAGCAACGGTAAAGCTTGTGCGCGAGTGCGAAGCACAGGGGGTCAAGCGATTGATCTTCATGTCCTCGATCGGCGCTCAGGCGGGGTCGGCATGCGATCACGTCGTAACGGAGAGGGATGTACCTAAGCCCGTCACGGCGTATGATCGAGCAAAGCTCGCCGCCGAAGAGGAAATTCGACGTCTTAGCGCGCCCTTTACAATCTTGCGGCCGGTCATCGTTTACGGTCCGGGAGCCAAGGCCAATATTGCTACAATCATGCGGATCGCAGCGTTGCCCGTGCCACTTCCCTTCGGCGCGTTTCAGAATCGACGATCGTTGCTCTCGATTGAGAATCTGATCGAAGCGGTAATCGTCTGCCTTGCGAACCCAGGAACCATCAATCGTACTTTCATCGTCTCCGATCCGGAGCCCATTTCCTTGGCGGAAATGCTTTCGACGCTGCGTGCGGCGACTGGTCGCCCTCCTTATCTCATTCCGTTCCCACCAGCAGCGGTTAGAGCTTTGATCGTTGCAGTTGGCCACAAGTCACTTTGGGACCGAATCGGGAGAGACCTCGTTGCTAGTTCCGCTGATCTTCAAGAAGTAGGCTGGTTACCCAAAGTCGATACGAGAGAAGGCCTACGCAGGATGATGAAAGCAACGATGTCTCTCCGGCGGGGACATTCCAAATGAAGCGCGTGGTTGACGTGATGATTTGCGCGCTTCTTTTGTTGTTTCTCTGGCCGGTTCTTTTGATTGTCGCGACAGCTATCCGGTTCGAAAGCGCTGGGCCGGCGATTTTCAGGCAAAATCGTGTCGGAAGGAACGGTTGCGAATTCGTCTGTTTCAAGTTTCGAACAATGTTCTTCGGGACTGGCGATATTCCGACGCATCAGGTCTCAGCCTCAGCGGTCACAACGCTCGGCGCCTATCTTCGCCGCTTCAAGGTTGATGAGTTGCCACAGCTTTTCAATGTCCTGGCGGGAGATATGAGCTTAGTCGGCCCTAGACCGTGCCTGCCATCCCAAGTCGAACTGGTGCAAGAACGGCGCAGGCTCGGTGTGCTCAAGGTGCGCCCAGGCATCACCGGCTTGGCGCAAGTCAAGGGCATCGATATGTCGAATCCGAACCGCTTGGCGGAGATAGACGCACATTATGTTCGCACGCAAAGCTTTTTAGGTGATCTAAAGCTGCTTTGGGCGACTCTGCGAGGGCACGGAGTTGGGGTTGACCAAGTCGTTCGAACTTGAATCAATTGCGATGCTTTGACCGCGCCTCTGACGTTCACGGGTGTCGTGCTACTTGGCCGTTCTGCTGAGGCGATACCGAATCGAACGCCGGATGAAAGTCTCGCGGCTGCCAGCCGAGATCTTGCACTGCGGGCCGACAGTCAAACGTCATGTCTTTCATCATGCGGATGCCCATTGCGACATTAGCGCCGGGAAAGAGGGGTTTCGCTAACCGGAAGCCGGCGCGCCAGAGCCACGGCGGGACGTATATCAGCCGTCGCGGTAGCCCCATTCCGTCGAATACTCGGCCCATCATCTCCCGATAGGTGAGTGTTTCGGGGCCGGGCAATGAATAGAATTTGTTAGCGGCAATAGTTCTCTCGGCTGCAGCAATGGCTGCAATCGCCAAATCTTCGGCGTGCACGGGTTGCCGGAAGCCGCGCGCGCCACCCACAATGGGCATGAACCCGAAGCGTCGAATCAGTCGCGACAGCGGCGTGATGTTGGTATCTCGCCCTTCAGCGTAGATGAGGGTGGGGCGTAAGATGGTCCAGGCAATCTGGTGCCGTTCGCACGCCGCGGCAATGGCCTCTTCGGCCGTGACCAGTTTCCGAATCGTCTCCCGTTCGTCGGCGATCTCGGTGTCCCGCTTCGTCAGCACGCTGGTTGAACTAAAGACGACGACGCGCTTCACGGAAGGACCGAGGATAAACGGCAGTGCCTCGGCAAGAAGGATTGCGTCGGTGGTGCAATACAGCGTCGTGAACTGCGGAAGATTTAGTGCATCGGGCTGCCGAAGATCTCCCTGAATCCATTCCACGCGCCCCTTGCGCGGAGATCGAGACATAGCCAGTACGGGTCCGCCCCGGTTAGCGAGGTGTTCGACAATATATCCGCCAACAAGCCCACTACCCCCGATGACGAGGTTGAGCGCCTGCCCGTTTGCTTCTCTGCCGTTCACCATTTGGCTCATCCCCCAGCCGCCTAGCATTCGCTCTAGCCCCACGAAAAGGACCGTCTAGCCTGTCTTGTCGCATTGGAATTGCCTGGTCTGACCTTGCCCACTCTCGCTCCGACGCCGGCATCAGGCGCTTGCGCTAGCGTTCCTACATGAACTCGTCGTATTTGGCCGTCCTCGGGCGGGCGGGCCGCCGGCCCAGGCCGGAAGCTGATCGCCGACGCCAGCCGCTACTTTCTCGTTGACTGTGCTGCACCCGCCGAGCGCGGAGGCCCCGAACACAATGGCGGTCATGACGAGAATATGGCGCGGGCGGTTCGACAGGTGGGAAGGTCACAACGTATCCTTAGGGATTGTGGACGCGTGACGCGACGCATCGTCCACAAATGTGCTTCTTTGTTGACAGCGTCATTCTATTTGTACGAGGCACAAATAGTGAGGTCGTTTTGGGCTGCCAATCCGCGACCGCGGCCTTTTTGGGCGTTGCGTCGGGTGCAATGAATGGTATTATGATACTCGTTCGTTTGCCAACCTCTGCGCGGCATGTGTGACACTCGCCCATCGGCCGATTGACAATAGGGCAGGGGAAGACGCCATGTCGCGTTGCGGCTTGGCCGCGACGTATGTGTGTAAGGCGAGGCAAGAACCGGGGACTCGGTTCGTCGCACAGGAGGGGGAGAGGACGCTCATGATCGATTTCAATCGTCGCAGGATGTTGCTGTGGGCCGCCACCGCGGCCGCACTTCCAGGGCTGTGCGCCGTCTCGCCGGCGCGGGCCGAAGATACCGTGAAGATAGGTTTGATCCTGCCGATGACCGGTGGTCAGGCTTCGACCGGCAAGCAGATCGACAACGCCATCAAGCTCTACATGCAGCAGAAGGGCGACACTGTCGCCGGCAGGAAGATCGAAATTATCCTGAAGGACGACGCCGCGGTGCCCGACAACACCAAGCGCCTCGCCCAGGAACTGATCGTCAACGACAAGGTCAATTTCATCGCCGGCTTCGGCGTGACGCCCGCCGCGCTTGCGGCAGCTCCGCTGGCCACGCAGGCGAAGATCCCGGAAATCGTGATGGCGGCCGGCACCTCCATCATCACCGAGCGCTCGCCCTATATCGTGCGCACCAGCTTCACGCTGGCGCAGTCCTCCACCATCATCGGCGACTGGGCGGCCAAGAACGGCATCAAGAAGGTCGCGACGCTGACCTCCGACTATGCACCGGGCAACGACGCGCTGAACTTCTTCAAACAGCACTTCACCGCCGGCGGCGGTGAGATCGTCGAGGAGGTCAAGGTTCCGCTGGCAAATCCCGACTTCGCGCCGTTCCTGCAGCGCATGAAGGATTCCAAGCCCGACGCGATGTTCGTGTTCGTGCCGGCGGGGCAGGGCGGCAACTTCATGAAGCAGTATGCCGAGCGCGGCCTCGACAAGAGCGGCATCAAGGTGATCGGACCGGGCGACGTCATGGACGACGATCTGCTCAACAACATGGGCGATGCCGCACTCGGCGTGGTGACCGCGCATCTCTATTCGGCCGCGCATCCCTCGCAGATGAACAAGGATTTCGTTGCAGCCTACAAGAAGGCGTTCAGCAACCGCCCGGGCTTCATGGCGGTGAGCGGCTATGACGGCATCCACCTGATCTACGAAGCGCTGAAGAAGACGGGTGGCGACACCAACGGCGACAAGCTGGTCGACGCGATGAAGGGCATGAAGTGGGAGAGCCCGCGCGGCCCGATCTCGATCGATCCGGAAACCCGCGATATCGTGCAGAACATCTATATCCGCAAGCTCGAGAAGGTCGATGGCGAGCTCTACAATGTCGAGTTCGAGACCTTCGAGGCCGTCAAGGATCCCGGCAAGACCAAGAAGTGACGAAGTCACCATTGCCGGGCGCGTGCCCCGTTCTTTCCCCGACATGCTTCCACGTTCTTCCCCGTGGCGAGAAGAGCGTGGATGGCCGGGACGGGCCCGGCCATGACACTGTACTCGACTTTTGCAGCATGATCTTCGTTGCGTCCTCGCGGTTGAGCTGACCCAATGGCTTCTGTCCTCACCAACCTGTTCGACGGCGTCGCCTACGGCATGCTGCTGTTCGTGCTCGCCTGCGGGCTTGCGGTGACGCTCGGGTTGATGAACTTCGTCAATCTCGCGCACGGCGCCTTCGCCATGGCCGGCGGCTATATCTGCGCCGTGCTGGTGAACAATTCGGGCTGGCCGTTCTTTGCGGCGCTGCCGCTCGCCTTCGCCGGAAGCGCCGCGATCGGCATCGTGCTGGAGCGTGCGCTCTACCGCCATCTCTACATGCGCGGCCATCTCGATCAGGTGCTGTTCTCGATCGGTCTCGTCTTCATGTCGGTCGCCGCGGTCGACTACGTCATGGGATCGTCGCGGGTCTTCATCAAGCTGCCGGCGGCGCTGGAAGGCCAGATCGATCTGTTCGGCGTCGGCATCGGCCGGTACCGGCTGATGATCGTCGTGATCTGCGGCCTGCTGACGCTCGCGCTGCAGTTGATCCTCGCAAAGACCCGGTTCGGCAGCCGCCTTCGGGCCGCGGTCGACGATCCGCGCGCCGCGATCGGGCTCGGCATCAATGTGCCGCAGGTGTTCGCCTTCACCTTTGCTTTCGGCTGCGGGCTCGCCGGGCTCGGTGGCGCGTTGAGCGCGGAGATCCTCGGGCTCGATCCATACTTCCCGCTGAAGTTCATGATCTACTTCCTGATCGTCGTGACGGTCGGCGGCTCCTCCAGCATCACTGGGCCGTTCCTGGCGTCGCTGCTGCTCGGCATCGCCGATGTCGCGGGGAAATACTATGTGCCGAAGATGGGTCCGTTCGTGATCTACACCGTCATGATCGTGATCCTGATCTGGCGCCCCAACGGCCTGTTCGGCCGTACCGCCGCGCGGTGAGCTACGATGACCGCGCTGACTGACGTTTCCTCTCAAGCCGCCGCAGGCGCGCGCTGGCGGATCAGCGAAGTGGTGTTCTGGTTGCTGGCGTTGGCCTGTGCCTTCCTGTTCCCGTCGCGCTATCTGATCATGACCGACATCGTGCGGCTCGGGCTGTTCGCGCTGTCCCTCGACCTCATCCTCGGCTATGCCGGCATCGTGTCGCTGGGCCATGCGGCGTTTTTCGGCGTCGGAGCCTATTCCGCCGGACTGCTCGCGCTGCACGGCATTATCAACGAGCCCGTCATCGCGCTCGTCGCCGCCGGCCTCGTCGCGGCCGTGCTCGGTTTCCTGACCAGCTTCCTGGTGATCCGCGGCGTCGACCTGACGCGGCTGATGGTGACGCTCGGGATCGCGCTGCTGCTGGAGGCGCTCGCCGAACGTTTTTCCGACGTCACCGGCGGCAGCGACGGCCTGCAGGGCATCGAGATGCAGCCGATCCTCGGGCTGTTTGCATTCGACATGTTCGGAAAGACCGGGTTCTTCTACTCCCTGATCGTGTTGTTCATCCTGTTTCTGCTCGCCCGACGCATCGTGTATTCGCCGTTCGGCCTGTCGCTGCGCGCGATCAGGAACAATCCGCTGCGCGCGGCCGCGATCGGCGTGCCGGTCAACCGGCGCCTCGTCGCGGTCTATACGCTCGCCGCCTTCTACGCCGGCATCGCCGGCGCGCTGTTCACCCAGACCTCGGCGCTCGCCTCGCTCGACGTGTTCGCCTTCGAGCGCTCCGCCGACCTGATGCTGGTGCTCGTCATCGGCGGCACCGGCTATCTCTATGGCGGCCTGATCGGCGCCGTCGTGTTCAAGATGCTGCAGGAGTTCTTTCAGAGCCTCACCCCGCAATATTGGCTGTTCTGGATCGGGCTCGTTCTGGTCGTGATCGTGCTGGTCGGCCGCGCGCGCATCCACCGCTCGGTGCTGTTCGTGCCGAACCTGATCATCCGCCAGTTCGTCGGGCGCAAGGCCGTCGTCGTTCCCGAGAGTGACGCATCATGACGATCGCGCTCGAAACCCAGGGCCTCGAGAAATCGTTCGGCGGGCTTCGCGTCACCCGCGATCTGTCGCTGAAGGTGACGCGAGGCGCCCGGCACGCCCTGATCGGCCCGAACGGCGCCGGCAAGACCACCGTCATCAATCAACTCACCGGCGTGCTCAGGCCGAACAGCGGGCGCATCCTGCTCGAAGGCAGCGACATCACCGGTCTCTCCGTGCACAAGCGGGTGCTGCGCGGCTTGTCGCGCACCTTCCAGATCAACCAACTCTATGCCGACCTGACCCCGCTCGAGACCATCGGGCTCGCGGTCTCCGAGCGAATGGGGCGCGGCGGCGACTGGTGGCGGCGGATGGGGACGCGCGACGACGTCAACGCCGAGATCACCGAGATTCTGTCGCGCTTCCATCTGCTCGACGCGATGAGCGAACTCACCTCGACGCTGCCCTATGGGAAGCAGCGCCTGCTCGAGATCGCGGTGGCAATCGCCGCCAAGCCTCGGGTCCTGCTGCTCGACGAGCCGGCGGCCGGCGTGCCCGAGAGCGAGCGGCACGACATCCTGGCTGCGGTTGCGGCGCTGCCGCGCGACGTCACCGTGCTCCTGATCGAGCACGACATGGACCTGGTGTTCTCCTTCGCCGATCGCATCTCCGTGCTGGTCAATGGCGGGCTGCTCACCGAGGGCGCACCCGACGAGGTCGCGCGCGATCCGCAGGTGAGGGCGGTCTATCTCGGCGAGGCGGCCGATGCCTGATCTTCTCTCGGTCCAGGGCCTGCGTGCCGGATATGGCGAGGCGGTGGTGCTGCCCGGGATGTCGCTGTCGCTTGCGGAGGGCCAGGTGCTCGCGCTGCTCGGTCGCAACGGCACCGGCAAGACCACGCTGATCAATGCGATCGTCGGCATCGTCAGACGCTTCGGCGGCAGCGTGTCGCTTGCGGGCAACAACATCACCGCGATGCGGCCGGACCAGCGTGCCCGCGCCGGCATCGGCTGGGTGCCGCAGGAGCGCAACATCTTCCGCTCGCTGACGGTGGAAGAGAACATGACGGCGGTGGCGCAGCCCGGCCCGTGGACGGTGGAGCGGGTGTACGAGATGTTTCCGCGGCTGAAGGAGCGGCGGAGCAATTTCGGCAACCAGCTCTCCGGCGGCGAGCAGCAGATGCTGGCGATCGGTCGCGCATTGACACTGAACCCCAAGGTGCTGCTGCTCGACGAGCCGACCGAAGGCCTCGCGCCGATCATCGTCGAGGAACTGCTCAAGGCGATCGGAACCATCACGCGATCTGGCGGCATTTGTTCGATCATCGTCGAGCAGAACGCGCAAAAGATTCTGGGGCTCGCCGATCGCGTTGTGATATTGGAACGCGGTACGATCGTGCACGATGCCGCAAGCAGCGCGCTGAAAGCCGATCCCTCCGTCCTTGAGCGCCATCTCGGTGTCTCCGTGGCCAAAGCACATTAGAAACGTCCGGGAGTAGACCATGCAGCGAACCAAGCCTCCGTTTCGCGCCGACGAGGTCGGCAGCCTGTTGCGGCCGCCGAAGATCAAGGAGGCCCGTGCCAAACTGGAGAAGGGCGAGATCTCGGCCGACGAACTGCGCAAGGTCGAGGACATGGAGATCGAGAAGGTCGTGCACAAGCAGGCCTCGATCGGCTTGAAGCTCGCGACCGACGGCGAGTTCCGCCGCTCCTGGTGGCATTTCGATTTCCTCAGCCACCTGACAGGCTGCGAGCTGTTCCACCCCGACATGGGCATCCAGTTTGCGGGCGTGCAGACCCGGCATGACGCGATCAGGGTGACCGGCAAGCTCGACTTCTCGGACAGCCACCCGATGCTCGATCACTTCAGGTTCCTGAAGAAATGCGCAGACCAGGCGCATGTCACGCCGAAGATGACGATCCCGTCGCCGGCGGTGTTGCACTTCCGCGGCGGCCGCAAGCTGATCTCGAAGGAGGTCTATCCCGATCTCGAGGAGTTCTACCAGGACCTCGGCAAGACCTATCGCAAGGCGGTGAAGGCGTTCTACGACGCCGGCTGCCGCTACCTCCAGTTCGACGACACCGTGTGGGCCTATCTGTGCTCGCAGGAGGAATTGCAGAAGTCGCGCGAGCGCGGCGACAATCCCGATGGCTTGCAGCAGATCTATGCCCGCGTCATCAACTACGCGATCGCGGATCGTCCCTCGGACATGGTGATCACCACGCATGTCTGCCGCGGCAATTTCCGCTCGACCTGGATTTCGTCGGGCGGCTACGAGCCGGTCGCCGAGACCATGCTCGCCGGCACCAATTACGACGGCTACTTCCTCGAATATGATTCCGACCGTGCCGGCGGCTTCGAGCCGCTGCGCTTCCTGCCGAAGCGCAACAAGGTCGTGGTGGTCGGCGTCATTACCTCGAAGTTCGGCGAGCTCGAGAAGAAGGACGACATCAAGCGGCGGCTCGAGGAGGCGTCGAAGTTCGCCCCGCTCGAGCAGCTTGCGGTGTCGCCGCAGTGTGGCTTCGCCTCGACCGAAGAGGGCAACATCCTCTCCGAGGAAGAGCAGTGGGCCAAGCTGCGGCTTGCCGTCGAGGTCGCGAACGAGATGTGGGGGAAGTGACGCGTTAGCGTCATTCCGGGGCGATGCAAAGCATCGAACTATGGCGCGCAATTGCGCGCCTGAGAATCTCGAGATTCCGGGTCTCGCGCTAACGCGCGACCTCGGAATGACAGTATGCTGGCGCCTCATCATTTCTCCGCCAGATCGACCTCGCCGGGCGGCGAGGAGCTCGACCACGGCAGCTGCGGGCCCTTGGCCGCGGCGACGACCTCGGCACGGACCTGCGTCTGCGCTTCCAGGGCCGGGTGTGCCGATATGGTGCGATGGCACCTGCCGAGAACGAGCCGTCGGCGCCTGAGCCAGGCGCAACAAGTCCTGATCCGCCATCGATGCTGTGACTGGGCCCGCCGCCGCTGCCGCCGCTCGGTTCACGCATGTCTGCTGATCGGCGTGCAGATAGGGGTTCAAACGGTGGGCAAGACGTGCTAACAGCAAACCTTGCTCTAGCTCTGCCCACAATCGTCCCAACTCCCGGCCCACATCTCTGGCTTCATGAAGAACGACGAAATCCTCAGCCAGATTACGGACTTCTGCCGTCGTTCCGACATGGCGGAGTCGACGTTCGGCCGCCGGTCCGTCAATGACGGCAAGCTGGTGCACCGCTTGCGCGAGGGCAAACGCATCACCATTGACACGCTCGACCGTATCAACGCCTTCATCGCGACCTCCACGCCGGGCGGCGTTGCGCCGCCGCGCGGGCTGGTCGTGCCGCCGGAGAAGCGCGATCCGCGCGGCAATTTCCGCTTCTTCGAGAACCGCCAGCGATACCTGCTGTTCGTCCACACCTGCAGCGAGAAGCGGGTGATCGCGGACCGGGTCGCGCTGGAATTGTCTGCGATCCATCCGCGGCCGCCGGCGCTGCGGGTGTTTGACGCCGGCATGGGCGACGGCACGGTGCTGGCGCGGGTCCTGCGGGCGATGCACCTCCGCTTCCCGCACATGCCGTTCTATATTGCCGGCAAGGAACTGAGCGTCGAGGACGTCCGCCTGACCCTGGACAAGGTGCCGGATCGTCTGTTCGAGCATCCGGCGAGCGTGTTCGTCATCACCAACATGTACTACGCCGAGGCGCCCTGGCTGACGCCGCGGTCGAATGCGGCGGCCGCCAGCATGGTCTGGCACGAGGTCGCTCTGCGCGGGGCGTCCTCCGGCGAGTTCGAGGCCCAGATCGCGGAACTCGGTCCGTTCCTCGAGCAGAATTGGCGCGCCAATGTGAGCCCGCGGACTGCGATGCCGATCTATGAGCGTCCGGTCGCGTTGGTGTTGTACCGGGAGGATCACCGGTTCCTGCTCGATTCGATCATCCCGCGGGCCGGCCGCACCGAGGCCAATTTCGATCTTGTGATCGCCTCGCAGCCGTACCGGGCGAAATCCTCTGTGAATTTCCGCGCCAAGCGCATCATCGCTCCGCTCGCGCGCTCGCTGCGCGGCGGCGGTCGCCTGATAGGAATCCACTCCCACGGTCACGACCCCGGGCTTGAAATCATTCAAGCTGTCTGGCCCGGAGAAAATCCTTTCGCGGTCAGCCGTCATGAGCTATTGCGCGCCGTGAAATACGAGCTGGGGTCGGCGGGGCGGGAGCTTAATTTTAACGCCTACGCCGATAACCGTTCGATCTTCCGATATGATATGGAAGCGCTGCCCAACGAGGTGACCGGCCCGATCGGAACCTCCACGGCCTTTGCAGCGTGGAATGCGGCGGTGTATGTCGCGCAGATCGAAGATGATCGGCTGATCGAAACGACCGAAAGCGGACGAACTCTCGAGGCCACACGCGAAGTTCTCCGCAAACACAATGGGCTGTGGTTCTACGACGAATCCTACGTCATCTCGCGAAGACGAGACTGACATTCCAGGGACAAATCCACCAACGAACGTCGACGTTCGACGAAACAAGGGGTCTGCTTGATGCGCGCGTCTTATCTCTTCACCAGCGAGTCGGTCTCGGAAGGCCATCCGGACAAGGTTTGCGATCGCATCTCGGATGAGATCGTCGATCTGTTCTACCGCGAGGGTCCCAAGGCGGGCATCGACCCCTGGCAGATCCGTGCCGCGTGCGAAACGCTCGCGACCACCAACAAGGTCGTGATCGCCGGCGAAACCCGCGGCCCGGCCTCGGTCACCAACGACCATATCGAGGGCGTCGTCCGCGACGCGATCAAGGACATCGGCTACGAGCAGGACGGTTTCCACTGGAAGACCTGCGACATCGAGATCCTGCTGCATCCGCAGTCGGCCGACATCGCGCAGGGCGTCGACGCGCTGCAGCCGGGCGAGAAGAAGGAAGAGGGTGCCGGCGACCAGGGCATCATGTTCGGTTACGCCACCAACGAGACGCCGGACCTGATGCCGGCGCCGATCTTCTACGCCCACAAGATCCTGCGCCTGATCTCCGAAGCGCGCCACTCCGGCAAGGAGAAGGTGCTCGGTCCGGACTCCAAGAGCCAGGTCACCGTGCAGTACGAGAACGGCAAGCCGGTCGGCGTGCGCGAGATCGTGGTCTCGCATCAGCATCTGATCGAGGACCTCACCTCCAACCAGATCCGCGACATCGTCGAGCCCTATGTCCGCGAGGCGCTGCCGAAGGAGTGGATCAACGGCAAGACGATCTGGCACATCAACCCGACCGGCAAGTTCTTCATCGGCGGTCCCGACGGCGACTCCGGCCTCACCGGGCGCAAGATCATCGTCGACACTTATGGTGGTGCGGCTCCGCATGGCGGCGGCGCGTTCTCCGGCAAGGATCCGACCAAGGTCGATCGCTCGGCCGCCTACGCCGCGCGTTACGTTGCGAAGAACATCGTCGCGGCCGGTCTCGCCGACCGCTGCACGCTGCAGCTCGCCTACGCGATCGGCGTGGCCCGTCCGCTGTCGATCTACATCGACACTCACGGCACCGGTAAGGTGTCGGAGGACGAGCTCGAGAGGGCGGCGGCGAAGGCAATGGATCTGACGCCGCGCGGCATCCGCAGCCATCTCGACCTCAACCGTCCGATCTACGCGCGCACCTCGGCCTACGGCCACTTCGGCCGCACGCCCGACAATGAAGGCGGCTTCTCCTGGGAGAAGACCGATCTCGTCGAGCCGCTGAAGCGCGCGCTCTGATACTTGCGACATCCGGGTGCGCTCGCGACAGCGAGCGAACCCCGGATCCTTAATCCTCATTTCAAGATTCCGGGTTCGCCGTTGCGCGGCGCCCCAGAATGACGAGTTCAACAACAGGACGCTCACATGAACGCCCCCACGAAGCCCGGCTTCACCGACTACATCGTCAAGGACATTGCGCTCGCCGACTTCGGCCGCAAGGAGATCTCGCTCGCCGAGACCGAGATGCCCGGTCTGATGGCGACCCGCGAGGAATATGGCCCGAAGCAGCCGCTGAAGGGCGCGCGCATCGCGGGCTCCCTGCATATGACGATCCAGACCGCGGTCTTGATCGAGACGCTGGCCGCGCTCGGCGCCGACATCCGCTGGGTCTCCTGCAACATCTATTCGACGCAGGATCATGCGGCTGCCGCGATCGCCGCCGCCGGCATTCCGGTGTTCGCCGTCAAGGGCGAGACGCTGACCGAATATTGGGACTACACCGCCAAGCTGTTCGACTGGCACGGCGGCGGCACGCCCAACATGATCCTCGATGACGGCGGCGACGCCACCATGCTGGTGCACGCGGGTTATCGCGCCGAGCGGGGCGATACCGCCTTCCTCGACAAGCCGACCTCCGAGGAGGAGGAAATCTTCTACGCGCTGGTCAAGCGCCTCCTGAAGGAGAAGCCGAAGGGCTGGTTCGCCGAGATCGCCAAGAACATCAAGGGCGTCTCGGAAGAGACCACCACGGGGGTGCATCGCCTGTACGAGATGGCAAACAAGGGCACGCTGCTGTTCCCGGCGATCAACGTCAACGACAGCGTCACCAAGTCGAAGTTCGACAACCTCTATGGCTGCCGCGAGTCGCTGGTCGACGGCATCCGCCGCGGCACCGACGTGATGCTGTCGGGCAAGGTCGCGATGGTCGCGGGCTTCGGCGACGTCGGCAAGGGCTCGGCCGCCTCGCTGCGCCAGGCGGGCTGCCGCGTGATGGTCTCCGAAGTCGATCCGATCTGCGCGCTGCAGGCGGCGATGGAGGGTTATGAGGTCGTGACGATGGAAGATGCCGCGTCGCGCGCCGACATCTTCGTCACCGCGACCGGCAACAAGGACATTATCACCATCGAGCACATGCGCGCGATGAAGGATCGTGCCATTGTCTGCAACATCGGTCACTTCGACAACGAGATTCAGATCGCGTCCTTGCGCAATCTGAAGTGGACCAACATCAAGCCGCAGGTCGATGAGATCGAATTCCCCGACAAGCACCGCATCATCATGCTGTCGGAAGGGCGTCTGGTGAACCTCGGCAACGCGATGGGCCATCCGTCCTTCGTGATGTCGGCGTCCTTCACCAACCAGACGCTGGCGCAGATCGAGTTGTTCGCCAACAACAAGGGCGGCAAGTACGAGAAGAAGGTCTATGTGCTGCCGAAGACCCTGGACGAGAAGGTCGCGCGCCTGCACCTCGCCAAGATCGGCGTCAAGCTCACCGAGCTGCGCAAGGACCAGGCCGACTATATCGGCGTCAAGCAGGAAGGCCCCTACAAGTCGGATCACTATCGCTACTGATCCGCACTCACCGCAATCGACAGATGAAAGCCCCGGCATCGCCCGGGGCTTTTTGTTGGGACGTCGCGGTTCGCGGGCATGCGCGCGACGCCGATGCGTCGTTTCACGTATTCGCATCCGGCGCGGAATGAGCAATCTCCGGCAGAAGGTTAATGCCGGATTAACCGGCGCGGCATAGGCTTCGCGGCTCGTGGCTGCAACTGAGGATCTGATCCCATGGAAGCCCAGAGAATAGCTGTCGACGCCGTGGTCGCGCTGACCGATTGCGGCCGGGACGCAGTCGCTGCCTTCATCCGCAAGCTCTATCTTGCCGGCGTCCACGATCCCAAGCGCTTGACCTTCAAGGGCCTGCAGGCGTTGCGAGAGTAGGGTCGTGGCCCTCACCGCATGGTCGCTACCCTGCAATAGCTATTGATCCGTCATCCTTGTAAGTCAGGAACTGCTGGATTGGACAGAGTGTCTGGTGCGATAGCGGACATGAGACCGATTCATCCCAGTGCCTTGAAGCCCGTGCCTCAGCGTGGCGCCTCCTCCGTTGTTCCATTGAACTCGAACAGTCGCGAAGGCCGCCGTGCGAGTCCGATTGCGCAAGGAAGGGTGCAGATGGATGCGATCTACGTTGGTATCGTTGTGTCGAAGGACCGGCTAGATGTGCATGTGCGTCCGAGCGGGGAAGCCCTTTGCTGTGGCGCGACGGCAATGGCCTGGAAGATCTCGTTGCACGTCTCCTAGCTTGTTCGCTAACCTTGGTTGCGATGGAGGCTACAGGTGGCTTCGAGACCATCATCGCTGCGGCACTGGCCGGCGCCCAGCTGCCGTTGGTTGGGGGCAATCCGGCTCAGATCCGGCACGGTGCGCAAAGCGGGCTTCATCGCCTCAACGAGGCGTGCGGTCACCGCGGCATCGATCGGATCCAATTTGGCGCGCTGATCGATCGCCTGCGCAAGACGTCGGATCTGAGCCGGATTGATCACGACCAGCGCCAGCTGGGCACCAGTGCAAGTGCGGCGTGCTGTCGCGCCCCCTCTGTGGAGGGACATCAGTTTTGAGTAGCTGGGCCACCGTTCTTGGGGCTGGCGGCCTCCCTCGCCCGCCGGGCCATCCAAGCATCGTACTCCGGCGTGCCTGGGCGAGGCGGAGCATCTTTGGGCTCGCCACCAGCCCACGCAGGCAAAGTGTCGGCGATAGCGGCTGACGTTCGTGAGCGCATAGCGTCACCGCTTGCGCAGCCCGATAGGAGGCCGGCGCACAACAGCAATGCCAGAAGGGATTTGTCGAGCATGAAGAGCGTTCCGAGCGAGCGGATGACGTTGTGTCCGCTTCGCTTGTCTTTTTCTAGGCGCCGTGCATCAGAACGGGCAGGGGGGTAGCGCACCCCCACCAGCCACTTCCGTCGGCTTTCACCCCAGTCAGGCACGTGGGACTTGTCTCGAGTGAGATCTTCAATCCGTAACGCTGTCCGTCGGAAGTTCCAGCGGTCGTGTATCGATACGAGCGGCCTGGCAGGGGATCCTGCGGGATATCCCGAAGGTATCCACCGTCGACCAGGGCCATCGTCAAGTCGCTGACAGGATTGTCTGGGAACGGCGACGGATAAGCTGCCCCGTGTGTCGTAGTAGCGTTGCAGAGCGGTCTCCAATCGCTTGGCGTGCTCTACGCGCAGGGCGTCGCGCGCGCGTGCATCCATCCTGTTCAGAATGGCCAGCGTTCCGAAGAAGAAGACGAGAGCGATGCCGATGGCACCAGCGCCAACAAAAACATTCTTGACAATCTTCCGACGCATCCCGCGACCCATAACCGGCAGGATTCATAACCGTGCGGCTATTAGCTACAACCGAATTCTTTGAGATGGCAAGATCCTGGACGTCTTGCGGCTGATCGCAACCGCAGGACGAGCGGCAGCCCTAAAAACGAGGGGCCCAAATTCGATGCGAAAGCCTGTTCCTCCCCTGGAACTCCTCAACGATTCTTCAATTAGATAGTTCATTTAGATCATGACGGCGCTTCTCAGCTTGTGCACCTAACGGTATATTTTGAGTGGTACGCCAAACGGGGCAGCATTTTCGGGGGAAATCATGTTGTTGGTGTATGTGTTTTCTGGACTTGCGTTAGCTGCAGCCGTCTACCGACTCGGCTACGCGGCTGGCCATCGCAACGGACACTACGAAGCCGGTTGCGATCTCGGGAAGGCATATTCGAACAACCTGGCCGCAGAACCCCAGAGTGAAATGGGTGAGCAGGATACGCCTCTGCCGACGGCGCTTAGCCGGCGCAGAGTAGCTGTTGTGAGTGTGTCATCCCGCTAAAGCAAAATCTTCCGGGACTAGTATTGGGTGGGCGTACTGATGCGTGCATTTTTTGTGATTGTTGTGGTCGTTTTTGGCGTGGTCGCATTGTTGAATCTGCCCGACCTCAAAGATGCCGCCGCGGAGAGCGGTACGCTGCATCTCTCTATTGCTCGATGAATTGGCTTGCCGCGGCGCCAGCATTGGCACTGGTCGCTCTTTAGATCTCGGTTGTGACCGACGTCCATCTGACAAAATGCACGAAGGGATCGGTCTACGCGATCCTACATTTCTGCACGCCGACTAGATAGATCCGTCGGTGTCGTAGACCCACACTGTCTAACGGTCACTCATGATCGCTCGATCGAAATCCACATCGTCGTCGAACGTCAGGACTCCGAGCGTAAACCAGCCCGCGAGACAGACAAAAACGATCAGAGAAATTTTCAACCACCGTTTCAATGTTGCCTCCGTGCGCGAGCTACAGATTTCTGTACAGGGCTATGAACCTTATCGCGCGTTGATCGGCGCAGACTACTTAGTTTTTGGCGACACAAGAGATGAACTTGCACCCGTTGGGTTGCGTCGCGCTAGTCTAGTCTTCGTCGTGGAGCAAAGAATGACGATTGAGGTTGAACAAATCATGCGGTTGGCGGATGAGCGGTCCCCCCTGCTGCGCCGATTGCGTCGCGTAGAGGATTGGGCAGGACGCGCTTCCAGCGTCTCATCGAAGGGCCGCATCATGAGAGAGCTATCAAAGCTGCGCGACTCTATCTTGAAGCCGGCACGCGCCGCATGGCCGTAGAGCGGGGATTGATCTAACTTGGTTGACGGCGAGTCCGGATCGTCTCGCCCGTTGAAATGGGCCGCACGCTGGCACGTGCCGCTCAGCGCATCCCAGCTCGCGCGGCAAGAGTGGTTGCGCAAGCTGTCGCATGCATGATCATGGGACCTCCGTAGAACCACCAGTGTATTTCCTCGGTCTCACTTCATTGTTCACAGGCGGCCAGGTCAACGGTATAGCGCGACAATCTGGGTGGGAAGCCGCACTGTCACCTTGATTGCCGCGCCGCACAACGGCGAGTTCATAGCTGAGACCTTGGTTAGCTGCCGCGGGACCGGGTGACTGCGCCTGTGCGGACAGCCGCCGCATTTGCTCCAATAAAGCGCCAAGTCAGTATTAACTCGCATTCGGCAGCGAGGGTCTCAAATAGTTCCGATCTTGCTCGGAGATGGGTAGGTGCGGCATCCTCCTGAACTGGTACGGAGGTGCTGCCATCCTGCTCCCTCGAGTGCGTCTCGGGGAACATTGCTGTCGCGTAGGACTAATTTCTTCGTGGCCCGGCACTTCCCAGCCGACCTGCCCGTTGCAATGAGGCAGGGGGCGCCCTCGGTGATAAGTGCAAGCGCATTTGGCACCGTTCGACGATTCCCCTCCTTGAAGAATCCTGACCGAGTGTCACGAAGGATTTCTCAATTTGTGCATATACTGGACCAAATTGGCCAAAATGGTGTGTTTTGGCAGTGATGCCTAGGGGACGATAATGCTTTTGATTTATACCTTCGGTGGAATCGCGCTTTGTGTAGCGATCTTCCGATTGGGTTACGCCGCCGGACGTAGCAACGGACACTACGAGGCTAATTGCAAATTTGGCGAGGAGGTAGCGCGACGGTTCGAGCGTGAGAAGAACAGGCCAGCAAGGGCCATTCGGCAGGCGGTTCAGTTTGTTCTGAACACGCAAGCGAACGAAGCCCGAACCGGTGAACCTTCACGATCGGCCGCCATAAGGCCATAGCTTGTCGATCACGATACGCACGAGCAAAAGAAGAACGAGAAGTGTTGCGACGATCCCGATGGTTACCCAAGCAGCAGTCATCGTCCGTTCCCTCTCGGCGTGACCTCGATGCGCGGTGTTAGTACACCAACCGCCGAGGCGAGCAATTGCGGATGGGGAGTTTAAACTCCTGTGATCGAGCTCGTCACTCGCCAGGCGACCATTGGCTGGTGGTGACGGGGCCTGCTCGGGTTGCCGTTCTCCAGACCGCTACGAAAATGTCCGCAAAGCGCTTCTCAATTCGTGCGACTAGGCGTATTTCGATCTGGGCGGGTCAATTCCGGGCCCGAGGGCGCCATGCTATATCTTGTTTTCGGTTTCGCTGCAGTTATTGGCTTCTTGGGCATCTATAGCGTGGGCTATGTCGTCGGGTGCCGGCGAGGCTATCGTGAGGCCAATCGCGCCATTTGCCACGAGGCCTCGCCGTCCAGGACGCTCGAGCAGAAGGAGGGCGCCGAAAGGCCAGTCCTTCGGGCCGGGATGGACAAGTAAGCTGATGCGAATTCACCTTGGCGCCGCGTGAACCTTGCTGGCCTACGTGAACGTGTAATAGGTGCCGCTCTCGTGCCGTCAGAGCGAGCCGTGCTCGACGCCGCGGTCAGCAATGAATTTCATTTTCAGGAAAGTCATCCCTAAAAGTAGAAGTAGGGTGTCGGCTGCAGATCAATAGAAGCGCCAAAACTGGATGAAGTACTTCATTCCCCTCGTTTACCTTCTCGCAAGAGGCGGGAGGTCGTACCGTCCGCTGCCGCTTCGCATGATCGATCAAGTGATCAAAACAGGCGCTGGCTAAGGATTTAGCCCGGACACGGAACACCGTTGGCGGACGACGCGCGCAGACGGCGCAGGCGCAGGCGGATCCCGGCGGTCCCAATGGAGCGGCTTTGGCAGGAATTCGAAAGTGGCGTGCGTCAAAACCAGACTTTCGTACGAACTTTTGCGGCCTGTTATCGAGGTTGCAGGGGGGCGACTACGCTCTTCGCTGCACCGATGTTGTGTCCATATCAGTTAGGGAGGTAAGCGAGCCCGAACCGGGTACCGTCGCAAGCCCTTCCACCCGCGTCAATCAGATGCTCGCGCCGTGCCAAACCCCAACTGCCTCGAGATCTCGCCGGCACAGTTCCGCAGCGCGGCTGCGATCGCGCTGTCCCAATCGGTGTCGAACGTGCCTTCCGGTCCCATCGCGGTGATGACGAGCGCGACGTGGCCGGCGTGATCGAACACCGGCGCGGCGAATGCGTTGACACCAGGCAAGGGGTCGCCGATCGCACGCGCGAGTCCGCGATCGCGGACCTCGGCCAGCATCTCCGCGGTCTTCGCGCTTGTCGGCGCACGCTTCGGATTGTAGCCGACGCCGAGGCGATCAAGACCGCTTTCGAGCGCGGTCTTGACGGCATTCGGCGGCATGAAGGCGGCGAATGCTCGGCCGGTCGCGGTTTCGAGCAGGGCCACCACCGATCCGACGCGCATCGCGATGTGTACGGGATGGGTCGGCTCCTCGAGGCGCACCACGGTCGCCCCGTGGGTGCCCCAGACCGCCAGCGACACCGCATGGTTGATGCTGTCGGCGAGGGTGGCGATCCGGGGTGTCGCGATGCGTACCGCCGAGAGCCGGCGCAGACTGATCAGGCCGAGCTCGAGCGCAAGGGCGCCGATCTCATAGCGGCCAGTGGTCTCGTCCTGCTCGATCAGGCCGATGCGGGAGAAGCTCACCAGATAGGGATGCGCCTTGGCCGGCGGCATGCCCGCTTCGCGCGCGAGATCGCGCAACATCATCGGTTCGCCGCTGCGGGCGAGCGCGCGCAGCAACTCTCCACCGACCTCGATCGATTGTATGCCGCGGCTTTCTTTCGTCATGTGGCCCTGCAAGCTCGTCCGCAACGTCCTTATACGGCCAGGAATCCTCCGTCGACGGGCATGGTCACGCCGTTCACATACGACGCGAGCTCGGAGGCGAGGAACACCACCGGTCCGACCAGCTCCTCCGGCTCCCCGACACGGCCGAGCGGCGTACGGCCCAGAAATCCTGCGAGCCTGGCGGGGTCGCTGCGGGTCGCTTCGGTCATGGCGGTTGCGATCACGCCGGGCGCGATGGCGTTGACGCGGATGCCGTCGGCCGCGAGCTCGCGTGCCAGCGCCTGCGTCAACAGCTTCACGCCGCCCTTGGACGGCGCATAGCCCAGCGTGTCGGCGACTCCCAGGAAGGAGGCGATCGAACCGAGATTGATGATCGCGCCGCGGGTCTCGCGCAGCGCCGGCAGGAACGCATGCGTCACGTTGAAGGTCCCGGTGAGATTGACGTCGAGCACCCGCCGCCAATTGTCATGCGCCCTGGGCGAATCGATGTCCTCGCGAACGATGATGCCGGCGTTGTTGACCAGCACGCCGATCGGCCCGATCTCGCGGCCGATCCTCTGCGCCAGCGCGCGACAGGCCTCCGCATCTGTGACGTCGAGGTGAAAGGCGGAAGCCGCGCGGCCGCGTCCGCTGATATCGGCTGCGGTTCGTTCGGCGCCGGCGAGATCGACGTCGGTCACGACAACGTCGGCGCCATGGGCCGCAAGCCCGAGCGCGATGGCGCGTCCGTTGCCGTGGGCCGCACCGGTGACGAGCGCGCGCTTGCCGGCCAGCAATGGAGCCGCCGCGCTCATGCTGCGCTTCTTTCCGACGCCCCCGCCGCAAGATGACGGCCGGCGATGTAGCCGAAGGTCAGCGCCGGGCCGAGCGTGATGCCGGCGCCCGGATAGTTGCCGCCCATGATGCTCGCCATGTCGTTGCCCGCGGCATAGAGTCCCGGGATGACGTGCCCCTCGGCATCCAGCGCGCGCGCATGCGCATCGGTGACGATGCCGGCATAGGTGCCGAGATCGCCGATCAGCATCTTGATCGCGTAGAACGGTCCGTGCTCGAGCGGCGCCACGCAGGGATTCGGCCCGTGCAGGGCGTCGCCCTGGTAGCGGTTATAGGCGCGTGAGCCCTTGCCGAAGGCGGGATCGCGCCCTTCGGCAGCAAGCTTGTTGAATTCGGCGACCGCTGCTTCCAGTCCCTTCGGGTCGATACCGGCCTGCGCGGCGAGTTCGGCGAGGGTATTGCCGCGCTTCAGATAGCCGGTCTTGAGGTGACGACCGAGCGGCATCGGGCGCGGCGGCACGCAGCCGAGGCCGTATTTGCGCAAGGTCTGGTGATCGCAGACGAGGTACGCCGCGATCTCCTCGCCGGGCTTGGCCGCCTTCACCATCTCCTGCACGAAGTCGTGGTAGGAGTTGCCCTCATTGGCGAAGCGCTTGCCGTCGCGCATCACAGCGATCACGCCCGGCTTGGCGCGATCGATGAAATGCGGCATCACGCCCTTCGAACCGTCCTTGCGCGTCGTGACCGAGACCGGTACCCAGGCCGCCGCGTTCGGCAGCGAATCCTCGACCCGACCGCCGACGGATTCCGCGAGTCGCAGGCCGTCGCCGGTGTTGCCGACGGGACCCGGCGAGTAATGCTCCTTGCCGGTCGGCGCATGCGGAAACATCTTTTGCCGCCGCGCCACATCATGCGGGAATCCGCCGCAGGCGAGCACTACGCCGCGCTTCGCATTGATGCGGATCGTGCGGCCCTCGCGCGCGACGATCGCGCCGCGCACAGCGCCATTTTCAACGATCAACTCGCGCACCGGCGAATTGAGCCACAGCGGGACGTTCAGATCGAAGGCGGATTTGGCCAACCGGCCGGCGAGCGCATTGCCGTTGGTCAGTGTCATGCCGCGGCCGTGGCGCATCACGTCGCCGGCATGCTTCGACAGCCGCTTGGCGACATAGGCCGCCGAGGTCACCGACCGCGTCGCGCGCATGAAATGGATGATCTCCTTGCCGGAGCCGAGCATCATGCCGAACACGGTAAGCTCGGGCAGGGGACTGCCGAGATCCTTGATGTGGTCGCCGAGCTCGCGCCCGTCGAACGGGCGAGCGACCATGGAGCGGCCGCCCTGCGCGCCGCCGGGCGCTTCGGCGTGATAGTCCGGGAAGGTCAGCGGCATGTCGAAACGCACCGCTGTCTTGGTGGTGAAGAAGTCGACCGCCTTCGGTCCTTCGGTCAGGAAGGCATCGACACGCGCGGCATCGAAGCTGTTGCCGGCTTCGTGGCGCAGGTAGGTTTTCGCCTGGTCCGGGCTCTCAGTGATGCCCCAGGCTTTCGCCAGCGACGTGCCGGGAATCCAAAGCCAGCCGCCGGAACGCGCCGTGGTGCCGCCGAAGCGCGGCTCCTTCTCGACGACGAGGACCTTTAGCCCGTGATGGGCCGCGGTGACCGCGGCCGACAGGCCGCTGCAACCGGAGCCGACGACGAGTGCGTCGCATTCGTAGGTCTCTTGTGCGTTGTCTGCCATGCGGCCGATCCTATTTCTTCAATAGCGGGCACTTCGATTCGGACACAGGACGGAACGCGTCCTCGCCCTTCACCGTCTTGACGATGTCGAGATAGTCCCACGGCTCCTTGGATTCCGATGGCGACTTCACCTTGGCGAGATACATGTCGCGGATAACGCGGCCGTCTTCGCGCAATTTGCCGCCGTGCACGAACGCGTCGTCGATCGGCAGCTCGCGCATCTTGGCCATCACCTTCTGCGGATCGTCGGTGCCGGCGGCCTTGATCGCTTTCAGATAATGCAGCACCGAGCCGTATACGCCGGTCTGGATCATGGTCGGCATGATCTTGGTGCGTTCGTAGAACTTCCGCGACCACGCCCGGGTCTTGTCGTCCATGTTCCAGTACGACGCCGTGGTCATGTAGGTGCCTTGCGCCGCCTTCAATCCGATCGCGTGCACGTCGGTGTCGAACATCAGAAGACCGACCAGTTTCTGGCCGCCCTGCACCAGGCCGAATTCACCGGACTGCTTGATCGCGTTGTCGGTGTCCTGACCGGCATTGGCGAAGGCCACCACGTCGGCCTTCGAGCTCTGCGCCTGCAGCGCAAAGGAGGAGAAGTCGGCGGTGTTGGTCGGATGCCGGACGCTGCCGAGCACCTTGCCACCCATCTCGGTGATGAAACGGGTGGCGTCCTTCTCGAGCTGCTGGCCGAAGGCGTAGTCCGCGGTGATGAAGAACCAGGATTTGCCGCCTTCCTTGACCACCGCGGAGGCCGTCACCTTGGACAGCGCATAGGTGTCGTAAGCGAAATGCACCGTGTTGGGGCTGCACAATTCATCGGTCAGCGAGCTTGCGCCGGGGCCGGACAAAAGCGCGATCTTGTTGCGCTCGCGGACCATGTTGTGCACGGCGATCGCGATGCCCGAGTTCGGGATGTCGGCCACCGCATCGACCTTACCCTTGTCGAACCATTCGCGCACGATTTGCACGCCGACGTCGGTCTTCATCTGATGGTCGGCCGAGATGATCTCGATCGGCTTGCCGAGCACGGTCGGGCCGAATTCCTCCACCGCCATCTTGGCCGCTTCCACCGAGCCCGGGCCGGAGTTGTCGCGCCCCCAGCTCGACAGGTCGGTGAGCACGCCGATGCGTACGACGTCGTCGGAAATCTGCGCATGCGCGGCCGATGTCATGGCCGCGAGAATGGCTACCGCCAGAAGATGCCTCATCGTTCCTCCTTGTGATCTCCGCCGTTCTGCGGCGGGTTGTCTTGGATTAGGAATTATCTAATCGGTTTATCAATGTCAAATTCATCGGGCCCTTGTTCAGCACCGGAATGTGAAGATGAAAGGCCGCAGGTGTGGCCGCCGCGTATCTTCACATTTGGTGAGCGGACGCTTACAAGAACCGGCGGGTACGGTTCGTTGGCAGCTTCCAGCATCAGCTCCGGATCTTGCCGTTGAACCAAGTCGTTATGAAACTAGGGGGATCTTCGCGGATCGTGGCGATGCTTGCTCGCCTTTCGCCTGTTTCCTGCCGCCGGCCAGCCGGATCGGCGCTCAGCAGGGCGGAGGGCGTGGATCGCCTCGACCGGCCGCGATCATAGACGGATCATGTTGAGACAGCTCTTTGCGCCGCAGCTCGTCGTTCTCTACGTGCTGGTGGCTTCTACGCTCTATGTGCACTTCCGCGGCAGGCAACGGCTGCGGTTCGCACGCCAACTCGGCGATCACTCGACCTACCTCGCGCCCTACAATGTGCTGATGTATGCGGGTTCGGCGGTGCCGAACACGCCGGTGATTCCGGTCGAGCAGTTTCCCGAGCTCAACAAGCTCAGCGAGAACTGGGAGACGATCCGCGACGAGGCAACACGCCTGTTCGACGAGGGCTTCATCCGCGCCGCGGCCAAGAACAACGACTGGGGCTTCTATTCGTTCTTCAAGAGCGGCTGGAAGCGCTTCTACCTGAAATGGTACGACGACTTCCTGCCGTCGGCGCGCACGCTGTGCCCCAAGACGGTCGAGCTGTTGAACTCGATCCCGAACGTGCACGGCGCGATGTTCGCGATGCTGCCGCCCGGCGGCAAGCTCGGCGCACACCGCGATCCCTTCGCCGGCTCGCTTCGCTATCACCTCGGCCTCGTGACGCCGAACTCGAACCAGTGCCGCATCCTGGTCGATGGCGTCGAATGCGTCTGGCGTGACGGCGAGGCCTTCATGTTCGACGAGACCTTCATCCACAGCGCCGAGAACAAGACCGACGTCAACCGCATCATCCTGTTCTGCGACGTCGAGCGCCCGATGAAGTTCGGCTTCATGACCGCGATGAACCGGTGGGTCAGCCACAACGTCGTCAAGGCCTCGGCCACCCAGAATGTCGACGGCGAGCATGTCGGCGCGCTGAACAAGGTGTTCGGCAAGCTCTACGAGGTCCATCTCGCGAGCCGCAAGGTCAAGGAGTGGAATCGCAATGTGTACTACACGCTGAAGTACTCGGTGACCGCGCTGATCCTCGGCCTGATCGTGGTGTCGGCGCTCCGCTGATCGCAACGGCGCTGGCGTTGAAAGCAAAAAGCCCCGGAGCGCGCTCCGGGGCTTTTTTTGGGGCCTAAACAGACATGTGCGATGTTCGAATTCCGAGGCTATGCGCTCAGAACTTCGTGCTCAGGAGCGGCCGTTTCGGTGATATCGCCGGTCCGCAAATGCGGGATCACAATCGCCGAAGCGCGGGCTGTGAAGCCTAAAGCGCGATGAGATCAGGTTGAATGGTCATCGCGCTTTAGCTTCTTGTTTGAGCATAATCTTTTCGGAAAACCGCTTCTCACTTTTCCGGATCATGCTCCAAGGGCAAAAATCAGTCGCGTTCGAAGATCTTTGCGCCGGGGTAGACTCGCCGGGCGTACGCGACGACCCACTCCCGGTCCTGAGTCTCGAGGAACGGGGTTCGGATCTTGCACGACCCGACGATTAGGTGCCACAGGCCATTAAGCTTCTGAATGTTGACGATCATTCGAGTTTTCCTCAAAGAACCCGCGTTCCAGTAGACACTTGGTTCTCGTGACAGTCTTCCGATTCACTCCCAGGAGCAGTGATCCTGATCACAGATTCCGGAGCACAACTCGCGCGCGCGGGAGGGCAGCCGCGAGCATAAGAATCTCTCGCCATCGCTCAATTGTACGAGCGTAAGCGCAGGGCATGACAAGGAATCACAGAGATCATACCAAGGTATGTTGATGTCTGTCCGGGCGTGTAGCGGGAGTGCGTCGCCGCACTGCCTTGTCCGGACCTACGGCTTCCGATTGGCGCCGACGCCAAGTGGATCGAGCTCGGGGTCGGTCGCGGCATCCAGGTCGGCCGCCGTGATCGGCTGATCGACGATGAACATATAGCAGCCGGCCGAGACGACGCCGATCAGGGCGCCGACGACGAGCGCCGGCACGAACGAGCTCGTCTTCTGCACGATCAGGCCGGTCACGGTCGGCGCCAGCGCGCCGCCGAGATAGCCGCCGAAATTCTGCACCGAGCCGATCGAGGCGGTGCAGTTAGTCGGGACCGCAACCGAGCTCAAGGCCCAGGCGCAGGTGCTGGTCACGTAGACGAGAAACAGCGAGATCGAGATGAAGGCGATTGCGAGCGCGTTGCTGCTGACATAGGCCGCGGCCACGGTGCAGGCGGCCGTTCCGAGCAGCGAGAGCGCGGCCGGATAGCGCCGGCTCTTGAGCGGCTCGACGCCGCGGCGCACCAGAATGTCGGCGATGTATCCGCCGACGACGCCGCCGACCACACCGCAGGCGAACGGGATCGCGGCAGCCCATCCCGTGTATTTCACGCTCATGTGGCGCTCGATCTCGAGATAGCCGGGCAGCCAGGCGGTGTAGATCCAGGTCAGATAGATGCAGCCGAAATAGCCGAAGATCATGCCCCAGGTGGTGCGGAAGCGGAACAGCTGGGACCAGTCGCGAAACGTGACCTTGGTGCGCTCGCCGGGCGGATCGCCTTGCGTCCGGTAGGCATTCTCATGCGCCGTGAGCGCAACCTGCTCCGGGTTGCGATAGAGCGCGTACCAGCAGGCGGCGACGATCAGGCCGGCGACGCCCATGATCACGAACATTGCGCGCCAGCCGAACGTCAGCATGAGAAAGGTCAGCAGCGGAACGGCAATTGCCGTGCCGAGCGATGACGCGCAGTTGAAGACGCCGGTGGCAAGGCCGCGGTCGCGCTGGTTGAACCAGTCGCGAACGACGCGCGCGCCGGTTGGAAATTGCGGCGCTTCGCCTATGCCGAGCAGGACGCGTGCACCGAAGAACTGGCCGAAATTCTGCACCAGGCCGCCGATGAGCTGCGCAAACGACCACAGGCTGAGACCCATGGTGAGGAGCAGGCGCGGGCCCAGCCTGTCGACCATGGCGCCGGTCGGGAGCTGTGAGAACGCATAGGCCCACAGAAATGCGGAGAGCAGGTAGCCCATATCAGCAATGGACAGTCCGAGTTCCTCGCGGATCAGCGGATTGGCCACTGCAAGGGTCGCGCGATCGATGTAATTGACGACCCCGGCAACGACCAGCAGAGCCAGCGCGACGCGCTGAATCGATTTCAGACGTGGCGTCGCAAGCTCCATTCCTGACATGATTCGTTCTTCCTCACCTGTGATTTTGCCGAACAGTATCGGCGTGTGGGGTGTCGAACCAGAACGGAAGATGCGAAGCCTGCGTTGCGATTTTGACATGGACGATTTTGACATGGACCCTGCATCCGCAGCGGTTCCTGACCAAACCTTCGCCATGAACGTGAGAGAGTGCACGCCGCCATGCATCGGCGCCGGCCGCTGGTCGCGCTTCGGCCTGATCGGCTTAGCGGACGAGGCGACTTCTGTTGGCGAGCGCGCCGGTGCGCTGGAGCGGTGGCGCCACGCGGACATCAACGCTGGCGGCTCCGCCTTCGCGTTCGATCGTAAGTCTGACGTCCTGGCCGATCCTGGCGAGGCCCACCAGATTGCGGAGCTGCGCCGCGGTGCGGATCGGGTGGCCATCGGCCATGGTGACGATATCGCCTTTGCGCAGGCCGGCTCTTTCGGCAGGCGAATCCGCAACGATCTCGGCGATCACGGCGCCTTCGCTGCGGCCTCTGTTCGTGGACGGATGCAGGTCCTGCAATGCGACGCCGATGCGGCCACGCTCGACGCGGCCGGTGGCGATGATCTGTTCCATCACCCGACGCGCCATGTTGACGGGGATGGCAAAGCCGATCCCGACATTGCCGCCGGCGGGCGAGATGATCGCCGAGTTGATGCCGATGAGCTCGCCGCGCAGGCTGACCAGTGCGCCGCCGGAATTGCCTGGATTGATCGCGGCATCGGTCTGGATGAAATCCTCGTAACCTTGCTTGGCAAGGCCAGTGCGTCCGAGCGCGCTGACGAGGCCCGAGGTGACAGTCTGGCCGAGGCCGAAGGGATTGCCGATCGCGAGCACGAAGTCGCCGACCGCGAGGGCATCGCTGTTGCCGAGGGGAAGTGCCTTGAGGTTGTCAGGATTTTCGATCCGCAGCACGGCGACGTCGGTCGGCGGATCACGGCCGATCACCTTCGCGGCGAACTGCCGGTTGTCCTTGGTCGTGATCTGGACGACCGATGCGCCCTCGACCACATGGTTGTTGGTCAGGACATAGCCGCGCTGCGCGTCGACGATGACGCCGGAGCCGGCGGCATTGACCTCCTGCTCGATCTGCTTCGGAACGTCGAAGAACTCGCGGAAGACGGGATCGCGGTAGAGCGGGTTGTCCTCACGGACCCGGCCATGCACGGAGATGTTGACGACCGCCGGCGTGATCTGGCGGACCAGCGGCGCCAGGGTCGGGATCGAACCGCCTGTTTTGAAATCCGGGATTTGGGCTGCGGCCGGATGCGTCGCCGACAGCGCCAGCACCACGAGACCGAGCGACAACCAATGTGCACGAACCATCTTCGCCATCCACAATGTCGCCTAGGTTCGAATTTGGAAAACTTTGTGGCCGTGCGACGCCGTCACGGAAAAGTGGCAATGGTCCGAGGCGGGGCGCTCGATCTGGGTATCAATGCCGGTTCATCGTGCCGTCATCAACGGCTGCGAGGTAGCCGATCCGGCCTGATGGCGAAACAAGAACCAGGCGAGCAGGGCGCCTTCGCGCTCCGTTCGCTCGCGTCGAAGTGCTACAGTCCTGCCGGCCATTCCGTAGTGAGGACCCCCGTCATGCCCGACACGACTGCAGCTTTCGCGACCACTTCGTTGAGCGGATACGAGTTGCTGGCCGATCCGCAGTTGAACAAGGGCACGGCGTTCTCCGAGGCCGAGCGCGAGACGTTCGACCTGCACGGCCTGCTGCCGCCCAGCGTCCTGACGCTGGATGAGCAGGTCTCGCGCCGGCTGCAGGCGCTGCGCGGCTACGAGACCGATCTCGAACGTTATGCCTTCTTGCGTGAACTGCAGGATACCAACGAGACCCTGTTCTACGCGCTGCTGGTCGGCAACCTCGAAGAACTGCTGCCGATCGTCTACACGCCCACTGTCGGCGAGGGCTGTCAGCACTTCAGCCGCCTGTTCCGCAAGCCGCGCGGCCTGTTCCTCAGCATTCCGCACAAGGCCCGGATCGATCGTATCCTTGCCCATCCGCGCTTCGACAAGGTCGAGGCCATCGTCGTGACGGACGGCGAGCGCATCCTCGGCCTCGGTGATCAGGGCGCGGGCGGCATGGGCATCCCGATCGGCAAGCTCGCGCTCTATTCGGGCTGCGGCGGGCTGCATCCGGCGACGACGCTGCCGATTCTGCTCGATGTCGGGACCGACAATCCCGACTGCCTGGCCGATCCGCTCTACATCGGCTGGCGCAACGAGCGCGTCCGCGGCCAGGAGTATGACGACTTCATCGAGGCCTTCGTCTCGGCGGTGGTGAAGCGCTGGCCGCGCGTGCTGCTGCAGTGGGAGGATTTCGCCAAGAACAATGCCACGCGCATGCTCGAGCGCTATCGCGACCGGCTCTGCACCTTCAATGACGACATCCAGGGCACCGCGGCGGTGGCAACCGGCGCGCTGCTGGCGGCGATCAACGTCACCGGCGTGCCGCTTACCGAGCAGCGCGTGGCCGTGCTCGGCGCGGGCTCGGCCGGCTGCGGCATCGCCGGCCTGATCCGCGCCGCCATGCGCGATGCCGGCCTATCGGAAAGCGAGGCGGCGACGCGCTTCTTCATGGTCGATCGTGACGGACTGCTGCTCGAGGGCATGAGCGGGCTCGCCTCGTTCCAGCTCCCCTTCGTGCAGAAGAAGCAGGCGATCGAAGGTTGGACGCTTACGCATCCCGACAAGATCGGTCTGCTCGACGTCGTGCGCAACGCGAAGCCGACCGTGCTGATCGGCGTGTCCGGGCAGGCCGGCGCGTTCTCCGAGCCGATCGTCCGGGCGATGGCCGAAACCAACAAACGGCCGGTGATCTTCCCGCTGTCGAATCCGACCTCGCGCGAGGAAGCGACGCCCGCGGATATCGAGGCCTGGACCGAGGGGCGG
>NZ_LNCU01000030.1:64330-68599 GCF_001542415.1 Bradyrhizobium macuxiense
CCCGCCGATCACGCGTGACGGGGCGCGGTTCAAGGTCGACCAGACCAACAACTCCTACATCTTCCCGGGTGTCGGGCTCGGAGCGCTCGCGGTCGGCGCAGGCCGCGTCAGCGACGGCATGTTCATGGCCGCGGCCAAGGCGCTGGCGAGCGTCTCGCCGGCGCGCGATAATCCGAAGCACAATTTGCTGCCGCCGGTGAGCGCGCTGCGCGAGGTCGCGGTGACGGTTGCACTTGCGGTGGCGCTTCAGGCGCACAAGGAGGGGCTCGCCAAGGACGTTCCGATCGATCAGATAGAACGGCGCATCCAGGCCAAGGTCTGGACACCCCGTTACGTTCCGTATCGCCGCAGCGACCGGTCTTAGTGCACCGGGCGCATTAGCTACACGTGATCTGCCGCGCTGTGGGCGAGGCAGGTCGCGCGGCATGACGCGCGTGGAGCGCAGTCGAACGGCTCTCACTGCAAGCCGTCACTCCCGCATCGCATGGGTGTCGTACCAGCCGGGCGGCGGAAATTGCGTCGCCGGGTTCAAATAGTGTTTGGAGCCCTTGAGGCGAAACATCGTCTCTTGAACCTTGCCGACCATATTGAACGCGCTTTTCGCGCCGCCGCCAAACAGCCCAAGGTCTCCGTTGATCG
Source organism: Bradyrhizobium macuxiense (assembly GCF_001542415.1). Taxonomy (GTDB): domain Bacteria; phylum Pseudomonadota; class Alphaproteobacteria; order Rhizobiales; family Xanthobacteraceae; genus Bradyrhizobium; species Bradyrhizobium macuxiense. The sequence goes on from NZ_LNCU01000030.1 coordinate 64,970, forward strand.
CATAGCCACGGAATATGCTCTTGTAGAGCTCGATGGCTTCAAGCGCGCTGACCCATGTTCCGGGCAACTCATCTCCGAACAGGCCGCTGCTTCCGTGCTTGAACCGCCAATCGACAAACTCTCCTTCCCTGGGAGTCGTCGGGCATCTCTGCATGGAGACCAGCGACTGGTCCATGATTCTGTATTTCCGGTAACCCAGCCTTTCGAAGGTCTCGAACTCTTCGATGAGCTTTTTCCAGCTGGTCTTGTCGGACTCGATGGAGACGAATTTGGGGAGCTCGGAAAGGCCCTCCAGAGACGCCAGGGCGTCGAGGTCATTGCCCTCGATATCGATCTTGCAATATCGGGGAACGCCGTGCTGCTTCAGAAGGTCAGCCAGTTTGGAGGCTTGTATCGTTAGCGTTCGTCCGACACCAGCGCCGAAGTTCCTGTTCCTTTCGGACCACTCCGGATTGGCCGTTCCCCATTCCGAAACGCGATCGTCGACATAAAAGTTGATGTTCCCGGGCGTGCTCGAAACCGCAACATTGACCACAGAGAGGGCGCCCGACGCGACGTATTCCGAGAAGCGCTTGCTGATGGACGCGCAGAATTCCGGCATCGCCTCGATCGCGACAACGCGAAACCCTTTCTTCAAGTAGAATTCGGTGTCCTCGCCCTTGTGGGCGCCGACGTCGTAAATGAGGGTCTCGTCCATGACCGGTCCTTTGCGTGCCCCAAGGCAAAGAAGGTGAGTTGGGAAAGTGACGATTTGAGGGGCTGTCGCGCCTTCAATGTAGCTTGCGTGGATTGTCGATTTGGCGCGGCCGTGCCCAAGAGTCAGTCAAGCAACAGTAAAGCGTCATCCGCCACTGGGCGTGAGGGACGATACGCCTTCGACTCATCCCATCCGCCCTGCGTCTAACTAAAGTTCTAGCCTCGAGTTCCAATTCTGATGGAACCCTGGGGGCGCAATGTCGTTTGTGATCAAACGACCCAATCAGGCACAATCCATGCGGGGGCTTGTCGAAGGGAGATCATCCCATGGCAACACTCGGCCTCGATGCCACGCAACTCAGTCCGTCCGAGCATCAGCGCCAGCTTCGTCGCGCGGTCATCGCCTCCACGATCGGGACCGCGATCGAATGGTATGATTTCTTCCTCTACAGCACCGTCACCGGCCTGGTGTTCGCAAAGCTGTTCTTTCCGCATTCCGATCCCTGGGTCGGCACGCTGGAGGCATTCGCGATCTATGCCGTCGGCTTCGTCGCCCGCCCGATCGGGGCTGCGATCTTCGGACATTATGGCGACCGTATCGGCCGCAAGTCGACGCTGATCGCGACGCTGCTGCTGATGGGACTGGCGACCGCGGCGGTCGCAGTGGTGCCGGCCTATGCGAGCATCGGCATCTGGGGCGCGGTGATCCTGACCGTGCTGCGCTTCATCCAGGGCATCGGCGTCGGCGGCGAATGGGGCGGCTCGGTGTTGATGTCGATGGAATGGGCACGCAACGACCGGTCGCGCGGCTTGATCGCGTCATGGCCGCAATTCGGCGTACCCTGCGGCCTGTTCCTCGCCAATCTCGCCGTGCTCGCATTCAGCCAGATGTCGGGCGATCAGTTCCTCGCCTGGGGCTGGCGCATTCCGTTCGCACTCAGCCTGATCCTGGTCGGCGTCGGCCTCTATATCCGGCTTGGCATCCTGGAAACGCCGGTGTTCTCGAAGCTGCTCGCCGAGCGCCAGCTCGACCGCACGCCGATGCTGACGGTGATCAGGGAATATCCTCGGGAGATCCTGCTGTCCGCGTTTGCGCGGATGGCCGAGCAGGCGCCGTTCTACATCTTCACCGCCTTCGTGTTCTCCTACGGCATCGGCACGCTTCATCTCACGCGCGACCTGCTGCTGACCGCGGTGCTCGCTGCCTCGGTGGTGTCCTTCGTCTCGATCCCGGTGTTCGGGTATCTGTCCGACCAGATCGGCCGCAAGAACATGTACATGATCGGCGCTATCGTGACCGGCGTGTTCGGCTTCATCTACTTCGCGATGCTCGACACCGCCTCGGAGCCGATCGTCTTCCTCGCGATCGTGTTGTCGCTGATCCCGCATGACATGCTGTACGGCCCGCAGGCCGCGCTGATCGCGGAGAGCTTCACCGGACGCCTGCGCTACAGCGGTTCGTCGCTCGGCTATCAGCTCGCCTCCGTGATCGCCGGCGGTCCGGCGCCGCTGATCGCGGCCTGGCTGTTCGGCACGTTCAAGTCCGCGACCGCGATCGCGGTCTACATCGCGGCTTGCGCCGTCATCACGCTGATCGCGACAGCGCTGATGACCGACTACACCGGCAAGGACATCAACGCGGCGGACGCGCACGAGCGACGGGCTTGAAGCAAGCAAGGGAGAAGTCGATATGATCAAATGGCGGAGTGAATCGGCGCTCGATATCTACAATCTGGTGGTAGCCATCTTCCTGCTCGCCGCGCCCTGGCTCTTTGCGCATGCCAACCGGACGGCGGCGATCGATCTCAGGACGAGCGGGGTGGTGATCGCCGTGCTGTCGCTGGCGGCGATCGCTGCGTTTTCCGTCTGGGAGGAGTGGATCAATTTGTTCGTGGGGGTGTGGCTGATCGTGTCGCCATGGCTGCTCGGCTTCGCTCACACCCGCGCGATGCATTTCAGCATCGCGGCAGGCGCGGTGGTGGCGTTCATGGCCTTGCTCGAGCTGTGGCTGGAATACGAGAAGACGCATTTCGGACCGGCCGCAACTCACGTCACCGAGAAGCATTAGGATCGATTGATCTTCGGGATACTGCAAACCGGGCGCCCGCCTCGAGCGGGCGCTCGCGTGTCGGTGATCGCCTGTGATGAAATAACTTCAAGCATCGATCGTTCTTGGTCACAGGAGCCGGGCCGGCCCGGTTTCCACCACCCTGTGGAGAAAACCTATGACCAAGTTGACCTTCGTCGCGGTTGCGCTGGTTGCGGCCGCTGCTTATTCGGCCCAGGCTTCCGCCGCCGGCAGCAATGCCGCGTCACGGCGCGCCCATGCGTCGACCGTGAGCAGCAGCAAGATCACCGACTGCGTGCGCGCGCCGAACGTTGGATCGTTCGCAACCGCTCCGTATACGGAGCCGCCCTGCATGCCAGGCACGATGCGCTGATCGCGCACAGCAAAAAGCCCCGGACGCGAGGTCCGGGGCTTGGTCTGCCATCTTGAGGTCAGCCTATTCCGGCTTGCCGATCGCGACCTTCAGCGTGCCGACGCCGTCGACGCCGCATTCGAGCTTGTCGCCGGGCTGCAACTGCGAGACGCCGGCCGGCGTGCCCGTCATGATGATGTCGCCGGCGGCGAGCTTCACCTGCTGGGAGAGCTGCCAGATGATCTCGGGCACGCTCCAGATCAGCTCGGTGAGGTCGCCCTTCTGCGCTTCCTTGCCGTTGACGGTGAGCCAGATCTTGCCCTTCGAGGGATGGCCGATCTTCGCGGCCGGCTCGATCGCGGAGCAGGGCGCAGAATAGTCGAACGACTTGCCGACCTCCCACGGGCGCTCCTTCTTGCGCGAGGCGATCTGCAAGTCGCGGCGCGTCAGGTCGATACCGACGGCGTAGCCGTAGACATGCTCGAGCGCCTTGTCGGCCGGGATGTTGAGCCCG
>NZ_LNCU01000030.1:68604-134464 GCF_001542415.1 Bradyrhizobium macuxiense
CCCGCCGCTCTTCATCGCGACGACAAGCTCGACTTCGTGATGCAGGTCCTTGGTCAACGGCGGATAGGGGATGGTGGCGCCGTCGGGCACCAGCATGTCGGCATGCTTGGCGAAGAAGAACGGCGGGGCGCGCTCGTCATTGCCCATCTCGCGGATGTGCTCGAGATAGTTGCGGCCGACGCACCAGATGCGGCGCACCGGATAGGCGCCCGCCTCGCCGACAACGGGAAGCGAGGCTTGCGGTGGAAGCGGGATGACATAGGAGGCGGCGTTCATGAGGCGGGTCTCGCTGCTCTTGAGGTGGAATTGCTCTAGCCGGTGGCGCTGATCGGCGCCAGCGCCAGCGGGGACGGGTCGTGATAGTGCTGCAGGCGGAAGAACGAGGCGTAGCGGCCGCCGCGGCGCAGCAGCTCCTCGTGCCGGCCGCGCTCCACGATCTCGCCGCCCTCGACCACCAGGATCGCGTCGGCGTGCATGATGGTGTGCAGGCGATGCGCGATCACGATGGTGGTGCGGTTCTGGCAGAGATGCTCGATCGCCTCCTGCACCTGCTTCTCGGATTCGGAATCGAGCGCGGCGGTGGCTTCATCAAGCAGGATGATCGGCGCGTTCTTGATCAGCGCGCGGGCGACCGCGATGCGCTGGCGCTGGCCGCCGGAGAGCTGGGTGCCGTGCTCGCCGACCGGGGTGTCGTAGCCGAGCGGGAAGCTCATGATGAAGTCGTGCGCGCAGGCCGCCTTCGCCGCCTCGATGATCTCGGCCTCGGTGGCGCCCTGCTTGCCGAAGGCGATGTTGGCGCGGATGGTGTCGCGGAACAGATAGACGTCCTGGCCGACATAGGCGGTCTGCTCGCGCAGCGACCTGCGCGACACCGAGAGGATCGACTGCCCGTCGATCAGAATCTCGCCTTCGCGCGTTTCGTAGAAGCGCAACAGCAAGGCGAGCACCGTCGACTTGCCGCCGCCGGAGGGGCCGACCAGCGCGGTGACCTTGCCCGGCTCGGCGACGAAGCTCATGCGGTTCAGCACCGGCTCGCCCTCGCGATAGGCGAAGCTGACGTCGCGCAATTCGATCCTTGCGTCGGAGAGCTTCAGCGCCGGCTTGTCGTCGTCGCACTGCTCGCTCGCCGGGCTGTCGACGACCTCGAGCAGCATCCGTGCGCCGACGAGCTGGCTGTTGAGGTCGATATTGAGCCGGGCCAGGCGCTTGGCCGGCTCGGTCGCCATCAGGAAGGCGGTCAGGAAGGAGAAGAACTGGCCCGGCGTGGCGCCGAGCGCCACCACGCTGTAGCCGCCATAGAGCAGACAGCCCGCGACCGCAAAGCCGCCGAGCATCTCCATCAGCGGATTGGAACGGTTGGCGACGCGCGCCATCTTGTTGGCGTTGCGCTCGACGATCGCGATGTTCTCGTCGATCCGCTGCTGCATGGTGTCTTCGAGCGTGAACGCCTTCACGGTGCGGATGCCCTGCAGCGATTCCTGCATCGTCTCCAGGATGTCGGCGGTGCCGGTGAATTGATTGTAGGCGAGCCCCTTGATCCGCTTCACCAGCTTGCGCAGCACCAGCATCGCCGGCGGTACCGCCACGAGCCCGATGAACGACATCAGCGGGTCCTGCCATACCATCACACCGATCATGGCGACCAGCATCAGGAAGTCGCGGCCGATCGCGTTGACCAGCATGTTGAGCACGTCGGTGATCGACTTGGCGCCGGCCGTCAGCCGCGCCAGGAACTCCGACGAATGCCGCTGCGAGAAGAAGCCGATGCTTTCGTTCATCAGCTTGGCGAACAGCCGCCGTTGATTGCTGGCGAGGATGGCGTTGGAGATCTTGTTCAGGATCACCATGTGGCCGTAGGTCGCGACGCCCTTGATGAACAGCAGCACGACCGTGATCCCGGCAAACATGGCGATGCCGCGGATGTTCTTGTCGATATAGGCCTGATTGATCACCTGGCCGAGCACGTAGGTGGCGCCGGCGGTCGAGCCCGCCGCAACGGCCATGAACGCGAACGCCATCAAATAGCGCCGCCAGTAGATGATCCCCTGTTCCGTGACCAGGCGGCGAATCAGGATCGCCGCGCCGTAGGGATCGTCGGTAATTTTCTTTGGAAACTGAGCCATCCGCGTTCCATTGACGGCTGGCCACGCCGGCCGTCAGGGTTGCGGAAACCTCCTTGCCCGCTTGTCGGGGCTTTTTCAAGCCCAATAACGGCTTGATTTCAGGCCGATTCTGCCTGCAGCGGCAGGCCGCCACGCTCCCTGAACAGCTTCTCCTCCCAGGCCAGCGCATGGGTCGCAATGGTCTCGAGATTGTCGTAGCGCGGCGTCCAGTCGAGGGTCGAGCGGATCCGGGCGGTGTCGGCGATCATGGTCATGATGTCGCCGGGCCGCCGTGCCGCATAGGCGACGGCAAAATGGCGCATCGATACGCGGCGTACCGCCTCGATCGTCTCGAGCACGGAATAGCCGCGGCCATAGCCGCAGTTGAGCGTCACCGATTGGCCACCGGCGCGCAGGTAGGACAGCGCTGAACGATGGGCGTCGACGAGGTCGCTGACATGGATGAAATCCCTGATGCAGCTGCCGTCCTGCGTCGGATAGTCGGTGCCGAACACATCGATCTTGGCGCGCTGCCCGGTCGCGGCCTCGACAGCGATCTTGAGCAGGTGAGTGGCGCCGACGGTGGCAAGGCCGGCGCGTCCTTTCGGGTCGGCGCCGGCGACGTTGAAGTAGCGCAGCACGACATAGCCCATGCCATGGGCGGAGGCGACATCGTGCAGCATGATCTCGGTCATCAGCTTCGACGAGCCGTAGGGCGACAGCGGTCGCGTCGGCGCGATCTCGGGCACCGGCACCTGGTCCGGATTGCCGTAGACCGCTGCGGTCGAGGAGAAGATGAATCTGTTGACGCCGCCTTTCACCGCCGCATTGAGCAGGCTGCGCGTCGTCATGGTGTTGTTGCGGTAATAGCCGAGCGGATCGCGCATCGAATCCGGCACCACGACGGAACCGGCGAAATGGATGATGCTCTCGACCTGATGCTGGGCGATCACGCCCTCGACGAGGTTCTCGTCGCCGGCGTCGCCGATGAACAGCGGCACGCCCTCCGGCAGGAACGCAGAGAAACCTGTGGAGAGATTGTCGATCACGACCACGCTCTCACCGGCATCCACCAGCGCATGAACCATGTGACTTCCGATATAGCCGGCCCCGCCGGTTACGAGCACGGTCATGGATGCAGCTCTCCCGTTCTATTTGCCGGGAATGCTAGCGGCGTCGCGGTGAAGAGGGAGTTTCGTCGCGGCTGAACTGGCCACTATGCTTAATGTTGCGTATAGGAACTGGCGCGAAACGGAGACTTGCGTGCCGATCGAGAACACATCTGCCGGCGAGCTCGAGCTCATCGTGCCGAACCTGCACAGACGCTATTCGGGCGTCACCGCGACCAACCGCATGGTCGCGCCGAAACTCGCACGGATGTTTCGCGCGGCGTGGTTGGGAACGCATCGGCCCGACGGCATCGCAGCGATGGGATTTGCTGATCTGCTACGATTATGGCGCCGCCGCACGCCGCTCATCTGGCACGCCCGCCGCAACGACGAGATGATCGCTGGCCTCTTGCTGCGCGGGCTCGGTTGGCCGCTGAAGCTCATCTTCACTTCAGCGGGGCAGCGTCACCACACCTGGCTGACGCGCTGGCTGATCGGCAAGATGGACGCGATCATCGCGACCAGCCCGCTGTCGGCATCCTATCTGAAGCGTGAATCGACAATCGTGATGCACGGCGTCGATACCGATCGCTACGCGCCGCCGGCCGATCGCGCGGCGGCCTTTGCCGAGAGCGGATTGCCGGGCCGCTATGCGATCGGATGCTTCGGCCGCGTGCGCGCGCAGAAGGGCACTGACGTGTTCGTCGACGCGATGTGCAGGCTGCTGCCGCGCTATCCCGATTTCACCGCCGTCATCGTCGGCGCCGTCGTGCCGGAGCAGCAGGCATTCGCGAATGACCTGAAACGGCGCATCGAGGCCGCGGGTCTGCAGTCGCGCATCATCATCACCGGCGAGCTGCCGATCGAGGATGTCGTGCGCTGGTACCGGCGGTTGACGATCTACGCCTTCACTTCGCGCAACGAGGGCTTTGGCCTGACCTTGATCGAGGCGATGTCGGTCGGCGCGGCGCTGGTAGCGGCGCGCGCGGGGGCCGCGGAGTTCGTGGTCGAGGACGGCGTCACCGGTGTGCTGACGCCGACCGGCGACGTCGACGCGCTGGTGACTGCGCTGGAGCCGTTCATGCGTGATCCGGCCGCGGCGACGGCGATAGGCGCACGGGCGCGAGCGAGAGTTGTGGAAAAGTTCAGCCTCGATGCGGAAGCGAATGCGATCGCTGCGGTCTATCGAACGCTGATCTGAGCCAGCACGCGTTCGGCGGCCTCAACAACCTCGACTGCGGAGAGGTCGCGCATGCAGCGATGGTCGTTCATCCGGCAGATGGTGCTCTGGCACGGCTGGCACGAAAGCTTGGTCTTGGTCTGCTGCATGGTTGCGGCGAGACCATTGATCGGAGCCCAGAGGTAGGGGCTGGTCGGGCCGAAGATGCCCATGGTCGGCGTACCGATCGCGGCCGCGATGTGCATCAGCCCTGAGTCGTTCGAGATCGCGACGCTGGCCGCGGCCATCGCCAGCACGCCGTTGCGCAGATCGGTGCCGGTGAGGTCGCGGACCCGCGCGCCGCCGACGGCGACGATCTCCTGTGCGAGCGCCTTTTCGGCGGGGCCGCCGACCACCCAGACGTCAAATCCGCCTTCGGCGAACAGCCGCGCGGCCTCCGGATAATAGGTCCAGCGCTTGGAGGCGCCGACGGAGCCCGGCCCCAGCGCGATGGCCGGTCCGATGCCGAGGCCGTTGGCCTGCCGCCATCGTGCGACCTCGTCGGCGGGGACCTGGAGCTGAGGCACGGGCCATTCCGGAGGCAGCGCCGCGCCGTTGGGCAGCGCCAGCGATGCATTCTGGTCGATGAAGCGCGGCAGCTTCTTCTCGCCCCATCGCATGGCATTGATCAGGCCGAACCGGCCTTCGCCGAAGAAGCCGGTCCGCTCCGGGATACCGGCCAGGGTCGGCGCGATGGCCGCCTTCCAGGTGCCCGGCAGCACCAGGGCGGTGGCGTAGTTCCGGGCCCGGAGCTCGGCCGCGAGCGTCCGCTGTCGGCCCAGTGCGAGCCGGCTGCGGGGCAGGTCGGACACGATTCCGGCACGAACGCCCGGCATATAGCCCACCAGCGGGGCGCACTGCCGGGTGGCCAGGAGGTCGACCGGTCGGTTGGGCCAACGCTTCCGGAGGACCCGGACCACGGTGTGGCCGCGGACAAAATCCCCGATCCACATATAGGGGACGATGAGAATGGGGCGCGTATCCGCCTCATCCTCAGTCTCAATTCCTAATACTGAATCATTGTTCATATTTAAAGTTGTGCCAAGCCGACCCGGTTCTTGTCCCGTCGGTAACCGGTTCGCGTTTGGAGGTAAAGCCGTCGTTGCTTGCGGCGCAGGAGTGGGGCAAAGCTGGCGGCTGCAGTGGACTTGGGTGGGATTTCGCAATGTTTCTGGTAACCGGGGGTGCCGGTTTTATCGGATCGAACGTCGTCGCCGCGTTGAATGACGCCGGGCGCAGCGACGTTGCGGTCGCCGACATCCTTGGGCACGACGGCAAGTGGCGGAATCTGGCCAAGCGCGAGCTCGCCGACGTCGTGCCGCCGGCTGAGCTTGGTGACTGGCTGAAGGGGCGGCGCCTCGACGCCATCATCCATCTCGGCGCCATCTCGGAGACCACCGCGACCGACGGCGACCTGGTGATCGAAACCAATTTCCGCCTCTCGGTGCGGCTGCTCGACTGGTGCACTGCCAACGCCACGCCGTTCATCTACGCTTCCTCGGCCGCCACCTATGGCGACGGCGACCAGGGCTTCGACGATGATCCATCGGTCGCCGCGCTGAAGCGGTTGCGGCCGATGAACCTCTACGGCTGGAGCAAGCAACTGTTCGACCTCGTGGTCGCCGAGCGCGCGGCGAAGGGAGAGCGCCTGCCGCCGCAATGGGCGGGGCTGAAGTTCTTCAACGTGTTCGGCCCGAATGAATATCACAAGGGGTCGATGATGAGCGTGCTGGCGCGCCGCTTCGACGACATCAAGGCGGGCCGCACCGTGCAGCTGTTCAAGTCGCATCGCGACGGGATCGCGGACGGCGACCAGCGCCGTGACTTCATCTATGTCGACGACGTCGTGCGGGTGATGATGTGGCTGCTCGCGACGCCGTCGGTCAGCGGGCTCTTCAACGTCGGAACCGGCACGGCGCGCAGCTTCAAGGATCTGATCGTCTCGGCGTACAGCGCGCTCGGCGCGCATCCGAATATCCAGTACGTCGACATGCCCGAACAGATTCGCGGCAGTTACCAGTACTTCACCCAGGGCGAGGTCGATCGTCTCCGGCGCGCCGGATATAACGGCGGCTTCACTGCGCTCGAAGATGCGGTCGGCGCCTATGTGAAGGGTTTCCTCAACCGCCCAGATCGCTATCGCTGAAGCGGGTCACGGTCACAGATGTTCGATTTTGAAGCCCTGTTGCATGCGATTTCCGGCCAGACCGTGCTCTGCGTCGGCGACCTCATGCTCGACGAGTTCGTGTACGGCGACGTGTCGCGAATCTCGCCGGAGGCGCCGGCGCCGGTGATCGCGGTCCGGCGCAGCGAGACCAATATCGGCGGTGCCGGCAATGCCGCGCGGATCGTCGCCTCGCTTGGCGGGCGCTGCATCTTCGTCGGTCTGATCGGCGAGGACGACGCGGGCGCGAAGCTGCAAGCCGTGCTGGGGCGGGAAGGCGGGATCGAGAGCATCCTGGTGCGCGATCCCGGGCGGCCGACCACGCGCAAGGTGCGCTTCGTGTCCGAGCATTTCTCGACGCATATGCTGCGCGCCGACTGGGAACAGGCGGTGCCTGCCGTCGCCGAGATCGAGCAGAAGCTGATCGACGCCATCCTTCCGCAATTGGAGCGCGCCGATATCGTCCTGCTGTCTGACTACGCCAAGGGCGTCCTGACCGCGCGGGTGATCCGCAATACCATCGATGCCGCGCGCAAGCTTGGCAAATCCGTGATCGTCGATCCGAAGAGCCTCAATTTCGCGATCTATCGCGGCGCCACGCTGCTCAAGCCGAACCGCAAGGAATTCGCCGAGGCGACCCGCAGCCGCGCCGATTCTGACAACGCGATCGAAGCAGCCGCGCAGGACGCGATGCGACTCGCCGACTGCGAGGCCTTGCTGGTGACGCAGGGCGAACACGGCATGACGCTGGCGCTGCGTGATGGTGGCGTGGTCCATGTGCCGGCGCTGCCGGTGAAGGTGCGCGACGTGTCCGGTGCGGGCGACACCGTCGCGGCGACGCTGGCGCTGTCGCTCGCCGCCAAGGCGGACTGGGAGGCGGCGCTGAGGATGGCGACCGCGGCGGCCGCTGTGACGGTCGGCAAGACCGGCACCGCAATCGTCAAGCCGGACGAATTGCGGCGGCGAATCCTGCCGCATGCGTCGCTTGCGGCGGAGGACAAGATCGTCGCAGCCGGCGGCGATATCGACGCGCATCTCGCGGAATGGCGCAGGCAGGACTTGCGCATCGGCTTCACCAATGGCTGCTTCGACATCCTGCATCCCGGCCACGTCAAGGTGCTGACCGCGGCACGCGGCACCTGCGACCGCCTCGTCGTCGGGTTGAACAGCGACGCCTCGGTGAAGCGGCTGAAGGGCGAGGGGCGTCCGGTGCAGGACGCGCAGGCGCGGGCCGAGGTGCTGGCGGCGCTGGAAGCCGTCGACCTCGTCGCGATCTTCGAGGAGGACACGCCGATCAACCTGATCACGAAGGTGCGGCCGAGCGTCCTGGTCAAGGGTGGCGACTACACCCGCGAGCAGGTGGTCGGCCACGAGATCGTCGAGGCATCCGGCGGCGAAGTGGTGCTGGTAGATATCTTGCCCGGGCACAGCACGACGTCGCTGGTCGATCGGGCCCGCGGGGGCAAGACGTGAACGCGAGCATGGCCTCCTCGACATCGGCTGCCGCTGTCCCCGTCTGGCGCGATCCGGCGCGGTGGGCGATGACGACCGATGTGATCGCGGTCCTGATTGCGCTGTCGCTGCCGTGGTCGACCTCGCTGGTCGGCATCTTCGGCGTGCTGTTGCTGATTGCGATCGCGCCGACGCTGGACCTGAGGGCCTTCTGGACGTTGTTGAAGCAGCCGATCTGCGCGGTACCGGCCGCGTTGTTTGGTCTCGCACTGGTCGGCACGCTCTGGTCGGACGCCGCCTGGGGCGCGAGACTATATGCGGTCGAGCCGACGGCGAAGCTGCTCGTGCTCCCGTTCCTGTTCTATCATTTTCGGCGCTCGACGCGCGGCACGTGGGTGTTCACGGCTTTCCTCGTCTCCTGCACGCTGCTGATGATCATGTCCTGGCTGGTGCTGGTACATCCCGGCCTCTCGCTGAAGCCGCCGGGCGGTGAGCGCGGCATCTTCGTCAAGGACTACATCAACCAGAGCCAGGAATTCACGCTCTGCGCCGTTGCGCTGGCCTATCCGATCGTCATGACGCTGCAGGCCAGACGCATCGCGCTGGCGGTGCTGCTGATCGCGATCGCCTTGAGCTTCTTCGCCAACATGGCCTTCGTGGTGGTGTCGCGCACCGCGCTGGTCACGGTCCCGATCATGTTCGCTGTGTTTGCGCTGCTCCATCTGCGCTGGCGCAGCATCGTCCTGATCCTGTGCGTGACCGCCGCGTTCGCCGTGGTGGTGTGGCACACCTCGCCACAATTGCGACGAACGGCCGAGTCATTTACTCGCGAATATGAGCTGTACAAGGCGCACAACTCGCCCACATCGATCGGTCTCAGGCTCGAGTTCTGGCGAAAGTCGCTTGGCTTCTTCGCCGAGGCACCGATCATCGGCCATGGTACAGGAGCCACGCGAGGTTTGTTCGAGCGCGTCGCGACCGGTGGCGTGGACCATGCCTCGGGCGAGGTAATCGGAAATCCGCACAATCAAACGTTGAACGTCGCGGTACAGTGGGGCATGGTTGGGGTTGTGATCCTTTATGCAATGTGGATCCTGCACCTCTTGCTGTTCCGCGGCGGTGGGCTAGCCAATTGGGTCGGGCTCCTCGTCGTGGTGCAGAATGTTTTTACTTCGCTGTTCAATTCGCACATCTTCGATTTTCACGAGGGCTGGATGTACGTTCTGGGCGTCGGGGTCGCCGGTGGCATGGCGCTGAAGGCGCGGTCTCCAGCGAGCGTGGAACCTGAACGTCCAATCCATCCATGATCGCTGGCATGAGTGCCGCAGATACGCTATCAGCCTTGAAGTCCTGTCACAAAACCCGTAGTTGCCGCTGAGCCGCCCGCATACATGACCCGCCTTTCACAATTCACTCTGCGCAACTTCCTGATTCTGATCCATGACGCGCTTGTGACGGCGTTTGCGCTGGTAGCGAGCTTTTATCTGCGTTTCGAGGGCAGCCTTCTCACGGACCGGTTGCCGCTCCTGATCCATGTCCTGCCGTGGTTCGTGCTGTTCAGTGTCGTCGTCAGCTATCTTTGCAACCTGACAACGGCGAAATGGCGCTTCACGTCGCTGCCGGACGCAGTGAACATCCTGCGTGTCGCCGGTGTATTGACGCTGGCGCTCGTGGTACTGGACTATGTCTTCATCTTCACCGAAACGAGTTCGCGCGGCGCCGTTTTTCTCGGGCGTGTCACAATCATACTGTTCTTCTTCCTCGAGGTGTTTGGGCTGAGCGCGCTGCGCCTCGGCTATCGCTATTTCCGCTACTCGCGCACGCGACTCCATGCCCGCTCCGACAACGCCGCACCCGCGCTGCTGATCGGGCGCACCGCGGACGCTGAGGTGGTGCTGCGCGGCATCGAGAACGGCGCGATCAAGGGGCTGTGGCCGATCGGTGTACTATCTCCTTCGGCCTCCGATCTCGGCCAGAAGATTCGCAACATTCCGGTCGTCGGCGGCGTCGACGACATCGAGCCCGTGATTCGCGACTTCGGTGTTCGCCAGCGGCCGATCAAGAGGGTCGTCATGACGCCGTCGGCGTTCGAGCCGGAGGCTCATCCGGAAAGCGTGCTGATGCGCGCCAAGCGACTCGGCGTGATCGTGAGCCGCCTGCCATCGCTGGAAGGCGGCGACACGCCGCGGCTCACCAACGTCGCGGTCGAGGATCTGCTGCTCCGTCCGAGCCNAGCCACAAGATCGACTATGCCCGGCTCGAGACCCTGGTGAAGGGCAAATCCGTCATCGTGACCGGTGGCGGCGGCTCGATCGGCGCGGAAATCTGCGACCGGGTCGCGACCTTCGGCGCGGCGCGTCTGTTGGTGATCGAGAATTCCGAGCCGGCGCTCTACGCGGTCACCGAGGCACTGTCCGCGCGTGATACCGGCCCGGTGATCGAGGGCCGGATCGCTGACATCAGGGATCGCGAGCGCATCACGCGCCTGATGAGCGACTTCAAGCCGGACATCGTGTTCCACGCCGCGGCGCTGAAGCACGTGCCGATCCTGGAGCGCGACTGGAGCGAGGGCGTCAAGACCAACATCTTCGGCTCGGCGAACGTCGCCGACGCGGCACTCGCCGCCGGCGCCTCCGCGATGGTGATGATCTCGACAGACAAGGCGATCGAGCCGGTGTCGATGCTCGGGCTGACCAAGCGGTTCGCGGAGATGTACTGTCAGGCGCTCGACCATGACCTGATGGCCAGTGCCGACGGCAAGCCGCATATGCGCCTGATCTCGGTGCGGTTCGGCAACGTGCTGGCCTCCAACGGCTCGGTGGTGCCGAAGTTCAAGGCGCAGATCGAGGCCGGCGGCCCGATCACTGTGACCCATCCAGACATGGTCCGTTACTTCATGACGATCCGCGAGGCCTGCGACCTCGTGATCACGGCGGCCACGCATGCGATGACGCCGGCACGGCCCGACGTCTCGGTCTACGTCTTGAACATGGGACAGCCGGTCAAGATCGTCGATCTTGCCGAACGGATGATCCGCCTGTCCGGCCTGCAGCCCGGCGTTGATATCGAGGTCGTGTTCAGCGGCATCCGCCCCGGCGAGCGGCTGAACGAGATCCTGTTCGCGAGCCAGGAGCCGACCATCGAGATCGGCGTTGCCGGCATCATGGCCGCCAAACCAAATCAGCCGCCGATGTCGACCTTACGCACGTGGCTTGCCATGCTCGACGACGCCGTTAGCAGGGAAGATCGCGCCACGATTATGAATGTCCTGAGGAACGCAGTGCCCGAGTTTGGCCAAGTCGCTTGACCTAACGGATCGCGCCGGATTCACCATCCCAGCTGCCGTATCTGAAGGATACGCCTGGCGAATCTTAGAAAGAATGCAGCATCAATTGGGGGCGCGTTCAAGTGGGTACGACGCGACCGCAGGCACTCAAGATTTCCCCGGATCGTCACGCCGAGCCCCTGAGTGCTGATCCCTCCCATTTGGAAATCTGCGATCACGCGCGGCAGGTAACGCACTCGGAAATCGTTCAGCGCCATCGCACGCAACATGTAGTCGTAATCTGCGGTCGTCTTGTAACTTAGATCGTAGTCGCCGACTTTTCTGATGACTTCGCGGCGCACGTAAAAGGTCGGATGTGGAGGAACCCAACCAAGCTGAAATGAATAGCGTCCGAACTTTCCACCGCGCCACTTTCGGACGATGCGTTTCGAAAGGTGATCCGTGACCATGTTGAGATCGCCATACACGATATCGGAATCCGACACGCCGGCGGCAATGTGCGCGAGCGTCGATGAATCGTGAAAGGTGTCGTCCGAATTCAGGAAGCCCACAACGTCACCCTCGAACAAGCGTAGGCCCTTGTTCATTGCGTCGTAGACGCCGGCGTCTTTTTCCGAGAAGACACGAATTTCATCGGATTGAAATGACTCGACGATCCTCAGCGTTCCATCGGAGGATGCCCCGTCGATGACGAGCATCTCCTTCTCTCGATGATTTTGTGCCAGGAACGACTCGATTGTGTGGCCAATCGTTGCTTCGGAATTGTAACTGGCAGTTACGACGCTTATCTTCATTGCAATCTCGTAACGCAGTGCGCCTTGTCGCCTCAAGATTCGGTTGCAGCTTAGTCTCTAGATTTTTCCGGTCGAGCCGTCGACGGACGCTCAATCCCGGGAGTTTGCCAGCGAATCCGTCGGGCGCCAGCCTGACTTTTCATTGTCGAGCGTTTTTTCTGGACTCGATATCCATACGAGACCACCAAATGCTCCGACCAGGAACGACACTGCGCCGAACAGCAGCGAGACGTTGACGCCTTCGTTGGCGATCAATCCGGCATATCCGAAGGCCAAGCCCATTGTGGCTTCGCGCACGCCCCAGCCCGCGATCGAGATCGGCATCATCGTGATCAGCATCACCGGCGGCAACAGCTGGAATATCTGCCCGAACGTGACCGGAGCCGCAATCGAGCGCACCACGCACCAGCCGATCACGGCGGTGACCACATGAATCGCCAGGGAGAAGACGATGACCTTCAGTCCCCGCTTGCGGCTGAACAGCACCCGGTTCGTGATGACGGCGCAAGCATGGACATGATGGGTTCCCCACCACTGTTTCAGCCACGGCCACGGCAGCACGCCGATCAGAAGGAAGCCGAATCCGGCCGCGAGCGCGGCAAGATCCAGCAGCAGCAAGGCCGTCCAGCCGTGAGGATCGGAAATCAACCTATAGCTCCACGGCAGGGTCGCAGCGATGAGAACGGCAAGCGCAATCAGTCCGATGGCGCGATCAACGAAAATCGAATAGGTGGCCGCGCGCCAGCCTGCGCCATTGCGCGCGACTAGCCACAGCCGCACCGCGTCGCCGCCGATCGAGGACGGCAGCGTCTGGTTGAAGAAGGTGCCGATCATGTTGAAGCGCATCGCTCGCCTGGTCTCCAGCGGCGCGCCGCACTCCGCGCTGATCTCCTGCCAGCGCAAAACGCCGAGAAAGATCTGGCCGAGCGTGACGGCGATCGCGAGCCCGAGCCAGCCCAGGCTCTCGACCCGGACACGCGAGGCGAGGTCATACAGATTGACCTTGCGCAACGAGAGATAGAGCAGCGCGGCCGAGATCAGTATCTTGAGGGTAGAGAGCAGGATTCGGCGCATTTCGTCCGCGCTTGCCAGGTTTCGGAATGTGTCAAAAACCGCGCAAAACGCCTTCGCGCGCCCAAATTCGCCGCCTTGGTATGGTTTCCGGGCCGATCTGGCAATAGCCGTCCGGTTGTTATTGCGGCCAGCTTGACGGGGCGGGTAAAGAGGCTGGAACGGGGACTGCCAACCGCACACCGCGTGTTTACAATACCGGTAAAATCCGACCGGGCGCACGGGATCGCGTGATGCCGCGTCGTGATAGTGCTTCCCGGGCAACAGGGGCGTCGATCATGGCCGCCTTCGCGCAATTTTGATGTGTCATCCGCGGACACGACAGGACTTGAGGCATCGATGGACCGACGAATTATCCCCCTGATCATGTGCGGCGGTGCAGGTACGCGACTGTGGCCTGCCTCGCGCGAGGTGCATCCGAAACAGTTCCTGTCGCTGTTCGGGGCGCGCTCGACCTTCCAGGAGACGCTGCTGCGGGTGTCGGACGCGACGCTGTTCGCGCGGCCGATCGTGATCACCAACGAGGCCTATCGCTTCATGGTGCAGGAGCAACTCGCCGAGATCGGCCGCGAGGCCGACGTGCTGCTCGAGCCGATGCGGCGCGACTCCGGTCCGGCGATCGCGGCCGGCGCGGTGTTCGCGAATGCGCGCGAGACGGACGCGATCGTGCTGGCGCTCGCCGCCGATCATCTGGTTCGCGACACCAATGCTTTCGTCGCCGCGTGCCGCGAGGGGCTGGTGGCGGCGGAGCAGGGCCGCATCGTGACCTTCGGCGTCAGGCCGGAACGGCCCGCGACCGAGTACGGCTATATCAGCCCGGGCGAGGTGGTCGCCGGCGAGGTGAGGGCGGTCGCGAAGTTCGTCGAGAAGCCGGACGAAGCGACTGCGGCCGGCTACATCGATGCGGGCTATCTCTGGAACAGCGGCAACTTCATGTTCCGCGCCGCTGTCCTGCTCGATGAATATCGCAATGTCGATGCGGACAGCGTCTCCACCGTCGAGCAGTCGGTTGCCGAGGCCGCGCGCGATCTCGGCTTCGTCAAGCTCGACCCGTCGGCGTTCGGTGCGGCCAAGGCGATTTCGATCGACTATGCGGTGATGGAGAAGACCGCGCATGCGGCCGTGGTGCCGGTGGCCTGCGGCTGGTCCGACATCGGCTCGTGGCGCCAGGTCTGGGAGCTCTCCGACAAGGACAGCCAGGGCAACGCGGCGCGCGGCACGGCGGTGTTCGAGGATTCCCGCAACTGCAACGTCACGACCGACCGTGCGCTGGTGGCGCTCGAAGGCGTCGACGACCTCGTCGTGGTCGCGACCCAGGACGCCGTGCTGGTGTCGCGTCAGCAGGACGCCAACGGGCTGAAGCGACTGGTTGCAAAGCTGAAGGTCACGGCGCCCGAGGTCACCGAGAGTCACGTCAAGGTGCATCGCCCCTGGGGGTCCTACCAGTCGGTCGACAATGGCGACCGCCACCAGGTCAAGCGCATCATCGTCAGGCCGGGCGGGCGGCTCAGCCTGCAGAAGCACCATCACCGCTCCGAGCACTGGATCGTGGTGCGCGGCACCGCGCAGGTGACGGTCAACGAGCTGATCAAGACGGTGCACGAGAACGAATCGATCTACATCCCGATCGGCGCCGTGCACCGGCTGGAGAACCCCGGCAAGATCCAACTCGAGTTGATCGAGGTGCAGACCGGCAGCTATCTGGGCGAGGACGACATCATTCGCATCGAGGACGACTACCGGCGCACCTGAAGGACGGGCTCCCGTGCTCAAGAAGGGCACACGGGACGATGTAACTCTTTGAATCAAAACGTGTCCGGATTTCGTGCTTGGCAATCGCCACATTTATGGCGCCGTGCTATAGCGGCTGCCAACGAAGCGGGTCGTGGTTCGCGCCAAAGCGCCAAACATGGGATGCAGCCGTGACGCTGATTCCCCTCGGAGCCGGGGTGGCTCCCTGAGAAGCCGGGACAACCGCCAGAACGTTACTTGGGGTCTACAATATGAATGCAAAAGTCTCCGCATCGGGCGCGAAGGCCGACATCAAGCGCGCACTGCGCGTCGGCGTGATCGGCGCCGGCGTGATGGGCAGCAATCATGCCCGCGTGCTGGCCGGGCTGCCGGGTGTCGTGCTGATCGGGATCGTCGACCCGCTGCCGGAACACCGCTCGCGCGCCACCGATCTGGTCGGCTGCCGCGCCTTCGAGACCCTCGATCAGCTGCTTGCCGAAGGCGTCGATGCGGTCACGATCGCGGCCCCCACCCATTTGCATCACGACATCGCGCTCGCCTGCATCGCGCGCAACATCCACATCCTGGTGGAGAAGCCGGTCGCATCCACGGTCGATGAGGGCCGCGAGATCGTTGCTGCCGCGCAGCGTGCCGGCGTGACCCTGATGGTCGGCCATGTCGAGCGCTTCAATCCGGCGGTCGCCGCGATCAAGCAGGCGATCTCGGGCGAGGACATCCTGTCGATCGGCATCACGCGTGTCGGCCCGTTCCCGCCGCGGATGTCCAATGTCGGCGTCGTGATCGACCTCGCTGTCCACGACATCGACCTGATCCGCTGGTTCACAGAGTCCGATATCGTCGAGGTGCAGCCGCAGCTTTCGAGCGCGGTGGCCGAGCGCGAGGACATCGCGCTGCTCCAGTTCCGCACCGCCTCCGGCGTGCTTGCCCACATCAACACCAACTGGCTGACGCCGTTCAAGGCGCGCAACGTCACGGTGGCGACCCGCGGCAAATACGTGATGGGCGACCTGCTGACGCGCCAGGTCACCGAGTGCTTCGGCTTCAAGCCGGACGGCAGCTATTCGATGCGCCATCTGCCCGTCGGGCACGACGAGCCGCTGCGTGCGGAGCTGATCGCCTTCCTCGATGCGGTACGCACCGGCAAGCTGCCGGCGGTGTCCGGCGACGAGGGCGTGGCCAGCCTCGAGATTGCGATCCGCTGCCTGGAATCGCCTGCCAGGCCTGCCGCCACGACGGCGCTCAAGGGACCGCGCCGCGTCGTCGGCTGATGTCATCTCCAAATCACCCGCGAAGAGCTCCATGAACCAGCACATGCGTCCAGAACCCATTCCATTCATCGATATCTCCGCGCAACGCCAGCGGCTAGGCAAGTCGATCGATGAGGCGGTTGCCCGCGTTCTCACCCATTGTCAGTTCATCAATGGCCCGGAGGTCACGGCGCTGGAGAAGGCGCTGGCGGAGTACAGTGGCGCCAAGCACGTGGTGACCTGCGCCAGCGGTACCGACGCGCTTCTGATGGTGCTGATGGCGAAGAACGTCGGGCCGGGCGACGCGGTGTTCTGCCCATCCTTCACCTTCTGCGCGACCGGCGAATCAGTAGCGCTGACTGGCGCGACGCCGGTTTTCATCGATGTCGACGAGGCGACCTTCAACATCGATGCGAATTCGCTCAAGCGCGGCATCGCGACTGCGAAGGCACGTGGCCTGAAGCCGGTCGGCGTCATTCCGGTCGATTTGTTCGGCCAGAGCGCCGATCACGACGCGGTGGCTGCGGTCGCCAAGGCCGAGGGCCTGTTCGTGCTCGACGACGCCGCGCAGGGTTTCGGCGCCAGCTACAAGGGTCGCAAGCTCGGCACCTTTGGGCTTGCCACCGCGACGAGCTTCTTTCCGGCAAAGCCGCTCGGCTGTTTCGGCGACGGCGGCGCCATTTCCACCGATGACGACGACCTCGCGAACACGCTGCGCAGCATCCGCGTGCACGGCCAGGGTTCGGACAAGTACGACAATGTCCGCCTCGGTCTCACCGGGCGGCTCGACACCATGCAGGCTGCGATCCTGATCGAGAAGCTGAAGATATTCGAGGACGAGATCGCCGCGCGCAACGTGATCGCCGACCGCTATTCGCGCGGCCTCGGCAATGTCGTGACCGTGCCACAGCTCGCCTCAGGCTCCACCTCGGTCTGGGCCCAATACACCATCCGATTGCCCAAAGGGACCGACCGCGACGCCTTTGCGGTAGCGCTGAAGGCGCAGGGCGTTCCGACCGCGATCTACTACACCAAGTCGATGCACCAGCAGACAGCTTATCGCGACTTCCCGGTTGCCGACGGCGGCCTGCCGGTCAGCGAAAGCCTGTCGGAGGACGTCATCAGCCTGCCGATGCATGCCTATCTCGACGAGGCGGCTCAGGACCGTATCATCCAGGCCGTGCGCGGCGCGCTCTCGTCCTGAATGCGCAATTTGTTGGTCCGGTGATCATGCGCTAGAAGCACCGCATGCTTGGGCGCATTTTCACCGTTGGCGGTTACACCCTGCTTTCGCGGCTGACCGGGTTCGCGCGCGACATCATGCTTGCGGCGATCCTTGGCGCGGGTCCGGTGGCGGACGCGTTCTTCGTGGCGCTGCGGCTGCCGAATCACTTCCGCGCGATCTTTGCCGAGGGCGCCTTCAACGCCGCCTTCGTTCCGGCCTACGCCCACGTCCATGGCGAGCGCGGCGAGGCGTCGGCGCGGCTGTTCGCCGACCGCATCTTCACGCTTCTCTTCGCCTCGCAGGTAGTCCTGCTTGTCGTGGCAATGCTGTTCATGCCGCAGGCGATGAGCATCCTGGCGCCCGGCTTCACCGACGACATCGAGCAGCGCAAGCTCGCGATCGCGCTGACGCGGATCACCTTTCCCTATCTGCTCCTGATCACGCTGGTGACGCTCTATGGCGGCATGCTCAACGTGATGCACCGCTTCGCCAGCGCCGCCGCGGCGCCAATCTTTCTCAACCTGGCGATGATGATGACGTTGGCGCTGGCCGCGTTCTTCCCGAGCGCGGGTCATGCCGCGGCCTGGGGTGTGCTGATCTCGGGTTTCCTGCAGTTCTTGCTGCTGGCTGGCGACCTCGCGCGCCACGGCGGCTTGCCACGCTTTGCGCCCCTGAAGCTCGATGAGGACGTCCGCGCCTTCTTCCGCGCGCTGGGGCCGGCCACGCTGGGCTCGATGGGGACGCAGGTCGCGCTGTTCGCCGACACTATCATCGCGACCTTCCTGCCGGCCGGTGCGCTGTCGGCGCTCTATTATGCCGACCGTCTCAATCAGTTGCCGATCGGCGTCATCGGAATCGCGATCGGCACCGTGCTACTGCCGGAAATGTCGCGGCGCCTGACTGCCGACGATCACGCCGGCGCCAAGGCGGCACAACGCCGCGCCTTCGATTTCACGCTGTTGTTCTCGGTGCCGTTCGTGGCGGCGTTCCTGACGGTCGCCGACCCGATCATGCGCGCGATGTTTGCGCGCGGCGCCTTCTCCAAGGCCGACGCCGCAACAGCGGGCGCAACACTTGCCGCCTATGCGGTGGGGCTCATTCCCTTCGTGATGATCCGCAGCGCGGTCGCGACCTTCTATGCCCGCAAGGACACGGCGACACCGGTGAAGGCAGCCTTGACCGGGGTCGCGGTCAACGTCGCGCTCAAGGTCGCGCTGGTCGGCTCGCTGGCGCAGGTCGGGCTCGCGTTCGCGACCGCGATCGGGGCCTGGATCAATCTGCTGCTGGTGCTCTTTTTCGCCGTGCGCCGCGGCTTCCTCGATCTCGATCACACCCTGATCAAGTCACTTGGCAAGTTCGCGGTCTGCGGCATCCTGCTGGCGGTGAGCCTCTGGCTCACCTCGCACTTCGCCGCTGTCTGGTTCGCGCCGATGCAGATATTCCGCGACGAACTGATCTTGCTTCTGCTCGTCGCCGTCGGCCTGTTCGTCTACGGTTTCTCGGTGTTCGTGCTGTTTGGCCGCGGCTGGCTGTTCGCGCTTCGCCGCGTCTAGTTTTGCCCTGTCAAATCAACAGCATAGGGGTGAGATGCGCGATGGCGTCGCGCCCTGCGCAAAGCGGTTTGCGCTTCTCTGACAACCACGCCAATATGCGGATCAAACAAACCAAGACAATTGGAGAGACGATGGCAGCTCCCATCAAATTTGGCGTCGGTCAAAGCGTGCGCCGCAAAGAGGATGACGCCCTGATTCGCGGCAAGGGCCGTTACACCGACGACGTTGCACCGTCTCCCGCACTGCACGCGCTGGTGCTGCGCTCGCCGCATGCGCATGCGACATATACGATCGACGCGACCAAGGCCCGCGGCATGCCCGGGGTGGCGCTGATCCTGACCGCGGCCGACGTCGCCGATCTCGGCGGCCTGCCGTGCCTGTTCAACCTCGAAACCGATCCGTTCACCGCGCCACCCTATCCGATCCTCGCCAAGGACGAGGTACGCCATGTCGGCGACGCCGTTGCCTTCGTGGTCGCAGACACTCTCGATCATGCCCGCGACGCGATCGAGGCGATCGACGTCAAGTGGACGCCGATGCCTGCCGTTGCCGGGCTTATCAACGCCGTGAAGAAGGACGCACCGCAGGTCTGGCCCGACAAGCCGGGCAATGTGCTGTTCGACGTCTCGATCGGCGACAAGAAGGCGGCTGAAGAGGCCTTCGCCAAGGCCCACGCGGTCGCCGAGATCACCATCGTCAATCCTCGCGTCATCACCAATTTCATGGAGACCCGCGCGGCGGTCGCCGAATACGACGCCAAGAAGGATCATCTGACGCTGACGATTGGCAGCCAGGGCAGCCATCGCCTGCGCGAGATCCTTTGCGACATGATCCTGAAGATGCCGAAGGAGAAGATGCGGGTGATCTGCCCCGACGTCGGCGGCGGTTTCGGCACCAAGCTCTTCCCCTACCGCGAATACGCGCTGATCTCGGTCGCCGCGCGCAAGCTGAAGAAGAGCATTAAATGGACGGCCGAGCGCTCCGACCACTTCATGGGCGACGCGCAGGGCCGCGACAACCTGACCACCGCGAAGATGGCACTGGCCGCGGACGGCAAGTTCCTCGGCATGGACGTCGACCTGATGGGCGACATGGGCGCCTATCTCTCGACCTTCGCGCCCTATATCCCGCATGGGGGCGCCGGCATGCTGCCGGGCCTCTACGACATTAAGGCCTTCCATTGTCGGGTCCGCACCGTGTTCACCAACACGGTGCCGGTTGATGCCTATCGCGGTGCCGGCCGTCCCGAGGCGGCCTATGTGATCGAGCGCCTCGTTGACGCTGCGGCCCGCAAGCTCGACATGACGCCAGATGCGATCAGGCGGAAGAATTTTATTCCGCCGAAATCGCTGCCCTACAAGACCGCGACCGGCAAGGTCTACGACTCCGGTGATTTCGTCGCGCACATGAAGCGCGCGATGGAGATCGCCAACTGGAAGGAGTTTCCGAAGCGTGCCAAGGCGGCCAAGAAGGACGGGCTGGTGCGGGGCATCGGTATGGCGAGCTATGTCGAGGTCTGCGGCACCATGGGCGAGGAGACCGCCAATGTGGCGCTCGATCCCAATGGTGACATCTCCATCCTGATCGGCACGCAGTCGAGCGGGCAGGGCCACCAGACCGCGTATGCGCAGATCGTCGCCGAGCAGTTCGGCGTGCCGCCCGAGCGCGTCCATGTGCTGCAGGGCGACACCGACAGGATCGCGACCGGTCTTGGCACCGGCGGCTCGTCATCGATCCCCTCAGGCGGTGTCAGCGTCGAGCGTGCGACGCGCGACCTCGGCAACAAGCTGAAGGAGCTCGCCGCGCAGGCCCTCGAAGCCGGCGCCGGCGACCTCGAGATTGCCGACGGCCGCATCCGCATCGCCGGCACCGATCGTTCGGTCAGCTTCGCCGATCTCGCCAAGCGTCCCGGCGGCGATTCCTCGAAGATGAATGCCAGCGCGACGTTCGCGAGTGCTGACGGCACCTATCCGAACGGTACGCATCTCGCCGAGGTCGAGATCGATCCCGCAACCGGCATCATCAAGATCGTCAGCTATGTCATCGTCGACGATTTCGGCGTGACGCTCAATCCGCTGCTACTCGCCGGTCAGGTGCACGGCGGCGCGATGCAAGGCATCGGCCAGGCGTTGATGGAGCGGGCGGTCTACAGCACGACTGACGGCCAGCTCGTCACAGGCACGTTCATGGACTATGCGATGCCGCGTGCCTCCGACGGACCGTCCTTCGTGTTCGAGACCAGCAACGTTCCCTGCACGACCAATCCGCTTGGCGTGAAGGGGGCAGGCGAGGCCGGTGCGATCGGCTCATGTCCGGCGGTGGTCAATGCGATCGTCGAAGGACTGTGGCGCGAGTACAAGATCGACCACATCGACATGCCGGCAACGCCCGAGCGGGTCTGGATCGCCATCCGCGAGGCACAGCGCCAGCACAAACTCTGACAAAGCGCCGCAGGCGGAATGAACCTCTGCCTGCGGGGTTCGCGAACGAGCCGGCCTGCTAGTCCATGGGCCGGAGCAACCGAAATCGAGGAAAATTGCCGATGAAGCGGATGGTCGTCGTTGCAGCGATGCTTGTGTTCAGTGCAGCTGGTGTCGTTGCGCAGCAGGATCAGGTCAAGCAGACCCAGGCTCAGATGAAGGAAACCGGCAAGAACGCGGGCGCGCTGGGAGCGATGATCAAGGGCGAGAAGCCTTATGATCAGGCAACGGTCGACGTGGCGCTGGCGAAGTTCGAAGACACCGCCAAGAAGCTGCCGACGCTATTTCCCGAAAGCATCAAAGGCCTCAAGCCGGACGGCGATTACTCCGCCTCGCCAAAAATCTGGGAAGACAAGGCTGGGTTCGAGCAGCATATTGCGAGCTTTACCAAGTCCGTCGCCGACGCAAAGGGCAAGATCAAGGATCTCGATACCCTGAAGGCCGAACTGACTGTCATCGGCAAGCAGTGCGGCGGCTGCCACGAGACATTCCGCGTCAAGAAGAGCTGATATAGGTGATCGCGCAAAAAGGGCGGGCGCTGCGAAAGCGTCCGCCCTTTTCGTTGTGTCGGCCGTTTCTTGCTTGGATCACTTCGTGACCTGACCGCGGATCTCGCCGCCCGGATTCGCCGCGGTGTGGATGTTGACGTAATACTTGCCGGCGAGCAGATCGGCGGCCTGCGCGTCGGTCAGCGTCGCGCTGCCGTCGGCCGGGCTTGAGCCGGCGTTCGGGATCGCGACTGCGACGCCCGCGTTCTTGCCCGGTTCGGCAGGACCATGGAAGTGCGCGGCGGTGGCGGGGCCGCTCAGGCCGGAATAGGACAGCTTCCAGGTCAGCTTCTTGGTCGCGGCGTCGTAATCGACGTCGGCGGTACCGGTGGCTGCGCTGGTGGTCGGCGGCACTTCCGACTTGCCGGTCAGCGTTGCCTTCAGCTTCTCGGCGAAGGCGGGGCCGGCGAAGGCGACCGCGGCGCTCAATGTCAGCGCGGCAAGCATGGTCTTGTTGGGCATTGTGTTCTCCCTGTTGACGTCAAGCGACGGTATCAGCCTCAAAACAGCAGCCTTCCAGATTTATTCCCAAAATCGCCTCGAGCGGGCGAAATTTGATGGAAGCATATGCATCGCTCAGCGTTCATACTAGCGGTAGTTGAAGGGCCCAATGACGGATCAGTGAATGCTTCGACGAATTCTCCTGCTGGTCATTCTGGCCGGCATCGCCGGCTTCGGCGTGTACTGGTGGCTGGCGATCCCCGCGACCATTGCTGCAAGTGCACTGCCAGTCTACCAGCCTGACCTGGCCAACGGGCTCACAACGTTCAATGCGGGGGGATGTTCCTCCTGCCATGCCGTGCCGAAGCAGGACGACCGCACCAGGCTCGGCGGCGGGCTTGCGATACCGTCGCCGTTCGGCACCTTCTATGCGCCGAACATCTCGCCCGATCCGAACGACGGTATTGGCCGTTGGAGTGAGGCTGACTTCGTCACCGCGCTCATGAAGGGCACCTCCCCATCGGGGACGCACTACTTCCCCGCGTTTCCCTACACCTCGTATCAGCACGCCAAGGTCCATGACGTGCGCGACCTCTTTGCCTATCTGAAGACGTTGCCGCCCGTCGCGGGCAAGGTGCGCGACCATGACGTGCCATTCCCGTTCAACATCCGCCGCAACATCGGCGTCTGGAAATGGCTGTTCATGGACGGCAAGCCGTTCGTGGCCGATGCCGGCCGCTCGGCGCAGTGGAATCGCGGCGCCTATCTCGCCAACAGCTTCGGCCATTGCGCCGAGTGTCACAGCCCGCGGAATTTTCTCGGCGGCATCGTCAGTGCGCAACGCTTCGCCGGCGGCCCGAACCCGGAGGGCAAGGGCTGGGTGCCTAACATCACGCAAAAAGGACTTTCTGACTGGAGCGCGAAGGATATCGCCTACTTCCTTTCGACCGGGCAGACCCCGGACGGCGACAGTGCCGGTGGCTCGATGGTGCGCGTGATCCGTAACACCTCGCAGCTCTCGTCCCAGGATCTCGACGCGATCTCCGACTACATCAAGTCGCTGCCGCCGGTCGAAGGGCCGCCGAAGCCACCGAAGAAGCCTGATAAGGAGTCCTGAAGCGCGACCAATCCGGACTTTTGACCGCTCACCTCACTTCGTCCCGAACGCTTTGAAGGTGATGATGGTCAGCGTGTCCTGGATACCCGGGATCACCTGCACCTTCTCGTTGATGAAATGGCCGATGTCGGTGTCGTGGTCGACGTAGAACTTCACCAGGAGGTCGTAATTGCCTGCGGTGGAATAGATCTCGGATGCAATCTCGGCTTCCGCCAGCGCGTTGGCGACGGTGTAGGACTGGCCGAGCTTGCATTTGATCTGGACGAAGAAAGGAACCATCGCTGTGTCTCCGGGATACCGGCGACAATAGGCCAAAAACGGGGGGCCAAGGCAAGGCCAAGTCGAGATCAAGTTGAGGTAATGTCAGGCGAACTTGCTGCCAATGGACGGCCGGGCTAGGAACAGGTCATGATCCCATTCGTTTCACCCGCAGGCGCAGCAAAATGACGCCGATCGCGCTCACCATTGCCGGCTCGGATTCCTCGGGCGGCGCGGGTATCCAGGCCGACCTGAAGAGCTTTGCCGCGCTCGGCGTTTACGGCGCCTCGGCGATCACGGCGCTGACCGCGCAGAACACAACGGGGGTGAGCGGTATTCACCCTGTGCCAGCGGCATTCGTCGCCGCGCAGATCGATGCAGTGTTCTCCGATCTTGTCGTCGGTGCGGTCAAGATCGGCATGGTAACGCAGGCTGAGACGATCGCGGCGATCGCCGATGGATTGAAGCGCTGGGCACCACGCCATGTCGTGCTCGATCCCGTGATGGTCGCGACCTCGGGTGACCGCCTGCTGGCGGCAGAAGCCGTCGATGCGCTCAAGGCCATGCTGTTTCCGCGTGCGTCGCTGATCACGCCGAACCTGCCGGAAACCGCGGCGCTCCTGAACGAGCCGGTCGCAGAGAGCGAGGCCGCCGTCGAGGACCAGGGCAGGCGGCTGCTGGCGATGGGATGTCGCGCCGTGCTGGTCAAGGGGGGCCACGCGCACGGCGCTGAGAGCATCGACTATCTGATTGATGGCGAACGTACCATCGCGCTTGCTGCGCCGCGCATCGCGACAGCGAACACGCACGGCACCGGCTGCTCGCTGTCGTCGGCAATCGCGGCGGGACTAGCCAAAGGCGAGGACATGGAAACCGCCGTGCGTAACGCCAAAGCCTGGATCACGGCGGCAATTGCGGCAGCGGATCGTTTTGCCGTCGGGCGCGGCCACGGACCCGTGCATCATTTCCACAAGTACTATCCGGATTGACACGACGCTGCCGCGCTAGCCTCTAGATCCCCGCGTGCCGTCGGCCACCCCCAATCTGAGGGTGGCGAGAGGAGCGGCGTTGGTTTTCCGCAAGTCTTTCGGGACCTATTGGTGAAGCATGAAGTTGTGAAACTCCGCGAGGCGGGCATCCACGGATGCGACAACGTGGGGGAGCTCGACATGGTCGGGTGCCGGCGAGACGTGGAGGCGGTCCAGCTGCGGCATCGCCGGGTTATTGACGGGCTCAAATGTGAAATCGGCCGCGCCTGCCGATGAGCCGGCACGGTCGAACACAAAGTTGTCTCCCGCCGTCCGCGCGGCTGTCGCAGCTTGGGGGGCCGGTGTCGGCTGCGGCGTCGAAACCGAACCGAAATCAGATCCGTCCTTGGGTGGATCAATCACCAGTGTCCCGCCGCTCCCGTCGTTCGAAAGCTTGAACGTCGAGTTCGTGTAATCGCCGCTCAGCGAAAGGTTCGCAGTATGATTTTGAGCATCAAACACGGTCAGCACGCCACCGGATGTATCTCCTGAATAGGATGCGGACGTTGCACTCGTGAAAGCAATGT
This sequence comes from Bradyrhizobium macuxiense, assembly GCF_001542415.1. Taxonomy (GTDB): domain Bacteria; phylum Pseudomonadota; class Alphaproteobacteria; order Rhizobiales; family Xanthobacteraceae; genus Bradyrhizobium; species Bradyrhizobium macuxiense. Next base: position 93,978 of record NZ_LNCU01000030.1, read on the forward strand.
CCTTCAGGTCGATCTGGTTCGAGGTGGATGGGGTTCCGTTACCGCTGAGATTGATCAGGTTTCCGCTGAACTGGGAGGCGTGATCGAGCACCAGCGTGCCGGCTGTGGCGTTGAACGTGACCGCCCCGGATACGGCGCCGGTCAATTCCAACGTGGCTCCGGTCTCGATCGTGACCGGCTGGCTCATATCGGCGAGGTTCAAGACCATTTTTCCGGTGGCATCGACAACCGTCGATGGCGTGTTGATCACGCCGTCCCCGTTGAGGTCCTGGTGGAAGGCGGTCTCGACCGACTTGAGCGATGCATCGGTTCCGGACGCGCTGTTGATGATTTTGGACGCGAAGTTGCCGTTGCTGTCGGTGGACCATACCGCGTACTGCCCACTGATGGAATCCTGCCAGGCGACATCATATCCGCTTGAGGTTGCTTCCGCCGCAACCGGCGACCATGTGCCGAACTGCCCCGCCGTGACCGGCGCACCGGCATACTTCAGCTGCACCCCGGCGTCGGCGACCGACATGTAATAGTCGTCTCCGACCTGGGTAAATGACGTCGTGCCGGTCGCCTCGATCGTCGTACCGATCACCTCCGCCAGGACATTGGAGGACGGGCTTTGATTGCCGACCTCGTCGGTCGCGATGGCAGAAAGCTTGTGCAAGCCGGCCGCCAGCGCATCGGCGTTGATGCTCCACGAATCGTCGGATGCCGCGACCGTCGTGCCCAGCAAGACTGTCCCGTCATACAAATTGACGGTGCTTCCGCCTTCCGCCGAACCGGAAGCTATGATGCTGCCGGAGGCAAGCCCGGCGGAGATCAAGTTGGGAGCCAGGGGAGGCTGCGTATCGACCGTTACGTTCAACGCGGCAGAAGCTGCGCTGAGATTGCCGATGGCATCCGCAGCCTCAGCAGTGAAGAGGTGGCTGCCATCGGCCAGTGTTGCCGTCGCGAACGACCAGGCGCCGGTTGCGTCGGCGACGGCGGTCCCGATGAGGGCGGCCTGATCAAAGACTTCGACGGTGACACCTGCCTGGGCACTTCCGGTCAGGGTCAGGTGATTTGTGGCGGTGAGGTTCGAAGCGGTGACACCGCTATCATCCGAGAACGAAGCCGTCGGAGCGGCGAGCCCCGCCATGGTCATCGGCGTGTTCCAGTCGGTAACGAATGTGACGTCCGATGCGGTAAGCTGGTTCACGCCGACGAGCTGCAGCGTGTCCGTCCCACGCGCATAATGGACGGTCCAAACGTCACCGACGTTCGTCAGGTAGGCGGAAGGGTCGTAGCCCTTCAGCGAGAGCTGGTCGTGCTCGGCGCTGGTGGTGGTCAAAGGATGGAAATCGGCGATCGTGACGTTGCCGCTGCCCGGGGTGTAGACGAAGGTGTCGTTCCCCGCGCCTCCGGAGATCCAGTCGTTGCCGCCGCCGCCGTTGAGGACGTCGTCGCCGCTTGATCCCACGATGCGATTGGCCAGCTGATTGCCTGTGCCGGTGAACCCTCCCATCATCATGGTCAGGTTTTCGACGTTGTCAGGCAGGGTATAAGAGGTCGAGGCCTCGACGGTGTCGATGCCGCCGCCGGGATTCTCGATGATCTTCTGGTTCGGGTTGTTGACGACATAGGTGTCATCACCGCTCCATCCGATCATCGTGTCGTCGTAGTTGAACGCCGTAATCTTGTCATTGGCCGACGTGCCATAGATCGTGTGGCTGGCGGCGCTCCCGTTGATGAAGGATGCGCCGATCGGGCCGCCGACCGGGAGCGAATCGGGAAGCTGGAAATCATCCGTGGTGAACGACGAGATCGTGGTGTTGCGCAAGACCAGCGTATCCTGGCTCGTCAGCGCCAGATAGACATCGTTCCCAACCTGGGTCATCGCCGCCTGGATGTCGCTGAACGAGGTGAAGGCGTAGCCGTTCAGCTGGATGACGTCGTGCCCGGCTCCCGAGCCCGGCGTGAAATCGGTGATGATGTCCGAGCCGTCGCCGGCATTAAATACGAACGTATCCGCGCCGCCACCGCCGGTCAGTATGTCATTGCCGCGCCAGCCGGTGATGACGTTCGCAGCATCATTGCCGATGATGATGTTCGGCGCCCAGTTGCCGGTGGCGTTGATGGCGGCTGAGCCGGTGAGGGTCAGGTTCTCGACATAGCTGGGAAGGCTGTAGGTGACGGACGACTTGATAGTGTCGATGCCGCCGCCCGCGGCTTCGACCACCTTGGCGTTCGGGTCGGAGACGATATAGGTGTCGTCGCCGGCGCCGCCGCTCATGGTGTCGGCGCCTCCCGCTCCGTCGATCAAATCGTTGCCCGACGTGCCGGTCAGGGTATCGGCCCCTGCGGTCCCTGTGATCGTTTTGGTCGGCGCTCCGCTCGTGAGCAACGTGTAGTTCGCGAGCGTGTATTCTGGCAGCTGATATGCGGTAATGGAATCGATTGACACACTCGCCGTCGCGTCGGGGGCGGCATTGGTGGCCCAGTCGCCTCCCATGGCAAGGTTGGCGATCATGTACATCGGCGTGTTCATGTCGGAGGGAGTAGGCACCTGCCCCACCTCCGCATCATCCACGAAATAGGTCAGCGTGTACGGCGTCCACTCGACCCCGAAGGTATGCTGTCCAGCGGTCAGATCGGCGGTATTCGCCCAGTATCCCTGATCATAGGTGGTCGAGGATCGGAACCCCCAATGCGACTGGTCGGGATGGGTGCCGAACGCTTCGAGCACATCGAGTTCTGTGGCAAGATTGTGTGGATCGGTCGGCAGCATCCAGAAGGCAGGCCATGCGCCGGGCGTGCCGGACAGTGTGGCCGTCATTTGAAAATAGCCGTAGGTCTGGGCGAAGCTGTTCTGGGTCGAGATCATACCCGACGAGAACTGGTGGCCGCCGACATAGGGTGCATCGCTTGCCGGCAGTGGCTGCGCGGTGATGACGAGATGACCGTCCTGGATCGAGAATGGGTTGAGGCCGAGCGGTGCTGATGCCTGGCTTCCCGGCAGTCCCGCAAGGCTTCCCGGCAGTCCCGAAAAACTCGGGTCGACATAGACCTGTTGCTCGCCTGAGAGCGAGTAACCGTCCGGGCCGCCCCAGGCATAGCTCGTACGCCAAGTCAGATGCGGGTCCTGGCCCGCCGAGAGTGTGTTGAAATCATCGTTGAAGGTCTGCACCATGTCAGTCGGCGGCGTGACGATATTGACGTTGGCCGTGGTGAAATCCCCGACCTTGGTATTATTCATCCTGATGGTTTCGCCACTGCTGAGGGTGAGCACGGTATCAGTGCCGACCTGTTTCATAGCCGCGGTGACGTCGGACAGACTGTGGAAGCCGGTGCCGTTGAGTTGCAAGATGTCGCCGTCGGTGCCAGTCTTGAAATCGGTAATGACATCGTTGCCGTTGCCGGCGGCGATGACAAAGGTGTCGATGCCCGCGCCACCGCTGAGCACGTCATTGCCCTTGCCGCCGTCGATGATGTTGTTGCCGGCATTGCCGATAATGATGTTGTCGAGATCGTTGCCGGTGGCGGGCGAAGCGTAGTTGCCCACCAAGATCAGGTTCTCGACATTCGGCGCATTGACGAGGCTGTAGCCGTCGACCGTCTTGTCGTTGACCGCCTCGTAGTTGATGGTATCGATGCCCTGGCCGGGCTGTTCGACAACCTTGGTGTTGTGGTCGTACACGAAGTAGCTGTCGTCGCCCACGCCTCCAATCAGGGTGACCCCGGTTCCAAGCGCCTTCAGGGAGTCGTTCGCCGCACTGCCGGTCAGCGTGCCGCCGGCCTGCACCGAGAGCGCCGCCGTGTTCGGTGGGGCGCTTCCCTGAAGAGGATTGTCAAGGACGACATTGGAGGCGACCAGGGAGGAGAGTGCGACGCTCTGCAACGTCAGGGTTTCGGTGCTCGACAGAGTAACGATCGTGTCGGCGCCTACCTGCTTGGCTGCGGCGACGAACGAGGCGAAGTTCGCAAACCCGTAGTTCTGAACGCGCAGGATGTCACCGCCGGCGCCGGCCTGAAAGTCGCCGATCGTGTCGGAACCGTAGCCCTTCGAAATTGCGAAGACGTCGCTGCCAGCTCCACCCATGAGAAGATCGTTTCCAGTGCCTCCGAAGAGAACGTCTGATCCGGAAGTTCCAACGATGACGCTCGCGTAGTTTGAGTTCATTGCCATGATAGGTTGTGCTCTTAGTGAGGTTGTGCGCCTAATAGAACACATCCAGTACGACGGAGTTCAGGCGAGTTTACGAACTTTGGCAAAAATCGAAGTATCAGTCGGGACGCACTCGCGTGCCATGAATTATGCATCTGTTCCTCGAAGGGAACAGCGGACAAACCTACAATCAGCTCTGAAGTCACGCTCTCAGCGCTGATTTACCGTGCAATACTGCGAGTAAAAAATGATCAGGCTGCGTCGATGAGCCGTGATGGAACCTTCGCGCTCATAATGTGTGCTGAATTGTCGCGCGACGACAATTTTAACGTGTGTAGCCGCGAACGGCGGGCACGCGAAGTTCCGCGACAAGGCGTTATTGGAGTCCGCGAGTAGACTCGCCGGTGCTCACTCCGCGCAAACCTGGCCGGCCTTTGCTGCCGGATTGTGCGTCTCCAATGGAACGAGGATGGCGAAAGGACGTGCTGTGGTGCCGATTGATGTATGGTCGGTCACTCCAATAGTGGCGAGAGGATGCATCCTGAGTCCCTGCGTTGCCGGCGATATCCGCAAACGCAGTGGTCGCCTCGCAAGCATCCATTTCTGAGAAAACGATAGGACGACGAGGAGGTAGGGAGAAGGCCGCCAGCGTAACGCTCGACCTTTACGAGCCCTCAAAAATGGGAACGATTCGAGCATGTCGATAATGCGCAAGATTTTGATTGGTGTGGGAGTCGTGGTCGCCATTGGAGCCGTCGCTGACACGACCGTTTACTATTTCACCAAGGGCATAGCCGAGTCAGCCACCAACTTCTTCGCAACTATTGCCTCAGACGGACCGGAAGCGGCCTACCGCAGTGCTTCGCCGGCATTCCAACAGGCCATGAGTGAAAGTGACTTTACTGCGCTCGCAAACCGGGCAGGCCTGACGCGATACATGAGTGCATCATGGCCCGAGCGCAAGGTCGAGAACGGCCAGGGCAGCGTCTCCGGCACGCTCACGCTGGACAATGACGTAGCTCTGTCGCCAAGGTGCAACTGACCAGGAATGGTCGGGGTAAGTGGCAGGTGTTCAATTTCAATTTGCAGATGCCCGGCGCTGGAGCAGTTCAACAGCCGTTACCTCGACCGGCCCCGAGCCCGCAGTCTCAAGGCCAACCGCCCAAGATCGTATCGACCACCGGCGCAGGCGACGAGATATCGGCACAAATTGGAGACAAGCCATGGTCAGCGAGCAGAACGTCATTGATCGTTCTGAAGCTGGGTAACGCCGTGCTCGTGAACACGGCTCCGATCGTCAAAGCCGCCCATACAATCGATATGACCTCTCCTCGATTGCAGTTTGATGGCAGCGCGACCGGAACGCAGAAACTCACTCGCAATTGCCAACAAAATGCCCCATGCCTCGAATTCAACGCCGCCGGTAATCACTACAAGATTGACGAAGGCGAGAACGCACAGGCCACACTGACCATCACGAAGATGGATGCCGACAGAATCGAAGGCGACTTTTCGGCCGACATCATTGCCCTTGAGGGCAAGCTCGCGATTCAGAAAGGCCACTTTGCCGTCACCGTGAAGTGACGAGAAATCATCGCGCGATCAAGTCCCATCGCAATGTAGAGGGCACATCCAGCGAAACTTCACTACATTACATTCTTGCTGGCCTCCTGCAGATTGCTGTCCGGTTCGCCTCTGCGCAATCGGACAATCAGATTGCGGCATGCGTCGATCGCTCGAACGGCGTGTCAACTAAAATGCCCGATGCGAAAAATCGAGATCGACGAGTGGAATGCCCGGCTGAACGCCGCATATCAGACACCGCTGCATCGAGAAGACGGGGGCAGGGCGTCCGAGGCTGCAGAAGGCCTGGCTCCATCATCACGTGAGCGAAACGCTCCGTCTTGCAAGCGAGCCCGACACCGAATCTGACACCTTTATGATCTGGCGGGCTCATCCCCATCCCTGCGGGCCTGATTCTCAAGGCCTACCGGATTCATCAGGCCTGTATTTTTATTGGGCTCCTGTTGATGGCTTATGGATTGCTGGCGATCGTTGCATGGCAACGCCTGAGACGCGGATCGTTGATCTCGAAGGCACCGTGGCGCGAAGCTAAGTTTCGGCGGCGTGCATGCGGCCCGTCTGGATCGGACGGCAGCGAGCAGCGAAAGCACCGATCTCTGGCCGCAGAAGATCGCGGTGATCTTGAACTCTTCGACGGGGGCGTTCCGTGCGCATTAGCGGTCCTACCCTCAGAAGAGGGCAAGGTGTTCGCGAGAATTGAGGAACTCTTCGTTGCATTAGCCGTTAAGTTATCCGGTTGATCGATGTGGTTCTCGCGCCATCCAGCGCCGATACGACGAGCGCCGAAAGCGACGAGTGCTGATGAGCGACCAGGGTCCGACGGGACCCAGTGTCCAAACAGCGAGTGTCCTTAGGCCAGGGTCCAAAGGCCAGTGCAAATGCGGGCGGTCGACGCTGCGGCAGCTAGCCAGTCTGCTTGCAGTTCCAACTGGCATGAGGGATCACTGGGGACAGCTCCGGTGATCCCTTTGCTGCTTGCATATGCCTAACTGACCCTTGATGTATGGTCCGGCGGACAGACATCTGGCGTGTCCTTTTTTCGATCGGCGTGACCGCAGCGGTGGGCGTCAGCGTTTTTCCGATCCGGCCCCATTTGCACAGGCGGTGCACCTCAGAACGAGAACGAAGAGTGTGACGGGACACCCCTTGGCGGAGGTGATCATTGAAGATCGCGAGCAACGGAACATTCGGTGAGTGAGTTCCAGCCGGAAATGTGCAACTCGCAAGCAATCCGCGAATCGAAGGGGCCGCGCGGCAGCCGCACCTTCGTCGAAACATCTTCTTCCGAGTAACTTCTAGGAATGAGATCTAGCCCGCGGAATGAGGCAATCTGTCGCCTGTCGCGGGCCAAGTGGATTTCGGATCAATACCGACGTGATACTGACCAATGCAGGGAGGCTGCCCTATGTTATCAGGACATGAGCCAAGCTGCCCACGATGACGGTCAACCGGATCAGTGATGGCCTAAGGTAGAGAAGATCACGGTTCATCCGTCGAACGTGTGTGGTCTCCTCATTGCATGTCATCATGCTTTGCAGTTGGTCTTGGTTGGTGGTTCGTGCGAACCGGTTGCGTCCTGCTGTGATGGGCTTTTGAGCGACATCCGCCCTCCAACGGTTTTGGCGCGCCGCCCGATGCGGGTGTCTTGGATAGCGGCACGGCATTGTCAGACGAAGTGCGCAAACAGCCGACGAGATCGGCGCGTTGTTCGGGGTTCACGATCCACCGACTCTGTTTTTCCGGGTCATGCTCTGGGTGCGGAACACGTCCACGAGAGGTTTGGGACCAAGGTCGGGCACGCGCGTTATCGAATATCCCTTCTCAGCCGGGGATTTCGGTATGGTGAGGCGCATGGCCATCATGCTCGTTCTCGTGGGCGTCGCCTTCGCGGCGATCTTTGGCTTTGAGGCCTTCAAGGCGCGGATGATCCAAAAGGCGATTGCGGGCCTGCGGAATCCTCCGCAAACCGTGTCCACCATCACCGCCGCTACGCAACCATGGCAGAAGCGCCTCGAGGCCGTCGGCAGCGCGAGGGCGGAGAAGGGCGCCGATCTCAGTGCGCAGGTTTCCGGCATCGTCAAGGCGATCCACTTCAAATCTGGCGCGAAGGTCGAGCAGGGAACGCTGCTTGTCGAACTGGAGGCTGCCGACGATATTGCGCATCTCGAGTCCCTTAAGGCGATGCAAGCGCTCGCGCAACTTAACTATGATCGCGACACCCACCTGCGGCAGACTGATGCGGTCAGTCAACAGACAGCTGATACAGATCTTGCAACATTGAAGAGCGACCAGGCGCAGGTTGCTCAGCAGCAGGCGCTGGTCGGATATAAATCGATCACGGCTCCGTTTTCGGGCCAGCTCGGTATCAGACAGGTCGATCTCGGCCAGTATATCGCGCCTGGCACTCCGATCGTGACACTGCAGCAGCTTGATCCGATCTTCATCGATTTGTATCTGCCGCAGCAGGCGCTCGCACAGATCAAGGTCGGGCAGGAGGTCTCCGCCAAGGTCGATACCTACCCCGATCAAAAATTCACTGGAAGGATTTTGGCGATCAATCCGCTCGTCAACGCGGCGAGCCGCAACGTCCAAGTCCGGGCGACATTCGACAATCCCGATGAGAAGCTGCGGCCAGGCATGTTTGCGACCGTCGATATCGACGTCGGCTCAGTGCAGCACTACGTGACGCTGCCGAAGACGGCGATCTACTACAATTCCTACGGCGATATCGCCTACCTGATCAAAGAGGGCCACGAGGGTAAGGGAGAAAGCAAGGGCGGCGAGAAGCAGTATGTCGCCGAACAGGTGTTCGTGAAAACAGGCGACGCGCGGGGCGACCAGGTAGCGGTCCTGGATGGGGTCAAGCCTGGCGATGTCGTGGTGAGCTCGGGGCAGAACAAGCTCCACAACGGCTCGCCCGTGCTGATAGACAACAAGACCCCAATTCCGTTCAGCGCCAATCCGCAAGTTTCCGAAGAATGAAGCTCGCTCATGCATTTCACCGATCTCTTCATTCGCCGGCCCGTCCTCGCCACCGTCGTCAACCTGATGATCCTGGCGCTCGGCCTGCGTGCCATGGGCTCGCTGCCGGTCCTGCAATATCCGCGGACGCAGAACGCAGTGGTGACTATCACCACGACCTATTACGGCGCCGACCCCGACGTCATCGCTGGGTTCATCAGCACGCCGCTCGAGACCGCTATCGCGCAAGCGAACGGCATCGATTACATGAGCTCGCAAAGCGCCAACGGCACCAGCACCATCACCATTTATCTGCGTTTGAACTACGACGTCGACAAGGCGCTGACCGAGATCAACACCAAGGTCTCATCGGTGCTCAACCAATTGCCGTCCGGAACGCAGCAGCCTGTGCTGACGGTCCAGATCGGCCAGACCATCGACGCGATGTATCTCGGCTTCGACAGCGACGTGCTGGCGCGCAATCAGATCACCGACTATCTCACCCGGGTCGTGCAGCCGAAACTGCAGGCGGTCCCGGGCGTGCAGACGGCGGAAATTCTCGGGATGCAGAATTTCGCGCTGCGGGCGTGGCTCGATCCGCAGAAACTGGCGGCCTACGGCCTCACGGCCGCTGACGTCTCGGCTGCGCTTACGCAGAACAACTACATTTCAGGACTCGGTACCACCAAGGGTCAGATGATCGAGGTCAACCTGACCGCCTCGACCGGCCTGCACACTGAACGCGAATTCGCCAATCTGATTGTCAAGCAAACCGGCGGAGCGATCGTGCGCCTGAAGGATGTCGCTAACGTCTCGCTTGGAGCTGATGATTACGAGACCCAGGTCGCCTTCGACGGCAAACCGGCCGTCTATATCGGCATCCAGGTGGCGCCGGCGGCCAATCTGCTCGATGTGATCGCCGGCGTGCACAAGATCTTTCCGGCCATCCATGCGGCGTTGCCGAACGGTCTTCACGGCCAGATCGTCTATGATTCGACGGATTTTGTGCACGCGGCCATCCGCGACGTTGCGCGGACGCTGATCGAAGCCCTCTTGATCGTCAACCTTGTCGTGTTCCTGTTTCTCGGTTCGGTGCGATCGGTGGTGATCCCGATGGTCGCGATCCCGCTGTCCCTGGTCGGCGCCTTCACGATGATGCTTGCGTTCGGCTTCTCGATCAATCTCCTGACCTTGCTGGCGCTGGTGCTGGCGATCGGGCTTGTCGTGGACGACGCCATCATCGTCGTCGAGAACGTCAACCGTCATCTCGAGCAAGGCAAAGCGCCGTTTGCCGCGGCGATAGAAGCAGCCGGCGAACTCGGCCGCCCGATTGTCGCCATGACCGTCGTCCTGATCGCGGTCTATGTGCCGATCGCCTTTCAGGGCGGCTTGACCGGCGCGTTGTTCACGGAGTTCGCATTCACCCTGGTCGGGACTGTGACCATATCGGCGGTCGTGGCGCTGACCCTGTCGCCGATGATGAGCTCGCGCCTGCTCAAGCCGTCGAGTGCGACACAGGGCTGGCAGCAACGCCTGACCGCCTCGATCGATCGCGGCTTCGAGGCCATCCGGGTCTTTTATCTTAGACGGTTGCACAACAGCCTCGATTTTCTCCCCGTGACCGCGGTCTTTGCGCTGCTGGTGCTGTCCAGCATCTATTTCCTTTACACGAGCGCGAAGAGCGAACTTGCACCGCAGGAGGATCAGGGTGTCGTCATCGCATCATCGACGCTGGCGCCGGATGCCACCTTGCAGCAAAAGGTGCTTTACGCAAAGCAGGTCTACCAGATCATGAAGAGCTATCCGGAGACGGGTCACGTGTTCCAGATCAACTCGCCGCAGCGGGTGGTCGCCGGCATGGTGCTCACGCCCTGGGACGAGCGCGCGCGAACCAGCAACCAGCTCCAACCGATCGCTCAGCAGCAACTCGACAAGGTCGTCGGCGCGCGAATTGCTGCGTTTCAGCTGCCGCCGCTGCCCGGCAGCCAGGGCTTGCCGGTGCAGTTCGTCATCAAGACCACCGATTCCTTCGGCAAGCTCAACGATGCGGCCCAGCAGTTTCTCAAGGCTGCGATCGGCAGCGGGATGTTCATCTTTCTCGATACGGATTTGAAGATCGACAGCCCCGAGTCGGTGGTTGAAATCGATCGCGACAAGGCCTCGCAGCTCGGGCTCAAGATGAGTGACGTCGGCAGCGCCATGGCCGGGATGCTGGGCGGCGGCTATGTCAACTATTTCAGCCTTGATCAGCGCTCGTACAAGGTGATCCCCCAGGTGCAGCGGCGCTTCCGTCTGAACACGAATCAACTGCTCAACTACTATGTGGCAAACGTTTCCGGCACCCCTGTGCCCCTGTCGACGATTGCGCGGATCACGACCAAGACGGTGCCGGAAACGCTCAATCATTTTCAGCAGCTCAACAGCGCCACGATCCAGGGTGTTGCGGCACCGGGCGTGGCGCAAGCCGACGCGCTGGAGTTTCTCAAAAACCTTGCCGCCAAGACGCTGCCTCCGGGCTATACCGTGGACTACAGCGGGTTGTCCCGGCAATACATTCAGGAATCCTCTGGTTTCGTCGAGACCTTCGGATTTGCGCTGGTCATCATCTTCCTGGCGTTGGCGGCCCTGTTCGAGAGTTTCCGCGATCCATGCATTATCCTGGTCTCGGTACCGATGTCGATCGCCGGCGCGCTGATCTTCGTGAGCCTCGGCATCGGCGGGGCATCGCTGAACATCTATACTGACGTTGGCCTGGTGACGTTGATGGGCCTCATCAGCAAGCATGCGATTCTGATTGTCGAATTTGCCAATGATCTGCAGCGCAGCGGCATCTCCAAGCGTGAGGCGATCGAGCAGGCTGCCGGAATCCGGCTGCGTCCGATACTGATGACGACGGCGGCGATGGTACTTGGCGTTGTGCCGCTGATCGTCGCCAGCGGCGCCGGCGCCGTGTCTCGCTTCAACATGGGACTCGTGATCGCGAGCGGCCTTTCGATCGGGACGCTGTTTACACTGTTTGTGGTTCCCGCGGTCTACCTACTGATCGCAGCCGATCATTCCTGCCAGGCCGAGCCGGGCGCCTCCCGGTCCGCTCCATCAACTGATGCGATAGGGAGGACCTGAGGCGGCGATGGAGAATTTCGACCGCGGTACGCCCAGGATCGACAGCACAAGTGTGCGCCTGCAGGCGAGCGAGGGCCGCGGGGAGCTTACTCCTACAGAATGGCCGCTCTGTGGGCAAACTCGCGCAGGATCTGCCAGGTGAGAGCCGCAAAGGCCAATGTCCAGGCGGCCAGTGCTACCACGAACGCCGCCGTCGTCAGGGGAGCAAGGAATGGAAGCTGGAGCGTCGCGGCCATTTGCTTTGTCGCGACCGCATACATGCCCAATGGAAAGACTGCGCCCCAGAGGAGAGGATCGTAGCGCAGTGGAAATCGCTGGATCAGGTGTTGCCAAGTCGTGAGCACGAGCAACATCGGAATCCACCACGTGCCAGTGGCCCAGTAGAAGACGGTGAATCCGTTGAGGAACGGCAGCAACAGGCCGAGAAACGGCGCGTCCGACGCGTTCTGCGCCAACTCTGTGCCAGCCAGCGTTGAGATGGCCATTGCACCCATGTTGATCCAGTAAGGTGGCGTCAGATCTCCGGGGGAGAAAGAAAAAAAGGTCTCACGATAGAAAATGAGCGAGATGATCCAAATGTAGAGCATTCCGCCCCATGACCACATCGACAGGGCGAAAAAATTGAGCTCGAGCCGAAGCGGTTGCGGCCAGTCACGCGCAATCAGGGCCGCTAGGACGGCGATCGACTGGGCGGCAACTACGGCTATGAGCCAGGCGCCGGTGAGACCTTCCTGCAGCGGAGGCTTGTCGTGCTTGACTGTAAGTGCAGTGAAGATGGTGTAGGTAAGGCCGACCCACAGCACCGCGCTGAACGCCAGCAACACAGTCGCAGCCGTCAGGCTGTGTGCCATCAAGAACTGAGCACCCAAAATGCAGGATGCTGCAACCGCAGTAAAGAAACCAGGCCCGCGCCGATGATCGGTCATGTCGGCTAGGATTAGCTCCGGATAGCGGATCGAGCGCAAGGTGGTCAAGCACGTCAGCACGACATAGGCGGCGAAGTTGAGAACGAACAGTCCTGTCGCGAGCCATACAAGCCCGAAATCCGACGCTCCGATCGATACGACGCCGGTAGCCATCACAAGCGCGAAATAGGCTGGCGATAAATGTTTCACCGGGAGCTTTCCGACCTTGGACGTTCCTTTTCCGGTCGACGAACTAAGCGCGCGCCGCCTTACGATGCGGAGATAGAGCGCGGTCAGGAGCTGCGCTACCAACGCGATTGTTGCGCGCGTTGTCGTGTCCCTTGCGAGGGCGCCCAAGTTTCACGTCAGTCGAACATGGGCCGGCAAGCTTTGATCCTTGGATACTAAGTCGGATATGCCGCGTGATCAAAGCGATGCCGGGAGCCATTGAGGACGACCTGGCGCGTCCAAAACTTACGGTTGTTGATCGCCCTGTAGGCTCCGCGCCGGCGTGGTTCCGCCATTCAGGGCGCGTCCTGCTCCGATGGGCCCGATAAAACTGGCTTCCCCTCCAATCATTAACTGTTGCTTCGTGGGCCGCGTTCCAAAGCAACTGGTGCGAGCGGTCTACGCATAAAGTCTCATTCGCCAAGCATTTCCTGATTAAGTGGAAGCACCACCGGCCGATGGGCAGGCTCTGCCGCGGCCTTGAAGATTGAACGCCGAAAGCGGTCAATGTTCGAGGCCACGGCACAATCGGAACGCGTGCGACACCGACCCCAGAAAGCAGAGCCGGCATGATCCATTCAAGCCAAATGAAATGCATGGGTTGGTTTAGTCGGTTGGCATTTGCGGTCTGATTGACGGGAATTGCTGGTTCGTGCTCGCGGCGCAAACCAGACCGTGAGATGACTTCGGCACAAATCGTCGACCCCAGGTGGGATGACTGGCGCTGCGGTCCAACTCAAGCTTGTCGAGGACGCGCTACAAACCAATCCAGACGCAAGTGCTGGGGGGCCTCAACCTCGACGCTTGCTCTTGACGCGTTTGACGGGAGCTTGAACCGACCGGCCGTAGGTGACGGAATGATCAGCCATATGCGGTATGCGCCGTTCAAGGTGTTTCACGACACGTAGAAAGATGCGCATCGAATTTGTGTCGAGACCGGCGGTCAAATTGTCGTGCCGCCGTAGAATTTCGTCGAAGCTGCGGTCGAGGAGGGCGATACCGGCCGCCGTAAGGCTAATCTCGTTGCGATTTCGCCGGCTCGCTTTAACGGGGGTTAACTCAATCAGTCCCTTCTCCTTGAGCGAGGAGGTTTCTCGGCTCACCACGGCTTTGTCTAAGTTCGCTTTCGTCCAGATGTCATAGGCGCTTGCCGGCTCATGCTCTCGTAGAAAAGACAAGATGCGCCACTCCGCCAGCGAAACACCGTGGGCCTGCGGAAAGAAGACATTCGCATTAGCGCGCAACTTCGCAACCAGGCTAGACAAGACCGTTGGAACGTAGCGATCGAAGTCGATCACTAGTTCACCAGGCGTGGCACGCTCCGATTTTGCTCGCGCGCTCGTCCGCTTCGAGCGTCGTGATGTGGATTGACCTTTCAATTCCTTATCAACCGAGCGCGCGCGACCTGAATGAGGATAGCGGCGAAGAGGAGTACGCCCGCGACAACAAGAAACCCAACGGTGAAGCTGCCCGATGCATCTTTTGCTCGCCCGATTGCCACCGGTATAGTAGCGCCGCCGATGCTACCGAGCATACCGACAAGACCGATCGCACCGGGCGCACTCTGCCGCGACAGATAGGATTGCGGGATAGTCCAGAACACCGCTTGCGTGCCGTAAACACCGACATTGGCTACCATGAAACCTACGATGATCCAAGTAGGCGTGGTCGCGACCGCCGCGATGGCGAAACCAGCGGCTGCGATCACGAACGTCATTGTGGCATAATGGAAGCGCTCACCGACGTGATCAGAGTGCCGCGAGAGCACGATCATGCCGATCAGCCCAGCAACCGGTGGGATCGCAGTGACGAGACCAACCTGGGAGGAGGGGAGACCGAAAGACTTAATGATCTGCGGCAACCACGGGAAGAGCGAGGCAAGGCCGCAGAACAAGCCGAAATTGCACAGACCGAAGAGGATCACCATTGGATTGGAAATCGTCTTCAAAACTCCTTCACCATGAACCACGCCGGTCGCCTTAGCATCTCGCTCGAGCGCGCCCACAAGCCAATCTCGTTGTTTGGCTGTAAGCCAGGTTGCCTGATGTGGCCGATCGGTAAGGTAAAAGATGCCTATGATGCCCAAAATGATCGGCGGAATACCCTCCAGAATGAACAGCCACTTCCAGCCCGCAATTCCGAGCGTTCCGCTCAACTCCAGGATGGCGCCCGAAATGAGCGAAGCAAATATGTAGGAGATTGGCACCGCGTAGTTGAACATCGCGTTGTAGCGAGCGCGGTAGACGAACGGGAACCACATGCTGAGAAGCAGCATAACGCCAGGAAATAGCCCAGACTCCGCGAATCCCAGAAACCCACGAAAGACATAGAGACTCAATGGCCCCTGAGTAAACGCCATCAAAATCGTGGCAATACCCCAGAGGATTGCGATGCGGGTCAACGTCATCCGCGCGCCGTAACGATGAAGGATGAGGTTGCTAGGGATTTCGAAGAGCGAGTAAGTGAAGTACATGATGCCAACTGCAATGCCGAACATCTCGGCACCGAGCCCGAGCTCCTTGTTCATCTGAAGTGCAGCAAAGGAAATGTTCCCGCGATCAAGGATCGCGAGAAAATACAATGCCATTACGAACCACATCAGACGCGCCGCGACCTTGCGGATTGTCGTGCGTTCAACGTCGGCATCGGTGCCGACGTCGATCAGCTTGCTCACTGCGACTTCCGTCACTTCCTGTCCCCTATTTTTTGTCCTGCTTCTTGATAAAATGGGTGGTTTAGGGTGGCAGACACACTTCTAGCTGATCGCCGGCCACGCGCACCGGATAGGTCGGGATGTCGATCTCAACCGGGCTGGTGAGTGCTTCGCCGGAGCGGATATCGAATCGTCCCATGTGAAGGGGGCACTCGATCTCGCAACCGTCTAGCGTGCCATCGGAAAGCAGCGCGTCGGCGTGAGTGCAGATGTTACCCGTTGCGTAAAACTGTTTGCCGATGCGGTACAGTGCCACGTGAAAACCTGCGATCTCCAAGCCCAGCGGCTCTCCCTCGCGCAAGTCCTCAACAGCCGCTGCAGCGTGCCACGTGCCATTCGTGTTCATGCGATCCTCAGATACTGTAGAAGTCGAGCACGGTGGCTACGTTGTCGTTCGCCAAAGTGATGATCTTGCGCGCGATCTTCCACTCTCCGCCGTCGAGCGTCAGCGTATGCTGATAGCTCCCGTAGCGGGCGTGCTCCTTTGATACGCGGGGATCGTAGACGTGGACTGCGAAAACCGATTGGCAAGAGATCTCGCAGGGGCCGGTTTCCCGCGCCTCCAGATTGGAGATTTGATGCACCGTTCGAGGTAGTGGAAGCGCTGTGATAGATTTGCGCGACTCGATGCGCGCGATCCGTTCCTCTAGTCCACGTCGGGAGGCATGGTAGAGAAGCGAGACCTGCGTGGTGGGATCTTGCGTGGTCTTGTACTCGTCCAACCAGGCGGGCACCCAGTAAACGGCGTCCTCCCGGTACATCGCGACCCATTCGCTCCAATTGCCATGGTCGAGTAGGCGGGCTTCCCGGAAGAGAATGGCTTCAGCTACCCGACGCGCGTCGACCAGTACCGAGGCGTTGCTGCTCATACCTTGGCCTCCTGTGCGGCGCGTTCCATAAGGCGACGCCATTCACGGTAGCCTGGGTAAAAGTTCGCTTCACCGCCGAAGCTCGGAGCACCGAAGGACCATTCGCGTGGATTTATACCGAGTTCGCGTGTGTGAACGCTATTCCCTCTACTGACTCCAGCGGCGCCGCGTAGATAGCCTTGTGTTGGTCCCGCGGTCGTGGCCTCGTAGCCGGTCTGACAGAACTCGTACATGACATTGTCATCCGAGCTTGCAAGCCCCGAAGCGTTGAAGAAGTCTTCGTAATTTCGGATGCGTAAGGTCCGTGCCGCGGTGCTCTCGCCAACGGGAGCCAGACAATGCGAGACCATTTCGGTCTTGTCGGGTGCCACCGGACGCCATGTACGGACCTGCGCCGACAAAATGTCAATCACCTGAAGGTTTGGAAAGATCGTCAGATTGCGCTGGCGCAACATCCACTTGGCACGCGCGTTACCGACACGTTGACGCACCGCCTCGAGCCGCGCCGGATCCACCCCTAAAGGCCGACCATATAGTTGCGTTCGCTTGATGGACCAATTTACGGCATGACCATAGTCGAAGCTAAAACTGCCTTGCCCTTCCTGTTCGTCCTCGGGCTCCGACGTAAAGCCGGCCTCGGGTCCAGCTGACACGTTGCGCTTCTTAAGGATGTCGACGTAGGAGCTATGAGTAGTTGAGAAGTGATAGTAGTCGAGCCCGTTCTCGAACTGAAGTTTCCAATTGCCGTCGAATGTGTAGGTGCTTGCGCCAGGTACAAACTCGACCTCGCCAGTGTCGCTTTGATCTACGATCAGGTCGAGGAAGGTCCGCGCGTCGCCTAAAAAGTCGTCTATAGGAGGAACGTCGGGGGACAAGCTGGCGAAGATAAAGCCACGATATGAGCCCAGCCGAGCAACCGGGATCAAATCGTGGTTCTCGTTTGAGAAGGAGCGTGGATATTGTCCGCTTGCCTCCTCGGTAATGGATACGTTGCGACCATTCGAGTCGTAAGCCCAGCCGTGATAGCGGCAGACATGAAACTTCTGCCGACCCTGCTTGAATGGACAAACGATTGTCCCGCGATGCCTGCAAGTATTGAGAAACGCGCCAATCTTGCCATCCGTGCCGCGCATGAGAAGGATCGGGTGGCGTCCGATGTTCGTAGTGACGAAATCGTTGGGCTTCGAGATCTGAGACTCAAGACCGATGAAGTTCCAGGTGGCTTCGAAGATGTAGCGCAGCTCCGCCTCGAACACGTCGGGATCAGAGAACAGACGGCGATCGATTTGGAAAATTGCTTCGTCTGGTCGATCGTCGATCAACTTCGAGATGGCCATCAACCGCGTGGCCTGACCTTGCTGAGTGTTGTTCACGACTTCCTCCTGCGAAAGACAGATGTGGCGCTCGCGCACGAACAGCTACGATACAATGCGCAGGAGATCATCGCGCGTCCTCCGGTGGCCTTCGTTGTCGGCGTGCTCGCCAGCCTTAGAGCAACTCTATAGTTGGCATGACAACTATAGTCAAGGTGAGGCTCGGCTCGAAAGGCCAAGCACCAGTCGAAGCGACGTGGCGAAGAGTCTCGTGCGGTTCCGCTCGATCACTCGATTGCACCGCACGGTTGGTGGAATTGGTCAGCGGTTGAAGCGTGACGATCTCATCGAGACGCCAAAGTCGACCTATCGCCAGACCGGTGCAGCATGCCTATCTCGGAGAGATGAAATCGGGAGCAGCCGGCGCCACCGCGGGTTAGGTGGATGATGCGAGCGACCGTCGCCCGGGGCGTCATCCTGCTCCTTCGCCATTCCGGGGCTGGCGAAGCGAGAACCCGAATTCATTCCACCACGTGCAGGCCGAATAGGCCGCCATTTGTTCACTCCATTCCTGCCTGGGTCGCATCGTGAAAGCGCGGCGCTGCGCCAGGCGCTTCTCGAATTGCGGCAAGGTTCGCGGCAGGATGGCGCCGTCATCAGATCCTCGCGCGGCGGCAGAATGACGCCGCTCAGCGTCGTGGTCTGGTTTAACCGCGCCTACAAGGAAATCAGTCTCGAAGGCTGCTCATCCGATTCTGGTCGAAGAACGTTCATTGCTCGCGCCGCCCGTATAGTTCGCAGAACAGGCGGCTCGCTCCGTGACGTTCAACTTCTGGCCGGCGATCCGCAAAGAGCTTGAGGACGAGAAGCCGCGCGCGACCGCGAAACGACGCAGGGACAATCTATTTCCGCTATATACTGAACGACGGCTCCTTTCCGGTGGCGCCGGTCGGTCATGTGGCGTCCTGCCTAAGCTCTATCGACGACATGCAGCGGATGGCAGCGCTCAGCGTTTCCGCGGAGATCGACTCAGGATTCTTTGTTTCGACCCCCGAGTTTTTGGCAGCCAACGCCAAATCAATGAGTTAGGCGATGCGCCTTTCTAGTTGGTCCCGACAGGTGCTCCAATTCGCTGTCACTTCTCGCCGAGGACTAGGTAAACGGGAGGGGTTCAGCCTGGAGGTTGGAACGGAGCGATCGCCTGGCGGGCTTCCAATCGAAAGTTAGCCGCGTCGTGAGCGTTTGCGAGCGAGCAGCGCCTCTGCAATGTGGTACAAATCGTCGTCGGAGCCACGACCTCGGCAGGCCGTGATGCCGTAGACGACCACGCGGGTGTTAGCGTCATCGTATGAGCCGTCGCAACTGATGAGATCGATGCTCGGCATGGTCGGCCCGAACTGGTCAGCGTCGTCGTTCCAGAATTCGAGCCCCGTGAGCGCGCAGGCGTAAGCGTTGGCTTCTAGTTTGGCCATGATTTGATCGAGCGTGACCGTCACTGCGACGGCAGGTCGTCCTTTGGCGGCTCTCTTCGTCTCGCGGGCCTTGGTTGCCTGCAATGCTCTTCGCATGCTGGTCCGTAGTCGCTTGATGTACGCGGCGTGGCGGGCGGCGGCGGCCGTCGCTTGATGGGTCATTGCGCTGTTGCGGCTTTTCGACAGCACGGCTAGGCAGCCTCGACGGTGAAGTCGAGGTGGACGGTTTTGGTCATTGCTTATTCTCCATGTCTTGCCAGAAGTCGTTGATCAGTTGGTTCAGTAACGAGGGCTCCCCTCCCGCCGGCATAGCGCCGATCGCCGTTGCCCGCCTGGTTGACCTAGCGCATGACACCGACCATGCGCGAGGTCTTTCCACGATTGCATCACAACGATTTCACAACCAAAGCGCCGCACCGCAATTGTCCGAACCCGCAATCCGTCGAAGATTGGGTTATCCTTGGCAAATGACGGTTCTCGCGCAATCCCCGCATGGCTGCCAAGCCACAATGCGTCGGGGTCGTCATCGACGGGGAGCTGTGTTTGGGCAACTACGATCGCGCAGAATTTATAAATATTCAGATTCGTGTATAAATCTGATCTATACGCGATGTCACATAGCGTGCTGGCATGCCTACGGTGCATTCCCCAACGGGATGAGCCATCAAGGCGCTGATCTCACTCTAAGCAAGGAACGCCGAGTGTTAGTTGCCCTGTCAACGTTTCGCAAAGGGCCATGCCCCCTCGTTGACCTTCGAGTCTCGTTCATTGTTCTCCTCTCCTAGGACAAACGTCCTAGCTAAGGCAGCATCGAGTTTCTAGATGTCGATAATGCGAAGGGTGCTGGCGACTGCCATCATGGTGTTGCTGCTGACGAACGTGGCCCACGCTGGAGCAACAATAGTGGGTGCTGGCTCTCAAACTTGCACCGCTTGGATAAATCGCAAGAAGAACGCCGTCATCAAAGGATCGTTCGAATCCTGGGTCGTTGGATTCATCAGTGGGTTGAACGTCAGCGGCGACCGAGAAATTGTCGGCGGCGGCGACTTCGATGCAATAGTCGCATGGATGGATCGGCGTTGCGCTGCTGAACCCTCGCTGCGGATTGGCATTGCCGCTTTGGACCTGGCGATGGAGTTAGCTGCTAAGTCTGCAACCGGGAAGCCTTGAAGGGTGCGGCAGACGCAAGTCGCGCCTGCAACGCCCGATGTGCAGGCAGCACAACGCCTGTTTCGCACACCCGCAAATCGCCCATGTCGCCAGATTGTCGCATCGCGCTGTTATCCGCAATGAAGGGGCGTGCAACTGATTCTCGCTAATTTTCCGGAGTCTTTTGGTCGCGGGAATCGTCATCGCCTTGTCACAGGAACCTGTTAGGTGCACAGGCATGGGAAGCGACTCCTTGAGTGAAGAGAGCCCCGAGCGGCGCTTTCGCACTTTGTTCATCTCCGACGTTCATCTCGGAGCCCGCGGCTCGCAAGCCGACCGTCTGTTGGACTTTCTTCGCTCTCACGATGCCGACACGATCTACCTCGTTGGCGATATCGTCGACGGTTGGGCGCTGAAGTCGAACTGGTACTGGCCGCAGACCCACAACGACTTCGTGCAGAAGATGCTGCGCAAGGCGCGCAAGGGCGCCAAGGTGATCTACGTCCCGGGCAACCATGACGAGTTCCTGCGTAAATACTATGGCACACATTTCGGCGGCATCGATGTAGTGGAGAACACAGTCCACACCGGCGCCGACGGCAAGCGCTATCTGGTGATCCACGGCGATATTTTCGATCTCGTGGTTCAGAACGCGCGCTGGCTCGCCCATCTCGGCGACAAGGCCTACGACTTCGCGATCCAGATGAATCGCTTCGTCAACTTCTTCCGCAAGATGTTCGGCGTGCCGTACTGGTCGCTGTCGCAATGGGCCAAGCTCAAGGTCAAGAAGGCAGTGAACTATATCGGCGCATTCGAGGCCACGCTTGCAGGCGAGGCGCGTCGGCACGGCTGCGACGGCGTGATCTGTGGCCACATCCACTACGCCACGATTCATGATGAGCACGGCATCCGCTACATGAATTGCGGCGACTGGGTGGAGAGCTGCACCGCACTTGCCGAACATGACGATGGCCACTTCGAGATCATCACCTGGACCGATCCGGTCCGCCGTATAGCCCCGGTCCCACGAGTAACGGCACGCGCTGCATGACGCATATCCTGGTCGCGACTGATGCGTGGCATCCCCAGGTCAACGGGGTGGTACGCACGCTGACCATGATGGCGCAGGCGGCAAAATCGCTCGGCGTCGAGGTGAGTTTCCTGACGCCGGAATCGTTCCGCACCTTTGCGATGCCGAGCTATCGCGACCTGCGGCTGGCGCTGCCATATCGGGCCAAGGTCGCAAGGCTGATCGAGGCGGCAAAGCCGGACAGCATCCATATCGCGACCGAGGGGCCGATCGGGCTGTCGGTTCGCCGCTATTGCCGCAAGCACGGCCTACCGTTCACGACGAGCTTCCACACCCGCTTTCCCGAATATGTCTCGGCGCGGTCGCCAGTTCCGGAAGCTTGGATCTGGCGCGCGCTGCGCTGGTTCCACAAGCCGAGCCAGGCCGTGATGGCGGCGACGCCGACGCTGGCCGGTGAGCTGCGGCTGCGCGGCTTCCGCAACGTCGTGCTGTGGTCGCGCGGCGTCGATACCGCGTTGTTCCATCCGCGTGATGTTGACCTTTGCTTGCCACAGCCGGTCTATCTCAGCGTCGGCCGCGTCGCGGTGGAGAAGAATCTCGAGGCCTTCCTCGATCTCGATCTACCCGGCACCAAGGTCGTGGTCGGCGACGGCCCGGCGCGTGCGGCGCTCGAGCGGAAATACCCGCAGGCCGTGTTCCTCGGCGCGCGCCATGGCGAGGAGCTGGCCGAGATCTATGCTGCGGCCGACGTGTTCGTTTTCCCGAGCCGGACCGACACGTTCGGCCTGGTGCTGCTCGAAGCACTGGCCAGTGGCCTGCCAGTTGCCGCCTTTCCGGTCACTGGCCCCGTTGACGTGATTGGCGCGGCTCCGGTCGGTGTGCTCGACGAGGATTTGCGCCACGCCTGCCTGGAGGCCCTGAGCATCCCGCGGCAGGCCTGCGTCGATTTTGCCGCGCTCCATACCTGGCAGGCTTCGGCGCGGGTGTTCATCGAGCGCGCCATGAATGTCCGGCCGGTCCCACCGGACAGTGAGGGGGAAGCGATGGAGCTCGGTGCCGAAAAGCACCATTTCGCCGTTCTGCCGGCCACCCAGCAGGCTTCTCGCCAAAGCGCGATGAAGTCAGTTTAGAAGCGTCACCGCGCTTTAGCCTGTTGTTTGGGCATGATCTTTCCCGAAAGCCGCTTCGGCTTTGCCGGATTATGCTTTAGCCCATCTCACGCTAAAGCGTCTTGCCGGGCTGCCGGCCGCCGCGATAGAAATTGCGGATGACGGAAACCGCCATAAATCCACCCGTCGCTGCCGCGGACATTGATGCCGCCGCAAGGGTGGTCGCGCCGTTCGCGGTGCGCACGCCTCTCCTGACCTTCCCCGTTCTCAACGAACGCGTCGGCACCAAGGTTTTCCTGAAACCCGAGATGCTGCAGCGGACCGGATCGTTCAAGTTCCGCGGCGCCTTCAACAAGCTGGCCTCGATCCCGCAAGCTCAGCGGGGCGGCGGCGTCGTTGCGTTCTCCTCGGGCAACCATGCCCAGGGCGTCGCGGCCGCGGCCAAGATCTTCAACATGCAGGCGACCATCGTGATGCCTGCGGACTCGCCGCTGACCAAGCGCGAGCGGACCAAGTCCTATGGCGCCGAGGTCGTACTCTACGATCGCGACCGCGACAACCGCGAGGCGATCGCCAACGGCATCGCTGCCAAGCGCGGCGCGACGCTGGTACGTCCCTATGACGATCCCTTCGTGATCGCGGGGCAGGGCACCGCAGGCCGCGAGATCGCCGAGGACATGGCGACGCTCGGGCTCACACCCGACATCGTCGTGGCGCCGGCCTCCGGCGGCGGCTTGATCGCGGGCGTCGCCACCGCCGTGAAATCGAAATTTCCGCAGGCCAGGGTGATCGTCGCCGAGCCCGCGGGCTATGACGATCATGCGTTGTCGCTCAAGGTCGGGCACCGCGAGGCGCATCCGGTTGCGGCACGCACCATCTGCGATGCCCTGATGGCGGCGATGCCGGGCGAGCTCACCTTCGCCATCAACAGCAAGCTCTTGGCAAACGGCGTCAGCGCGTCCGACGACGAAGTCGGTGCCGCCGTTGCGTTCGCCTATCGCGAGCTGAAGCTCGTGGTCGAGCCCGGCGGCGCGGTCGGGCTCGCCGCACTGCTGGCCGGACGGATCGACGCCAAGGACAAGAACGTCGTGATCGTGCTCTCGGGCGGCAATGTCGACGCGGAGCTGTTCGCCAAGCTGGTCGCCTGACACGACCTGATCAAAATGGAATTGGGCAGGGCGTTGGCCGCTCTGCCCATTGCTGTTGGTGGCGATCGATGCCGTCAGCGCACGACGCGGCGCAGGATCACGAGAAGAACGCGATCTTCTCGGCCTGGGTCATGCGGCGGATCGCCGCGAGCGGATCGTTTGCCGCGGCGTTCGGCTTCTTCACGAGCCCGCTTGCGATGATCGTCGAGCCAAGCGAGACGTTGGCCGCAGGAGCAGGAGCGGTCTCCGCGTCAATCTGGGGCGGCGCGGGGCTTAGCGGCGCCTCTGCAACTTGCAGCTCGGCCGCCGGTTGGGGGGCGGTCACCGGCGCGGGCGATTGTGCGGGCGCTGGCTCGGCCGCCATCGCCATCTCAAGCACCGGCGCAGCCATTGCGGGCTCCGTTGCCATCGCCTCAGCGGCGCGCATCTCCGCCACGAGTGTGGCCTCGTCATCCTCGATTGGATCGCTCGCCCCCATCTCGATTGCGATGAGGTCGAGGACCGCTTCGTCCTCCGCATTTGCCGCGGCCTCCTGGCTGACGCGGGCGAGCTCGGCAGCCTCGGCTTCGGCCAATGCGGCCTCGGCTTTTGCGAGAGCGTCCTCGACGGGCTGCGGCGGCACTTCGGCCACGGCAGCTTCCACGCTCGGCGTCGCCGTTACGTCGTGAGCTGCGGCAACCTCGGCGACCGTGCCATCGGGCCTTGCGCTTTCGGCTGCCGGTGCCGGCGCGGGAGCAGCGACTGGCGCCTCCGCGACAGGCGTCTCAGCGACAGGCGTTTCAGCGACCGGCGCCTCGGCGAGGGCCGGTTCCGCCGCGGGCGCGACCGCCTCGGCTGTCTTGAACTCAGCGAGCCGGCGGGCCAGGCTTGCGAAGGCGGCATCCAAAACGCCCTTGGCTTCATCAAACGAGACCTGCGCAACGCCGGCCTCGATGGCGCTGGCCTGCGAATCCATGATGTCGCAGATCCTGCCGTCATTGCCGATTTCGCGCAGCCGCCAGGAGATTTCGCGGATCACGCGCACACCCTTGCGAATCGGCGCCAGCCTCTGCTCGAAGCTCAGCTCATCGATCGCGGCAATGGCGGAAGCCTGGACCGCCTCGACCGCGCCGCGCAGGGCGGAGAGCGCCTGTTCGAGCTGCTCGTCCCTGAAGGCGTCTGCGGCAGCCTGCCGCTGTGCGCTGAGGCTTTCCTCGATCCGCGCTACGGCGTCGAGCACCATGCGGGTATCGGCGTTGCGGTTGCGTTTGGCGTACTCGCCAAGGAACCAGCGGCCCCGCGAGGTCTCCATGAAGGCCTCGCGGATCGCGACATAGTCCTCCTCGCTCGGCTGGGCGGCGCGGGCGGAAATCGGCGACAGGGCGAATGCTTCTTCGGCCATCACAATCTCTTCGCGCAAATCACTGCGCGTTACGCTAACGATCACCACGATATCGCGCGAATCGCAATTGAATTGATGTCTTCCGAATCACAAATCCCCATCGCAGCCAGGGTTGCGCCGCGGCGATTCGCGAGGAGCCTGGCGGCATTTTACGCCACGCTGTTTGGAGTGACGGGCGTTCATCTGCCGTTTTTCACGGTGTGGCTGAAGGCGATCGGCATCGACGCCACCTGGATCGGCTTCATCACGGCGGTACCGCCGGTGACGCGCTTCACCGTGCTGCCGCTGGTCACGGCCGCAGCGGAGCGGCGCCAGATGCTGCGCGGTGCGATCATGCTCACGGGCTTTGCCACCGCGCTCGGGTTTGTGGTGATCGGCACCCAGCACCAGCCAGCGCTCGTCTTGCTGGTCTATGCGCTGACCTGTTGCGTTTGGACGCCCATGGTGCCTCTAACCGATGCCTATGCGCTACGTGGCGTGGCGCGTTACGGTCTGAGCTACGGCCCGCTGCGGCTCTGGGGTTCGGCCGCGTTCGTGGCTTGTGCGCTCGCAAGCGGGCTATTGCTCGGCCATGTCGCCGAGGTCCATCTGATCTGGATCGTCACGGCTGTGACCGTCGTCGGTGCGATGGTCGCCTTGACGCTGCGGCCGCTGGACCGGCCGGCTTCGGCGCCCGCGGCCAGCGCCGGTGCGCGGAAGCTTTTGGGCGACCCCGGCTTCCTTGCCATCATCATATCCTCGGCGCTGATCCAGAGCAGTCACTCCGCCTATTACATCTTCGCATCCATCGCCTGGCGGCAAGCCGGTTTCAGCGGCCTGACGATCGCCGCCCTGTGGGTGATCGGCGTTCTCGCCGAAATCGTCTTGTTCGCGCTGTCGCCGCGCTTCACGCTGCCGTCTGCGATGCTTGTGGTGATCGCAGCTGCCAGCGCCGTGGTGCGCTGGACGATCACCGCGCAGGATCCGCCGCTTGCGGTTCTCGCCGTGGTTCAGCTCGCGCACGGACTGACCTTCGGGCTGACCCAGGTCGGCATCATGGGGCTGATGGTGCATCACGTGCCGGTTCACGTGATGGCGCGCGGGCAGGGCTACCTCACCGCCTGCGGCGGCATCGTCGCAAGCACCACGTCGATCGTGAGCGGCATGGTCTATGCGCGCTATGGGCTCGGCGTCTACGACATGATGGCTGCGATGGGGGCGGCGGGCGGGCTTGTGATGTGGCTGTCGCGCAAACGCTTCACCCACTAGCCCCAGAGCGCGGCGTCCGGCGGATAAACGAGGCTGTCCTCGTAGCGCAGGCCGTGCTCGCGGTCGCGTGCCAGCAGCAGCGGGCCGTCGAGATCGACGAAGCGGGCGGCTTGCGCGATCAGCATCGCCGGGGCCATCGAAAGCGAGGTCGCGACCATGCAGCCAATCATGATCTCGAAGTCCAGTGCGCGGGCGGCGTCCGCCATTGCCAGTGCCTCGGTCAGTCCACCGGTCTTGTCGAGCTTGATATTGACCGCGTCATAGCGGCCGCGCAGGCCCTCGAGCGAGGCGCGATCATGCACGCTCTCGTCGGCGCAGACCGCGACCGCTCGCTTGATCCGCGACAGCGCCTCGTCCTTGCCGGCCGGCAGCGGCTGCTCGATCAGGGTGACGCCGGCATCGGCGCAGGCCGAAAGATTGGCCGCAAGGTTGTCCTCGGTCCACGCCTCGTTGGCGTCGACGATCAGCTCGGAGGCCGGCGCGGCCTTGCGCACGGCGGCAATCCGCGCGCCGTCGCCTTCACCGCCGAGCTTGATCTTGAGCAGCTGGCGCTGTGCCGCCCTGGCGGTGGCCTCCGCCATCGCTTCGGGTGTTCCCAGCGAAATCGTATAGGCGGTGGTGCGCGGGGTGGGCGCCGGCCGGCCGAGCAGGTTCCAGATGCGCTCGCGGGCAAGCTTGGCCTCAAGATCCAAAAGCGCGCAATCCAGCGCGTTGCGCGCGGCGCCGGCCGCCATCCTGGCCTGCAGGGCGCCCCGGTCCATGCCGCCGGCGAGAGGTTCCTGCAGGGCCTGGATCGCCTGCAGGGAGGCTTCCGGCGTCTCGCCATAGCGGGGGTAGGGTACGCATTCGCCGCGGCCGGTCAGGCCGTCCCGGCTGACCTCGGCCACCACGACCGCCGCCTCGGTCTTGGCGCCCCGGCTGATCGTGAAGGTGCCCGCGATCGGCCAGCGCTCGATCCGGGCGTTCAGGGAAATTGTTCGGGGCGGGTGGGAAGTCATTTTAAAGTCTACTATTTCCTGAACCGTATGCTTGCGAGACGCAATCAACTATGGCTGGTTAGTGACAGATTCGACAAGCCGTCCCGGCAGCGCCGGAAACATGCTTTCGAACGGCAACGCAGCCGAGGGGCAAAAGGTGAGCGGCGACCCGACACTGGAGCGGATAGCGCAGGGCGAGGGACTGGCGTTGTGCGCGGCGGGCAACTGGACGGCCCGCTTTGCTCCGGCGCTCGAACGGATCGTCTCGGATGCCGAGAAGCTGCGTGGCACCCGTCCGCACATCTTCATTGATGTGTCGCAGGTCTCCAGCCTGGATACTTTCGGCGCTTGGCTGATCGAACGGCTGCGCCGCAGTCTCAGCGATGCCGCGACGGAAGCCATGATCGCCGGCCTGTCCGCCAACTATTCGAGCCTGGTGGATGAGGTTCGCCGCGTCGGTACCGCGCCCAAGGTCGACAGCGAGCCGCTGTCGATCACGGTCATGCTCGAGCAGATCGGCCGCACCGTGGTCGGCATCGGTGGCACGATCGTCAGTCTGGTCGACATGCTGGGCGCCGTGATCGCCGCGACCGGCAAGGTGTTGATCCATCCACGCAGCTTCCGCCTGACCTCGACGGTGCATCACCTCGAGCAAGTGTGCTGGCGCGCGGTGCCGATCGTGGTGCTGATCACATTCCTGATCGGCTGCATCATCTCGCAGCAGGGCATCTTCCATTTCCGACAGTTCGGCGCCGACATCTTCGTCGTCGACATGCTCGGCGTACTGGTGCTGCGCGAGATCGGCGTGCTGCTGGTTGCAATCATGGTCGCGGGCCGATCGGGCTCGGCCTATACCGCCGAGCTCGGCTCGATGAAGATGCGCGAGGAGATCGACGCGCTGCGCACGATGGGTTTCGATCCGATCGAGGTGCTGATCCTGCCGCGCATGCTCGCGCTGGTGCTGGCGCTGCCGATCCTGGCCTTCCTTGGCGCGATGGCAGCGCTCTATGGCGGCGGCCTGGTGGCCTGGCTCTATGGCGGCGTCGATCCGGAGGCCTTCCTGCTCCGCCTTCGTGATGCCATATCGATCGACCATTTCATCGTCGGCCTGGTCAAGGCGCCGGTCATGGCCGCGGTGATCGGCATCGTCGCTTGCGTCGAAGGCTTTGCGGTGCAGGGGTCCGCGGAGTCGCTCGGACAGCACACCACCGCGTCGGTGGTGAAAGGGATCTTCTTCGTGATCGTGATGGACGGCGTGTTCGCGATCTTCTTCGCCTCGATCGGGATGTGACCATGCCGGAGCAGGCAGACGACGCCATCATCCGGGTCCGCGACATCACCGTGCAGTTCGGCAAGACCCGCGTGCTCGACGGTCTCAACCTCGACGTCAGGCGAGGCGAGATTCTCGGCTTCGTCGGCCCGTCCGGCGCCGGCAAGTCGGTGCTGACGCGCACCATCATCGGTCTCGTGCCGAAAGTCTCCGGCCGCATCGAGGTGTTCGGTGTCGACCTCGATGCAGCAAGTTCGGGGCAGCGCCGGGCGGTCGAACGGCGCTGGGGCATCCTGTTCCAGCAGGGCGCGCTGTTCTCGTCGCTCACCGTGCGGCAGAACATCCAGTTTCCGGTGCGCGAATATCTGCGCGTCTCGCAGCGGCTGCTCGACGAGATCATGGTCGCCAAGCTCGTGATGGTCGGTCTGAAGCCGGAGGTCGCCGATCGCTATCCGTCGGAATTGTCCGGCGGCATGATCAAGCGCGTGGCGCTGGCGCGCGCGCTCGCGCTCGATCCTGAACTGGTGTTTCTCGACGAGCCGACGTCGGGCCTCGATCCGATCGGCGCCGGCGATTTCGACGAGCTGGTGCGCACCCTGCAGCGGACTTTGGGGCTGACCGTTTTCATGGTAACCCACGATCTCGACAGTCTTTATACCGCGTGCGACCGCATCGCCGTTTTAGGGAACGGTAAGATCATTGCTGCAGGATCGATCGCCGACATGAGGGCATCGCAACATCCGTGGCTGCAGCAGTACTTCAACGGCAAGCGCGCCCGCGCCGTTGTGGCCGAGCCATGATCCCGAACAACAGAGGCCGGTTTTCGGACGAGATCATGAGCCAACAAGGGGTTCGACAGGCCCTGACGCAGGCTGGCTGCGACAGGACCTAGGAGCAATCGATGGAAACGCGGGCGAACTATGTGCTGATCGGAGCGTTCACGCTGGCGGTGATCGCGGCGGCGTTCGGCTTCGTGCTCTGGTTCCAGAGCCTGCACACCACCAAGCAGCGCAGCCCCTTGAGGGTGATCTTCGAGGGCCCGGCGTCAGGCCTGCGCAATGGCGGCGCTGTGAACTTTAACGGTATTAGAGTAGGGGAAGTGATC
The DNA here is from genome assembly GCF_001542415.1 of Bradyrhizobium macuxiense. GTDB lineage: Bacteria > Pseudomonadota > Alphaproteobacteria > Rhizobiales > Xanthobacteraceae > Bradyrhizobium > Bradyrhizobium macuxiense. Next base: position 123,701 of record NZ_LNCU01000030.1, read on the forward strand.
TCGGTGAAGCTCGACAATCCGAGGCGCGTGGTTGCGCTCGCGATGGTCGAGAACAACGCCCCGATCCGCAAGGATACCCGCGTCGGCCTCGAATTCCAGGGCCTCACCGGCGTTGCCGCGATTTCGCTGCGGGGCGGCGAGGAGGCGGCTCCGCCGGTGCCGATCGACGAGGACGGCATCCCGGTGCTGACGGCCGATCCGAACTCGCTGCAGGACGTCACCGAGGCGATCCGCGCCACCCTGCAGAACGTCAATCGCATCGTCGCCGACAATCAGGAGTCGGTGAAGAACTCGCTCAGGAATCTCGAGACCTTTACCTCGGCGCTGGCGCGCAACTCCGAGAAGATCGACAACGTCATGCTCAAGGTCGATGGCGTGATGGGCAAGGCCGACAGCTTGATGCTCGGACTGAACGCGATTGCCGGCGGCAACAATGGCGGCGAGCTCAATCTGACTGTGAAGTCGATCCGCGAGCTTGCCGACAATCTCGACAAGCGTTCCAACGCCCTGGTCCTCGATGGCCGCCGGACGCTGTCCGACATCAGCCGCGCCGTCAACAATTTCGACCGCAACCCGAGCCGGGTGATCTTCGGCGGCAGCAACAACGCGCCGGAACCGCCGGCTCCGGTACCGGCCGGGCCGGGTCCGCGACGTCGGCAGTGATGTGATCGGCGAGTGGGGCGTGGCGAATGCAGTTCGCCGCGTACCAAACGCGTCATAGCGAGCCGACGGGTCGGCGCAAAACGCGCCCGATGACAGGCTCCGCGAAACAATCCATCGCTCCGCTTGCCGAAGCATGGATTGCGCCGTCGCTTCAGCACGCAATTGCTCTGCAATTTTGTCGCGAGCTCCTCGCATTGACGGTGGCCAGCGCTGGCATGTCAACGCTACCGCGCGCGCCACGTCGTCCAAAACGAAAACGGAGGCCCTTCGGCCTCCGTTTCCATTCGCTATGTGCCAACTCGCCTGCTCACGCCAGCCGTCCCGCTGCGTGCGCGAGCAGGGTATAGACCAGCCCGGTCTCCGAGGTCAGGTGGCTGCGCAGCTCATGCGGACCGCGACCGTCGCGGGCCACCTCGTCGAGCAGCCGCTCGAACTCGGCAATGTAGCGGTCGACCGTCTGCTTGAAGCCGCGGTCGGAGCGATACTTTCGCGCCACCTCGTCGAATGCCTTCTGGCCGGCCGGCGTATAGAGGCGCTTGGAGAACGCCTTGTTCTCGCCGCGCTGGTAGCGATCCCACATCTCGGCGGCGAGGTTGCGGTCCATCAGGCGAGCGATGTCGAGCGACAGCGACTCCAGCGGATTGGCGGGCTGCTGTTGCGGACGCAGGCGCGGGGCCTCGCGGCTCGGCGAGGGCGGCGCGGCGTCGCTGCGGTTCAGCAGATCCGACAGCCAGCCGTCGCCGGCGCCATTGTCGGTGCTCGCCGGGCTGACCGGCGGCGCCTCGGTGCGACGCGAGGTCGGCATGCCCAAGTTCTGCAAGCCCAGGTTCTGCACGCCGAGATCCGGGGGCGGCAGCGTCGAGGCGCTGTTGCCATTGTCGCGCATCCGCGCATCGTTGCGCCCGCCGCCGCCGGCAGCGGCTGCCATGATCGGCTCCTCCTGGCGAATGCTGGCGCGGCTGGCGCTGACGACATCGAGCCCACGGCCATGATGTGCGACGATGCGGTTGAGCTCGGCCAGCGCCTCGATCTGGTCGACGATCACCTTGCGCATCTGCGCCGTGTTCTCGGCAGCCTCCTGCGGCATTTCGAGCACGCCGCGGCGCAGCTCGTTGCGGGTGGCTTCGAGCTCGTTGTGCATCTCGGTGGCCATCTGCTTCATCGCCGTAACCATCGCGGAGAACTTCTCCGTCGACTCCTTGAACATCGTATCGGTCTCGGCGTTGCTCTGCTGGTACAGGTCGTTCATGGCGTCGATCGTCTGCTGACGCTCGTTTTCGGCGGCAAGCCGCACCGCCTCGAACTGCCGGCTGATCGCCGCCGAACCAGCGCCGGCGGTCTCCGCCACCACGCGCGCGATGTCGCGAGCACGCTCTTCGGCCGCAGCCAGCGATTCATCGAGCAGGCCGGTGAAGCGCGACAGCCGCTGGTCGAGATCGGTGGTGCGCAGGTCGATGGTCGTGACCAACGATTCCAGCGCCTCCTTGCGTTCGCTGACGGAAGCCGTCGTCGAGTGGTTGGCTTGCTCCACCACGGCAGCCGCATCGATCAGTGCCTTGCCATGGGTCTCGAACTGGCTCGACAGCTGACCGAGGTCCTCCAGCGCCTTGCCGGTTTTGCTGTTGAACACCGTGAGCTGGTCTTCCAGGGTCTGGGTCGCCACGCCGTTGCGCGAGGTGACGTCGTTCATGGCGGACACGAAGTCGGCCACGCGGGTCACCAGCGCGCGCTCCAGCGAGTTGAGGTTGTCGTGGGCGCCGGTCAGCACTTCCTGCAGCAGGATGTTGCCCTCGCGCAGCCGCTCGAACAAGGCCACCGTGTCGGTGCGCAGGATCTTGCTGGTCTCCTGCATTTCGGTGACCGCCGAGATCGAGACCTGGCGCGACTGGTCGATGGCCGCGCGCGAGGCGTGCTCGAGGTCCTTGAGCGACTTCGCCACGGCGCCGGTCGCCTGATCGCCCGCCGAAGTGATATTGCGCGCGACATCGCTGCCATGCGCCGCCATCGTCTGCGAGAACGCCTGGCCGCGGGTTTCGATCGCCTTCAGCGCATCGGCGGTGGAGCGATCGATATCGGTCGCAAGCTGCGTGGTCTTGGCGGTGAGCGCCTCGACCAGCGAGCCGCGGCGGCTGTCGACCATTTGCGACAGGCGATCGGTCTGCTGCTGCACATAGGTGACGATCTCGTCGGTCTTGCCGGTCATCGCCGAACCGAACGAGCTCGAGGCGGACAGCACCGAGCGCTCGATGTCGGCTGCGGTCGACTTGACCTTGGTCGAGACCTCGCTGGACATGTTGATCAACGCCGCCTGCGCGGCCTGCGCTGAGGTCTGGATGTTGTCGGCGGTCTTGGCCGTGACCGCGCCGAGGGAGCGCTCGATATCGGTGGAGATCGCGCGGATCTGGTTGGCGGCATCGGCGGAGGTCGCCGCGAACGAGGTCTGGGCCTCGCGGGCGCTGCCGAGGATGGTCTGCGCCGTCTCCGTGCTGGCCGCGGTCAGCGTGCGCTCGATCTCGGTGGAGATCGTGCGGATCTGGTTGGCGGCATCGGAGGAGGTCGCCGCGAACGAGAGTTGGGCCTCGCGGGCGCTGCCGAGGATGGACTGCGCCGTCTCCGCACCGGCCGTGGTCAGCGAGCGCTCGATCTCGGCGGAGATCTCGCGGATCTGGCTTGCCGCGTCGGCGGAGGTTGCCGCGAACGAGGTCTGGGCCTCGCGTGCGCTGCCGAGGATGGTCTGGGCGGTGTTGGCGCCGACGGCAGTCAGAGTGCGCTCGACGTCGATCGCCAGAGACTTGACGTGGTTGGCGGCATCCGACGATGCGGTGACGAGAACGTTGTGCGCCTCGCGGGCCCCGGCCGTGATGGTTTCGGCGGTGCCGGTGCCTGCCATCGACAGCGAACGCTCGATGTCGGCGGCAAGCGCCGTCACCTTGCTCGCGGCCTCGGCCGACACGTTGACCAGCGTGTTCTGGGCATCACGTGCACCTGCGGTGACCGCTTCCGCGGTCGCGGAACCGGCCATTGACAGCGCGCGCTGCATATCGGCGGCGAGCGAGCGGACCAGGTCGGTGGCTTCTGTGGACGCGCCGGCGAGCGTGCTCTGGGCCTCGCGGGCGCTGGCGACGACGGATTCGGCCGTAGCCGTGCCGGCCATTGACAGCGAGCGCTCGATATCGGCTGCCAGTGTCCGGACCAGGTTGGTCGCATCGGTGGATGCGCCGGCAAGCGTGCTCTGGGCCTCGCGGGCGCTGGCGACGACAGATTCGGCCGTAGCCGTGCCGGCCGCCGAGAGCGAGTGCTCGATATCGGCCGCCAGTGTACGGACCAGGTTGGTCGCTTCGGTGGATGCGCCGGCAAGTGTGGTCTGGGCCTCGCGCGCACTTGCGACGACAGCCTCGGCGGTGGCGGTACCGGCCGTCGAGAGCGAGTGCTGGATGTCGGCGGCGAGCGTGCGGACCAGGTTTGCGGTCTCGGTGGACACACCGGTCAGTGCGCTCTGGGCTTCGCGGGCGCCGGCGACGACGGCTTCCGCGGTGGCGGTGCCGGCGAGCGAGAGCGAGCGCTCGACGTCGCTGGTGAGCGACTTGACCTGGCTGGTGACGTCGGTCGACGTCGAGATCAGCATGGTCTGAGCTTCCCGGGCGCCGGTCGTGATCGCTTCGGCGGCGGCGGAGCCGGCCATCGACAGCGACTGCTCGACGTCGCTGGCCAACGACTTGACCTGGCTGGCGGCCTCGGCGGAGGCGCCGACCAGCGTGGTCTGGGCTTCGCGGGCGCCCGACAGCACCGAGGCTGCGGTAGCGCTGCCGGCGGCCTGCAGCGTACGCTCCACATCGGCCGACAGAGCCTTGATCTGGGAGGCGACGTCGCCGGAGGAGGAGACTAGCGCTGCCTGCGCGTCGCGGGCGCTGCTGAGGATCGAGTTGGCGGCGCTGGTGCCGACGGCGGTCAGCACGCCCTCGACCTCGGTCGAGGTCAGCTTGAGCTGGGCCCCGACGTCACTGGACACCGTCAGCAGCGATTGCTGCGCCGCGCGCGCACCGGTCTGGATGGTCTCGCTGGTGTTGACCACGAGGTTGGTGAGCGAGCGCTCGGCGTCTTCGACATGAGACCTGATGCTCGACGACAGCAGCTCGGCGCGGGCCATGAGGTCGTCGCTGGCCTGGCGGCCGCTGCTCTCGATGCGGCCGGCGACGGCCTCGACGCGCGAACCCAGCAGGTCCTCAAACTGTGCGACGCGGGTGTCGATGTCGTTGGCGATCGCGCCGACGCGGGTTTCGATACCCTGCTGGGCGTCGACGAAGCGCGCCGAGATGGTGTCGCTCAGGTGCGCGCTGTGACCGTTGATGGTCTCGGCGAGACGATCGCTGTGGCCGTTGATGGTCTCGGTGACGTGGTTGATGCGGTGATCGACCGCCGCGATCGCCTGCACTGTGCCCTCGGTCAGGGTCGTGGAGAGCAGGCCGAGCCGCGAGTCGATCGACTGGATCGCCTGGGCGGCGCCGTCGGTCAGCGAGGTCGCAAGCGTGCCGAGGTGGCCGTCGATGGCGTCTGTGACGGACCGCGCGCGGCTCTCGAAGGTGACTTCGAGCGTCTTAAGGCGGCCATCGATGGTGTCGTCCAGCGACCTGAGGCGGCCGTCGAGCGAGTTGTCGAGTGAGCCGATCTTGCCGGCGAGCGAGCTGTCGAAGGTCGACAGCTTGTTGTCGAGCGAGGCGTCGAGGTTGGTGACGCGGTCGCCGAGCGTGGTCTCGAATTGCAGCAGGCGCTGGTCGAGCGTGGCGGTGATCTGGCCGCTGTTCGAGCTGACGCGATGATCGAAGGTATCGACATAGGTCTTCAGGCTGTCGGCGATGTCCTGGGTCCGTTGGCCCATGCGCTCAACGATGTCGCCGCCGAAGGTCTTCACCGTGCGGTCGAATTCCGAGATGTGGCGCGTGATCAGCGAGCCGAGCGTGCCGGAGTCACGGGCAAATCTCTCGGCGAGTTCGCTGCCATGGTTCTTCACGAGCTCGTCGAACGCGCTCATCTGCAGCGACAGCGAGTCGTGTGCGGTCTCGGTCTGGCTCACCACCTTGGCGACCAGCGAATTGACGGTGACGTCGAGCGCGTCGCTCGCCTTGTCGCCCGAGGTCATGATCTGGCCGGCGAGGCGGTTGCCGGCGTCGTCGATCTTGCCGACGAGATCATTGCTGCGCAGCTCCAGCTCCAGCAGCAACGAGTCTGCCGAGTTCTTGAGCGAATCGTGCACCAGCTCGGTGCGGTCTGAGATGCCGTCGACGATGACAGACGAACGCTGCTCGAAGTCGCCGGTGATGCGGTCGATGCGCTCGTTCAGCATCTCGTGGATGCGATCGGCCAGGTCGACGAATTCGTCGTGAACATGGCCGGTCTTGAAGTTGAGGCTGGCGGTCAGCCGCTCCGAGGCGTCCATCACGGCGCGGGTGGTCTCGGCGCTGGCCTCCTCGAGGCGGTCGAGCAGGTCGCCGCCGCGCTCGCCGAGCGCGAGGATCATGTTGTCGCCGGCGTGGCCCAGCGCGGTCGTGATGTGCTGGCCGCGCTCTTCCAGCGCGCCGGTGATGCTCTTGGCGACCTCGTCGACGCGCGAGGCGATCGCATCCGAGATCAGCGCGATGTCGTGGCGCAGATCGATCTGCACGCCGGAGATCGCGCTGCGCACCTGCTCGGCTTGGCCGACCAGGTTGTCGCGCTGGTGCGCGATGTCCTGCAGCAATGCGCGGATGCGCACCTCGTTGTCGGAATAGGCGCGTTCCAGCGCTGCGACTTCATTGGCGACGAGGGTCTCGAGTTCGCCAGCGCGCGCGATCGCACGCTCGACGCCGTCGCCCATCGCCGCGACCTCGCGGCGGATCGCCTGGCCGACAGTGACCATGGAATCGGCGGCGGCGTTCTCAGGCTCGGAGAAGCGGATCGCGACCTGTGCCATCGATTGCGCGATCATCTGCATTTCCTGGCTGCGCCAGGCGAGGCTCGCAAGGAAGAAGAACAGCAGGATCGGCGCAAGGAAGAGCGCGGCAAGGCCAGCGAACATCAGGACGCCGCTGCCCTGGGCCATCCCTGCCTGCAGCGACGGCCAGAAGGCGACGGTGAGGATGATGCAGCCGAGCAGCCACGCGCCGGCCGCGATCGACGCGAACATGAAGGCGTTGCGGGCGGGACGGCCCTTGCGCAGCGACTGAAGCAATTGGCCGATGGTTTCGCGATCGTCATTGGCAGCACGGCGCGGCGCGCGCGGCTCCTCGATTGGCTCGAACGGCGTGCGGTCCGTGCTTGGGCGGGGATCGAAGGCCGTCGCCGAGAAATCGGGCGCGGCCGGCGGTCCGATCTGCTCGCCGGTGGCGTCTGACTTCTCGGCGCTCTGTTCGTTGATGTTGAGGGCTTCCTGGATCGCAGAAAGCGCGACTTCGGTGGGATCTTTGACCTTCTTGGGAGTGTTCGCCATGTTCAGTCTAAGCCCTCTTACTTATTTTACGCGTCCGGCGACCTTGCGAACGTCCCCCCGCAAGCTCGAGCCGGTGCCCAAAGCGGACCGCAAGCGTGCCCGTCGGCGGCTTGTCCGCTACATCCGCAAACATCCTATTGGCTGAGCGATGCGAATGAAATGCTTGCGATTAATACTTTCTTAATCATCGTTAACAGCTTTAAGCCATAAAGCCTTATGGGAGCTCGGAATTCCTGTCGAACTGCGCCGATTGTGTCCTGAAATTGTCCAGAATCGGGCGGATTTGCAGATCATCCCGACAACAATCCGTTAACCAGTTTCATGATTGGCTGGGCCGATAAGCCGCCGGGGAGCGCCCTGGGGAGACGACAGGGACTGGCCATGCCGCTGCATCTCGAACGGGTAGAATGGACACAATCGCCGCCGCTCGCGCCCGGCGATGGTCCGATCGATCTCGACCATCTCCGGCGCATGACGCTGGGCGACCAGGGTCTCGAGCGAGAGGTGCTGGCGATGTTCTCGGCCCAGTCGGCCCGGATCTTCGGCGAACTGGCAGCCTTGCCGGCCGAGGCACCCGTCCACGCCCACACACTGAAGGGATCGGCACGGGCGATCGGCGCGTTTGGCGTGGCCGACGCCGTCGTCCGACTGGAAACGGCGTTTTCCAGCGGTTCCGACCCGTCGCAGCCGCTTGCCGAACTCGGCACCGTCATTGCCGAAGCGCGCGCCGCAATCGACCTGATCCTGCAGCAGTCCTAGCTGCAGATCCCTCCAGGGCCTGCAAAAATGGCCCGTGACCAATCCCAGACTGGCCGGCAGGTTTTCAGTCCCCGGCGCTAGCGCTGTGCGGAGCGACCCGTTATACGACTGCCGGGGACCTTTCCATCCATAGTCCGGCGTATTCCGGCAGCACGAGCGATCATGGCCAAAATCCACTTTATCGACCATTCCGGCGAGAAACGCACCATTGAGATCGAGAACGGCGCGACCGTAATGGAAGGGGCGATCCGCAACGCAATTCCCGGCATCGAAGCCGAGTGCGGCGGCGCCTGCGCCTGTGCGACCTGCCACGTCTATGTCGATGAAGCCTGGCGTGAGAAGGTCGGCGCTCCTTCGCCGATGGAAGAGGACATGCTGGACTTTGGCTTCGACGTGCGGCCGAACTCGCGGTTGTCCTGCCAGATCAAGGTGACCGACGAACTCGATGGTCTCGTCGTGTCGACGCCAGAGCGGCAGGCCTAGACTCTAAAGCGCTTTCGAGCGAAGTGGACACCGGTTCGCGTACAGAAAGCGCGGCAAGACAAGAATCTCAAGACAAGACTCTCAAGACAAGAATCTAGAGCTTCGGTTCTGGTCCCACCAGAACCGACAATGCTCTAGGCAGTGTGGACTCTAGGGATTCCCTTTTGAGAGCAAATCAGATTCAAGGCTTCTTTTTGGGAGGCGGCCTTGGGTGTGATGGATCGTTTGGTGTTGAGCGACGCGGCCTGGGAGCGGATGGCGCCGCTCATTATCGGCCGGCCTGACCAGAAGGGTTCGACCGGACGCGACAACCGGATGTTCGTGGAAGGGGTGCTCTGGATCGTGCGCACGGGCTCTCCCTGGCGTGATCTTCCGGAGGTGTTCGGGGACTGGAACAGCGTGTTTCGGCGCTTCAGTCGATGGAGCACCAAGGGGGTCTGGTTACGGATCTTCGAGGCGATGTCCGATGATCCGGACTTCGAATATCTGATCGTCGATTCCACCATCGTCCGGGCGCATCAGCACGCCGCCGGGGCGAAAAAAGGGGGTCTGAAGATCAAGCGATCGGGCGCTCGCGCGGTGGCTTGAGCACCAAGATACATATGGCCGTTCGCGGCTTGGGATGTCCCGTGCGGTTCACGCTCACCGCAGGTCAGAAGGGTGATGCACCGCAAGCCGCCACACTGATCGATGGATTGCCCGCCGAGGTCGTCATGGCCGATGCGGCCTATGATGCGGATCACTTACGCCAGGCCATCGCAGCAAAGGGCGCGCTCGCCGTCATCCCCAACAACCCTTCACGCGCTCTCAAATATCCGCTCGACAAGCATCTCTATGCCCAGCGACATCTTGTCGAATGCTGCTTCAGTAAGCTCAAGCAGTTCCGGCGCGTCGCTACACGCTTCGAAAAGACAGCTAGAAATTACCAAGCCGTCGTCACTCTTGCTGCTATCGTCCTATGGATGCGGTAACTGTCCACACGACCTAGCATTACAGTTGTCTTTTTGCTTTGAGGTGCGCCCGTTGAGCTGCCGCCTGGTGGGCTCTGCGCCAGAAGGACCAAGCGATGATGAGCGCGGGTTCGATCCGCGTGCGATGAAGTCTGATGGCAATGCGGCGGATTTCCTGGAGTGACCAGCGGATCAGTTTGGGGGCGGTTTTGTTTTGGCTTTTGCCGCGTGGCGCCGTTTCGTTTTTTTGGGCGGCGTCGGATTGGCGGCGATGCCGGATTGCGGCCATCATGGCGAATGCGAGCATCACCAAGGACACGTGACGGTGCCAGCCATGCCAGGATCTGCTCTCGTTGTGATCGAGCCCGAATTCGTTTTTCGCAGTTTCAAAGCTGTCTTCGATCGCCCATCGATGGCCTTCGACCGCGACCAGCGTTTCAATTGATGTTCCTGCCGGGCACCAGGTCGAGAAGAAGGCGAGGTCATCATCAGCGATACGACGCCGGATCAGCAGACCGCGTGTCCAAAGACCTTGATCGACGCTGTTGAATTCTTCGGCATCGAGATCGGCTAGTTCGAGATAACACCAATCGTGCAGCCGCGGTCCTTTGGTTCCGGCACCGGCCGACAGGCGCTTCCAGTCGGATGGGCGTCGCGTCCGGGCGAGTTCCGCAGCCGTCCCGGCGACCGGCGGTCGCTTGCCCCAGGATCGGAATACATGAGCGCTGTTGACCCCAAGCACGTAGCCCTTGCCGGCCCGACGCAATTGCTGTTCGAGGTCGCCAACACCGTAAACGGTATCGCCGGCAACCCAGTTGAATGGGACAGACGCCGCTATCGCCCGTGCGATCATTCTCGTCGCAAGCTTTGGCTTGGTCGCAAAACCGACGTCGGCAGGCACGTATGTGGCTTCCAGGCGATCTGGATCGTCGGTCCATTCCTTCGGAAGATATAATGCGCGATCGATGAACGCATGGCCATGACGCGAAACGTAGGTAGCGAACACGCCGATCTGGCAGTTCGTAATCTTGCCTGCCGAACCGGTGTATTGCCGCGCCACGCCGCACGACGCCTTCCCCTGTTTGAGAAAGCCGGTCTCGTCGATGACGAGGACCGCATCGTCGTCTGCCAAATGCTCCATCACATAGTCGCGGACAATATCGCGCAAGGCATCGGCATCCCAATCGCTGCGACCCAAGATCGCCTGTTGCCGCCAAGGACCAGGATCGCCAGCGGCCTCCGCGCGCATCCAACCGGTCTTGCGTTGCTCATCACCGAGCAGACCTTCCAGAAACAGGCCCGCGTTCCTCGCAACACGTTCTTGCCCGAACAGCGGACGTATCCGCTTCTTAACCTCCCGAAGCGACGCAGCCCACAACGCAAGCGTCTCTTCAACTGACGCTGCCTGCGCCCACAATCTTCGAATCATGGTTGCCCATGGATTCA
>NZ_LNCU01000031.1 GCF_001542415.1 Bradyrhizobium macuxiense
ACCGTTGACATTCGCGCTCGTTCGCGTGCCTTTCGGCATGTTGCTGAAATTCACATTTACGTTCGCGCTGCCATCGACCTTAACGGCACCACCATTGTTATCGCGCAGATGTTTGCGAACAATGCGGTCGGCGAGATGAGCACCGGTGTTGCCGTGCGCGGTCAGCACTTCGGGAAAATACGTGTCGAATTGAGCAGTACGACGCGCAAGCTCCTTGCCCCATCCGTTCATGAACGAGTCGTGGCTTTGAGGACCGCGCATGCCGGGATATGGATTGCCGCCGATGTTGGTCATTGCACCGCGAGTGAAGAAACCCATTCCCTGCTGATGGATCATGTAGAGTTCGGACGGCGTAGGATCGCGACCGAAGCGACGCTTGAACTCTTTCGCATGATCAGACAGCATGTGAGCCGCTGCCATCGCATTATCATGAGCGTTGTAGATCGAGCCGCTACCGTATTTCGCCCATTCATCGCGGCCCATCTGGAACAAACCCTTGTATTGGGTTGCCCTATTCCAATTGCTCTGCGGATGCATGTTGGACTCGATGCTTGCGATGCCGCGCAGCATGTTGGCATCGAGGCCGTACTTCTTTGCTGCATCCGCGATCGCAGCTTCCGTCTCGGCGCTGCCAAGGTTCGGCTTCTTGCCGTAAGCCTTCATCGAGAAGTCCCGCGCAGCTCCGATCTTGGCAACGGTGCCTTTCACGGACTTCGGTACCTGACCTTGACTGATAGATTTCAGCGGAAAGTCGTCATTTCCAAACTTGGGAGAAGAGCCTGCGCTGCTGTTAGCGCCGCCGACTTCGCTGGGATGATAAGCGGCATTCACCATCCTGCCGCTACCTACGCCAGCGCCGTTGTACGACATGGGCGTAAAGCCAAACCCCATCAACTGCCTGAATGCATCCAAGAGACCTTTCGTTGTGCCTCGCGCAACGGCATCTTCGTCGGCCTTGTGATCGAAGGCGGAAAACCCTTCATCGATGCGACCTTGAGGCGTCATCTTGCTGCCGGGGATGCCAGTCAGCTTCTCAAACATGCGACCGAAGATCGAGTCCTTGGCAAATCCGCTGGTGCCAGCCTCGTGATACTTGCGAAGCGACTCACCGATCTTGTCGATTGATGCCGCAAAGTTAGAGATCATATGCGCGGCAGGCTCACCAAACTCGTTTGTTAGATCGATGCCGAAACCGCGAAGGTTCAAGTCCAACTTGGTGAACGCGTCATCAAGATCGTGCAAAACCTTCATATTAGTCGGATGGTTCTTTTCGAAATTGAAGCCTTCCTTCATCGCTTCATTAAGGTCTTTGAGACTGCGAGTTGCGAACTCGGCAGGTAAACCCAGAAACTCCAGCCATTTGCGTTTCTGGTCTGGCGGAACGTTGTGCTTGGCCATGAACGTCATCACGGCCTGAAACTGTTCAGCGCGAGTGCGAGCGCCAGCCAGCGCTTGAGCGATACTCTCGCCCATGTTGCTGAACTGGTGATTGATATCGTTCAGCTCTTCGGGATCATGACGGGCGATCTTGTCCATGTGCGATCCGAAAGCTGCAATTGCAGCGTTCGCGCGCTCTGGCGCGATGCCGAGACTTTGAAATGCAGCGCCCATTGCGCCAACGAAGCGCGCAGATACTCCACCACGGATCGCAGCGTCGTTGAACACCTTCCAGCTTTCACCGGCTCCGCGAAGGTGTTCAACAAACTTTGCGAGGGTTTCGCCAACGGAGGCAAAGCTGATACCGAGAGCGGCAAAGGTCGGCAGAACAGCGTCTGCAGCGAAGTCCTTTAGCTTGTTCATCCGCTCATGAAGCTCGCGGATTTCCTTGCTGTGCGCTCTCGCTGACTTGCTTGCCCTCTCATGTGTGTGTTCGGCATCGTGACCAAACTTTTTGAAGGACTCGCGGATTTGCTTTAGCGTATTTGAGGATTTGTCCTCTACCTCCGCTACAAGCTTCATTACTTCCTGTTCAACGCCCAACGTATCATTCCTTTTGTTGCATTAGTTTTAGCTGCTCTGCAGTTTGTCGATACAGCTCTGCAATCTCATCTTCCGGCTTATTCAGGAAGATGTACGGGTCGCACTTGTAGATCAGTGCGAGCTGCAAGCACGAGCTCACCAGCGCATCTACAGAGCCGGAACGAAAAAAGGCGTGATGGTCCACGCCAGAGTGATCAAGTCCTCCGGATCAAGCTTCGTGAGAGAAGATGACGGCACATTCGCGAGACGCGCAACCATTTCGACGATCTTGGTGAAGTCGTGTTCTACGGTCGGCGGACTTGTAAACGGAGAGAACTTGACCGGGTTGCCAATGGCGACAAGATCAGCACCCATAGGCTTCCTGATCTTGAGAACGCGAACCTCTTCACCGTATGCGGTGATGGAAGTGCGCAGCGGAAACTCGATATCCGACCTAACTTCGGTTTTGGTGTCTTCTGACATGATATCCTCAAGAGTGGTTTACAGGGGGAGCGCTGCAATTGCTGCAGACAGCGCCGCTGATTGGTGAGTGGCATCAGAGATGACCGTTTCGAGTTTGACGGCCATTGCGTCGTCGATATCCGTATCTCCACCTTCCGAGCGGCACCGTGCCCAGTCGATGAGTGCGGCTTCTACTTCAGCCCTTTGGTCAGCAGCGTTTGATTTCCAGCGCGAGAGCTGCGCAGCAAGTTTCTTGGCTACAAGTGCCATGATTATAAAACTCCATGAGTATGAAAGAGGAAGTGAGCAGCAGCGGCGATCGGTCGGAAAGGCCATTAACGACCGACCGCCCCCGCGCTGGCTTGAGCGAGGGATGACCACTGCATGCGCCAAGCTGCAGGCAACGCTCTAGCCAAACTGAAAGGAGGCAATGCGGGAACGTCGCGGTAACCGACGTTCCCGCTCGCGCATCACCGATCGTTGGAAGGATGCGACCGGGAGCAAGCGAAACGCGATGTACACCCACGGATCAAGGGAGACGACCCCATGGTCCGACTATTTGGGCGACGAATTACACCGGCGTTTCGCGTTCGATGATCTCGGTGACCTGTCCGCCGCTTAGCACTGATCGAGCAAGCAAGGCATCTATGAGCGAGCGGAATGCTTGCTCATGTTTGCGCAGCAGATGCTCGGCTTCGATCTCCGCAGCGCGAACGATGAGTGATCTTGCGTTCGCATTATCGGCGAGACATGCAGCGCAGTCATCGACCTTGCGACGATCACTGCCTTTCAGCCCCTTACTCTCGCCGAGATGATGTTTCTCGCCGATGTGACCTGCGACTAGAACAACTATCCTATTGAAGTAATCTGCATCGGAGTCCAAGTCATCGAATGCACCACTGACCCTGCCTCGTACACCGTCAACGCCGACGATCGTCATCAAGGCGATCGGTACGCCGGTTGCCCAGCGCACCAGTGCATGTCCGCATTCATGCGCTGCAATCCGACGAGCTTCGCGGATGTCTGCGGTGCGAGAGTGAAGCATTATTTGCGATACATGCGCTCGCGCCGCAACATGCGCTGGCGAGTCTCCATACGAAATTTCGCCAAGCGGTTATACTCAGCCGGGTCTGCGATGTCGCGATTACCGCCCCATTGCCTAATCTGCGCATCAGGGTCTGCCGGACAGGAGACAATTGAGCACTCGTACAACGACCAGCGCGTGGCAGTGAAAACGTAATCAGCTTCTCCAACGCGAAGACGCTCTTTTGCTGGATCGATCACTCGTCCATCTTCGTCTGTGATCTCCCAGCTCTGTACGGAATAGCCTATCGAAATTGCATTTGCTTCGCCACGCTGAACCATTCCGAAGGCTGCTTTGCCTGCATCGGTCTTGTGGAATTGAAGACGGCCTACCAGTGACGATCCTTCAAACCACACCGCGGCAAGCTTGCCGATCGAACTTCCAAGGATGCTTTCCTGCCGGTGTGTATCCAAGACAGGTGCGACTCCTTTTTCAACGCGAGAGATGTCAACCGCTTTTGGCGTGATCGCTAGTCGCTCAACGCCGTAAGCGCGAACCACGTCAGAGCCCTTCGACAAGACGGCATCGACGCTGCGGTTAGTTAAATCGAGTGTGCGGGGACTGCCGCCTGAGGCGTACCGTCGTTCGGTCGATAAGCGCGTCCAGCCGGGCGGACCCAATAATTTATTCATTTTGTGTTATCCCTATCAGAAGCCCGCGAAGTTCTGCGTGAGCTTGCCATTGATGCGCTCTTGCATATGCGCATCGACCTTGTGCTGATCGAAGCCGAACGCGACCTTCATCTGTTGCAGGTTCTCGTCGTCGAGATCGACAATCCCAGTCACAGAAGGATGCAGAGAGACGATGCCACGACCAATGTTGTTTTTCTTCCATGCGGGAGAGCCAACTGCGCAGGCATAGCCAAGACGTTCGGCCTTGTCGGCGGTAGCGGTCGGCATATCAGCCGTGGACTGCTTCGCAGCGGCCTTCACTTCGTTG
>NZ_LNCU01000032.1:0-4618 GCF_001542415.1 Bradyrhizobium macuxiense
CGAGACTGAGCAAGAACTACTGGTGAGCGGAGTTAGGCCGGCGTGGGCCGGCCGATTGCGAGCGGAAGCCCTATGTTTGTCCAGAGAGCCGCGAGAGCAACCTGGATGGGCGTCAAAAGGGCTGCGAGGGTACATCGGCAAGTAGCAACCGCCTTGGCGAGCGCGGCCAGAAACGCGTCGAAGCCCAGGATGTTGAGCACGCGGGTGAAGTTGTAGCAGAGCGCCATCAGGCTCCACTCGCCGCGGACCTTGTCGAAGCCGCGGACCAGGAAATGACGATAGCCGGCACGGCATTTGAGCGTGCCAAACGGATGCTCGACGATGCCAAAGCGACGGCGCATCACCTCGCCCGCGCCCTGCATCCGCGCGCGATGACGTTCGAGAACGTCTTCATGCTCCCAGCGACCGATCGTCCGGTAGGCCGCGTTCGAGCCAAGGCAACGGATCTTGAGCGGGCAGGTCCTGCAGATCGCTCCGCGCGCCGCGTAGCGGATCTCGACGCGGCCACTGGTGTTCTTCTGCCTGCTCTTCATCGGATGTAGCTGATGGCCGCCGGGACAATGATAGGTGTCGGATACGCCATCATAGTTGAAGTCCTTGAGGGCGAAGCGGCCTTGCTTCTCGAGCCGGGCGCTGCCCTCCGGCACCGGCACATAGGCCGTGATGCCATCGTCCTCACAGGCCTTCAGTTCGCGGCTGCTGTAATAGCCCTCGTCTGCCAGCACCTGCAGGGTCTTGACCTCGAGGGCTTCCTTTGCCGCGATGGCCATCGCATGTAGCTGGCCGACATCGCTGCTGTCGTTCACCACCTCGCTGGCGACAATGAGCTTGTGCTTGTCGTCGACGGCGGTCTGCACGTTGTAGCCTGCGACCCCCTGGCCGCTCTTGACCAGAAGTCGGGCATCCGGATCGGTCAGGGACAACTGCGTCTCGCCATTCTCTTCCAACCGAGCAAGATCGGCTTGTGCGCGCGAGCGCTTCGCCATCAGTGCCGCGACCTTCGCGCCAAGGTCACCACCACCTGCGCCGCCACCATCGGAGCCATCCTGGCCTGGCTTCCTGGCTTCCGCGGCGTCATTGTCCTCAAGGGACTTGCCGTAGGCCTCGATCTCCTGATCGAGCTTTCCGATCTGATCGGCAAGCCTCTTGCGCGTAAAGATGCTGGCCTTGCTGGCGTCGCCATGGAAGAACGAGCCGTCAATCGCAACAACGCTGCCGCCGACAAGACCGAGTTCGCGCATCAGCAGCACGAAGCTGCGGTTGGCCGCCTTCAGAGCCACCCAGTTCTCCTTGCGGAAGTTGCCGATCGTCCGATAACCCGGCTTCAGATTCTTCAGCAGCCAGATCAGTTCCAGATTGCGGCAGGCCTCCCGCTCCAACCGGCGCGACGACCTGATCTGGTTGATGTAGCCGTAAAGGTAGAGCTTCAGCAGATCGGCTGGATCGTACGGCGGTTGACCGACCCCTTCGGCCTTGCGATCCGCATGGCGAAAGCCGAGCTTGGCAAGGTCGAGCACACGAACGAAGCTCTCGATCGCCCGGACCGGGTTGTCCGCCCCGACATAATCCTCAATCCGAGCAGGAAGCAGGCTGGCCTGGTCGCGGCTCTCGCCGCTCTTGAATGTCCGATTCGTCATGAACAGAATCGTACATCAACTTCCCAAAATGCCGAGTTCTTGCTCAGTCTCGACGTGTCAAGCTGCCGTATCGAACGCCGGCGACCGACGGCTACTTTGCATGGGGTTGTTTTCGATATTTTGGCAGCGTCCCTTCAAACCAGGCTCAGATCCTTCGGCTTGATGCCGGTGAAGACGCGCTCCAGGTTCGCCTGCTGCAGGCCGTAGACGCGCTGGATCAGGCCGGCGAAGAACGCCTTGTAGTCGGTCAGCACGGGATAGTCGCGGTTCTGGAACAGGGTCGCCTGCGCGACCTGGACCTGCTCGCCGGCGATGCGCCCGCCATTGATGCCGCCGCCCATCACCCAATAGACGCTGCCATGGCCGTGATCGGTGCCGCGGTCGCCGTTTTCGCGGAAGGTGCGGCCGAATTCGGAGATCACGACCACGACCGTGTCGCGCCACATCGCCGGCCCGATCTCCTCGGAGAAGCCGGCGAGGCCGCGGCCGAGCTCGCCGAGACGGTCGGCGAGATAGCCGGTCGCCGCGCCCTGGTTGACGTGGGTGTCCCAGCCGCCGACGTCGACGAAGCCGAGATTGAACTGCTCGCGCATCAGGCGGCCGATCCGCCGCGCCGACAGTTCGAAGCCGCGCGGCGAGACCGCGCCGCGGTTGGCCGCCGTCATCTCCTCGGAGACGGACTTGTAGACGTCGTCGCGGACACGAAAGCCTTCGGAGACCGAGCTCGCGAGACTGCCCTGGGTGTACATCTGCTTGATCAGCCGGGCCTGGCGGTCGTCGACGCCGGGCTTGCTGACGCTCGCGATGCCGATGTTCGGGACCTGGGCCTGGCCGCGGAAGATCAGCGGAAGCTGGTCGGTGAAGGAGATCGGCTTGACCCGCGTCAGCTCGGTCGCGAGCCGGCTCATGAAGCCGGAGCGGTAGTCGCGGCTGCCGCCGACCGCCTGGCCGAGCTCGATCGTATCCTGGGTCTCGAAATGGCTGCGCGAGAGATCGTCGCTGGTGCCCGCGAACGGCACGAACGCCACCTCGCGCTTGGCCCACAGCGGATAGATCGAATCGCGCAACGCCGGATGCAGGCCCCAACCGGCATCGAGCGACAGCGCCGCATTCGGGTTGCCGCCATCGGGACGCGCGATCGCCAGGGTCGGCCGCGAGGCGTAATAGAACTGGCTGCCGACCGGCACGATCACGTTGGCGGCGTCGTAGGCGCCGCGCAGGAACACCACGAGCAGGCGCGCGTCGGTCGCGGGCGCGGCCCACACGCGTCCAGCCACGGTGAGCGAAGCGGAAGCGGCGAAGGCCTTGATCAGTTCACGGCGGTTCACGGCGAACCTCCCTTTCAGTGCATGAATTCCGGTGACGACAGGAAGAGCGTGTTCCAGTCCTGCGGGGACACCGCCTGGTCGAGGGCCGCGAGCGTCGTCGGGCTCAGCGTCTGCCTGATGTTGCTGAAATAGAGTCCGTTCATGACGAGCGGAAACGCCGGATGGTCGGTCGCATTGGGCTCGCTCGGCTTGAACAGCCCGGCCGAACCCGATCCGATCGCGCGCGCGATCTCGAACCGCAGCATCATCTGCCCGGGCCCGTTCCAGGCCGTCGACAGCATCGAATAGCCGTCGGGCGTCTCGTGGTTGAACAGGCCTTCCGACAGGCGATTGAGCCAGCCCTGGATCGGCAGCGTGTTGAGGACGACCTTGTTGTCGTAAGCGAGCCGCACCGCCGACATCACATAGAGCGTCGGGTCCTTGAACTTGCTGCCGCCCTTCAGGGTCGCGGCGAACTCCGGTGCGTGCACCAGGGTCGACATCACGGCCGCGATATCGCCGTCGGTCTTCTGGAAGGTCTGCGCCATGCGCTGCACCAGCGCGTCGGGCGGATTGTCCGCCACGAAATAGGCCGCAAGCTGCTTCGAGATATGCATCGCGGTCGCGGGATGATGGCAAAGGATGTCGAGGGCTTCGTCGACCTCCGCCAGGCCCCGCCCCTTGATCTGATGGCCGAGGAACGTCTTGTCGCCGTAGTCGTGGCGGGTCGGATTGAATTCGAAGGCGCCTTCGCGCACGAGCTGGGACTGCAGTTCGGGCTTCAGCTTGGGATCCTCCGACTTGAAGTCGACACCGACGCCGGTGAGGATCCGTGCCAGCGCCTCGACATCGGCCTGGGTATAGCCGGAGCCGACCCCCATCGTGTGCAGCTCCATGATCTCGCGGGCGTAGTTTTCGTTGAGATGGCCGGCCGCGTTGTCGGCATTGTCGAGGTAGCGCAGCATCACCGGATGATGCAGCGTCGCGGCGAGCAGGTCGCGGAATTTGCCGAGCGCGTAAGGCCGGATCGCCCGATCCTCATAGTCGCCGACCAGCACGCGGATGTTGGCCTTGTACTGATAGACGTTGAAGTGATTGAACCAGAACCAGGTCATGCGCTCGCGCAGCTGATCCGGCGCGTAGAGCGCGTGCAGGATGGTGCGCGCCGCGGCCTGCCTGGCGCGGTCGTTCATCGCCTGCTGATAGACCTGCTGTGCCGCCTTGCGCTGGTCGGGATCGGCGACCTGGTTGGCCGATTTCGCCTGCATGTCGAAGGCGGCCGCGATGTCGAACGGGAAACGATGCACGTCCGGCATCGCCTCGATCTGGCTGTGGACCGCCGCCGGGAGCGCGACGTTGGCCGGATGCAATTGCTCCTGCAGCCAGCGTTCGACGCCGACGTCGCGCAAATGCGCGGCGCTCGAGGCATTGACACCCCAGGTCAGGCGATCGAGCAGCGCCACATCCTGCGGCGTGAGCTCGGCCGCGCGCGCAGCCTGGTGGCAAGCCACCAGCGCTGCAATCGTACCTAACAAGAGTTTCAAAGCCGACCGGAATCCGAGAGATCCGATGATGCTCATGGATGCTGACCTGCCCGACCCTTCTTCACATGATCAGTGTTGACACTGCCCGGGCGGACATCGCGCCGGCGCGGGCCGCGCCGCAGCCGCGGGC
>NZ_LNCU01000032.1:4790-5079 GCF_001542415.1 Bradyrhizobium macuxiense
CAACTGCCGTACGACGAGGCGGCGGTGGCGGGGCAACCACACGTGGCGGCGGCGCCGGCCGCGACGCCGGCGGCGGGCTCACAGCCGCGCGTGCCGGCGCGGTGCGCTGTGCGGGTGTCGGCCTAACCGGAGCCGCGCGCATCGCCGGAGTCTGAGCCGGGGCGCCCGAAGGCTTCAGCGTGTTGGTCGGCGCCGTCGCGGCACGCGACGGAAGTGTCGTCGGCGGCTTGCCTGCCGCAGGAGCATTCGCCGGGGCGCCCGGAGCGGGCCTTCCGACCACACCTTGTGC
>NZ_LNCU01000032.1:5156-29174 GCF_001542415.1 Bradyrhizobium macuxiense
GAGCCGTCGCCGTCTGCGGCAATGGCGGTCCATTCTTGGCACCCGGCAGCGTGTGAGCACCCGGCGCCCCCGCGGCGTTGGGTGCGGTTGCAGCGTTTGTATTCGGCGCGGCGCCCGGCTGGGTCGGCAGCATTCCTGGCCGCGCAGCGGGGGCGGCCTGGCCGCCTTGCGGTCCGCCCGGCTGCACCAGATTGGCGCGCTGCAGCGCGGCTGGCGGCAGGGACGTCCCTGTCGAGATCGGCCCGCCGGGGACCGCCGGCCTCACGCCTGCCGCAGCGAGTTGCGCCGGCGTGGGATTGGGATTGTTGATGACGGTGTTGATGATCGTCGTGTTGTGGATGTTGTTGAACACGATGTTGTTCGGCGGCGGCACGACATAGGCCGGCGGCGCCACATAGGCCGGCATCGCCACGAAGAACGGGGTCGGCAACACGAAAAGGCCGATCGGTGGCGGCGGCGGCGCCAGCACCACGAAATCCGGCGGCGGCGGCGGCAGGAAGAACACCGGCGGCGGCGGAGGCGGTTCAAAGTCAAACACCGGATCGCTGTAATAGAGCACCGGACGGTCGACATAGACCACCTCATCCGGCGGCGGCGGCGGCACGTCGTAGTCGATCGCGGCGAACTGCGGCGGCGGCTCCAGCGCGGCCGAAAGATAGGCGAGACGCCGCCGTGCGTCGGCCGCGTGCGGCCCGCGCGGATAGCGATTGAGGTAGGACCAGTAGGCATCCGGCGTATCGGCGCTGTAGGTGCGCCGCCAGGTGATCGCCTCGCGCCGCGCCGCCACGATCGCGCGCACGCGCTTGGCGAGTGGATCGCTCGGATAGGCCTGCAGATAATCCTCATAGCCCTGCATCGTGTCGCGCTCCAGCGCGGCCGCATAGGCATCCTGCGCCGAGTAGTCGCGGATCGGCTTGGTGCGCAATCCGGCATCGATCTGGGCCGGCGGCGCGTCGGGCTTGCGATCGAAGAACACAAACTGCGCGTCGATCTTCTGGGCATCCCATGGAATCTGCGCGCCCTTGGTCATCTCGTTGACGCGCAGGCGCACCCGGTCGAACACATCGGGCAGGCTGAGGCCGCCGGTGCGGATCATTTCCGCTAGCGCCTGGGCATAGGGCCCGTAGGGCGGCGCGCCGTCGGGGGCGACGGTGCCGGGAGCGGAGTTGAAGGCGATCAGCATCTTCGGGTCTGGATCGACCAGCGCGAGGCCGCCGGCCAGCGGCTGGCCGTCCTTGGCGAAGGGATTGCTGCGCGCCGCATCGAGCACGATCACGCTCGCCTTGATCTGCAGTGACGACAGTTGATGGGTGTAGTCGGACAGGCGGATCGCCTCGACCGGAATGTCGGTGTCGCGGGCGATCTTGGCATCGACAGGAACGAAGTAGTTCTCGCCGGTCAACTGCACGCCGTAGCCGGCGAGATAGACGAAGGCGACGGCGTTGGGACCTGCGTCCTGCACCTTCTGGATGAAATCGCGGAAGGATTTACGCAGCGTCTCGCCGTCGAGGTCGCGTGCGCCGATCACGTCGAAGCCGGCCGCCTGCAAGGTCTGCGCGATCAGCCCGGCATCATTGGCGGCAGTCTGCAGCGGAGCCGCCTGATAGGCGCCATTTCCGACGACGAGCGCGAGACGCTTTTCCTGCTCCTGTGCCTGCGCGGGCAGCGAAGCCAACGACACGAGACCGACAATCAATGCCCACATAATTCGCGCCATCGGGGTCGTCCTTTTTTTCTTTCAAGACATTGGCGGGCCAGATGGAAATACAACCTCCGTGAACCCGTGCTGAACAGGATCGCAGCAATTGTGGCAATCCTTGGTCTGGACTGATTTTCGCTGCAGAAACCGGCTTCCGCTCGATCGGCCGTTCGGCAATATTCGGCAATCAAAACAGGCACACGGGAGCAAAAGATGCCGATCGCCGGACAGGGCATGCTGCTGACATCGATGGATGTCGACGGCTTACACGAAGCTGAATTCAACCGCTGGTACGACCGCGAACACATCGAAGAGCGAGTCGCGATCGACGGATTCGTCGAAGCGCGCCGCTACGTCGCCCATGACGGCAAGCCGAAATATCTCGGCCTCTATTCGACCGCGACCTTCGACGTGCTCGACAGTCCGGCCTATCGCACGGCCCTCGCCAACCAGACCGAATGGTCGAAGGCCAACATCGCACGCTTCAAGAACATGATCCGCGGCGTCGCGCGTATCACGATCAGCCGCGGCGTCGGCCGCGGTGCTGCGCTCGGCCTCATCCGCCTGCGCCCGCCCGCCGACGGCGCCGACAGGCTTCGCTCCTCGTTGCGGGAGCTGCTCGATCCATCCACACTGGACGGGATCATCTCGATGCATCTCCTCGAGAACGATCCGGTCTTGTCGAGGCCTCTCACGCCGGACGCCGCGAAGGCCGATCCCGGTGCAGGCGACTGGTTCGTGCTGATCGATGCCACCGACGTGACTGCGGTGCCTTCCGCCGCCGCGCGCATCACCGAGAACGCCGCGTTCAAGCCGCTCGTCGTTACTAGCGGCGTCTATCGGCTGCTGTGGGATCTCGCAAAGAGCGACGTTTCGCGCAACTAGGCGTGCGATGCGGCGGAGCGCCCCATGCTGCACCGCCGCATAACGACATTGAGATTAACGCTAGACGCACATCAGACGCGCGAAAGCTGATGATCGCGCAAATTTGGCTTTGCCTTCTCTGGAACGGCTCTAATAAGATAAGCCTATGATCCAATTCAAAAACCAGAACAACGTCGCGTGAGCGTTCGTCGTCAACAATAAGGCCGCGCAAGCTCTGGCATTTTTCGCGCGGGTCAAAGGTAGGAATGAAACCGACTGATATCTCGGCGCCGGATTACTTTCATAAAGTAGTCGATTGCCAATGGGCCTGCCCCGCACACACACCCGTTCCTGAGTACATCCGGTTGATTGCTGAGGGGCGCTACAGCGACGCCTACATGATCAATTGGAAGTCGAACGTGTTCCCCGGGATCCTGGGACGCACCTGCGACCGTCCATGCGAACCGGCCTGCCGCCGCGGGCGCGTCGAGGAGACCCCGGTCGCGATCTGCCGCCTGAAACGCGTCGCCGCCGACTTCAAGGACGACATCAAGCATCGCCTGCCGAAACCCGGTCCGAAGAACGGCCGCCGCGTCGCGCTGGTCGGCGGCGGACCGGCGTCGCTTGCGGTTGCGCGTGATCTCGCGCCGCTCGGCTACCACTGCACCGTGTTCGACGGCGATCCGAAGGCCGGCGGCATGATGCGCAGCCAGATTCCGAAGTTCCGGCTGCCCGACAGCGTGATCGACGAGGAGACCGACTACATTCTCAACCTCGGCGTCGAGTTCAAGGGCGGCCAGCGCGTCGATAGCCTGAAGCAGCTCCTGTCCGAGAACTATGACGCGATCTTCGTCGGCTCCGGCGCCCCGCGCGGCCGCGAGCTCGACATTCCCGGCCGCAAGGAAGCCGCTGCCAATATCCATATCGGCATCGAGTGGCTGGCCAACGTGTCGTTCGGCCACGTCGACAAGATCGGCCGCCGCGTCATCGTGCTCGGCGGCGGCAACACCGCGATGGACTGCTGCCGCACCGCGCGCCGTCTCGGCGGCGAGAGCGTCAAGGTGATCGTCCGTTCCGGCTTCGAGGAAATGAAGGCCTCGCCCTGGGAGAAGGAAGACGCCCTGCATGAGGATATCCCGATCCTCAACTTCATGGTGCCGGTGGCATTCAAGCATGTGGCCGGCAAACTGATTGGCGTCACCTTCCAGAAGGTGAAGGCGGAATATGACGCCAAGGGCCGCCGCAACCTGGTGCCGTCGGGCGAGCCCGACGAGACCGTGCCCTGCGACGATGTGCTGGTTGCGGTCGGCCAGGAGAATGCGTTCCCCTGGATCGAAGCCGATTGCGGCATCGAATTCGACAAGTGGCACATGCCGAAAGTCGACCCCAAGACGTTCGTCTCGACCAACCCAAAAGTGTTCTTCGGCGGCGACGCGGCGTTCGGACCGAAGAACATCATCTGGGCGGTGGCGCACGGCCACGACGCCGCGCTCTCGATCCACCGGATGATATCCGGCGAGGACATCAACGAGCGCCCGCTGCCCGAGGTGCAGGTCTCTTCGCAGAAGATGGGCATCCACGAGTGGAGCTACGACAACGACATCTCCGCAGACAAGCGCTTCAAGGTGCCGCATCGCGACAAGGTGATCGCGCTGAAGGACATCCGCGCCGAAGTCGAGCTCGGCTATGACGTCAAGCTCGCGCTCGGCGAGGCGCAGCGCTGCCTGAACTGCGACGTGCAGACGGTGTTCTCGGCGCCGCTGTGCATCGAATGCGACGCCTGCGTCGACATCTGCCCGATGGACTGCATCAACTTCACCGACAACGGTGAAGAGGATGATTTGCGGCAGCGGCTGAAAGCGCCCTCCCCGCATCACGACCAGGCGCTCTATGTGTCGGGCGACCTCAAGACCGGCCGCGTCATGGTGAAAGACGAAGACGTCTGCCTGCATTGCGGGCTGTGCGCCGAGCGCTGCCCGACCGGCGCCTGGGATATGCAGAAGTACCTCATCGATATGGTTCACGCAGGTTCAACATGTCAGTCCAAAGCCCGATCAGCAGCGTAAACGACTTCGTCGTCCGCTTCGCCAACGTCAACGGTTCGGGCTCGGCAAGCGCCAACGAACTGTTCGCGCGCGCCATCCTGCGCCACGGCGTTCCGGTGAGCCCGCGCAACATCTTCCCCTCCAACATCCAGGGCCTGCCGACCTGGTACGAGGTGCGGGTCACCGAAGCCGGCCATCTCGGCGCCCGCGGCGGCGTCGACATGATGGTGGCGATGAACCCGCAGACGTGGGACAAGGACGTCGCCTCGATCGAGCCGGGCGGCTATCTGTTCTATGACTCGACCAAGCCGATGCCGACCTCGAAATTCCGCGAGGATATCACTGTCATCGGCGTGCCGCTGACCGCGATCACCAACTCGACCTATACCGATCCGCGGCAGCGCCAGCTGTTCAAGAACATCATCTATCTCGGCGCGCTCTGCGCCCTGCTCGACCTCGATCCCAAGCTGGTCGAGCAACTGATCGGCGAGCAGTACAAGGGCAAGGAGAAGCTCCTGTCCTCCAACGTCCATGCGCTGCATCTCGGCCGCGACTGGGCGCTGCAGAACCTGAAGTGCCCGCTCGGGCTCAGGGTGAAGAAGGCCGACAAGGTCGGCGACCGCATCTTCCTCGAGGGCAACAGCGCGGCCGCGCTCGGCGCCGTCTATGGCGGCGCCACCGTGTGCGCCTGGTATCCGATCACGCCGTCATCGTCGGTGGCGGAGGCCTTCACCAGCCACTGCAAGAAGTATCGCCACGATCCTGAAACGGGTAAGGCGAAATACGCCATCGTGCAGGGCGAGGACGAGCTCGCCTCGATCGGCATCGTGATCGGCGCCTCCTGGAACGGCGCGCGGGCCTTCACGGCGACGTCAGGCCCGGGCATCTCGCTGATGACCGAATTCATCGGCCTGTCCTATTTCGCAGAGATTCCGGCCGTCATCATGAACATCCAGCGCGCCGGCCCCTCGACGGGCATGCCGACCCGCACCCAGCAATGCGACGTGATCGCCTGCGCCTACGCTTCGCACGGCGACACCAAGCACGTGCTGCTGTTCCCGGAAGATCCGGCGGAGGCCTTCGAGTTCGCCGCGGCTGCGTTCGATCTCGCCGAACGGCTGCAGACCACGATCTTCCTGATGCTCGATCTCGACATCGGCATGAACCACCGGCTCTGCCGTCCGCTGAAGTGGGACGATGCCCGCCAGTACGACCGCGGCAAGGTGATGACTGCGGAAATGCTCGACGAGGGCCGCGACTTCGGCCGCTATCTCGACGTCGACGGCGACGGCATTCCATACCGTACCTATCCGGGCACGCATCCGACCAAGGGCTCCTACTTCACCCGTGGCACATCGCGTGACCGTTACGCGCGCTATTCGGAGGAAGGCGCCGTTTACGCCGACAACATGCAGCGCCTGGTGCGCAAGTTCGAGACCGCTCAGGACATGGTGCCGCGGCCGCTGCAGGCCAACGCGGCGAAGCCGACCAAGTATGGCGTGATCTATTTCGGTTCGACCTCGCCCGCGATGGACGAGGCGATCGGCCTCCTGGAGGCACGCGGCCACCATCTCGACCGTCTGCGCATCCGCGCCTTCCCGTTCCACTCCAGTGTCGCGAGCTTCATCGCCGACCACGACTTCGTCTACGTGGTCGAGCAGAACCGCGACGCCCAGCTCCGTCAGTTGATCGTCAACGAGAACGGCATCGATCCGGTCCGGCTGGTGCCGATCCTGCACTATGACGGCACGCCGATCACCGCACGCTTCATCGCCAACGCGATCGGCGACCACCAGGATCATCTCAAGGTGACCCCTCTCCGCAAGGCCGTGTCATGACCTACATTGCAAAGCCCAAGTTCCATCATCCCGGCCTCAAGAAGAACGATCTCGGCTATACTCACCGCGACTACGAGGGGAAGATCTCGACGCTGTGCGCCGGCTGCGGCCACGACTCGATCACCGCGTCGATCATCGAGGCCTGCTACGAGCTCTCGATCGAGCCGCACCGGGTGGCGAAGATCTCCGGCATCGGGTGCTCGTCGAAGACGCCGGACTACTTCCTCGGCAATTCGCACGGCTTCAACTCGGTGCACGGCCGCATGCCGTCGGTGCTGACCGGCGCCAACCTCGCCAACCGCGACTTGATCTATCTTGGCGTCTCCGGCGACGGCGATTCCGCCTCGATAGGCTTCGGCCAGTTCGCGCATTCGATCCGGCGCGGCGTCAACATGACCTATATCGTCGAGAACAACGGCGTGTACGGCCTGACGAAGGGCCAGTTTTCGGCGACCGCCGACCGCGGCTCGAAGTCGAAAAAGGGCGTCACCAACACCGACAATGCGATTGATCTCGTCGCGATCGCGCTGCAGTTGGGCGCGACCTTCGTGGCGCGCAGCTTCTCCGGCGACAAGACCCAGCTGGTGCCGCTGATCGCCGCCGCAATCCGGCACAAGGGCGCGTCCTTCATCGACGTGATCAGCCCATGCATCGCCTTCAACAACCACGCGGGCTCAACCAAGAGCTTCGACTATGTCCGCGAGCACAACGACGCGGTGAACCGGCTCGACGTGCTGGTCGGCCGCGATCCGATCAGCGTCGACTATGCGCCGGGCACCGTGCAGGTGGTCGAGCAGCATGACGGCTCGCGGCTGGCGTTGCGCAAGCTCGACGCCGACTACGATCCGCATGATCGCCTCGGCGCCCAGACCTTCCTGCAGAAGCACGCGGCCAAGGGCCAGATCGTCACCGGACTGCTCTATGTCGATCCGGACGCCGAGGATCTGCACACCCATCTCGACACCGTCGAGACGCCGCTCAACACGATGGATGAGAAGGCGCTGTGCCCCGGCTCAGCCGTGCTGGACAAGATCAACGCCAGCCTGCGCTGAGCTTAGCATGATCGCGGTCTTTTCCGGTCGGCACGCGCTGATGGGAATGGCCGCCATCGCGGCAACGCTGGTGTCACCCGTCGTAGCGCAAGATCGCATGACCTTGGGCCCTCGCCAGTTCGAGGTCGACAAGAGCGGTGCGGGAGCCGTGCTCTGCGCTTGGTCGCTTTATCTGTCCATTCAGGCGAAAACCGCGGCCTGTGCGCTGCCGCGACGACCGACCGACGAAGCCATCGATCAGGCAATCGTCGCGATCGACCAATTCATTCTTGAGAACTCATCGCTTCACCCGACCAAAGAAGCGCTGGAAGCGTTCAAACGAAACGCAGCCACATTCAGCCTTCGCGCACTCAATTCTCAGCCACAACTCTGCCAAGGATCGGACCTGGACCACTTTCGCAGTATCGATCCGGAGAAAATCCGAGCGGGCGTAAAGGCGCTCCTGGCCGTTCCGCGCGAACCCGTCATGAACCCGTGCTTGTGATGCCCCGGGGGCGACAGTCGTCGCGCCCCCGGCTGCACCGCGCTAGCGCTTTACTTGTCACTCAGCACGTCGCCGAACAGCGCCCAGGACTTGCCGTCGAACCGCGCCATCTGGATCTGGCGGATCGGCGTCACGTTGTCGGGCTCGGTCTGGATCTTGATGCCCGGCAGCAGCATCGGCATGTCCAGCGCCTTCAGATTGGTCGCCTGCTTGATGATGTTCTCGCGGCTGTAGTCGCCGTTGCAGTTTTTCAGCACGGCGGTCATGACCTGCGCGACCGTGTAGCCCTGCACGTTGAAGAGATCGCCCGGGCTCGCATTCGGCTGGTACTTCTTCATCCAGGCCGAAAACTCCTTCTGCCCGGGATCGTCGGCCCAGCGCGGATCGGTCGGATCCTTCAGATAGAGGCCGGTGACGACGCCCACGACATTCTCGAGGCCGGCCGGTTCGAGCACCGCGGAGACCGAGTTCGACACCGACGGCAGGATGGTCAGCGGCTTCCAGCCCATGCTGGCAGCCTTGCGCAGCGCCTGCGCGGCGAACTTCGGGGTCGCCTCGGCGAAGAACACGTCGGCGCCGGACTCGCGCATCGACACCATCTGAGAATCGATCGTCGGGTCAGTCGTCAGATAGGTCGTCTCCGCGACGATCTGATCGACATGCTCGCCGAGCCCTTCCTTGAAGCCCTTCAGATAGTCCTTGCCGGCATCTTCGTTCGGCGTGATGACGGCGATCTTCGCGTCCGGCTTGGTCTTCAGGATGTATTTTGCGTAGAGCCTGCCTTCGAGCTCGTAGGTCGGATTGAAGCCGACCGTCCAGGGGAAGTGCTTCGGATCATTCCAGCGCGTCGCGCCCGACGAGACGAAGAGCTGGGGCACGTGCTTGATGTTCAGATATTTCTGCACGGCGATGTTGGGCGCGGTGCCCACCGCACTGAAGATCGCCAGCACTTCATCCTGCTCGACCAGCTTGCGCGTCTGTTCCACCGTCTTCGAGGGCGAATAGGCGTCGTCGAGGCTCTCGAACTCGATCTTGCGGCCGTTGATGCCGCCCTGATCGTTGAGCATCTGGAAGTACGCCGTCTCGGCATGCGCGATCGTGCCATAGGCGGATGCCGGGCCGCTGTAAGGGGCAGTGTTGCCGATCTTGATGGATGTTTCGGCTGCGAAAGACGGTGAAACCAGCGAGGCTGTGAACGCGGCAATGGCGAGGGAGCCCGCCAGGCGTGAGCGAGATGACAAGAGCAAATCCTTTTCTTGGTTTTCTAAAGCGCGATGGGATCAGGTTGAATCGTCATCGCGCTTTAGCTTCTTGTTTAAGCATGATCTTTCGGAAAACCGCTTCACACTTTTCCGGATCATGCTTTAGACGCGGCGCACATTATCAATCGCGTCCGCGCAGGCAATCGCCAAGAAATCCCCGCATGCGGGCATGCGCCCGGAGCGGCGCGCGTCATGTATGCTCAATGTTTCCGTGATGTTCGCGATGTGGACCTTCGATGGTCACGAAGGTTCGTCGAGCGAGAAAACCATTCCGTCCGACGGTCAGCGCAGCGACGCTGTCCGCGCGCTATGCCGCAACCGCGGCCGCGCGCGGGCTGATGACATATTCCTTCAGCACCTTGTCGGTGCCGTCGACTTCGGTCAGCGCCACATCGTAGCTCCAGAGGTCGGCGAGGTGCTGCAGCACGCGCCGCGCATCGGTCTCGTTGAGTTGCGCGCCCTTCACCGTGGTGTGGCGCAGCAGCAGGCGCCGATCGCCGGCAAGGTCGACATCGACAACCTCGATATTGGCGTCGACAAAGCCGACGTCATATTGCCGCGCCAGCTCGCGACGGACCCGACGATAGCCGCGCTCGTCGTGGATCGCGTCGACCTTGATCCCGGCGCTCTCGGCCGGATCGTCGTGCAGATGGAACATGCGGAAGCGACGAATCAGCGCCGGGCTGAGGAACTGGCTGATGAAGCTTTCGTCGCGATAATTGCTCCAGATATCACGCAGCACGCCCTCGACGTCGCGCTTGCCGGCGATATCCGGGAACCATTCACGGTCCTCGTCCTCCGGACTGCTCACGATGCGCTCGATGTCCTGCATCATCGCAAAACCGAGCGCGTAAGGGTTGAAGCCGGAGTAGCGGCGATCGTCGAATTCGGGCTGGAACACCACGTTGGTGTGCGACTGCAGGAATTCGAGAAAATTGCCGTCGGTGATCCGGCCCTGCTGGTGCAAGCGGTTCATGATGCGGTAGTGGACGTAGGTCGCTGTGCCCTCGTTCATCACCTTGGTCTGGCTCTGCGGATAGAAGTACTGCGCGATGTGGCGCACGATGCGGATCAGCTCGCGCTGCCACGGCTGCAGCCGGGGCGCCGACTTCTCCAGGAAGTAGAGGATATTCTCCTGCGGCAGCCCGAGCAGCGCGCGGCGACGCTCGACCGAGAGCGTCGTCCTGCTCTTGGTCTTGGTGTTCGGCACCGTCCGCCACAGATCGTTGAAGATGGCTTCCTCGTGCTGGCGGCGCTCGCCGGCGCGCTTCTCCTCGGCGCGGAGGTCGAGCGCCTTCTTGCCGGGATAGCGGTCGACCCCGTGCGACATCAGCGCATGCGCGGCATCGAGCGTCCGCTCCACAATCTCGCTTCCGTGACGGTCCTCGCACGCCGAGATGTAGCCCTTGGCGAATTCGAGATAGTCGAGGATGCCGTCGGCGTCGGTCCACTGCTTGAACAGGTAGTTGTTCTTGAAGAAGTGATTGTGCCCGAACGCCGCGTGCGCGATCACGAGCGTCTGCATCGTCGCGGTGTTCTCCTCCATGAGGTAGGAGATGCACGGCGACGAGTTGATGACGATCTCATAGGCGAGACCCATCAGGCCCTTGCGATACGACGCCTCCTGGAACGCGAACTGCTTGCCGAACGACCAGTGCTTGTAGAACAGCGGCATGCCGACCGACGAATAGGCGTCGAGCATCTGCTCGGCGGTGATGACCTCGATCTGGTTCGGGTAGACGTCGAGCCCAAGCTCCTTGCGTGCGATCTCCTCGCAGGCGTCGTGGACCCGCTGCAATGTATGGAAATCCCAGTCGGCGCCCTCGAACAACCGTTCGCCGGAAGAACCCATTACGCAACCCTTTCCTGCTTGCTGCGGCGCTTGAACAGGTCCTGGAACACCGGGAAGATTTCTCCACGCTCGCTCACCTTGCGCATCGACAAGGGCGCGCCGTCGTTGCGTAGACGCTCATAGAGCGTCCAGAGCGAGGAGTCCGGCATGTCGAAGGTGTAGTTGGCGGCCTCGCCGACCTCGAGATAGGCGAAGAACTGGCAGACCGGCAGGATCCTGTCGGTGAGAAGCTGTCCCGTCAGCGCGCTGTCCGAGGTCATGTTGTCGCCATCGGAAGCCTGCGCGGCGTAAATGTTCCAGTCGGCCGGGCGGAACCGGGCGCGGACGATTTCGTTCATCGCGACCAGCGCGCTCGACACCAGGGTACCGCCGGACGCCGGTCCGTGGAAGAAGGTTTCCTCGTCCACCTCCTCGGCGCGGTCGGTGTGACGGATGAACACGATCTCGACATGGCGATAGCGCCGCTTCAGGAAGACGTAGAGCAGCATGTAGAACCGCTTTGCCAGGTCCTTCATGTGCTCGGACATCGAGCCCGAGACGTCCATCAGGCAGAACATCACGGCCTGCGCCACCGGCTTCGGCACCGTCTCGAACCGGCGGTAGCGGATATCGATCGGATCGATGAACGGGATCCGCTTGGCCTTGGCCTTCAGAGCGTCGATCAGCGCCTGCAGCTCGCGCCGGCGCGTTGGGTCATCGCAGTTCGCGAGCTCCTCCTCGAGGGCTTCGATCTCGTCCTTGCGCGGCCGGCGCAGCGCCTTACGGCGCGCCAGCGCACGGCTCACCGTGCGGCTGATCGAGATGTTGGCCGGCGAGCCCGAGGTGGCATAGCCGGCGCGCTGGATGCCCTCGCTCTCGGTTTCCGCGAGCTTGCGCTTGGCAAGGTCGGGCAGCTCGAGGTCATCGAGGAACAGGTCGACGAATTCGTCGCGGCTGAGCACGAAGCGAAAGGCGTCCTCGCTGTCGCCCTCGCCGGCGCCTGAACCCTTGCCGCCGCTCTGGTTCGGGCGCGGCAGCCAGTCGCCCTCGACAAACTTCTTGTTGCCCGGCAGCACCATGTCGCGCGTGCCACCTTCGCGCCGGAACCGCGGCTCATCCATGCCGTCCAGCGGGATCGTCACCTCGCCGCCTTCCAGGACGTCCTTGATGTCCCGGTCCTGCGACGACTTCTTCACGGCTCCCTGGACCAGCGCCTTGGCGCGCCGCAGGAAGCGTTGGCGGTTCTCCAGGCTCTTGCTACCCGGATTCAACCGCCGATCGACGATGTGCATGACCACGTTGCATCTGCCTCCGGTCATGATGCGATCAGGAACGATCGCATCACTATCTCACTTCTCTAACCGACTGGAAACCGGCTTCCGCTTGTCCGGATCATGCTAACCGGCCTGCTTCACCCTCATGTACCACTCGACAAGCCGGCGAACCTGACGCTCGGTGTAACCGCGCTCCACCATCCGCGCGACGAACTCGCCGTGCTTCTTCTCGGTCTCGCCGTCCTTCTTGGAACCGAACGAGATGACCGGAAGGAGATCCTCGACCTGCGAGAAGATCCGCTTCTCGATCACGTCGCGGACCTTTTCGTAAGAGGTCCAGCTCGGGTTCTTGCCGCCATTGTGCGCCCGCGAGCGCAGCGAGAACTTGACCACCTCGTTGCGGAAGTCCTTCGGGTTGGCAATGCCGGCCGGCTTCTCGATCTTGGTCAGCTCCTGGTTCAGCAGCTCCCGGTTCATCAGCTGACCGGTGTCGGGATCCTTGAAGTCCTGATCCTCGATCCAGGCGTCGGCGTAGTCGACGTAACGGTCGAACAGGTTCTGGCCGTAGTCGGCGTAGGATTCCAGATAGGCCTTCTGGATCTCGTTGCCGATGAATTCGGCATAACGCGGCGCGAGGTCGGCCTTGATGAATTCGAGATAGCGCTTCTCGACCTCATCGGGCAGCTGCTCGCGCCGGATCGCCTGCTCCAGCACATACATCAGATGCACCGCGTCGGCACCGACCTCGGTCGTGTCATGGTTGAAGGTCGAGGCCAGCACCTTGAAGGCAAAGCGGGTCGAGACGCCGTCCATGCCTTCGTCGACGCCGGCGGCATCCTTGTATTCCTGGACGCTGCGGGCCTTCGGATCCGACTCCTTCAGGCTCTCGCCGTCATAGACCCGCATCTTGGCGAACAGCGTCGAGTTCTCGTGCTTGCGCAGCCGCGACATCACCGAGAACCGCGCCATCGTCTCCAGCGTCGCCGGCGCGCACGGCGCGGCGGCAAGCTCGGAGCTCTGGATCAGCTTCTCGTAGATCTTCTGCTCTTCGGCGACCCGCAGGACATACGGGACCTTGATGACGCAGATGCGGTCGATGAAGGCCTCGTTGTTCTTGTTGGTCTTGAAGCTCTGCCACTCCGCTTCGTTGGAGTGCGCCAGGATGATGCCGGTAAACGGGATTGCGCCGATATTCTCGGTGCCGATGTAGTTGCCCTCCTGCGTCGCCGTCAGCAGGGGGTGCAGCATCTTGATCGGCGCCTTGAACATTTCGACGAACTCGAGCACGCCCTGGTTGGCGCGGTTGAGGCCGCCGGAATAGCTGTAGGCGTCCGGATCGTTCTGCGCGTAGGTCTCGAGCTTGCGGATGTCGACCTTGCCGACCAGCGAGGAGATGTCCTGGTTGTTCTCGTCACCTGGCTCGGTCTTCGCAACCGCGATCTGGCGCAGCCGAGAGGGCTGGATGCGCGCAACGCGGAATTGCGAGATGTCGCCGCCGAAGGCTTCGAGCCGCTTGTAGGCCCATGGCGACATCAGGCCGCTCAGGCGGCGGCGCGGGATACCGTACTTCTCCTCGATCATCGGCCCGAGCTGCTCCGGATCGAACAGTCCTAGCGGAGACTCGAACACCGGCGAAAGCTCGTCGCCTGCCTTCAGCACGTAGATGGGATGAATTTCGATCAGCGACTTGATGCGTTCGGCAAGCGACGACTTGCCGCCGCCGACCGGTCCCAGCAGGTACAGGATCTGCTTGCGCTCTTCGAGGCCTTGCGCCGCGTGGCGGAAGAAGCCGACGATGCGCTCGATCGTATCCTCCATGCCGTGGAAGCCGGTGAAGGCAGGATAGGAGCGTATCGTACGGTTCAAAAAGATACGGCCAAGGCGTGGGTCCTTGGCCGTGTCGATCATCTGGGGCTCACCGATTGCCGCCAATAACCGCTCGGCCGCATTTGCATATCGCATCGGATCGCTTCGACACGACTCCAGATACTCGGCCATCGACATGTCGGTTTGGCTTCGTGCTTCAAACGACCTGGCAAAGGCGTTGAACAAAGAATCGTTGTACATGATCCCTCTCTCCACGATATGTATCGCCGCACGGCTGACACGAGTCGTAACCAGAGCGTCCAAGGATCGAATCAGCGTCGGCACGCTGGGTCCATTGGACACTCGACCGACTTGGTTCGGCAATGCACGGCGCGTGCAGCCCCTGCCTTATCAACAGGCAGGAAGCTTAATGGTTCATCAATATCCCCCTGTTTTTGGCCGTTGTCGCACTCTCGCAACATCCGTGGTTTAACGGGCCCGGCCTCCAAAGGTGGACATCTAAACGGGGCAACTTCCCCGCCTGTCGATGAACGTTGGGCTCCCTGAAAAGGTGTGACTGTGGAGCCGTGGCGTCAAGATGCGCGCCTCACGTGGCGCAGAAACAAAGCTCTGGACACCCTTGAACGTGCCTCCTTGTCGCCGCGACTAAGGCAACGAGCCCGCGCAGTTCCGCGCGGCACCATCGCCGCGCATCAATGGTGATGGCACAGAGGCGGGACATATTCCCGAGACCGGTCATGCAGCGGACGTTCTTTGTGGGTGCTCTCGCAGCTGCGGCATGCGCAAGTGCGACGCTAGCCGTTTCGGCGCAGGACGGCGTCGACAAGGCGAAGGCAGCGGCCTTCGACAACAGGATGTTCGCAGGCCCGCCGGGCGCGAAAGCCTATGCCTGCTTTGTGCGGCGATACGATGCAGATCATCTGGCGCAACATCCGCGGCAGAAGGTCAGCGCGATGAAGCTGCTGGTCACGGCGGAAGACGCGCCGGAAGACAAGACCGTCAATTACTCGTTTCGCCTCGGCATCAGGTACCGCCATCGCACCGGCAATTTCGACTCCAGCGGCTACTGCAATCACGCGATCGCGACCGACGCTGGTAACGAAGTGCGCTTCGGCTGCAGCGTCGACTGCGAAGGCGGCGGCATCAACGTGGCGCTGTCGAAGGACGACAAATCCGCCATCATCCGCCTCGAAAAAATCACGGTCTGGAATCGCAACAAGCCCGACGACGAGGCCGGCGACGCGCTGGTAGCCGGTGCGGACGACAAGATCTTCCGCGTCGATCGCGCGGACGCCAGCGAATGCGCCGAACTTGTGACCGACCGCAAGGAACTCGCAGCGCTCCGCCACAAGTGATAGGCTTCGCTCGGTCAACAACATCAGCGGGAGGGACGCCATGCGGAGAGACGCCATGCATCGACGCGGCATCTTGTGGGGCGCAGTCTCGGCGATCGGCGCGGTGTTCGCAGCGTCGCGGGCGAGCGCCGCCACCGAGGCACCGGCCAAGAAGCTGAAGGTGGTCTATCACCTCGACGACCTCGACAAGGTCAGCTTCGTGATGGGCAACATCCAGAACCATCTCGATGGTGTCGGCGGTCCCGACAATGTGACGATCGCACTGGTGGTCCACGGCCAGGCATTGAAGGCGTTTCACGCGGCAGCGGCCAATTCTGACCTGTCGCGGCATGTCGGCCAATTCGCGAAAGACGGAATCGAGCTCGCCGCCTGCGGCAACACCATGAAATCGCAGAACATCGGCCTGAGCGACCTGCTTCCCGGCTTCGTCCGCGCCGACAAAGGCGGCGTCGTCCGTCTCGCCGAGCTGCAGGCGCAGGGCTACCTGTATCTGCGGCCTTGAGCCGACAGGCCGCCCGCGACGCGTCATAAAAATGTGCTGAGATCGGGCTCTCTTCGGGTCGGCTTCCGGAGGGATCGAACTGATGTGAATGGCGTTATCCCTTGGGAATGCTGATATTCCGCCCGGGCCCGGCCCCCATGTTGACAATCCGCCCTCGCCCCAGAAAGCTGCCTGGGAACCCAAAAATCGCCCCTCGATCGAACAGAACAGGCCCCCATGAATCCCGTCAAAGCACTCGAAAATCACGGCCAGGCGGTCTGGCTGGACTTCCTTGCCCGCGGCTTCGTCGCCAAGGGCGACCTGAAGCGCCTGATCGAGACCGACGGCCTCAAAGGCGTGACGTCCAACCCCTCGATTTTCGAGAAGGCGATCGGCAGTTCGGACGAATATGACGGTGCGATCGGCCAGGCCCTCACGAAGGGCGACCGCTCGGTCGCTGACCTGTTCGAGAATCTGGCCGTGGAAGACATCCAGCATGCCGCCGACGTGCTGCGCCCGGTCTACGACCACACCCATGGCGGCGACGGCTTCGTCAGCCTCGAAGTGTCGCCCTATCTCGCCATGGACACCAAGGGCACCATAGCGGAGGCCGAGCGGCTTTGGAAGGACGTGCACCGCAAGAACCTGATGGTCAAGGTGCCGGCGACGCCGGAAGGCCTGCCGGCGATCGAGCATCTGACCGGTGAAGGCATCAGCATCAACATCACCCTGCTGTTCTCGCAGAAGGTCTACCGCCAGGTGGCGGAGGCCTATCTGAAAGGTATCGAGAAGTACGTTGCCAAGGGCGGCGATCCATCCCATATCGCGAGCGTCGCAAGCTTCTTCGTCAGCCGCATCGATACCGCGGTCGACAAGCAGCTCGACGAGAAGATCGCCCGGGCCAACGACCCGTCGGAGAAGGAGCGGCTCGCCGCGCTAAAGGGCAAGGTCGCGATCGCCAACGCCAAGCTCGCTTACCAGGACTACAAGCGCCTGTTCGCCGGCGCCCGCTGGGACAAGCTCAAGGCCAAGGGTACCAAGCCGCAGCGGCTGCTCTGGGCCTCGACCGGCACCAAGAACAAGGATTACAGCGACGTCCTCTATGTCGAGGAGCTGATCGGCCCCGACACCATCAACACCATGCCACCGGCAACGCTTGAGGCCTTCCGGGACCACGGCAAGCTGCGCGACAGCCTGGAGGAGAATATCGACGACGCCCGGCGCGTGCTGGAGGAGCTGGAGAAGTCAGGCATCTCGCTCGACGCGATCACCGAGGAACTGGTGAAGGACGGCGTCAAGCTGTTCGCCGACGCGGCCGACAAGCTCTACGGCGCGGTCGCCTTCAAGCGCGTAACGTCGCTCGGCGGCGGCATCGACCACCAGAAGCTCGCGCTCGGCGCCACCATCGCGAAGGCAGTCGAGAAGAGCACCGAGGAATGGCGCGCCGCTGGCAAGATCCGCAGGCTCTGGCAGAAGGACAAGTCGGTCTGGACCGGCGACGACGAGAACAAATGGCTGGGCTGGCTGACCAGCGCAGCCGCGGCCGATGTCGCCGACTACGAGGACTTTGCCAGGCGCGTGAAGGGACAGAATTTCACCGACGCCGTCGTGCTCGGCATGGGCGGGTCGAGCCTTGGGCCGGAGGTGCTGGCCGAGACCTTCCCGCACAAATCTGGCTTCCCGAGGCTGCACGTGCTCGACTCCACCGACCCGGCGCAGGTGCGCGCGATGGAGGAGTATGTCGACATCGCGAAGACGCTGTTCATCGTCTCCAGCAAATCCGGCGGCACCACCGAGCCGAACGTGATGAAGGACTATTTCTTCGACCGCGTCGCCAAGGCGATCGGCAAGGACAAGGCCGGACACCGCTTCATCGCCGTGACCGATCCCGGCTCGTCGCTGCAGAAGGTCGCCATCAAGCAGGGCTTTGCCCGCATCTTCTACGGTGACCCCGCAATCGGCGGCCGCTATTCCGTGCTGTCGCCGTTCGGCCTGGTGCCGGCCGCCGCAGCCGGCATCGATATCCGCGGCCTGATCAACCATGCGCTGGCGATGGTGCACTCCTGTGGCGCCGACGTGCCGCCGCACGAAAACCCCGGCGTGCAGCTCGGCCTCGCGATGGGCATCGCCGGACTGGAAGGCCGTGACAAGGTGACGATCTTCGCCTCGCCCAAGGTTGCCGATTTCGGCGCCTGGGCCGAACAGCTGATCGCGGAATCGACCGGCAAGGACGGCAAGGGCCTGATCCCGATCGAGGGCGAGACGATCGGCGATCCTGCAGTCTACGGCAACGACCGCTTCTTCATCGACCTGCGCACCGAGGGCGAGGACGATGCCGCGCATGGGGCAAAGCTCGCCGCACTTGAAGCTGCAGGGCATCCCGTCGCGCGGATCGTGATGAAATCGATCGACCATATCGGCCAGGAGTTCTTCCGCTTCGAGATCGCCACCGCCGTGGCGGGCTCGATCCTCGGCATCAACCCATTCAACCAGCCCGATGTCGAGGCGGCCAAGATCAAGACGCGCGAACTCACGGCCGCGTTCGAGAAGACCGGCGCGCTGCCAAAGGAACAGCCGGTGGTGTCGCTGGACAACCTCGAGCTCTACACCGACGCGCAGAATGCCGATGACTTGCGCAGGGGCGGCGCCAATGGCGACCTCAACTCGTGGATCAGGGCGCATCTCGCCCGCACCGGCAGCGGCGACTATGTCGCCCTGCTCGCCTATATCGAACGCGACGGCGATACCATCGACGCGCTGCAGGCGATGCGGCTCAAGGTGCGCGATGCGCAACGCCTTGCGACCTGCGCCGAGTTCGGTCCGCGCTTCCTGCATTCGACCGGACAGGCCTACAAGGGCGGCCCCGACAGCGGCGTGTTCCTGCAGGTCACGGCCGAGGACGCCCAGGATTTGCCGGTGCCCGGCCAGAAGGCGAGCTTCGGCGTGATCAAGGCGGCGCAGGCACGCGGCGATTTCGACGTGCTCACCGAGCGCGGCCGGCGTGCCCTGCGCGTGCACCTGAAGGGCGATCTCTCCTCCGGGCTTGCGGCACTCGATGCCGCGATCTCGGCCGCGCTCAACTGACGGAGGCCAGCGATGCAACTCGGCATGATCGGCCTGGGGCGGATGGGCGGCAACATCGTCCGCCGCCTGATGAACCACGGCCACACCACGGTGGTCTACGACAAGGATCCCAAGGCGGTGGCCTCGCTCGCCGCCGACAACGCCGCGGGTTCCTCGTCGCTCGAGGACTTCGTCCTCAAACTGCAGGCACCGCGAACCGCCTGGGTGATGCTGCCGGCCGGCAAGATCACCGAGGCCACCATCGAGGCGCTGTCGAAGCTGATGCAGCCGGGCGACGTCATCATCGACGGCGGCAACACGTTCTGGCAGGACGACGTCCGCCG
Source organism: Bradyrhizobium macuxiense (assembly GCF_001542415.1). GTDB lineage: Bacteria > Pseudomonadota > Alphaproteobacteria > Rhizobiales > Xanthobacteraceae > Bradyrhizobium > Bradyrhizobium macuxiense. Next base: position 24,576 of record NZ_LNCU01000032.1, read on the forward strand.
CGGCAAGGCGCTAAGGGAGCACGGGCTGCATTACGTCGATGTCGGCACCAGCGGCGGCATCTGGGGCATCGAGCGCGGCTACTGCATGATGATCGGCGGCGACAAGGCCGTGGTCGACCGGCTCGACCCGATCTTCAAGGCGCTGGCGCCCGGCATCGGCGACATCCCGCGCACGCCCGGCCGCGAGGGTCGCGATCCTCGCATCGAGCAGGGCTATATCCATGCCGGCCCCGTCGGCGCCGGGCATTTCGTCAAGATGATCCACAACGGCATCGAATACGGCCTGATGCAGGCCTATGCCGAGGGCTTCGACATCCTCAAGAACGCCAAGATCGACGCACTGCCGCCGGATCATCGCTTCGATCTCGACATCGCCGACATCGCCGAGGTGTGGCGGCGCGGCAGCGTGATCCCGTCCTGGCTGCTCGACCTCACCGCGACCGCACTCGCGGAGAACCATACGCTCGACAATTATTCCGGGTTTGTCGAGGATTCCGGCGAGGGACGCTGGACCGTCAATGCCGCGATCGACGAAGCCGTGCCGGCCGAGGCGCTGACCGCGGCACTCTACGCACGCTTCCGCTCGCGCAAGGACCACACCTTCGCGGAGAAGATCCTCTCGGCGATGCGCGCAGGCTTTGGCGGCCACAAGGAACCGCCCAAGAAGGGATAGCTGAATGACTGAAGGCCACGTGCAGAAGAAACCCGATCCTTGCTCCTTCATCATTTTCGGCGCCACCGGCGACCTGACACACCGGCTGGTGATACCGGCCCTGTATAATCTCGCAGCCTCCAACCTGCTGCCGGACAAGTTCTGCGTCGTCGGCATCGCCCGCAAGGGCATGTCGAGCGATCAGATGACCGACAGCCTGATGCAGGGGCTGCGCAAATTCGCCACCCGTCCTGTCGACGAGGCGATTGCCAAGCGCCTGTTCGAATGCGTCACCTCGATCGAGGCCGACCCGAAGGACCCTGCGTCCTTCGATGCCATGAACGAACGGCTCGACAAGCTCGAGAAGGCACGCGGCACCGGCGGCAATCGGCTGTTCTATCTGGCAACCCCGCCCAACGCGTTCCTGCCGATCAGCGAGCAGCTCGGACGCACCGGCATGCTGGAGGAAAACGGCGCCTGGCGACGATTGGTGATCGAGAAGCCGTTCGGCACCGACCTGGCGTCGGCAAAGGCTTTAAACGCGGCGCTGTTGAAGCTGGTCGACGAGCACCAGATCTACCGGATCGATCACTACCTCGGCAAGGAGACGGTCCAGAACATCCTGGTGCTGCGCTTTGCCAACGGCATGTTCGAGCCGATCTGGAACCGGAACCATATCGACCACGTCCAGATCACGGTGGACGAGAAGATCGGTGTCGGCCATCGCGGCAGCTTCTACGACGCCACCGGCGCGTTGCGTGACATGGTGCCGAACCACCTGTTTCAGCTTCTGTCGCTGGTGACGATGGAGCCGCCTGCGCGCTTCGATGCGCATGCGGTGCGCTCGGAAAAGGCCGAGGTGCTCAGCGCGATCCAGACCCAGAGCGAGCAGGACGCGCTGTACAATTCAGTGCGCGGCCAATACCGCGGCGGCAGGGTCGGCGACACCGAGATCGAGGATTATCTCAAGACGCCCGACGTCAGGCCCGACAGCACAACCGAGACCTATGCCGCGCTGAAGCTGACGATCGACAACTGGCGGTGGGCCGGCGTGCCGTTCTATCTGCGCACCGGCAAGGCGCTCGGCGTCAAGCGCACCGAAATCGCGGTCAAGTTCAAGCAGGCGCCGTTCGCGATGTTCCGCGACACGCCGGTCGACCGCCTGTCGCAGAACTATCTGGTGATCTCGACCGAGCCGACCGAGGGCATCGAGCTGCAGTTCAACACCAAGGTGCCCGGCCCTGTCATCAATATCGACGGCGTCGAGATGAAGTTCCGCTACAAGGACTACTTCAAGGCCGAGCCGTCGACCGGCTACGAGACGCTGATCTACGACTGCATGATCGGCGACAACATCCTGTTCCAGCGCGCCGACAGCGTCGAGGCCGGCTGGCAGGCAGTGCAGCCCTTCCTCGATGCCTGGAAGAAGGCCGGCGGCCGCGGCCTGCAGCCCTACAAGGCCGGCTGCGAAGGGCCGGAAGCCGCCAACGCGCTGCTGACGCGCGACGGCCGCAGCTGGCGGAAGCTCGGCTGACCATGGCCGCGAGCGGCGAGCGCAGGGTCATCCCCGTCGCCGATCCGGCGGCGATGGCAAAGGCGGCGGCCGAGCGGGTGATAGCAAGGCTCGCGGAAAACGGCGGCCGGATCGCGGTCTGCCTCACCGGCGGCTCCAGCCCGAAGGCGCTCTATCAGCTGCTGGCGACGCCGGAGTATCGCGGCAGGATCCCCTGGGACCGTGTGCACTGGTTCATTGGCGATGAACGCCTGGTGCCGCGGAAGGACCCGCTGCACAACATGAGCATGGCGCGGCAGGCCTTCCTCGACCGCTGCGCGCCGGCCGCCAACGTCCATCCGATCCCGACCGATACCGCCGATCTGATGGACCCCGACAAGAGCGCCGCACTCTACGAGAACGAGCTGATGGCCTTCTATGGCGCCGAGCAGCTCGATCCGGCGCGGCCGCTGTTCGACCTCGTGCTGATGGGTGTTGGCCCCGACGGCCACACCGCGTCGCTGTTTCCCGGCTACCCGGCGGTCGAGGAAACCGCGCGCTGGGTGGTCGGCGTGCCGAAGGCCAATGTCGAGCCGTTCGTGCCGCGCGTCTCGCTGACCCTGCCGGCACTCGCCTCCTGCCGCGAGATGCTGTTCGAGATCGCTGGTCCCGGCAAGCGCGCGATCTTGACGCGCTTGCTCGCGGGCGAGAACCTTCCGGCGAATCGCGCGCGATCGCAGCACGAGACCATCTGGCTCGTCGATCAGGCCGCGCTGCCGGAGGATTTTCGTGGGTGACAAGGACAGCCCCTGTGCACTGGTCGTAATGGGCGTCTCCGGTTCGGGCAAGAGCACCATCGCCGACCACCTCGCAATCAGGATCGGCTGGCGCTACGAGGACGGCGATACCTTCCACCCGCCAAGCAATGTCGCGAAGATGAGCGCGGGCCAGCCGCTGACCGACGAGGACCGCTGGCCCTGGCTGCGGGCGATCGCCGACGAGATCGACCGGACCTGCAAGGTGAGCCAGCGCGCCGTGATCGCCTGCTCGGCGCTGAAGCGCACCTATCGCGACATCCTGGTGCATGGACGCGACGACGTCCGCATCGTCTTCCTCGAGGGCACGCGGGACCTGATCGCCGCGCGCCTGGCCGCGCGCAAGGGCCACTTCATGCCGACGGGTCTCCTTGCGAGCCAGTTCAAGACGCTGGAGCCGCCGACCGCGGACGAACGCCCGATCGTCGTCGCGATCGACCGCACGGTCGACACCATCGTCGAAGACATTGTCAGCCAACTCAACCTGGACCGCCCATGACCCGCATCGACCTTGTCGTGTCCGACGTCGACGGCACGCTGCTCACCAAGGACAAGATTCTGACCGATGGCGCCAAGGCGGCCGTGCGCAGGCTGCACGAGGCCGGCATCGGCTTCACCATCGTCTCCAGCCGGCCGACCATCGGAATGGATTTCCTGGTCGCGCCGCTCGCCATCAAGCTGCCGATCGGCGCCTTCAACGGCTCTTCGATCGTCGACGCCGCGCTCAAGCCGGTCGAGCAGCACCTGATCCCGGCCGCCACAGCCAAGCGCAGCATCGATCTGCTGCGCGAGCGCGGCATCGACATCTGGCTGTTCACCAACGATCGCTGGCTGACGCCCAATCCCGACGGCGAATACGTCGCGCATGAGCAGCGCACGATCAAGCATGATCCGACCATCGTGACGGATTTTGCGCCCTATCTCGACCGCGCCTGCAAGATCGTCGGCGCGAGCTCGAACGCCGCGCAGCTGCAGCGCTGCGAGGCCGAGATGCAGCAGTTGGTCGGCGACCAGGCAACCGCGATCCGCTCGCAAACCTACTATCTCGACATCACCCCGCCCGGCCACGACAAGGGCACCTTCGTCGAGACCATCGCCAAACGTGTCGGCGTACCGCTCGCCAATGTCGCGACGATCGGCGACATGCAGAACGATCTCGCGATGTTCGCAAAGAGCGGCGTCTCCTTCGCGATGGGCAATGCCAGCGATGACGTCAAGGCGCGCGCCACGAACGTGACCGAGACCAACGAGCAGGACGGCTTCGCGCGCGCAATGGACGTCGTGCTGCGCACCGGCCGCCAGATCTTTCGGTTCTGATTGAATCAAAACCGAAAATCTAGGATCTTAGTTTGACGCGTTTTCTTCACGCGAACCGGGTTCCACTTCGCTTGAAAACGCTCCCGCCTATTGCGACCGTTGCATCGCGGGCTTCTCGGCGGCGGCCTTGGCGTCACTGAGGTTGTGCGCGGTGTTGATCAGCGCGATATGGGTCAGCGCCTGTGGGAAATTACCGGCCTGCCGGCCGGCGCCGCTGTCGTACTCCTCCGCCAGCAGGCCGAGATCGTTGGCGACCGCCACCACCCGGTCGAACACCGCCTGGGCCTTGTCGAGCTCACCTGCCAGCACATAGGCATCGGCGA
>NZ_LNCU01000032.1:29201-79213 GCF_001542415.1 Bradyrhizobium macuxiense
GAGCCACAAGCTGCAGGCCAGGAACGCCCCCTCGATCGGCTGGATTTCATCGGATACCTCGCGCGGGTCGTGGCGCAGCACGAACCCGTCGCGCATCATGTATTTCTCGATCGCAACGATCGTGCCGCGAACACGCGGATCGGTCGGCGGCAGGAAGCCGACCGCCGGCAGCAGCAGGATGCTGGCGTCGAGCAGCTTCGAGCCATAGCTGTCGACGAAGCTGTTGAGGTCGCGGTCAAAACCTCTCTCGCAGACGTCGCGATGGATGGCCTCGCGCAGCACCCGCCATTTGACCACCGGTGCCTTGAAGCCGAACCGCTCCACGCTCTTGATGGCGCGGTCGAAGGCAACCCAGGTCATGACCTTGGAGAAGACATAGTGCCTGGGCTCGCCGCGGCGTTCCCAGATGCCGTGATCCGGCTTGTCCCAAACGTCGGCGAGATGATCGACGACGGTGCATTCCAGCGACCAGTTCTCCTTGCCGAGCTTCAGCTCGGCCATGCGGGATTGGTGGAAGGCGTCGATCAACTCGCCGTAGACATCAAGCTGCACCTGCGCGTGCGCGGCGTTGCCGATCCGCACCGGCTGGGCCCCCTCATAGCCCGGCAGCCATCCGGCCTCCCATTCCAGCAGGCGGCGCTGGCCCATGATGCCGTACATGATCTGCATGTCGGCCGGCGTACCGGCCACCGCGCGCAGCAGCCAGTTATTCCAGGCCGCTGCTTCATCAGTATAGCCCGAGTTTATCAGCGCCAGCAACGTGAAGGTGGCATCGCGCAGCCAGCAGAAGCGATAGTCCCAATTGCGGGCGCCCCCGAGCTTTTCCGGCAATGAGGTGGTCGGCGCCGCGACAATGCCGCCGGTCGGCCGGAACGTCAGCGCCTTCAGCGTGATCAGCGAGCGCATGACGAGGGCGCGATCGCCGCCATGATAGGTGCAGCGACTACACCATTCGGTCCAGTAATCTTCGGCATCCTTCAGCGCCGCCTCGGGATCGATCGGCGCCGGCACCGGAAGATGCGACGGGCCGTAGGTCAGCACGAAGGGGATCGTCTCCCCCTCGCCGACCTCGAAGTCGGCCACTGTGGTCAGATCCTCGCCGCGGGTTTCGATCGGCGTGCGCAGTACGGTCATATCCGGCCCGCAGATCGCGATCAGCCCCGGCCCGTCCAGATTCCTTCTCACCCAGGGCACATCGATGCCGAGGCCGAAGCGGATCACCAGCTCCATGCGCATCTTCGCACGGCCGTGGATCCCGCGAACGAGGCGGACCACGTCGGAGGCGTTGCCGCGCGGCGGCATGAAGTCGATCAGCGCGACCGCGCCGTGCTCGGTCTCGAGCTGCGTCTCAAGGATCAGCGTGTTGTCGCGGTAACGGCGCGACGTCCGGATGATCTTTTCAGCCGGTGTGATCAACCAGCGGCCGTGCTTCGGTGTGCCGAGTAGCGCCGCGAAGCACGCATCGGAATCGAAGTTCGGCCAGCACAACCAGTCGATCGACCCGTCGCGACCGACCAGCGCTGCGGTCTCGCAATCGCCGATCAGTCCGTAGTCTTCGATCCGGGAGGTCAAGGGCTGCGCTCCGCGTTACCCTGGGCGCGACCGCTCGCGGGTCGCACGCTTGAGCGCCTCGACGTCGATCACCGACGACAGATGCTCGATCGAGACCGGAAGCCGTCGCCGCCAGTTCGGATGCTCGTTGACGGTGCCGGGAATGTTGGGCTGCTCGATCAGGCCAAGCAGATCCTCCATCGAAACCACCATCAGGCGCGATCGGGTCCGCGCCAGGAAGCTCGTCACCGAATAGAGATCGTTCTTATGGATGTCATGCCGGCGAAGCAGGTCGTCGAGCTGGCCGAGCGCGTGCCAGCGTCCTTCGTCGGTTTCGCCAGGATCGATCCCGAGCCCGCGCTTGGTCTTGAGGTCGCTGAATGAGCGCCAGCCGGCATAGGTCGAGAGGTCGTGGGTGTTGAAGGTGACGAGCGCATCGGCGAGATAATAGTCGGCGTTGCGGAAGACGCCTCGCTCGTCATGCTCGAACATCATCACGAGATAGGACCAGATGCCCCAGCCGTTCATCTGCTCGCGGAAGCCTTCCGGCACGGTGCCGAGATCCTCGCCGATCACCACGCAGCGATTGGCGACACTCTCTTGCGCGGTCGCCGCCAGCAGCGCCTCGAACGGCATCAGCACATAGGCGCCGTTGGCGGGACCAAAGCCGCGCGGCACGAGGTAGAGCCGCTTCAGCCCGAACGCATGGTCGAGCCTGACGGCGCCGGCATGATGCATCGCGGCGCGCAGCATCTGCCTGAACGGCCCGAAGGAGCGCTGCTCGAGACCACCGGCGTTGAAGCCGGCGAGCCCCCAATCCTGACCGGCGGTGTTGAGCGGATCCGGCGGTGCACCGACACCGAGGTGGCGCGAGATCGCGGTCTGCTCATTCCACGCGTCAAAGCCGTTCGACTGCACGCCGACGGCGACGTCGAGGTAAAGCCCGACCCGCATGCCGAGTCTGTGCGCGAGAGCCTGGCAGGCGCCGAGCTGGCGGTCGGCAGTCCATTGCACGAATTCGACGAACTCGACCTCGGCAGCCGTGTCGCGCGCCTTGCGCAACCTCGCACACGCCGTGTCGTTGGGCTCACGCCATTCGGCCGGCCATTCCCACCACGGCGTGTTGAACTTGTGCCGCATCACCTCGAAGCAGGCGAAGCGTGACAACAGCTCGCCCTGCTCGCGGCGATAGGTCTCGAAATCCTGCCAGCGGCCGAGGCCTGGATTGGCCTTGAAGGCCGCAAACGCCGCACGCAACGCGCGCCACTTCAGGGTGGCGACCGCGACGTAATCGACGATGTCGCGGGTTCGGAGCGGCGCCAATGCGCCTTGCGCCTCCGCATTGATCCGAAACTCGGGAATTTTCTCAACGTCGATATAGAGCGCGTTGAGGAACAGCCGGCTGTTCGGCGAGTAAGGACTGCAATCGCCGGGCTGATCATCGAACAGCACGTGCAGCGGATTGAGGCCGACACCGTCGGCGCCGACCTGATGCGCGAATTCGAGCAAATGCTGCAGATCGGTGAAGTCGCCGATGCCCCAGTTCCGTGCGGACCGCACGCCGTAGAGCTGGACAGCGATCACCCAGCTACGGTCGAAATCACCGCCGAACGCGCGTCCCGGCGCCACCAGCAGCGGCACCTCTTCGCTCGTGCCCGACGCATCCGACAGCTGCAGCCGGTGCACGCCTTCGGGCAGATCGGACGGCCAGGCCAGGCTCCGTTCGCGCGCCTCGCCTTGCGCAAGCAGGCCGGAACCATTGGTGACCTTCCATTGCACCGGAAGCCGGACCGCCTCCGGCAGCTCCGTTCGCGCGGCTTGGCCGGCGCGAACGACCACCGGCTCGGCGATGATCTGGCGCGGTGTCTGGGGCGGCAGCCCGTCGAGGATGGCCGAGAGCGCCTCGGGCGATGTCACACGGCGGTGACCGCTGCCGTCGATATACTCAGTCTGGATTCCCAGGGTCTTGGCTTTGGCGTAAAGGTCCATTCGGCACGCTGCTCGCTCGCAACGGGATTTGGTTCGTTGCTAAATTGTCCAGATACGGGAAAGGGATAGACGATGCTCAACGCTCTACCCCACGTCGCGTTCCCACCGGGAACCAATGCCCGGCAAGCGGCTTTCTATATGGGTCTGGCGCGCCTCCTTCCCGCCGCCGGGACATCATTTGCATGTTCGATGGCGGCATCACCGTGAACAAAACTGCCCGACCTGTCGAGAGTGCCAGCGGCACTTTTCATATCACCGACGTCTATCCGTCGGTCGATTGCGGCCGTTTTCCGGTCAAGCGGATCATGGGCGAAGCGGTCGAGGTGTGGGCCGACATCTACCGTGACGGACATCACGTGATCGCCGCCGCATTGGTGTGGCGGCACGAGGCTGACGGCGATTGGCGCCACGCAGCGATGACGCTGCACAGCGACGATCGCTGGGGCGGCACCTTCGTCCCCGATCGGCCCGGCCGCTACAAGTTCGCGATCGAGGCCTGGACCGACGAATTCGCCAGTTGGCGGCATCGCTTCGAGCAGAAGCAGAAGAGCAGCGGCGACCTCACCCTGGACGCGATCGAAGGCGCGGGCATGCTGACCCAGGCGCAGGCCGGAGGTCCGGCGGACGCTGCGGTGATCATCAGGCAGTGCGAAATCTATCTGCAGACCGGCGAGGCTGGCGCGCTGCTCGCGCCGGAATTGAAGGAGGCGATGGCCGACAGCCAGTTTCGTCCCGACCTGACGAGATCGCAGCTGTTCCCTTTGGTCGCTGACCGGCCGAGAGCACGCCATGGCGCCTGGTATCAGATGTTTCCGCGCAGCCAGGGCAAAGTGCCCGGCGCACATGGGACGTTCAGCGATTGCATCGCGCGGCTTCCCGATGTCGCGGCGATGGATTTTGATGTCGTCCTGCTGACGCCGATCCATCCGATCGGACGAGAGCACCGAAAGGGCCGCAACAATGCGGCAACTGCGCAACCTGGCGATCCCGGCAGCCCCTACGCGATCGGCTCGGCGGATGGCGGCCACGACGCCGTGCATCCCGAGCTTGGTACACTAGAGGATTTCCGAGCCTTCGTCGCCGCGTGCCGCGCACACGATATGGAGGTCGCGCTCGACTTCACCCCCAACTGCTCGCCGGATCATCCCTGGCTGAAGCAGCATCCGCAATGGTTCAGGCATCGTCCGGACGGATCGATGCGCCCTGCCGAAGATCGGCCGCAGCCGGACGATGTCGTCGATCCCGACTTCACGGGCGAGGACGCTGCTGCATTGTGGCAGGCGCTGCGCGATGTCGTCCTGTTCTGGGTCGACCAGGGCGTCAGGATTTTCCGGATCGACAATCCGCACACCAGGCCGCTCAGCTTCTGGGAATGGCTGATCCGCGAGGTGCAGCGCCACGATCCCGAGGTGCTCTTCCTGGCGGGCAGCTTTGAGCGGCCTAAACTCATGAAGGGTCTGGCGAAGCTCGGCTTCACGCAGTCCTATACCTATTTCGCCTGGCGCACCCTGCGCTCAGAGATCGAACAGTATCTCGGCGAATTGAACTCTTACCCGGAGCGTGACTTCTTTCGGCCGAATTTCTTCGTCAACACGCCTGACGTCCTGCCTTTCCACCTGCAAAGCGGCGAATCCTGGATGTTCAAATCGCGTGTCGCGCTCGCCGCGACGCTGTCGAGCAGCTACGGCATCTACAGCGGCTTCGAGCTGCTGGAGCATGCCCCGATCCCCGGCCGGGAAGACTATCTCAACCCTGAAACATATGAGATCAAGGTTCGAGACTGGGAACAGCCGGGGAACATCAAGCCGTATGTCGCCGCTCTCAACCGGATCAGACGCGGCAATTCAGCGCTGCAACAGACGAACAATCTGCGCTTTATCGGCATCGAGGACGGCGACGTGATCGGCTTTGTCAAGCAATCCGTCGATCAGACCAATGTGATCGCAGCGGCAGTCGCATTGTCGCCCGATGTGCGCGACATCTGGCTTCCGCTCGGTGACGCCATGGTCAGACACGGCGATGCGCGCTGTCCCGTTACCGCGGTGGAAGACCTCGTCACCGGCGAGCGCCATTCGCTCGAATGGGGCGGTGTCCGCCTGCACATCGATCCCAAGCGCGACCCCGCGCGGCTGTTGCGCTGCGTGGGCCTGAAGGAGCCGTCATGAACGTATTCTCCAGCGTCGACATCGAGGAGAAGGTCGCGACCGAGACCACGGACGAGCTCTGGTACAAGGACGCCATCATCTATCAGCTTCACGTCAAGGCGTTCGCCGACAGCAACAATGACGGCATCGGCGACTTCGCGGGGCTGACGGAAAAGCTCGGCTATCTGCAGGAACTCGGCGTCACCGTGCTGTGGCTGCTGCCGTTCTATCCTTCGCCCGGCCGCGACGACGGCTACGACATCGCCGACTACGGCGACATCAATCCCGATTTCGGGACGATGAAGGATTTCAAGCGCTTCATCCAGGAGGCGAAGAAGCGCGGGCTGCGCGTCATCACCGAGCTCGTCGTCAATCACACCTCCGATCAGCATGCCTGGTTCAAGCGCGCACGCCGCAGCGCGCCGAACTCGAGCGCACGGAGCTGGTACGTCTGGAGCGACACCGATCAGAAATACGCCGGCACCCGCATCATTTTCACGGATACCGAGAAGTCCAACTGGACCTGGGATCCGGAGGCCGGCCAATTCTACTGGCATCGCTTCTTCTCGCATCAGCCGGACCTGAATTTCGACAATCCGCGCGTGGTGCGCGCCATCACGCAGGTGATGAAGCGCTGGCTCGACACCGGCGTCGACGGCTTCCGGCTCGACGCCATTCCCTATCTGTGCGAGCGCGACGGCACCAACAACGAAAACTTGCCGGAGACGCATGCCATCATCAAGCGGCTGCGCCAGGAACTCGACGCCTATGCCAAGGGGAAGGTCCTGCTGGCCGAGGCCAATCAATGGCCGGAGGACGTGCAGGAATATTTCGGCCATGGTGACGAGTGCCACATGGCCTATCACTTCCCGCTGATGCCGCGCATCTACATGGCCATCGCGCAGGAAGACCGCTTCCCGATCACCGACATCCTGCGGCAGACGCCGGATATCCCCGCCGCCTGCCAATGGGCGCTGTTCCTGCGCAATCACGACGAGCTGACGCTGGAAATGGTGACCGACGTCGAGCGCGATTATCTGTGGTCGACCTATGCCAACGATCCGCGCGCGCGGATCAATGTCGGCATCCGCCGGCGGCTTGCGCCGCTGATGGACAATGACCGGCGCAAGATCGAGCTGATGAACTCGCTGTTGCTGTCGTTTCCGGGAACGCCGATCATCTATTACGGCGACGAGATCGGCATGGGCGACAATATCTATCTCGGCGACCGCAACGGCGTGCGGACGCCGATGCAATGGTCGCCGGACCGCAATGGCGGCTTCTCGCGCGCCGACCCGGCGCGGCTCTACGCACCGATGATCATGGATCCGGTCTACGGCTACGAATCGGTCAACGTCGAGGCGCAGTCGCGCAGCCTGTCGTCGCTGCTGTCTGCGACCAAGCGGCTGATCGCGGTGCGCAAGTCGACGCTGGCGTTCGGACGCGGCACCATGACCTTCATCCGCCCGGAGAACCGCTCGGTGCTCGCCTATGTGCGTGAGTACCAGGGCGAGGTCATCCTGTGCGTCGCCAATTTGTCGCGCTCCGCGCAGGCGACCGAGCTCGACCTCTCCGCCTTCAAGGACCGGATTCCGCTCGAGATGCTGGGGCGCACGCGCTTCCCGGCGATCGGCGAGCTGCCCTACATGATCACGCTGGCGCCTTATGGCTTCTACTGGTTCCAGCTGCAGGAGCGCGACAAGTCCGAGCCGGTGCCCCCGCGCGCCGTGCCGGAATTCGAGACGCTGGTGGTGCCGCTCAATTCGACCTGGACGTCGCTGGCACGCACCCGCGGCGTGTTCGAGCACGACGTGCTGCCCGACCATCTCGCCCGCACGCGCTGGTACCCGGAGCACTCCGCCCAGACGATCCAGCCGAACCTGGTGGCTGCCATCCCGTTCTGCGACATCGGCGACAACAGGCCCTGGCTGATCTTCTTCGAGACGACGCAGCGCGGCACGACCAGCCGCTATGTGCTGCCGATGCAGATCGAATGGGTGCGCTTCGACCGTGAGCGCTACAACCCGCGCGCTTTCGCCGCCATACGGCAGGGTGCGCGCGAGGGTACGCTGCTCGATGTCGCCACCGACCAGATTTTTACAGGGCTGTTCCTGCGCAATCTCCGCGAAAATCTGACCGTCCATGAGGGCGAGCAGGGATTGAAGCTCGAATTCCGGCCAACCAGCCGCTTCTCGGACAAGCCGGTCCGGCAACCGGAGCGCATTCGCGTCTTCGAGAACGATCAGCCGCACTCGACCGCGCTGGTCGACAACGAATACGTCACCAAGATTTACCGGAAGCTCGAGGTCGGCATCAATCCCGAGATCGAGGTCAGCCGCTTCCTCACTGAAGTGGCGGGCTTTGCCAACACCCCTGCCCTGCTCGGCACCGCCGAGCTGATCGAAGGCGACAAGCGCAGCGCGATCGCGGTTCTGCATGCCATGGTCGTCAATCAGGGCGACCTCTGGGCGGTTGCCGCCGCCCACCTCGACCGCCTCGTCGAGAAGCAGCGGCTGCTCGCCGCGAGCGAGCATCTGGCGGAGAACGGCGATCAGGCCACCTATCTGCGCCACGTGTCGCTGAGCGGAAAACGCCTGGCCGAGCTGCATATCGCGCTCGCCAGCAACAGGGAGCTGCCGGATTTCGCGCCGGAGCCGACGCGCTCCGAGGACCTGCAGCGCTGGAACGACGAGACCATGGCGCGCGCCGAGCGCGTATTCGACACGCTGAAGCAGCGGCGCGACACACTGAAGGGCTCCGACCGACTGCTGGCCGACCAGTTGCTGGCCCAGCACGATCTGCTGCCTGACCGCCTGAAGGCGCTGTTGCCGCGCGAGGTCGGCGGGGTCAACATCCGCCACCACGGCGACCTCCATCTCGGCCAGCTCTTGGTCGTCAAGGACGACATCTTCATCATCGATTTCGACGGCGGGCCCGGCCGGACCATCGCCGAGCGCCGCCGCAAGGCGCCGGCGGCACGCGACGTCGCCTACCTGATCCGCTCGATCGACTATGCGATGACGGCCGCCCTGGAACGCGCGCTCAGGGTCGCGCCCGACGAGAGCGGCCGATTGAGCCTTACCCTGGCGGAATGGCGCGATCGGGCAACCGACGCCTTCCTCGCGGGTTATCGCGAGGCGATGGCCGGCCAGCGCCTGTGGCCGACCGACGCCAAGGCGGCCGATCGCCTGCTCAGCTTTTTCCTGCTTGAGAAAGCCATCTACGAGATCGAATATGAGCTCGCCAATAGGCCGGATTGGCTGCGGATTCCCCTGACCGGCCTGCTGAGGATCCTGGCGCAACAGCCGCATGAGGTTGCATGACCAAACTGCCCGCCGAAGCCTATGCCATCATCGAAGGCCGCCACTCCGATCCCTTCCATTATCTCGGCCTCCATACCGAGGGGGATCGCAGCGTCGTGCGCGCCTTCCTGCCCGACGCCAGCAATGTCGAGGCGATCGGCGAGCATGGCGAGACGGCGCCGCTGGCGCGGATTCATGACGCCGGGCTGTTCGCCGGACCCCTGCCCAACGGTTCCACACGCTACCAGCTCCGTGCGCGTTTCGGCGAAAACGTCGTCGAATTCGAGGACGCCTACAGGTTTCCGCCGATTCTGAGCGACTTCGACCTCTATCTGCTCGGCGAAGGCACGCATCAGCGCGTCTACGATACGCTCGGCGCACATCCGATGACGCTGGATGGCGTCGAGGGCGTCGGCTTCGTGGTGCTGGCTCCGAACGCGCGGCGGGTCAGCGTGGTCGGCGATTTCAATTTCTGGGACGCACGGCGGCATCCGATGCGCGTCCGCGGCGTCGGCTATTGGGAGCTGTTCATCCCGCGCGCGCGCGCCGGCGACCGCTACAAGTTCGACATCGTCGGTCGGAACGGCCAGCATATGCCGCTGAAGTCGGATCCGCTGGCCTTCGCCGCCGAGGTCCGCCCGAAGACCGCGTCGATCGTGTTCGACGAGCGCAACATCCCGCACCCACACCCGGCGCCCGACGGCGTCAACGCTCTGAGATCGCCGGTCTCGATCTACGAGGTCCATCTCGGCTCCTGGCGGCGCAAGGGTCAAAACGAGTGGCTGACTTATCGCGACATGGCTGAGCAGCTTCCGGCCTATGCAAGCGACATGGGCTTTACCCATGTCGAATTCCTCCCGGTCAGCGAGCATCCCTTCGATGGCTCCTGGGGCTATCAGCCGACCGGCCTGTTCGCGCCGACCAGCCGCTTCGGCTCGCCTGACGATTTCGCGGCGCTGGTCGATGCCTGCCATCGCGCGGGACTGGGCGTGCTGCTCGATTGGGTCCCAGGGCATTTCCCCGACGATCCCCACGGGCTCGGCCGCTTCGACGGCACCGCGCTCTACGAGCACGCCAACCCCTTGCAGGGCCGCCATCTCGACTGGGGGACGCTGATCTATAATTACGGGCGCACCGAGGTCACCAACCTCCTGGTCTCGAACGCGCTGTTCTGGCTGGAACGCTATGGCGTCGACGGACTGCGCGTCGATGCGGTCGCCTCCATGCTTTACCTTGACTATAGCCGCCCCGCCGGCAGCTGGATTCCGAACAAATATGGCGGCCGGGAGAATATCGAAGCCATCGACTTCCTGCGCCGCTTCAACACCGAGGTATTCGCGCATTTTCCGCAAGCCACCACCGCGGCCGAGGAATCAACCGCATGGCCGCAAGTGTCGCGCCCGGTCGAATATGGCGGCCTCGGCTTCGGCTACAAATGGAACATGGGCTGGATGCACGACACGCTGAAGTATGTCAGCAAGGATCCGATCCACCGCAAATACCATCACGGCGACATCCTGTTTGGCCTGCACTACGCCTTCTCGGAGAATTTCATCCTGCCGCTGTCGCATGATGAGGTCGTGCACGGCAAACGCTCGATCCTGGGGCGCATGCCCGGCGACGACTGGCAGCGCTTCGCCAATCTGCGCGCCTACTACAGCTTCATGTTCGGCCATCCCGGCAAGAAGTTGCTGTTCATGGGCTGCGAGTTTGGCCAGGAGCGCGAATGGGATCACGACCACTCGCTGGATTGGCATCTGCTGGAGCAGCCGAAACATAGCGGCGTCCAGAACCTGATCCGCGACCTCAACCGCCTCTATCGGGCGCTGCCGGCGCTGCACGAGCTCGACTGCGATCCGGCCGGGTTCGAATGGGTGATCACCGACGACGCCAACAACAACGTGTTCGCCTGGATGCGCAAGGGCAGCGGTGAGCGGGCGCGCTGCCTCATCGTTGCGAACTTCTCGCCCAACGTCTATCGCAACTACCGCGTCCGCGTGCCGTTCGCAGGCAAGTGGCACGAAGCGCTCAATTCGGACTCAGCGCATTATGGCGGCAGCAATGTCGGCAATATCGGCGAGGTCCGCGCGCTGGAAGGACCGCCCCCGGAGCTGAGCCTGACCATTCCCCCGCTGGCTGCGATCTTTCTCGTGCCGGAAGGCTGATCGATGCGACTGACCGAGGGGACGTCCTCGCGGCTTGGCGCAAGCTGGGACGGCAGGGGCACCAATTTTGCACTGTTCTCTGCCAACGCGGAGAAGGTGGAGCTATGCCTGTTCGACGGCCAGGGCCGCCGCGAGCTCGAGCGGATCGAGCTGCCGGAGCGCACCGAAGACGTCTGGCACGGCTATCTCAACGACATCTCGCCCGGCCAGCTCTACGGCTATCGCGTCTACGGACCCTACGCGCCGGAGCGCGGCCACCGCTTCAATCCCAACAAGCTCTTGCTCGATCCCTACGCGAAGCGCTTGGCCGGGCGGCTGGTGTGGAGCGACGCGCATTTCGCCTACCGCACCGGCAGCGCACGCGAGGATCTCTCCTTCGACCGGCGCGACAACGCCCGCGGCATGCCGAAAGCCGTCGTGGTCGATGAGACCTTCAACTGGGGCCGCCGCGAGATCCGGCCGCACATCCCCTGGGAAGACACCATCATCTACGAAGCTCACGTCAAGGGCCTGACGCAGAAGCGCGAGGACGTGCCGCCGAACCTGCGCGGCACCTATGCCGGCCTGTCGTCGCCCGCGATGATCGACCACCTCAGACGGCTCGGCGTCACCACGATCGAGCTGCTGCCGATCCACGGGATGATCGACGATCGCATCCTGGTCGAGAAGAAGCTCTCGAATTACTGGGGCTACAACACCATCGCCTTCTTCGCGCCGGAGGCGCGCTACGCGCAGGATAATGCGCTGGATTCTTTCCGCACCACGGTGGCGCGGCTGCATGATGCCGGCATCGAGGTACTGCTCGATGTCGTCTACAATCACACCGCCGAGGGCAACCATATGGGTCCGACGCTGTGCTTTCGCGGCATCGACAATGCGTCCTACTACTGGCTCAACCGCGAGAACCCGCGCTTCTATGACGACTTCACCGGCTGCGGCAGTTCGGTCAACCTCACCCATCCGCGCGTGCTGCAGATGGTGATGGACTCGCTGCGCTACTGGGTCGAGGTCTGCCATATCGACGGCTTCCGCTTCGATCTCGCCACGACGCTGGCGCGCGGGCCGAACGGTTTCGATCGCAACCACCCCTTCCTCACCGCTGTACGTCAGGATCCGGTGCTGGCGACCGTGAAGATGGTCGCCGAGCCCTGGGACCTCGGCCTCGGCGGCTACCAGGTCGGCGCGTTTCCGTCGCAATGGTCGGAGTGGAACGATCGCTACCGCAGCGCGATGCGGCGCTACTGGAGCGGCGAAGGCAGCCTGATCGGCGAGATCTCGGGCCGCATGACCGCGTCCTCCGACCTGTTTCACCACGACAACCGCGCCACCCGCGCCAGTATCAACCACATCACCGTGCATGACGGCTTCACGCTCGCGGATCTCTTCAGCTACAACGAGAAGCACAACGAAGCCAACGGCGAGGACAATCGCGACGGCTCGAACGATAATCACAGCAACAATTGCGGCCATGAAGGCCCGACCGACGATCCGAACATCATCGCGCTGCGCCGCCAGCTGCGGAAGAACCAGCTCGCCTGCCTGCTGCTGGCCCAGGGCACGCCGCTGATCCTCGCCGGTGACGAAGTCGGCAACACGCAGAACGGCAACAACAACGCCTATTGCCAGGACAACGAGACCGGTTGGGTCGGCTGGGAGAACCTCGGCAAGGATGACGACTTCGTCGATTTCATCGGCCACCTCACCGAGCTGCGCCGCCGCTTCAGCCAGATCCGCTGCCAACGCTGGCTCGACGGCCGCCGCCCCGACGGCACGTACGGCGTGCTGTGGCTGACGCCGTCGGCCGACGAGATGAATGAATCCGACTGGAAATTTCCCGAAAGCAGGTTCCTGGCCTATGTGCTCGGGCCAATGGAACCAGGACAGGCGCCGATCTTTATCGTGCTGAACGCAGCGCCGCAGGAAATCGCGTTCAAGATGCCGAAGATGCCCGAATACAGGAGCTGGCAGCAGGTGTTGAACACGACCGAGGCCGCGCAGATATCCGGGCGATTTTTCTCCGGCGCGGAGACCAAGGCACCGCCGCGCTCGGTGCTGGCATTTGCGGGCTCCGCATGAATGCGCAGCATTTCGGTCCGGAGCTGACACCCGACGGGACGCGCTTTCGGCTGTGGGCGCCGGCGGCCGAGCGCGTCGATCTCCTGCTCGACAGACCCCACCCACTGACGCGCGACGCGGCCGGCTGGTACGTCGCCGAGATCCCGGGCACGCGGGCCGGCACGCGCTACAAATTCCGCATCGACGACGAGATCGATGTTCCAGATCCGGCCTCCGCATTCCAACCTGATGACGTGTTCGGCCCGAGCGAGGTGATCGATCACGCGGCCTTCAAATGGCGCGCGACGGAATGGCGCGGCCGTCCCTGGCATGAGGCCGTCATCCTCGAGGCCCATGTCGGCACCTTCACACCCGAGGGCACCTATCGCGCCATGATCGACAAGCTCGATCATCTGGTCGCGACCGGCATCACCGCGCTCGAATTGATGCCGCTTGCCGATTTCGCGGGTCGGCGCAACTGGGGCTATGACGGCGTGCTGTGGTACGCACCCGACAGCGCCTACGGACGCCCCGAAGATTTGAAGACGCTGATCGACGAGGCGCATCTTCGCGGGCTGATGGTGATGCTCGACGTGGTCTATAATCATTTCGGCCCCGAGGGTAACTATCTCGGCTGCTATGCGCCCTCCTTCTTCACCGATACGCACACGCCGTGGGGCAGCGCGATCGACTATCGCGTGCCTGAGGTGCGCGCGTTCGCGATCGGCAACGTCGTGAGCTGGCTGCGCGATTATCGCTTCGACGGGCTGCGGTTCGATGCAGTCAACACCATCGTCGAAGCCGGCGAGGTCTCCGTTCTCCACGACTTCAGTCGCGCCGCCGGGCATCTCGCTGCGGAAACCGGCCGGCAGATCAACCTCGTGCTCGAAAACGGGGACAACATTGCGAGCCTGCTCGATGACGTCGAGGATCCGCCGCGCGGCAAATTCCGGGGACAGTGGAACGACGACTATCATCATGCCTGGCACGTGATCCTGACCGGCGAAGCGCAGGGCTATTACGGCGACTATCAGCGCGCGCCGAAGCAAGACCTCGTGCGCGCGCTGTCCTCCGGCTACATCTATCAGGGCGAGGTCTCGAACTTCTGGGGCGGCAAGCCTCGCGGTGAGCCCAGCGGCGCCCTGTCGCCGACCTGCTTCATCAACTTCCTGCAGAACCACGACCAGATCGGCAACCGGCCGCTGGGCGATCGCCTCGTGAGCCTCGCGAAGCCCGAAGCCGTCGCCGCCGCACTCGCCGTCACGCTGGTCGCCCCCACGACGCCGATGCTGTTCATGGGCGAGGAATGGGGCGCGACGTCGCCCTTCCCCTTCTTCTGCGATTTCAGGGGCGATCTTGCGAACGCGGTTCGCAAGGGCCGGCGCGAGGAGTTCGCCTGGGCCTACGCCAAGTACGGTGACGACATTCCAGATCCGCTCGCCGACGAGACCGTGCGATCGGCCGCGCTCGACTGGACGGCACTCGACCGCGACCCGGGCCGCACGCGGCTCGCGCTCGTGCGCGACCTGCTCTCGGTTCGCCGGCGCGAGATCACCCCGCGTCTCGCCGCGGCCCGTTTCGGCGATTCCGGCCTCGCCGGCGATCTGCTGACGGCCCATTGGAGGATGAGCGACGGGAGCGCGCTGCGGCTCGCGGTCAACCTGTCGGATCGGGAGATCACCGGCATATCCGAGCAGGCTGGACGCCTGATCTGGGGCCATGGGCCGTCAGACCGCATCGCACCGTGGTCGGTGCGCTGGCACATCGGTTAGCCCAATGCCTCCGGCGATCCCGATCGCGACATACCGCCTGCAGCTCACCGCCGATTTCAACTTCGATGCCGCAGCGCAGGTCGTTCCGTATCTGAAGGCGCTCGGCATCAGCCATGTCTATGCATCGCCGTTCATGAAGGCGCGCAAGGGGTCGACGCACGGCTATGACGTCATCGATCACACCAAGTTCAATCCGGAACTCGGCGGCGAGGACGGCTTTGCGCGGCTAAGCGCGGCGCTGAAGCAGAACGATCTCGGCTTGATCCTCGATTTCGTGCCGAACCATGTCGGCGTGCATTTCGCCGACAATCCGTGGTGGCTCGACGTGCTGGAATGGGGACCGGTGTCGCCGCACGCGGTCTCCTTCGACATCGACTGGGACCAGCTGCCCTATCGCGCGCGCGGCGGCGTGCTGCTGCCGATCCTCGGCTCGTCCTACGGCCAGGCGCTGGAGCGCGGCGAGATCGAGCTGCGCTATGACGCCGCCGAAGGCAGTTTCTCGGCCTGGTATTTCGAACACCGGCTGCCGATCGCGCCTGAACGCTATGGCGACGTACTGCGGACCATCGTCCGGGAGGCCGGTGCAGAGGAGAGCGCGGCCGGACGGGCCATGCTCGCCCTCGCCGCGCGGTACAGGGGACTGCGCCATCCGAACCGCATCGAGGCTCCGGCCCTCAAGGCGGAGCTGCGCGCGATCGACGGCGGCGCCGACATCATCGCGCGCGGCCTCGTCGCCTATCGCGCCGGCGAAGGACCCACCCAGACGCTGGCGTTGCATCGCCTGCTGGAGCGCCAGCATTACAAGCTCGGTCACTGGCGTCTCGCCTCCAGCGACATCAACTACCGCCGCTTCTTCGACGTCAACACGCTGGCCGGCCTCAGGGTCGAGGACGCCGGCACCTTCGAGGCGAGCCACAGCCTGGTGCGGCGGCTGATCGCGGAGGACCGGCTGCAGGGCCTCCGGCTTGATCACATCGACGGCCTGCGCGATCCCGCGCAATATTTCCAGCGCCTGCGGCGCCTGATCCGGTCCGCGCAAGGCGCCAAGGCAAAGCCGTTCTACGTGGTGGTCGAGAAGATCCTCGGCGAGGACGAGAAGTTGCCGAAATTCGGCGGCGTCCACGGCACCACCGGCTATGAATGGATGAACGTGATCAGCCAGGTCATGGTCGATGGCAACGGCCTCGATCCGCTCAGCGAGATCTGGCGCCAGATCAGCAACCAGTCGCCCGCCCTGACGCCGGTGCTGCGCGCCGCCAAGCGTCGTGTGCTGGAGACGCTGCTGACCAGCGAATTCACCGTGCTCGCACGGCTATTGGCACGTATCGCCAGCGGTCACTACTCGACCCGCGACTTCTCGGGCGACAGTTTGCGGCAGGCGCTCGAACTCTACGTGCTGCACTTCCCGGTCTACCGCACCTATCTCACCGGCGCTGGCCCGACGGCCCATGACCGCGCGCTGATCAATGCAACGATCGAGCGCGCCCGCGTCGACTGGTTCGCCGCCGACGAGGGCATCTTCGACTTCCTGCGCGATGCCCTTACCATGGATTTGCTCAAGCCCGGCCGCCCGCCGCACGGCGTGCCGCGGGTCCGCCGCTTCGCGCTGAAGGTCCAGCAGTTCACCGGGCCGATGATGGCGAAGTCGCTCGAGGACACGACCTTCTATCGCTACCATCGCCTGCTTGCGCTCAACGAGGTCGGCGGCGATCCCGCGGCGCCGGCGCTCTCCGCCGAACGGTTCCACGCCATGATGCAGGCGCGCGTCCACGAATTGCCGCACGGCATGACGGCGACCGCGACCCACGACACCAAACGCGGCGAGGATGCCCGTGCGCGGATCATGGCGCTTGCCGAAATTCCGGGCGAATGGACCAGCGCGGTCGCGCGCTGGAAGGTGCTGAACGCGCCGCACCTCGTGCTTGACGGCGAGATGCGCGCGCCATCCGCGACCTTCGAATACATGTTGTATCAGGCCCTGCTCGGCGCCTGGGATCCGAAGGATACATCCCTTGTCGCGCGCATCCAGGCCTATGCACTGAAGTCGGCGCGCGAGGGCAAGCAGGAGACGAGCTGGCTCAATCCGCACGCGCCCTACGAGGCCGGCGTCAAGACCTTCATCGACCGGATCCTTGATCGCAAGTCCGCCCCCGAGTTCCTCGACGCGCTCGATACGCTCGCACAACGCACCGCGCTGATCGGCGCGCTGAACTCGCTCGGTCAGGCCACGCTGAAGGCGACGATGCCGGGCGTGCCGGATTTCTATCAGGGCACGGAAACATGGGATCTGTCGCTGGTCGATCCCGACAACCGCCGCCCGGTCGATTTCACCGAACACGCGGAGACGCTGGCGACGGTGGAGAGGCCCGATTGGGATGCGCTGGCACAAGTCTGGCAAGACGGCCGCCTGAAGCTGGCATGGACGCGGCACCTGCTGCGGCTACGAAACGAGATGCGCGAGGTCTTCACGAATGGCGGCTATGAGCCGCTCGCGGCGAGCGGCCCGCATCGCGATCACGTCATCGCGTTCGCGCGGCGCCACGGTCGCGATGCAGTTGTCGTCGCGGTCGCCAGATGGTTCGCCCCGTTCACGCAGGGCGGGCGGGCATGGCCGCGACCGGAGTCGTTCGAAGGCACGATCGATTGCGCGGGACTTGCGACCGAGCTCGGCAAGGACAAGCTTCAGCTCCCTGCGCTGCTCGGGTCTCTCCCTGTCGCAGTGTTGAAAGCGAAGGCCGCCACAGGAGCAACGCGAGCGTCCCGGCGGGCGAGCGTTCGGAGCCATTCTTGAGAGCACGGCAATCGCGGATCAGTTCCGCTTGGTCAGCAGCAACTGCCCGCGCTTCTGGATCGCGATCTGCGCGACCTCGGCGAAGCGCTGCAGCAGCCATGGCAACGTCACCTCCAGCCGCACAAGCTTGTCCTCGACGTCGAGATGTCCAGCGGCAACCTGCCCCAGCGCACGGACGCGGAAGGTCATGCGGTTGTCGTCCCAGCGCTCTTCATCGACGCTCAACACGGGCACGTTCGCGGCCGCACGCGACAGGCCCGACTTCAGGCGACGCATGGCTTCTTCCCGACCGAGGCTGTGAGGAATCGAAACGATAAGTGGCGCCGACATCGTAAAGCTCTCCTCTATCGATTTCGTTTCGTGCCATTCCGTTCCACGCAAACGGACGATTCAAGCATCATATCACACCGCAAGCTGCAGGAACCTTCGCGATTCCGATTTGTTTGCTCAAGCGCAACGCAGAAGCAAACGCACCGAGAGCTGAGGAGAGATTCGGATGTCGCTTGGAACCATCATTCTGATTATTCTGATTATCGCTTTGCTCGGCGGCTTCAGCGGCCTCGGTGGAGGACCATTCTACGGCACCGGCTATTACGGCGGCGGCGGCCTTGGCCTCGTGATCGTGATCCTGTTGATCCTCCTGCTGCTCGGGAGGTTGTAGGGCTCGGGCATAGCGCGCTCCCATCGGCACCCACACTGTCATCACCCGCGAAAGGCGGGTAATCCAATATTCCAGAGACGCCGACGATTGAGCCGATAGGCCGCAGCGTACTGGATACCCCGCTTTCGCGGGATATGACGGGAGAGGATGGGGGCTACTCGTTGGCTTAGCTTTACTGCGCCGCGAGCTTCTTCATCGCCGTCTTGATCGATGACGCCGCATCGTCGTAGCCATCCCAGGCCTTCGTCTTCGCGAGCAGCGCCGGCACGGTTCGCACGGTGTACTTCTTCGGATCGAGGTCGCCACGTACCTGCGTCCAGGTCAGCGGCATCGACACCGTGGCGCCCTCGCGCGCTCGCGGCGACAGCACCGCAACAGCGGTCGAGAGACGATCGTTGCGCAGATAATCGAGGAAGATCTTTCCGGTGCGCTTGGCCTTCGACATGTTGATCAGATAGCGCTCGGGATCGTCCTGCGCCATCCACTGGCAGATTCCCTGCGCGAAGGCCTTGGCCTCCTTCCACGTCACCTTGTCTTTTGCGCCGTAAAGCAGCGGCGTCACGACGTGAAGACCCTTGCCGCCGGTGGTCTTGCAGAAGCTTTCGAGGCCGACCGCGGTCAAGCGCTGGCGCATGTCCTTGGCGGCATCGATCACATCGGCAAACGCGACGTCCGGCGCCGGATCGAGATCGAACACCAGCCGGCCCGGCGTGTCATAGGCATCGGGCGCGCAATTCCAGGGATGCAGTTCGAGGCCGCCCAGTTGCGCAACCGCCGCAAGCCCCTCGACCTGGTCGATCTGCAGATAGGGCTTGCGGTCGCCGGAGACCTTGGCGAGCTTCAGAAGCTTCGATGTACCCGCCATCGCATGCCGCTGGAAGAACGTCTCGCCCTTGATGCCGTCGGGCGCGCGCACGATCGAGCACGGCCGTCCCCTGAGATAGTCGAGCATCCAAGCGCCGACCGCCTCGAAATATTTTGCGAGATCGAGTTTCGTCACCGCCGCGCCGTCGCCGGCGTCGGGCCACAATGCCTTGTCCGGATGGGAGATCGCGACGCCCATCACCTCGCTCGACGCTTTTTTGCCCTTGGCCATCGGCTTCACCACTTTCGTCAAGGCGGGCCTTTCCGCCTCCACCTCGCGCGCCGGCTTGTCCTGGCGCAGGCCCTTGAACGCGGCCTGGCGGATATTGCCGCCCTCGGTCCAGCCGGCAAACTCGATCTCGGCGACCAGCTCCGGCTTCAGCCAATACACGTCGCGCGTCTTCTTCGGCGCATCCTTGCCGCTGAAAGGACTCGTGTCCGACGCGGCCGCCTTCAGCGCCGGCATGATGCGGCGAACCGTGTCCTGCCCGAAGCCGGTGCCTACGATGCCGACAAAGGCCAGATGATCGCCGCGGTAGACACCTGCCATCAGCGAGCGGAATTTGCCGTTGGTGGTCTTCCAGCCGCCGATCACCACCTCTTGGCCGGCGCGGATCTTTGCTTTCGTCCAGTGGTCGGATCGGCCGGACCGATAGGGTGCATCGAGCCGCTTGGAGACGATGCCTTCCAACCCGAGCTTTCGCGCGGACTCCAGCACGGTTTCGCCATCCTCCTCGAAATGCTCCACATAGCGGATCAGCCTTTCTTTGCCCTTGCGCGCGTCGAGCAGTTGCTTCAACCGCGCCTTTCGTTCGGTAAGGGGCAGCGAACGAAGGTCCTCCTTACCGGCGAACGGCAGGTCGAACGCGTAGAAGATCAGCTTCTCCGTCTTGCCGTCCGACAGCGCGCCCTGCAGGGTCGAGAAATGCGGCGTGCCGTTCTTGTCGAGCGCAACGATCTCCCCATCGATCAAGGCATCGGGGAGCTTGCCGGCTTCGCTCGCGATCGCGGCGAACTTGTCGGTCCAGTCGAGCCCCTTGCGGGTCTTCAGCACGGCTTCGCCGTCCTCGACGCGGAGCTGCACTCGATAGCCGTCGAACTTGATTTCATGGCCCCAGCCCGAGCCGCTGGGCGGGCTCTCGACCGACGCACAGAGCTGCGGTGCGACGAAATCCGGCATCTCTGACACCTGCTTCGGCTTCACTGCCAGTCGGGCCTTGGGAGGTGGCGCCTTGGTTCGGGCGCGCGCTTCGGCGGCCTCGCCGCGATTGGAGTGCCAGACGGCATCCGCCTTGGCCTTGCTATTGCCCCTGGCCAGCATGAACGGCTTCGGCGCTCGCCCCTTGCCTGCCGCGATCTGTGCCATCGAGCGGCCGGAAGCGACTGAACGATCCTCCTCGAGGACGTCTTCTCCATTCCCATCAACGGCGTATTCGTCCCGGTGCTTGATCAACAACCAGTTGGTGCGCTTGCCGCCGAAACGGTCGTTTTTCATCCGCACCAGCACCCAGCTGCCATGCAGCTTCTCGCCATCGAGCGTGAACTTCAGGTCGCCCTTCTTGAAGCCGCGCTCGGGATCATCACACTCCCAATAGCCGCGATCCCAAAGCTGCACCGTGCCGCCGCCATACTGGCCTTCCGGGATCGTTCCTTCGAAATCGCCGTAATCGAGCGGATGATCCTCGACCTCCACCGCGAGCCGCTTGTCATGCGGATCGAGCGACGGGCCGCGCGTCACTGCCCAGGACTTGAAGACGCCGTCGAGTTCGAGCCTGAAGTCATAGTGCAGCCGTGTTGCGTCATGCTTCTGGATAACGAAGCGACGCTGCTTGGCGGGCGCGACCTTGACGTCGCCGGACGGCTCATTGGTCTTTTCGAAGTCGCGCTTCTTGCGATAGGTGGACAGATTTCTCAGCGACACAACAAGACCTCGGCACAAGCGACGGCCGCCGCCTTCGCGGCCATCAGGAACCAAAACCCACGGTATCCGTTCAAGTTCCAAACTCAAGCTGTTTGGAGAAAATCATGGCGGCTCCCCGCGCCTATTGGAAAGGCACGCTCAAGCTCTCGCTCGTGTCATGCCCCGTGGCGCTCTATCCGGCCTCGACGGCGGTCGAGAAGACCCGCTTCCATATGATCAACAAGGACACCGGCAACCGGCTGAAGCAGCAGATGGTCGATGCCGAGACCGGTGACGTCGTCGACGGCGACCAGAAGGGCCGCGGCTACGAGATCAGGAAGGGTGAATATGTCGAGATCGACAAGGACGAGCTCGAAGCCGTCCAGATCGAGAGCAATCACACCATCGACATCGACAGCTTCGTGCCCGAGGGCGAGATCGACAAGCGCTATCTCGATCATCCCTATTACATCCGGCCCGACGGCAAGGCCGGTGTCGATGCCTTTGCCGTGATCCGCGACGCCATGAAGGACCAGGACCGCGTCGCCCTGGCCCGCATCGTCCTGACCAACCGCGAGCACGTGATCGCGATCGAGCCGCTCGACAAGGGCATGCTCGGCACCACGCTGCGTTACCCCTACGAGGTGCGTGACGCGGACGACTATTTCGATGACATCAAGAGCCCCAAAGTGACAAAAGACATGATCGATCTCGCCGGCCACATCCTCGACAGCAAGGCTGCGCATTTCGACCCATCGAAGTTCAAGGACGAGTATGAGACCGCGCTGAAGGCGCTGGTCCGCCGCAAGGCCGCCGGCAAGCCGATCGGGACAGCCGAGCGCGAGGAAAAGCCGAGCAATGTCGTGAGCCTGATGGACGCGCTGAAGCAGAGCCTGAAGGGCCGGAGCAGCGCACGACACTCGCGTTCGACGGCGCGTCGGCCGGCCCCGCATCGCCGCGTGGGCAAGAAGGCGCACCGGTCGCGCGCGCGACCGCGGAAGGTGGGGTAAGTTCTCTCCAACCGTCATTGCGAGCCAACGGGTCGCGCGAATGCGCGCCCGATGACAGGCTCCGCGAAGCAATCCATCTCTCCGCATCCGTGGAAAGATGGATTGCTTCGTCGCTTCAGCGCAAAATTGCTTTGCAATTTGGTCGCGAGCTTCTCGCAATGACGTGGGGAGATATGCGAATCTTACCGCTTCTTGGCCACCTTGCGCTTCTTCGTCGTCTTTCGCTTCTTGGCAGCCTTCTTCTTGGCCGCCTTCTTCGGCACCTTCCTGCCCTTGGCCCGCGCCTCCGACAGGCCGATGGCGATGGCCTGCTTGCGGCTCTTCACCTTCCTCTTGGAACGGCCGCTGCGCAACGTCCCGGCCTTGCGCTTCTTCATCACGCGCCGAACGTCGCTCGATGTTTTCCGCGAGTACTTTCTTGCCATGAGTTTTTCTCCCGGTGAGCGAAAACAATCCTCACCGGTTGCGAAAGTTCCGAAGTTGTTGCGAGAGGCCACGGCACAGCACCCGGATGTCTCGTACAACGCAGGGCGCGACCGGCGCTCTAGTCCGCCGCGCGCAGCCGATAGCCGATGCCGGTCTCGGTCAACACGAATTGCGGACGCTCGGGATCGGCCTCGATCTTCTGGCGCAGCTGGCGCACATAGACGCGCAGGTATTGCGCATCGGTGAGCTCGTCCCACAATTCCTTCAGCAGGAAGCGGTGCGTCAGCACTTTGCCGGCATGCTGCACCAGGACGCGCAGGAGATCGTACTCCTTCGGCGACAGCTTGATCTCCTTCTCGCCGACCTTGACGATCCGGCGCACCAGATCGACCGAGAGATCGCCGGAGCGGAACACCGGCCGCTCGCCCTGCACCTGCAACTGGTGCCGGAGCGCGGCGCGCAGCCGCGCCAGCAGTTCGTCCATGCCGAATGGCTTGGTCAGATAGTCGTCGGCGCCGAGGTCGAGGGCCTGCACCTTGCCGGCCTCGTCGCCGCGGCTCGACAGCACCACGATCGGGACGCTCTCGCTGCGCCCGCGGATCATGCGCAGCAAATCGTGGCCCTGGATATCGGGCAATCCCAGATCGAGGATGATCAGCGCCGGGCCTTCGGCCAGCATGTCGAGGGCAGTCTTGCCGTTGGAAGCCTCGAGGATATCGTAACCCTGCGTGCTCAACCCCATCCGCAAGAGCTTGCGGATCGGCGGCTCGTCATCGATGACCAGGACCTTGATGAGCGTTGCGTTCATGCAGCAGTGTCCAGCGCGTTGGTGTCGGCCGGGATCGGCAGGCGGATGGTGATGACGGCGCCGGTCCGGTCGGAGCGGTTGGCCGCCGAGATCGTGCCGCGCATCGCCTCGACGAAGCCGCGCGAGATCGCGAGCCCAAGGCCGGTGCCGGGGCGGACATGGTCGCCCTTTTCGGCGCGATAGAACTTGTCGAACACGCTTTCCAGCTCGCCCGCCGGAATGCCGTTCCCCTCATCCATGATCTGCAGCGCGATCCGCTCGCGCTCGCGGATGCCGCGGATCGATATGGTGGTGTCCGAGGGCGCGTATTTGGCTGCGTTGTCGAGCAGGTTGAACAGCACCTGCTCGAACAGCACGGCATCGAGCTCCAGCATCGGCAGGTCGGCCGCGAGCTCCAGCGATACCTTGTGATGCACCAGGATCTTGGCGGCACGGCGCAGCGCGCTGCCGATGATCTCGCCGATATCGTGCCGCGCGGTGTTCGGCACGATCGCGCCCGATTCGAGCTTGGTCATGTCGAGCAGGTTCGCGATGAAGCGGTTCAGCCGCTCGGATTCGTCGATCACCGTCGCGAGCAGGTCATGCTTCTGCGCGTCCGTGAGATTGGCGCTGAGGTCGCGCAGGGCCGAGGCCGAGCCGAGCACCGAGGCGAGCGGCGTCTTGAGGTCGTGCGAGATCGAGGTCAGCAGCGCGCCGCGCAGGCGGTCGGATTCGACGGTGCGCTTGACGCGGTCCATGTCCTCGACCAGCAGCACGCGCTCGATCGCCAGTGCGCCCTGATCGATCAACGCATCGAGCAGCCGGCGCTGGTCTGGTGTCAGCAGGGGGCCGATGCGGTCATTGTCGATGCCGATCACGCCGATCGGGCCGCGGCCGGTGCGCATCGGCAGGAACAGCCGCTTCGCGCCCGGCAGCGTATCCGAGCCGCGGCCGGCCGGGCGATCGTTACCCCAGGCCCAGTTGGCGGCGGCGAGGTCGGCCTGGTCGAGCTGATCCTCGGGCGGATAGCCCGCCTTGACGGTCAGCACGCCGTCTTCCGGCAGCAACAGCACCACCCGCACCCGCAGCATCAGCGCGGTCTGATAGGCGGTCGCCCACAGCACGTCGTCGAGGGTCGCGGTGCCCGCGAGCTTGCGGCTGAACGCATAGAGCGACTCGGTGGTGCGGACACGGCCGATCGCGGTGTCGGCCTGCGTGCGCACGCGCGCCGCGACGTTGGAGACGATCAGCGCGATCAGCATGAAGAAGAAGAATGCCGCGACATTGGTCGGATCGGTGATGGTGAAGGTGTAGACCGGCGGCAGGAAGAAGAAATTGTAGCACAGCGAGGCCGCCACGCTCGCGAGCAGCGACGGCCACAGCCCGTAGCGCACGGCTGCGACGACCACGGCGGTGATGAAAACCAGGTCGACGTTCTCGACGCCGAAGATCGGCTGGATCAGTTCGGCCGTCCCGAGGCCGAGCCCGGTCATGAGCAGCGCCATCAGAAGGGGCCGCGGGTTGAACGGCTCCTGCCGCTGCGCGGTCTGCACCGGCGCCTTGGCGACCGGCTCCTCGTCGCCGGCGATCACATTGACGCTGATATTGCCGGCGCGGCGCACCAGATCGTGCACCACCGAGCCATGCGTCAGCTCGAACCAGCGCGAGCGGGTGGACTTGCCGATGATGATCTGCGTGACGTTGTTGGCCTGCGCAAAGTTGATGATGTCGTCGGCGATGCGGCGGCCGACGCCGGGAATGGTCAACGCCTCGCCGCCGAGCGACTCTGCAAGGCGCATGGTGTCGGCGAGCCGGTCGCGCTGCTCGTCGGTCAATTGCAGGCTGCGGCGAGTCTCGATGCTGAGTGCGGTCCAGGGCGCATGCAGCCGGTCGGACACGCGCTTGGTGTAGCGGACGAGACCGGCCGCGCGCGGGTCCTCGCTCACGCAGACCAGGATGCGCTCGCCCGCGGCCCAGGGACCGTTGATTGCATTGGCCTGCATATGGGTGAGCAGCTGCTCGTCGACCCGCTCAGCCGTGCGCCGCAGTGCGAGCTCGCGCAACGCGGTCAGGTTGCCGGGCGAGAAATAGTGCTCCAGCGCCCGCTCGGCCTGCCTGGGCACATAGACCTTGCCCTCCTTGAGCCGCTGGATCAGGTCGTCGGGCGTGAGGTCGATCAGCTCGATGGCATCAGCCCGATCGAACACCGAATCCGGCACGGTCTCGCGCACCCGGACATGGGTGATCTGCGCGACCACATCGTTGAGGCTCTCGATGTGCTGGATGTTGACGGCGGTGTAGACGTCGATGCCACGCGACAGCAATTCCTCGACGTCGAGATAGCGCTTGGGATGCCGGCTACCCGGTGCATTGGTGTGGGCGAGCTCGTCGACCAGCGCGAGCTGCGGACGCCGTGCGATCACGGCGTCGAGGTCCATCTCCTCGATCACCTGATCGCGATAGGTCAGCCGCTTGCGCGGCACCACTTCGAGGCCCTTGAGGAGCGCTTCGGTCTCGATTCGCCCGTGGGTCTCGACGACGCCGACCACGACGTCGACGCCCGCCTTGAGGCGGCCGTGGGCGCTCTGCAGCATCTCATAGGTCTTGCCGACGCCGGGGGCCGCGCCGACGAAGATCTTCAGGCGTCCGGAACGATCGGTCTCGCGGCGCGCCGCTTCCAGCAGCGCGTCCGGCGAGGGTCGCTTTTCGAGGTCACGGCGCTGATTGGCCATAACGCAATATAGTCATCCCTTCCGGTGCAGCCTACTCCCCTATTTCGTACCAACCGTATCCAGCGCCAGGTTGAGCGCAAGAACGTTAACACGCGGCTCGCCGATGACGCCGGCAAGGCGCCCTTGCGTGTTCTGCGTCACCAGCTGGCGCACCTGATCCTCCTGCATGTTGCGCGCCTTGGCGACCCGCGGCACCTGGAAGAGTGCTGCCTCCGGTGAGATGTCGGGATCGAGCCCGCTGGCCGAGGTGGTGACGAGATCGACCGGCACCGGAGAGGACGGGTTCTCCGCCTTCAGCTTCTCGACGTCCTCCTTGATGCGGTCATTCAGCGCCTTGCTGGTCGGGCCAAGGTTGGAGCCGCCGGAATTGGCGGCGTTGTACGGCGCCGGCACCGTCTTGGAGGAATCGTTCGGATCGGGCGCGACCGTCGCCGACGGCCGGCCGTGGAAGTACTTCGCTTCCTTGAACTCCTGCCCGATCAGGGCGGAGCCAACCACCTTGCCGTGCTTCTCGATCAGGCTGCCTTGCGCCTGCTTCGGGAAGATGGCGCCGGCGATCGCGGTCATGGCGAGCGGATAGGCCAGGCCCGTGATCGCGGTCAGCACGACCAGGACGAGGATGGCGGGGCGAATTTCTCTGAGCATGATTGTGGCTCCTTAAGCCATGCCCAAGGCGGCGACCACGAGGTCGATCGCCTTGATGCCGATGAAGGGAATGATGATGCCGCCAAGGCCGTAGATCATCAGATTGCGGCTGAGCAGCGCGCCGGCACCGACCGCGCGATACTTGACGCCCTTCAGCGCCAGCGGGATCAACGCGATGATGATCAGCGCGTTGAAGATGATCGCCGACAGGATCGCGCTCTGCGGGCTCGCCAGGTGCATGATGTTCAGCACCGAGAGCTGGGGATAGAACGCGAGGAACATCGCCGGGATGATCGCGAAATACTTCGCGACGTCGTTGGCGATCGAGAACGTGGTCAGGGCGCCACGGGTCATCAACAGCTGCTTGCCGATCTCGACCACCTCGATCAGCTTGGTCGGATTGGAGTCGAGGTCGACCATGTTGCCGGCCTCGCGCGCGGCCTGCGTTCCGGTGTTCATGGCAACGCCAACGTCAGCCTGCGCCAACGCCGGCGCGTCGTTGGTGCCGTCGCCGCACATCGCAACCAGCTTGCCCTTGGCCTGCTCGTCGCGGATCAGCTTGAGCTTGTCCTCTGGCGTTGCCTGCGCCAGGAAGTCGTCGACGCCGGCTTCAGCTGCGATCGCCGCGGCGGTCATCGGGTTGTCGCCGGTGATCATCACGGTGCGGATGCCCATGCGACGCAACTCGGCAAAGCGCTCGCGGATGCCGCCTTTGACGATGTCCTTGAGATGGATCACGCCGAGCAGCCGCCCATCCTTGGCGACGGCGAGCGGGGTGCCGCCGGCCTTGGCGATCTCGTCGGCGATTGCCTGCAGCTCGCGCGCAGCGTCGGTGTTGACGTTCGCCTGGATCGCGCGGACGGCGCTGCCATCGGCGATTGCCGAGGCGGCACCGCCGTTGATGTAGTTCAGGATCGCGTCCACCGCGCCCTTTCGGACGGCCGAGGAGCCGGCGTCGATGCCGCTCATGCGCGTCTGCGCCGTGAACGGAACGAAGGTCGCCGCGAGCTCCTTCATGTCGCGGCCGCGGATGCCGTACTTCTCCTTCGCCAGCACGACGATGGAGCGCCCCTCGGGCGTTTCGTCAGCCAGCGACGCAAGTTGCGCGGCGTCGGCCAGTTCCTGTTCGCCGACGCCGCGGATCGGACGGAACGCGGTCGCCTGCCGATTGCCGAGCGTTATGGTGCCGGTCTTGTCGAGCAACAGCGTATCGACGTCGCCGGCGGCTTCCACCGCGCGGCCGGACATCGCCAGCACGTTGAAGCGCACCAGGCGGTCCATGCCGGCGATGCCGATCGCCGACAACAGCGCGCCGATCGTGGTCGGGATCAAGGTCACGAACAGCGCAACCAGGATCACGACCGAGATCGAACCGCCGGCATAGGCGGCGTAGCTCGGGATCGTCACGGTGGCGAACACGAAGATGATGGTGAGGCCCGCCAGCAGGATATTCAGCGCGATCTCGTTCGGCGTCTTCTGCCGTTCGGCGCCCTCCACCAGCTTGATCATGCGGTCGATGAAGGTCGAGCCCTGGGCCGCCGTGATGCGAACGCGGATCCAGTCCGACAGCACCTGCGTGCCGCCGGTGACAGCCGAACGATCACCGCCGGATTCCCGGATCACCGGCGCGGATTCGCCCGTGATGGCCGCCTCGTTGACCGAGGCGACGCCTTCGATCACCTCACCGTCGGACGGGATGTTGTCGCCGGCCTCGACCAGCACGATATCGCCGACTTTCAGCGCGGTGCCAGGCACCAGCCGAAAGGTCCGGTCCGTTCCGGTCAGCAGCTTGGCCTGGCTCTCGGTGCGGGTCTTGCGCAGCGATTCCGCCTGCGCCTTGCCGCGGCCTTCGGCAACGGCCTCGGCGAAGTTGGCGAACAGCACCGTGAACCAGAGCCAGAGGATGATCTGGAAGGTGAAGGCGAGGCCCGCACCGCCGGTGACGAGATCACGGACGAAGATCAGGGCGGTCAGCGCGGCGACGATCTCGACTACGAACATGACCGGGTTCTTTGCCATCAGCCGGGGATCGAGCTTGACGAAGGCCGACGTGATCGCCGGCACCAGGATCTTGGGATCGAACATCGTCGATCCCTTCGCCTGCTTCTGCAGTTTCGCGGTTTCCATGGATGTCACTCCAGTCAAATTCGATCAGAACAGGGTATTGGCGTTCATGGCGAGGTGCTCGACGATCGGTCCGAGCGCCAGCGCCGGGAAGAAGGTCAGGCCGCCAATGATCAGGATGACGCCGACGACGAGCCCGACGAACAGTCCACCCGTCGTCGGGAACGTTCCGGCTGACGGCGGATGGGACTTCTTGTCGGCAAGCGAGCCGGCAATCGCCATCGCCGGGACGATCATGAAGAAGCGGCCGACGAACATCGCGGAGGCGAGCGTCAGATTGTAGAACAAGGTGTTGCCGCTGAGACCTGCGAACGCCGAGCCGTTGTTGCCGGTCGCCGATGTATAGGCATAGAGCACCTCGGTGAAGCCGTGCGGGCCGGCATTGGCCATCGAGGCTACCGCCGACGGCAGCACCACGCCAACGGCAGTCCAGCCGAGATACATCAGCGGCAGCACCAGGATCGCGAGCATCGCCATCTTGACCTCGCGCGCCTCGATCTTCTTGCCGACATATTCCGGCGTGCGGCCGACCATCAGGCCTGCGACGAAGATCGAGATGATCACGAAGATGAGCATGCCATAAAGGCCGGCGCCGACGCCCCCGACGATGATCTCGCCGAGCTGCATGTTGATCAGCGGAATCATGCCGCCGAGCGCGGTGAAGCTGTCATGCATGGCGTTGACCGCGCCGCAGGACGCCGCCGTGGTGACGACGGCGAACAGCGAGGACGCGACGATGCCGAAGCGCACCTCCTTGCCCTCCATATTGCCGCCGGTCAGGCCGAGCGCCTCCAGCATCGAGGTGCCGTTGGCCTCAGACCAATACGTGACAGCCACACCTGCGACGAACAGGACACCCATCACGGCGAGGATCGCCCAGCCCTGGCGCTCGTTGCCGACCATGCGACCGAACACATTGGTCATTGCGGCACCCAGCGCGAAGATCAGGACCATCTGCAGCAGGTTCGACAATGCGGTCGGGTTTTCGAACGGATGCGCGGCGTTGGCGTTGAAGAAGCCGCCGCCATTGGTGCCGAGCATCTTGATTGCAACCTGCGAGGCCACCGGCCCGAGCGCGATCGTCTGCTTGCCGCCCTCCAGCGTGGTGGCGTCGACATAGGGCTGAAGCGTCTGCGGCATGCCCTGCCAGACCAGGAACAGCGCGGCGACGACGCAGATCGGCAGCAGCACGTAAAGCGTGCAGCGCGTGACATCGACCCAGAAATTACCCACGGTGCGCATCGACGAGCGCGAGAAACCGCGGATCAGCGCCATCGCGAGCGCGATTCCGGTCGCGGCCGACAGGAAGTTCTGGTGGGTCAGGCCGAGCATCTGGACCAGATAGGACAGCGTGCTTTCGCCGCCGTAGTTCTGCCAGTTGGTGTTGGTGATGAAGGAGATCGCGGTGTTGAACGAGAGATCCTCGGAGACCGCGGTTTGACCGGCCGGGTTGAACGGCAGCAGCGCCTGCAGGCGCATCAGGCCATAGATGATGAAGAAGCCGCCGACATGGAACAGCAGCATGGCGACCGTATAGTTCAGCCAGTGCTGCTCGCGGCGCTCGTCAACGCCGCCGATCCAGTAGATGCCGCGCTCGACCGGGCGCAGCACGGGGGAGAGGAAGGTGCGGTCGCCGTTGAACACGCGGGTCATGTACCAGCCGAGCGGTTTGACAAGCGCGACGATGATCGCGCAGAAGAGAATGATCTGTATCCAGCCGATGACGGTCATTGCGTCAAACCTTTCGAATGGGTGCGAAGCGCAACAGCGGCACGAGCAGGCCGATCAACAGGCCGCTCAGCACCGCGTCCGCGGCGAGAATCATGAAAAGCGCCAGCATCGCGCGAGCCTAGAAGCGCTCGGGCCGCAGCAATGCATAAGTGAGGTAGAACAGCAGGCCGAGCGACACGGCCCCGGCGAGCGAGTAGTCGAAGATCATCGCATCCTCCCTAGAGCCGCTCGCAGGCATAGGCGTAGCCGATGCCGGCCGCGAAGAAGCCGAGCGCGAGCGCCGCCATGACAATGTCCATCATGAGAAACTCCTGTGCACGTCAGCCGCGGGCCATCGCATAAGCGCCCGCGCGCCGGATGGCCGTGAAGTGCCATCCGGGGCATAGGTTTTCGAGATGTAGCGAATAAGGACGTTATAGGAATCCCATAAAGGCCGCGGCGCGCTCCGGATCTGCAAGTTTGCGATGCGCAGCCAGTTCCCCCTTTATGGAATCCCTATATCTCCGCGTCCGCCCTCATCTCGTATTCAAATGGCGGTCCGGTCATTTTCGACGTGCGGCCAATGTGTTGAGCCGCGCGTAGGACGAGATGACGTAATGTCTCTGCAAGCAGATAACCCCTCCTCCGAGCTCGGCGACCGGCTGCGCGACGCCCATGTAGTCACCGCCGAATTCATGGCCGACATCATCAACCAGACCTGCCGGCGCTTCCCCGCGGCGGGACCGCGCAGCAAGGCCGCCCATGTCGAGTGCCTGATCCAGTCGGGCGCCTGGACCGATGCGGCGCTCGCGCTGATCGATCTCGAGCTACCGCAATGGCAGGTCCGCCGCCTGGTCTATGATGAGGGCGAATGGCATTGTGCGCTGTCGCGCACGCGGGAGCTGCCCGACTGGCTCGACCGGTCGATCGAGACCCATCACGCGGACCTTGCGCTCGCGATCCTCAGCGCCTTCGTCGAGGCCCAGCGAAGCAGCGCGCCGTCGAGCCGGACCAGCGTGCCCACCGTCCAGCGCACCACGGGCTCGCTCTATGAGCCGCTCTGCCTCGACAATTTCGGCTGAGGGCGGCACCACCGTGAGTGCGAAAGATCTGCCGCGGGAGCTGCGGTCGGTACAGGTCCTGATCCGGTTCGGATTCCGGCTCGCCATCATGATCGGCTTTGCCGTGTTCGCCGGCATCGGCTTCGGCAAGAGCTTCGTCGCCTTGCTGTGGATGTCCGCGCTGATCTGCGCGCTGGTCGGCGTCGTGAAGCGCGAACTGCCGTTCGCAGCCAATCTCAATCACTGGGACGAAATGACCGCCTATGTCGCGCTGTGCGCGCTCGGTACCGGCATCGTCCAGCACCTCTGAAACACCCTCATACTCTTATGACACTCCTGTGAAGTCGGCCATCGTTCGCGCTCGATTTCATATCCGGCCTTCGCGACATTGAACGCGTGAATTGGACTTGAAGGAATGACCAACGTGAAACTCTTCGAACCTCCGTCGTGTAGCGCAGCCTCCGCCGTCGTCGTCATCGGCCGCAACCGGCGCGGCCAGTGGGTCGCGCAGGAACAGAACGGCCTCTATGGCGGGCTGTTCGTCAACCGCGCCCAGGCCGTCAAATATGCGCTGTTCGAGAACGGCCAGCACCCTGAAATAATCGTCGAGCTCTCGCGCGAGATCGAGCTCGACATGCACCGGCAGACCACCAGCTTCCGCGCCAGCCGCGTCGCCTGATCCACCGATGCCTCGACCAAAGCCGAGATCGCGCAAGCGATGGCCGCCCTCGCCGATGAATATCTCGCGGAAGCGCGGTGAGAGCGGCAAGCCACCGCAATGCACAATAGCCCTAGGCGAACGTCGCCCGTAACGGCGCAGCCATATTGAGGTTGCGCAACGGAACCCCATATCCTCGGCAAGGGAGTGCTTGCCGTGCAGACCGTAAGGGCGGCCCTCGTTGCGGCGGCCGTGTTCGCCGCTCTGGTGCTTTCGATCCGTCCAGGTGCGGCGGAGGACAACAGCCGCCTTGCCCTGACCATCGCGATCGATGGCGCGATCGGTCCGGCCGCCGCCAGCTATGTGAAGGACGCCCTCGCCAAGGCCGCCGAACGGCGCGCCGAGGTCGTCATCCTGCGCATGAATACGCCGGGCGGTCTCAGCACCAGCATGCGCGAAATCATCACCGACGTGCTCGCCTCACCCGTTCCCGTGATCGGCTACGTCGCGCCATCCGGCGCCCACGCCGCAAGCGCCGGGACCTACATCCTCTATGCGACGCATATCGCCGCGATGGCGCCCGGCACCAATATCGGCGCGGCAACGCCGGTGCAGATCGGCAGTCCGATACCAGGCCTGCCAAGCGGGACCCCTGACAAGGGCGACAAGAAGGACGGCGACCACCCATCCGAGAAGGACACCATGACGACGAAGGTGACGAATGATGCCGTCGCCTTCATCCGCAGCCTCGCCGAACTGCGGGGCCGCAACGCCGACTGGGCCGAGAAGGCGGTGCGCGCGGCCGCCACCCTCTCCGCCAATGGTGCGCTGCAGGCCGGCGTCATCGAAATCGTCGCGCGCGATCCGGCCGACCTGCTGAAGCAGGTCGATGGCCGGATGGTGGAGGTCGCGGGCGGCAAGACGCAACGCCTGGCGACGAAGGACGACGTGGTCGAAGCCATCGATGCCGGTTGGGTCGCACGAACGCTGGCAGTCATCACCGACCCGAACGTCGCCTTCGTGCTCCTGGTGGTCGGCATCTACGGCCTGATCTTCGAATTCATGTCACCCGGCGCAGTGGCGCCGGGCGTGGTCGGGACGATCAGCCTGCTGCTCGGCCTCTACGCCCTCAACATGCTGCCGATCAACTACGCCGGCTTCGCCCTGATGCTGGTCGGGATCGCGTTGCTCGCCTTTGAAGCCTTCAACCCGACCGTCGTGATCGGCCTCGGCGGCGTTGTCGCCTTTGTGCTGGGCGCGGCCATGCTGTTCAGGATCGAGGCGCCCGGATACCACCTGTCATGGTCAGTCATCGCCATCGTCGCCGCGATGTTCACCGGCCTTATTGTCGTCGTGCTCGGCGCGCTCCGCCGGGCGCGCAAGGGTCCGGCCCGGGTCGGCGCCCAGGCCATGCGCGGCCTTCCGGCCGAGGTCCTCGACTGGTCGGAGACCTCGGGTCACGTCTTCGCCAATGGTGAGCGCTGGCAGGCACGCGGCACCGAAACGTTCAAGTCCGGAGAGATCGTCGAAGTGGCCAACATCGTCGGCTTGACGCTGGTGGTTCAGCGCTCGCCGACCGCCACCGGCGCAGGAGGTACAGCATGATGCTCGATTATCTCAGTTACGCGGCGCTCGTACTCATCATCATCATCTTTCTGTCGCAGGCGGTTCGCGTCCTGCGCGAATACGAGCGCGGCGTTGTCTTCACGCTCGGCCGCTTCACAGGAGTGAAGGGCCCTGGGCTCATCATCCTGATTCCGGTCGTGCAGCAGCTCGTGAAGGTCGATCTCCGGGTGATGGTACAGGTCGTGCCGCCGCAGGACGTGATCTCGCGCGACAACGTCTCGGTCAAGGTCAATGCCGTGCTCTATTTCCGCATCGTCGATGCCGAGCGCGCCATCATCAAGGTCGGCGACTACATGGCCGCGACCAGTCAGCTCGCGCAGACCACGCTGCGCTCGGTGCTCGGCAAGCACGATCTCGACGAGATGCTCGCGGAGCGCGACAAGCTGAACGCCGATATCCAGGAGATCCTCGACAAGCAGAGCGACGCTTGGGGCATCAAGGTCACCTCGATCGAGATCAAGGATGTCGATATCAACGAAACCATGGTGCGGGCGATCGCCAAGCAGGCCGAGGCGGAACGGCTGCGGCGCGCCAAGGTGATCAACGCGATGGGCGAGCAGCAGGCCGCCGAGAAGCTTGTCGAGGCCGGCCGGATCCTCGCCCAGGAGCCGCAGGCGATGCAGCTGCGCTATTTCGCGGCGCTGCATGACATCGCCGGCGAGCGCTCATCGACCGTGGTCTTCCCGCTGCCGATGAACCTGCTCGATCACCTGACGCGCCGAAGCGAAGCGACCTGACCGGGCTGATGCTTGGCGCGCCATGCCGGTCCCGGACCGCGCATGTAATGCGCCTCGGGACGATAGACGCTGATCGGTTGCTCGTGGCGCGTCGCGTCAACCTGGAAGATGCTGGGTTGCGGGTAGGAATTCGAGATGGCCTTAGACTGCGCCGAATAGGCGCGGCATAAGGGAGGTGACCTCCACTCGGGATCAGCTAGGCATGCTGCAAATCGGGACATCGCGGGCGTTTTCCTCTCAATTACCCTTGCCTTGAGCCGGTTTACGGTCGGCGACAACATCGATAACCTTGCATCCCACAGCGATATGGAGAGGCGCCCATGCGGCCCAAGGATTCCCTCAACTGGATGCTGTCGGACGCGATCGAAGCGCTCGCCCGCGCCGAGCGCCTGCACCAGCAGTTCCTGAACATCCGCCCGCTCACCGAGAGCCGCGAGCCGAGCTGGGAACCGCCGACCGACGTGATCGAAACCGACGATGAGATCCTGATCCTGGTAGCACTGCCGGGGGTCGACCCTGACGACGTCGAGGCGGCGCTCGACGGCGGTACGCTTGTGATCAGCGGTCGACGCACGCTGCCCCCGGAACTGCGCAATGCCCGCATCCTGCGCCTCGAACTGCCGCAGGGCCGGTTCGAGCGCCGCATCCAGCTACCGACGGGCCGTTACACCATCACCCGCTTCGCCGCGCACGGCTGCGTCGGGCTGCGCCTCGGAAAATCGAGTTAAGGAGTTCGGCATGGCTGCTTCCGACGTCTCAAGCGCAACGCCGGTATCGTCGTCCGAACGTTCGACGCCCATTCCAGCGGACGCGCTCATCATCGTCCCGGCCCGCAACACGGTGCTGTTCCCGAATGTCATCATCCCGATCACGATCGGGCGCGCGAAATCCATTGCCGCTGCCCAGCAGGCGGTGCGCGAACAGCGGCAGATCGGCATCCTGCTCCAGCGCGACGCCGAGGTGGACGACCCCGGCCCGGACGATCTGTACCGTATCGGCACCGTCGCCAATATCGTGCGCTACATCACCGGCGCCGACGAGACCCATCATCTGGTCTGCCAGGGCGTGCAGCGGATGCGCGTGCTGGACTACCTGCCGGGAACACCCTTCCTGGCGGCCCGCGTGCTGCAGATCCCGGAGCCCACGACGACGTCCCCGGAGATCGAGGCGCGCTTCCTCAATCTGCAGCGGCAGGCGCTCGAGGCCGCGCAATTGCTGCCGCAAGTGCCGCAGGAATTGATCGCAGCGCTACAAGGCACGAACTCACCGGCGACGCTGGCCGACCTTGCGACCTCCTACATGGATATCAAGCCGCAGGAAAAGCAGGACATCCTGGAGACGATCGACCTCGCGGCCCGGATGGACAAGGTGTCGCGCCACCTCGCCGAACGGATCGAGGTGCTCAGGCTCAGCCAGGAGATCGGGCAGAAGACCAAGGCCGCCTTCGACGAGCGGCAACGCGAGGCGATCCTGCGCGAGCAGATGGCGACGATCCAGCGCCAGCTCGGCGAAGGCGACGGCAAGGCGGCCGAAGTCGCGGAGCTGACCAAGTCGATCGCCGCGGCCAAGATGCCGCCGGAGGCGGAAGGCCAGGCACAGAAGGAGCTGCGTCGCTATGAGCGGATGCCGGAGGCCGCCGCCGAATCCGGCATGGTCCGAAGCTACCTCGACTGGCTGATCGATCTGCCCTGGAGCCTGCCCGAGGAGAAACCGATCGACATCACCGAGGCACGGCGCATCCTCGATGCGGACCACTACGGCCTGGAGAAGATCAAGAGCCGCATCATCGAATATCTCGCCGTGCGCAAGCTGGCGCCAAGCGGCAAGGCCCCGATCCTCTGCTTCGTCGGACCACCCGGCGTCGGCAAGACCTCGCTCGGACAGTCGATCGCACGCGCAATGTCGCGGCCGTTCGTGCGCGTCAGCCTCGGCGGCGTACATGACGAGGCGGAGATCCGCGGCCACCGCCGCACCTATATCGGCGCGCTGCCGGGCAACATCATCCAGGCCATCAAGAAGGCCGGCGCGCGCAATTGCGTGATGATGCTCGACGAGATCGACAAGATGGGCCGCGGCATCCAGGGCGATCCATCCGCCGCGATGCTCGAAGTGCTCGACCCCGAGCAGAACGGCACGTTCCGCGACAACTACCTCGGCGTACCGTTCGACCTTTCGCGGGTCGTCTTCATCGCGACCGCCAACATGCTCGATGGTGTGCCGGGGCCGCTGCTCGACCGCATGGAGATCATCAGCCTTGCCGGATATACCGAGGAAGAGAAGCTCGAGATCGCGAAGCGCTATCTGGTCCGGCGCCAGCTCGAAGCCAACGGGTTGAAGTCCGAACAGGCCGAGATCGAGCCCGACGCGCTGAGGCTGATCATCCGCAGCTATACCCGCGAGGCCGGCGTGCGCAATCTGGAGCGCGAGATCGGCAAGGTGTTCCGCAACGTCGCGGTGCAGATCGCCGAAGGCAGCGCGAGCCACGTCACGATAGCGCCGAAGGATATCGTGACGCTGCTCGGCCAGCCGCGGTTCGAGAACGAGATCGCGATGCGCACCAGCATTCCCGGCGTTGCGACCGGGCTCGCCTGGACCCCGGTCGGCGGCGACATCCTGTTCATCGAGGCCTCACGTACGCCGGGCAGGGGCGCGCTGATCCTCACCGGCCAGCTTGGCGAAGTCATGCGCGAGAGCGTGCAGGCCGCGCTGACGCTGGTGAAGAGCCGCGCCTCGCAGCTCGGAATCGACCCGACGATCTTCGAGAAGAGCGACATCCACGTCCACGTGCCGGCTGGCGCGACACCGAAGGACGGCCCGAGCGCGGGCGTTGCGATGTTCACCGCCCTCACCTCGCTGCTGACGGATCGCACCGTGCGCAGCGACACCGCGATGACCGGGGAAATCTCGCTGCGTGGGCTGGTGCTGCCGGTCGGCGGCATCAAGGAAAAGGTCGTCGCTGCCGCCGCGGCCGGCCTGACCCGTGTCATGCTGCCGGCACGAAACAAGCGCGACTTCGACGACATCCCGGCGAGCGCCCGCGCCAAGCTGGAGTTCATCTGGCTCGAGCGCGTCGATGATGCGATCGCAGCAGCGCTGGAAGCCGCGAAGACGACGCCCGCGGCTGCGGAGTGACGATTGCTGACGTCATCGGCGAAAGCTGACTGAGCCGGGAGCGGTGTTTCGCGGCCTACTTGGACCGGCGACCCTTGTAGAACCCGGCGTTCGTCGTGTTCTGCTTGATGTTGGCCGTGTCGCCTTGCTCCGCAAGGTTGTCCACGGCCTTCGTGGACAAGGTATCCTTCTTGATCTCCATTCCGCCGCCCGTGCCCTTGGGGCTACGGCTGGCGCGAGGGACGGGCGGCATCTTGTTGTGACGTGACATGGCTGCGCCTCACTCTGTTGCCCATTCGCGAGTCCAAAGCGTCCTTCCCTACTCTGCCGCCGAGCGCAGTTCAGCCTTCTCGGCGCGCACCGCGCAGAACTTGAATTCCGGGATCTTGCCGAACGGATCGAGCGCCGGGTTGGTCAGCAGGTTCGCTGCCGCCTCGGCGTAGCAGAACGGCATGAACACCATGTTCTCCGGCACGTCGCGGTCGGAGCGCACCTTGATCTCGACCGCGCCGCGGCGGGTCTGCAGCCGGATGAAATCGCCGGGCCACAGCTGCATCTTCCGCATGTCCTTCGGCGACATGAAGGCGACGGCCTCGGGCTCGATCTGGTCGAGCACGGAAGCGCGGCGCGTCATCGAGCCGGTGTGCCAATGCTCGAGCACGCGGCCCGTCGACAGAACCATCGGATACTCGGCGTCGGGCAGTTCATCCGGCGGGATCACATGCGCCGGCACGATCTTCCCGCGTCCGTTCTCGGTCGGGAAGCCCGTGGTGAAGATGATCTCGTTGCCGGGCTGGTGCGGATCGTCGACCGGATAGGTCACGGCGCCCTCGCGCACCAGGCGGTCCCAGGTGATATTGTTCAGCGACGGCATCACCTCGGTCATCTCGGTGAACACGTCGGCCGGTCCGTTGTAGTTCCACGGCAGGCCCATGCGCTTGCCGATCTCCTGGATGATCCAGAGATCCTGCCGCGCGTCGCCCGGCGGCCGGATCACCTCACGCGCGAGCTGCACGCGGCGGTCTGTGTTGGTGAAGGTGCCGGACTTCTCGGCGAAGGCCGACGCCGGCAGGATCACGTCGGCATGGAACGCGGTCTCGGTGACGAAGAGATCCTGCACCACGAGATGATCGAGTTTCGTCAATGCCTCGCGGGCATGCTGGAGGTCCGGGTCCGACATCGCGGGGTTCTCGCCCTCGATATACATGCCGTGGATCTCGCCGGCATGGATCGCGTTCATGATCTCGACCACGGTCAGGCCGCGCACGGGATCGAGGTCCTGCTGCCAGAGCCGCTCGAACGGCGCGCGCAGATCGGTGCGGCCGACCGGCATGTAGTCCGGCAGGAACATCGGGATCAGGCCGGCGTCGGAGGCGCCCTGCACGTTGTTCTGGCCGCGCAGCGGATGCAGCCCGGTGCCAGGACGGCCGACCTGGCCGGTGATCAGCGCGAGCGCAATCAGGCAGCGCGCATTGTCGGTACCGTGGACATGCTGGCTGATGCCCATGCCCCAGAAGATGATCGAGGATTTCGCGCGT
Organism: Bradyrhizobium macuxiense; assembly: GCF_001542415.1. Lineage (GTDB taxonomy): Bacteria > Pseudomonadota > Alphaproteobacteria > Rhizobiales > Xanthobacteraceae > Bradyrhizobium > Bradyrhizobium macuxiense. Next base: position 68,561 of record NZ_LNCU01000032.1, read on the forward strand.
GCATAGGTGCGCGCCACCTCGCGCAAGGTCTCCGCCGGGATGCCGCAGATCGCTTCCATCTTCTCGGGCGGAAAATCCTTGATCTTCTCCTTCAGCTCGTCGAAGCCCTCGGTGTAGCCGGCGATGTACTGCTCGTCGGTCAGGCCTTCGGTGATGATCGTGTGGATCATTGCGTTCAGCATCGCGACATCGCTGCCCGGCTTGAACTGCAGATGCTCCGTCGCATGGCGCGACAGCGTCTGCCGGCGCGGATCCATCACGAACAGCTTGGCGCCGTTCTTGGCCGCGTTCTTGATGAATGTCGCCGCGACGGGATGGTTCACGGTCGGATTGGCGCCGATCACCCAGATCACCTCGGCATCCATTGCGGCCGCGAACGGCGCTGACACCGCGCCGGAGTTGAGGCCTTCCATCAGCGCCGCCACCGACGAGGCATGGCAGAGCCGCGTGCAATGGTCGACATTGTTGGAGCCGAAGCCGGTGCGCACCAGCTTCTGGAACAGATAGGCTTCCTCGTTGGAGCCCTTGGCCGAGCCGAAACCGGCGAGCGCCTTGACGCCCTTCTCGTCGCGTATCTTCTTCAAGCCGTTGGCCGCGAGATCCAGCGCCTCCTCCCACGTTGCCTCGCGGAAGTGGGTGAAGGGATTGGCCGGATCGACCTGGTCGTTGGGATCCTTCTTGACGTTGGGCAGCCGCACCAGCGGCTTGGTCAGGCGATTGGGGTGATGGATGTAGTCGAAGCCGAAGCGGCCCTTGACGCAGAGCCGGTTGTGATTGGCGGGGCCGTCGCGACCTTCCGCATAGATCACCTTCTCGTCCTTGACCTGGTAGGTGACCTGGCAGCCGACGCCGCAATATGGGCAGAGCGAATCCACCTTGCGGTCGGGATAGGTGACGCGCTCCTGCTTGTCGTCGAGCATCACCGATGGCATCAGCGCGCCGGTCGGACAGGCCTGCACGCATTCGCCGCAGGCCACGCAGGTCGACTCGCCCATCGGATCGTCGAAGTCGAACACGATCTTGGCATCGTGATTGCGATACGCCATGCCGATGACGTCGTTGACCTGCACCTCGCGGCAGGCGCGCACGCACAGGCCGCACTGGATGCAGGCATCGAGATTGACGCGCATCGCCGGATGGCTGGCGTCGGCGGCCCAGCGCTCCGCGGCCGGAAAGCGGCTCTCGGTGACGCCGGTCTTCTCCGCCCAGTGCCAGAACTTGGAGTCCGGATCGTGCGAGGTCTCGCGCGGCGGCTGGTCGGCGACCAGAAGCTCCATCACCATCTTCTGCGCGGCAACCGCGCGCGCGCTCGCGGACTTGACCTTCATGCCGACCGCAGGCGTGCGCTTGCAGGATGCCACCAGCACGCGCTCGCCCTCGATCTCGACCATGCAGGCGCGGCAATTGCCGTCGGGCCGATAATCGGGCGCCGGCGAGTAGCAGAGATGCGGGATCTCGTTGCCCTGGCGTTTTGCGACCTGCCAGATGGTTTCGCCTGGATTGGCCTCGACCTGCTGGCCGTCGAGCTCGAATGTAATCTTGGTCATTCGGCAGCTTCCTTGAACTCGTCGGGGAAGTATTTAATCACCGATGTCAGCGGATTGGAGGCGGCCTGCCCGAGGCCGCAGATCGACGCATCGCGCATCGCCTGGCTCAGCTCGTCGAGCAGTGCCCGGTTCCAGACCGGCCGTTCCATCAGCTGCGCCGCCTTCTGGGTGCCGGCGCGGCACGGCGTGCATTGGCCGCAGCTCTCGTCCTCGAAGAAGCGCATCAGGTTCAACGCCGCGAGCCTGACGCTGTCCTTTTGCGACAGGATCACGATCGCGGCGGAGCCGATGAAGCAGCCGTATTTCTCTAGCGTGCCGAAATCTAGCGGGATGTCGTCCATCGTGGCCGGCAGGATGCCGCCGGACGCGCCGCCCGGCAGGTAGGCGTGGAAGGTGTGGCCGTCGGCCATGCCGGCGCAATATTCGTCGATCAGCTCGCGCACAGTGATGCCGGCCGGCGCAAGCTTCATGCCGGGGTTCTTTACGCGCCCAGAGACCGAGAAGCTGCGCAGACCGTGCCGCTCGTGGCGGCCATGGCTCTTCCACCAGTCGGCGCCCTTCTCGACGATGTCGCGCACCCACCACAGCGTCTCGACATTGTTGATCAGCGTCGGCAGGCCGAACAGGCCGACCTGGAACGGATAAGGCGGCTTGTGCCGGGGCAGGCCGCGCTTGCCCTCGATGCTCTCGAGCAGCGAGGATTCCTCACCGCAGATATAGGCGCCGGCGCCGCGCCGCATGTGCAGCTTCGGGCCGCCCGCAGACAGCTTGGCGATCTCGCGTTCGAGGATCTCGCGCGATGCCGGGTATTCGTCGCGGATGTAGATGTAGACCTCGGGCGCCTCGACGACATGCGCGCCGATCAGCATGCCCTCGAGAAAGCGATGCGGGTCAGTCTCGAGATAGATTCGGTCCTTGAAGGTGCCAGGCTCGCCCTCGTCGCCGTTGACGGCCATCAGCCGCGGGCCGGGCTCGCCAAGCACAGCGCGCCATTTGCGTCCCGTGGGGAAGCCGGCGCCGCCGAGCCCGCGCAGGCTGGCATCGTCGAGCGCTTTCAGCAGGTCTTCCCTGGCGAGCTCGCCCGAACGCAGCCGGTTGAGCAGCACGTAGCCGCCATCGGCGACATAGGCGTCGTAGTCGATATAGGCCGGCAGATGCGCATGCGTGTTGCCGGCTTTTGCTGCGGCCATCACATTGGCGACCGTCGCGTGATCGACGAAATTGTGCCCGACCTCGGCAGCCGGCGCAGTGTCGCAGCGGCCGACGCAAGGTGCGCGCACGACGCGGATGTCGGGGCCGGACGCGCTCTGCAGATCCTGCAACAGCTGCTCGGCGCCAAGCATCCCGCAGGTGAGCGAGTCGCAGACGCGGATGGTCAGGGGCGCGATATCGGGCTCGCCCTCCTTCACCACGTCGAAATGCGCATAAAAGGTCGCGGTCTCGAACACCTCGGCGAATGACAGCTTCATCTCGTCGGCAAGCGCAGCGAGATGCGCCGCCGAGATCTGGTGGTAGCGGTCCTGGATCAGGTGCAGGAACTCGATCAGCATGTCGCGCTGCCGCGGCCAGTCGCCGAGCAGTTGCTCGATCTCATGCGCCGCGGTCGGGTCGACCTGGCGGCCCTTGGGCGTGGCTTTCGCGCGCTTCCGCCCCGCGCCGGGATGCTCGAAATTGCGGACCTGGTGCATGTCGTGGGTCGTCATCGGAGGCGTCTCGTTACCGCTGTCAGATCAATAGTCTAGCGTCTTGGCATGCCAGATGCCAATAGAATTTCGAACCCTTCCAAACAGCATTAAGGGGCATGCAGCCGTCGCTGTCACGCCCCCTTTCGTCAACGCATTCGCGAGGTGCCGGTTCTCACGTCTTCTCCATGCAATCGGCGATGAAGAACCAGCGGTCGTCGCCGGTCAGGCCCTTGGCCTTCACCTCCTTGCGGCAGGCCTTCAGCTTCGGCTTGTTGGCCCTCCACTGCGCCTTCATGGCCTTCAGCTTCTCCATCGTCAGCTTGATCTTGGATGGCTTAGCGGTGGTCGCGGCCGGCGCGGGTGCGGCCGGTGCCGCGGTCTGTGCCGATGCCATATGCAGCGTGCCGCACACCAGCAGCACGGCGGCGAGACAGGTTCCGATGCGAAACATTGGGGAAATTCCCTTTGGTCAATCCGTTGAATTGAAAGACGAGGCGATCAGCGGAACGAGTCTGCTCATTCCGCTGATGGCGTGGCGTAAAATCAGAGAATCTTGACGGCGCTTTCCAGCGTCTTCCAGACGCCCCAGAGCAGCGGAATCCCGACGAACAGCCAGAACAGCGCCGCCTTGAGGTCGAGGCCGCCCTTGCCGATGCCGAACGATCCATGCTGGATCGCCGCGTCGCCCTTGCTGCTTGCCGCCTGCAACTTTGCGACCTCTTCCTCGCTCATGTACCACTTCGGATCGACCGGCTTGACCAGATAGTTGCAGATCAGGCCCGCGATCAGCATGGCGCACAGGATGTACATCGTCGTGTTGTAGAGATGGTCGCGCGGCACGCCGGCGGCGAGCTGGAATTCGCGCAGATAGTTCACCACCACCGGGCCGATGATGCCGGCCGTCGACCACGCCGTCAGCAGCCGTCCGTGGATGGCGCCGACGAACTGAGTGCCGAACATGTCGGCGAGATAGGCCGGCACCGTGGAGAAGCCGCCGCCATACATCGACAGGATGATGCCGAAGCCGAGCACGAAGAGCAGCTTCGAGCCCATCGCCGCGAAGGTCGGCGCCAGCGCGTAGAGCGCGATGCCGAGCACGAAGAATGTGTAATAGGTGTTCTTGCGGCCGATATAGTCCGACAGCGAGGCCCAGAAGAAGCGGCCACCGATGTTGAACAGCGACAGCAGGCCGGCAAAGCCCGCGGCGATGCCGGCGATCATGGTCTTCTGCTCGACCGAAAGCTGGCCGAAAGCGAGCTCCGGATGCCCGATCAGCTTGCCCGCGAAGATCTCCTGGAGCATCGGCGAGGCCATGCCGATCACGCCGATACCGGCCGACACGTTCAAGCAGAGCACCCACCAGATCAGCCAGAACTGCGGCGTCTTGTGCGCGTTGTCGAGATGCACATTGTGCTCCGAGATCATCGACTTCTTCTCGCTCGGCGGTGTCCAGCCGTCCGGCTGCCAGCCCGCCGGGGTCACGCGATAGGCGAAGGCTCCGATCATCATGAAGATGAAATAGACGATGCCCATCACGACGAACGTCTCCCAGACGCCGACCGAGGTCGGGGTCTTGAAATAGTTGATCAGCAGGTTCGCAAGCGGCGCGCCGATCATGGCACCGCCGCCGAATCCCATGATGGCCATGCCGGTCGCCATGCCGCGGCGATCGGGAAACCACTTGATCAGCGTCGAGACCGGCGAGATGTAGCCGAGGCCGAGACCGACGCCGCCGATCACGCCGGCACCGAGCCACATGATCCAGAGCTGATGCACGTAGATGCCGAACGCAGCGACGATCAGCCCGCCGCCCCAGCACAGCGCCGCGACCACGCCGGCCTTGCGCGGCCCGGCGCGCTCGAGCCATCCCCCCCAGATCGCTGCGGAAACGCCGAGCAGCACGAAGAACAGGGTGAACATCCACCCGAGGCTTGCGACCTTCCAGTCGCAACTGGTCGTGAACAATTCACCGACCAGCGAAATGTCGGGGCAGGCCTTCGGCGCGTTCAGCCCGATCGCGCGCGAGAGCGGCAGCCAGAACACCGAGAAGCCGTAGGCCATGCCGATGCAGAGATGAATGCAGAGCGCAGCGGGCGGCACCAGCCAGCGATTGAAGCCGGCGGTCGCGATCGTCCGCTCCCTGTCGAGGATACCCGCGCCCGCTGCGGATACAGTTCCGGCGCTGCTCATCGTCGTCATTGTAACCTCCCTGCAGCCGCTGCTGCTCGCAGCGCGTCTGCCGTCTTCGATCCCGCTTCCGCACCGTTGCGGCGCAACCTTGATGTCTGTTGTTCCGCACAATTCCTTGCATGCGCCGGGATCACCACGCGCATTTCGGAATTGCTAACCCCCGACGCGGCCGGATATGCCCCCGGTCGTGCGGCCCGATCTGGTAGGAGCCCTACCCTATGTCACCCTCGTGCCGCTTCGCAGACACGACTCCGCCTCCACACCCCAGTGGAGATTATCAATTCGCGCAGAAGCCGGAATAGGTGTCGATAGGCAAAAGGTAGATATCAGTCGCGTCTAGCTGATACGCGGCGATGCAGCATTTGACTTGTCTATCGCTCCATTCGCCTTCTCGATCAGAAAGACGATACGGGCGTCGTTTCGTTCCGTGATTTCGACCTTGTCACCGGTTTCCCGAATGAGGTTCGGGATATCGATTACCGAAAGCGGATCGGTGCAATGCACTTCGAGGAAGTCTCCGGGCGTCACGCTCTTGAGCGCCTTGCGCGTCTTCAATGCGGGCAGCGGACATTTCAATCCGGTGAGGTCGAGCTTGGTCGTGGTCATGCCGCGAACATGGCGAAGCGGCTGCGCATCGTCAACGCTCACATCAGGTTGGCATAGGACAGGAAGCCGACCGTCTGGCCGGGCTCGACGCGCGTCACCTGCTCACCCAGTTCGACGAGCCCGTCGGTGTCGACCAGTGACGACAGCAGGCCGGCGCCTTCGCGCGGAAACTTGATCGCCTCGCGTGCGCCGTCATGCGCGTCGCGGAGATTGACGCGCACATATTCGCGCCGTCCGGTCTTCTTCTTGTAGGTGAAGGCCGCGCGCACAGGCAGCGGAACCAGCGGCTCCTGCCGCGCCCCCATCAGCGCCAGCACGGTCGGGCGCACCACGTGAACGAAGGTGACGAAGCTCGCCACCGGATTTCCCGGTAGCCCGATCAACGGCGTGCCGTCGATGATGCCCATCGCGACCGGCCGCCCCGGCTTGATCGCCATCCGCCACAGCACGAGCTTGCCGACCGCCTCGACGCCGGCCTTGACGTGATCCTCCTCGCCGGTCGAGACGCCGCCGGTGGTGAGGATCAGGTCATGGGCGCCTGCGACGTTCCGCAGGGCGGACGCAAGCGCGGTGGGTTCATCGCGCAAAATTCCGAGATCGCTGATCTCGCAGCCGAGCCGGCGCAACATCGCCATCAGCATGAAGCGGTTGGAATCGAACAACTGCGCCGCCGCGCGGTGTTCGCCGGGCGAGACCAGCTCGTCGCCGGTCGAGAACACCGCAACGCGCAGCCGCCTGACGACGGAAAGATCGGTCAGGCCGAACGCCGCCGCAAGCGCGACATCCTGCGGCCGCAGCCGCTGGCCGGCTTGCAACGCCACATGCCCAAGCGGAATGTCCTCGCCCGCCGGGCGGACATTGGCGCCGGGCTTCAGCCCCGCCGGCAGCACGACCTTGCCGTTATCGAGGTGGACATCCTCCTGCATGAACACGGTGTCGGCGCCGTCAGGCATCGGCGCGCCCGTGAAGATGCGCGTTGCCTCACCGCGCTTCAATGCGGCTTGCGCCGAGGCGCCGGCCGGCAAGCGGCCGGACAACGGGAAGGCGCATGCATCCGTCTGCGGCAGGTCGCCGCTCGCCACCGCGTAACCATCGACCGCGGAATTGGTGAAAGGCGGCAGCGCTAGGGGTGCCGCGATGTCGCCGGCCAGAACGCGGCCGTCGCTTGCCGCAAGCGTCACCGTCTCGATCTCGGTGACGGCAGTGACGCGGGCCGTGATCAGGCCCACCGCCTCGTCCACCGACATCATCGGCCCGCCAAAGGCAAAGCAATCGTCGGACAGTTGCGCCATTCTGCCTCTTCAGCTCCCGGCCGAAGCCGTCGCCAGCACGTCGTCGACCGAGACCGCGGACCGCAGCATCAATTCGGCGACCTCCTTGATATCGTCGAGATGGGCCATCGGCAGCGTGGTCTCGACCGCGACATCGCTCGCGATCCCCACCACGCTGGCGTCGTCGGGAAACAGCAGCGGCTTGCCGTTGGCCGCGCGATGCACCTCGATCTTGTTGACCGGCTCGCGCTTGAACCCCTCGACCACGACCAGATCGACCCGCCCCATCTTGGCGAGCAGTTCCGGCAGGCGCGGCTCGCTCGCACCACGCAGCTCGTGCATCAGGGCCCAGCGCCGTGTAGAGGACACCAGCACCTCGGTGGCGCCGGACTGCCGGTGCACCCAGGAATCCTTGCCGGGCACGTCAACATCGAATTCGTGATGCGCGTGCTTGATCACGGAGACGCGCAGGCCGCGGCCAAGCAGATACGGGATCACCCGCGACAGCAAGGTGGTCTTGCCGGCACCGCTCCATCCTGCGAGGCCAATGACTTTCATCTTGCTGCATCTCTCCATCACGGAACCGCTCGTTCCCCGTCATTGCGAGGAGCTCGCGACAAAATTGCAAGAGCAATTTTGCGCTGAAGCGACGAAGCAATCCATTTCTCCATTTGCGGCGCGATGGATTGCTTCGCTGCGCTCGCAATGACGGATCCCTGTTCCATCCAGCTTCCACCATGCTTATATCGGCTCTAAGCCCTTGTCATGCTAGCCTGACCAACATGATGAAGATCGAGAAAGCACCCGTTCCCCTGATCGTCCCCAATCCGGACGATCCGCGCCTGACCGAGCGTGTCAAGGGTACCGACCAGACCGGGGCTGCGGTCGAGATCAAGGTGCCGGTGGAGCGGCCACTGACGCTGTATCTCAATGCGCAGGAGATCGTCACCATGATGACGATCGGCGACTATCCGGAATATCTGGCGCTCGGCTATCTGCTGAACCAGAACATGCTGAAGTACGACGACGTCGTCACCGAGGTCGAATATGATGACGACCTTCAGGTCGTGGTCGTCCGCACCGAGCACCACACCAATTTCGAGCAGAAGCTGAAGAAGCGCACGCAGACCTCCGGCTGCGCGCAGGGCACCGCGTTCGGCGATCTGCTGGAGGCGGTCGAGAGCGTCGCGCTGCCCAAGGCGGAGCTGCGCACCTCCTGGCTCTACCAGATGACGCAGACGATCAACACCATGCCCTCGCTCTATCTGGAAGCGGGCGCGATCCACGGCTGCGTGCTGTGCAAGGAAGGCGCGCCGCTCTGCTATACCGAGGACGTCGGCCGTCACAACGCCGTCGACAAGATCGCCGGCTGGATCTACCGCCACGGCGTCGACCCGGCAGACAAGATCCTCTACACCACCGGACGGCTGACCTCGGAGATGGTGATCAAGACGGTGCGGATGGGCATTCCGATCCTGGTGTCGCGCTCAGGCTTCACGGCGTGGGGCGTCGAGCTGGCGCGGCAGGTCGGGCTGACGCTGGTCGGCCGCACGCGCGGCAAGCGCTTCATCGCATTGTCGGGCCAAGAGCGCATCGTGTTCGACCAGAATCTCGATTATGTCGAGGAGGAATCGGCACGCCACAAGCGCAAGGGCGAAGCACGTGACGACTAATATCCCTGGTGTTCTGCTCGCCGGCGGCCTGGCGCGGCGCATGGGCGGCGGCGACAAGCCGATGCGTACCATCGGTGGCCGCACCATTCTTGAGCGCGTGATCACCCGGCTGACGCCGCAATGCGACGGCCTGATCCTCAACGCCAATGGCGATCCGGCGCGCTTCGCTACGTTCGGGTTGCCCGTGATCGCCGACACGGTCGCGGATTTCCCCGGCCCGCTTGCCGGCATTCTCGCCGCGCTCGACTGGGTCGCGGCTAACCGGCCTGGTGTTTCGCTGGTGCTGAGCGCCGCTGCCGACTGCCCGTTTCTGCCGCGCGACCTGGTGGCGCGGCTTTACCGGGGGCTCGCCGACCAGCACGCCCAGCTCGCGGTCGCGGCTTCCGGCGGACAGTCGCACCCGGTGATCGGGCTGTGGAGTGTGGACCTGCGCGACGAGCTCCGCCACGCGCTGGTCGTGGAGGACGTAAGAAAAATCGACCGCTGGACCGCCCGCCACAGGCTCGCCACCGTCAGCTGGCCGACCGCCCCGCTCGACCCGTTCTTCAATGCCAACACGATGGACGATATCGCCGAGGCCGAGCGGCTGGCGGCGTTGGATGAGATGGGATAGATCCCGGGAAATTCCTGCAGCAGGTGCGTCCAAACCACCGCGAACGCGATCAAGCCGCTTTGCATCAACGGCAGCATCGCATCCGTTGTCGTGCCTCACGCTCCTGTTGCTGGGCCACCAACCGATATACCTCCTATCCGGCTGATATACCTCGAAATTTCAAGGGAGATCTCACTGCAGGAGGCGGCCGAGGTGCGGTAAGATTCTGGGCATCGTCGCAGCGGGAGTTTCGCGCATGTCTCGCGCGCCTTCGATCGTGCCGCAGCAAACGGACCATGACACCTATTTGGTGCTGAACGATTTCGGCAAACTCGGCCGCGCCTGGTGCGAAGCGGATGAAGAAGGCACCGATCGGAAAACGCTGATCCGTCGCCTTATGGAAGACCAATATAGCCACCCGATTCGCATCGTGGCCTTCAACACTGCCGAAGGATGGTCTCGCGACGTAACCAAGGATATTGCCGACGAACTCCGGCGTAGCATTGCGGAGTACGATGAAGTCCCACGGTCGGTACAAGAGTTCGTGGAGGTAACCGTCCGGCACTGAGTTGAACACGGCCGCCAATGCGCTTCGCGATCGATGTCGCGTTCGAACCATGCGAGGAGCGAATAAGGGCCATCTCGCCAATCAAGCATGACCGAATCAGACGAGCGACGTCGGATGGGGCATGCGTTCCGGTTACCATCCACGCCAACGTGCGACAAACGGCCGCGACGGGCAACTCAGGAAAACCCGTCAAGCCCTCATGCGCAAAATATTTCTGTTTTTCGGAATTGCGATTTGATGTATGAATTGCCTGTCTCACCCGATTGAGGGGCGCGTCGCGATCGTCACGGGTGTTGCGGTGAGATGCGGTGGACTCCGGGCGTGTGACTGACGAGCACGTGCAAGGCGGACGGCGAAGTCGTGCAGGCCTGACGCCCTAATGGCAGGTGTCTCCCCACAAAACGCGAGAGCGTTTTTGCGGAGGACGGTGACAAAAGAGCCCAGTCTCACCGGGGAGAGTACGTATAAGCCGTAAACCATCGCGCAGGGAAAGCCGGATTGCTCCGGTTACACCTGTGGTC
>NZ_LNCU01000032.1:79263-127931 GCF_001542415.1 Bradyrhizobium macuxiense
CTGTGGTCCTACCCCCGAGCTTTCTACCATTGCTCGGGGCCCATGGGTGCGATCGGCACCCGGCTTTCCCTGCGCCCTCTGCTCCTAGGAGGGGACAACGAAATGCAAAGCTCGGACAAATGATGTCGCGAGAATGCAGATGTTTGTCTCACCGGCGGCGCAACACACTCCGTGTCGTCCCTGCGAAAGCAGGGACCCATAACCACCGAAGTTCATTCCTGAGCGATGCAGGAACGACGAGTCCCCTTCACAACACAAGCCGCGGAGTATGGGTCCCTGCTTTCGCAGGGACGACGACTGGAGAGAGCCCCACAACTGTCATCGCCCGGCTTGCCGCCTCCGCTAAAGCTTCGGCGCGCCAGAGACCGCAAGCCGCGTCGAAGCCTTGGCGTAGACGGGACCGGGCGATCCAGTACGCCGCGGCCTCTCGGCTCACGCATTGGCCTCTCTGGAATACTGGATCACCCGCACGGGGTGATGACACCGCGCTGTTTGACGAAGCCGAGCCTAACCCGAACGTTGCCGCGTCCCCTCACACCGCCAGCGGAACGGTCCATGCATCGTAGCCGTAGACCCAGTCGGCATTGGTCTTGCCGCGCAGCCAGGTGTTGGCCCGCGAGGTTTCCTGCACCTCAGTCGTGCGCTCCTTGCGCGTTGCCTCGAAACGGCGAAATGCGTCAGCCACGCCGTCCCGGGCAACGCCATCGAGGCAGCGCGACAGCACCGCGGCGTCCTCGATCGCCATCGCGGCGCCCTGCGCCATATAGGGCGTCATCGGATGGCAGGCGTCGCCGAGCAGGGTCACGTTGCCGGCCGCCCAGCGCGGCAGGGCGTCGCGATCCATGATCGCCCATTTGTGCACGTCGGGGCACGCGGCCAGCACCTGGATGACCTGGGGATGAAAGCCGTCGAAGGATTTGCGTAACTCCGTCACGTCGCCCTTCGTCGACCAGGACTCGATCCTGAAGTCGGGCTCGGGCTGGCTGGTCACGAAATAGACCTCGCTGCGGTCCGGCTTGACGTAATAGATCACGATGTGGCGGTCCTCGCCCCACCATTTGGTGCAGTCGTCAATCCTGTTGTCGCCGAGCAGCGCGGCCGGATAGGTCGTACGGTAGGCGATGCGCCCGGTGAATTTCACCGGCGCCGTCGAGAACAGGATGTCGCGCACCGTCGAATGCACGCCGTCAGCGGCAACGACGGCGTCGGCAACGACGGTCGCGCCATTGGCGAAGGCGAGCCGTACGCCATCGCTGGTCTGATCAAGCCCGGTGAGCTTGTGGCCGAGCCTGACGCATTGATCCGGCACGGCGCTTGCGAGCGCCGCATGCAGATCGCCGCGATGCGCCAGCAGATAGGGAGCGCCGAACTTCTCCTCGGCGCTCTCGCCGAAGATCATGTCGAACTTGACGTCGCCGCTCCGCCAGTCGCGGTTGTTCCAGGAGCGCGGATAGAAGGAGCCGCCGCGCAACCGCTGCTCCAGCCCGAGCTTGCGCAACACTTTCATCGCATTGCAGCCGATCTGGATGCCGGCACCGATGCGCGCGAACTGCGTGGCCTGCTCGTAGACCGTGACGTCAATGCCGACACGGCGGAGCGCCGCGGCGGTCGCAAGCCCGCCCATGCCGGCACCGACGATCGCAACCGAGAGAGGCCTTGCCATCGTTTCCCCGCCCCAGATCCTGTTGTCGCGCGGCGAGACAGCGTCCGGCTATGCTGGCCTGAAGCCCGCCTTTGCCAGCGCCGCACGGCTCTCTTCCGACGCCAATGCGTCGAGGAACGCCTGCACCGCGGGCCGCGTCTTGCGCACTGTCACCAGCGCGAAATCATAATGCTCTTCGGCGAGCGGAATAAAACCGAGTCCGGACGCATGGGCGATCGGCGCGATGGTCATGCCCCAATCGGCGCGATGCTGCGCCACGGCGGCCGCGACCGCGTTGTGCGAGCGCGGCTGATTCCAGTAACCATCAGGCCTGCTGCCGCCGAGCAGCCGGTCGATCAGGATGCGTGTGCCGGCGCCTTGGTTGCGGTTGACCATGATGCAGGCGGGATCGGCGAGCGCGGCCCGCACCGCCTCCTGCGCGCTCAAGCCCTCGAAGCGCGTATCGCCGCTGCGGAACACGATGCCTTGCATCCGCCGCCAGCCCGGCACCAGCTCGAGGCCATCGGCGAGATACGGCGCGTTGTAGGTCTCGGTCTTGTCGTCGAACAAATGGATCGGCGCAAGATCGCATTCGCCGCGCTTGGCCGCTGCGAGCCCGCCGAGACTGCCGACCGCGATCGAACGTACGGTGAGGCCGGCATGCGCCAGCGCCGCGGTGACGAGATCGAGCCCGGTGCAATGGCTGCCGACGATGACGAGATCCGGCACCCGCACATGCGGCGTGAACAACGTCACTTCGGCGTCGGCGCCTGCCAGCATCTGGTCGGCGAGCGCCTCAATTTTCAGGAAACCATCGGCCTGCGCGAAGGATGTAATCGCGCCCGAGCCCTTGCCGCTGGGATAGGCGATCAGGCCGTCGGCACCTTCGACCAGCGAGACCATCACGAACTCGGTACGCCCAAGCTCGGAGGCGATACGTACCGGCACCTTCGCGCTCACCCTGGCATCCGAGCGCGGCGGCAGGCCGGCCATCCGCCGCAACACCGGCACGATCATGTCGTGGAACGTGAACATTGCCGAGGTCGGAAAACCCGGCAGGATGATCACCGGCTTGCCGTCGCAGACCGCGAGGCACAGCGGCTTGCCCGGCTTCAGCGCCACGCCATGCGCGATGATCCCGGGCTTGCCGAGCCGGGCGATGATCCGGTGCGAGACGTCGCCCGCCCCCTTGGACGTGCCGCCCGACAGCACCAGCATGTCGCTTTCCGCAAGCGCCTTGCGCATAGCGGCCTCGAGCGCGGCCTCGTCGTCGGCGATCGCGCCGAGGAAACGCGCGTCGCCGCCGTTCTCGGCAATCGCCGCCGTGACGATCGCGCCGTTGGTGTCGTAGATCGCGGCGGCCCGCAGCGTCTCGCCGGGCTGCACCAGTTCGTCACCGGTCGAGAGGATTGCGACCCGCGGCCGCCGCGCCACCTGAACCTCGGCGATTCCGCAGGCCGCGAGCATGCCGATCTCGCGCGAGCCGATGATCGTGCCGGCGCGCAGCAGCGCCTCACCGCGCGCGATATCGGAGCCGGCATAGGAGACGAATTGTCCGGGCGATGCGGCACGCCGCACCTCGATCGCGCGTGCTCTCGCAGGCTGGGTGTGCTCGACCATCACAATGGCATCAGCGCCGCGCGGCACCGGGCCGCCGGTCGCAATCGCTGTCGCGCTGCCCGACAGCACCAGCCGCGTCGGCGCGGTGCCGCAGGCAATGACCTCGTCATTCAGCACCAGACGGACCGGCGCCGCTTCACCGGCGCCCGCGAGATCGGCGGAGCGCACCGCAAAGCCATCGACATTGGAGCGGTCGAACGGCGGCACGTCGATCGGCGCGACCACGTCCTCCGCCAGCGCAGAGCCGAGCGCAGCGGCAAGCGACCGGGCTTCGCGAGCGACCGCGCGCGGAAACAGCACGGCCTCGAAGCGCGCGAGCGCGTCCTCACGCGACAGGATGGTCAGGAACTGGTCCTGATCGACGGATGGATTGGGCTTCGGCGCAGAGGTGCTGGTCATCTCGGGAACTCACTCCCGCAACATATAGGCATCGACCGGCGTGCCCGCAGCAAATCCCTCCGCGGCGCCGGGCACGATCAGTACCGCCTCGGCACGTCCGATCGCGTCGAGCGACAGGTCCCCGATCGCAAGCGTCGCCCAGGCGCTCCGCTGGCGCGTGAGCAGCGCGACCTCGGCAATCCCGACGCTGGATGCGATCTTGCGCGCCAGCGGCAGCGCAAGCGTCTCGCGCGGACGCCGTCCCGACAGGCGATCGAGCACGGGAACCACGACGGCCCACCACGCCGCGAAGGCCTGATCCGGCGCGCCCGGCAAAGCTACGACCGGCGTCGCGTCGATCCGCCCCACCGCTGTGGTGCGCGCGGGCTGCAGGGCGATGCCGTGCGCGATCACCTTGCCACGCCCGGCGAGCGCGTTCACCGTCGTATCGCTGCGGCCGACGCCGGTGCCGCCGATGGTGATGAGCAAATCGCAGCCGCCCGCATCGAGCACGCCCGCGATCGCCGCAGCATCGCGCCCCGGCGCCTCGGCGCAGACAATTTCGTCACCCGCGAGGCGCGCGGCCTCTGCGATGAACTGCGTCGTCATCTGGCCCCCGGGGCAATTGACGATGCGAATCCGCGGCCGCCGCACGCACAGCGTCTCCAGTCCGATCGTGCGCGCGAGCAGGAGGTCGCGCGACTGCACGGGCTGTCCTGCCTCCAGCAACGCACGCCCTTGGGCAATATCGCTGCCGGCGCGCCGGACGCCCTGCCCCGGGATAGCTTCTGCAAGCACCTGCGCAAGCGGACCGGAGGCGTCGACCGCGTCGGCATCGACCACGCAGTCGGTGCCGTCAGGCATGGCCTGACCAGCCTCGATCCAGAGCGGAAGCGCGGTCAGCGGCAATGGCGCGTAAGAGGTCGCACCGACCAAATCATTGGCGCGCATCGCCCAGCCGTCATTGGCCGCGACGTCGCGCGGCGGATGCGCGCGCAAGGCCGGCATCTCGGCGGCGATGCAGCGCAAGGCCTCTGCCAGCGGCAGCTCGGTCGGCTCGATCGGCGCGACGCCGCGCAGGGTGGCGGCACGCGCCACATCGAGCGGGGTGAGCAAAGCCGGCAATCGCTGGACGGTGACCATGGCCCGCTATGGACTGAATCTGAGCCGAAAGAAACCGCCTTGAACCAGTCTGGACGCCCGCCATTAGACCGAAGGCGCGTTGACGCCGACCCCAAAATAGTTGCAAAAGAAACCAATATGACCGGACGGCAAAGCCCCGGCACAAGCAATAATGGCCAATGCGCCACTTCAGGGAGGGAAACAGGATGATCGCCAGAAGACTATCCATGTTCGGGACGCTCGCAGCCGCGCTGCTGGCCTCGTCCGCCGCGATGGCGCAAATTTCCGACGACGTGGTCAAGATCGGCGTGCTCACCGACATGAACGGCCCGGCCTCAACGCCGACCGGACAGGGCTCCGTCACCGCCGCGCAGATGGCGGTCGACGATTTCGGCGGCAGCGTGCTGGGCAAGCCGATCACGGTGATTGTCGGCGACCATCAGCTCAAGCCCGACGTCGGCTCGACCATCGCGCGGCGCTGGTATGACGTCGATCAGGTCGACCTCATCGTCGACGTGCCGGTGTCCGCGGTCGGGCTCGCGGTGCAGAACATCGCCAACGAGAAGAAGAAGCTGTTCATCACGCACTCGACCGGCGCGACCGATTTCCACGGCAAGTTCTGCTCGCCCTACGCGATGCAGTGGGTGTTCGACACCAGGGCGCTCGCGGTCGGCACCGCCCAGGAAGTGGTGAAGCGCGGTGGCGACAGCTGGTTCTTCATCACCGACGACTACGCGTTCGGCCACTCGCTGGAGAAGGACGCCTCCGCCGTGGTGACGAAGAACGGCGGCAAGGTGCTGGGCTCGGTGCGACCGCCTTTTGCGACGCCCGATCTGTCGTCCTTCATCCTGCAGGCGCAGGCCTCGAAGGCGAAGGTCATCGGCATCGCCGGCGGGCCGCCGAACAACACCAACGAGATCAAGACCGCCGCTGAATTCGGCGTCATCAAGGGCGGACAGCAGATGGCGGCGCTGCTCGCGCTGATCACCGATGTCCATTCGCTCGGCCTGCCTGCGGCGCAGGGGCTGTTGCTGACCACCTCGTTCTACTGGGACATGGACGACAAGACCCGCGAATGGTCGAAGCGCTATTTCGCCAAGATGAACCGGATGCCGACGATGTGGCAGGCCGGCGTCTATTCCTCCGTGATGGCCTATCTCAACGCCGTCAAGGCGACCGGCACCGACGAACCGCTGAAGGTCGCGGCCAAGATGCGCGAGACGCCGGTCGAGGATTTCTTCGCACGCAACGGCAAGCTGCGCGAGGACAATCTGATGGTGCACGATCTCTGGCTGGTGCAGGTCAAGACACCGGCGGAATCGAAATATCCGTGGGACTATTACAAGATCCTGGCGAAGATCTCCGGCGCGGACGCGTTCGGCCCGCCGGATCCGGCGTGCCCGCTGGTGAAGAAATAGGACGGCGAATGGCGAATAGTGAATGGCGAATAGCGGGGCGGTGAGTGACGAACGTACAAAACCATTCGCTATTCGCTACTCACTATTCGCCCTTTTCACTTCGTCATTTCGCTACCCCGACCTCTCTAAAATACTTCAGCACGCCGGGATGAATCAGGTTGACATCAGGCGCGGCGGCGACGGTGTTCGCCGCCGTGGTTTCGCAGGCCTGCGCGAGCTTCTTGCAGAAGGTCGCCTCGACCCCATGCAGCGTCTTCGCCAGCCGGTAGGCGACATCGTCGGGCAGGCTGTCGCGCACGAGGATGTAGCTCCAGGAGCCGACCGAGGCGATCGCCTCCGTCTGCTTCGGATAGCTGCCTGCCGGCACTGTCAGCGGCTTGAGGAAACTGTGCTTGGCGAGGATTTTCGCGATCTGGTCGGCATCAGGCGCGATGAACCGCGCGCCCGTCGCACTTTCGGCCATCTTGGTGAAACCGGGCCAGCCGATGCCGGCGCCCCACAGCGCGGCGGCGCGGCCGTCCTGCACCATCGCAGGACCATCGCCGGCGCGATCGAGATAGATCGACTTGAAGTCCTCGTCCTGCTTCAGCCCGATGCCGTCGAGGATGTAACGCGACAGGATCGGCAGACCGGAGCCCCTGGCACCGAAAGCAACAGGCTGGCCGACCAGATCCCGGATCGTCTTGTAGGGGCCGTCGGCGCGGACCACGAACATGCCCGGGCTCGAATACATCGCAGTGAGGATCCTCAGCTTCGTCGCCGGCGGCCGGCCGATGCCCTTGAAGGCTTCATAAGCCGGTTCGCCCGCAACGGTTGCGATGTCGACCGTACCAGCCTCCAGCAGCGGAATGTTCTCGTTGGAGCCCTTGGTGTTGCGCGGCTCGATCGACAGCGTCGGGTCGGCGGCGTTCATGACTTCGGCAAACGCGTTGCCATACAGCGGAAAGCCACCGCCCGGCGTCGCCGTGGCGAAACTGATCGTTGTCTTCGACACGACCTTGCCCCCTTCTTGTGCCACCGCGCCGCCCGCAAACAACAACGCACCGGCGCAAATCATAACGGCGAATTTCATGTCGGGCCTCAAGCGGCATTCGATGCGGGGCAGACTATCGTCGCACGGCTGATGTCATAGGCAAAGGCAGCGATTTGTGAAACCATGACGGCAATGCTCACAAGAAAATGACAGGGGGAAACAATGATCCGGTTCGTGCGCGCTGCGTTGCTAGGTTTGGTTTGCGGCCTCGCCACCGTCGCCCCCTCCTCCGCGTCCGACTACCCGAACCGCCCGGTGCGCTGGCTGATCGGCTTTGCCGCCGGCGGCCCGGTCGACATCGTCGCACGCATCATGGGCCAGTGGTTGTCGGATCATTTCGGCCAGCAATTCGTGGTCGAGAACCGTGCCGGCTCCGGCGGCAACATCGCAGCCGCGGCCGCGATCAACTCGCCGGCGGACGGCTACACGCTGCTGTTCGTCGCGCCGAACAATGCGATCTCCGCTTCGCTCTACAAGAAGCTGCCTTACGACTTCCTGCGCGACACCACGCCGGTCGCGAGCATCATGCAGCTCACCAACATGCTGGTGGTCACCAACGCGCTTCCGGTGAAGACCGTCCAGGAGTTCATCGACTACTGCAAGGCCAATCCCGGCAAGCTCGCCTATGCCTCGTCCGGCAACGGCACTTCGGTGCACATGTCGGCCGAGCTGTTCAAGGCGATGACCGGGTGCGACATGCAGCACGTGCCGTATCGGGGATCGGCGATTGCATTCCCCGATATCATCTCCAACAAGGTGCAGCTGATCTTCGACAATCTGCCGTCGGCTCTGGAGCAGTCGCGCGGCGGCAGCGTCCGCGCGCTCGGCGTCACGTCGCCGCAGCGCTGGCCTGGCGTCCCCGACGTGCCGGCGATCGCCGAGACGGTGCCGGGCTTCGAGGCGGTCGGCTTCTACGGCATATCGGCGCCGAAGGGCACGCCGCCGGAAATCGTCGATCTCATCAACAAGGCGGTCGGCGAAGCCTTGAAGGACCCGAAGCTCGTAGCGCGCCTCGCCGAGGTCGGCGGCATCCCGAAGCCGATGACCCCAGCCGAATTCGGCAAGCTCGTCGCCGACGAGACCGACAAATGGCGCAAGGTTGTGGAGTTTGCCGGCGTATCGGTCGATTGAGCCGCGTATGGCCGCCACGGGCGGATCAAGGGTGGCATTGCCGAAACCCGGCGCAGCCTGTAAACGGAGCCCCGCACCGCTCCCGGCCGCCCCACGCGGCCCGCAGGCGGCGGGGCCTGTAGCTCAATGGTTAGAGCCGGCCGCTCATAACGGTCTGGTTGCAGGTTCGAGTCCTGCCGGGCCCACCAGTGCTTTCAGTAGTAGTAGCTCATTGGGATCAACCCTGCCGCTCCTCGAACCTATGCTTGCTGGACCAGCGAATGCAACGCCTTGACCGCGGCCTCCCGGCTCTCCACAGGGACAAACAAACTGACCGAATGCGGTGACAACACGTATTTGTCGGGGACAATCCCGTGATGTTCGAGAACTTGCAACGCCCTGAACGGCAATTCCGACGAAACGCCGCCGAAGCAGGAGAGGCTCACGGAGCTTGAAGCCTCGCCATGCTTGCGCAGATCCTTGCTGCGCTCCAGCGTGCGCAACAGTGCGTCGAGCCACTCCGAATCACAGGCCACGGTCATGCTGGTTTTTCCCGCGGTGAAGCTCGAGGCGAGGAGCTGCGGCCAGGACAGGCTATTTTTCTTGAGATGCTGCGCGAATTTCTCGAAGCCGTGATTGAGATCCTTGGAATCTATCTCCACATGCTCAATGCGAGCCATCGAGTTGACGGCCAGTACCTTTCCGTTTTCCATGCCTGTAACCTCTTTCATCACTCGCGTGCCATGCTCAACCCCACCCCACCGCTTGATGACCAGAGGCACATCCTGACTTTGCGCCAGCTCTACGCTGCGAAAATGCAGGATCTTTGCACCCCAGAAGCACATTTCGGACAGGGATGCGAAGTCCACTCGCCGCAGGGGCTTTGCATCCGGCACGACGCGCGGATCGGCCGAACAAATTCCGTCGACCTCTTTGATGATTTCACAGCGCTCGGCTTTCAGCGCCGCGGCCATCGCAACGGCCGTGGTGTCGCTGCCGCCCCGGCCGAGTGTGGTGATTTCCCTGGTCGCCGGATTCACGCCCTGAAATCCTGCCAGCACCACAACGCGCCCGCGATCAAGTTCCTCACGCACGCGGATGGGCCGTACATCCAGAATGCGGGCCGAGGAATGGGAGTCGTCGGTCATAACGCCGGCCTGGCTGCCGGTGAAGCTGATCGCGGGCACGCCGAGATCGGAAAGCGCCATGCTCATCAGGGACATGCTGATGCGCTCGCCGGTCGTCAGCAGCATGTCGAGTTCACGGCGATTGGGCGTCGGGCTTACCTGATAAGCCATCTGGATCAATTGGTCGGTCGTCGTGCCCATGGCGGAGACGATCGCCACGACACGATGACCACGGCCATGCAGGTCGGCAAGACTGCGCGCAACTGCGCGAATTTTCGCCGGTGTTTCAAGACAGACACCGCCATATTTTTGCACGATGACGGGATGGTTGCGCATCTATCCCCTGTGAGAAGCCTCGTATCCTCTGTGCGAAGCCTCGCGCGCCTCGCCGATCGAGCCGACACCGCCTATCCATGTTCCGACGACTTCAAAGTTCGGATTGAAGGCGACAAGGTTCGCGCGGTATCCAGGCGCGATCCGTCCAAGCTCGGACTCAAGGCCCAAAAATGCCGCGGGTGTCCGAGAGGCCATGATGAGGGCATCGACAAGGGAGATTCCGATCAGCGCAACAGCGTTGCGCACCGCCTCGATCATGGTGAGGTGAGCGCCCGCGAGCGTGCCATCGGGGCCAGTCAGGCGATTTTCGTGCAACGTGATCTGCCTTCCTTGCAGCATGAATTGCCGGTCGTTCGTGCCCGCCAATGGCATGGCGTCGGTGACCAGCATCAATCGATCGCGTCCCTTGCAGCGGAAGGCAACACGCAAACCGGCGCGGTCAACGTGGATGCCGTCGCAGATGATCCCTGCAAGCAGCCGGTCATCCTCAAGCGCGGCGCCCACCAAGCCCGGCTCCCGGGCGTTCAGCTGCGACATGGCATTGAACAGATGAGTCACCCCCGAGACACCGCGATCGACCGCCCGCCTGATTTCGGCTGCGGTGGCGTCGCTGTGGCCGGCCGCGATACGCAATCCGGCGCCGATCAATTCATCGATCATGGACGCGGGCACGCATTCCGGGGCCAAGGTCACAATGGAGCGGCCGCGGCCCCCAAAACTCTTGATCGCGACGAGATCGCGCCGATCAGGCACGCGTATCTCGGCTTCCGGATGAATGCCTCTGCGAGACCTGTTGAGCGCCGGCCCTTCCAGATGGAAGCCGAGCACGCCGGGAATGTTCAGACAAGCCTGGGCGGCTGCAGCCAACCGCCCGATGACCTCGCTGCGATCGGTGATGAGGGTCGGCAAGCAGCCCGTGGTTCCCTCCTTGCGGTGCGCGTCGACGATGTGTCGAACGCCGGCCTCCGTTGGCTGGTCGTTAAGAAGAACGCCCCCACCTCCATTCACCTGGATGTCGATAAGTCCGGGCGCAAGGATCGCGTCTGCGGGAAGGTGGATTGAGGCGCGCGCCTCCGTCTCGCCGAAGCTGATGCTTTCAACCCGCCCCTGCGAGATCCTGACCGACCCAGGCCCGCGCATGTCGGTACCATCGAAGATCTGCTGCGCGGCAATCGTGAGAGAAACGGAAGACCCAGCGTGGCCCATCAGTGTTCATCCCGAGAATGGCAGTCACGGACTCGTGAGGCGAGCCCTGCACAAGGCTCCATATGTACACTCAGGGCTTTGGCAGGACCCCGAACGAAACCCTTGCGTTAGCTTTCCATGGAAACGAAAGGTACCACGTATCTCGGCGTCGATGGCGGCGGAACCCGCTGTCGGTCCCGGAAAGGACGAAAACGGCAGGGTGCTTGATGAAGCGAGCTCAGGCCGGCGCGAGGACGGCTTGGACCAGCTTAAAAGAGAGGCCGACCATGAGCAGGTTCCAAAGTTCCGGGATTGAGGGCGCGTGGATCAACTATGTGGCCACAGAAGAGGTCGATCCCCGCTTTGCCGATCTTGATGCATGGCCGCTGACGTCAGCGATGGAAGCGATGTGGGAGGGCCAGCTCGCGGCGGTCGCGGCGATCGGCCATGCCCTGCCCGCGATCGCTGCGGCGACGGAAGCGGCCAAGGCGGCGTTGGGCGATCACGGACGCATTGTGTATGTCGGCGCCGGGACCTCGGGCCGCGTGGCGGTCCAGGACGGTGCAGAGCTGATGCCGACCTTCGCCTGGCCCAACGACCGCGTCCGCTTCATCGTCGCCGGCGGAGACAGCGCGTTCGTCACCAGCATCGAGGGCGCGGAGGACGATGTCGATGACGCGATCACGCAGATCAATGCGACACGACTCACACCGCACGACGTGGTGATCGCCGTTGCCGCCAGTGGAACAACGCCATTCACGGTCGCGGCCCTGCAACAGGCAGGCTCTTTTGATGCAGTGACGATCGGTGTCGCCAACAATCCCGGCACCGCACTGCTGGCAGCGGCAAGGTTTCCGATCTTGATCGAGACCGGCCGCGAGCTGGTCGCCGGCTCCACGCGGATGAAGGCCGGCACCGCGCAGAAGGTTGTTCTCAATCTGATCTCATCAGGAATCATGCTGCGCCTTGGCCGGGTGTACCGCGGCATGATGGTGAACATGCAGCCGACCAATGCCAAGCTGAAGCGGCGCGCCGAGGCCATGGTGGCGCAAATCGCGCATTGCGATCCGTCGCACGCGGCACGATCGCTTGAGCAGGCCAAGGGAGACATCAAGACGGCAAGCCTTCTGGCGTTGGGCGTCGACAGGGTTGATGCCGAGACCGTTCTGCAGAACTGTGACGGCAACCTTCGCCGCGTGTTTGCCGAGCTCGCCAGGGATGGTGACCGGCGCCTCGAGAGAGCGGCGGCGCGCAAGCGAGGCGGAGCGGTGGAGCCGTGACAACATCCGCGATGGCGAGCGAAATTGGGGAAAGCGCGGATGTTGTCGCCAACATTCTTCGTAGCCGCCCCGCCACGCGCGACATCGTACGGCGAATTCGGATTGGCTCCGCCCCCCTGTGCGTCGTGTGCGGCCGGGGAAGCTCCGGGCATGCCGGGGTTTTCCTAAGATACCTTGTCGAAACGCGGCTTCGCCTTCCCGTTTCAGCCAGCGCTCCTTCGGTGATCACGGCGTTTCGTACGCCCTTGATGCTACGCCATGCGCTGTTCATCGTGATCTCGCAATCCGGGCGCAGCCCGGATCTTGTCGCGGCGACAAGATCGGCGCGCGCCGCGGGCGCGCGCACAATGGCCATCGTTAATGCGACGTCGTCGCCGGTGGCTGACGAAGCGGAGTTCGTCGTTCCGATCGAAGCCGGCCAAGAGCACTCCGTAGCGGCGACCAAGACCGTGATCGGCTCGATGGCCGTTAGCGCCGGACTTGTTGCCGAGCTGGCGGAAGATCTTGCGCTGCGGTCGGCCCTCGACAGGCTGCCCGAACGCCTGCATCGCGCGCTGGCGCTCGACTGGTCCGAGATTGCCGGTGATCTCGCCAAGGCGTCAGCTGTGTTTGTGGCGGCTCGGGGCCTGGGCCTGGGCTCGGCGCGGGAGATCGCGCTCAAACTTTCGGAGATCCTGCGCCTGCCTTCCATTGGTCTGAGCGCCGCCGAGCTGCAGCATGGGCCGCGCGCCGCGTTATCATCGCGCACGCCGGTTGTCATGATGCGCCTCAGGGATGAAACGGCGGCCACCGTGGACGCGCTGGCAGAAGAATTGCACGAGCAAAAGATCGCGCTGCATCTATGCGGCGGACCGCATGGCTCGTTGCCCTGGTTGGCCGAAGACGACCCCGCCACCGACCCGATCACCATGCTCGTTCCAGCCTACCGAATGATCGAGCAGACGGCGCGCGCCTTTGGATTTGACCCGGATCGTCCGCCTCGCCTGAGCAAGATTACCGAGACGTTTTGACAGCTGACTAATCGCTGGCTGGCAACCGAAAGCCGGAGCAGCGCCGCACCGGTTTCGCACCAGAAACGACCTCGCCAAAGCGTAACAAACGCGATCAAAAGCAAACGAAAACAAGGCAAAATCAACGAACCCAGCACTTATCCGGTCGCTCATAACGGTCTGGTTGCAGGTTCGAGTCCTGCCGGGGCCCACCAAGGTTTACGAACCCGCGCGCACGTTCGCCGGTCGTACCGCCCAGATCATGAGATACAGACCGAGTGGGCGCGCCAAAAGGCGCAGCAGGCGGCGCGGCCACAGTCGGCGAAGCGTCGAGAGGAGCCGACCCTTGTGACGTTGTCCTGCGCCTCCGGCAAGGAGATCGCCGGGGCTGAGCTCGACATCCATCGCGACAATCTTCAGTCCAGCGGCTTCAAACATGGCCGTGGCCTCACTCTTGGAGTAGGCCTTCGTATCAGGACTTTCGAGGTGCTTCGCGTAGATCGACTCAAGGCTCGATGAAAGCCGACCGTAACGAAGCCAGAGCAGCAGCCCGACAATCGACCATTTATGGTAGATCATGATGCGCGCAAAGCCGTTCGGCCTCAGCACGCGTGCCACCTCGCCGATCGCCTGCGGCGTATCGTTCGAGTGGTGAAGAACGCCCCAGCTATAGACCATGTTGAAGGTCCGATCAGCAAAAGGAAGATGCTCGGCGTCTCCGACCTGGAGTTCGGAGTGGAGGCCCTGCAATGCAAAGCGCTCGGACGTCAGCTCGATTGCGCGCGGTGTCAGATCGATCCCGCAAAGGCGGCGCGGTCCGCTCCGCGCCCAGCGTTCGTGATCTGCGCCCATGCCGACGCCGATCTCGAGCACAGCGACGTTGAGGCCTTCATCGAAGGCGGCAAACTTCTCGATAAAGGGCTCGAGCCGATAGCGCTCCAACGACTGATTGGCGAAGCGTTCCGCCGGTGTGTCTCCCAGGGCGTAGGCGACTTCTCCACATGCCGCAGCATCCCAGAATTCTTGAACGGCCGAATTTGTCATGGAGCGGCTCTCTGTTCTCGACATAAGCCAGTCTCGCAACCATTCGGCGAGCGAGTCAACCGCGCGCAATCAGCTTGTGCGCGGTTCCCTGCTCATGCCGGAACCAAGTGTGCCGAGTGCGCCGGCGGCAGCAAGAAAGGCCAGCACGATTCCACACCAGAGGATGCCGTGATCATAGATGATCGGACCTTCGAACGGCAGTTGAGAGAAGAAGTATCCCGCCATGGCACCGATGATGCTTGCGGTATCAACGAGGGGGCCGCGAAGTTCCGAAAGCGCCGCAAATAATCCCATGATCGCGGATGCCAGCATGATTTCGATCAGCGCGCCGGCCCATCCCGAGAGTGCATATCCGGTGATGTGAACCGCCTGCGGTGCGGTACCGATGCCGGCAAACTGGTCCGCGAACATCTCTTGATAGACCAGAGTACTGGGCTGACAGGGGTTTGTCTTCCGCTTGATGCGGTCGACGAGGGTTCCACATTTGCCCGGTTCACCGGTGAAGACGTCATAGTAGAATGGAAACGGCAGTGCCATGCGATTGAAAATCGCAAGAAGCGGCATCACTGCGGCCTCCTTCAAGGGCGGTGCAACGCTTGTCTCGTTCAAGGGCGGTGCAATGCTTGTCTCGATCCGCCCTCGGCCCGGATGGCCCGGTTGAGCGCCGATATCGGCGATCTCAACATGTATCGTTGGCATCGGCACCACGCGCAGCAGCGCGAACGAAATGAGCAAGTAAGCTGTGCCCGCGAGCGCCGCGAAGGAAATCCCCGGAACAAGCGGGCGCCTCGCATAAAGAAGGATCGCCACCACATTCAGGCCGTAATACAGGACCAGCGGCCACTTCATGTTCAGGAGAATGAGGAGTGCCGAGACAGCAACCAGGTTGAAAGCTGCAATGATGAGCCAGAAAGGATCCCGCTTCGTGAGAGTCTGGATCAGCCCGAACAGCGAAAGCGTGACCAGCCCTGATTTGATGACCATCTGGGGCCAGAAACCCAAGGTGGCCAGCAGCAGAAATCGATCTCTCAGGGCATCTTCATAGGTAGTTGCCCGGGTCAAGAGATGAACGGCGTCCGCCCGCCAGAGCGCAGTCAAGGCGAAGAGATAGAACGCGAGCAGGAGAGCAAGATACGCAACTCTTGATGGCTCAGGCAGGCCTTGTCCGTGCCGGATGAGCCACGGCGCCGCAATGCGCCTGACAGCTTCGACAACAGCGGGCGCCACGATGAACGGCAGAAGCAGCAGGATCCAAAAGCCCGCCGTCCCCGCCGTCTTGAAGTTCCTGATCGAGAATCCGAGGACCGAGTGCCTGCCGAGTTGATCCCCGATGGGCGAGAAGAAGAGCAGGTTCCCCACCACCGTGAGGATTAAATAGCTTCCCAGGAAGGTGGCGAGCGCGATGTATCGTCGCAGAACTGCCCTGGCTGCCTCAAACATGGTCGTTTCCGCGGTTTCCAAACACGCAGAGCCTTAACCCGCAGGGCCGGTCCGGGCAATGGCCTGGAGGGGCTCGCAGGCAGGGAAACCGTGCCGGGAGATCAAGGCTGGCCGTCTTGCGGATCGGGCTGCGCCGGCAATCGCAAGCAACGAGGCACGCTTAGCGGACACGGCCCTCGTCTGCCAACTCGCCTCCGAACGTCGCCGCGGCCGACCGGCCATTCCGCCATGTCCGCCAACACCGGGGGCGAAAACTGCAAAGATGCTGCTAGTGAAGCCTGCGGCATCAGATCGTGCACGCGGCTCGATGCAGTCGTTCTCAGCGTGTCGGCACTCCGCCGAGATTCCACGCACGGCCGTTTTCGCCAAACATCTCGTACCCGCTCGCAGTGACGGCGATCGTGTCCTCCAGCTTGATGAAGCCGCGCCTGGGATGCTTCATCGTGGTCTCGACCGAGATCACCATGCCGGGTTCGAGCGGACGGCCGGCATCGGCAGCATCGTAACGAACGGGGCCCGTGGCGGTCAGCCGCGGCGCTTCGTGACTGACCAGGCCCATGCCATGGGCCAGGAACTCGGTATTGTCGCGCTGGCTCGCCTGCTTCAGTGCACGCTCGGCTGCGGTATAGATCACACCGCCCATCGCACCCGGCTTGATCACGGCAAAAGCCGCCTGCTGCACGGCATCGATTTCGGCAAGCAGGTCCTTCAACTCGGCATCCGGCTCGCCCAGCACCGCCATGCGAGCGAGATCGCCGATATAGCCGTGATAATTGCCGCCGGAATCAAGCGAGAGGACGTCCCCCTCTTCCCAGCGCTGCTCCGACGGCGCACGGTTGTGGCTGGTGCCCGAGGCGAGCAGGCAATATTCGAAGGTCAGCCCGCGCTTCACCTCGGCAACCCGCAGCGCTTCGAACAGCTCCCGCTTGGTGGTGCCGGGGCCGTGATGGGCAATCACATCGAGCATCGCTTCGGTCACGCGTTCGGAAGCGGCGCGCAGTTTGGCGAGCTCGGCCGGCGTCTTCACCGCACGCAGCCGCTCCAACACGAACAGCGCATCCTTGATCTCGCTGTTGGGAAACGCATCCTGCAATGCCTTGCCCGCATCCATCGGCAGGAAGGCGGTCTCTACGCCAATGCGCCTGGCCGGCACGCCGTTGGCGCGGATCATTTGCACGGCGGTCGCGATCGCATCCAAGCTGCCGTTGCCGGAGGTCTTCAGTGTCGGCACCCAGGGGCGCACCACCTCCCGCTGGTGCGTCTCGAGCCCGTGGCCGACATAGCCGGCCTTGTCCAGCGCCCCCTTGGCATAGACCACGACCGGCAGATAGCGGCTGATGCCAAGCGCATCCATGTAGTCGAAGAAGATCGCCCGCTCCACGTCGAGCATGTACTGCACGTTGTGCTTGGAGGTGACGAGCAGCACATCGAGACCCGCCTCCTCCATCAGCCGGTCAAGCTTGTCTGTGTCGAAGGGAATGGCCCGGGAGGCCGCTCGCGTCTGGATGCTGTCCTGCATGGTGCGCTTCCTTCTCTTGTTATGACGACGATTGGACAACAGCTATGACGGCGTCGGTCGTGCCGCAACGCCGCCCTCTGCCTCGCGACCAAGTTGAACGGCAACTGTTCCCGTGCTGTCGCCGGGCAACGGCCCCTCCAACGCAAGCGGACGGCCATGGGTTTCGACGCCAAGCAAGGTGAAGGCAAGCCCGATCGCCAGTCCACATGTCGCGAGGAACAGAAACGCCGGCGTCACGGCGTCGATGGTGGCCTTGGGCGTGATCAGGTTCGAGGTGCCGGCAATCAGTGCAAGACACAACGGACCTGCGATCTTGCCAACGCCATTGGCAGCTTGCGCCAGCCCCACGCCACGCGCGCTCAGGCGAACCGGAAAGATCTCGGCGGAGTACGGCGCGATGTTGGAAAAGCCGCCGTCGAAGAACAACGCTGCGGGCACCAGGAGCACCACGAAGGCGGGATAACCGAACAGCGTCCGGTCGAAGAACAGTCCCGCGGCACCGAGCGACAACGCGATGCCATAACCCATGATCTCCCCGCAACGCCGCCGCCCGATCCGCGGCGCCAGCACGGAGAAAATGGCGCGCCCGATCATGCCGGTGAGCGAAACGATCACGAACAGATGAGCGACCTCGACCGTCGACACGCCCATCAGCAGAGCGACGATCGTCGGGCCCCAGAGAAACACGCCGTAATTCGCCGTGCTGGCCCCGAACCAGATGATCAGCGTCAACCAGACCCGCCTGGGCTCGCGCAGCAGTTCCGCAAAACTCGCGCTTTGCGGCTTGGCGGTTGTCGCGATCGCCGGTGGCGGTGGCAATGCATCGGGCGCAACCCGGAGCGCACGTGCAACGATGCGGCGTGCCTCCGCATCGCGGCCCCGCGACACCAGCCAGCGCACGGATTCCGGCATGATCAGACCGATGAACAGCGCCGGCAACAACGGCAGAAAGCCAAGCGCGGCAAGGCCGCGCCAGCCGATCTGGTGCAGCAGGGTCGCGGCCGACAGCGAGGCCGCGAGAATACCGAGCGAGACGGGGATGACGGTGGCGCTGGTCACGAGGGTGCGGTGACGCGTCGGCGTATATTCGACGATCAGGGGCACGGCAACCGAGGCGGCAGCGCCGACACCGAAGCCGACGAAGAAACGCAGCGTCGCGAAGGTGATCCAGGCGCCGTCGGGTATCAGCGAGACCGAGCCCGAGCTCAGCGCACACAGCGTGACGCCGGCGACCAGCAGCGTCTTGCGGCCGTAGCGGTCAGCGAGCGCGCCCCAGGCCAGCGAGCCCAGGATAGCACCGACGCCGGCGCTCAGCAGGATCAGCGAGGTCTGCCCGAACGTGAGCTGCCATTGCGGCGCCAGCACTGCGACGAGGAAGCCGACCACGAAGTAGTCGAAGTAATCGAAGACGCTGGTCGAGATGCCGAGCGCGATACTGGTCCAGTAACGGGCATCGAGCGGCGCACCGTCATAGGCAGTGACGAGATCCTCCCCTAACTCCGCCATGATCGTCCTCCTCCACGATTTGCTTTAGTTTTCGCTCTGCAGAAAGGCCCTCACTTGCGCCGCCACCGCCGCCGGATCCTGGATCGTGCCGACATGGCCGACGCCATCGATGATCGCGCTGCGGGCGCCCGGAATCTCGCCTGCCAATGACAGCGTATGCGTTGACGGAATGAGGCGGTCTTCGCTTCCTGCCAACATCAGCGTGGGCGCCTTGATCGCACCGAGCGATATCTCGATCGGCTGCGCCAGCACTGCGCCGCGGCGCTCTTTTTGTCCCGCGTCACGCTTGCTGGCGGTGAAGATGGCGAGCGCTTCCGGATGGGCTGCGATATAGCTCGGCGTGAAGAAATATTCGGCGAAGGCCGGCAGGCTCTCCGGCAGGCCTGCGCGTAGCGCGACAAACCTTGGAAAGCCTTCGGGGTTGATCGAGGCGACGGGCACGCCGACGCGGAAGGTCGAAGCGAGCACCAGGCGATCGATCCGAGCCGGGTGACGAACGGCAGCCACCTGCGCGATCGCGCCGCCGAACGAGGTTCCGAAGACATGGGCGCGCGCATAGCCGAGCACTGCGATCAGGGCGGCGAGATCGTCGGCGAGCTCGCCGAGGCCATAAGACACAGGCGGATTGCGCGCGGCTCCGGAATCACGCTGGTCATAGGCGATGACGGTGAAATGCCGCAGGAGCGCGGCACCAAACGCATCGAACATGGAATGATCGGCTTCCGCGCCATGCAGCAGGAACAGCGGCGGTCCCTCGCCGCTGCGCTTGAAGCTGATCGAGATGCCGTTGGCCTCGACGCTCTCCATCGCTAATGCAACACGGTTCGCAGTGCGCCGGCGAGCTCGCGCGCGGGATCCTGGGGGATGTAAGGCATGCGCCAGGCTACGTGGCCGTCGGGCCGGACCACCACGGCGCCGCGCAGACCCATTTGGATGCCGTCGGATTGGTGCGCATTCGGCAATTGCTGCAGGCTGAGCGGGATGCCGAGCTTTTCGGAAACATCACGGCCGGCCTCCAGCCATTCGCCACCGAGCGGCCCGGTAACGACGGTGAATTCCTTGTCGAACCAGTCGAGCGTCGAGGTTTTGCGCGCCATGTCGAGCCAGAGGTGCGGAAAACGTCCGCCCGGACGGTCGGATGGAAAGTAGGTTCGTGTCAGGTGACCACCGCGCGGCGTGCCGTCGGGCACCACTGCGCCCTCCTCGTAGGAAAAGCCGAGCGCCTGGCCGATCGAGTGCAGATGGTTGTCGAGGTCGTTGACCCAGAAACGGATGCGATCCTCATTGCCTGAACGCACGGCCTCGTCGAGGCGGCGGAAGCGGATCAAATTGCCGTAGCTGAAATCGGCGTTCGACTGTGCCACCGGGCGGCGCTCGACATCGTAGCTCTCGAGCAGTTGCTCCGAGGCAAGCCCGCGCAACACATAAGCGAGCTTCCAGGCGAGGTTGTGGGCATCCTGCACGCCCGAATTCAGGCCGAAGCCGCCGGTCGGCGGAAAGCGATGCGCGGCGTCGCCGACCACCAACACGCGGCCCTTGCGGAACCGCGCGGCGACCTGCTTGCTCATCCGCCAGATCGAGCGGTTGAGCAGTGTCACGTCGAGGTCGGGGACTCCAGCATGAGTCCGGATGATCTCGATGGTCTCCGCATCCGTCCACGGCCGCGGCCGCTCATCCTTTTCCTCGCCGATCTGGATCACCGACAGCCAGCGATCGCGGCCGTTCGTGTTGAGAATGCCGGCTCGCCGCGGCATGCCCGGCTGGTCGCTGTAGACCTGATAACCAGCAGCCTCACGCGTGATCGGAAAGCGCGAGAGATCGCCGCGCCAATATTCGTTGAGCATCACGGCAAGCGTCGCCGGTCCCACCATATCGATGCCGGCGCTGCGCCGGGTCTGACTGCCGGCGCCGTCGCAGGCGAGCAGATATCTGGCGTGCCAACGCTCGGTCCGACCGGTCTCCACCGAGCGGATCTCGCAGACGACGCCGTCCTCGACTTCTTCGAAGCCGACGAATTCGGTCGAGAAATGCACCTGCACCAGGTTCGAGTGTTCGATGACCTTGTAGATCTCCTCCTCGACCGCATCCTGCGCGACCAGCGATTTCCAGGCCGGGGTCTGGCCGAGATTGGGCTCCGGGCGCGAGCGGCTGATTTCGCGGCCCGCGATGCTCTCGACCTGCACGAACATGTCCGAGGAATCCTGCAGGCCGCGATCGCGGATCGCCTGCTCGATACCCCATTGGCGGAAGATCTCCATGGTGCGGACCCAGCAGCCGCGCGATTTCGGATGATCGGTCGTGGTCGGGCTCTTCTCGACGATGATGGCGTCGATGCCGAAGCGATCGAGCAACAGCCCCATCGCGAGCCCAACCGGCCCGCCACCGACGATCATGATCGACGTGCGCCGCAGCGCCTCGCCAGAGGTGCCCATGAGCATTTCCTTCCCTTGCTCGTTGTTGGGCGGAGGATGCGCTCATTTTGACATCTCACAAGAATATGTTTGATATGCTTCCCATCTCGTTCCGAGATGGAGGCGGCATGGACCTGCGTCAGCTTCGCTATTTCATCGGTGTGGCCGAGCGTGGCGGCTTCGGCGCTGCCGCCAGCGCGCTGAACATCGCGCAGTCCGCGCTCAGCCGTCACATCAAGGAGCTGGAGCATGAGCTCGGCGGCGCGCTGCTCACACGCACCGCGCGCGGCGTCGCGGTGACGGAGTCGGGCAAGGTGCTGCTGGAGCGTGGACGCTGGCTGCTCGGACTGGTCGACGACATCAAGGCCGAGGTGCGTACCGAGAACCGCGAGCCGAGCGGCACGGTGCGGCTCGGCGCGCCATCGAGCGTGGCGGAGATATTCTATCCGCCCCTCGCCCGGCTCACGGCCGAGCGTTTTCCTCGCGTCCAGCTCGAACTCGGCGAGGCCCTGACCGAGCTCGCCTGCGACCGGCTGCTGCGTGGCCAGCTCGATCTTGCGATCGTCACGGCGCCGCAGCCGAATGATCATCTGGCCTATGAGACGCTGGTAATAGAGCAGGTGTTTCTGATCGGCCCACCACAGGATCCCCTGCTCAAGCGGGGCAGGATGACGGTCAATGACGTGAAACGCCTGCCGCGCGCCATCCTGCCGCTGAGCCGCACGCCGTTTCCCACCGAAGTTCCCTTTTTCGTGCGCGTGGAAAGCAGCACGCCGATGAAGCGCATCGTGGCGTCCGGGCTCGGCTACGCGCTGTTGCCCTATTCCGGCATCTATCAGGAGATCGAGGCCGGCCGGCTCTCCGCGGCTCTGTTGCCGTGGATGCGCGCCGAACGCGTGCTCGCCGTGCCGCGTGGCCGGCCCATCAGCAGGGCAACGCACGAGACAGTGGCTCTGCTCAAGGAGATATGCAGCGAACTGATCCACGACGGGATCATCCGGACCGCGCAACGCGCGAGCGCTCCAACAGGGCGACCTGATCGGCCTCGTCGATAGGTACACACCCTATGCGGCGCGAGATGATCCCGGCGCCGCCTGCCTGGCGGCAGGTCAGCGCTACCACCCGGGTCACCGCCAGGTAGAGAGATGTTAACGAATTATAAGTCATGTTTCGGCTTGTCGGTCAGTGTCCGCGAGATCGGTCAGCTTCCGCTGTCGCCGCAAGCGTCGCGTCATCGACTGCCAAGGTCGGCCGCTCTGGACCGATCGAGAGACGAAGGGATCGATGATGAAGGTGATCGCCGTCACGCCGGCCGGGCGCCGCAGATATCTTCACTTGCTGGCCAAATATATTCTCAGCGATGACACGGTCGCCGAATGGCATCTCTGGGACAATTGCCGGGATCCTGCCGACCGAACCTACCTCCAGTCCCTGGCTGGCCCCAGGGTCAAGATCGTCTCGCTGCCGAACTCAAACGGCGACAACCGATCGATCAACAAGTTCTATCGCACGATGACCGATCCGGACGCGTTCTACGTCAAGCTCGACGACGACATCTGTTACCTGCCTCAGGGCTTCTTCGGACGTTTTGCAGCGAAAGCCGCGGCAAGCCAAACCAACGCGATCTGGTTCTCGCCGATGGTGATCAACAACGCGATCTGCTCCTGGCTCTTGTCGTTCCACGGGAAGATCTCTTCTTCGATTCCATTGTCATGCCAGGCGGCCTGCACAATCGGCTGGAAAAACCCCGAATTTGCAGTCCATCTCCACCGCGCCTTCCTGACCAGGCTCGAGGCCAACCGGATCAAGGACTTTCACGTCCCCGACGCCACGATGACGATGGGACGGTTCTCGATCAATTGCCTGGGCGTGTTCGGCCGAGACCGGAACGCGCTCGGTGACGCCTTCTGTCCGCTCGATGTCGATGATGAGGAGCACATCTCCGCGTTTCTCCCGATGCTGACAAAGCGGCCCGGGCAAATCATCGGCGACGAGGTCGTCGCTCATTTCAGCTATTACACACAGGAGCGCGAAATGCTGGATACCGATATTCTCGAGAGATACTATCAATTCGAGTCCATGCAGATCCGCCCTTCGCCTCCTCTCGCATCTGCAGATCCCGCCTTTCTGCCCAACTCGGCTCCCGAATTATTTCCGGCGTGACCGTTCCGGGCCGATGAGCCAAGTTTCATCGTCAGCGCGCCCTGGTCGCCATAGAGTCGAGATCACGCACGACGCCACGCGAGGGCGCCGCCCTCACCCGTGATAGGCAAACAACTCGATCGGGTCGCTGAAGCCGCGCACCGGGTATTCGCCGACACGTTCGAGATCGAAATCGTTTGCGACCTGGTCGGCGAACGCGCGGGACAGCAGAACCGTCTTCCCCAGTTGCTTGGTGAAGGTTTCGAGGCGCGAGGCCATGTTGACCGCGGGGCCGATGACGGTGAAATCGAGCCGTGTGCGCGACCCGATATTGCCGTACATGACGTCTCCGACGTGCACGCCGATGCCGAAGTTCAACGGCGCACCACCGCTCTCGCGGCTCTTCTCGTTCAGGGCGGCCATGGCCTGACGCGCTTCGGTCACGGCATGCAGCAGGTTGGCACAGGCCGATGGCTGGCTGAGCGGGAAGATGGCGAGCAGACCGTCGCCCATGAACTTCAGGATTTCCCCGCCGTGCCGGGCAATCGGCTCCGACATCGCGTCGAAATAGTCGTTCAGAAGACCAATGACGTCATCGCGCGGCCAGTTGTCGGAGATCCGGGTGAAATCGCGCAGATCGCAGATCATGATCGCGGCATGAACCGTCGTTCCGCTGCCGCGCCTCGTGGCGCCGGCCAGGATGAGTTCGCCCGCGTGCGTCCCAACGTAGGTTTCGAGCAACGTCCGCGCCATCCGGTTCTTCATCCGGATTTCGCTGACCAGCGACAGGATCGGCATCACGCGCAACAGGTACGCGATATGCGCATCGTCGAAGCCGCCGGGCCGATCCGTCGAGAAGGCCACGGCGTGCCGCTTGCCGAGCGTGTGGTACATCGGCCACGCCACATAATCCGTCAGGCCCTTCGACCGCAACTCGTCATAGACGCCATGCTTGCGGCCAAGTGCGGGATCGCGTTCGAGATTCTCGCGTATCTCGGTGGCGCCGTCCTGGATCTCCGCCACGGGACTGCCGATGTATTCAGACCGCTGCCTGACATCGTAGTCGACCCGCGTGATCGCGGCGTCCTGCGTGCCGTCGGCCCACAGGATCCGGGCGCCGAGCCATTGCGGGTGCTGGATCAGGAGATGAAGCGACGCCCGCTTGATGGGAACATCGGCGCGCTGCAGCCGCACGCACAGCTCGGCAAAAATATTGTCGATGAAGCGCTGCTCGCGAGTCTCGTTCGTCAGCCAGCGCACGACGTCGTTGTCCGGGTCCGTGGCGACGGAATCGATGTTTGGCGGCGCGTTCATACCCTGCTCCTGAGCGGTGACCCGGATCCGGCGGTATGGCCTATGTCGGGCTTCCGCCCGACGACGTCAACACACTCCGTTGCGATTGTGCGCAACAGGTTGCGGGCGGGGTACCGCGTGGCGGCACCCCGGAACGCGGAAGGTTGCGATCGTGACGACCTAGTGACGGGCCTCGCTTTCCTTCGCTTCGAGGCCGCACCAGTCGGCGATGAACAGCGCCAGCGTCTTGGTCACCTTGCGCAGCGATTCCAGATCGACGCATTCATCGAAGGCGTGAGGATTGCGGCAGTACGGCCCGTAGACCAGCGTCGGGCAATCGGCGTAGAGGCCGAAGAAGCGCGCATCCGTGGTGGCCGCGAACGCGTGCTCCTTGAGATCGTCGCCCCAGACCTCGGCATGGCTGCGGCGCAGCGCCGCCTCCTGCGCGTCGGCCCCGACCAGATGATAGCCTTCCGCCATGAAGCCGGGATAGGAGATCTTCGGCGGGTGCGTCGCGAGGAACGGGTTGCGCGCCGACACTTCAGTGATGAACTGCTCGAACTCGGCGCAGGCGTCGGCGGTGGACTGGCCGGGATAGACCGCGACCCGCACCTCGAAGGCACAGGCCGACGGCGCGCTCGATGTCCACTCGCCGCCTTCGATGCGGCCGACGTTGAAGTTGATCGGATGGGGATGGTTCTGGAACGGCGGATAGCCGCTCTTGCGCGCGTTCCAGCGCACCTCGAGTTCGCTCAGCGCCTGGATCAGCTCGATGGCATTGTTGATCGC
The DNA here is from genome assembly GCF_001542415.1 of Bradyrhizobium macuxiense. Lineage (GTDB taxonomy): Bacteria > Pseudomonadota > Alphaproteobacteria > Rhizobiales > Xanthobacteraceae > Bradyrhizobium > Bradyrhizobium macuxiense. The sequence goes on from NZ_LNCU01000032.1 coordinate 104,648, forward strand.
GCCGGCGCCCTTGCCGAAGTCGCCCGACGCATGACCGGGAGCGCCGGCGACCTCGACCCGGATCCAGATCGGACCGATCTGTCCGCGTAGCAGCTTTGGCTCAAGCGGCTCCGGGATGAAGGCCGCATCGGCGGTGTAGCCGCGCACGACGCAGGCGAGCGCGCCGTTACCGGTGCACTCCTCCTCGACCACCGACTGCACATGCACCGCTGCGGCCGGCTGCAGCCCGAGGCGGTGCAGCGCCTTCAGCGCGAACAGGTTGGCCGTGAGCCCCGACTTCATGTCGCCGGCGCCGCGGCCGTACATCCAGTCGTCCTTGATCACGGGCTCATAGGGACCGTAGGCCCATGATGTCGCGACGCCGGTCGGCACCACGTCGATATGCCCGTTGAGGATCAGCGAGCGTCCGGTCGCTTTCTTCGGGCGATGCGTACCGACCACGTTCCAGGACTTGTCGTAGGAGATCGACACCGGTGAGAAGCCGGGATGATCGCGCATGCTGTCGGCATCGATCACCCATTTATCGATCTCGAGACCGAGCCCGGCCATCGCGTCCGCCATGAACTCCTGGGCCGCCGCCTCCTCGCCGCGCTGCGAGGGAATCCGAACGAGCTGTTGCAGGAACTGCACCTGCTCGTCGAACAGGGCGTCAACCCCGGCAAGAATCTCGGCCGTCCGGGCAGTATCGTTTTTGGCACTCACGGGAGATTATCCTCTCGAATCGTTTTGTCGTTTGATCGCAGCCTGGATCACGCGGGCCCGACCGGCTCGGCGAAATGCAGCGCGGCGCGGAGCAGAACATCGGCGCCGGCACGGCAATCGTCCGGCGCGGTATATTCGGCCTCGTTGTGGCTGAGGCCGTTCGCCGATGGCACGAAGATCATCCCGGCAGGATATTTGCGGGCGATGTGGCAGGCGTCATGCCCCGCACCGCTGAGCATGCGCGAGCTGCGATAACCGAGCGCACCGGCCGCATCGGCCACGACAGCGATGACCTCGGCATCGAACGGCACCGCGGAGGAGTTCGCCACCTCGCGCCAGCTGACCGACACGCCCTGATCCGACGCCATGCGGGCGATGCCGGACAGCACCTCCTGCTCGAGCGCATCCAGCACCGCATTATCGCCGTGACGCAAATCGAGCGTCATCTCGACATCGGCCGCGACCGTGTTCGGCGAACCGGAGCGCGTGTGCAACTGGCCGATCGTGGCGCGGGCACCCGGCTTGCCGCGCGCGGCCGTGTCCGCCATCAGAACGGCGCGTGCTGCCGCCACCATGGCATCCTTGCGGCTCTCCATCGGCGTCGGGCCGGCGTGGGCTTCCTGCCCCTGGAAATTGAAGACGTAGCGGCGGAAGCCGATGCCGCCGGTCACGATGCCGATCTGGCCGCCCTCGTTCTCGAGGATCGGCCCCTGCTCGATATGCAGCTCGAGATAACGGTGAATCGGGAAGCCGACTTCGAGCGGTCCCGCACCGTTCTGCATTCCGGCGAGCAGTTCGCTGATCGACGTCCCCGCGTCATCGGTCAGCGCAAGCGCCTCCGCCAGCGGCAGTGCGCCCGTGAAAGTTTCCGATCCGATCATCGGCCGGATGATCGCGCCTTCCTCGTTGGTCCAGTTGGCGATGACCAGCGGACGCCGCGTCGTCACAGCGGCATCGTTCAGGCAGCGCACCGCCTCCAGCGCAGCCAGCACACCAAGAATGCCGTCGAACCGTCCACCGGTCGGCTGCGTATCGAGGTGGCTGCCGAGCACGACGGGCGCACCGTCCTCGCGTCCCGCACGGCGCGCGAACATGTTGCCGAAGCGGTCGAACACGACATCGAGCCCGGCCTCCACGCACCACGACTTGAACAACGCGCGGGCGGCGTCGTCCTCCGCGGAGAACGCGATCCGGCGACAGCCGCCCTTCGCGGTCGCCCCGATCCTGGCCATCTCCATCAGCGAAGCCCAGAGGCGATCGCCATCGACCCGCAACTCGGACGCGTGCTGGGGCATTTTGTTCGTCTCCTGAACCCTACAGCAAAGCAAGCACGTCGCGCAGCGCAGCGATGAGCGTGTCGGCGTTGTCGCGCGAGAACACCAGCGGCGGACGGATCTTGAGCACGTTGGCGTTCGGCCCCGAGGCACTGATCAGAACACTGCGCTCCCGCAACCCGTTGACAAGGCGCGTCGTCATTGCGGCATCCGGCGTCTTCGCCGCAGGATCGGAGACGATCTCGACGCCGATGAACAGGCCGGCACCGCGCACGTCGCCGACCTGCGGGAAATCGCGGCGGAGTTGCTGCAATCCCCGGCGCATGTAGGTGCCCACATCGGCCGCGTTGGCCTGCAGTCCTTCATCCCTGATGATATCGAGCACGGCCATACCCGCTGCAGCCGCCACGGGATTGCCGCCGAAGGTGTTGAAATAGCGCGCCTGCTCGCCGAACTCCGCCACGACCTCGGGCCGGAGAATGACGCCGGACATCGGATAGCCGTTGCCCATCGGCTTGCCGATCGTGACCATGTCGGGCGCAACGCCATGACGCAGGAAGCCCCACATCGCATCGCCGGTGCGGCCGAAGCCGGGCTGCACTTCGTCGGCGATGAAGAGACCGCCGGCCTCGTGGATGGCATCGACCGCGGGCTTCAGGAAGCCCTTGGGATCGGCCACCACGCCATCGCTGGAAAAGATCGTGTCAACGATCAGCAGCGCCGGCTTGATGCCGTGCCGCTTGAGATCGGCGATCGCGGCCCGGACATCACGCCCGAAACGCTCCGCCATCTCGCCCGGCGCAGTGCGATAGGAATCGGGCGCCGGCACGGCCCGGACGTGACCGCCGAGATGCACGAACTCGCCGAGCGACGGCGAGAATTCGGCAACGGCGCTTGTCAGGCCGTGATAGGCGAGGCTCGTGACGATGATGCCGGTGCCGCCGGTGACGTGACGCGCGATGCGCACGGCGAGATCATTGGCCTCGCTGCCCGTGCAGGCAAACATCACCTGGCTGAGCGCGGCAGGAAATGTCGCCGTCAGCGCCTCGGCATAGGAAATGATGGATTCATGCAAATAGCGCGTATGGGTGTTGAGGATGCCGGTCTGCCGCGTGATCGCCTCGACCACCCTTGGATGGCAATGTCCCATCGAGGCGACGTTGTTGTAGGCGTCGAGATATTTGTTGCCGCCGGCATCGTAGAGCCAGACGCCCTCGCCCTTCACGATATGCAGCGGACGCTCGTAGAACAGCCGATAGGCGGTGCCGAGCACGCGCTGCCGACGCTCGATGAGATTCTGCTCCTCGGGACTGAGCCGCGCAAAGTCCTCGGCGGTGAAGGCGTTGACCATGGCCATGTGCTTAACCCTCGCAATTGGAAGAGACGAACCGCTCGAGATCGGACGCGGACAATCCGGACAGACGCTGCAGGCCTTGCCACGCAGCGTGATGGTTTCGCAGGATGTAGTCCCGGTTGTCGGGCCGGCTCGCCGCCCGCCATTCCGAGATGATGATCGAGATCGCCACTCGTGCCTTGATGAGCACCGGCAGCACGCGGATCTCGTCGACCTCGAGCCGCGTCACCGTTGCGTAGCCGCGCAGGATCGCGCCCGCGAGGTCCTGCCAGCCGTCACTCGCCAGATGATAGGCGAGCGCGACGGCGAGATCGTTGACCCGCGGCGCAAACACCATGTCGCCGAAATCGATGATGCCTGCGATCTCCAGCGGCGACGCCGCATCGATCAGGATGTTGTGGGGATTGAAGTCGTTGTGAATGATCTGATGCGGCAGCGAGCCTGCCGCCTGCGGAATCACGTCCGCAAACGCATCGAGCACGCCACGCACGAGTGGCTGCCGTTCGGCACCGACATGGCTGACGAGATCGGCAAGGTCGAGCGTATGGCTGATGTCCCAGAGCAGCTTGCCGACGGGCGGACGGCCCTTGAAGCCGGCGAGCCCCTGGCCCAGGATCGCGAGCACGCGGCCGAGATTGTGGTTGCGCGCAGTCGATGCCGGCAGGCGATAGAGCTGGTCGCCGTCGAGATAGCTGAGCAGCCGCACCTTCCGGGCCGCACCGTCCGCCACCGGCAGATCGTGGCTGCGCGCACCTTGCAAGGTCGGGATCAGTCGCGGCACCGGAACCTCAGGCGCCGTCGCCTCCAGATGCATCAGCGCGCCGTCCTGAAACGCCAACGACGCCGGATCCTCGACGGGATTTGCGATCTTCAGCACATAGGCATCGCCGGTCGCAGCGGCGAATTTGAAGGTTTCGTCGCGCTCGCTCGACAGCCGGGTCACCGAACCGGACAAACCGTAGATCCGCGCGACCAGATCCTCGACCTCGGCAAGCAGCAGCAGCGTCCAGTGCGACGACAGCGCATCGCCGGCCGAAGCGCGAGAATAGCTCCCGGTGGCCACATCATTCATTCCGGCATCCGACTTGAGTTAGCTACGCTGTGATACGCGCTCGCGACAGCCATTTCGAGGGGGCCGCCGCGAGCACTTCTTGGTGGCCTAGCCGTTGGCGGCGTAGGCGGAACGGTTCGCCCGGCCGAGCGCAACGTCAGTGGCCGGGGCTTCATCCTCGACCGGCAGGAACCAGATCGACAGGAAGGCACCGCCCGCGATCAGCGCGAACAACGCGGCCAGCGGGCCCCACTGAACGCCGTAGGCGTGGGCGAGCCAGACACCGACCAGCGGCGTGGTGCCGCCGAAGATCGCGCCGCAGAGCTGGAAGCTCAGCGAGATGCCGGTGTAGCGCATGCGCACCGGAAATGCCCGCGGCAGGAAGGAGGCGATCACCGCGTAGTAGGCGCCGATCAGGAACGTCGCGACCAGGATGCCGATCGCAATGTTCGCGACGCTGCCCGTCACCACCAGCATCATCATCGGTGCCGACCAGAGGCAGGCCGCTCCCGTCGTCAGCAGCAGCAGGCGCCGCTCGCCGATCTTGGTGGCGATGTACGAACCGACCGGGAACGAGGCGAGCTCGACGATGCCGACCCAGGAGATGATGTCGAGGATCTGGCTGCGCTGGATGTTCAGATAGGTCGTCGTGTAGCTGATCATCAGCGTGGTGATGAAATAGAATCCGGCGATGCCGAGCAGGCTGAGACCGATGCCGAGCACGACTGCCTTCTTCTTGGTCTTCAGCACCTCGCGGACCGGAACGACGTCGTGCGACGGCGCCTTGTTGAGCTGCGCGATCATCTCGGGGCTTTCATTCACGCCGGCACGGATGATGAAGGCCACGATGACCAGCACGCCGCTGAGGATGAACGGAATGCGCCAGCCCCACGACTGGAAGTCCTGCTGCGGCAGCGCGGACACCGAGCGGAATGCGAGCGTCGCCAGGATGAGGCCGATCGGGCTGCCGTACTGCGGCGCGGAGGCGAGGAACGTGCGCCATTTTTCCGGCGCATGCTCGGTGGCAATCAGCACCGCGCCACCCCACTCGCCGCCGACGGCGATGCCCTGGACGAGACGCAGCAGCACGAGCATGACCGCGGCCATGATGCCGACGGAATGGAAGCTCGGCAGGATACCGATCAGCGTAGTCGCGATGCCCATCACGGCGAGCGTGATGATCAGGCTCTTCTTGCGGCCGACCTTGTCACCGAGATGCCCGAAGATCAGCGCGCCGAACGGCCGGGCCACGAAGCCGACAGCGAAGGTCGCGAGCGATGCCAGCACGCCCATGAAGGGATCGTTGGTGGCGAAGAACACATCGCCGAACACGAGGGCCGCGGCGGTCCCGTAGATGTAGAAGTCGTACCACTCGATGGCGGTCCCGAGAAACGCGGCCAGTGCCGCCCTGATCGGCTGTCGCTCAACCATACCCTTGTTCCTTCTCCCCTGTTGATGCGCGGGCTTTGAATGTGTGATCTCCGGCAGTTCCTTCGTATTCATTTGATGCATGATGCGTCAAGACCATTTTGATGCATCAAATATCAGCATGCTGGTTATCAAACAGGCGGGCTGATATAGCTTGGTAGGCGTTGAATCGTGACCGGGACGGGTCGTCGCGGGATAGGGAACCCCTTGTGAAAGATATGTTTTTACAAGTCGATCGCAGCAGCCTGTACGAGACGGTGTACTCGCAGATCGCCCTTGCCCTGATCGAGGGGCAGCTGCAGCCGGACGATAAGGTGCGGATCCGGGCCCTGGCCGATCAGCTCGGCGTCAGCGTCACACCGGTACGGGACGCCCTGCTCCGCCTGGTCCAGGAGCGCGCGCTCGAGATGCGCGGGCTGAAGGACATCCGCGTTCCCCGAATGCATGTCGAGCAGTTGCAGGAAGTCCGGATGATCCGGCTACGCCTGGAAGGTCTCGCCGCCCAGCTCGCCGCCACGCGCATCGACCGCACCTCGGAGGTGCTGCTGACGCGCATCCTCGAGGAGAACGAAGAGGCGCGGACCAAGGGCGACACGGTGACGGCGATCAAGCTCAACCGTCTGTTTCACTCCAAGATCGCCGAGATCGCGGGCCTCCCCGTGCTGCACGACATGATCGAGAACATGTGGCTGCGGATGGGCCCGCTGATCGCAGCGGTTTATGTCTCCGGCGGACGCGCGATGATCTCGTATCACCACGACATCCTCGCCGCGCTCAAGAAGCGCGACCCCGCCGCCGCGGAAGCCGCCATTCAGGCGGATATCAATGCAACGGCGGAAATCCTGCTGCAGTCGGGGCTTCTGTTGTCGAATGGCGCGGCGACAAGCNAAGCCACACCGGATTGAAGGCGCTGGCTTGACGCCGAGCGCCGCAAGCGCAGTCTTTCTTGAAGACACGACGGCCGGATCGAGAACTGACAGCACAGGGAGGTGCGTTGTGAGCAACCAGGGCGCGGGCAAGCCGCCGGTGAAGTCGCAAGAGGATCTTCGCGCGCACTTCGGGCAAGTGAGCGCGCTTGCGGAGAAAAAGGTCCTCAATCATCTCGACAGGTTCTGCCGTGACTTCATCGCGCTATCGCCGTTCCTCGTCGTCGCCACCAGCGATGGCAATGGCCACGCCGACGCCAGTCCGCGCGGCGACGCGCCGGGCTTCGTCTCCGTCATCGACGACAAGACACTGCTGATCCCGGACCGGCGCGGCAACAATCGCGTAGATACATTCGGCAACATTCTGGCCTCGCCCGGCATCGGCCTGGTCTTCCTTGTGCCCGGCATCAACGAGACGCTGCGCGTCAACGGAAAAGCGGAAATATCACAGGAGCCGGACCTGCTGACGCCGCTGACGGTGCAGAACGTCACGCCGATCATCGGCCTGAAGGTCCATGTCGAGGAAGCCTACTTCCATTGCGGCAAGGCGCTGATGCGCTCGAAGCTGTGGAATCCCGCCGTGCAGGTTGAACGCCACAGCTTCCCGACGCTGGGCCGGATCATCGCCGAGCAGACCGCCACCATCGGGGTCGAGACCGCCGAAAAGGCAATGGAAGAGGCCTATCGCACGCGGCTCTACTGACACCGGATTCGACTGACGCCGGGCTCTGCTGACAGTGTCCAGATGGACGACTAGCGTCGCCGCGGCTGCGACGGACTTACCGCAACCACGGGATGCATCCGTGTTTTCACGGGCTTAGCCCCTTTTGCCCTACCGCAGAGGGCTTTCGCGGATGAGTTGCTCTGGGCCAATGCCACCCAACCACTTATCCGCTGGACTTCTGCAACATGTTGGAAGACCTTAAGCTTGGTGGCGGGAAGCGATCATGGACGTCGTGGAATGGCTGCGAGGCCTGGGTCTTGAGCAGTATGAGACCGCGTTTCGCGAGGCGGAAGTCGGACTCGACGTTCTGCCTGATCTTACCGACGCCGACCTCGTGGAATTGGGCGTATCGCTCGGCAACCGCAAGCGTCTGCTGAAGGCCATCGCAGCCCTCCGCGAAGCACCGGCTTCGGACGAGGCCGAACGCCGTCAATTAACGGTGATGTTCTGCGATCTGGTGGGCTCGACCCAGATTTCGGCGCGGCTCGACCCGGAAGACATGCGCGACGTGATCCGCGCCTATCAGGATGCCTGTTCGGGTGCGGTCGCCCGTTATGACGGTTTCGTTGCGCGGTTCATGGGCGACGGCATCCTCGCCTATTTCGGCTTCCCGCGGGCGCATGAGGACGAAGCCGAGCGGGCGATCCGGTCGGGCCTCGACATCGTCGACGCCGTCGCAAACCTGGAGACCGCGGCGCGACACAAGCTCGCCGTCCGGGTCGGGATCGCCACCGGCATCGTCGTGGTCGGCGATCTGATCGGACCGGGCCCTGCGCAAGAACGGGACGTCGTTGGCGAGACGCCGAATCTGGCGGCGCGGTTGCAGGCGCTGGCGGCCCCGGGCAGCGTCGTGATCGCAGAGTCCACCATGCGGCTGGTCGGGCGGACCTTCGATCTGCAGCCGCTCGGCGTACATGCGCTCAAAGGTTTCGAAACGCCGGTCCGGGTCTGGTCGGTCCTGCGCGATGCGCGCACCAGCACCCGCTTCGAGGCATCCAGATCGCAGGGGCTTTCGCCCATGGTCAACCGCGAGCAGGAAACGGCACTGCTGCGGGACCGCTGGAGGCGCTCGCGGAACGGCGAAGGACAGATCGTGCTCGTCTCGGGTGAGGCGGGAATTGGCAAGTCGCGCATTGTGGCCACCCTTGCGGACCACGTCGCCGCATCGCCGCACATCGCGATCAGCTTCCAATGCTCGCCGCATCACGTGAATGATGCACTCTACCCGATCCTGAGCGAGATCGGGCGAACCGCGGGATTCCTCAACGACGAATCGCCGTCGACAAAGCTCGACAAGCTCGAGGCGATGATCGCGCGTTATGGACTGAAGGCGCATGAATTCGCGCCGGTTCTCGCCGGCGCGCTATCGATCCCGACTGTCGGACGCTATCCGCCGCTCGACCTGACCGCGGCTGAACAGAAGGAACGGACGATTGTTGCGCTAGTCGTGCTCTTCACAGCCAGAACGCAACACGCCCCCGCGCTCGCACTGCTCGAAGACGCGCATTGGATCGATCCGACGTCGCTGGTCGTGCTGGGACGCTTCTTCGAAGCGATGCCGACGCTGAGCGTACTCATGGTGATTACCGCCCGTCCGGAATTCAACCCGCCATGGGAAAGCGCACCGAACCTGTCGGTCGTACAGCTCCCGCCGTTGCCTCGCGAAGAAACCACGATGATGGTCCAGGGCGTGGCCGGCGGAAAGGCTCTGCCGGCCAAAATTCTGGACGAGATTATCGTCAAGACCGACGGTGTGCCGCTTTTCGTCGAAGAACTGACGAGAACCGTGATGGAATCGGGCCTGCTTCGTGAGGAGAGCGAGTCCTATCAGCTGGTTTCGGCGCGGACACCGATCGCGATCCCCTCGACGTTGCAGGACTCGCTGCTGGCGCGGCTGGACCGGCTGAATTCGGTGAAGGACATCGCCCAGATCGGTGCGGCGATCGGGCGTGAATTTTCGCACCGCCTGCTCGAAGAAGTCTCCTCCGTGCGCGGTCCGGCCCTCACGGACGCGCTCGACAAGCTGATCGACGCAAACATCATTCATTGCAGCGGGGATCCGCCCGAGGCCAACTACACCTTCAAGCACGCGCTGCTGCGGGATTCCGCCTATCAGCTCATGATCCGGGCACGCCGCCGCGACGTGCATCGCAACATCGTCAGGGTCCTCGAGACGCGATTTCCGCAGATCGTCGAAACGCAGCCCGACATCGCGGCCATGCATCACGAGCACGGCGGCAACGCCGCCCGCGCGGCCGAGTATTATCGGCTCGCCGGCGGACGCGCCGTAGCGCGTTCGGCCAATGTCGAAGCCCTCGCTTATTTGAACGACGGATTGCGCGTCGTCGAGTCCCTACCGGAAGGCACCGAGCGCGACCGTCTCGAGTTGCAGATCCAGTTGCAGCGCGCAGGCGCCCTGCGCAGCACCAAGGGCTATTCGGCGCCGGAAACCGGCGACGCCCTCCGGCGCGCCCATGCGCTCAGCCAAAGCGTCGGTGAGCCGGCGCAGCTGCTGCTGACGCTCGCCGGCCTCTATGCCTACCATCTCGTCCGGTCCGAGACGATGCGCGCCGGCGAGATCGCCGAGGAATTGCTGACCTTTGCGCGACAACAGGGCGACACCAACTATATCATGATCGGGCTGCGCAGCATGGGGTGCGTGCAGTTTCAGCTTGGACATCAACCTGCCGCGCTCGATCATTTCGAGCAGTCGCTCTCACTCTACGATCCCGTCGCGCACGGTCCGCTCGCCGCGGCCTTCGGACTGGATCACAAGGAGGTCGCGGCCTCGTTCCGCTCGACCACGCTCTGGTTGCTCGGCAAGCCTGTTCAGGCGGAGGCCTCCCAACAAGAAACTCTGTCGCACGCCGAGGCTCTGAAGCATTTGCCGAGCATCTGCCAGGCGCTGATCTACAGCGCTTTGCTTCGCGTGCTCTCGCGCGACCGGCCCGGCGTGATCGAATCGGCGACCCAGGGGCAGCACCTCGCCCGGCGTCTGTCCTTCGACTTGATGGAGCGCGGCGCGAGCTTCTTTCTCGCCGCGGCGCGGCGCGGCGAGGTTCCGCCCGAGCAATTGCTTCCGCAGATGCTGAATGCCGCCGACCTGTGGTGGGCGACCGGCGCGCGCCAGTATCAGGGCTACGTGCTGACCCTCATCGCGGAGACCTATCTCGATGCCGGCCAGCCCAATGAGGGATTGTCGGTCGTCGCGCAGGCCAAGGAACTGCTCGAGGCCACCGACGAGCGCTGGGCCGAGGCCGAACTCTATCGCGTCGAAGGCATGCTGCTGCTTGCGCTTCCCGAGCGCCGGATCGCCGAGGGCGAGGCATGCCTGCGCAAGGCGATCGCGGTCGCACGCAATCACGCGGCGCTGTCATGGGAGCTGCGCGCCTCGGTGGATTTGGCCCGCCTGCTGGGCGAGCTCGGGCGTGGCGCGGAAGGCAAGGCAATGGTGGACGCGGTTTATCGCCGTTTCGACGAAGGGTTCGACAGCGTCGATCTTGCCGCCGCGCGCACCATCCTGGCGCCGCACGCGTCCATCGCCTGAGACCAATCAGTCATTCCGCTGATACAAGGATCCTGCGCCCGACCAGCCACGACACCATGCGCTGCCCGCGCTCGCGGGTCGTGACCCGCGCCAACTCCCGCCCCAGCTCGTCCAGGCTATTGCTGCTCGCAACTCGCTCCAGCAACGTCTCGACAGCGACCCCGTCGAGATAGGCGAACGGTCGTCCAAGCGCCGGATGATGCAGGCCCTTGCGCAGCATGATGTGATCGCGCTCGATGATCGGAACATCAGCGATGCGGACCTCGCCCGACAGGCGCGCCTTTCCGGCGAATGCTCGCAGCTGCGCCATCGGCATCGACGCGCTCGAAACATCCAGTTTGGCGGCCCGCTCACACCAGAACGCCGTTGACGTTGTGCTCGCGACCGCCGCGTAGTGACGCGCAGATGCCGCCCGGTGGCGCGCAACGGTGTCCGCTTGGGCGTCTCGATAGAACGCCATCGCGGCTGAGGCATGCTCCGGTCGCGTCAGGATGGTGTGGACGACGACCGCGGCCTGAAGGCCGGAGTTCATCGCCGCCTGCACGCCCTGCGACGACAGCGGATCGAGCGAGAAGCTCGCCTCCCCCACCTTGACCGACGTTTCGGTCACGCACGCGTTGGTTTGATGCGGCGTGGCGTCGTGCAGCCGAACTCCACCCTCCAGCGCGCCCCGTAGACAATCCTGCAATAGCCGGGACTCCGATAGCCTGTTCCGGTAGTCGGCCTCGATGTCGGGCCGACGGCGGCCCCGGCATTGGTCGGCATCGACGAAGATCATGGCGCAAAAGGCGCCGTCGGGTCGTGGCGCGCCCCAATACCAGCAGTCTTGTCCCGCCTCGATGCGGTTGTGACCGGGAACCAGCGGCGTATCCCGCCAATGCCCTGACAATGCGACCGTCATCGGCCCCAGCAGCGGCTCGGTCCTGCGGATGTTGGAGTAGCGCCCCGCCGCATCGACGAGGAACCGCGCCTCGATTAACGACGCGCCCTCGCCACTCTCGACGGGAACAACCCATCCGCCAGAGCGCACGCGCGGCGCCTTGGCTCTCGCCGGCTGAAGGACACGCACGCCGGCCTTCCTCGCCGTATCGAGCAGGAGCGCGTCGAACCGTCCGCGATCGACCATCAAGCCGAAACGGCCGGGCGGCAGCGATACGTCTTCGTCCGCGCCACCAGCCCATCGCAGGATGGATTTCTCGACCCGCGCGAAGCCGGCTGCCGCAACCTCGTCGCGGACCTCGAGAAGGTCGAGGATGGTCCAGATCGACGGCGCCATCGCCTCGCCAATGCGCGGGCGCGGAAACGCGCTCCGCTCGATCAGGACGACATCATGCCCGAGCCGCGCCAGCCGCGTCGCGAAGGCAGAGCCGGCCGGTCCACCGCCGATCACGCAAACCTCGGCTGTCGTGACGGGGGTCATGACAACGCCGGGGCCTCGAACACAACCTCAGCCGGCGATCCGCCGAAATAATCCGGCGATCCGCCGAAATAATCAGGACGGAGAACGGACAGCCTCACATAGGCCTGCAGGCAATAGTCCAGCCATCCCCTGATGAAATCGCAAGCCGGCCGTCCGCGGGCGATCACCTCGTGATGACAACCACCGCCGCAGAGATAGCGCGCCCAGCAGGAACGGCACGGCTCTTGCCGATCGACCAGACGTTCCTCGAGCCATTGCCGCTGGCGCGCCCGGTCGACGCCCGTCTCGACATGGCCCATCGCGCCGGCCGCATCATCGACGAAGCGATGACACGCGAACATATCGCCATCCGCCGATACGCCAAAATACCCCGCGCCCGCGCCGCAGGGATACGGGCGATGCGTCCCGCGATGGATCTCGCGCATCGCGCTGTGCATGTTGGCGAAGGGATAGCGCTGCCTCTGCGCCATACGACGCTCGAATTCGCGCCCGCAGGCAATCATCTGCGCGAGCAAGATCTGGAAGTCGGACGCGCGAAGCTCGCTCTTGCCGGTGGGCGAACGCAGCACGGGCGAGAATCCGACGCTGGTGAATCCCAATTCGGCGAATCCGTCCAGCGTTTCGCGCAGATCGAGATTGTCCGGAGTCACGGTGACGCGCGCGGAGATCTGCATGCGACGCTGCATGGCGAGCAGCGGCAGCACATTCTCGATCGCCCGCTCATAGCTGCCGCGCCCGTTCTTGAACGGCCGCAGCCGATCGTGGACCGCGCCGACGCCGTCGAGGCTGACGGTCACAGCGAATCCGTGCCGCTCGAAAAATTCGCCGTCATCCGACCGCAGCAAGGTGCCGTTGGTGGTGATCGAGAATTTAGCGTTGGCGCCCTTCGCGCGTCCCAGCTCCACGGCGAGCTCGGTGGCATCGCGGAGGAGTTCGCGCGCCGCCAGCGGCTCGCCGCCCAGGAACGAGATATGGAGCGTGTCTCCTCGCTCTGCGTCCGCGAACAGCCGGCGCACCGAGGTCTCGGCCGTGCGCCATGCCATTTCCTTGGCCTTGCCGCCGAAGCTTCCCTCCTGGGCATAACAGTAGGTGCAGCCGAGATTGCAGGCCTGCGCGACCGCAAGCGACAGCGATCGCAGCGGTGGATCGCGTGGGGCCTCCATCGCGGATGCAAGCGGACGCGACAATCCGATTACTTCGCGCACGGCATCGGGACCTAGTCCTGCCGCTCGCGCCAGCTCGTCCCTGGTCTGCTCGTCCAGCGCGAAGACCTGGGATGCGTCCGCCAACAGCGCGTGCGGCCCGAACTCTGTATCGAACAGATGGACGTCAGGCGACGCCTCGAAGGAACTGGCGGCGATCATTTTTGGGGCCAGAATGGAATGCCGATGCCGTCGGCCGCGAGCTTCTCGCCGACCTGCAGCAGCTCGTTCATCTTCAGGCGGGCGGCGTTCACCAGCGGCGCGCCCTCCGCCATGCCGCCATGCGCATAGTCGGTATAGCCTTGGCCGAGGTCACGCAGGATCTCCTGGTAGATCGCCAGCGCTGCGGCCGCCTGCTCGGGCGTCCCGATTTCAACGCGCCGCAGATACGGCAAGGCCGGATCGGCGCCCTGATAGGCCTTGAGCGCAGTCTCCACCTCGCGGAAGCGGCTGTAGTGATCGACGCCGTCGCTGTCGATCCGCTCCGCGAGCTCGATCGCATGAGCCGGATAGATCGGCGACCGCAGGGTCGCGATCACCCGCGAATAGGCACCGTCGAGGAAACCGCTCGGACGTTCGATGTTGATGAACGCGTCCAGCGTCTCAGGCGTCAAGCGGCGCAAGGCGCTGTCGCGCCAGCCGCCCTTGCCGTCAGGCAATTGTGGCGCCGGATGCAACACAGGTTCATAGGAAGGCGTAAGGCCGGCATTGTGCAGCATCCACAGGAGCTCGTTGACCCAACGCAGGTGCTGCATTTCGCAAGTGGCGATGATCATCAGGCCGCCACGGATGAAAGTGACATCCTCTTTCATCGTGCGCCAATGCGATCCTGCGGCCTCCTCGGGCGAGAGCAGCGAGAACCGCGCATAGAGATATTCGAGCGCGAGCGTCATCTCCATCGGACCGAGCTTCTCGCGCAGCTCGCGCGCGAGTTCGGCAGGGTTTGCGTACGGATTGGCATGCCGTTCACGCAAGGGGACATAGACCGAGTCGATTTCGTGATCGTGCAGAACGACGTTCAGGTTTTGCCATTCGTGATTGATCTGGAAGTGATCGAACTGGTAGGGGCGGTTCTTGGCGATGGTGTTGGCGGCCTCCGCCGATATGTCGCGCGACCGCTCCGCACGAAGCCAGTCGACCCTCAGATTGCCGAGCAGCGGATTGGCTGCCTGATCGTTCGGCAGGATCGGCTCGCCGGGCTCGAGTTCCTGGAACACCGCGTCGGGATGATTGGAGGCCCAGTACATGCAGGCGCAATCGCGAAAATCGTGCTGCCAGGGCGAGCACAGGCTCTGCAGCAATTCGCCCGGCAGATAGGCGTTATTGATCACACCCGTGACCGGATCGGTGAAGTGCCGCCGCCAGCCCTCGAAAACGACTTCGGCGCCATCAGGAGCGCCGCGCCGCTTCAACCCGATCTTCAGCGCGCCCGGCGCGAGCCCACGCAGCAATCGCCAAACGTAGAGGCCGTCGAGCGGATAATCCGGATTGTCGGGGTTGTGCAGGCGCATCGACAGGCGCTTGCCGCCCTGCTCGACCCATTCGAGATACCAGTCGGTGTGGGCGCCGAGCGTGCCGGCGTTCAACTCGATGTCGAGCAGCAGGCGCCTTGCGTCGGCATTGTCCGCCTGCAGTTCAGGGTCGAACAGATAGTCGACATATCTGAGCCACGCGCCGTAACGCTGGGGCTCGTCATAAGGCGCGCCGTTGTCGTCGCGGCCGACGAATTCGAAGACCAGGCCCGGGAAGAACCGCCGATCGAAATTGCGCACGTCGACCTCGAGGCCGGGATAGCAATTGCCGACGGCGTCCTCGAGACGCGTCACGGTCGGGTTGCCCGGCACCTGATAGGCGGCGCGGGCGGTGAGATTGCGCGGAAAGATCTTTCCCGATCGATTGTCCATGGCTGTTGTCCTCACGCCTTCGGCGGCTGGCCCGGCGCGGCGTTGGCCGCCGCCTGCTCCGCCAGCAAATCGATGAACCGCATCAGCGTGTCGTAGTCACGCCAGGTCAGCGAGAGCGCATTCTCGTCGGAGTCGCGCATGAAGGGTGGCATGCGCATGTCATGCAGGCCGTCGCGCGAGACGCGGGAATCGCGGAAGCTTGGATTGGGAACCTTGCCCGGCGCTTCCTCGAACTGGGAGAAGCGGCCGTAGGGCGGCCGGATCAGCCGTCCGACATGATCCTTGCGGGTGCGCAGGAAGTCCCGCAACGTAATCAGATCCGTCAGCGGGGCATGCGCCGCCATGGCGACGGCGGAATAAGGCAATGGCAGGTACGGCACGCCGTCGCTCTGCTGCGCGACCTTGTCGGAATCCAGCAAAATCGGCGTGAGGTCGACATAGGGCTCGTCGTCCTTGGTCATCATCCGCTTGTCGATCTGCGGCAACCCCGGATAATTCGGCGGCGGCGGATCGTTGATATTGCTCTGGATCGCCTTGTAGCGGACGGCGTCGAGATTCATCAGGCCCGCGGTCTCGAAGACGCGCGCGAACAGATCGGCGATCTCGGCGCCGGTCTGTTCGATCGTTGCCTCGGACACGTCGACCGGCGGCAACTCCCGGTCCGCGAGATCGCCCGCGAGCGACGAGAAGGGCCTCCGGTCCGGGGCGTAGTCCGGCACGCCGGACAGCACTCTGGCGGTGGCCGTGAAGCGCGTACCGGCGACGATGAGTTGCGCCGAGATGGTGCCGTCGCAGGTGTCGTCGACCACGCCCCAGGACTGCCAGTTGCCGACATCGGCGCCATCGTAGGAATCGCAGGGCTGCGGATCGGTCTGCCCGGCCGCATTCATGATGTAGGTCGACCACGGCGTGTTGGGATTGAGGATGCGGTTGCGGTCCGGCACGATCTCGTGGATGGCACCGGGCAGAATCGCCGCCGCGATGATGTCGCCGGGTTGCCCCGGCGACGACGGGCCCGCAATCGCATTGGGCGGCCCGTAGACCTCACCCCGCGCCGGCGTAAAGCGGACGCGGATCTGCGACAGGTCGATGCCCATCGCGGTTGCCGGTGCGGGCTTGATGACCTGAAAGGCGCCGAGCGGTATCGGACGATCCGGGTAGACCAGCGGCTCCTGCCCCGGCGTGTGTGGGCTGATGGCGAGCAACGGCTTGCGCTCATGGTCGGTGCCGCCGACCTCGAGGCGCGCGATATAGGAGCACGCCGGCGATCCGGTGCGCCGCTGCGCCTTGCAATTGGCGACCGTCACATTGAACTGCAGATTGTCGACCGAGGCCCCCAACTCCTCAAGCCTGGCGGGTGTCGCCTTTTCCTCCCGGATCTCGCCGTCATGCGACGACTGGATTCGCAGCCACAGCTCGAAGAAGGGTGCCGCGGGTCGCAACTGGTCGCCATCCTTGAACCTGATGACATTGGGAAGGTACGGCCGCAGCGATCCGTCAGCGCCGACGTCCAGCGAGACGGCCGGCTTGATGATGGTTTGATGAGCGCCGTGCGTCGAGACGTCGGTATCCCACTCGAACGCCTCCAGCGGATTGTCGCTGCCGCCAACCCGCGCAATCGCGACCGGGGGCAGGAAGTACACCTCGACGACACGGTCCATCCACCCCTCCCCAACAATATCGAAACTAATCGCCGGTCGAATAGGCTTCGCGCACGATCGGTCCCGGCGTGGGCGGCACCAGAGGCGGCTTGCGCCCTCCGCCCTTCAGCGCGACGGCCTGCTGGTAGTGGAAGACGTCATGCGGGTCGTATTTGTTCTTGATCGCCACCAGCGACGAGTAGTAGTCGCCCCAATATGCCTTGGCGAAGTCCTTCTGCTCACGGCGCGGGTAGTTCTGATAGGAGTGCCCGTTGCAATAGGGCGCGTACAACTTCATGAAATCGTCGAGGAACTGTTCGTAGGGGCCCTTCTCCTCCGGCGTGCGCCAGAACAGGCCGTAGAACGTGTTCATCATGACATCGCGGTGAACAAATGCGTTCTCGCCCTTGCGCACGCGGTTGATCTGGCCGCCATAGGGCTCGATCACGAACCAGCCCCACGGGCATGGCGATTGCGCGAAGCGGTTCATGATCTTCTGCCAGTCCTTGAGGCTCAAGGGCCGCGAGACATAGGCGCTCTGCTTGTCCTCCATCACCGAGTTCGGCACGTCGGGGATCGGGAACGGCTTGTCGACGATATAGCGGTTCACCGCCAGATAGGTGTCGAACATATCGACCTGCAGCTGGACGCCCTTGGTCGCCAGCAGCGAGGCGAGCGCGGCCATCCCCTCGTCGCGGGTGCCATGATAGGTGCCGCGCATCAGCATGACATTTTTCCCCTGCTGGGCGGTGACGATCACCATGTAACCAAGCTGGTCCGCGGCGCCCTTGGTCATGTAGTTCTTCTGCAGCTCGACGAGCGCTGCGGGCGCATGCTCGATGGGCCACAGCAGGCCAAAGCCCCAGATCTTCCAGAGGTCGTGCAACTGGTAGGTCGCCTGCAGCACGACACCGAAATTGTTGCCGGTCCCGCCCCGGATGGCCCAGAACAAATCCTTGTTCACGGTTTCACTGGCCAGCACGATGCTTCCGTCCGCGAGCATGACGGTCGCGTCGATCAGATTGTCACAATTCATGCCGTACTCGCGGGAGGTGAAACCGTAGCCGCCGCCCTGCATGTAGCCGGCGATCGCCACGTCCTCGCAGGCGCCGCCCGGCATGTGCAGCCGGTAGCCGTTGAGCACTGCATTGATATGCCCGAACGTGGCGCCGGCGCCGATCACCGCGCGCTTCGCCACCGCATCGACGACGACGTAATTCATGCGGCTCAGATCGATCACCATATCGCAGATGACGGAATATCCCGCCGTGCTGTGACCTCCCGAACGTGTGATCGCCCAGAATTTGTGGCGCTCCGCAAACTTCAGGCAATGCCTGACATCCTCGAACACCTCGCAATAGACGATGAGTTGCGGAAGGACCTGAAATTCCTGGCTAAAGACCTGCCGCGCGGCGTGATAATTGGGGTCGGTCGGCAGCACCACGGAGCCCTCAATCTGGGATTGAAGGTGGGCAATCGCCTCTGACGAAGGAATAGCCGATGGCAGGGAATGGGCTACGCGGAGGCCAGCGACTCTCGCCTCGCGGTGCCGAAGCTTCGCACTCTTCCACATGTCGCCACCTAACCGACGATGTTGTCGTCGGGACGCTCAGCTCGCCATCCGGTCGGTGAGGCTATTCCTGGGAACCGGGGAGACCCATTGAGGAAAAACGTCGCTACGATCGCAACTATACCGGAGGTTGTCATGGGCTTAAATCACCGTCTCTGAAATATGCGACATCCAATGCCCGATCAGGCCATAAGTCAATCCGCTCGCGGTTCTCGGACCGTCTAAATATTCGCGACACAATCGTCCGACACCGAAGGCAGGTCGCGCGACCGACGAACGTTCGGACTGCGCCGTCATCTGGATCGGTCGCGCTTCCCCGGATCGCCGTTACCCGACATCGTCTGCGCGGCGCCGCCAACGCCGCGGCGAAAGGCTTCGTCGAAGGTGACGCCGCGCAACTGCCACGTGTAGGGCTTGCCCTGCCAGTCGATCTGCCATTGCGTGACCCATCCGAGATCCTTGTCATCCCAGACCAGCCGTCCGACCAGGGCCGCCTCGCCACCCTGCGACGCAACAATGGACGTCAATTTCGCTGACGGCGCCTTGAGGAGTTCGGCTGCGGTGAGGTTCGCGGCAGCGAGGGAAGCCGCGCTCGGCAGGACGACGCGCATCCCGCGCTTGTCGGCCGCGGCCGCGAGCGCGTCGCGCTGCAGGTCCGACTGCGTGCCATCGGCGGTGACGATGTAGTCCTTGGCGCCCTGCTGCATTTCGACGAAGACGCCGAGCACCGGCCGCTGCGATCGCCACGGCTTGAGGCCGAGCGCGCCTAGGATGCCATCGATCTTCTTGTCGTCAAAGGTGACGGTCAGATCGTAGGGTCGGTCGCGGGTGCCCTGCTCGTCGTGATGCGGCTTGCCGGCGTACTGGTCGTGATAGCTGAAATCGCTGACGAACTCCTTGGCCTTCGACTTGTATGCGGCGAGCCGCTTGTCGCTCGCGAGCCCCGGCTGGCCGGAGACCTTGATCAGCACGTCTTCGAGGCATGCGCCAAAGCCGATGATGCGGTTCGGCTCGCCCTGGCCGGTGACGACGGTCTGCGCGCGGTAGAGATCGTCGGCGGTGGCCGCGAGCGCGCCGCCGCGACAGATCAGGGCCACCACGATGACCACCCAGGCCATACCGCGCATGAGGATACCGGTCGAATTCCTCGTCTCAAGCAAGGCAGTCATGATCGCCTCCCGCTCCGCGCTTGGTCCGCGCAGATTGACTGCATTTTCGCCGCGGCGCCAACAGGTTCCGACATGGGCACCATGCGATGCATCGCGCCGCACACTATGGCCACGCGCCGCCGGACTGACATATGATTGAAACATACGCGGCGATGCTGAGCGCGCCCGCGACTTGCAGGAGGCGTCCCCTTGAAGAGCTACGAATTGCAAGGTCCGGGTGGAGTGGATGCGCTTGCGCTGGTCGACAAGCCGGTTCCGCAGGCAGGCCCCGGTGAGGTTCTGGTCCGGTTGAAGGCGGCGACGCTGAACTATCGCGACCTGCTGACCGTCAAGGGCGGCTACGGCTCGCGCCAGAAATTTCCGCTGGTGCCGGTGTCGGACGGCGCTGGCGTCGTCGAGGCGGTGGGAGCCGGAGTGAAGAATTTTGCGCCCGGCCACCGTGTCATCGGCAGTTTCTTCGAGGACTGGGTTGGCGGCGAGCCGAGCGAGACGCGGATGCGCGCAGCGCTCGGCGGCAGCGTCGACGGCGTGCTGACCGAGTATCGGGTGTTCCCGGCTCATGCGCTAGTGCGCACGCCCGACCATCTCAACGACGTCGAGGCTGCGGCGCTGCCATGCGCGGGCCTCACGGCCTGGAGCGCCGTGGTCAAGCTCGGCGATCTCAGGCCCGGGCAGACGGTGCTGACGCAGGGCACTGGCGGCGTTTCGCTGTTCGCGCTGCAATTCGCCAAGATGTGCGGCGCCCGCGTCATCGCGACCTCCTCCAGCGACACCAAGATCGCGCGGCTGAAGCAGCTCGGCGCCGACGTCACGCTGAACTACAAGACCACGCCCGACTGGGGCAAGAAGGCGCGCGAACTGACCGTGCGCGGCGTCGATCTGGTCGTTGAGGTCGGCGGCGTCGGCACGCTGAATGAGTCGATCCGCGCCACCAGGATCGGCGGCACCATCGCCTTCATCGGTGTGCTCGCCGGTCCGCCAACAACCGACACGCGGCTGCCGCTGATGGTGATGCAGCAACAGCGGCTGCAGGGCGTCACGGTCGGCTCGGTCGAGGACCTGCAGGCGCTCTGCGACGGCATCAGCCTGCACGGTGTCAAGCCCGTGATCGACAAGGTCTTCGCGTTCGACCAGGTCAAGGATGCGTTCGCGCACATGGCGAGCGGCGCGCATTTCGGCAAAGTCGCCATTGCCATCGGGTAGCGCGCCCGACATCGAGGCCTAGCGCCCCGTGAACTGCGCCTTGCGCTTCTCGACGAAAGCCTTGCGGCCTTCCTGCGCATCGGCGCTTTCGCGGATCACCATCTGCAGCTCGATCTCGCGGCGGAACTGATCGGCGTAGCCGGCGTGCTCACTCTCCTCGAGCAATTGCCGTGTGGCGATCAGCGCCCGGGTCGGTCCGTCAGCGAGACGCCGCGCCAGTGCCTTCGCCTCGTCGAGAAGTCTCGCGTCGTCCACCACCTCGCGCACCAATCCCCACTCCTTCGCCCGCTCGGCCGNCGTTCAGCAGCATCAGGTCGAGCGCGCGCTGGCGCCCGACCAGCCGCGGCAAGAGCCAGGTCGAGCCGAGATCGGGCACCAGGCCGATCCGGCTGAACACCTGGATGAAGCTCGCCGATCGGCTTGCAAGAATGATGTCTCCCGACATCGCAAGGCTGAAGCCGCCGCCCGCCGCAACGCCGTTGACCGCGACGACGACCGGCACGCGGCATTCGCGCAACGCCTGCAACGCCGGCCAATAATGTCTCATGACGCCGACATAGATGTTGTCGCCGAGCGACTGGAACGCCTTGAGGTTCTGCCCCGAGCAGAAACCGCGCCCCTCTCCCGTCAGCACCAGCGCGCGGATGCCGGCATCGGCAGTCATCTCGCCGATCGCCGTCGCGAGATCGCCGAGCAAGTCCGGCGTCATCGCGTTCAGGCTGGCGGGATCGTTGAGCGTCAGAATGCCGACATTGCCGTCCCGTTCACGTTTCACGCCAGTCATTTTCCTCTCCCCGGAATAGCTAGTTATTGCACTCGCTCCGCCTTGCTTGCATGCTACGCCAACCTCACCCACCCGCAACAAGAACAGCGAAAACAGCGCCATGTCCGATCAGTTCTCCAACTCGCAAGTGATCCGCAAACCCGCCGTGACCTCCAAGGGCGGTATCGTCGCCGCGCAGTCACGCAGAGCGGCGGAGGTGGGCGCGGAGGTATTGGCAGCGGGCGGCGATTGCGTCGATGCGGTCATTGCAACCACCTTCGCGCTCGGCGTGCTGGAACCATGGATGAGCGGCGCCGGCGGCGGCGGCGCGATGGTGCTCTATCGCGCCCGCGAGAACCGCACCGAGGTGATCGACTACGGCATGCGCGCGCCCGACAGCCTGCGCATCGAGGACTATCCGCTGACCGGCTCGGGAGCAGCCTCCGACCTCTTCCCCTGGGCGCGCGTCAAGGACGACCGCAACCTGCATGGCCCCGGATCGATCGCGGTGCCCGGCGTCGTCGCAGGCATGGAGGAAGCGCATCGCCGTCACGCCAGGATGCCGTGGAAGGAGTTGCTGGCGCCGAGCGTGAAGCTCGCCGGCGAAGGCCTGCTGGTCGATTGGTGGACCACCGCGATGATCGCGAGCTCCACCGCCGATCTCCGCCGCTACCCCGCCAGCACCGCCGCCTATCTGCACGACGGCCTGCCGCCGAGCGCAGCCTGGGGCATCAAGTCGGTCGTGCGCATGCCGCAGGATAGCCTGAAGGCGACGATGGCGCAGCTTGCCGCGGCCGGCCCGCGCGATTTCTACGAGGGCGATCTCGCGCGCAGCATCGCCGACGACATCCAGGCTGCCGGCGGCGCGTTGTCGGTGCGCGATCTCGGCGCCTTCCGTGCCCATCTGCGCGAGCCGCTCGCGATCCCCTATCGCGGCGGCACGGTCTATGCGACGCCGGAATTGACCGCTGGGCCGACCATGGCGCGCACGCTCGGCCTGATGCAGAAGGCGTTGGAGCCCGCGCGCGGCGGTCCGGATGCTGCGGCGTACACGGCCTATGCGGAAGCGTTGCAGGCCGCCTACCGCGAGCGGCTCAAGGACATGGGCGACGTCGACGGCCGCCGCTCGCTCGGTGCCGAGGCGATCGCGCCGTCCTGCACCACGCATTTCGCCGCGGTCGACCGCGACGGCAACATGGCGGCGGTGACGCAGACGCTGCTGTCGACCTTCGGCTCGAAATTCGTGACGCCGAGCACCGGGCTCACCATGAACAACGGCATCATGTGGTTCGATCCGACGCCGGGCAATCCCAACTCGCTCGCCGGCGGCAAGCGCTGCCTGACCAACTACACGCCGGTGATCGCGCAGGCCGCCGACGGACGTCGTCTCGCTGCCGGCGCGTCGGG
>NZ_LNCU01000032.1:127953-144124 GCF_001542415.1 Bradyrhizobium macuxiense
CGCCGCATCCTGCCCGCCGTGTCGCAGCTTCTGTCCTTCGTGATGGATTTCGGCATGGACCTCGACACCGCGATTCATCAGCCGCGGATCGACGCCAGCGAAGGCGGCATCGTGATCGGCGACGTGCGACTGCCGAAGGCCGTACGCGATACGCTGCGCGGACGCTTCGCCTACGAGGAAGCGCGGATCCAGACCTTGCCGATGAAGTTCGCCTGCCCGAGCGTCGTGCTGCGTGACGGCACGACCAACAGCGGCGCCACCGAGACGTTCCAGCCGTGGAGCGACGCGGTCGCGGAGGTGTGAGACGATCACGGCAGGCATAACAACAACATCGCGGGAGGCCGCCATGAGCTACGAACAGATCACGTGCGATATCGACGGCTCCCTGATGATCGTGACGCTCAACCGGCCGGACAAGCTCAATGCCTACACCGGGACCATGGGCGCGGAAATCGCGGACGCTTTCCAGCGCGCCGATGAGGACGACAACGTCCGTGCGGTCATCGTCACGGGCGCGGGCCGCGCGTTCTGCGCCGGCGCCGACGTCTCGGGCGGAGCCAAGAGTTTCGACACCTCCGGCAGCCACGGCGCCGGAGTGTTCGCAAGCGCGGGCCAACGCAGCGGCCGCTTTGTCGAGGCGATCTTCAACTGCCGCAAGCCGTCGATCGCTGCGATCAACGGTGCTGCGGTCGGCGTCGGCATCACCATGACGCTGCCGATGGATATCCGCATCGCCGCCGACGGCGCCAAGATCGGCTTCATCTTCGCGCGTCGCGGGCTGGTGCCGGAGGCCGGCAGCGCCTGGTTCCTGCCAAAACTCGTCGGCCTGCCGCAGTCGCTGCGTTGGTGCCTCTCCGGCCGCACCTTCGATGCGAACGAGGCGCACAAGGGCGGCCTCGTCAGCGAGGTGATCGAGCCGGCGAAGCTGCTCGACCGCGCGCGGCAGATCGCTGAGGAGATGACAGCGGAGACGTCGGCCGTGTCGGTCGCGCTGACCCGCCAGATGCTCTGGCGCTTCGCCGGCGCCCCCGATCCGTTCGAACTGCTCGCGATCGACAAGCCGATGTCGGTCGAGCGCGGCGGCCACGCCGACGTCCGCGAAGGCGTGCAATCCTTCATCGAGAAGCGCAAGCCGACCTTCCCGGGCAAGGTCTCGCAGGACATGCCGAGCCAGTATCCGTGGTGGCCGTCTTCGGAGTGAGGTGAGGTCGCATCGTCTAATCCAGTGTCGTCCCTGCGAAAGCAGGGACCCATACTCCGCAGCGGATGTTGTGAATGGGACTCGTCATTCCAACGGCGCGCAATCATCGGCATTTGTGGTTATGGGTCCCTGCTTTCGCAGGGGCGGCACTGAATTTGTTGCACGGCTGATGAGTCATGCACTTGCACGCGCTCGTCAGTCACACGCCCGGCGTCCACCGCACCTCACCGCAACACCCGTGACGATCGCGACGCGCCCCTCAATCGGGAGAGACGGCTGCATTAGACCGCTGAGTTGGGTCAAACGCGAAGCGGAATTCTGCCCGTCGGGGTGATTTGTCGCACCCGTCGCCAATGGGCCGCGTGACTTTCGCATCTTGAGCATCGAAATGGATTGCAACAGGTCGCACAGTCGATACGATTGCCATCGAAGAGGACGCGATGTGAGCAATCGGGACGCAGACATGCCGCCCGGCGCCCAGCTGCTTGGACGCGAGTGGTTGAGCTTTGATGGCGAGACGACGTCGATCCGCTTTCAGGCGCAACGGTCATTCACCAACAGGCACGGCACAATTCAGGGCGGATTCCTGGCAGCCATGCTGGATTCGGCAACCGGGCTCGGCGCGCTGGCAGCACTTCCCTCCACGCAGACCGTCGTGACGAAGAGCCTGAACACCAGATTTCTCAAGCCGGCGATCGTCGGCCCGATCACAGCCAAGGCAAAGGTTCTGTCGCGGACGGATCGCGACATGGTCGTCGAAGCCGATCTCATCGACATGCAAGGCATCACGGTTGCAAAAGCCACTGCAGAGCTTCGCATCCTCGAAAGGAAGTAACGCTCCAGCTTCGCGACCCCGGGATATCTACACGCCCAACCGGTCCCTCACCCGTCCCGTCAGCACCGCGGCGGTGACGCCGACCCGCCAGAAGGCGTGCATCGGCATCGGCTTGATGCCCGTGATCGGCATGTCGATCTCGGCTGTGGGGCCACCGATCAGGCGGCGCGCGAGCTGCGCGCCCATCGCGGTCGAAAGTGCGACGCCGCGGCCGTTGCAGCCGAGCGAGACCAGCAGGCTCTTCGCCGGCTCATGCACATGCGGATAGTGATCCGGGGTGATGGCGAGACGGCTGTTCCAGCCATGGGTCCACGCGACGCCTTTGAGCTGCGGCCACAGCCGCTCGGCGTAGCGGATCAGATAGGCGACGTCGGACGGGCTCTTGATCCAGCGCATCGGGCCGCGGCCGCCCATCAGCAGGCGGTTGCGCTGGTCGATGCGGTAGTACACCGTGATGTGGCCGCTCTCGTAGAGCACCGGCCGGCTCGGCATGATCGCGCGCGCGACCTCGTCGGACAGCGGCGCGGTGCAGGCGATCGAGGAGAATACCGGCACGATGCTGCGTCGAAGCGACGGCCAGAGATCGTCGGTGAAGCCGTTGGTCGCGAGCAGCACCTTGTCGGCAAGCACCACCGCGCGCGGCGTCTCGATCCGCCAGCGGTTGCCGTCGCGGCCGAGCCGCAGCGCCGGCGTCTCGCCATGCACGTCGGCGCCGGCGCCGATCGCGGCGCGCGCCAACCCTCGCGCGTAGCTCAGTGGATGCAGATCGCCGCCGCGCGCATCGAGCATGGCGCAGAGGTAGCGGTCACTACCGGTCATCTCGCGCATCTCGGCGGCGTTGAGCAATTTCACCGGCATGCCGCGGCGGATGCATTGCTTCGCGGTTGTCTCGATCGCGGCGGCGCTGGCCTCGTTGTAGGCGGCGCGCAGCGTGCCGTTCTGCCGCGCCTCGCAGGGGATCTGGTAGCGGCGGATCAGATCGTGCGTGAAGTTGGTGGTGCCGTAAGAGAACTCGATCATACGGCGGCCGAGATCGGGGCCGAAATCGGCCTCGATCTGATCGGGGTCATGCTTCAGCCCTGGATTGGTCTGCCCGCCATTGTTGCCGGACGCACCCCAGCCCGGCTCCTGCGCTTCCAGCACGGTGGCGAACACGCCCTGCTCGGCGAGATGCAGCGCCGTGGAGAGACCCGTGAAGCCGCCGCCGATGATCGCGACCGGGACGCTCTTGTCGGCGTCGAGCGGCGGCGTTGGCGTCGCCTCGACGGCGGTGTCGGCGTAGAGGCTTGGCGGCAGTGGGAGGCGGGTAGGCGTGGTCATAGGAAGGTACCGAACTGATCACAACGGATGCAGCACGCGGCGCAGAAAATCCTGCGTGCGCGGGTGCTGCGGCTGGTTGAGCACGGACTTGGCCGCGCCCTGCTCGACGATCACGCCGTCGTCGATGAACAGCACGCGGTCGGCGACGTCGCGGGCAAAACCCATCTCGTGGGTAACGACGACCATGGTCATGCCGTCGTCGGCAAGCTTGCGCATCACGGAAAGCACCTCGCCGACCAGTTCAGGATCGAGCGCCGAGGTCGGCTCGTCGAACAGGATCGCCTTCGGCTGCATCGCCAATGCGCGCGCGATCGCGACGCGCTGCTGCTGGCCGCCGGAGAGCTGCGGCGGGTGCACATCGGCCTTTTCGGCGAGGCCGACCTGCGCGAGCAGCGCGCGGCCGCGGGCGATTGCCTGATCGCGCGGCTCCTTCTTCACGTAAAGCGGCCCCTCGATGACGTTCTCGAGCGCGGTGCGATGCGGAAACAGGTTGAAGCGCTGGAATACCATCGAAACCTGGGTGCGGACCCCGACGATCGAGGACGAATCGCGCTCGACACGCGCGCCCTCGATGCTGATCTCGCCGGCATCGTAGCTCTCCAGCCCGTTGATGCAGCGCAGGATGGTCGACTTGCCGGAGCCCGACGGCCCGATGATGCAGACCACCTCGCTTTTCGCGACGGAGGCGGTGATGCCCTTCAGCACCTCGACCTTGCCGAAGCTCTTGTGGATGTCGCGCAGCTCGATCATTTGCGGTTCGCCTTCTTCTCGAAATGCCGAACCAGCAGGATGAGTGGAATGCTCATGGTAAGATACATCAGCGCGACCAGCGTGAACACGCTGGTGTTCTTGAAGGTCGAGGAGGCGATGAGCTTGCCTTGCAGCGCGAGCTCGGCCACCGTGATGGTGGAGGCCTGCGAGGAATCCTTCAGCATCATGATCATGATGTTGCCGTAGGGCGGCAGCACGATCCTGATCGCCTGCGGCAGCACCACGCGGCGCATGGTGAGCCACCAGCCCATCCCGATCGACTGCGCCGCCTCGATCTGCCCCTTGTCGATCGCCTCGATGCCGGCGCGGAAATTCTCGGCCTGGTAGGCCGAATAGGCGATGCCGAGCCCGAGGATCGCTGCCTGCAATGCCGTCAGCGCGATACCGAAATCGGGCATCACGAAATAGAGGTAGAACAGCAGCACGATGATCGGGATGCCGCGGATCACGTTGATGACAGTGGCGCTGAGGCCCGTGAAGAAACCGATGCCGGACACCCGCATCAAGGCCCAGACGAGCCCAAGCACCGTCGACAGCGCGAGCGAGCCGATGGTGACGACCATGGTCAGCCAGACACCCTGCAACAGGATCGGCACGAACTCGACGGCGTCGCTGAAGAATTTCTGCATCGGCTAACTGTATCCGATCCCGTCACTACCACCGTCATCCTGAGGTGCTCGCGCAGCGAGCCTCGAAGGATGAATCGGCCCGGCCGGTGGCCGTCGACCCTTCGAGACGCGCTGCGCGCTCCTCAGGGTGACGGGTCACTTGAAATTCCGTTGGGGCGCAGACCTCAAGACGCGTCGGCTTTCTGGCCCCATTTCGCGAGTATCTTCGCAATCGTGCCGTTGGCCTTGAGCCTAGCGAGCGAGGTGTTGATCTTCTTGAGCAACTCGGTGTCGCTCTTGCGGACGCCGATCGCGACGGTGCCGACGGTGACGGGCTTGTAGCCGTCGACAAGGCGCACGTCGGCAAAATTGCCCTGCTGCAGGTTGTAGGCGAGGATCGGATAGTCGGCAAAACCGGCCTTGAGGCGACCCGCATTCACGTCGCGCAGGATGTCGGGAATGGTGTCGTAGACCTTCACCTCGCTGAACAGCCCGGTCTTCTTCAGCGCATCGACGAACGCCGTGCCGACCTGGGCGCCGACCACCGTGCCCTTCAGATCCTCCTGCGAGGTGTAGGACTTGGTATCGGTCTTGGGCACCACGAGGCCCTCGCCATAGGTATAGACGGGATCGGAGAAGTCGATCACCTCCTTGCGCGCGGCGGTCGCGAACATCGCGGCGGCAATGATGTCGATCTTGTTGGCGGTCAGCGACGGGATCAGCGCCGAGAATTGCATCGGCTCGATCTGCACCGAGAAGCCGGCGTCCTTGCCGACCTCGGTGGCGAGGTCGACCATGATGCCCTGGATCGAATTGGTCTTGGTGTCGAGGAAGGTGAAGGGGATGCCGGTCGGCGTCGAGCCGACCTTCAACACCTGTTGCGCCTGCGACGGCGCGCTCACGGCAATGGCAAGCGCCGCGATCGCGGCCTGGACGAGACGCTGAAAGGACATTTGCGACACCTCCCGAAGCTGACCCCGGCGGCCGCGTCGCCCGGTGGTTCCGAGCTTGTTGTTGCGGGCGACGCCGTTCCGGCCTAATTTCACCAATATGAAATTGTGGTCACGAAATCGCGGCCAATGCAAGCGGTTTTCATGCACATGAAGGAAGCGATGTGACGTGAGCGGCGGCAAGAGAATGCGCAAAGGGACGGCAACAAGGCCCGCGACCGCGCGCCGCGCAGCGAAGAAGCCGGCCGAGCCGCCGGTCGACCTCGCGGTCGGACGCCGCATCCGCGAGCTGCGCCGCGCCAGGGAGATGTCGCTGGAAACGGTCGCCGCGCGCACGAAGCTGTCGATCGGCTTCATCAGCCAGATCGAGCGCGGCCTTTCGTCGCCGTCGCTGCGCGTGCTGGCGACGCTGGCCGATGTGCTCGGCGTCGGCATAGCCGCGCTGTTCGGTGCGGCGCCAAGCGACGACGCCGCGTCAAGCGTCGTCACGCGGGAGGCGCAGCGCGCCGAGCTGAAGCTGTGGCGCAGCGGCGTCTCGAAACAATTGCTGAGCCCAGCCGGCAGCGACAGCCGGCTCAATCTGTTCCTGGTGCATCTCGAACCCGGCGGCAGCACCGGCGACGAGCTCTACACCCATGACGGCGAGGAAGCCGGCCTCGTGCTCGAAGGTGAGATGACGCTGACGGTCGACGCCGAGACCTGGACCCTGAAGCAAGGCGACAGCTTCCGCTTCGCCAGCCGCAGGCCGCATCGGTTTTCCAATCCCGATATCGATGCAAAGGCCGTGGTGTTGTGGGTGAATTGCGTGACGGCGGCGGGGTGAGACTGCGCATTCACCGTCGTTGCGAGGAGCGAAGCGACGAAGCAATCCATGGTCCCGCGGAGGAATGGATTGCTTCGCTTCGCTCGCAATGACGCTGGGGTTAGCCCGCCAACCCCATCACCACTTCCTCGATCCGGATCGGGAAGCGGCGCACCCGGATGCCGGTGGCGTGCCAGACGGCGTTGGCGACGGCGCCGGCGCTGCCGGTGATGCCGATCTCGCCGACGCCCTTGATGCCGAGCGCGTTCACATGCGGATCGTGCTCGTCGACGGTGATCACGTCCATCGGCGGCACGTCGGCATTCACGGGCACATGGTACTCGGCGAGATTGGCATTCAGAATGCGCCCCGAACGCCGGTCGATCACGGCCTCCTCGTGCAGTGCGAAGGAGATGCCCCAGATCATGCCGCCGCGGAGCTGGCTCTGCACCATCAGCGGATTGATGATGCGGCCCGCCGCGAAGGCGCCGACCAGCCGGGTCGCGCGGATCTGGCCGAGCTCAGGATCGACCTTCACCTCCGCGAACACCACGCCATGCGAATGCATCGCATATTGCGATTGCGCCGCCGGATCAGCCGCGCCGGTGCCGCTGGCCTCGATCTCGGCGAGGCCGGCACGAGCGAGGATGTCGGCATAGCTCTCGCTGCGCGCATCGTCGTCGCGACGATGCAGCCGCCCGGCCCGCGCGATCACGCCGGCATTGCCGGCGCCGAACAGCGGCGAGCGTTCGTCCGAGGTGGCGAGCTCGGCGAGCCTGGCGATGACGGCAGCGCCCGCATTGTGGATCGCGGCACCGACGGTCGCAGTGTGCGCCGAGCCGCCGGCGATGCCGGCATCCGGCAGATCCGACGTGCCGGCCCTGAACGTCATCTGATCGAGCTCAAGCCCGAGCGAGTCAGCCGAGATCTGCGTCAGCGCGGTCCAGGCCCCCTGCCCCATGTCATGCGCGCCGCTCTCCATCACGCCACGGCCGTCGGCGCGGATCACCGCGCGCGCATTGCCCTGGAACATCAGCGCGGGGAACGTCGCCGTGCCCATGCCCCAGCCGACCAGGAAGCCGTTCTCGTCGCGCATCTGCCGGGGCTGCAATGGACGTCGCGCCCAGCCGAAGCGTTCGGCGCCCTTGGCATAGCATTGCCGCAGTGCCTTCGAGGAGA
The DNA here is from genome assembly GCF_001542415.1 of Bradyrhizobium macuxiense. Classification (GTDB taxonomy): domain Bacteria; phylum Pseudomonadota; class Alphaproteobacteria; order Rhizobiales; family Xanthobacteraceae; genus Bradyrhizobium; species Bradyrhizobium macuxiense. The sequence continues at coordinate 135,620 of NZ_LNCU01000032.1, forward strand.
ACGGCTTGCCGGTGGTCGGCTCGACCTCGGCATAGTTTGTCAGGCGGAACTCGAGCGGGTCGATGCCGCAGGCAAACGCCGCCTCGTCCATCGCGCTCTCCAGCGCGATCGATCCGGTGGCCTCGCCCGGCGCACGCATGAACAACGGCGTGCCGGTGTCGACACGCACCGCCTCATGCGCGGTGCGGATCGCCGGACTCGCATACAGCGTGTGCGAGGCATCGGCGGCGGGCTCGTAGAAATCGTCGAAGCTCGAGGTCGTGATCCGCGCGTGATGATCGAGCGCGGTCAGCGTGCCGTCATCATTGGTGCCGATGCGCAACCGCTGCCGGGTCGGCGGACGATGGCCGACCGGCCCATACATCTGGCTGCGCCGCAGCACCAGCTTGACCGGACGCCCGACCAGCTTCGCGGCCATGATGCCGAGCACCTGCGGGCCCGACACCAGACCCTTGGAGCCGAAGCCGCCGCCGAGGAACGGGCTGTTGATGTGGATATTGCCAGGCGGAATGCCGAGCAGACCCGCGAGGCGCCCTTGCGCGATCGCCATGCCCTGGCTCGGCGTGTCGATGTAGAGCTTGTCGCCGTCCCACACCGCGACGATCGCATGCGGCTCCATCGCATTGTGATACTGCGCGGGCGTCTCGTAGGTGGCATCTGTCAGCTTCGACGCCGCGGCAAGGCCTGCATCGATATCGCCATGGACGACCTCCGCCGGATTGCCGATTCCGACCACCGGCGGCGCATAAGGCTCGCCGGCGTCGAGGCCGACGCGCGCGATCTCGACCTGGAAGCGCGGCGACAGCAGCGCCGCGCCCTCGGTCGCCGCTTCCAGCGTCTCGGCGATCACGACCGCGATGGCCTGGTTGGCGTAGCGCACCTCGTCGCTCTGCAATAGCTCCATGCGAAACGCGAACGGATTGCCCTTGGCATCGGGATCCTCCGCAAGCTCGGGCTTGTGCGAATGCGTCATCACGTCGACGACGCCGGGATGGCGCTTGGCGGCGGCAACGTCGAGCGATTTGACGCGGCCGCGCGCGATGCAGCTCGTCGCGATCACGGCGTAGAGCATGCCGGGCGGATGATTGTCCGCGGCATAACGGGCCTTGCCGGTCACTTTCAGCACGCCGTCGGTGCGGGTCAGCGGCTGGCCGATATTCGAGCCATGCCTGATATGGGCGGGATCGCGGGTCAGGTTGATCTCTGGAGTCATGCACTACGCTCCTGCAACGGATGAGAAGGGAGAGCCCGGCAGCGCGGAAATGCGCGCCGGCGTGCCTGCGGCGGCAAGCGTAAGCGCGCGCACGACGATGCGCTGCGCGAGCTCGATCTTGAAGGCGTTGTTGCCGGACGGTCTTGCGTCCGCAAGCGCGGCACGCGCCGCCTCGCGATAGAGAGAGGCATCGGGCGACTTGCCCGCGAGCACCTGCTCGGCCTCGCACGCCCGCCACGGCTTCGCCGCGACGCCGCCGAGCGCAAGCCGCGCTTCGCCGATCGTGCCGTTCTCGATGCGCAACGCAGCCGCGGCCGAGGCCACCGCGAAGGCATAGGACGTGCGCTCGCGCACCTTGATGTAGCGCGCATGCGCGGCGAAATCCTTTGCCGCAGCCGGCAGGCGCAGCGCGACGATCAGGTCGCCAGGCTCCAGCGCGGTCTCGCGGTCCGGCGTGTCGCCAGGCAGACGATGCAGCACCTCGAGCGGCAGCTCGCGCCGGCCGCTCCTGCCCTCGATCTCGACGACTGCGTCAAGCGCAACCAGCGGCACGCAGAAGTCGGAGGGATGGGTCGCGATGCAGCCCTCGCTCCAGCCGAGCACCGCGTGCAGCCGGTTCTCGCCTTTCAGCGCATCGCAGCCGGCACCCGGCCAGCGCCGGTTGCAGGCGCTGGCGACGTCGTAGAAATACGCACAGCGCGTCCGCTGCATCAGATTGCCGCCGACGGTCGCCGCATTGCGCAGCTGCGCCGACGCGCCCGACAGCAGCGCCTCGGCCACGGCCGGATAGACGCGCGCGAATTCCGCGTCATGCGCGAGGTCGGCATTGCGCACCAGCGCGCCGATGCGCAGAGCGCCATCGGAAAGATGCTCGACGCGGTCGAGCCCCGGCAGACGCGTCACATCGACCAGGCGGCTCGGTCGGCTGATGCCGCCCTTCATCAGGTCGAGCAGATTGGTGCCGGAGGCGAGATAGGTCGAGCCCTGCTCGGATGCCGCCGCGATCGCATCCGCGACATTGGCCGGCCTGACGTAATCGAAATTCATCATGCGGAGCGCCTCCGGTTGGCAGCGGTCATATTGGCCTGGGCTTCGAGCATGGCCTCGGTGATCCCGGCGTAAGCGCCGCAGCGGCAGAGATTGCCGCTCATGCATTCGCGCACTCGTTCCGGATCATCACCCGCCTGCCCTTCCTGAATCAGGCCGATTCCGCTCATGATCTGGCCCGGCGTGCAGAAGCCACACTGGAAACCATCATGCGCGATGAAGGCGGCCTGCACCGGATGCGGCTCTTCGCCGTACGCAACGCCCTCGATCGTGGTGATCTCGGCGCCGTCATGGCTGACGGCGAGCGCGAGGCAGGAATTGATGCGGCGTCCGTCGACCAGGATGGTGCACGCGCCGCACTGGCCGCGGTCGCAACCCTTCTTGGTTCCGGTAAGATCGAGGCGTTCGCGCAGCAGGTCGAGCAGTGTGACGCGGGGGTCGTCGAGCGCAATGTCCCGGCGGACCCCGTTGATGGTGAGACTGATAGGGAGATTCATGCAGGGCTCCGATCCGTGTATGGTCGGTTTGAATCGAGGCAACGCGATCCCGTGGCCACCGATCCATGATCGGCGCGCCTTGCCAGGCCGGATGCTGGTCGCCATATACGGAGGCATCCTCCGTTTACAAGGGAGAGTAAAAAGAAAAAGGAATGGCCGGTCATTCAACAGAAATTGTTCGCAAGCCCCGCGCGGATGCCGTGCGCAACCGCGAGCGCGTGCTGGAAGCGGCCAAGGCTGTGTTCTCCGCCGGCGGCAGCGAAGCGAGCCTCGAGGCCGTGGCGCGGCATGCCGGCGTCGGCATCGGCACGCTCTATCGCCACTTCCCGACCCGCGAGGCGCTGTATGAAGCCGTCTATCGCCGCGAGGTCGAGCAACTCAGCGATCTTGCCGAACAACTGGACAATGCGCCCGACCCGGTCGAGGCGCTGCGGCGCTGGCTGCGCGCCAATGTCGAATTCGTCGCGACCAAGAAGGGCATGGTCGCAGCCCTCGCGCTGGTCGCGCACGCCTCGACCGAGCTGCAGGCCTATTCGTTCGATCGCCTGACCAAGGCGATCGGCGCCCTGCTCGCGCGCGCGGTCGCGGCCGGCGAGATCCGCGCCGACATCAGCGCCGAGGACGTGCTGCGCGCCTTGATCGGCATGTGCTACATGCACGACCAGGCCGGCTGGCAGACTACAGCGCTGCGGCTGCTGGATGTCTTCGTCGATGGCCTGCGCCTGCGGCCGGCGCACAAGGCCACCACCGCCGGGCCGAAACCTGCCCGGGACAAGACCAAGCCGACATCAGGCCGAGTGAAGCCAAAGGGCTAGGTTGGGCCGCAGCACAGGCATTGGCAGGCGAGCAACCAGGAAAGATCTTCGACGCCACGGCGGATAATTCCGACGCAAGGACGAATACGGCGCGCGGGCGCGCTCCGCTTCGGCGAGCCATTCAACGCAGAACCTCGGCAATCACCTCGGATGTGTCGTTGCTTCGCTCTTCCCGGACGGGTTCGGGCTTGTCGAATACCCTTGCGCCGATCGGCTGCCATTGCCCCTGTAGCCTGTGGTGCTGCCGGGCGGATGGGTCATCTCCGAGCTGATTCCGAGCCTCGTCATGCGACCGACGCTTGAAGCCCCCACGGTCCCCGTGCCGGAACTGCGCGCGGCGCCCATGCCATTTGCGTCGGCTGCGCCAGAAGGCTGCACGAACGCAAGCGAAGTGGAAAACGCCATGGCTGTTGCCAAGGCGATCCTTGCTCGCCTCCGCATGTGACGTTCCTTACCTGGTTCTTTTGGGAACAACGTGCTCCGCGCGGCCACGTTCCCGCTGCTAGCTACAAGATATGCTCCTCAACCAGAGCGAGGAATTGACGACCGGCGGGTCCGTTACGCTGGCGCTACCAAACGGACGCGATCGGGAATCGGCAAAGGCTGGTTCGGCCCGTCGAGGAATTCGACCGTCGTGAAGGACAGGTCGGTGTCGCCGATATTGTGGACCGCATGCACCAGATATTCGCCCTCGTTCAACTCGCGGTGCTGGGTAAAGCCCTTGTAGAGAATGCGCTCCGCTGACGAGCCATCCTCGAACCAGTTTCGCGACCGCCCGTCCGTCATCGCGGTCCAGAAATGGCTCAGCACATGACGGTGAAAGCCGAACCAGGTCCCGGCGGGAATGTGCAGGTGCCAGATCCGCAGCTTTGCGGTCTCGGACACGAGAACGCTGCCGACCGCGCCATTCCACTTGCCTGCTTCATAGGCCTCCTGAAGCTCCTTCGGCCAAGCCGCGCGGGGATTTCCTGACATGTGATTGCTCGCTCCAAAAGACGCCACGATGGTTGAGACCAATGTCTATTAATGGTCTCATATACTAATGCAGATATTGGGGAAATTATCGTGTATCTAGCCAATGACAACGGCAAATTTTGAAACCATTCATTATTGATCTTGACAGGATCCCTGTCGAAGACTTACGACCGACAAAAACAAGCCGCAGCTTCTGCAACGGCCGAAGCGCGGCAGCCTGAGGTGCTTTGCAGCTTCAGGTGCGAGAGAGGAACGTTGCCATGCTGGAGACGCCAGTCCTGATCGTCGGTGCCGGCCCCGTCGGTTTGACGACCTCAATCGCCCTGTCGCAGCATGGCATCCAGCCCCTGCTGGTCGAACGTCATCCCAGCACATCAATCCTGCCGAAGGCGCGCGGCATCAATGCGCGCACGATGGAGATGTACCGGCAGATGGGCATCGAGGACGACATCCGCGCCGCCGGCATGCCGGCGCGATACGGCAAGATGATCCTGTGGGCGGAAAGCCTGGCCGGAAAGGAAATCAACCGGCTCTCGCCCGGCCGCGGATCGTCGGCGAGCCTCGCAATGTCGCCGGTCGGCAATTGCGGCTGCTCACAGGATATCCTCGAACCCATCCTGCGGCGTCACGCCGAGGCGCTGGCGCCGGACAGCATCAGGTTCAACACCGAGCTCAGCGATCTCAGGCAGGATGCCAGCGGGGTGAGCGGCGTGCTGACGAACACGGTGGACGGCAGCACGATTCCGTTCCGCGCCCGCTATCTCATCGCCGCCGACGGCACGCGAAGCTTCGTGCGCGAGAAGCTCGGCATCGGCAGGACCGGCGAACGGGACATCTACGACTCCGTCAATGTCCATGTTCGCGCGGATTTGCGGCCATGGGTCGAAGACCGGCCGGCGGCCTTGTACCTCATCGAGCAGCCGGATTTTCGCGCCACATTCCTGACTGTGAACGGCACCGACCGCTGGGGTTTCCTTGTCCACAGCCTCAGCGCGTATGGCTTCACGCGGGAGAACCTGTCGCCCGAACGCTGCACCGCACTGGTGCGCCAGGCCGTCGGAGCGCCGGACCTGCCCGTGGAACTGCTCGGCATCAGCTTCTGGAATTGCTCCGCCATGGTCGCCGACAAATTCAGCGACGGCAGGATCTTCCTTGCCGGTGACGCCGCGCACGAAACGACGCCCAGCGGCGGGTTCGGCATGAATCTCGGCGTGCAGGATGCGCAGAACCTGGCATGGAAGATGGCCGCTGTGCTGCGCGGCGAAGCGGATGCCTTACTGCTCGACACCTACGATGCGGAACGGCGGCCCCATGCCTCCGACGTCGTGCGGGCGACGCTGCTCAACATGCAGAGCTTCGACCGCACGTCACGCCAGGTCGAGGCGAAGCTGCCGCGCAAGGAGTTTCTCAACGAGCGCGGCTTGATCTTCGGCGCATGCTATCGGTCCGCCGCTGTCGTGCCCGACGGGTCAGAGCCGCCTGTCGTGAGCGACCCGGTGACTGACTACGCGCCCTCGGCCCATCCGGGCTGCCGGGCGCCGCATGTGTGGCTGCAGCGCAAGGACCAGCGCGTCTCGACGATCGATCTGCTCGGCAGAGGCTTCGTGCTGCTGGCGGCTTCGCACGGCTCGTCCTGGCGCCCCGCGGTTCAGCAACGCGGCCTGCCGCAGATCGACCTGCACATCATCGGCGAAGACGTCATCGACATCGAAGGCGAGTGGCTGAACGCCTACGGCGTTCGCGACGGCGGCGCTGTCCTGGCGCGGCCGGATGGATATGTGGCCTGGCGGGTCGCGTCCCTGCCCGACGATCCAGCGCGCGCTTTCACTGAGGCTTTCGGTCATCTGTTCGGTCGCGGCATGACGACACAAGCCGCCTGAACCATGACGATCAGCACGACATCACCGACGATTGCGCCCGTGGTCGGCCGCGCCACCTGGTACGCATGGTACGTCGTGTTCGTCCTCACGGCGTGCTACACGCTGGCCTTCGTGGATTCGAAGATCCCGTTCATCCTGGTGCAGGCGATCAAGAGCGACCTCGGCCTGACCGACACGCAGCTCGGGATCATTGCCGGACCCGCCTTCTCGCTGATGTATGCCGCCGGCGCCATGCCGATCGCAATGCTCTCGGACCGGATCGCGCGCAAATACGTCATCGCTGTTGCGGTGACGATCTGGAGCGCGTTCACCGCAGCGGGCGGCGCCACCCATTCGTTCCTCGCATTCATGTTCAGCCGCACCGGCGTCGCGCTCGGCGAGTCGGCACTGACACCGGCCGCGCATTCGATGTTCGCGGACTATTTCCCGGCGGGCCAGCGCTCGAAAGTGATCGCGATCTATTCCTGCGGCATCGCGATCGGCGCCTTCATCGCCATGACGGTCGGCGGGCTGCTGTCGGATCGCCTGGGATGGCGAACCACCCTGATGATCGTCGGCGGCGTCGGCCTGTTGCTGTCCTTCGTCGTCGCGGTCACCGTTCAGGAACCGCCACGCGACCTGAGTTCGTCCGGCCGCCAGATGTCAGAGGGCAGCCTCGCTGCGCTTCTGGCCGATCCCGCGATCCGCAACACCATTATCGGCGGCACCATCCTCGGCATCGCCAACGGGTCGGTCAGCGCGTGGGGACCCGCTTACATCATGCGCACCTTCCACCTTTCGGCCACGGCGACGGGCGCGACCTACGGCACGCTGCTTGGCATCCTCGCGATCGTCGGGACACTGGCCGGAGGCTTGATCGCGGGCTGGCTCTCGAACAAGGACGTCAGATACGGCTTCCGCCTGCTCGCGGCCGCGTTCTTCATCTCGACCATCGCCAAGATCATCTCGCTGCTGACGCCAAGCTATGTCCTGTTTCTGGCGTTCGGCGCGATCTCCATGTTTCTGCAGCTGTTCTATCCCGGCCCGACCTACGCGACGATACAGTCGCTGGCAAAGCCGAATGCGCGCAGCTTCGCGTCCGCCGTGACGATGTTCTGCATCAACGCCGTCGGCATCGCCGGCGGCGCGTTCCTGACCGGACTGCTGAGCGACCGTCTGGTGCCGCTCGTCGGCGCCGAATCGCTGCGCTGGTCGCTCGGGATCATGTCGTTGATGTCGGCGTGGGCCGCGGTGCATTACTGGCGAGCGTCGTATCACCTCGGGCGGCGAGCCAAGGGCTCGTGCTGACGGTCACTCGAACAGATTTCGTCGCGTCGTCAGCAGGTGATCGCGCATCGCGCGGGCAGCGTCATCGGCGGAGCGTCGCCGCAGCGTTTCGCAGATCGTGCGGTGGTGGGCGATCGACCTGCGCCGCTTTTCCGGCGTGATCGCCGCGAGCCGCAAGGCCTGCCAATCCCCGGTCGACCGCGCCTCGTTAAAGGCGGTGACGAGACCAACGAGAATGTCGTTGCGGGTCGCTTCCGCGATTGCGAGGTGAAATGCGCCGTCCCAGCGCACCCATGCCTCGTCGTCCTTCACCTCGGTGGTGCGGCGCATGCAGGTTTCGATATTCGCAAGGTCGGCTTCGCTGGCGTTGACCGCCGCGATCGCGGCGATGCTGGGCTCGACGACGAGACGGGCCTCGAGCACGGCGGCCGGACTGCCACGCTCGATGCGACGCTCGATGCTGATCGGACCGATGGTGCGGCGGCCGAGAAACGTGCCATTGCGGCGCCCACGCCAGATCTGACCCTCGAACTCCATCTGCGTCAGGATCTTGCGCAGCGCACGACGGCTGATGCCGAGTTCGGTTGCGAGCTCCCGCTCGGGCGGCAGCCGATCGCCCTCGGCGAGCTCGTTCCGCTCGATGAAATCAAGCAGCTCGTTGGTTTCGCCGGCGTCGGTCGGTTGATCTGATGTCGCCGCTCTCGGCACGTCTCGCTCGCGATCCTGGGAAGGACTTTTGCGAACTCTACTACCCTGACAGGAGACCGAATAGCTGTATTCCAGCGACAAGCCGCAGGCCGCTGTCGCAAGGG
>NZ_LNCU01000032.1:144180-158830 GCF_001542415.1 Bradyrhizobium macuxiense
TGGCGGGTGATCGACAGCTCCTTGGTGTCGATCTCGGGTGTCCTGCCCGAGAGCATGTCCGCGAGCACCCGGCCCGAGCCGCAGGCCATGGTCCACCCGAGCGTGCCGTGACCGGTGTTGAGATGCAGATTGGCATAACGCGTCGCGCCGATCACCGGTGGGCCGTCCGGCGTCATCGGGCGCAGGCCGCACCAGAAGGTCGCCTTGGCGAGATCCCCGCCGCGCGGGAACAGGTCGGTCAGCGAATGATCCAAGGTAGCGCGGCGCGCGGCGTACAGCTTGGTCGAATAGCCTGAGATCTCGGCGGTGCCGCCGACGCGGATGCGATCGCCGAGCCGCGTGATCGCGACCTTGTAGCTTTCGTCCATCACGGTCGATTCCGGCGCACCGGACGCATCCTTGATCGGCACGGTGATCGAATAGCCTTTCACCGGATAAACCGGCAGCGAGATGCCGAGCGGCCGGACCAGATGCGGCGAATAGCTGCCCAGCGCCAGCACATAGGCATCGGCCTGCATGATCCCTTGGCTGGTCGCAACACCGGTGATGCGGGTCGCATCCGCGTTCAACCCGTCGATGCCGACATTGAAGTTGAAGCGCACGCCGAGCTTCTCGGCCTCCAGCGCCAGTGCCTGCGTGAACATATGGCAGTCACCGGTCTCATCATGCGGCAGCCGCAGCCCGCCGGCGAACTTCTCCTTCACACCGGCGAGCGCCGGCTCGGCGGCGATGCAGCCGTCGCGGTCGAGCACCTCGAAGGGCACGCCATATTGCTTGAGCACGGCGATGTCCTCGCCGGTGCCGTCGAGCTGGGCCTGATAGCGGAACAATTGCAGCGTGCCGCGCTCGCGCTCGTCGTAGCGGATGCCGATATCGGCGCGCAGCGCCCGCAGACAATCGCGGCTGTATTCCGCGATCGGGATCATCCGGCTCTTGTTCACCGCGTAGCGCGCCGAGGTACAGTTGCGCAGCATCTTGAGCAACCACAGCCACATCACCGGATCGAGCTTCGGACGGATCACCAGCGGGCCGTGCTTCATCAACAGCCACTTCACCGCCTTCACCGGCACGCCGGGCCCGGCCCAGGGCGATGAATAACCGGGCGATACTTCGCCGGCATTGGCAAAGGAGGTCTCGAGCGCGGGCTTCGGCTGACGGTCGATCACCGTCACCTCGTGGCCGGCGCGGGCAAGATAATAGGCCGAGGTGACGCCGATCACGCCACTGCCGAGAACAAGGACCTTCACTGTTCCTCACATCCTGCAGCGGAAACGCAATCGCCGCTGCGAAACCAGTTTGCTTCGCAACGGCGACAGCATTTTGTAGGGCTAGCGACTACTGAGATAGCAATAATCGGGCCAGCAATGATCAGGCGGCGCGCTTGATGGCGCCGTCGAGGATCGAGACCATGTCGTCGATATGCTTCTTCTCGACGATCAGGGGCGGCGACATCGCCATCGAATCGCCGCCGAGGCGGAGATAGAGGCCGGAGTTGAAGCAGTCGACCATGATGTCGTAGCCGCGGGTGCCGGGGGCGTCCTTGCGCGGGGCGACTTCGACCGCGCCCATCAGGCCGACGTTGCGGATGTCGACGACATTCGGCAGGCCCTTCAGCGAGTGCAGGGCATCGCGCCAGTAATCGGCGAGCGACGCGCCGCGGGTCAGCAGTCCCTCATCCTTGTAGATGTCGAGCGTGGCGATGCCGGCGGCGCAGGCCACCGGATGCGCTGAATAGGTGTAGCCGTGGAACAGCTCCATGGCGTTGTCCGGGCCAACCATCAGCCCGTCGTGGACCTGGCGGCTGGCGAACACCGCGCCGCACGGTACGGTGCCGTTGGTGATGCCCTTGGCGGTCGTCATCATGTCCGGCGTGACGCCGAAGAAGTTGGCGGCGAACGGCGTGCCGAGGCGGCCGAAGCCGGTGATGACCTCGTCGAAGATCAGGAGGATGCCGTGCTTGGTGCAGAGCTCGCGCAGCCGCTGCAGGTAACCCTTCGGCGGCGGCAGCACCGCAGTCGAGCCCGGCACCGGCTCGACGATCACGGCAGCGATGGTGTCGGCGCCATGCAGCGCCACCATCCGCTCGACATCGTCGGCGAGCTCGGCGCCATGATCCGGCTGGTCCTTGGCGAAGGCGTTGCGCGCCATATCGTGGGTGTGGCGGATGTGGTCGACGCCGGGCAGATGGGTCGCGAACTGGCGGCGGTTGGCGACCATGCCGCCGACCGACATGCCGCCGAAGCCAACGCCATGATAGCCACGCTCGCGGCCGATCAGGCGGGTGCGGGTCGCCTGGCCGTTAGCGCGATGATAGGCCAGCGCGATCTTCAGCGCGGTGTCGACCGATTCAGAGCCCGAATTGGTGAAGAAGATGCGGTCGAGCCCCTTCGGGGCGATCTCGGCGAGCCGTTCGGCGAAATCGAACGCCAGCGGATGACCCATGTTGAAGGACGGCGCGAAATCCAGCGTCGTGAGCTGCCGCTCGACGGCGGCCGCGATCTGCGGACGGCCGTGGCCGGCGTTGACACACCAGAGGCCGGCGGAGCCGTCGATCACCTGCCGCCCGTCGACGGAGGTGTAGTACATGCCCTTGGCGGAGGAGAACAGCCGCGGCGTTTTCTTGAATTGCCGGTTGGCCGTGAACGGCATCCAGAACGAATCGGTCTTGATGGTGTTCGGAATCTGATGAACGGTCACGGCGGAGCTCCATATTGGTTTCCCACAGTCGGACCACGCCTTGCGCTACTCAACAAGTCCTTTTCTGTCGCGCCGCAAGCCATTGATCTCATTGAAGCGGTCTGCGAAGATTTGTTCGATCCGCAACACCTACAACAGGGATTTTGCCATGAGCGTCGATATAGGCGGACGGCTGCGATTCATCCGCGCGCGGCACAAGCTGTCGCAGCGCGAACTCGCCAAGCGGTCCGGCGTCACTAATTCGACGATCTCGCTGATCGAATCCAACCAGATGAACCCGTCGGTCGGCGCGCTTAAGCGCATTCTCGACGGCATCCCGATGGGGCTCGCGGAGTTCTTCGCGATCGAGCCGGAGCGCCCGCGCAAGGCGTTCTACCGCTCCGAGGAGTTGACCGAGATCGGCAAGAAGCCGATCTCCTACCGTCAGGTCGGCGACAATCTCTTCGGCCGCGCCCTGCAGATCCTGATGGAGCGCTACGAGCCCGGCAGCGACACCGGGCGGGTGCCGCTGTCCCATGAGGGCGAGGAAGGCGGCATCGTGGTGAGCGGCCGCCTAGAGGTCACCGTCGACGACGAGCGTCGCGTGCTCAACGCCGGCGACGCCTATTATTTCGAGAGCCGCCGCCCGCACCGCTTCCGTTGCATCGGCGCCAAGCCATGCGAGGTGATCTCGGCCTGCACGCCGCCCTCGTTCTGAACCTGACGCGCGCGACCCAAGCCCCGCGGGCGGCGTGCCAGGGACCGCTCCCCGACGACGAGGCGCTGCAGCGCCGTCACAGATCGCGCGTCTGCCGATCGCCCCATGCGATCACGGCGGCGACGGTGGCGAACATTGCGGTGACGGCGATCACGACGAGGATGGTGTCGATGGCCATGGGTCTTCTCCTGCATCCGACGGAAAAGACCTAGCGCGAGTGCTCGCGTCTCGCCTTGCGCTGGATCAAAAGCCGGCGCCACGGTGGTCAGCCCGCGCCGATGCGCTTCAGTCGCTCCTGGTCGAGCAACCGCACGCCATCTGGCACGATCAACACCGCCTTCTCGCGCGCAAGCCGCGTCAGGGTGCGGCTCACCGTCTCGATGGTGAGGCCGAGATAATCGGCGATGTCTTGGCGGCTCATCGGCAGCGGCACGGTGACGGATACGGCTCCGATGCGGGCATAGCGCGCCTGCATGTTGAGCAGGAATGCCGCGATCTTCTCCTCCGCAGTGCGCCGACCGAGCAGCAGCATCTGGTCCTGCGCGAGACTCAATTCGTGACCGGCGAATTCGTGCAGTCGGCGCAGCAGATGCGGCTTGCCGTCGACATAGGCGAGGAACGCCGATCGTGCGAAGCGGCAGACCGATACCCTGCCGACCGCCTCCGCGGTGACGCCGTAGCGATCCTGCAAGGCGAGGCCGAGGAAGTCGCCCGGCAGCGCGAAGCCCACGATCTGCCGCCGGCCATCGGGCAACGACTTGTACAGCCGCACCACGCCTTCGGTGACGTTGAACACGCTGCCCGCCAGCGCGCTCTGCTCGAACAGCATCGTTCGCGCCTGAACCTTCCTTGCCTGGCTGATCCGGTCGAGTTCCTCGAGCTCGGACGACTCCAGCGCCGCGCAGACGCTGAACAGCCTGACCTTGCAGTCCTCGCAGCCATTGGCGGCGCGGCCGTGCTTGCAGTCGTGCTGTGTCGCCTCGGCACACGGTTCCTGCAGTGGTTCGGCAATGCTCATGGCTGGGGTCCGCCTGGTTCCATGTCGACACTATCGGATTCGATTTGATCTGGATCAACCGTCGGCGGCATTGATGCAAATCAATGCCGCATCCGCCGATCCCCAGCAATTTCATGCGCCATCGAGGAAATCGACGATGGACGAGCAATTCCAGGCGCTTCCGATCGGCCATCAGGACGCGATCGCGGCCTATCCGCTGGTGTTCATGCATGATGCCAGCATTACCGCGGAGCAGTGGCTGCAGTTCGTGCGCCGGCGCTGCCGGAGCCGCTCGCCCCGGACCGGGCTGATCGCGATCCGCGATCGCCGCGGCGTCATCCATGCCCTCTTCAGTTACCGCATCGACAGCGACCTGCGCGTTCGCAAGCGGCTGAACATCAGCGATCTGATCGTGGCCCATCTGCCCGGTTCGCAGATCGACGACGCGGTGGCGACCGTTGTCGCTGATGTCTCGGCGCAATTCGGCTGCCAGATCGTCACGATCGAACGGCCATTCGTCAGGCCGCACGCGCCGCGAGCCGGATGCCCGACCGCCGACGCGCTGCAGCGTCGGAACCGCCGCGTCAATTGACCACGCCCTGCGTCGTTTGATCTGGATCAGTTTACGCAATCTGCAGTTGCAGTATACTCATCGCACCATGAGCACGTCCGATCTCAAGCGAAACGTCCTGACCGTGGTCGCGATCAAGGTCGCGATCGTCGTGCTCGCGGCCATCTTCGTGTTCGGACCTGGCCGGCGTCCCCGCATCGACGCCGATGCGCTCGATCGCCAGATCCTGAACCATCCAACCTCCAACAGCAGGGAATCCATCCGATGACGTCAATGGATGTCGTATCGCTGTCGCGCCTGCAGTTCGGGCTGACCGCGCTCTATCACTTCCTGTTCGTGCCGCTCACATTGGGTCTCGCCGTTCTGCTCGGCGTGATGGAGAGCGTCTATGTGATGACCGGCCGCGAGATCTGGAAGGAGATGACGAAGTTCTGGGGCGTGCTGTTCGGCATCAACTTCGCGATGGGCGTCGCCACCGGCATCACGATGGAATTCCAGTTCGGCATGAACTGGGCCTATTACAGCCACTATGTCGGCGACATCTTCGGTGCGCCGCTGGCGATCGAAGGCCTGATGGCCTTCTTCCTCGAGGCGACCTTCATCGGCCTGTTCTTCTTCGGCTGGGACAAGCTCAGCCGTGTGCAGCATCTCGCCGTCACCTGGCTGGTCGCGCTCGGTTCCAACCTCTCGGCGCTGTGGATCCTGATCGCCAACGGCTGGATGCAGTATCCGGTCGGCGCCAAGTTCAATCCCGACACGATGCGGATGGAAGTCTCCGACTTCATGGCGGTGCTCTTCAACCCGGTGGCGCAGGCCAAGTTCGTGCACACCGTCAGCGCCGGCTACGTGACGGGATCGATGTTCGTGCTGTCGGTCAGCGCCTTCTATCTGCTGCGCGGCCGCCACGTCGAGTTCGCCAAGCGCTCGATGACGGTCGCGGCAAGCTTCGGTCTCGCCTCCGCATTATCGGTCGTCGTGCTCGGCGACGAGAGCGGCTACACCGCCGGCGAGAACCAGAAGATGAAGATCGCGGCAATCGAGGCGATGTGGGACACCGAGCCGGCGCCCGCCTCCTTCACGCTGTTCGGCCTGCCCGACCTCAAGAACCGGCGCACCAACTACGAGATCAAGATCCCGTGGATGCTCGGCTTGATCGCCACGCGCTCGATCGACAAGACCGTGCCGGGCATCAACGAGCTGGTCGGCCATGCCGAGCAGCGCATCCGCGCCGGCCTGATCGCCTATGACGCGCTGGACAAGCTGCGCAGGCAGCCATCTGACACTGAGCGGGCGCGGCTCGATGCCAACGCCGCCGACCTCGGCTATGCCCTGCTGTTGAAGAAGATCCGTCCTGACATCACCAATGCGGCGTCCGACGAGATCACCGCGGCGGCCTGGAGCACGGTGCCCGCAGTGTCGCCGTTGTTCTGGAGCTTCCGGATCATGGTCGGGCTCGGCTTCTATTTCATCGCGCTGTTCGCGGTTGCCTTCGTGCTGGCAAGTCGGCGCGAGCTGACGCGCTATCGCAGCTTCCTCTGGCTGGCGCTGCTCAGCCTGCCGCTGCCGTGGATCGCGGCAGAGCTCGGCTGGGTCGTCGCCGAAGTCGGCCGGCAGCCCTGGGTCATCGAGGGCGTGCTGCCGACCTTCCTCGCGGTCTCGAGCATTTCCGCCGCCAATGTCTGGTTCACGCTGATCGGCTTCGTGGTGTTCTATTCGACGCTCGCGATCGTCGACGTCTATCTCATGCTGAAGACCGTCAAGGACGGACCGCCTGCGGGCGCAGCACCGGAGCAGCCGAAGCTGCGGCTCGCCGTCAGCCCCGCCGAATAGGGAGATTGCGATGTTCGACTACGAGATGATGCGATTGATCTGGTGGGCGCTGCTTGGAATCCTCCTGATCGGCTTCGCGGTGATGGACGGTTTCGATCTCGGAGTGGCGATCCTGCTGCCCTACGTGGCGCGCACCGATATCGAGCGCCGCATCGCGATCAACACCATAGGACCGGTGTGGGAAGGCAACCAGGTCTGGCTCGTCCTCGGCGGCGGCGCGATCTTCGCGGCCTGGCCGATGCTCTACGCGGTGGCGTTTTCCGGCTTCTATCTCGCGATGTTTCTGGTGCTGGCGGCGCTGATCTTCCGTCCGGTCGCCTTCACGTTCCGCAGCAAGCTGGACGGTCCACGCTGGCGCGCGGCGTGGGATCTCGCGATCTTTGTCAGCGGGCTGGTGCCAGCGCTGATCTTCGGCGTCGCCTTCGGCAATGTGATCGTCGGCGTCCCCTTCCGCTTCGACGATTCGCTGCGGATGATCTATGAGGGTAATTTGCTCGGCCTGCTCAACCCGTTCGCGCTGGTTTGCGGCCTCATCAGCGTTTCCATGCTGACGTTGCACGGAGCGAGCTATCTGGCGCTGAAGGCGAGCGGGCCGGTGGCGGATCGCGCCGTGCAGGCCGCACGCCTGGCCGGGCCGGTCGCGGTCGTATTGTTCGTGCTCGCCGGCGTCTGGGTCGCATTCGGCATCGACGGTTATGTCGTCACGTCGCAACTCGCGCATGACGGCCCATCGACCCCGCTTGCGAAAGAGGTGACGCGGCGGGCCGGAGCCTGGCTGGACAACTACCGTGCCTTTCCATGGACCATGGCGGCACCGATCGCAGCCATCGTGATGCTGGCGATCACGGCTCCGCTGCTATCGGCCAAGCGCGCGGCCGCAGCGTTCGTCTGCGGCAGCATCGGCGTCGCCGGCGTCGTCGCAACCGCGGGGCTCAGCGTCTTTCCGTTCATGCTGCCGTCGTCGCTCGATCCGCATGCCAGCCTCACGGTCTGGGACTCCTCGTCGAGCCACCTGACGCTGAAGATCATGCTGTTCGCCACCGCCGTCTTTCTGCCGATCATCCTGCTCTACACCGCCTGGGTCTATCGGGTGCTGCGCGGCCCGGTCACCGCCGCCCTGATCGAGCACGGTGGCGGGCATTCGGCTTATTGAGGGAGATCACCAGCAATGTGGTACTTCTCGTGGATCCTCGGCGTCGGCTTTGCCGGCACCTTCGCCATCCTCAACGCCATGTGGTTCGAGCTCCATGTCCAGGACAGCGCCGAAGACGGCAATGCGCGCTGACGGCACGACGGCGGCGCTGCGCGGCGCCTCCTTCGCCGTCGCGCTGGCCGCCAGCCTGGCCTTGATGCTGTGTCCCTTCCTGCTCCGTCACGTGCCGCAGGAGCGGCTGCACACCGCGCTGCCGGTACTGATGCTCGGCGTCGCCGGCGCGTTCGTCCACGGCATCGGCTACCGGCCCGACAGTCCCCTGCTTCGGATCCTGTTCGGACCAGCCTGTGCCTGGACACTGATGCTGGCCGGCGCGCTTCTGATGTTCATGGTTTGAGCGGCAAACCCATGGCGACGCGCTCCAGTTCTGTTGTCGGTGAGACGTCGCAGGAGTAGCGTTGCGGTCGTTGGAAC
Source organism: Bradyrhizobium macuxiense (assembly GCF_001542415.1). GTDB lineage: Bacteria > Pseudomonadota > Alphaproteobacteria > Rhizobiales > Xanthobacteraceae > Bradyrhizobium > Bradyrhizobium macuxiense. The sequence goes on from NZ_LNCU01000032.1 coordinate 152,600, forward strand.
GTCCGATTGCCCGCGGAGCTGCCGCATGCGCGTCGTCGTGCTGTTCATCGCCTTTCTCCTGGGCTCGCTGTCTCCGGCCACAGCCGACGACGTCACGGCCGCACAGGACGTGATCCGCGCGCAGGAGCAGGCGTTCGGTCGCGACGACGCCAGCGCGGCCTATTCCTTTGCCGCGCCCGCGATCCGGCAGATCTTTCCGCAGGCCGACATCTTCATGTCGATGGTGCAGAACAGGTACGCGCCGGTCTATCGCCACAGGAGCTTCGACTTCGGCGAGGCACGCAGCGATGGCGACCGGATCGCACAGCGCGTCCACATCATCGACGCCAACGGCGAGGCGTGGGAGGCGCTCTATACGCTGTAGCGGGAGCCGGACGGCAGCCTGAAGATCACCGGCTGTTCACTGCTCAAGGCCGGCCAATCGGTGTGACCTGCCGCGACGGCGCGAACTAAAGCGCGATGAGATTGAGTTGAATCGTCATCGCGCTTTAGCTGAGCATGATCTTTTCGGAAAACCGTTTCACACTTTTCCGGATCATGCTTTAGGCCACCGCCAGCCGCTGCCGCGAGCGCATCAACAGCAGCAGCATGATGGTGACGTTGAGCAGGTTCCAGGCCAACCCGTTGGCGAAGGCCGCAGCGTAGGAGCCGGTGGCGTCGAAGATCACGCCCGAGATCCAGCCGCCGAGCGACATGCCGAATACCGAGGCGAAGATCACGATGCCGATGCGGGTGGCGGCTTCCGAAGCCGGCATCGCCTCGCGCACGATGATCGCATAGCTCGGCACGATACCGCCCTGGAACAGGCCGAACATCGCCGAGATGATGTAAAGCGAGGTCAGGCTGTCGAAGAACAGATAGAACAGCAGCGCTGTGCCTTGCGCGATCGAACCGATCAGCAGCGTGCGGATGCCGCCGATCTTGTCGGCGAGGAAACCCGAACCGATCCGACTGATGATGCCGAATCCGAGCATCATCGACAGCATCTCGGCGCCGCGCGCCACGCCATAGCCGAGATCGCCGCAATAGGCGACGATATGAACCTGCGGCATCGACATCGCCACGCAGCAGGCGATCGAGGCCAGCGACAGGATCGCGGTCAGCGCATTGGTGGAGAGCTTCAGGTCGACCCGCGGCGGCGCCGCGTTGACGTGGCTGCGTCGGGTAGCGGCCCCCATCAGCAGGCGCAGCACGGTGAGCCCGAGCGCCATCGCAATCGCCGTGAAGATGCCGATCGCGATATGGGTGGTGCGCCAGCCGAACGTCTGGATTCCGAAATTGACGGCCGGCGGCCACAGCGTGCCGCCGATGTAGTTGCCGCTCGCGGCGATCGCGACCGCAAGCCCGCGATAGCGATCGAACCAGTGCGAGGCTTCCGCCATCAGCGGACCGAACGTCGCCGCGGAGGACAGGCCGATGGCGAAATGCAACAGGATGAACGCCCAGACCGACGGCGCGTAACCGGCAGCGATATAGCCGAGACCGAGGATACCGATCCCGACGCCGATCGCGGCGACGATGCCATAGCGGTCGCTGATCTTGCCGGTGACCACCTGACCGAGACCGAAACCGAGCATCACCATGGTGAAGGCGAGCGAGGCGGTCCCGCGTGTTGCGCCGAAGTCGGACTGCACCTCCGGCAAAGCCACGACGACCGACCACATGCCGACGCTGCCGAGCGAGCCGATGACCACGGCAACGGCAAGTCTCAACCACGCTCGACGCGAGTCGGGAATGAACACTGCGGGTTCGGAGGAAAATTGAGAAGAAATTGCCACGGCCGGCGGAACTTCGTCGGCATTTGCCTCAAGGTCAAGCCACAATGCCGAGAGATTAGGCATGCAAGACCGAGGGGACGCTACCGCCGCGCGTGAGCCGCCGCATCAATTGCCGTAGTTCGGATCCTGCGCCTGGAACGGGCCGCACTTCGCGTCGACGGCGAACCGTTGGTCGAAATCGACCGTTCCGCCGCCAATCGGGATGCGTGTCGGCGGCAAGCCGCGTGTGTATTGATCGACGGTCACGAACCGCTTGTCTGCGCTCATCGTCACGTGGACCGGCTCGAGACCCTTGCCCTTGTTGAGCGGGCTCAGATCGAGCGTGTAGTAGCCATTCACTGTCTGGCCCGCGGCCATGCCGTGAGGTGCGAACACGACCGGTTGAGGAAGATAGACCTCCATCTGGACGCCGCTGCCCTGGCAAACCAGCATGCGGATCAGCCAAGCTTCCTGGCCCGGAGGCTTCGCGGCAGCATTCGCTGCGACGGAAAAGGTAATGGCTGCGACAACACCGATACCCGAGAGCGAACGGCCGCCGGTCGTTGCCGCAGCGTGGCCGGGTTGCTTCCGCATGAATTGCCCCTGACATGATGCGTCGTGCGTGCTGTTTAGTCAGGTGTTTGGCTCCCGAAGTTCAATGCGTGTCCGTCGATTTGGGCAAGCGCCCCAGTAGCCCGCCTCCCTTGCCGGGATGGTTTGGGCGGCGGTCATCTGACGACAGCCTTTCCTGTACCGGCGGGCCGGCATTTGATATGATGCCGGTCTCCTCGGACTGATCCGTAATTTTGAAGAGGAAGGAATTCTCAACGCCTGCATCGTTCACCGACAGTCATATGGAGGTTTGCCATGACTTCTGACTGGCGTCTGGAAGGCGAATGGATCAAGAATTGCAATTGTGCATTTGGCTGCCCCTGCGATTTCAATGCGCTGCCGACTCATGGTTCCTGCAAGGGCCTGGTCGGCATGAGGATCACAAAGGGACATTTCGGAAGCATCAAGCTCGACGGCCTGGTCTTCGCGGCGACCGTGGAATTTCCTGGCGCGCTGCACGAAGGGAACGGGCAGATGCAGCCGATCATCGACGAGCGCGCCACAGCGGAACAGCGCGAAGCGCTGTTCAACATCTTCTCCGGCAAAAATTCAGCCGAAGGCACGCTGTTCCAGATCCTCAGCCTGATCGTGACCAAGATACATGATCCGCTGTTCGTGCCGTTCGAGTTCTCGTTCGACAAGAACGGGCGCATCGCTAGGCTCGTCGCCAAGGGCGTTCTGGAGACCGACGTCGAGCCGATCAAGAACCCTGTGACCGGCACGCCGCACCGCATCCGGGTCGTGATGCCGGAAGGCTTCGAGCACCGCGTAGCCGAGGTGGCCTCCGCCAATATCCACTCGACCGGCGCGATCAAGTTCGAAACCAAGGGCTCGCACAGCTCGCTCGCCAACGTCGTGCAGACGCCGGATGGCGTCGCGGCCTGACGCCGGCGTGCACAGTTCGGTCGTCCGGCTGCTGGGATCCCACGATGCGCGAGACATCGGCGCTCGAACATGTCCTGCGGCATGACCGCCTGATCTTCGCAGGCGGCATCGCCGCTGTGACGGCGCTGGCCTGGGGCTACCTCCTGACCGGCGCCGGCATCGACATGAGCATGGCCGACATGCCGATGGATCCGATGCCGTGGACGCCGTCCTACGCTGCGCTGATCTTTGCCATGTGGCTGACGATGATGATTGCCATGATGGTCTCGAGCGCGGCGCCGATGGTGCTGTTGTTCGCCGCGCTGAAGCGCAAGCAATCGATAGCCGCTTCTCCGCTCGCCGACTCCTGGACCTTTCTGTGCGGCTATCTCCTGGTCTGGGCCGGATTCAGCCTCACGGCGACGCTGGCCCAATGGCAACTCGATCGCGCGGGCCTGCTGTCGATGGCGATGGCGAGCACCAGCGTCGCGCTGGGCGGCTGCATCCTGCTTCTGGCCGGGCTCTACCAGTTCACGCCGCTCAAGCGCGCCTGCCTGCGCTATTGCCAGAGCCCGGTGCTGTTCCTGAGCCGGCACTGGTGTCCGGGCACGGCTGGTGCGTTGCGCATGGGACTGCACCACGGCCTTTACTGCCTCGGGTGCTGCTGGTCCCTCATGGTGTTGTTGTTCGTCGGCGGCACGATGAACCTGCTCTGGATCGTCGTCATCACCCTGTATGTCGCCTGCGAGAAGTTGCTTCCGGTCGGCCACCGCCTGAGCTACGCCGCCGGCGCCGGCCTGATTGCGGCGGGGCTCATCGTGCTTGTGCGTGCGACTTGAGAAGAGGTGTACAGGACTTCGGGAATATCGATTGCTCGACGGCGATCATCCTATCGAGAAAGATTGAAGCAGTGCGAGCCTGTTCACACTTGCCGTTCGCGATCCGGACCATAATCGCTTGATGATGCGTCAGACGGTGGATTGTGCGCCGCAATCCGAGAGGTCTGCTCGCGGCAGGACTGACAACGGGAGACGGCGCTGGCCGTGCAAGTTACGCTCAATGGCATCGCAGGCTTTCATCGGAGAGTAAATCATGCATACGTTGTCCGCAGAATGGCTACCTGTTTCAATTGCGCCATCGGACCGGGATCTCGAAGTCTGTGTCCTGGACTATGATGGAATGGTCCACGCGCTCGTATTCCCATGTCACAGGCAGGGCGCCGAATGGGTCGACGACGCCAACAGGACGCACGCCGATATTCAGCCGACGCACTGGCGCACCTGGATGCATTCGGCGAATTAGGTGACAGGGCGCGCCAATCTCGAAGCGCCGCCTCGCGCCGACCTGCAAAATCGACCAGGCTCATCGCGTGGTTCGGGGTGAGCCGGAGGCTCGTCATGAAATCACATACGATCCCCTTCGAAAATCGCTGGACCAACGGCAAGCATGCCCGGGAGTGGCATTGCGAACTCGAGCGGCTGGGCGTCGCGACCCTCAGGACGATGTATCACGAACCACGAAACGCATCATCGTGACGAGCCCTCCGTAGTGTTCGACGTTCCTGCCGGCTTTGTCCGAGACTGGCTGGCATTCCACGACCGGCGCGCCGCGCGTCAGCAGTTCCTGAGGCGCGCCAGCGTGCTGGGCCTCATCGCCGCACCAGGGGTCGTGCTCGGCGCCCCTAGGTAGTCTCCGCCCCCAAACCGGCAGCGACGGGCGCAGAATGGCGCGGTAAATCGCCTATTAACCCTTTGCTAACCATACACTGGGCAAGAATTGCCCAGTGAAGTCGAGTGTCGTCGATCGCGTATGACGGGCGGAGATCCCCGTGGACGCAAGTGCGGTGCCTCACTTTCGAAGCGGCGGCCCTGCGGCCGTCGCGCAGACGCTTGGCGGCCGTAGCCGCCAATCGCGAGGGAGAGCGGCTACCATGGTCGNNAGGGCACGGCGGGCAAAGGCGGCTTCCCGAACCTCAGTGATATCAGCGACATCCTGAAGCGCGGCGACCTCGCGCTGGCGCTGGGCGTCCTCACCATCCTGGTGGTGCTGATCCTGCCGCTGCCCTCGATGGTGCTCGACCTGTTCCTGGCGGTCTCGATCACGGTTTCGATCCTGATCCTGATGACCTCGCTGTTCATCCAGGCGCCGCTGGAATTCTCGTCGTTTCCGACCATCCTGCTGATTTCGACCATGATGCGGCTGTCGCTGAACATGGCCTCGACCCGGCTGATCCTGAGCCACGGCCACGAGGGCACCGCCGCCGCCGGCCATGTCATCGAGGCGTTCGGCAACTTCGTGATGGGCGGCAACTTCGTGATCGGTATCATCGTGTTCGCGATCCTGGTGATCGTGAACTTCGTGGTCATCACCAAGGGTTCGGGCCGCATCGCCGAGGTCGCGGCCCGCTTCCAGCTGGACTCGATGCCCGGCAAGCAGATGGCGATCGACGCCGACCTTTCCGCCGGCCTGATCGACGAGAAGGCCGCCAAGGAACGCCGCAAGGCGCTGGAAGACGAAAGCGGCTTCTTCGGCGCCATGGACGGTGCCTCGAAATTCGTCCGCGGCGACGCCATAGCGGGCCTCTTGATCGTCGGCATCAACATCGTCGGCGGCATCATCATCGGCGTCGCCCAGCAGGGACTGTCCTTCAGCGAAGCCGCCCGCACCTACACGGTGCTAACCGTCGGCGACGGCCTCGTCACCCAGGTGCCCGCCCTGATCGTCTCGACCGCCGCCGGCCTCTTGGTCTCCAAGGCCGGCATCACCGGCGCCGCCGACAAGGCGCTGATGGGCCAGCTCTCCGGCTATCCACAGGCGCTCGGCATGTCGGCCGGCGTCATGCTGGTGCTGTCGCTGCTGCCGGGCATTCCGATGCTCCCCTTCATGGCGCTCGGCTCCGGCGCCGCGGCGCTGGCCTGGAATGCGCGCAAGCAGAAGCGGGCCAAGAAGGCCGCCGAAACCGCCGCCGCGGCAGCCCCGGCCGCGGCCGCGGCAGCCG
>NZ_LNCU01000032.1:158837-173122 GCF_001542415.1 Bradyrhizobium macuxiense
GACGAGCCGATCGCCGCCGCCCTGAAGATCGACGACCTCAAGATCGAGCTCGGCTATGCGCTGCTGCCGCTGGTCAACGGTCCCGATGGCACCGACCGCCTCACCGAGCAGATCAAGGCGCTGCGCCGTTCGCTCGCGATCGAGATGGGTTTTGTGATGCCGGCCGTGCGCATCCTCGACAATGTGCAGCTCGAGGCCAACAGCTACGCCATCAAGATCAAGGAGGTCGACGCAGGCACCGGCAAGATCTGGCCGAACCAGTTCATGGTCATGGATCCCGCCGGCAGCCAGGTCCAGCTGCCCGGCATCCACACCATCGAGCCCACCTTCGGCCTGCCCGCGACCTGGGTCGACGCCGGCCTGAAGGAAGAGGCCGCGCTGAAGGGCTATACGGTCGTCGATGCCGCCACGGTGCTGTCGACGCATCTGACCGAACTGCTGAAGACCAACATGTCGGACCTGCTGTCCTATGGCGAGGTGCAGAAGCTGCTCAAGGACCTCCCGAAGGAACAGGGCGAGCTGATCAAGGACATCGTGCCGAGCCAGGTCTCGGTGTCGGGTATCCAGCGCGTGCTGCAGTTCCTGCTCGCCGAGCGCATCTCGATCCGCGACCTCTCGACCATCCTCGAAGGCATCGCCGACGCGCTGGCGTTCTCGCGCAATCCGGCCGCGATGGTCGAGCACGTCCGTGCCCGGCTGGCGCGGCAGATCTGCGCCCAGAACACCTCGCCGAACGGCTACCTGCCGTTGATCGCGCTGTCAGCGCGCTGGGAGCAGGCCTTCGCCGAGTCGATCGTCGGACAGGGCGATGACCGCAGCCTCGCGATGCAACCGTCCAAGCTCTCCGAGTTCATGACCGCCGTGCGCAACGCGTTCGAGCAGGCGGCGCGCGAGGGTGAGGCGCCGGTGCTGGTGACGTCGGCTGCGATCCGGCCATTCGTGCGGTCGCTGGTCGAACGCTTCCGCTCGCAAACCACCGTGCTGTCGCAGGCCGAAATCCATCCCCGGGCACGGCTGAAGACGGTCGGCAGCGTCTAGGTCGCGGGCAAATCACTTGCGCTTAGCGCTGTGCTTTTGCGTCACAGGCAACCGATTTGTGCGGAACTGCTCGAAACGGCCCCATCTCCGTCGCCACAACGCGACGATCATGCAAGTGACTGACGTCACTAAATTTTACGTAAGAAATGGCGACCCAATCGCCATTTTTGATCGCGGTCGATCACGTCCTATCACTGCCTTGTGATCGCCCCTTGGGAACGGAATTGGCAAATCCCAAGTTAGTGGGGCACGAGACATTGAACCGGGTAGCAAACCGAACCGACTGATCCAGAACAGCAGGAAGGCGGCAGGAGACTTCCATGAACCACTCGATCTACAGCGCCGATCGCACGACGCATCTGAAGATCGTCGTGGTTGCCTTGGTCGCAGGTATCCTGGTGGCCGGGTTCGGTATTACGGCCCACAACTCGTCGGACGAGGGGTACACCCAGACGGCACGTGTCATGAAGGCCGGGAAGCCGGTTGCAGTTACAAGCTCGAGCAACTCGCTCGTCCGCTAACAGGAGAATTCACGGAATTCACGTGGCTCTTTACAGCCCCCCAAAGTCGCTACGTGGATATTAAGACCCCCAACTACCCCCAAGTTGACTGTTGAAAACGCCCGCTCCCCACGGGCGTTTTCTTTTTTGTGCCGATGCGCACGTCACGGCTGAAGCAAGTTGCCGATGCAGCGCTGCAGCAGCATCGAGAGTTGTTCGATCTCCGCTCCCTTCAACGACCTGGTCATCCGCTTCTCGATCTCGGCGACGGCGGCGTGGGCTTTTCCGAGCACGCTGCGCCCGGAGCGGGTCAGCTCGCTGCGCAGTATCCGGCCATGCAGTGGATCGGCGCTCCGCCGAAGGAAGCCGTCGCGCTCAAGATTGGCAACGATGCCCTGCATCGACTGGGGGGTAACGAAAGCCGCGCGCGCCAGCGCGGCATTTGAGATGCCCGGGTCCAGATCGACGGCAACGAGGACTGCGAATTGCGGTGCAGTGATGCCGAGCGGCCGGATCGCGTCATCGACCTGCAGTCTCAGCGCATGCTGCGCCAGCTTGATGGTGTAACCGAGGGCGCCGGAAACCGGCTCGGGCATTCCCGGCGAGCTTGACATATCAGGCTCCTGATATAATATATAAGGAGGCTGATATTACGATTTGCCTGCTCCTTTGGCAATCGTGGGGCATTGCGCGTCTTTGCCGATACGACACCCTGACGAGGGAGATGGCCGTGAAACGTCCACAAAAAGTAATCGTCATCGGGGCTGGAACGGGCGGGCTCTGCCTGGCGCATGGACTGAAGTCGGACGGCATCGACGTCGAGGTGTTCGAGCGCGATCGTTCGCCGGCCGATCGTCAGGGAGGCTATCGGTTAAGCATCAGCGCGACCGGCGTTGCTGCGCTTCGCGACTGCTTGCCTCCAAAGCTGTTCGAGAGATTGATTACGAACTCCGCCGATCCGAGCCAGGGCATCACGTTTCTCGATCATCGGCTAAATCGTCTGCTTGCATTCGACTTTCCGCACAGCGACCGCAAAGATCCCGACGCTGAGCGGCCGATCACGCGAACAGCGCTTCGTCGCATTCTGCTCGATGGTCTCGACGCCATCACGCACTTTGGCAAGACGTTCGCCGCTTTCGCCGATAGCCCGGACGGATCCGTCGTCGCACATTTTCAGGATGGCAGCACTGCCGAGGGCGATGTCCTGATCGGTGCGGACGGCGCGGCCTCCCGCTTGCGCGCACAGCTGCTGCCGCAGGCCCGCCGCATCGAAACTGATGTCCTCGCTATAAACGGCAAGTTCGCGCTGGACGACGCCAACCGGGCGACAATTCCACCGCCGATTCTGCGCGGCCCAACGCCGGTCCTGGGCCCACGCGGCGGCTTTCTATTCGCAAACGCCGTCCAATACCTCCACACCGACGGCAGTTTGCCCGCGGATCGGGATATTGCCCCGGAGGAACGGCAAGCTTTCGTGATGTGGGGCTACTCCGCACGGCGCAAGGCATTCGCGACCATCGACCTCGATGCGCTCGATGGCGAGGGATTGAAGGACGTCGTGCGAGCGAGGATGCAGGATTGGCATCCCTCTCTCAGGCGTCTCGTCGACATGGCCGATCCGTCCACGGTCTCGGCCTTCGCTGTGAAGACCTCGGTTCCGATCGCCCCCTGGAATACGCGCAATGTGACGCTGCTCGGCGATGCTCTGCACAATATGACGCCGTTCCGCGGCATCGGTGCCAACACCGCCTTGCGCGGGGCGGCCCTACTCCGCCGCACCCTTTCGGCGTGGGCCCGAGGCAAGCAGGAGCTGGGTCCCGCGCTGGCGCATTACGAGCGCGAGATGATCGACTACGGCTTCGCTGCTGTGCGAACTTCGCTTGGGGATATGGAGCGCTTTCACGCCGAAGGCAGCCTCTCGCGATTTCGCGTCAAGGCTGCGCTCCGGGCCGCCGATTGGATTCCGTCACTCAAGGCCCGGCTTCTGCGAGGCCGCTGACCGCAGTCAACGCGGCGGCGCGTTCGACCCGCCGGGCACCGTCTCGATCAGCTTGCCGGTGAAGACCGGCGCTGAGGTCGGCTGGCCGCTGGGCGAACCACCGGCCTGCTCGACTGTCACCGCATATGTGGCGCCGTTGATGACGTCAGCATCGTAGGACGACAGCACCGGACGCTCGGTAAAGTCGTTCACGCCGATCACGCCGAGCGAGCGCGGCTGCGGCAGCTTGTCGGAGATCAGCCAGAGCTCGAAGCTCTTGCCCTGCTCGCCAGTAGCCTCGACCTTGCGCACCGTGAAGTTCTTGGTCGCGCCGTCGATGGTCAGGATAAACGCAGGGCCGCCGCCCTGCCCCTGCAGCAGCGCGACATATTGCGAGGACGGCGTCAGCGCCGGCGGCGGCACCTTCACCTCGACGGTCCGGATCCGCGGCTTCGCGCGGAGCCCATCCGGCAAGATGTCGGGCTGGAAGATCTGCAGCCCAACCATCACCAGCAACGCAGCCGCGATCGCGCTCGCAACCGACGCGATGCCGCGCCAGCGCCTCACGCGGCTCGCGAGAGCGACGACATTGCTCCCGTCGACGACCGGAGCGGGCTGCAGCTCGGCCGGCTCGACCTGCGGCGCCGGTGACACCTCCGGCGTTGGCTCCGGTGGAGGGGGCGGCGGCTCGGGCAGCACGAGCGGCAGCTGAACTTCGCCGCGACCGATCCCCGCCTTGATGTTCTCCCAGACGATCGACCGCGGCTCAACCGAGCCGACCATCTGGTTCAGCGGTCCGAGTCTGAACTCCCACGCCTGCACGACACCGGCGAATTCCGTGTCGACAGCCATCATGGTCTCGACCTGCGTGCGCTCTTCAGCATCGAGCGTGCCGAGCGCATATTCCGCGGCGAGCACAATATGGTCTTCGCTATACGCCATCACTCAGAGTCCAAGACACTCCCTGATATCCAGCATGCTGCGGCGCAGCCAGGTCTTCACCGTATTCACCGGCGTCGCAAATTTCGCGGCGAGCTGTTCGCGGCTCCAGCCATTGTAGTAGGCGAGCAGCACCAGCTTCTGGCGATCCGGCTCCAGCCGACCGACGCACTCCAGCAACCGCCGCAACTCTTCCGTCATCTCTCGCCGCGCCAGCGGATCGGGCGATTCGGCGGCCACTTCCATCGCCGCCGGCTCTTCCTCCAGCGAGACCTCGCCCCGCTTGCGCACGACATCGATGGCGCGGTTGCGCGCGATCGATGTCATCCAAGTGATCGGGGAAGAGAGGGCTGGATTGAACTGACCGGCGCTATTCCAGATCTTGACGTAGGCCTCCTGAATGACCTCCTCGGCGAGGTCCTGTCGGCGCAAGATACGGAGCACGACGCCAAAAAGTTTCGCGCGCGTGGCAGCGTAGAGCCGCTCGAAGGCGGCCTCATCCCCCTTGGCGACGGCGGCGATCAGCCAGACCAGCTCAGCCGGCGTCAGCATTCAGCGTCCCCCAAAGCCCGCTTTCCCCATCGCGTCGTCGCCAACCGCGCGTTGCCAATTGTCTTTTTGTCGCCATACACCGGACGGTCGTAGCATATTTTGTCGCTACCCGGTCCACCAATGCTGCCCGCTTGTGGACATCAAACAAAAACCCGGGCCGAAGGCCCGGGTTTTTCAACGTATTCCGAGATGGTCGAGATGCGTCAGGCGATGACGCCGAGGCGGGCGCGCATCAGGCCGATCGAGTCCATGTCGGCCTGCTCGCGGGCGGTCTCTTCGGCGCGCTCGCGCGCCTGGTCGCGCTCGTCGAGCAATTCGACCTTCTTGAGTTCCTCGAATGCTTCGGACAGCAGCGCCTTGGCGTCCTCGAGCTGGGTACGCAATTCTTCGGCCGACCGGGTCAGATTCTCCCGGCGCTGGATCGCGGCCTTGGCGTAGGTCGGGTATGCGAAATGGGTGGGATCGTTGATCCCGGCGCGCTCCTGCTCGACCTGGATCTCGCGCTCAAGCTCCACCGACATGCGGTGGAAATCGGCGATCATGCCTTCGATCTGGGTGACCCGGCGTCGCTTTTCGTCGACCTGAAACTTCTTCAGGCGGATCAGCGTCTCTCGTGACTTCATCGACTCTTACTCCCCAGAAGTCCCGATTGGTAAACGCGGGACAGAGCCGGCTTCCCACTGGGCCCCGCCGGCATCGCTAATGGTGTGCAGCCGATGATGGCCTGACAAAGTTAGCGTTCCGTTTCCAAACCCGAAAGGATTTGAGCGAGTTGCCGGTACCCATCGCCCAGGCCGGTCGCCTCGTCCTTGGCCTGGCGCAGGAAGGCCTCCAGCGGTTCGTGCAGCCGGATCGCCTCGTCGACCTCGGCACTGGAACCCGGCCGGTAGGCGCCGAGCCGGATCAGTTCCTCCATGTCGGCATAGGTCGCCATCACCTGCCGCGCCTTGGTGATGTAGGGCAGGAAGTCGGGGTCGGCGGAGCGCGGCATGGTGCGCGACACCGATTTGAGGATGTTAACCGCCGGATAACGGCCACGCTCGGCGATCGCGCGCTGCATCACGATATGACCGTCGAGGATGCCGCGCACGGCGTCGGCGATCGGCTCATTGTGATCGTCGCCGTCGACCAGCACCGTGAAGATCGCGGTGATGGTGCCGGCCCCGGTGCCGGGCCCTGCCCGCTCCAGAAGCTTCGGCAGTTCGGTGAACACGGTCGGGGTATAGCCCTTGGCGGTCGGCGGCTCGCCCGCCGACAGGCCGATCTCGCGCTGGGCCATGGCAAAGCGCGTCACCGAGTCCATCAGGCACAGCACGTCCTTGTCCTCGTCGCGGAAATACTCCGCGACCGCCAAGGTCAGATACGCCGCCTGGCGCCGCATCAGGGCCGGCTCGTCCGAGGTTGCGACCACCACGACCGAGCGCGCCAGCCCCTCCTCGCCGAGGTCTTCCTGCAAGAACTCCTGCACCTCGCGGCCACGTTCGCCGATGAGCCCGATGACGGAGATGTCGGCATCGACGTTGCGCGCCAGCATCGACAGCAGCACCGACTTGCCGACGCCGGAGCCCGCGAAGATGCCGAGCCGCTGGCCGCGGCAGCAGGTGAGGAATGTATTGAGCCCGCGCACGCCGAGGTCGAGCGGGGCGCCGACCCGTTTGCGCGAATGCGCCGGCGGCGGCGAGTTGCGGTAGGGCATCGGCGAAGCGCCCTGCGGCAACGGTCCCTTGCCGTCGATCGGTTCGCCCATCGCATTGACGACGCGGCCGAGCCAGGCCGGCGACGGCCGCACCTGGCTTGCCGCATTGGCGATGACGGCACGGCAACCGCGCCTCACGCCATCGAGACCGCCGAACGGCATCACGACTGCGTTGCTGCCGGAGAAGCCGATCACCTCGGCCGGGATGAAATGGTTGGCGCCGACATCGATCACGATGCGGGCGCCGACCGACATCGCGTGGATCGGGCCGGCGATCTCAACCATGAGTCCGCGAACGCCGACCACGCGGCCATAAATATTGACGCCGTCGATGTCGCCGATCTGGTCCGCGAGCGCCTTCATTGCGAAAACCTTAAGTTTCCACGTTTTTGCTCTGACCGCTTAACTTCGTGTTTACCCGCATCGTTAATCATTGCGTCACTGTCTTTGGTGACTGAGGTCGCTTGCCCGTCAGAAGAAGGGCGAGTCGCGAGAGTCGGTTAACGCCGTCTCTTAATCTGGCACTTGAACGAGAACGGGTAGGAAAAGCTTCTTCTACGCAATATCTTAGGGCGATTCGACTGAAATTGCACGGTTAGAGCTTGCGCAGAGGAATCAGTTTTTGTTAACCATTACTCGTCAGGGTCCGAATCAGTTGTTCAAAGGCGTTCTGTGAGTGCCGCAAGTGCGGCCGACCTGACGCCCGGAGCGGCGATTAAAGGGGACTGGCATGCGCGTTTTGCTGATTGAAGATGACAGCGCCGTCGCGCAGTCGATCGAATTGATGCTGAAGTCCGAGAGTTTCAACGTCTACACGACGGACCTCGGTGAAGAGGGCGTCGATCTCGGCAAACTTTACGATTACGACATCATCCTTCTCGATCTCAACCTGCCCGACATGTCGGGTTACGACGTGCTCAAGCAGCTTCGGGTATCGAAGATCAAGACCCCCATTCTGATCCTCTCCGGCCTCGCCGGCATCGAGGACAAGGTTAAAGGTCTCGGCGTTGGCGCCGACGACTACATGACCAAGCCCTTCCACAAGGACGAACTGGTCGCCCGCATCCACGCGATCGTCCGCCGCTCCAAGGGCCACGCCCAGTCCGTGATCCAGACCGGCGATCTCGTCGTCAATCTCGACACCAAGACGGTCGAGGTCGGTGGCCAGCGCGTGCACCTGACGGGCAAGGAGTACCAGATGCTGGAGCTGCTGTCGCTCCGCAAGGGCACCACGCTCACCAAGGAAATGTTCCTCAACCATCTCTATGGCGGCATGGACGAGCCGGAGCTGAAGATCATCGACGTCTTCATCTGCAAGCTGCGCAAGAAGCTCGCCAACGCCTCCGAAGGCCGCAACTTCATCGAGACCGTGTGGGGCCGCGGCTACGTGCTGCGCGAGCCGCACGAGGCCGACGAGCGCATTCCCGCCTAAAACATCACGCCGCGAACCTCTCGGTTCACGCCTTCCGACTGAACCCCGCCGCAACCGGCGGGGTTTTTGTTTGGAATTCTCACACCACCGGGATCGCGGCCAGGGCCGCGACCAGATCCGCGCCTTTCGGCACGCCGAGCCCGGTGCAGGCATTCCAGCCCGCGCCGGCATCGTAGCCCTTGCCACCGACACGGTTGTTGCCGTGCTCGATCTGCCTGAACAGGGCCGCATTGGAATAGAGCGCGGAGTTGACGAAGCCGAGCGGCGTTTGGCGTCCTGCATTGGCGATCGCGATCAGGCCCGCCCATAGCGGAGCGACCGCGCTGGTGCCGTCCTTGATCGTCACGGTGCCGTTGAGGACGATGCGGTAGCCCGGCGTTCCGGCCGCGGCCGCGGCGACGTCGGGAACGCCGCGCCGCACGGCGCCGTCATTGACCGATGGCGGCAGCGCCAGGCCGGATTGATAGGCCGGCACCGGAAAGACGTCGCTGACACCGCCGCCGGTTCCGCTGCCACCGTCGTTCCAGACAACCTCCTCATTGCCCCCCGCGGCACCGGCGGGCTGCGTGCCGCCGCAACTCAGCGCATACGGACTCGATGCGGGAAACCAGACATGCGCCTTGCCATCGTCCAGTCCGCCGGTTGCGAGTTCGTCACCCGCCGCGAACAGCACCGTGACGTTCAGCCGCTTGGCATCGGCGAGCACCCCCTGCATCGCGTCGCGGGCGGACGAACTCCAGAACATCTCGGCACTGCCCCAACTCACCGACAACACCTGCGGCCGGTTGACGTCGTCGAAGATCGCCTGGTTGATCGCACCGACCAGACTCTGGATGGTGTTGCCGGCGAAATAGACGACGATCCGCGCCTTCGGCAGCAGGCTTGCCAGGATCTGGAGATCGAGCGCGATCTCCTCGTCGGACACCGTGCCGCCCCCGAATTGATTGCCGGTCGCGAGCGCTGCACCGCCGCCGGGTGAAGCAGCGCCGATCGAGACGGATTGATCGACGATCTTCGGAGCCGCGCGTCCCATCGCGGTCAGGGCCTGCGCCAGGTCGGTGGCGAGGTAGCCGCCGCCGAGCGCGATGATGCCGACACAGACGTTCGAGACGTCGTGATCGAGCGGAACGCCGTAGAGCGCGGCGATTTCCGTCGGCCACATGCCCGCACCGGCAGCGACCCCGGCGAGCGCGCGCAACCGCGGCTGCGGCCTCGACATCGGCCGCTGGTCGAAGCCGAGGATAGCGCGCGTCCACGGCGCGATGTCCTTCGGCACGACCAGGGTGCCGACGCGGGCACGGAAGCGGCAATGGCCGTCGTCATAGATCCGCAGCGTCGCACCGAGAATCTCCGTCAGCATCCGTGCCGTCGCCTCCAGCGTGACGATGCGCTGCGACAGGTCGATATCGAGGACCGTGACGTGAAACTTCTTCGCCAGCTTCTTGATGCGCTCGGCGGCTCGGCCATGGGTGCGCCGGCGCTGCGCGGCGAGCGCTCGCCGCGTGATCGGCTTCGCCAGCCGAGCCAGATCTCCGGCGGTGCCCGGTTGAAACGCATCGGGCGTGCGCCGCTTCAGATAGATCGTGACGACGATGCGTTCGTCCGGATCGACCTCGCCGACGTAGGTCGCACCGGGAGGAGCGGCGCGATAGCTGCCGGCGAGCTCTTTCTTTTGTCCGGTCACCGACGCGCCCGCCGGCTCATTTCCCGGTGCAGCCGCTGGGCTGGGGCGGGTTCTGCGTGTCGTCGATGGCGCAGAACGGAATCGACCAGACGAAGTCCGCGGAGGTCGCGACCTGCGTCAGTCCCGGCACGCCCTGGAAGATCGGCGGCTGGGTCGAGAAGCTCCAGTACCAGTTCGGCTGGATCGGACCGAGCGGCGCGCCGTTGTTGTCGAACCCCGCGCTGGAGGTCGCAGCGCCCGTGTTGTCCCAGGCCGCCCGGCCATGGCAGGTCATGCAGGACGATTGATCGACGAAGCCCTGCTCGGTGACCGAATTGCCGACGCGGATATCGAGGCCGGTCGAGTCGGTGAAATCGGTCTGCGATCCCTTGAGGCAATAATTGGCAAACGCCGGATCCCAATCCGCGGACGCGATCATGGCCGCCAGCGCCGGCGTCTTCACGCAGTCCGGATAGCCCTGGTTCGGCTGCGGATTCGGGTTCACCGGATTGGTCTGCGCGCCAAACGAGTCGTGGCAGCCGATGATGTCGCATCGTCCAGGATTGAACTTGTGCTCGAAGGTCGCCCACGTCCAGTTCGGCACCGCCTTGGAGATGAGGTGCATCGACAGGAAGGCGTATTGCTTGCCGTCGGCGCCGGTGTTGACATGATAGAGCTTGGGCACGTCGGCGAGCGCAACCCGGCCACCGGTGAATGCCGGAACGTCTGTCACCAACAGCCAGTTTGCCTTCACCTCCATCGCGCCGATCGGGAATGAGAGGGTCTTGCCGAACGCTGCCCGCAGACCGGACACCTTGTAGAGATTGTTCTGCACGATGAAGTCGAATGAATCCTTGTTGCGGCGAGATTCCTCGAGCACGCCTGCGCCCACGCCGGGCGGAATCGCCAGCAACAGCTTGCCTGCTCTCTGCAGCGCCAGCCGGCCCAGACGGGGCACCGCGGGCTGGCGCAGCGCAAGCGGCGCCGGCGTTGTCGGGAATTGCGGATTGGGATTGAAGGTGTCGGTGTCGCTGGCCCAGGTCTCGAACAGGGCATTACTCCCGCCGGCGCGGGTATTGACCTGGATGAAGAATTGCCAGGCAAGCTGATCCGGCGCATTCATCGCCGGGTTGGGCGTCGATTGCGCCGCAGCTGGCACAATCGGAAGCAGACACAAGCCGCAGCTGAGTGCGGCGTTGACCAGCATTCTCATCATCGTCCTCCTCGAAAATCCCGGATGCGGGCTTGGGCTGCCAATGGCCGATCGGCCCAAGCGCGGCCGCGCCCGTCGCAGGGCGCACCGACCCTGATAATCACCACAGGTTGTATTTCCTATAGACGATGATTTCAGATTTTCGTGTGAAACGGCTCACAAGCCGGCCGCGACATTTGAGGAGCCCGAACGTTTCGGCGTGTATTCACAACTCGGGATCGAACCTGAGCTTCGCGAAGCGAGACCAATCGGCTATACGAGAGCCGACACGCATGAGCTCGGGGCGCCATGACATGATCCTGCAATCCCTTGCCGGCCTGCCGGCGTTCCTGGTCTATTTCTGCACGGCGCTGATCGCCGTGGTCGCTTACCTCTTCGTCTACACGCGCGTCACGCCGCACGACGAATTCCAGCTGATCCGCGACAACGATCCCGCCGCTGCGATCGCCCTCGGTCTGAGCCTGCTCGGCTTTGTGCTGCCGGTGGTCAGTGCGATCGCGCACTCCGCCAATGTGGTGGACTGCCTGATCTGGAGCCTCATCGCGCTGATCGTGCAGATCATCGTGTTCTACATCGTCAAGATCCCGGTGCCGAACCTGTCGGCCCGGATCGCCTCCGGCGAGATGGCGCCTGCGATCTGGCTCGGACTGTCCTCGCTAGCCGCAGGCGCACTGAACGCCGCCTGCATGATCACCTGACCATGGCAGCCAGACCAAATCCGGAATTCGGCAAGCGCCGGCCCAACGCGCCGCCGCGGCCGGGACCGCCGGTCAAGCGCTCCAATCACGTGGCCCTGCTGGTGATGGGCACGCTCGCGGTCGGCGGCGGCGCCTATGCACTGATGCCGCGCCAGAATTGCCAGCCGCCTGCGCCGGGCATGGCCGCGCCCGCGGTCCCGCAACCGGGCGCCGATTGCCCGCCGCGCAACTCGTCCTCTTCAGGCGGTCATGCTGGTGGCGGCGGTAGCTGGTCGCACAGCAGTTTCTACAGCGGCGGCGGCTCCTCGTCAGGCAGCTCGTCGTCATCCACCTCCAGTTCGAGCTCCAGCTCGAGTTCGGTGAGCCGCGGCGGCTTCGGCTCCTTCGCCCACGCGCTCGGCTTCGGCGGCGGCTAAACCAGACACCACTTCGCTCGAACACGTGATGACCATGCGACGCATTGATTGTCCCGAACGCGATGACTGGCGCACCACGGCGGAAAGCGCCGGCTTCGATTTTCACACCATCGACGGCGAACGCTACTGGGACGAACGCGCCTATTACGCATTCACGCTGGACGAGATCGAACGCGGCATCGAGGCGCCGACCGGCGAGATCGACGCGATGTGCCTCGAGCTCGTCGGCCGCGCGGTCAACGACGAGAGCTATCTGCGCCGGCTGAAGATCCCGCAACCGTTCTGGGGCCTGATCGCGGAAAGCTGGCACCGCGACGAGGCGAGCCTCTACGGTCGGCTCGATCTCAAATATGACGGCAACGGCCCGGCGAAGCTGCTCGAATACAATGCGGACACCCCGACCTCAATCTTCGAGGCCGCGGTGTTTCAATGGACGTGGCTCGAACAGGCCATCGAGCGCTACATCATCCCGAAGCGCGCCGATCAGTTCAACTCGATCCACGAACGGCTGATCGAGACCTGGAAGAAGTTCGGCGGCGCGCATCTGCATCTGACCGGCATGACCGGAAATGCCGAGGACGCCGGCACGCTGGCCTATCTCGAGGACACCGCCGCGCAGGCGGGCCTTGAGACCACGCTGCTCGACATCGAGTCGATCGGACTACGCGACGACGGCCAGTTCGTCGATCTCGACGACCGCCCGATCGAACTTGCGTTCAAGCTCTATCCCTGGGAGTGGATGTTCCACGACGAGTTCGGCAAGAGCCTCGCGACCGCGTCGACGCGCTGGGTCGAGCCGCCATGGAAGGCGATCCTGTCGAACAAAGGCATTCTGCCGCTGCTGTGGGAGATGTTTCCGAACCATCCCAATCTGCTGCCGGCCTATTTCGAGGACGACCCGCAGGCGGTATCTCTCGGTACGTCATTCGTGCGCAAGCCGATCTATTCGCGCGAAGGCGCCAACGTCGCGCTGATCAGGGCCGGCGCTACACTGGTTGCGCAGGAAGGTCCTTACGGCGCGGAAGGCTATGTCCGCCAGGCGCTGGCGCCGCTGCCGAATTTCTCGGGACAATATGCGGTGCTCGGCAGCTGGCTGGTCGATCACACGCCATGCGGGCTGGCGATCCGCGAGGACGAGAACCCGATCACCGGCAACACTTCGCGCTTCCTGCCGCACGCGATTTTGTAGACTTACTTCCTCGAGGCGTGCACTGCTCGTGCCTCGTCATCCTGAGAGTCTGACTCAAAAAGCGTGTTGGGGCCTGGCGAGGCGTCTGATCAGGAGCCTGAGATGGGCGACGAGAAGCCAAGCGACTTCGGTTGCCGCGGAGCCCTCGAAGTCCTTGGCGAGACGACGGCACCTGCCGAACCAGGCAAAGGTACGCTCGACGACCCAGCGTCGGGGTAAGAGCTGGAAGCCTTTGACGCCGGGTGGCCGCTGGACAATATCGATGGTCCATTGGCCGCAATGGGACAGTGCGTCGAGCAGCTGTTTGCCGCGATAGACTCGGTCAGCAAAGACATGCTGAAGCCTGGGGAAGTGTTCTCTCAGATGTTCCAGCAGAGGGACAGCACCGTGGACATCCTGAACGTTGGCGGGATGCACGTGGACTGCCAGCAGCAGACCATTGGTGTCAGTGACGATGTGCCGCTTACGTCCATGAAGGCGCTTGCCGGGGTCGAAGCCGCGTGGCCCGCCGGCCTGCGTCGTCGGAGCCGTCTGGCTATCGATGACGGCAGCCGTCGGTCCCGGCTTGCGCCCGAGTTTCCGCCGCGCTTGCCGGACCAAGGCTCCGACGATCCGGTGCCACCGGCCACTGTCGCGCCAGGCATAAAAATAGCCTTGGACCGTCGAGTATGGCGGGAACTCGCTCGGCAGGGCTCGCCATTGGCAGCCCGTCGACAAAATGTAGAAGATCGCCTGCACGACCTCGCGCAAATCGACTTCCCGCGGGCGTCCTCGTCGCTGTCGCGCCGGCATCTTCCGGGATATCAGCGCCCACTCCGCATCGGTCAGATCGCTTGTGTAGCGCAGCCCTTTGCGTTGATACTCGACACGAGTGATTTCGGTCCACGGCATCGTACCCTCCCTCGAATCTTCGCAAATCCGAAGGAATCACAGCCAACCGAAATCACTCACTCCTTTTTCAGTCAGGCTCT
>NZ_LNCU01000033.1:0-811 GCF_001542415.1 Bradyrhizobium macuxiense
TGGCGCACGCACCCGAGCGCCTGCATGAGGAGATCACCGCCGATTACAACGGCATGATCTATGCCACGACCCCCGAGCAGATCGCCACCCGGCGCAGGGCCTTCATCCGCAAATGGCGGCTCAAACATCGCGCCGTGGCCGACAGCCTGGAGGAGGCTGGCGAGCGGCTGTTCACCTTCGCACGTTTGCCGCCGAGCCAGTGGAAGAGCGTGCGCACCACCAATGCCATTGAACGTCTGCACGAGGAGTTCAAACGCCGGATCAAGACACAGAGCGTGCTGCCATCGGCAGACACCGCCGCCATGTTGTTTTGGGCCTTGCTCGCCTCGGGCCAGATCAATCTGCGCAAAGTCGATGGCTGGCGGACGCTCGACACCAAACCCGATGATCAGCCAATTGACCTCGTCGCATGATCAGATAGCTTCATGAACCCGCAGACGCGCCACACCAATTCCAACCACTTCCCGGACGCCACCCTTGGCAAGACCCCGCGACAAAAATAATTCTGTTTTTCAGAATCGCAACTTGGTGTATGAATTGTCCGTCTCACCCAATCGAGGGGCGCTTCGCGATCGTCACGGGTGTTGCGGTGAGACGCGGTGGACGTCACGTGTGCAACTGACGAGTGCGCATGAGGCGGACGGCGAAATCGTGCAGGCCTGACGCCCTAGTGGCAGGTGTCTTATCGGCAGAAGGCAAGCCCTCTTGCCGATGACGGTGACAAGCAAGCCCAGTCTCGCCGGGGAGAGTACGTATAAGCCGTAACCCATCGCGCAGGGAAAGCCGGATTGCTCCGGTTACACCTGTGGTC
>NZ_LNCU01000033.1:861-32480 GCF_001542415.1 Bradyrhizobium macuxiense
CACCTGTGGTCCTACCCCCGAGCTTTCTACCATTGCTCGGGGCCCATGGGTGCGATCGGCACCCGGCTTTCCCTGCGCCCTCTGTTCAAGAGAGGGTGAAACGAAGAGCAAGACTCGGACAATTCATGTCGCGAGAACGCGAAGTTGCGTCCCCATCCACGTCTGTCATCGCCCGGCTTGCCGCCTCCGCTAAAGCTTCGGCGCGCCAGAGACCGCAAGCCGCGTCGAAGCCTTGGCGTAGACGGGTCCGGGCGATCCAGTACGCCGCGGCCCATCGATCCAATACCCGCTGCATGCGCGGGTGATGACACCGTGCTGTTTGACATCTTGAATCGAGAACCATTGCCGACGTCATTCGCGGCCTGCTGGCGACGACCGAAGACGGATCGGCAGCGCGGGCCGCTACTCTTCTTCCGGCTCGCTGTTGCTGCTGGCGGCGGACCGGCTTGCCATCAGGCCGAGTGCGAGGCCGCCGACGGCCAGGATCGGGATCAGGCGCTTGACGCCGATGGCGCGGACGATCTGCAGGCCGGTGGCGATCACGACCGGATCGCTAAATACATTGGCCGCGGCAGCCTTTGCCGCCTTTTCGGCGCGCCGTTGCGCCTCGCGCTTGCGCGCCGTGTAGATGCCGGCCGCGATCAGCGTCACCACGAAGAACAGCGCGGCACCTGCAAGGCACGCTTCGACCGCACCGTAGTGCTGCAGCACGAATACGAAGCCGGCCGCGCACAGGAAGGCCAGGGTGATGAACAGCGCGATCGCGACCGCGCCGGCGAGCGAGGTCAGCCGCAGGGCATTCCCGGCGGATTCCTTGATGTCATTGACCAGCCGCTGCAGCATTGCAATGCCTTGCCCGACAAAGCGCTTCGACAAACGACGCAGCGGCACCCCAGCGTTGCCGTCGCGTCCGGAAGGGTGGCTGGCGCATGATCGCCATCGCTGGCTTCACCCGGTGAAAAGCGTTGGTGGATTAGCGGCGCCAGGCGACGCCGATCAGGAAGCCGAGGCCGAGCGCGAGACCGACGGTTGCCAGCGGCCGTTGCGTGATCACCTCTTCCAGTGTCTCCTCGATCGAGGAGGCCGCATCCTGCGCTGCGCCCATCATCGCGCTGCCGCGCTCCGACGCGTCATCCATCGCGGCCTCCGCGCTGGCACGCGCGTCCTTGTAGTGACGGCGGGCCTGCTTGCCCGCACTGTTGGCGAACGAGTTGAGCGCTTCGGTGATCTGTTCGGTGAGGGCTGCGATATCGTTCTTCACGGCGATGACATCCTTCTCGAGACGCTCGTAGGTCGCTTTATCCGTCATGTTCTTGATCCCAAATGCGCTGTCCGACATCGACATGCTCCCGGAAAAATCCGTGCGGTACAGGAAAAAACGCCTCGCTCCCAGCGAAGTTCCTGCGGTGAAACCGAGGTTAATCTTCAGGCAGCTGCGGCGAATTGACCGGCATCAAATGCTCTTTCACGATCAGCCCCACGATCAGAAGCGGCGACGACAGGAAGGCGCCCATCGGGCCCCACAGCCAGGTCCAGAACGCCAGCGCCAGGAAGACGGCGAGCGCATTCAGCGACAGCCGGCGGCCGACGATCGTCGGCGTGATGAAATGTCCTTCGAGGAAAGCCGTGACCACGAAGCAGGCCGGCGCGATCAGCCCGGCGCTGATGGTCGGAAAGGCGACGATGCCGACCGTGACCAGCACCGCGAACATCGCGACCGGGCCGATGATCGGGATGTAGTTCAGTGTCGCGGCGAGCGCGCCGAGTCCGGCCGCGTTCGGCATGCCTGTGATCTCGCAGACCACGCCGGTGACGACGCCGACGCCGACATTGATCATGGTCACCGTCAACAGATAGCTGCCGAGATGCGTTTCGAGCTCGTTGAGGATACGCAGCGCGCGCAGCCGCGCCTGCCGCTTGTGGAAGGTCATGACCAGCGCGCGGCGCAGATCCCTCCAGCTCGCGATGAACAGGATCAGGGTCGCGATGAACAGCAGGAATTCGGTGAAGGTCGGCGACAGGAACTCCAGCGTCGATTGCAGCCATTCGAATTTCGGCAGCTGGAAGGCAGGGAGCGTCTCGGAGCCACCGACCATGCTCTGCAGCTCCTGCCACAGCGCGAGCGGCCGGTCGAACACGTGCAGCTTCTGCTTCAGGATCGCGCCGAGCTCTGGCAGCCGCGCGCTCCATTCCACCGCCGGCGCGGAAATCAGCCCGACCATGAAGGCGACCGCCGCGCCGACCGCGATCACCAGCAGCACCGCGCCGAGCGGGCGCGGGATCCGGTAGCGTTCGAGGAAGCTCGCCGCTGGCGACAGCATGGTGCCGACGATGAAGGCCATGGTGATCGGCAGGAAGAACGCGCGCGCCACATAGAGCACCGCGACGATGGCGATGACGAGGAGCGCAACCAGCGCAAAGGCCACAACCTCGGCGCGGCGGATCACCGGCGGCTGTTCGGCCTTGCTGTCGGGGAGCGGGGTGCCCTCGGGGGCCGTGATGCGCAGACGCTCACCCGGTAGACGTTCACTGGGAAGACGTTCACTCGGAAGAGCACGCACCAAACTTCTCCCGCGCGAGAACGAACAAAACCCGCGCCGCGAAGTCGCCCCGCGCGTCGAATTGCCAGAGATAACGGCGGGCCCGGAGAAAGGTTCCATCGCGAAATCGTGAGGCCGCGTGGGTTGACAGTCGCGCCCTTGGGACGATTCGCGGCGGAACCTGTGGCCGGAGGTTGGCGTTGGCTCGGCATAGCATCACCACGATGCGTATCCCTTCAGGGGCAGCACATGACACAGCAGTCTCTCGTCAGCCGCCGGCATCCGTCGCGCGCCGCGCGCACCCTTGCCTTCGCCAGCGTCCTCATCGTGACGCCGTTCATCGCCACCAGCTCGGCCAGCGCGCAAGCGTATGGGCAGATCAACGGCCGGGCGCTCGGCTATGCGTCGACCCAGCCTGGCGCGTTTCCGGGCGACGAGGTGATGAACGATCCCGCCACCGAGGACGGCGCCCTGCCGGCCCGGCTGCGCCGCACCACCGTGGCGCTCAACACCACCGAGGGAGCGGGCACCATCATCATCGATACCGGCAACACCGCGCTCTATTATGTGCTCGGCGGCGGCCGGGCGATCCGCTACGGCGTCGGCGTCGGCCGCGAAGGCTTCACCTGGTCGGGCACCCAGACCATCAGCCACAAGGCGGAGTGGCCGGACTGGCATCCGCCGGCAGAGATGATCAAGCGCCAGCCCTATCTGCCGCGCTTCATGGCAGGCGGCCCGGGCAATCCGCTCGGCGCGCGGGCCATGTATCTCGGCGCCAGCGAATACCGCATCCACGGCACCAACGATCCGACGACGATCGGCAAGTTCGTGTCGTCGGGTTGCATTCGCCTGACCAATGAAGACGTCGAGGACCTGTTCAGCCGCGTCAATGTCGGCACCAAGGTCGTGGTGCTGCCGAAGAACGGGCCGCATATCGCCGCGCGCGAGATCGGCCCGGCGCCGACCGTGGTCTCGGCCCGTCCGGGCGCGATGCAGCCGCGTCGCGCGGTGATGACGGGGCCGGCGGGCCGCGAGGCGATGAACATCCCGGTCTCCTCGTCGCCGTACTGAGGATCGGCATGGTGAAGCAGTGCACCCGGCGGTGGGTGCTCGGGACGGCCGCGTTGCTTGGCCTCTCGCTTGCGCCCGCCGCTCAGGCCCAGGATTTCTTCTCGGCGCTGTTCGGCAGTCTGATGCAGGGCCGTCCGCCGGAGATCCGGATGCCGTTCGATGGCGGCAACGCGCCCACCGCGCCGCGGGTCGAGCGGCCCCGCTACAGCAGAGCCGGCGGCAGCCAGGCCTATTGCGTGCGGACCTGTGACGGCCGCTACTTCCCGATCTCGGCATCGGGCCGCGAGAGCAAAGAGGAGACCTGTAGCTCCTTCTGTCCGGCGAGCGAGACCAAGGTGGTCTACGGCAGCAGCATCGACGGCGCCGCCACCGAAGACGGCAAGCCGTATTCCGAACTGCCGAACGCGTTCCGCTATCGCGACGAGATCGTCGCGGGCTGCACCTGCAACGGCAAGGATTCGGTGGGACTAGCCGCAGTCAAGATCGAGGACGATCCGACCTTGCGAAAGGGCGACATCGTCGCCGGCAAGGATGGGCTGATGTCGGTCGCGCACGGTCCGGACCGCCGCGGCGCGCAGCTCAACTTCACGCCGGTGCCGGAGCGTATCCGCGCCAAGTACGAGCGTCCGGCCGTGGTGGCGCGGGAATAGCCGGCGCTCGGCCTTCTGGATGAATGCTGCATCCGGAACCGGCCCTGCTGTCGCACGTTGGGAAGGGGCTAACCGCCCTTTCAACGACGTCTTCAGGGAGCCTGCATGCTCGTCAGCATACTCGTCACATTCCTTGTCGTTATTCTCGTTCTTTATCTCATCAACATGCTGCCGCTCGACGGCCGCGCCAAGCACATCGCCCGCGTCGTCGTGATCATCATCGGCATCGTGTCGCTCCTGAAATATCTCACGGTGTTCTGACGCCGCGCGTTCGGCAATAAAAAAGCCCCGGCGTCGCGCCGGGGCTTCTGTTTGTTGTTGCAGCACTTGCGGATCAGCCCGCAGCCTTCGCCTCGCGGCGGCGCGCGGTGAGGATGTACTCGGTGTAGCCGTTCGGCTGCGTACGGCCCTCGAAGATGAGGTCGCAGGCGGCCTTGAAGGCGACGCCGTCGAACGCGGGTGCCATCGGCTTGTAGAGGGAATCGCCGGCATTCTGCTTATCGACGACGACGGCCATGCGCTTCAGCGACTCCATCACCTGATCCTTGGTGATGACGCCCTGATGCAGCCAGTTCGCCAGATGCTGGCTCGAGATGCGCAGGGTGGCGCGGTCTTCCATCAGGCCGACGTCGTGGATGTCGGGCACCTTGGAGCAGCCGACGCCCTGGTCGATCCAGCGCACGACATAGCCGAGGATGCCCTGGCAGTTGTTGTCGATCTCCTGCTTCACGTCGTCGGGCGCCCAGTTCGACTGCGACACCGGAATGGTGAGGATGTCGGAGAGTTTTGCGCGCGGCCCGCCCTTGGCGAGCTCCTGCTGGCGGGCGATCACGTTGACCTGGTGATAGTGCAGGGCATGCAATGTCGCTGCGGTCGGCGACGGCACCCAGGCGGTGGTGGCGCCGGCCTGCGGATGGCCGAGCTTCTGCGCGAGCATGTCGGCCATCTTGTCGGGCGCCGCCCACATGCCCTTGCCGATCTGGGCATGGCCGGGCAGGCCGTCGATCAGGCCGATATCGACGTTCCAGTCCTCATAGGCCTTGATCCAGGGCTGCGCCTTCATGTCGTTCTTGCGGATCATCGGACCCGCTTCCATCGACGTGTGGATCTCGTCGCCGGTGCGGTCGAGGAAGCCGGTGTTGATGAACATGATGCGCTTGGAGGCGCGCTGGATGCAGGCCTTGAGGTTGACCGTGGTGCGGCGCTCCTCGTCCATGATGCCGACCTTCAGCGTGTTCTCCGGCAGTCCGAGCATCTTCTCGACCTCGGCGAACAGATCGCAGGTCAGCGTGACTTCGTCGGGGCCGTGCATCTTCGGCTTGACGATATAGGCCGAGCCGGTGCGGCTGTTCTTGACCTTCGAGTTGCCCTTGAGGTCGTGGATCGCGAGCAGGCCGGCGACCGCGGCGTCGAGAAGGCCTTCCGGGATCTCCTCGCCCTTGGCGTCGAGCACGGCGTCGGTGAACATGTGGTGGCCGACATTGCGCATCAAGAGCAGACTGCGGCCGTGCAGCTTCAATTCGTTGCCCGCCGGCGTCTTGTAGACGCGGTCCGCGTTGAGTGAGCGCGTCAGCGTCTTGCCGCCCTTCTCGAAATCGGCGGACAGCGTGCCGTTCATCAGGCCGAGCGTGTTGCGATAGACCAGCACCTTGTCCTCGGCGTCGACGGCGGCGACCGAGTCCTCCATGTCGAGGATGGTGGAGACCGCCGATTCAAGGATCATGTCGGCGACGCCGGCCGGATCGTCCTTGCCGATGACGTTGTTGCGGTCGATCTTGATCTCGACATGCATGCCGTTGTTGACCAGCAGGATCGCGCTGGGCGTGGCCGCATCGCCCTGGTAGCCGGCGAATTGCGCGGCGTTCTTCAGCGCGGTGGAGTTGCCGCTCTTCAGCTTGGCCGAGAGCTGGCCGGAGATCACGCTGTAGGAGGTGACGTCGGTGTGGCTCGCGGTCGCGAGCGGTGTCGCGGCATCGAGGAAGGCCTTGGCCTTGGCGATCACCTTGTCGCCGCGCGCCTTGTTGTAGCCCTTGCCGGTCTCGCTTGGATCGTGCGGGATCGCATCGGTGCCGTAGAAGGCGTCGTAGAGCGAGCCCCAGCGCGCATTCGCGGCGTTCAGCGCGTAGCGGGCGTTGGTGAGCGGCACCACGAGCTGCGGGCCGCAGATCTTGCCGATCTCCTCGTCGACATTGGCAGTCTCGACCTTGTGGGTCGCGGGCTCCGGCAGGAGATAACCGATCTCCCTCAGGAACGCGGTGTAGGCGTTGATGTCAAACGCCTTGCCCTTGTGGGCGCGATGCCAGTCGTCGATCTTGGCCTGCAGCGCGTCGCGCACAGCCAGCAGCTCGCGGTTCCGCGGTCCGAGCTTCTGGATGATGCCGGCAAGTCCGGCCCAGAACGCGTCAGGCGTGATCCCGGTTTTAGGCGTCGCCTCCTTGGCGATGAAATCGAACAGGACAGGGGCGATCTTCAATCCGTGGGCATCGACACGAGTCATGATGGGCTTTCTCAAAGAAACGGGCGTTTCGACGCTGCTTTCAGACGAAAACAGCAAAAAACGCGCCAAAGGGCCGCGTTCACGGCCCTTTTAGCCTTAAAGCCAGGGCTCTGAGAAGGCCTTCTTCTACCCCCATAATGGAGCGCTTCAGGGTGCCTTGGTGCGTACCTTGGCGGCGATCAGCAGTGCGGCGAGCACCAAGGGAACTGCGCCCGCCACGAACACGGCTGCGGCGCCCATCGAGTCGAGGACAAGCCCGCCGCCGGCTGCGCCCATGGTGATGCCGAGGAAGATCGAGGCCACGGTCAATCCGGTCCCGCTCTCGGTTTCATCGGGCACCATGCGGGTGATCCAGGTCGTCGTCGCGACCGGTACGCCGCTGAACGCGAATCCCCACAGCGCGATCAGCGCAAGAGCGGGAATGAGGTCTCGACCATAGACCGGGAGCAACAGACCGAGCACGCTGATCGCGACAGGCATGGCGATCAGCGTGAGCTTGAGTTTGCGCTCGGCCATCAGCCCGCTCACGAAGGAGCCGAGGTAGTTGGCGACGCCGAAGGCAAGCAGTGTCGCCGCTACGCCGGCGGCGCCAAGCCCGGTCACGCTTTCAAGGAACGGACGAATGTAGCCGAAATAGCCGAAGTGTCCGGTGAACACCAAAGTTGCCGCCAAGATGCCGGCGCCGATGCCCGGCCGCGTCACGATGTCGATCAGAGTGCCCAGCCCGGCTTCTCCCCTCGGCGCCAAGCGCGGCAAGACCAGCGCCTGGATGACGAACACCGCTGCGCCAAATGCCATTGCCAACAGGAACACGGACCGCCAGCTCGCCACTTCGCTGAGATAGCTGCCAAGCGGAACAGCAATGATCATGGCGGCGGGAATGCCGCTCATCACGATCGACAAGGCCCGTGGCACCAGCGACGTCGGCACCAGCCTGATCGTCGTCGCCGCCGCCATCGCCCAAAAGCCGCCAATGGCAAGGCCAAGCACGATCCGCGCCGCCAGCAGGAACGTGATGCTCGCCGCCAGCGCCACCAGCAGATTGGAGATGACCAGAAGAATCGAAAAGCTGAGCAGCACCGGCTTTCGATTGAAGCTGCGTGTCAGTGTCGGCGTGAACAGTGCACCGACCAGGCCTGCCAGGGAGGTTGCCGTTACTGCCTGACCGGCGAGGCCCGGACTCACACCGAGGTCATTCGCCATCGGCGTCAGCAAGCCGGACGGCAGGAACTCGGCTGTCAGAAGTGCGGTGACGCCCAGCATCATTGCGGCAACGGCGCCCCAGGAGGGCTTTTCCGGCACGAGCGGCTCAAGCTTGAGCGCGACGTCGCCCGGCATCGGCGCAACCGCATCGGCGTGCGCCAGAGCGGGGTTCACTTCTTGATCCATCGGCCGAGACTTCCATCTTATGCTGCGCTGCCGCGGACATAGGCTGGAGGTTTTGGACAATCTATGCCATAAACGCCCGAATGTTTGATCGTTCGTCCAAATCGTCCACCACCTATACGACCGCCGCCGTCGATCTGGTGAGCGAATTGTTGCTCGGGATGCGGCTTGAGGGGGTTCGTTACCGTCGGGTCGAGACGCGGGCGCCCTTCGGTTTCCGTTTTGAAACGCCATACGGACGCGCGCAATTTCACTTCGTTGCGCATGGCACTGCGCATCTGCGCTACGCCGACGCGATGCTGCTTCCGCTTGGATGCGGTGATGCGATCTTCATGCCGCGCGGTGGCGCGCATGATCTCGTGTCGGCTCCGGACGAGCCGAGTTGCGACGTCGATCGTTTCGAGACCGAGACACTGTGCGGTAATGTCGACGTGACGTCGGCCTGTCCGGCAGGATGCCCCGATGACGAGTCGGTTTTGGTCTTCAGCGCTTGCATGAATTTCGATCTCGGCGGCATGCGCCCGCTCATCGCCCTGATGCCGGAGGTCATGCGGGCCGACACATTGCTCGCGCGCCAGCCGGAAATCGAACCCATGCTCAAGGCGATGGAGCGGGAGACATGCACACCGCGGGCCGGTTCCGTCGGCGTCATGGCGCGGCTCGCCGATGTTCTCGCCGCGTCGATCGTGCGCGGCTGGGTCGAATGCGGCGGCGACAACGCCGTCGGTTGGTTCGAGGCGTTGCGTGATCCTCGTCTCGGCCGCGCCATCGGCGCGCTGCATCGCGCTCCTGGCCGCAACTGGACGGTCGCCGAACTGGCGGCGGAGGCAGGTTGCTCGCGCTCGATGTTCGCGGAACGCTTCCAGACAATGACCGGGCAATCGCCCGCGCGCTATCTCGCCGAGCTGCGTATGCGCCTTGCGACACAGTGGATCGAGCATGAACGCCAGCCGATCGACATGATCGCGCAACGGCTTGGCTATGCGTCACAAGCGGCCTTCAGCCGCGCGTTCAAGCGCATCACCGGGCAATCGCCGGGGATGGTGCGGCAAGCGGCCGGAAGCCGACGCGCGGCTGAATAGGGGCGAAGCGGTCGCGTGACAGCGCGCCTCTCGTCACACACACCGCCGTCATGCCCCGCTTCAAGCAGGGCATCCAGTAAGCCGCGGCCTTTCGGCTCAAGCACGGGTCGTCCGGTCCCGTCTACGCCAAGGCTTCGACGGGGCTTCGGTCTGAGGCTCGCCGGAGCTTCAGCGGAGGCGGCAGGCCGGACGACGACAGATCAGGGAGCTTCAGATATTCGCCGCCAGATCAGACAGCTCGTCGAACAGGATGCCGGTGCGCGCCAGCATGCGCTCGATTTCCTCGGTGGCATCTGCGACCGAGCGGTTCGATGTGTCGATGGTCAGTTCGTTGCCGGTCGGCGGCTGATAGTCGTTGCCGATGCCGGTGAAGCCCTGCAGCGCACCCGCGCGGGCCTTGGCGTAGTGGCCCTTGGGGTCGCGCGTCTCGCAGACCTCGGCGGGCGTTGCGATGTAGATCTCGCGGAATGCGCTATCGGCGATGCGGCGCGCTGCTGCACGGTCGGCGGCCGACGGCGACACCGCGGCGACGATCGCGATGTGGCCGTTGCGCGCCAGATGGGTCGCGACCTCGGCGAGGCGGCGGATGTTCTCGGCGCGATCCTCCGGCGAGAAGCCGAGATCGCCGTTCAGGCCGGCGCGCAGCGTGTCGCCGTCGAGCAGGATCGGCGAGCCGCCATTGCCGAACAGCCGCCGTTCCAGCGCACGCGCCAGCGTCGACTTGCCGGAGCCGGGCAGGCCGGTCAGCCAAACCACCGCGCCGTTGTGGTGGTAGCGCGCCGAGCGCTCGTCGAGTCGCAGCGCGGATTCCACCGGCACGATGTCCACGGGGACCGCAGGCCGGCCGGCGTCGACCGACAGCACGAGGCCACCGCCGGCGATGCGGCCGTTGACCTCGATCACGAGGCGCCCGGTGCGCGGATTCTCGGTGTAGGGATCGGTCGCGACCGGTTGCGCGAGCGAGATATCGATCTCGCCGACATGGTTGCGCGCGATCGCCGCGTTCTCTTCATTCGACAGCGCGCCGGGATCGATCGCCTTCTCGATCGCGACGACGGTGGCGCGGCTTTCCTTCGTGCCGAGCCGGATCAGGATCTGCTCGCCCTTGGTCAGCGGCTTGTCGTGCAGCCAGAAGATCCGCGCGCGGATGCGGCGGGTGTCGCGCGGGCTCTGCCCGGGGTGGCCGATGATATCGCCGCGTTCGAGGAACAGCTCGCGGTCGAGCGTGATGCCGACCGAGCGCCCGGCGCCCTGTGGGCCGTTCACCGGCGTCGCCGGCCAGCTCTCGACGGTCTTGATCTTCGCAATCTTGCCCGTGGGCATGATCACGATCTCGTCGCCCGCCTTGAGGCTGCCCGACTCGATGCGGCCCGCGACGATGCGGCGGTCGTCGAACTTGTAGATCGCCTGCACCGGCAGCCGTAGCGGAAGCTGCGCCAGCGGCCGCGCCGGCTCGAGCGCATCGAGCGCCTCGACGACGCTCGGCCCGGTGTACCAGGCGATCCGCGGCGTGTGCTCGGCGACACCGTCGCCGTCGCGCGCGGAGATCGGGATCACGGTCGACGGCGTGACGCCGAGGCCGATCAGATGCGCCGAAATCTCGTCGCTGATTTCCTTGAACCTGACAGCGCTGAAATCGACCCGGTCCATCTTGTTGACGACCACCGCGACCTGCTTCACGCCGAGCAGATGCAGCAGATAGCCGTGCCGCCGCGTTTGGTCGCGCACGCCTTCGAGCGCGTCGATGATCAGCACCGCGCCGTCGGCCTGCGAGGCGCCGGTGATCATGTTGCGCAGGAATTCGGCGTGGCCGGGTGCGTCGATCAGCACGACGTCGCGCGAGCGGGTGCGGAAACGGATCTGCGTGGTGTCGATGGTGATGCCCTGGTCCCGTTCGGTCTGCAGCGCATCGAGCAGGAACGACCATTCGAACGGCATGCCGCGCCGCGCGCTGACCGCCTTCAGCATTTCCAGCTTGCCGTCCGGCAGGCTGCCGGTCTCATGCAGCAGGCGGCCGACCAGCGTGGACTTGCCGTGATCGACATGGCCGACGATGACGATGCGAACTTGCGGCCGCGTGGTGCCGTTGGGCGTCGCGGAGATCGAGGCGGTGGGGAGGATCATGTTCATCGAAACGCTCACGCCAATAGGGAATCAGAGATAACCGGCGACACGCAGCCGCTCGAACGCATCTTCGGTCTCATGGTCGAGCGCGCGGCCGGCGCGCTCCGGCACCTTGGTGCCGTCGAGCTCGGTGAGGATCTCGTCGATGTTGGAGGCGGTGGATGCGACCGGGAAGGTGATGTCGGAATCGCCCAGCGAGCGATAGCGCTTGCCGTCCTTGGTGAGATACAGCGGGATGATCGGGATGTTCTCGCGCTTGGTGTAGGCCCAGATGTCGGCCTCGGTCCAATGCAGGATCGGATGAATGCGCAAATGCGCGCCCTGCGGCGGCGAGGCATTGAAGTGATCCCAGAATTCCGGCGGCTGATCGCGGACATCCCATTCGCCCTCGAGGCCGCGCGGTGAGAACACGCGTTCCTTGGCGCGCGTCGCTTCCTCGTCGCGGCGGATGCCGGCGATCAATCCGTCAAAGCCGTGCTTGACCAGCGCGAGCTTCAGGCCCTCGGTCTTCCGTGCGGCGGAGCGCGCGGCCGGCGGCAGGGTCGGATCGACGCTGTCGATTGGCGGGCAGGGCTCGACGCGCAGGTCGAGATCCCATTCCTTTCCGAAGCGATCGCGGAACGCATACATCTCCGGAAACTTCTTCCCGGTGTCGACATGCAACGCGGGGAACGGCACGCGTCCGAAGAACGCCTTCCGCGCCAGCCAGATCATCACGTTGGAATCCTTGCCCAGCGACCAGAGCAGCGCGAGCTTCTTCAGCCGCGCGAACGCCTCGCGCAAAATGTAGATGCTCTGGGCCTCGAGTTCGTCGAGGTGATCCATCGACGGGGCATCCTGAGCGGCCGAAATTTTCGGCACGGAAGATGCTTTGGCATGGGCTGCGGACCGTGATCCGGCGGCGGCGGATTCGTTGTCGAGAAGATGCATCTATCGGCCCTTGGCCCGAGGAGGTGAAAATTCTAAAGTTGCGCCGCAATAGAGAAGAAATAATTTTCTCTTTATCGGCCTTGATCGAGAGATAAATAGAAAATAATTTCAGTCAACCCCCAAGTTGGGGAAGCGAGTGTCTGATGCGATACCTGCCTGTGTTTCTGGATCTGCAAAGCGGCAAGGTGCTGCTCGTTGGAGCGGGCGACCTTGCGCGCGCCAAGTTGCGGCTGCTTGCGGCAGCCGGAGCGCAGGTTCGCTGGCATGCGACCGATGGCGATCACGAGCTGACCGGACTTGCTGCGGAAGATACCGCGCGCATCGAGCGCGCTGACAGCGATCCGCTTGCAGCCGATCTCTCCGGCGTCATTGCCGTTCTCTGCGCCGGCGCAGGCGACGTCGGCGTTGCGATGTCGGCGCGTGCGAAGGCCGTCGGTGTGCCCGTCAACGTGATGGACGATCTCGCGCATTCGACTTTCATCTTTCCTGCGATCGTCGACCGCGGCGATGTCGTGGTCGCGGTTGGAACCGGCGGGACGTCACCGGTGGTGGCGCGCCGCGTGCGCGAGCGCATCGAGGCGGTGCTGCCGGCGCGCATCGGCGATCTCGCCGGCTTCATCGGACGCTTCCGCAAATCGATCCACAGCCGCATTGCCGAGTTCTCGCTGCGCCGTCGCTTCTGGGAACGCATCGTCGATGGCCCGATCGGCGCGCTGGTGTTGGCCGGTCGCAGGGACGAAGCCGAGCGGGCGCTGCACGCCATCACCGATCCCGCCGCATTCGCCGGCGCCGACACTGAAGGAAAGGCCGTCGGCCACGTGACGCTGGTCGGCGCGGGCCCGGGCGATCCGGACCTGTTGACGATCAAGGCGTTGCGCGCGCTGCAGGATGCCGACGTCGTGTTTTATGACGAGCTGGTGTCACCGGAGATTCTCGATCGGATCAGGCGCGATGCCGGGCGCATCCCGGTCGGCCGTCGCGTCGGCAAGCCCGGCATCGGCCAGGACGCGATCAACAGGCTGATGATCGAGGCTGCGCAATCCGGCCAGCGCGCGGTGCGGCTGAAGGGCGGCGATCCCTTCATCTTCGGCCGCGGCGGCGAAGAGGTCGAAGCGCTGCGCGACGCCGGCGTCGCCTACTCCATCATTCCCGGCATCTCCGCCGGTCTTGGCGCCGCGGCGCAATTCGAGGTGCCGCTGACCTACCGGCACGAGGCGCTGCGCATCACCTTCCTCACCGCGCACAAGGCGCGCGATGCCGAGGTGGTCGACTGGTCGGTGCTGACCGACAAGAAGATGACTGTTGTCGTCTACATGGGCATGACCGCTGCGCCCGCGATCCTCGATGGCCTGCTCGCCGCGGGCCGTTCGCCGGAGACGCCGGTCGGCGTGTTCGCGCGCGTGACACGCCCCGATGCCAAGGCCGCGGTCGGCACGCTCGCGCGGCTGCCCGAACTGGTCAAGCAGGTCGATGGCGGTCCTGCCATTCTCATCATTGGCGACGTGGTCGCGCACTCCGCGCCGTGGAGCCAATCCAACGTCACTCAACTGTTCTCCACCCCGATGTTCTCCGAACTGCTGAAAGCTGCCGAATGACCTCTCCGCTCGAACAGAAGAAAATCAGGATCACGGGCCCGTCGATGGTGACGGCCAACCGCACCTGGGACGGCGCGGTGGTGTACCGCACCGCGCAGAAGGGCTGGTCCACCGAAATCGGCGATTCCGCTGTCGTCAGCACCTCCGACGACGCCCGCGCGCTGCTGGCCGAAGCGACAGCCGACGATGTCGGCGCGGTCGGCCCCTATATCGCGCCAGTCGAGCTCAAGGACGGCGGCAAGGTCAAGCCCGGTAATCTCCGCGAACACATCCGCGCCAAGGGCGTCACCATCGATCTTCGGGTCCCTGCGTAAAGCGCGCCGGCGTTAAGGTTCATCGACCATGTATGCATATGACGAACTCGACCGCACGCTGATCAACGAGCGTGTTTCGGAATTTCGCGATCAGGTGAAGCGGCGCCTCTCGGGCGAACTCACCGAGGACGAATTCAAGCTGCTGCGGCTGCAGAACGGCGTGTATCTGCAACTGCACGCCTACATGTTTCGTGTCGCGATCCCCTATGGCACGCTGTCGTCGAAGCAGCTGCGCCGGTTCGCCCATGTCGCGCGCCGTTACGACCGCGGCTACGGTCACTTCACCACACGGCAGAACATCCAGTTCAACTGGATCAAGCTCGCCGAGCTGCCGGACGCGTTGGCCGATCTCGCCGAGGTCGGCATCCACGCGATGCAGACCTCCGGCAACAACATGCGCAACGTCACCTCGGACCAGTGGGCCGGTGTTGCGCCCGGCGAAGTCGAGGACCCCCGCATCTGGTCGGAGCTGATCCGCCAGCACACCACTCTGCATCCGGAATTCTCGTTCCTGCCGCGCAAGTTCAAGATCGCGATCACGGCCTCCGAGCACGATCGCGCCGCGATCAAGATCCACGACATCGGGCTGCGCCTGCACAAGAACGCCGACGGCGAGACCGGCTTCGAGGTGCTGGTCGGCGGCGGTCTCGGCCGCACGCCGTTCATCGCCAAGACCATCAAGCCGTTCGTCCACGGCCGCGACATCCTGAGCTATATCGAGGCGATCCTGCGCGTCTACAATCAGTACGGCCGCCGCGACAACATCTACAAGGCGCGCATCAAGATACTCGTGCATGAGCTCGGCATCGAGAAGTTCGCCAAGGAAGTCGAGGAGGAGTGGAATCAGATGGGCGACAGCGAGCTGCGGCTCGACTACGCCGCCATCGAGGAGGTCCGCTCGCGCTTCTCCTATCCGCCTTACGAAAAGCTGCCGCACATGCCGGACGAGTTGAAGCGGGCCGCGCACGATCCGTTGTTCGAACGCTGGCGCAAGAACTCGGTGTCGCCGCACAAGGTGCAGGGCTATTCCATCGTGACGCTGTCGCTGAAGCCGGTCGGTGGTCCGCCCGGCGACGCCACCGCCGAGCAGATGGACGCGCTGGCCGATCTCGCCGACAAATATTCGTTCGGTGAGATTCGTGTCGGCCATGAGCAGAACCTGGCGCTGCCGCATGTCGCCAAGCGCGACCTGCCTCAGCTGTTCAAGGCGCTCGATCGCCTCGGCCTCGCCACGCCGAACGTCAACCTCGTCACCGACATCATCGCGTGCCCGGGGCTGGACTATTGCTCGCTCGCGAATGCGCGCTCGATCCCGATCGCGCAGGAGCTGACACGGCGCTTCGCCAATCACGACACGGCGGATCTGATCGGCCGCCTGCACATCAATATCTCCGGCTGCATCAACGCCTGCGGCCATCACCATGTCGGCCATATCGGCATTCTCGGCGTCGAAAAGAACGGCGAGGAATTCTACCAGATCACGATCGGCGGCCGCGCCGACGAGAACGCACAGTTGGGCACCTTGATCGGCCCGGCCGTTCCCTATGCGGAAGTCGCCGACGTGATCGAAGACATTGTCGAAGCCTATCTCGCGCTGCGCGACCGTCCCGAGGAACTGTTCGTCGACACGGTGAAGCGTCTGGGCGTCGAGCCAATCAGGGAGCGGGTCTATGCCACTCGTTAAGCAGGGAAGAATCACCACCGACCTGTTCGTCGATGTCGCCGACGGTGCCGAGTTGCCGGGCGACGGTGCGATCCTGGTCACCGCAGAGCGTTTCCTCGCCGATCCGGAGGCGCTGCTGCGCCGCGCCGGCAAGACCGGCGTGGTCTGGCCGAACAATCGCGACCTCGATGAGCTGGTGCCCTATCTCGACCGCATCGCCGCGGTCGCGCTGGTGTTCCCGACCTTCCGCGACGGCCGCGCCTACAGCCAGGCGCGCCTCTTGCGCGAGCGTCACGGCTATGACGGCGAGCTGCGCGCCACCGGCCAGATCCTGCGCGACCAGTTCGTGTTCATGACCCGCGCCGGCTTCGACGCCTTCGAGGTGAAGAAGGATGCGGACGCCGATGCCTTCGCCGAGACCATGAAGCGCTATTCGGTGTTCTACCAGCCGACCGGTGACGGCCGCGTCACCGCGCTCCACCGCCGCATGCAGCTGCGCCATTCGGAGAGCGCCGGCCAGTGAGCATCCTTGCACCAGAGCTGACGTCGTCACGAGCGTTGCCGCCCGCGGTCGCGCTGAACGAGGCGCTGCGCGCGGCTTCGCCCGCCGAGGTGATCGCGACAGCGCTGAAGACGATCGGTCGTGAGCGGCTGGCGCTGGTGTCGTCATTCGGCACGGAATCCGCCGCGCTGCTCAAGGTGATGGCGGATGTCGATCCGTCGATTCCGGTGGTCTTCCTCGACACCGGCTGGCTGTTCGAGGAAACGCTCGCCTATCGCGACACGCTGATCGCGACACTTGGGCTTACGGACGTGCGCTCGATCAAGCCGCTCGACGAGACATTGTCGCGCGAGGATCCCGACCGCGAGCTGTGGTTCACCGATCCCGACGCCTGTTGCCGTATCCGCAAGGTCGAGCCGCTGGCGCGGGCGCTGAAGCCGTTCTCGGCCTGGATCAACGGCCGTAAGCGGTTCCAGGGTGGCGCACGCACCGATATCCCTGTCGTCGAGGACAACGGCGCGCGGCTGAAGTTCAACCCGTTCGCCAACGTGTCGCGCGAGGAGATCGAGGCGATCTACGCGCTTGGCAAGCTGCCGCCGCATCCTCTTGTCGCATCGGGTTATCTCTCGGTCGGGTGTATGCCTTGCAGCAGCCGGTCCGCACCCGGCGAGGATGCCCGCGACGGCCGCTGGCGTGGCCGGGCGAAGACGGAATGCGGCATCCACACGGCCAAGATTTCGTAACCACACACGAGAAAGACTTCGCGGCACGACGGCTTCGTAGCACAGCTGCGCTGCGCGGCCGCAAACAATGAAAAGCGGTTTCGTTGACTTCAGACCACTTCACCGTGAGTTATGTCTGGCGTGTTCCCTGACATTCTCAGGTTGAATGGAGAGAGAAATGATCCGTCGTATCCTGCCGCTCGTCGCGGGATTGTTGTGGGCGAGCTCGGCCTTCGCCGCCGACTATTCGCTGCTCAACGTATCCTATGATCCGACGCGCGAGCTTTACGTCGATTTCAACAAGGCATTCGCCGCAGCGTATCAGAAGGAAACCGGCAAGACCGTCGAGATCAAGCAGTCGCATGGCGGCTCGGGCTCGCAGGCGCGCTCCGTGATCGACGGTCTGCAGGCCGATGTCGTCACGCTGGCGCTCGCCTACGACATCGATGCGATCGCAGGGAAGGGCCTGCTTGCCAAGGACTGGCAGAAGCGGCTGCCGCTCAATGCCTCGCCCTATACTTCCACCATCGTGTTCCTGGTGCGCAAGGGCAATCCCAAGGGCATCAAGGATTGGGATGATCTGATCAAGCCTGGCGTTGCCGTGATCACGCCGAACCCGAAGACCTCGGGCGGCGCGCGCTGGAACTACCTCGCCGCCTGGGGCTATGCGCAGAAGAAATATGGCTCAGCCGACAAGGCGAAGAAGTTCGTCGCCGATCTCTACCAGAACGTTCCCGTGCTCGACACCGGCGCGCGGGGCTCGACGGTGACCTTCGTCGAGCGCGGCGTCGGCGACGTGCTGCTCGCATGGGAGAACGAGGCCTTCCTGGCGCAACGCGAATTCGGCCAGGACAAGTTCGAGATCGTGGCGCCGCCGCAGTCGATCCTCGCCGAGCCGCCGGTCGCGGTGGTCGATACGGTCGCCGACAAGAAGGGCACGCGCGCCGTCGCCGAAGCCTACCTGAAATACTGGTACACTAGGGAAGGCCAGGAGATCGCGGCGCGCAATTCCTATCGGCCGCGCGATCCCGAGATCGCCAAGGAATACGAAAAATCCTTCGCCAAGGTCGACCTCTTCACCATCGACGACGTTTTCGGCGGCTGGACCAAGGCGCAGAAGGATCACTTCGCTGAAGGCGGCATCTTCGATCAGATCTACAAGAACTGATGACGCATGATCCGGAAAAGTGTGAAGCGGTTTTCCGAAGAGATCATGCGCAAAGACGAAGTGCGATGATCGCGCTTCGGTTCGAGAAGGAGGAGTTGTGAGCACAGCGGTCGCACGGCGCAGCACTCTGCCAGGGTTCGGTCTCTCCATGGGACTGACCCTGACATGGCTGTCCGTCATCATCCTGATCCCGCTGGCCGCGCTCTTCCTCAAGACCTTCGAGCTCAGCCTCGATCAGTTCTGGGGCATCGTCACCAGCCGTCGCACGCTGAGCGCGCTGAAGATTTCGTTCGGGCTGTCGTTCGCCGCGGCCTGCGTCAATCTGGTGATGGGCACCATCATCGTCTGGGCGCTGGTGCGATACCGCTTTCCGGGGCGGCGGCTG
This sequence comes from Bradyrhizobium macuxiense, assembly GCF_001542415.1. Taxonomy (GTDB): domain Bacteria; phylum Pseudomonadota; class Alphaproteobacteria; order Rhizobiales; family Xanthobacteraceae; genus Bradyrhizobium; species Bradyrhizobium macuxiense. Next base: position 19,491 of record NZ_LNCU01000033.1, read on the forward strand.
TTCGATGCCATCGTCGATATTCCGTTCGCGCTGCCGACGGCGGTTGCCGGCGTCGCGCTGACGCAGCTGTTCGCGCAGAAGGGTTGGCTCGGCGCGCCGCTCGCCGAGCTAGGCATCAAGGTCGCGTTCACGCCGATCGGCATCTTCGTCGCGATGATCTTCATCGGCATTCCCTTTGTGGTGCGCACGGTGCAGCCGGTGCTGATCGACCTCGATCCCGAGATCGAGGAGGCGGCGGCAAGCCTCGGTGCCAATCGCTGGCACACCGTGTTCCGCGTCATCCTGCCGAGCCTGATCCCGGCGCTGCTCACCGGCTTCGCGCTCGCCTTTGCCCGCGCCATCGGCGAGTACGGCTCGGTGATCTTCATTGCCGGCAATCTGCCCAATGTCTCCGAGATCGCGCCGCTGTTGATCGTGATCCGGCTGTCCGAATTCCGCTACGCCGACGCCACCGCGATCGCGGTCGTGATGCTGGTGGCCTCGTTCCTGATCATCTTCCTGATCAATCGTCTGCAGCGTTGGGCGCAAGCCCGCATTCCCGTGCATTGAGGGCTCGCGATGTCGATGCAATCGGGATTGGTCTCCTCCACGCCGCAGCTGCGGACCTATGCGCCCGCAACTGACGTGAGCGTTGCAGCGCCGGCGCCGCGCCTGGAGATTGCACACGCCCAGCCGGTCACCGCGCCGCGCGACCTGCGCACCGAGCCGGGACCAGTCCGTTTCGTCATCATCGCGCTGGCGCTGACCTTCCTCAGCGTGTTCGTGGTGCTGCCGCTGGTCGTCGTATTCGCTTCAGCTTTCTCGAAGGGTATCGGCGCCTATCTCGCGGCGCTGGCCGAGCCGGAGGCGCTGGCGGCGATCCAGCTGACGCTGCTGGTCGCGGCGATCTCGGTTACCCTCAATCTCGTGTTCGGCATCATCGCGGCCTGGGCGATCTCGAAGTTCGAATTCACCGGCAAGACCTTCCTGATCACGCTGATCGATCTGCCGTTCTCTGTCTCCCCGGTGATCTCGGGCCTCGTCTTCGTGCTGTTGTTCGGGGCGCAGGGCTATCTCGGGCCGTGGCTGCAGGCGCACAACGTCCACATCCTGTTCGCGGTGCCCGGCATTGCGCTGGCAACGGTGTTCGTCACCTTCCCGTTCGTGGCGCGCGCGCTGATCCCGCTGATGCAGGAGCAGGGCACGCAGGAAGAGGAGGCGGCGATCTCGCTCGGCGCCTCCGGCCTGCAAACCTTCTTCCGCGTCACGCTGCCCAATATCAAATGGGGCCTGCTTTACGGCGTCCTGCTCTGCAACGCGCGCGCGATGGGCGAGTTCGGTGCGGTGTCGGTTGTTTCGGGTCATATCCGCGGCGAGACCAACACGATGCCGCTGCTGGTCGAGATTCTCTACAATGAATATCAGTTCGTATCGTCGTTCGCGATCGCGTCGCTGCTTGCGATGCTGGCGCTGATCACGCTTGTGGTGAAGACCATTCTCGAGCGGCGTTTGGACCAGGCAGAGGTGCCCGATGGCGATTGAAGTCAGGAACATCGTGAAGACGTTCGGCAGCTTTGCCGCGCTCAACAATGTCGATCTCAAGGTCGCCGACGGCGAGCTGCTCGCGCTGCTCGGCCCCTCCGGCTCCGGCAAGACCACGCTGCTGCGGATTATTGCGGGGCTGGACTGGCCTGACTCGGGCGAAGTTACGATCGACGGCGAGAACGCGCTGACCCGCGGCGCCAGCGAGCGCCAGGTCGGCTTCGTGTTTCAGCATTACGCGCTGTTCCGACACATGACGGTGTTCGAGAATGTCGCCTTCGGCCTGCGCGTGCAGCCGCGCGCGATCCGCAAGGACGAGGCGACGATCCGCGCCCGTGTCAAGGAGCTGCTCGATCTGGTGCAGCTCGATTGGCTCGCGAACCGCTATCCGAGCCAATTGTCCGGCGGCCAGCGGCAGCGCATCGCGCTGGCACGCGCGCTCGCAATCGAGCCGCGTATCCTTTTGCTCGACGAACCCTTCGGCGCGCTCGATGCCAAGGTGCGCAAGGAGCTCAGGCAATGGCTGCGCTCGCTGCACAACGAGATCCACGTCACCTCGATCTTCGTGACGCATGACCAGGAGGAGGCGCTCGAAGTCGCCAACCGCGTGGTCGTGATGGACAAGGGCCGGATCGAGCAGATCGGTTCGCCCGGCGACGTCTATGACAATCCGGCGACCGCCTTCGTGCACGGCTTCATCGGTGAATCCATCGTGCTTCCCGTCGACGTCAGCGGCGAGGCGGTGCGGCTCGACGGCCGTCCGCTCAACATTGCGGCCCATGGGGTGGCGTCGGGTGCCGCCAAGCTGTTCGTCCGCCGCCATGACATGGCGATCGGCCCGGCAGGAACCGGCGCGCTGGAAGGCGCCATCAGTCATGTTCGTTCGTTCGGCCCGATCCAGCGTGCGGAGGTCACACTGGCCGGGAGCGAAGGCAAGACCGTGATCGAGATCGACGCCCCCCGCGATCGCGAGCTCCAGGCCGGCGAAATCGTCTCGCTGCAGCCCCGCCGTTACCGGATCTTCGCCGCCCAAGGGTAAGTAGCCTCTCTCAAGCCTCTCCTTGAAAAGGGGAGGTCGCTTTGCTCGTCAGAGCAAAGCGGGTGGGGATCTTCTCTCTCCGCATACAACGTCGCCTTTGGCTGACCCCATCCCGACCTTCCCCCTTTCAGGGGAAGGAGAAGACCCCGCGGCCAGTGAGCGGTCGGGACCGTCCCCGCGGGAATGACGGCTTTTGCGGGTCAAAAGTCAGCCCCTGTTCACCATTCAGCCACGGTTGGCATGCAACAACGCCCCCTGCAATCTTGGGGGTTCTCAGTGAAACGGACGATGATCGCCCTGTTCGGGCTTCTGGTGCTTGCCGGCTGTGCCGGTGAGACCAAAATCCCGGAAGAGCCGGCCATGTATCTGAACATGGCTCAGCCCGGCGCTGTCCTGGACAGCCAGGCGGCGGCGATCATGTTCTCCCAATACCGCCAGAACAACGGCCTCGGTGTCGTCGTGGTGGACCCGGACCTGACGAAGCTCGCCGAGCAGCAGTCGCAGGCGATGGCGGCCCGCAACAAGATGGACCACGACGTCAAGGCCCCGCTCGGCAAGCGGCTGGAGGCCGGGGGCTATCCTGCGACGATCGCGGTCGAAAACATCTCCGCCGGTTACCACACGCTCGCGGAGGCATTTTCGGGCTGGAGGGATTCACCGCCGCACAAGGCCAATATGCTGAAGAGCGGTGTCACAAAGATGGGCATTGCGGCGGTCTATGCGCCGAACACCAAATACAAGGTGTTCTGGACGCTCATTCTCGCGGCAACCTGATTTCGATAAATTCAGCGTGATCCGACGTCCCATCTGACCGATTGACGCCGTGGCGATCAGCGGCCACGGTGCATCTCAAGTCATTTCCGGAGCCAACGGTTTCGAATGAACATGTCGGATTCCGCGCCAGCCTCTGCGCCGGCGCATGCGCAACGCGTGCTGGTTCTTCAGGGCGGCGGTGCGCTCGGTTCCTATCAGGCCGGCGCTTTCCAGGCGCTCTGTCGTGCGGGCTTCGAGCCGGAATGGATCGCGGGCATCTCGATCGGTGCCATCAATGCCGCGATCATCGCCGGCAACGAGCCGGACAAGCGCGTGCCGCGCCTGAAGGAATTCTGGGAGATGGTGTCGGCGCCGGTGCCGTGGAATCCGATCTCGAACCACGAGCGAGCCCGTTCACTGTTCAACGAGACCAGCGCCGCGATCATCGCGACCTTCGGCGTGCCGGGCTTCTTCACGCCGCGCATCCCGCCGGCGCCGCTGTGGCCGCCCGGCAGTTCGCAGTCGCTGAGCTATTACGACACCGCGCCGTTGAAAAAGACGCTGGAGCGCCTGGTCGATTTCGACCGCATCAACGATCTGAAGACCCGCCTGTCAGTCGGTGCTGTCGGCGTCACCTCGGGCAATTTCCGCTATTTCGACAATTACGAGTTCAAGAAGCTCGGCAAGAAAATCGGCCCCGAGCACATCATGGCATCCGGCGCGCTGCCGCCGGGCTTTCCGTCAGTCGTTATCGAGGGCGAACACTACTGGGATGGCGGCATCGCCTCCAACACGCCGCTCGATTTCGTGCTCGATGAGGAGGTCAACCGCGATCTGCTGATCTTCCAGGTCGACCTGTTCAGCGCGCGGGGCCCGCTGCCGGAGACCCTGCTGGAAGCCGCCGAGCGCGAGAAGGACATCCGCTATTCCAGCCGGACGCGGATGAACACCGACAAGAACAAGCAGATCCACAATGCCCGCATGGCGGTGCGCGACCTGATCAGCAAGCTGCCGGACTATCTGAAGAACGATCCTTCGGTCGAACTCTTGCGCAAGGCCTCCAAGGAGAACACCGTCACGGTGGTTCACCTGATCTACAAGGGCAAGAACTACGAGAGCAATTCCAAGGACTACGACTTTTCCCATATCGGCATGGTCGAGCACTGGAATGCCGGTGTCCGTGATGTCCATTTGTCGATGCGTCATAAAGAATGGCTAGAACGGCCTCAGTCCGGGGAAACGATGGTGACTTACGACCTCACGGGGGACGAACCCAAGCCCCCCGAAAGCAGCAGATAGGAGCGAAGAAGAATGGGTACGCTGACAGGCAAGACCGCCGTTGTGACAGGCTCGACCAGTGGCATCGGATTGGCTTACGCACGCGCCTTCGCCGGCGCCGGCGCCAATATCGTCCTTAACGGCATGGGCGTTCCGGCCGATATCGAGAAGGAGCGCTCCGGCATCGAGACCGACTTCAAGGTCAAGGCCGTGCATTCGCCGGCTGACATGACCAAGCCGGCCGAGATCGCCGACATGGTCGCGCTCGGCGAAAAGACCTTCGGCTCGGTCGATATCCTGGTCAACAATGCCGGCATCCAGTTCGTCTCGCCGATCGAGGAGTTTCCGCCGGAGAAGTGGGAAGCGATCATCGCGATCAACCTGTCGTCCGCGTTCTACGGCATTCGCGCCGCGGTGCCCGGCATGAAGAAGCGCGGCTGGGGCCGCATCATCAACACCGCCTCGGCGCACTCGCTGGTCGCCTCGCCGTTCAAGTCGGCCTATGTCTCGGCCAAGCACGGCATTGCCGGCCTCACCAAGACCGCTGCGCTGGAGCTCGCGCAGTTCAAGATCACCTGCAACTGCATCAGCCCGGGCTATGTCTGGACGCCGCTGGTCGAGCACCAGATCCCGGAGACTATGAAGGCGCGCAACATGACCAAGGAGCAGGTCATCAAGGATGTGCTGCTGGCCGCGCAGCCGACCAAGGAGTTCGTGACGTCGGAGCAGGTCGCGGCTCTCGCGCTGTTTCTGTGCGGCGACGACGCCGCGCAGATCACCGGCGCCAATCTCTCGATCGACGGCGGCTGGACTGCGGAGTAGCGCGATCGATCGACGGCCAACGCCGCGCCTGCGGCGTTGCCGGACCAGGCACGCCGCGAAGAGCCGGTTCTGACCGGATCAGGGCCGGCTCATGTGAGTCGGGGGCAGGTGCATGACCATCGAGCTCGCCATGCTTGCCGCCGGCATCGTCCTCGGCATGGCGCACATCATCGTTGCGGCGCATTTGCAGAGCGCGCAGCGCGGCTATCGGTGGACGGCCAGTTCGCGGGAGCAGGACGTTCCGCCGCTCACCGGCCTCGCCGGACGGGCGGAGCGGACGCTTCGCAATTACCTCGAGACCTTTCCGTTTTTCGCTGCGGCGATCCTCCTTGCTGCGACGACCGGTACGCACAGCTGGCTCACGGTGTGGGGCGCGCAGCTGTACTTTTGGGGGCGCATTCTCTACGCAATCCTGTATCTCGCAGGAGTGCCCCTCGTGCGATCGATCGCGTGGAACGTCCCGACCGTCGGCATCCTGATGATTGTGGCTGCGCCGTTTCTGAAGTGAACAGGGCGATCAAAGCGCCGGGCGCGCCTTGCCGAATGCCAGCACGTGCAGCCCGAGGCGGGCGCGCACGACATAGAACAGCAGGATCGTCTCGAAGGTCAGCGACAGCGAGGTCGCGGCCGCGGCGCCCATGCCGCCATAGCGCGGCACCAGCGCGAAGCACAGCCCGACGTTCATGAGGAAGGCCACGGCATAGGCGGTCGCGCAAATGCGCTGGTGGCCGAGCATGTTCAACAGCCGCTCGACCGGCCCGATCGCCGAGCGCACGACAAGCCCGATCGCGGCGACGAACATGATGTCGTAACCGCCGACGAATTTCGGTCCGAACAGCCACAGCAGCGGCTTGCCGAACATCAGCAAGGTGGCGGTCGCCAATAGCGAAGGCCAGAACGTCCAGTTGATCGCATGCGCGACATAGGCCGACAGCCGGTCGCGGTCGCCGAGCGCGTTGTATTCGGCGAAGCGGTGCGCCGTTGTCGCCGACATCGCGTAGTGGATGAAGGAGACCAGCGCGAGCGTCTTCACGACCGCGAAGTAGACGCCGACCTCCTCGGAAGGACGGAATTGCTGCAGCATCAGCACGTCCGTGTAGGACAGCAGCATATAGAAGCTTTCGACCAGCAGGATCGGCAGCGAGATCGCGAGCCAGCCTCTGATGTCGTAGGCCTTCTCGCCCGGTTCGATATGCGCGGCGAGGCGACGGTTCAGCACGATCATCTGGCTGATCGCCGCGATGTACACCGCTGCCGCGCTCGCGGCCATCGCGAGGGTTGCGCCAAGATGCAGGCCGAGCGCCAGCGCTCCGGCCGTGAGGCCGATGATCAACCCCTGACGCACGATGAATTGCGGCATAAGAGCGAGCTGCATCCAGTCGTGCGAGCGCGCGATCCCGTCCTGCGTGTTGGCGATCACGAATGGCGGCAGCATCAGGCAGCCGATATAGAGCGGTACGATCGTATCGGCATCGATCCAGGGCGAGAGCAGCCGGATCAGGCCTGCGAGCAGCAGCGCGATGACGCTGGAGGTCGTGAGCGTCATCCAGCGGCTGCCGGAGAGGAAGCCGCGCAGCAGCGCATGGTTGCCTGCGGTGCGATACTCCGGGATGATCTTCTGCGCGGATGCCGCGATGCCGAAATCCATGATGCTGCCGAGCAGCAGCACCCAGGTCCAGACATAGACATAGATGCCGTAGTCCGAGCCGCCCATCCAGCGCGCCAGCAGGATCTGCGCGAGATAGGCAATGGCGGCGCTGATGACGCGGATGATGAAGATGGTGCCGGCGAGCCGCCTGGTGACGGAAGCCTCGCTGGTACCGCCGAGCATGCGCGCGGCGAGGCCGCGCAGACGCGCGATCGGGCCCGACGCTGCAGTGGTTGCGGATTGGGTATCCATCACGGCCAAAGCAGGAAATTCCTGAAACGCCGCGAGGCGGCGGCAATGGCCTGATCTATCAACGAAACGTTAAGATTGGGTTGGACAGGCGGCCTTCGGTCCGGCGTGAGGCAATGAGGTAAGGACGCGCAAACGGCGGTTCGGGGAACTGAGGGATTCCGGGTTAACCCGCCTCGCACGAGTCCCGCAGCGCCGCTTCGGCTCAGTTCAAATTGATATTGAATTCGTAGCTCTTGCTGCCGCCGACCAGCGTCAGCTTCAGCGCCGCGCCCTCCGGGTTGGTGCCGGGAGGCAGGCCGTCGAGCGCGAACTCGAAACGCTTCACGCCGGGCGGCGCGTGCTCTACGAGCTTCGGCACCGGCAGCGCCCAGTCGGGCGTCGGTCCCTCGACGAACAGGCTGAGATCCTTCGTCTCGGGTGCGGCAACGTCGACCATCACGTTGTTCCCGTCGCGCTTGACGTCGCGGATCGTGACCGGATTGGGATCGCCGATATTGGCCGGCTTCGGCACCGCGTTGAGAGCTTCCGACAGCGCGCCGTCCTCGGTAGAGGCGACGCTCGCGAACGCCAGCTCGGCCTTCGCTTCCACCGGCACGCACAGCTTCTCGCACACGGCGTAGTTGATCTCGGCGCGCAGCGTCAGCGGCTTGTCAGGATTCTTCGCGACGATGCGCAGCGGCAGTACCACCTGATGCTTGTAGCCGAGTGACGTGCCGCCGGCGCCGTCATCGAACTGCCGCGGCGCCGGCCACATCACCGTCACCGCTTCGACATTGTCCGACTTGGAGAAGTCGAACCGCGGCGGCACGCCGGAATCGCCCGGCGTCCGCCAGTAGGTCTTCCATCCGTCCTGGAGTTGGAAGGCGATGCCGCCGAGCAGCACCGCGCCGCTGCGCGAACCCGCGAGCAGCCTGACCGCGGAATGCGTATCCTGCTGCCACGGCGAAGCGTCGTCGGCGCGCACCTCCGTTGCCATACATGCGACGGAGACGGTGGCGGCAAAGCCGAATACGGCCCGCAGGGGAACTGTGACGATCATGAGACGTCTTTACCTGCAACTTTCGTTGCAAACCATTGAATTGCTTGTGATGCATCGCCGCGCGACGCGCGAAGCTTGATTGACAGAACAGCCACCCAATATCAGGATGCCAGATCAGCAGGAAAGGCCTCTGCCGATGAACCCCGAAGCCAAAGCAGGCAAGACACGCAAGTCCAGCGCCGGCATCGGTCACAACGCAGCCGAGGAAGGCTACCTTGACGGCCAATTGCTGATCGCGATGCCCGTGATGAGCGACCCGCGTTTCGAGCGCTCGGTGATCTACATGTGCGCCCATTCGTCCGAGGGCGCCATGGGCATCATCGTCAACCGCCCGGCCGGCAGCATCGACTTCCCCGGGCTCCTCGTGCAACTCGACATCATCCAGAAATCGGACCAGATCACGCTGCCCGAGAATGCCGAGATGATGAAGGTGATGAAGGGCGGCCCGGTCGACACCGGCCGCGGCTTCGTGCTGCATTCCAGCGACTTCTACATCCAGGATGCGACGCTGAACATCGACGACGGCATCTCGCTGACCGCGACCGTTGATATCCTCAAGGCGATCGCCAAGGGCGCCGGTCCCAAGCACGCGATCCTCGCGCTCGGCTACGCCGGCTGGGCGCCGGGCCAGCTCGAGAACGAGATCCAGCACAATGGCTGGCTGCACTGCGACGCCGATCCGGACCTGATCTTCGGCGACGACGTCGACGAGAAATACGCGCGCGCCCTGCGCAAGATCGGGATCGAAGCGGGCATGCTCTCGAACGACGCCGGGCACGCCTGATCTGTCGTCATTGCCGGGCTTGACCCGGCAATCCATCAAGAAAAATCGCTTTCGAAGATAGATGGATACGCGGGTCAAGCCCGCGTATGACGAGCTTGTGGCAGCAGTGCTGTCACTACTCCGCCGCCTCCTGCGCCACTGTCGGCATCGTGCCCGCCACCGTGGCGCGGCGCATGTCGCGGGGCTGCGACTGATCGTAGCGGCGCACGCGATGAACGGTCTGGCGGTTGTCCCACATCACGAGGTCATGCACCGTCCATTTGTGCACGTAGACGAATTCGGGCTGCGTCGCGTGCTCGGTGAGATCGCGCAGCAACAGCCGCCCCTCCGGCATGCTCATGCCCCGGATCGCGCCGGCATGCGACGACAGGTACAGCGACTTGCGGCCGTGCACCGGATGCGTCCGCACCAGGCGCTGCAGCACCGGCTTGAACATCTGCTTCTCCTCGTCGGAGTAGTCGAGGAAGCCGAGCGAACCGCGCGAATACATCAGCGAGTGCTCGCAGATCATGTCCTCGATCTCGACCTTGGTCTCGTCGTCGAGCGCGTCATAGGCCGCGCGCATGTCGGCGAATTCGGTGTTGCCGCCCTTGGGGTTCACGATGCGCGCCGACAGCAGTGAGAATTTCGCGGGGATCGGGCGGAACGAGCTGTCGGAGTGCCACAGGCAGTTGCCGAGATTGAACAGATGCGTGCGGTGGTCTTTCGCCAGCGGCTTGCCGTCCTTGCCGAGATTGGAGACGTCGTTTAGCCCGGAGGAGAGCCGATAGTCCTCCTTCTTCGTCACGGTGCCGCCGCGCGACTTTTCCCGCTCGCCGAAATTCAGCGCGAAGGCCAGCTGCTGCTCATCGGTGATGTCCTGGCCGTGGAACACGAGCACGGCGTATTTGTCCATGCCGGCCTCGATGTCGATCGCTTCCTGCTGCGTCAGCGGCTTGCGCAGATCGACGCCGGAGACCTCGCCGACGAAATGCTTGTGAAGCTGCCGGATCAGGACGGCCATGGCGTATCTCCCCGTATGCGGCGGGCGGTTTGTCCCGCTTCCGTTTCAAGAAAAGCTACTCCCGGTTCGCAGCCTGTCAACGCATCGTACCGCATGCAGGGTTGCGCTGACCTCCGCCCGCAATGCAGTGCAGCGTCTCCTGGCGGTGCTTCGCGGTGCCCGCGCTACGCGTTCCTGGCCATCAACCCGCCGTCCACCGGAATTACCGCGCCGGTCAGGAAGGAGGCCGCGGGCAGGCACAGGCTCAGTGTCATGTGCGCGACCTCTTCCGGATCGCCGTAGCGGGCAAGCGCCGTGCGGCGCTTGGCGTAGATCGTCTTGTGCTCCTCGGAGATGCGGTCGGTGATGGCGGTGCGGATCGGCCCCGGGCAGATGCAGTTCACGGTGATGCCCTCGCGGCCCAGCTCCACCGCGAGCGAGCGCGTCAGGCTGGTCACGCCGCCCTTGGCTGCAGAGTAGGGGCTGTGCAGCGCAGTCGCACCCAGCGCCTCGGTCGAGGCGATGTTGACGATGCGCGGCGATCGCGACTTGCGCAAGTAGGGCAGGGCGGCGCGGATGATGCGCGGATGCGCGGTCAGCATCACCGCGATACCCTTGGCCCAGGCATCCTCATAGGCGGGATCGTCGATCGGCACGCGCACCGAGATGCCGGCATTGTTGACGATGATGTCGAGCCCGCCGAAATGCGCGGCAACGTCGTTCACGACCTTGGTGATGGCATCGCGATCGGCGACGTCGAGCACCCAGGCTTTGGCCGAGCCGCCTGCTTCGGTGATCTCCTTCGCAACCGCCTGCGTGCCCTCGGCAGTGAGGTCGGTGACCGCGACATTGGCGCCTTCATCGGCGAACACGCGCGCGGTGGCGCGGCCCATGCCGCTTGCTGCTCCCGTCACGAGAACGGTGAGGCCCTTCACCGAACGGCTGAGCTGCTTGAATTCGGACATGAGGGACCTCGCTGGAAGGAGACATGATGCGTTGTGAGACCAGCAAGGCTGGCACCGATCCGCAAGGACGTCAAACCGATGATCTCATCCCGGCATGACGGCAGCGCATTAACGCAAGTCCGGCGTTGGCTTTTCGCAAAGGATCATGCTCAATCAGGAAAGCAGCAGACGAGAGAGGAACGCGCGATGAACGAGCTCGATTTCAGCGGCAAGCAGGTGTTGGTGGTCGGTGGCTCCAGCGGGATTGGCAACGGCATTGCGCAGGCGTTCCGTGCCAAGGGCGCGCGTGTTGCCGTCTGCGGCACGCGTGCGCAGGCGAGCGATTATTCCGCCGAGGACGGCTCACATCTAGACGGCCTCACTTACGCGCAGCTCGATGTCAGCAATCCGCAGGCGATCGACGCGTTCAATCCGTCGTTCGACCGGCTCGACGTGCTGGTGCTGGCGCAGGGCGCGGTGATTTACCGCCGCGGGGAATTCGAGATGGAGGGCTTCCGCAAGGTGATGGAGGTCAACCTGATGAGCCTGATGGCCTGCGCGACCAAATTCCATACGATGCTCAGTGCAGCGAAGGGCTCGCTGATCATCGTGAGCTCGACCGCGGCCTATCATTCCACCATGGGGAATCCGTCCTACAACGCCTCGAAGACCGGCGCGGTGGGACTGACGCGCACGCTCGGCGAGGCGTGGGCGGAGAATGGCATCCGCGTCAACGGCATCGCGCCCGGCCTCGTCGACACCAAGATGACCAAGGTGACGACATCGAATCCGAAGCGTCTCGAAGGTGCGCTCGAGCGCATTCCGCTGCGGCGTCTCGGTACGCCCGCCGACATGGCCGGCGCCGCGCTGTTCCTCGCTTCGCCCTTGTCGTCTTACATCGTCGGCCAGACCATCGTGGTCGACGGCGGGCTGATCCTGTAGCGGGCAGACCCTGTAGGAACTCGATCGCGCCTGCCCGGTTAGCTCCCCGACAATCAAGGGAGCACGTGATGGACAAGGATCGGATCTACGGTTCGGCCAAGGAGTTCACCGGCAAGGCCGAGGGCGCTGTCGGCGATGCGACCGGCGATGCCGAGACGCAGGCCTCGGGCCGCGCTCGCGAGGCGGCCGGCGCCGCGCAGGATCTCTACGGCCAGGCCAAGGATGCCGCACGCGGCGCCGCCGACACCGCAGTCAATTATGCGAAGGACGCCTATCAGCATCGCGGCGAGACCATCCGCAGCGGGCAGCAGGCGATGACGAGGTCGGTGCAGGACAATCCGCTCGGCGCGCTTCTGATCGCCGGCGGCATCGGATTTGCGCTCGCGCTGTTGCTGACCCGCCAGCCGCGCCGTCCGCCGCCGCGCTGGCGCTATTTCAGTTGAGTGATGTAAGGCCGTAAGCGGAGGACGGATTTGCGCAGCGTAATCCGTCCACGTCGCATGCCGAGTGGGGCGGTGGGTTAAGCTTCGCTAACCTGCCTTGCGAAATCGCAAACCAAGAGAAAATCAAGAGACCGTCTCTCGCGAGCGCCGCGCGTCGCGCAACGCTCACTGCACGGGGTAGCGCTGCGGCACCGATGCGGAGCGGCCGACATTGGCGGGCGGTCGCGGCGGCCGCGGCGGCGTCACCAGCGGCCGCTGCTGCGGCGCGCCGAAGCCGCCGAAGCCGAAGAAATCGCGGTACCAGGGCTGCTGCCGTTGCGGCGGCGGTTGCGTCTGGGCCGGACGGAACGCGCGCCGTTGCGGCGGCGGCCGTTGCGGCGCCGTGATGATCGAGCCGTCAGGCGCAATCGCGGTGGTCGTCGGCGGGGGATTGGCCGGCGCCGGTGCAGCCGGTGTGGTCGCGGCGACCGGCACGTCGCCCTTCGCCGGCTCGCGCTCGATCTCGCGGCGCGGCCAGGCAAAATCGTCGGCGCGGCCGGCGGG
>NZ_LNCU01000034.1:0-6191 GCF_001542415.1 Bradyrhizobium macuxiense
GGCAGGGCTATCGCATATGACCGAGCATGCCGAGGAAAAAGGCATGATCCCATCCGGCGCGCTTGATTTTGCGCCGGATGGAGGCGCGGTCGGGGTGAGCTCGCAGGATATTGAGTGCGAGCCTGCGCAGGGTAGCGAGGTTCTCGGGAGCATGGTCCTTTCGCGCGCGATTGCCGTCCTCGGCGAAATGGACGTCGAGCACCCAATGGAGCTGGTTCTCGATGCCCCAATGACTGCGGGTGATGTGCAGCAGCCGCTTGGGGGAGATGTATTTGGACAAGAGATAGTGGCGTACAACCGGTGCATCGGCCCGGTGGCCTCGCAGACGCCTGCGCGAGGTGATGCGCCCCACCGCTGCGACGCCGGGGAAGTCGTGGTGCGCAGCCAGGCTGGTGTTGCGCATGATGGTGGCGCGCCGCGCCTCGTGCCGATCGTGGCTGGAGGGGTCGATCTGCTCGGCACTGCTGCGCCTGCCCGATCGCGCAAATTGTTGCGTAACCGCCTTGAACAGGGGGCCGCGGTTGGCTTTGATCGCCAGAGTGTAATTGCCACCTCGCTCCAGCACGGCGCTGGCAAAGGCGCGGCTGCAATGCAGGGCATCGGCGGTAACGATGCAGCCCTCCAGACTGAGAAGGTCCAACACTTCCAAGGCGCCTGCCGTCTCGTTGCGACCAGGCGCTTTCTGCTGAGCCAAAGCCATGCGGGCATCCACCGCAAAGACGTTGACCAGATGCAGCGGCGTGGCTTTGCCGCCGCGCTCGTAGGCGCCGCGCAACGCCTTGCCGTCGACGGCCACCACTCCGGTGAGCTTGAGCCCGTTGGCTTTGGCAAAAGCCGCCATGAAACGACGGAAAACCTTCTCGAAGGCTTGTGGCTTGAGCAGGCGGAAAACCCGGCTGAATGTGTCGTGGCTCGGGATGCCATGCTCCAACCGAAGGAAGAGCCGCAACAGCTCCTCCTTCGCTGCTCCGAAGTCCGCCATGTCCGAGCACGATTCCGCTCCGCACAGCGTTGCTGCCAGCGCGATGACCAGCACCTCCAAAAGATCGTGCCTCGCATTGGCCGCCCGCGGGTCCGGCAATCGACCAAAAACCTTCTTGAATTGGCGCATCCGACCCCCTTCTTGACCCAGGAGTCGTCTTCAGAATCTCTCTTGCTCTCCAATGCAATAGCCGGCGTAAATCCATATGCGATTCCCCTGCCGCAAGCGGGGAGAGGTAAGCAAGACCTAGTCCAGCTTCACCCTGGACAGCTTGAGCGCGTTGCCGATGACGCTGACCGAGGACAGCGCCATCGCGGCGGCGCCGACCATCGGCGACAGCAGGATGCCGAACAGCGGATAGAGCACGCCGGCCGCGATCGGCACGCCCGCGGCGTTGTAGACGAAGGCGAACGCCAGGTTCTGGCGAATGTTGTGCATCGTCGCGACCGACAGCCGTCGCGCGCGCACGAGGCCCATCAGATCGCCGGTCAACAGCGTGATGCCGGCGCTCTCGATCGCGACGTCAGTGCCGCCGCCCATGGCGATGCCGACATCGGCCGCCGCCAGCGCCGGCGCGTCGTTGACGCCGTCACCGGCCATCGCGACGATGCGGCCCTCGCGGCGCAGCCGCTGCACGACCTCGCTCTTGCGCTCCGGCAGAACCCCGGCCTCGACCTCGTCGATGCCGAGCGTGCGCGCCACTGCGCGCGCCGTGGTCTCATTGTCGCCGGTCAGCATCACGATGCGCAGGCCGTCGGCACGCAGCGCCTGCAGCGCCCTCGCCGCGGACGCCTTGACCGGATCCGCAATCGCGATCACGCCGGCAATGCGGCCATCGACCGCGACATAGATCGCGGTCGCGCCGTCCCGGCGGGCCGTCTCGGCGGCCTGGTCCAGCGCCGACGTCGCGACCTTGAGCTCGCCCATCAGCATGGCGTTGCCGAGCGCAACCTGCCTGCCTCCGACCGTGGCGATCGCGCCCTTGCCGGAAGGCGAGGCGAAGTCGCTGATTGCAACCAGCCCGACATTGCGCAGCGCGGCCTCGGCGATAATCGCCTGCGCCAGCGGATGCTCGCTGCCCTGCTCGACGCTGGCGGCAAGACGCAACACTCCGCTCTCGTCGAAGCCATCAGCGGCAATGATCCGCGCGACCTTCGGCTTGCCCTCGGTGAGCGTACCGGTCTTGTCGATGACGAGCGTATCGATCGCCTCCATGCGCTCCAGCGCCTGCGCATCGCGGATCAGGACGCCGGAATGCGCGCCTCGACCGACGCCGACCATGATCGACATCGGCGTCGCGAGCCCCAGTGCGCAGGGACAGGCGATGATCAGCACCGTGACGGCGGCAACCAGCGCGAAGGTCAGGCGCGGCTCCGGCCCGAAGCTCGCCCAGGCGATGAAGGCAAGCACGGCGGCTGTGATCACCGCCGGCACGAACCATCCCGCCACGCGGTCGGCAAGCCGCTGGATCGGCGCACGCGAGCGCTGCGCTTTCGCCACCATGTCGACGATACGCGACAGCATGGTATCGCGACCGATCTTGTCGGCGCGCATCACGAGGCCGCCGCTCTGATTGACCGTGCCACCGATCACATTGTTGCCTTCGGCCTTGGTGACCGGCATCGACTCGCCGGTGACCATGGATTCGTCGATGACAGCGCGGCCCTCGATGACGGTGCCGTCGACCGGAATCTTCTCTCCGGGCCGCACCCGCAGCCGATCACCGACCTTGATGGCGTCGATCTCGACGTCCTCATCGCCATGATCGGTGATGCGCCGCGCGGTCTTCGGCGCAAGGCCGAGCAGGGCGCGGATCGCGCCCGAGGTCTGCGCCCGGGCGCGCAGCTCCAACACCTGGCCGAGCAGAACCAGCACCGTGATGACGGCGGCCGCCTCGAAGTAAACCGCGACGGCGCCGTGCATGTCGCGGAAGGCAGGCGGGAACAGCTGCGGCGCCAGCGTAGCGACGACGCTGTAGAGATAAGCCACCCCGGTGCCCATCGCGATCAGCGTGAACATGTTGAGATTGCGCGTCATCAGCGACTGCCAGCCGCGCACGAAGAACGGCGCGCCGGCCCACAACACCACGGGCGTCGCCAGCACGAACGAGATCCAGTTCGACCAGGTCTGCGGCACCAGATGCATCAAGCCGAGATGGCTGCCCATCTCGAGCACGAACACCGGCACGGTGAGCGCCAGGCCGATCCAGAAGCGTCTGACCATGTCGATCAATTCCGGATCCGGCCCGTCATCGAGCGAGACTTGCTCGGGCTCGAGCGCCATGCCGCAGATCGGGCAACTGCCGGGGCCGACCTGGCGGACCTCCGGATGCATCGGGCAGGTGTAGATCGTGCCCGCGGGCGCCGGCGGCTCGGGCTCGCGCGGCTTCAGGAATTTCTCCGGCTCGGCTTCGAAGCGTTCGCGGCAACGTCCGCTGCAGAAGAAGTAATCCTCGCCGTTGTGGTTGAAGCGGTGTTTCGCGGTCGCCGGATTGACCTTCATGCCGCAGACCGGATCAATCGCGAGCGCCGCCTCATCCGGCTTTACGCCATGCGCGTGATTGCCGCTGCAGCAGGAATGCGCGGCCGCGCCGTGATGATGGTGATGATCCGCGTGCGAATGGTCGTGTTCGGTGTGTGCCACGAAACTCTTCCCGGCCGGTATCCCGGCCTCTTGATTTCGATACCCTATGGGGGTATATGAAGCCTATGAGAGAAGAGATCAAGACGTCCTGTTTAAAAAGGCTCAAACGGATCGAAGGTCAGATCCGGGGTCTTGCCGGCATGGTCGAGGAAGACCGCTACTGCATCGACGTGGTGACGCAGATCGCAGCCGCGCGCGCGGCCCTGCGCCGCGTCGAGGAGGAGATCCTGCGCGATCACGTCGCCCATTGCGTGGAGCATGCGATCTCGACCGGCGACAAGGCCGACCAGCGGCGCAAGATCGCCGAGCTGATGGATGTGATCGGCCGCGTCGACCGGTGATCCGGGAAGCGGAGGCGAGGAGCAGCTCCGCATATTCGGCGTCGTCCCTGCGAAAGCAGGGACCCACAACCGCAGGACGTGGGGATGGAGCGAGCTGCGGCCACAGCGTCGCGCAATAACTGTGCGCTGTGGTTATGGGTCCCGGGTCGCGCGGAGCCTGTCATCGGGCGGCGCTTCGCGCCGACCCGTTGGCTTGCCCGGGACGACGTGGGGAAGAGCACTGCTTAATTCGCTGCCGCCTCACGGGCGGCTGAACAGCACCATCAAGTATTGAAACGGAAGTGCATCACGTCGCCGTCGGCGACGACATAGTCCTTGCCTTCGAGCCGCAGCTTGCCGGCGTCGCGCGCGCCGGCTTCACCATTGCCTGCAATGTAATCGTCATAGGCGATGGTCTCGGCGCGGATGAACCCCTTCTCGAAATCGGTATGGATCACGCCGGCCGCGGCCGGGGCCTTGGTGCCACGGTCGATGGTCCAGGCGCGTGCTTCCTTCGGGCCGACGGTGAAATAAGTGATGAGATCGAGCAGCTGGTAGCCGGCGCGGATCAGGCGATCGAGCCCGGCCTCTTCGAGGCCCAGCGTCTCCAGAAAATCTACGCGCTCCTCGCGCGACAGCGTAGCGATCTCGGATTCGATCTTGGCTGAGATCACGACCGCGACCGCACCCTCCTCCTTGGCGCGCTCGAACACCGCCTTGGAGAAATTGTTACCGTCCTTGGCCGAGCCTTCCTCGACATTGCAGACGTAGAGCACGGGCTTCGAGGTCAGGAGCCCGAGCATGCGGAAGGCCCGCTCCTCCTCCGGCTTGCGCTCAAGCGCGCGGGCCGGCTTGCCGTCGCGCAACAGCACCAGCGCACGATTGACGAGATCGAGCTGTTCCTTGGCGTCCTTGTCGTTGCCCTTGGCCTTCTTCGAGAGATTGTCGACCCGCTTTTCCAGGCTGTCGAGGTCGGACAGCATCAGCTCGGTCTCGATGGTCTCGATGTCGGCGACCGGAGCGATCTTGCCCTCGACATGGGTGATGTCGGAATCCTCGAAGCAGCGCACCACATGCGCGATCGCATCGACCTCGCGGATGTTGGCGAGGAACTGGTTGCCGAGCCCTTCGCCCTTGGAGGCACCGCGGACCAGACCTGCGATGTCGACGAAGGTCAGCCGGGTCGGAATGATCTGCCCTGACTTGGCGACCGCCGCGAGTTTCTCCAACCGCACATCGGGCACCGCGACCTCGCCGACATTCGGCTCGATGGTGCAGAACGGATAGTTCGCAGCCTGCGCCGCCGCCGTCTCGGTGAGCGCATTGAACAGCGTCGACTTGCCGACGTTAGGCAGCCCGACGATCCCGCATTTGAATCCCATGTCTTCCTCAACGCTCTCTGCTTCGTCATGGCCGGGCTTGTCCCGGCCATCCACGTCTTCCGGTGCAATCGGCACCGAAGACGTGGATGCCCGGCACAGGGCCGAGCATGACGACAAGGGGATTAGGCCGGCTCTCCGCCGTTCTCATCCTTGTCGAAAAATCCCTTGGCCTGCATCGTCAGATGCACCTTGTTGGCGAACGACGCGTCTTGCCCCGCCGCCAGCAGGCCGGCATTGTCGGCAATCGCCGCGCACAACGCCTCCACCCACGGCCGGTCGCTCTTGGCGAAGTCCGACAGCACGTGGTGGTGCACCAGCTCCTTGACGCCGGGATGACCGATCCCGAGCCGCACGCGGCGATACTCGTTGCCGATATGGGCGGAGATTGAGCGCAGCCCGTTATGGCCGGCAATCCCGCCGCCGATCTTCACGCGCAGCTTCGCCGGCGGCAGTTCGAGCTCGTCCTGGAATACGGTGATGTCGCGGGGGACAAGCTTGAAGAAACTCGCCGCCTCCTGCACCGCGCGCCCGGACTCGTTCATGTAGGTGGTCGGCTTCAGCAGCACGACCTTCTCGTGGTCGAGCACACCTTCGGCAGTCTCGCCCTGAAAGCGACGGCGCCATGGTGCGAAACCATGACGCCGTGCAATCTCGTCGACCGCCAGGAACCCGATATTGTGCCGGTTGCTGGCGTATTTGGCGCCGGGATTACCGAGACCGACAAAGAGGCGCATGGCGCGGCATCCCGTGTCGGCGCGCCATCAGACGATCGCGCGCCGACCTGATCGATTACTTCTTCTTGTCGCCACCGCCGGCGGGCGCCTTGGCACCCGCGGCCGGAGCTGCCGCACCCGCAGCCGGAGC
>NZ_LNCU01000034.1:6214-39325 GCF_001542415.1 Bradyrhizobium macuxiense
GTTCCGCCGGCAGCCGCCGCAGCTGCGGCCTTCTGCTCTTCGGCGTAACCGGACGGCGGCACGATGGTCACCAGCGTCGCGTCCTCACGGGTCAGCGATTTCACGCCCGTGGGCAGCTTGACGTCGCTCAGATGCAGCGAGTAGCTGATCTCGAGAGCGCCGACGTCGGCCTCGATATACTGCGGGATGTTGTCGACCGAGCACTCGAGATCGAGCGTGTGGGTGACAATGTTGACGGTGCCGCCGCGCTTGACGCCCGGCGAGGTTTCGCCGTTTACGATGTGCAGCGGCACGCTGACGCGGATGGTGGCGCCTTCGCCGAGCCGCATGAAGTCGACATGGATCGGGAAGTCCTTCACCGGATCGAGGTGGAAGTCGCGCGGAATCACGCGGTGCTTCTTACCCTCGAGATCGATGTCGAGAATGGTGGTGAGGAACCGGCCCGCGAGAATGCGCTGACGCAGTTCGCGATCCTCGACCGAGATGGCCACCGGGGGCTGGTTGTTGCCGTAGATCACTCCGGGAACTCTCCCGGCGCGACGCTCTGCCCGGGCGGCCCCCTTGCCGCTCTGCGGACGTGCGGTCGCCTTCAATTCCTTGACGGTCGCCATAGCGTTAAGTCCTTGTATTTAAAAAGTTAAAGGCCGCAGCGCGGCCCATGCTCAGGTCCACAGCAAGCCTCCAGGGGTGCGGGGGCCGCAGACGTGGGCGGCTTTTAGCCCCAAAGGGGCGAAATGACAAGGAAATGAAGGAAACTTTCTTGCGCGCCCCGACTTTGCCAGGCCGCCGCGCCTCGGCCCATCATGCCTGGGCTCGACCCGGGCATCCATCTGTAAAAGGAGCGAGCTTTGCGAAGAGGATGGATGGCCGGGTCAAGCCCTGCCATGACGAATGGCTGCCCTTGTCAGCCCGTCGTACCCGGCGACACCCCGAGCTTGGCCTCCAGCGCGGCGATCCGGGCTTTCAGCGTCTCGTTCTCCTCGCGCGCCAGGCGGGCCATGTCCTTGACCGCGTCGAACTCCTCGCGCTTGACCACGTCGAGGTCGCGCAGGATGCGTTCGGCCTGGTTGCGCATGACGGTATCGACCTCGCGCTTGACGCCCTGGGCGGCGCCCGCGGCGTCGTTCATCAGACGGCCGATCTCGTCGAAAAACCGGTTGCTGGTCTGGGTCATCTCACAAACTCTCCGCGTTCACTTTGCGTCGCGCGGAAGACAATGGCGATCCGCGCTGACAGGTTCAAGTCCGCAGCGAATGGCAGGCACCCCGCTGCTTGCCTTGTCATGCCAAGGTTTCCTTGCAATCGTATTGAACCCACAACAGAAATCGCAAATCACAACGCGAGCAGAAACGCCATGATCGAGCACACGGTCGAGATCGAGACCAAGGACGGCAAGACCACCACCTTCATCACCCATCCCGAGCGCGGCGGCCCGTTTCCCGTCGTGATCTTCTACATGGATGCGCCGGCGATCCGCGAGGAGCTGCGCGACATGGCGCGCCGGCTCGGCACCTCGGGCTACTACGTGATGTTGCCCAATATGTATTACCGCTCCGGCGCGATGGAGCTCGGCCCGATCAATCCCGATCCGGAATCGCCCGAACGCAAGCGCATGTTCGCGCTGATGAACTCGCTCAACATCCCGCTCGTGATGGAAGACACCAAGGGGCTGCTCGCCTACGCGGAGACGCAGAAGGCGGCGAACACAGGGATCATCGGCACCGTCGGCTACTGCATGAGCGGCCGCTATGCGGTGAACGCCGCGACGCATTTCCCCGACCGGGTCAAGGCCGCCGCCTCGGTCTACGGTACTCATCTGGCGACCGACCAGCCCGACAGCCCGCACCTCGCCGCGGCGAAGACCAAGGCCGAACTTTATTTCGCCTGCGCCGAGACCGACATCTACGCGCCGCAGGAGATCATCGAGCAGGTCAAGGCCGGCATGAAGGGATCGAACAGCGAGGTCGAGATCTATCCCGGCACGCATCACGGCTTTGCGTTCCCCAAGCGCCCGGTCTATGACCGCGACGCCGCCGAACGCCACTGGGAGCGGCTGCTTGCCCTGTATCGCCGCAACCTCGTGAGCTAAGGCCTCAAGACGCACGATGCTGTTCCTGCTGATCAACTTTCCGGTCTTCAACCCCGTCGCGGTATCGCTCGGGCCCATTGTGATCCGCTGGTATGCGCTCGCCTACATCGTCGGCATCGTGCTGGGCTGGATCTACGCCCGCTCCCTGCTCAAGAAGGAACGGCTGTGGAGCGGGCCGGCGCCGATCACCCTGCCGCAGCTCGACGATTTCATCCTCTGGGTCACCATTGGCATCATCGTCGGCGGCCGCACCGGCTACGTGCTGTTCTACAATCTGCCGTTCTTCGCCGCGCATCCGGGGGAAATCCTCGAATTGTGGAAAGGCGGCATGTCGTTCCACGGCGGCTTCCTCGGCTGCGTCGCCGCCGTGATGCTGTTTGCCCGCCGCAACAACGTCTCGATCCTGTCGCTTGGCGACATCACCACCGCGGTCGCGCCGATCGGGCTGTTCCTCGGCCGCATCGCCAATTTCATCAACAGCGAATTGTGGGGCCGCCACGCCGACCCGAGCCTGCCCTGGGCCATGATCTTCCCCAATGGCGGACCGCTGCCGCGCCATCCGAGCCAATTGTACGAAGCCGGCCTTGAGGGCATCGTGCTGTTCACGGTGCTGGCCATCATGATCCGGATGGGCGCGCTGAAGCGGCCCGGCCTGATCCTCGGTAGTTTCATCACGCTCTATGGTTTTGCCCGAATCACCGGCGAGTTTTTCAGGGAGCCCGACCCGCAGCTCGGATTCCTGTGGGGCGGACTAACCATGGGGATGCTGCTGTCGGTGCCAATGATTATTGTGGGCGCTATCATCATCGTGGCTTCCGCCCGCCGCAAGCCGAAGGCGCCGGCACCGGATGCGACTTAAAGGACCTCTGTGAGCGACGTTTCCCCGCTGCTGGGCGAGATCAAGAAACTGATCAAATCGTCCGGGCCGATGCCGGTCTGGCGCTACATGGAATTGTGCCTGATGCATCCGCATTACGGCTACTACCTGTCGCGCGATCCGCTCGGGCGCGAGGGCGATTTCACCACGTCGCCGGAAGTCAGCCAGATGTTCGGCGAGCTGCTCGGCCTGTGGAGCGCATCGGTCTGGAAGGCGATCGGCTCGCCGTCGATGCTGCGCGTGGTCGAGCTCGGGCCCGGCCGCGGCACCATGATGGCGGATGCGCTGCGCGCGCTCCGCGTGCTGCCGCCGCTCTACCAATCGCTGAGCATCCACCTCGTCGAGGTCAACCCGGTGCTGCGGGAGAAACAGCGCGCGACACTGTCCGGCGTGCGCAACATCACCTGGCACGAGAGCATCGACGACGTGCCGGAAGGCCCGGCCGTGATCCTCGCCAACGAATATTTCGACGTGTTGCCGATCCACCAGATGGTCCGGCGCGAGACCGGATGGCACGAACGCACGGTCGGGATCGACGCCAATGACCGGCTGTATTTCAGCGCGGCTCCCGAGCCGACGCCGCATTTCGAGGTGCTGCTGCCGCCGCTGGTGCGTGCCGCGCCGCTCGGCGCCGTGTTCGAATGGCGGCCCGACACCGAAATGATGAAGCTCGCAACGCGCGTGCGCGACCAGGACGGCGCCGCGCTGATCATCGACTACGGCCATCTGCGCAGCGACGCCGGCGACACCTTCCAGGCGATCGCGCGCCACAGCTTCACCGATCCGCTGAAGAACCCGGGAGAAGCCGACGTGACCGCCCATGTCGATTTCCAGGCCCTGACGCGGGCGGCGGAGGATGTCGGCGCGCGCGTCCACGGACCGGTGACGCAGGGCGATTTCCTCAAGCGGCTCGGCGTCGAAGCCCGCGCCGCCGGGCTGATGGCGAAGGCGACACCGGAAGTCTCCGCCGACATCGCCGGCGCGCTGAGGCGCCTGACCGACTCCGGCCGCGGTGGCATGGGCTCGATGTTCAAGGCGATGGCCGTCTCCGATCCACGCATCACTTCGATCGCCGGGCTGAGCGATCTGCCTGACGAGGC
Organism: Bradyrhizobium macuxiense; assembly: GCF_001542415.1. GTDB lineage: Bacteria > Pseudomonadota > Alphaproteobacteria > Rhizobiales > Xanthobacteraceae > Bradyrhizobium > Bradyrhizobium macuxiense. Next base: position 10,281 of record NZ_LNCU01000034.1, read on the forward strand.
CGACGAATCATGACATTGGGATCACCGCTGCTGTCAGCCATTCCGGGCCTGCGCCACGCCTTCTTCTCGCGCGAAGGCGGCGTCTCGGAAGGCATCTATGCCAGCCTCAATGGCGGCCTCGGCTCACGCGATGATCCCGCCAAGGTCGCCGAGAACCGGCGGCGGATGGCCGAGCAACTCGGCGTGTCGCTTGCGCATTTGATCAGCGTCCATCAGGTGCACTCACCTGACGCCGTGGTCGCCACCGGCCCCTGGGACGGCAGCGCGCGCCCGAAGGCGGATGCGGTGGTCACCAACGTCGAAGGCGTGGCGATATCGGTCACCACCGCCGACTGCGGGCCGATCCTGCTGGTCGATCCCAACGCCCGGGTGATCGGCGCGGCGCATGCCGGCTGGAAGGGCGCACTGACCGGCGTGCTGGAATCGGCCATCGATGCGATGGAGAAGCTTGGCGCCGAGCGCGGCGGCATCGTCGCCGCGATCGGCCCGCTGATCCGACAGGAGTCCTACGAGGTCGGCCAAGAATTCGTCGAACGCTTCATCGAGGCCGACGCCGAGAACGGCGTGTTCTTCATTCCCGGCGAACGCGATGGTCATGCGATGTTCGATCTCGCCGGCTTCATCCGGATGCGGCTGGAAAATGCCGGCGTGCTGATGATCGACGATCTCGGCATCGACACCTATGCCGATGAGCGCTGCTTCAGCTACCGTCGCTCGGTGCACCGCAAGGAGGCCGATTACGGCCGGCTCGTTCATGCCATCGCGCTGGCACCCGAATGAATAGAGGGGACCACGCAACAATTCGATCTCGCCGGTTTCGACATTCGGGCAGCACCGTCAACTTCTGCAGGACGTGACAATGGTCGAACAGCCCCCTCCTCTCGATCCGAAGGTGATCCCGCCGGAGATCGACCGCTGGAACTGGGGCGCGTTTCTGCTGAGCTGGATATGGGGTGTCGGAAACAACACCTTCATTGCGTTACTGACCCTGATCCCGTTCTTCGGCCTGGTCATGCCTTTCGTGCTTGGCGCCAGGGGAAGCCGCTGGGCCTGGCGCAACGGACGATGGGACAGCGTCGAGCACTTCAAGCGGGTGCAGCGCCTGTGGGCGATCTGGGGCGCCGTGATCTGGCTTGGCGCACTCGTGCTGCTCGGCGGCGTCTTTGGCGGCACTTACTATCTGCTCAAGACGTCCGAGGCCTATCAGCTCGGCGCATCCAGGCTGCAGGCGAGCACCGCAGCGGCCGACGTCCTTGGCCGGCCGATCTCGACCGGCTTTCCATCGGGCACGATCTCGATCGACGGCAAAGGCGGGCGTGCGACCCTGGCCTTTTCGGCGACCGGCACCAAGGCGACGGCACAGATTTTCCTGCGGGCGATCAAGAAGGACGGCGTGTGGTCTCTGACGCAGCTCACGCTCAAGGTCGACGGAAGCGACGGCGTGATCGATCTCCTGAACCAATCGAAGGTCGAACTCCCAGACGCTCGACGGCGGGTCAGCTAGATCGTTGACGGGCCGTGCGGCCTGCCGACATCGGCGTTGATGGCTAGGCATCTTCGCCCGCCAGCACGACGCCGCCAGACCCGGCCACTTCTTTGCAGCAACCGGCTTGACTCTCCACCTGCTGGAGACCGGACAAGCAACGCACGACATAACGCACCTACGGACCAGTCAAGGAATTTGATCCCATCCCTCGGAGTGCTCAACCGTCGGCCGGTTAAGCGCTGTGGCCATCCTGCCCTAGACGTTAAGCTGTTTTAACGATATCGCAGGACGCAATGAGGGAAGCGTCAAAAAGCCAGTTTCAAGCTGGGACAGTCGTGCGTGCCGCGATCGCTGCCACGTGGCTTGCGGTCGCCTGCGCGCTTGGCGGCTGCGCCAACGGCGGCAGCGCGGCCGACGCCTATGCGATGGCCAACACGGGCAGCGGCGCAACTGTCGCGTTCGAATCGATCGACGGCCCGCCACCTCAAGTGTTCGATCGCATGGTGAGCGTGCTCGACAGCGAGTCCAAGCTCCGCAGCCTCTCGATCGTGTCGCGTGAAGGCACCGCGGCCTACCGCGTGCGCAGCTACCTGTCGGCGCAGGTGGTGCGCGGCCGCACCATGATCGCGTGGGTCTGGGACGTCTACGACAGCAACCAGCAGCGCGCGCTCCGGCTCTCCGGCGAGGAGCCCGCCGGCAAGGCCGGCCGCGACGCCTGGGCGGCGGCCGACGACCTGGTGCTGCGCAAGATTGCCCAGGCCGGCCTGAGCGGCCTGTCCAGCATGATCAATGGCGGTCCGGCGGACAGCCCCGCGCCGGCGTCTGCCCCCGAGCTTCGCGGGCCCGCCGTCGCGAGCGCTCCGGCGCCCGCTGCGGCCGAGACCGTGGCGCTCGGATATTCCGCTAACTAAGACCCCGGGATATTCCGGGGAAGGGCCATTTTTGGACCGGGAAAACCGGGCTAATGGGTTGCCAGCCAAGGCGCCTGCCTGATATTCCCTCGCCCACCGAAAACCCGCCGGTTCTATAGGGACTTGAGATGCTGAACGTCGTATCCAGCAAGGCGCGGGGGGAAGCATCGATGTCGGCAAAAAATGGATCAATCAAGCTCGTCGCCGGCAACTCCAATCCTGCGCTGGCGCAGGATATCGCCAAGGGACTTGGCATCGAACTGACCAAGGCCGTGGTCCGGCGCTTCGCCGACATGGAGATCTTCGTCGAGATCCAGGAGAACGTCCGCGGCTCGGACATGTTCATCCTGCAGTCGACGTCGTTTCCGGCGAACGACAATCTGATGGAGCTGCTGATCATCACCGACGCGCTGCGTCGCTCCTCGGCGCGCCGCATCACCGCGGTGATCCCCTATTTCGGCTATGCCAGGCAGGACCGCCGCTCCGGTTCGCGCACCCCGATCTCGGCCAAGCTCGTCGCCAACCTGATCACCCATGCCGGCGTCGACCGCGTCATGACGCTCGACCTGCATGCCGGCCAGATCCAGGGCTTCTTCGACATCCCGACCGACAATCTCTTCGCTGCACCGCTGATGGTGCGCGACATCCGCGAAAAGTTCGACTTGGCCAAGGTGATGGTTGTGTCGCCAGACGTCGGCGGCGTGGCGCGCGCCCGCGGGCTTGCCAAACGCATCAACACGCCGCTTGCGATCGTCGACAAGCGCCGCGAGCGCCCGGGTGAGTCCGAGGTGATGAACGTGATCGGCGACGTCACCGGCTACAACTGCATCCTGGTCGACGACATCGTGGACTCCGGCGGCACGCTGGTGAACGCGGCCGAGGCGCTGATTGCGCACGGCGCCAAGGAGGTCTCGGCCTACATCACCCACGGCGTGCTGTCCGGCGGCGCCGCGGCGCGCATCGCCTCGTCGCGGCTGAAGGAGCTGGTCATCACCGACTCGATCCTTCCGACGGAAGCCGTCAACAAGGCACCGAACATCCGCCAGATCTCGATCGCCGGCCTGATTGCCGAAGCGATCGGCCGCACCGCTGCGGAAGAGTCGGTTTCGAGCCTGTTCGATTAGTCCAATTTCCGCTGTCGTCCCTGCGAACGCAGGGACCCAAAACCACAGGATTGCGTTGTTGAAGCGAGCCGTGGCCCCAGCGTTGCGCAGCATTTGGCGGTCGTGGTTATGGGTCCCGGCTCAAGGCCCGGACGACATTGAATTTGAGGCGGTCCCGCCTCGTCAAAACCCCGGCCTCGGCACGTGGCTCATCAGCGTCCGGGCGTAGCCGCCGTCGACGATGATCTCCTCCCCGTTCACATAGGACGACCGGTCGCTCGCCAGGAACAGGATCGCATCCGCCATGTCCTGCGGCGCGCCGATCCGGCGCATCGGCACCACGGCGGTGCGGCGCTCGGTGACGCCGGGCGTGTCGTAGAAGGCCTGGCTCATCGGCGTGACCACGAGACCCGGGCTGACGACATTGCTGCGGATGCCGTGCGGCCCCCATTCGGCGGCGAGCTGCTGCGACAACATCACGACCGCGGCCTTGCTGACACTGTAGGCGCCGCTCTGCCCCTGCGCATTGCTCGCCGCGATCGAGGCGACGTGGACGAGACTGCCGTGGCCGAGCCTTCGCATCTGCCCGCCGAAGGCCTGCGCGCAGATGAAATAACCGGTCAGATTGACCGCAAGCACCGAGTTCCACTCCGCCAACGGCAGCGTATCGAGCCCGCCGGGGCGCAGCACCGCCGCGGTGTTGACGAGAATGGCGCAGGGACCGAGCACGCGCTCGACCGTTTCGGCAGCCGATGCGACGCTCTCCGCGCTCATGGTGTCGCAGCTTGCGACGAGGTGACCGTCGCCGAACTCGCGCAGCTTTGCCTTGGTCTCTTCAAGCCCGCGCTCGTCGCGATCGAGCGCCGCGACCTTGACGCCTGCACGCGCAAGACTGACCGCCGTGGCACGGCCGATGCCGCCGCCTCCGCCGGTGACCACGGCAACGCGGCCCGACAGGCCGAGCCAGTCGGAAGATTGGTGTTCAGTCATGGGCGCCTCCCGCGCATTTTTGGTTTATGCCCGGAAGCATAACCGAACGCGCGGCAGACGTGCGCGATCCCGGCACGCATGCCGGAATCGCGTTTACGTCTAGGCTGACGCAGCCCTGGTTCTAAAGCGCGATGAGATTGGGTTGAATCGTCATCGCGCTTTAGCTCCTTGTTTGAGCATGATCTTTTCGGAAAACCGCTTCACACTTTTCCGGATCATGCTCTGGCTAGCCGGCGATCCCCGCCGCGACCTGGCCGCGCAGCCGCTCCAGGCTGAGCAGCGTGTTGGCGCAGGCTTCCGCCGCCTCGATGCCCTTGATGACGAAATGCCGGCGGAAGAAATCCTGGTGCACTTCGGTCTCGTGGAATTGCTGCGGTGTCAGCACCGCGGAGAACACCGGCACCTCGGTGCGCAACTGCACATCCATCAGCGCCTTGATCACGGTGTCGGCGACGAATTCGTGGCGATAGATGCCGCCGTCGACGACGAGCCCGGCGGCGACGATCGCGGTATAGCGGCGCGTCTTCGCCAGGATCTGCGCATGCAGCGGGATCTCGAACGAGCCCGGCACCTCGAACACATCGACGTTGGTGATGTGGCGCGCCTCGATCGCCTTCAGAAAGGAGACGCGGCACGCATCCACCACCTCGCGATGCCAGCACGCCTGCACAAAGGCGACGCGCTGCGGCTTTGCGAAGCGTGGATGTTCCGATACCGGCGGAACGGCCGGTGTGTCGGGAGTGATGTCTGCTTGGGAGATTTCTGCTTGGGAGGTTTCGACTTCAGCGTCTTGCAACATCTGATTCATGGTTTTCCTCTTTCAGGACCAGAATCAGGGCACACGGACAACGACAAGAGCCCCACGCGAATCCGCGCGGGCTGCCGCAACCGTTCTCTTTCATCCGGACTGTAACCGTCGGCTTCGGAATTGCACCGAATCTGCTGACCCTTCCCCGTTCTTGAGGAAGGCGCTCGCGGGCTTGGGCTCGTCACCCTTACCGCCGGTGGGGATTTCCGCCCCGCCCTGAGAACATCGGCACGCCCGGGATGGACGTGCCTAACAGCCAATATGACCAATGCGCGACAGGTGGGCAAGATGCTTCGGCACGGGAATTGGCATGGTCCCCATGAGCGCGCTGCGAGTCTTCCAGTGACGTTTCGCTGTCAGAGACGGCCGATTCACAAGTGCGGCGAAGCGGAGGCAAATGGTTAATATTCCGTTACCAGGCCACTTCGATTCCGATTTGTTCTTTAATTAACGAGCGCTACCGCGATCAGCTGTGGACGAGGCGCGCTTTGGCTGTGGACGGACTCGGGGTGCGGTTGCGCGGATTCCGCAAATCACATCACTTCATCCGCGTCAGGTCCAGGGGCATCCGGAAGCCCGCGTAAGGAGCTGCACTCGGCCACGACGCTGTTTGTCGCGCTTGCCGGCTTCCGTGTGCGTATCAACAGATCAAAAGAATAAGGGTCGAGACGGCATGTCCCTCCTCGAAGGCATTATCGAGTCCCGGAACAACCCGCTTGCGGTGGTCGAGGATATCGCCACTGACAACAACTGGGCGTTCGAGCGTTCCGGCGACGACGAGGTGACGATCGTCTCCAAGGGCGATTGGATCGACTATCAGCTCTCTTTCACCTGGATGGGTGAGATCGAAGCGCTGCATCTCGCCTGCGCTTTCGACATGAAGATTCCGCAAGCGCGGCTCGCCGAAGTGCAACGACTGATTGCCGCGATCAACGAGCAATTGTGGGTCGGTCATTTCGATCTGTGGACCCACTCCGGCATGGTCATGCATCGTCAGGCGCTGGTGCTGCCTGGCGGCCTCACCGCATCAGCCTCGCAATGCGAGAGCATGCTGGTCAACGCGATCCAGGCCTGCGAGCGCTATTACCCCGCGTTCCAGTTCGTGGTCTGGGCCGGCAAGTCGGCGGCCGAGGCCATGTCTGCCGCGATGTTCGATACCGAGGGCGAGGCATAGGAACCGCTCGGTCTATCCGCGCCCTCAGTGTCGTCCCTGCCTAGTGCGCAATTGCGCACGGGAGCAGGGACCCATACTCCGCGGCCCTCGTGGCTGAGCAAACTGCTTGTGGCTCGCTTCTCGCTTCACTAGAACCGCTTGTGGGTCCCTGCTTTCGCAGGGACGACATAGAGTTCGTGGAGCGACCTGTGAACACAAGCAGCGCATTGAAGAACACCACCGGCACCATCGCGCTTGCAGGCGCCGGCAAGATGGGCGGCGCGATGCTCACCGGCTGGCTTGCGCAGGGGCTCGTGCCTGCGCAGGTCGCTGTGATCGATCCACATCTCTCGCCGGAGATTTCTGCACTCGCCGCGCAAGGTGTCCGCCTCAACCCGAAGGCTCAGGATGTCGGTGCGGTCGATACGCTCGTGATCGCGGTGAAGCCGCAGTCATTCCGCGAGGCCGGAGCCGCGCTCAAGGCGTTGGTCGGCCCGTCGACGCTGGTCGTCTCGATCATGGCCGGCACCACGATCTCTGTGCTTCAAGAGGTCTGCGGCGGCGCCGTGGTGCGCGCGATGCCGAACACGCCGGCCGCAATCGGCCGCGGCATCACGGTCGCAGTACCGGCGAAGAACGTCACCGCCGCGCAGCGCGCGACGACGGATGCGCTGCTGCAGGCGACCGGGCTGGTCGAATGGGTCGAGGACGAAAACCTGATGGATGCGGTGACCGCGGTCTCGGGCTCCGGCCCGGCCTATGTGTTCCTGCTCGCCGAAGAGCTGGCCTGCGCCGGTGTCGCGGCCGGCCTGCCGGAGCAGCTGGCGACCACGCTGGCGCGAGCGACCGTCGCAGGCTCCGGCGAGTTGCTGCATCGCTCGGACCTGCCGTCCGCGACCTTGCGCCAGAATGTCACCTCACCTGGCGGCACCACCGCCGCGGCACTCGAGGTGCTGATGGCCAAGGACGGCATGCAGCCGTTGATGACCCGCGCCATCGCCGCGGCGACCAGGCGCTCGAAGGAATTGGCGAAGTAGCCCATCCGCTGTCATTGCCGGGCTTGCCGCCTTCGCCAAGGCTTCGGCGCGCCCGAGACTGTTGGCCTCGTCGGAGCCTTGGCGTAGACGGGACCCGGCGATCCATCTCACGCGGATATGCTTCTTTCTTGATGGATGCGCGGGTCAGGCCCGCGCATGACGAGTTCGTAGGACGGCGCAAGCGCGCCTTTGCCCACGTTACGCTTTCGAGCCCGACGTTCCGGCAAGCCGCTTGTTGAAATTCTCGACGTTGATCAGGCCGCGCGCGTGGCGGCCTTCGCCGAGCTTGCGCGCGCCTTCGAAGGCCTCGACCTCGAAGCGGATCACGCGGCGCTCGACCGCGATCACCTTCGCCGTGGTCCGCACCGTGGCGCCGACAAGGGCCGCGGCGAGATGGCGGATATCGACCTCGGTGCCGACGGTGACCCAGCCGGGCCGCAGCGCAGCGCGGATCGCATCGCCCGACGCCATCTCCATTTCGAGGATCATCATCGGCGTCGCATAGACCATCGGCATGCCGGGCACGAAATGCCCGACCGTGCGCTCCGGCGGCACGACGAGCGTGCGCTCGGCACTCATGCCGATCTTGATAAAGTCGCGTGCGTCCATGGATGCCTCAAGACCGGTGTCGTCCCGGCCTTGAGCAGGGACGACCCGTGGAGAAGGCTGGGCTACTTCTTCGCAGCGGCGGCGCGCTCGACGAAGGTCTTGCCGCCCTTCATCTTGTGATGCAGCGGCGCTTCGTTGATCTGGATCACGACGGCATCGGCATCGACGCCGAGGTTCTTCACCAAAGCCTGGGTGATGTCGCGCATCATGCCGGCCTTCTGCTCATCGGTGCGGCCTGCGGCCATGCTCACGGTAATTTCGGGCATCCAATCTCTCCCTTGGCTGTCGCGGCCGGGCTGGTCCCGGCCATCACGTTCTCTGTTATCAAACAAGACGCGAATGCCCGGCACAAGGCCGGGCATGAGGCGTTGCGCGAATGGCTAACCCCACGTCACGTCATGACGCGCCAGCACCTCGCGCACCTTGGCAACGAGATCGGCCTCGGCGCAGGAGAATTGCGCAGGCCGTGTTTCGCGCCACTCCTGGTTGGAGGCGATCGCGGCCGCGGCCTTGGCGCCTTCGATCAGATCCTTGATCTGCACCTCGCCGCGCGCCTTCTCGTCCGAACCCTGGATGATCACGCAGGGCGAGTCGCGGCGATCGGCATATTTGAGCTGGTTGCCCATGTTCTTCGGATTGCCGAGATAGAGCTCGGCACGGATGTTCGCATGGCGCAGTTGCGCGACCATTTTCTGGTAGTCGGCGACGCGGTCGCGATCGAACACGGTGACGACCACGGGGCCGAACTCCGGCCGCGTGTCGAGCTTGCCGAGCATCGTGAGCGCAGCCTGCAGGCGCGACACGCCGATCGAGAAGCCGGTCGCTGGCACCGGCTCGCCACGGAAGCGCGACACCAGACCGTCATAGCGGCCACCACCGCCGACCGAGCCGAACCGCACCGGACGGCCCTTCTCGTCCTTGGTGTCGAGCAGCAGCTCAACCTCGTAGACCGGGCCGGTATAGTATTCGAGGCCGCGGACGACGGAGGGATCGATGATGATCTGGCTGTGATAGCCGGCCGCATCGACAAGACGCGCGATCTCGACCAGTTCGTCCAGCCCCTCGAGCGCGATCTTCGAATCGTGGAACGTCGCACGCAACGCGTCTGCGATACGGCGCGCGATATCGTACTCGTTCTCCTTGCGATCGGGATCGCCCGCAAGCCGCTGCTGCATGCTCGCGTCGCCGGAATAGGCCAGCAGCGGACCGCGCACCGCAGCGCGCGCATTCACAAACGTCTCGATCTTGGCGATCTGCGCCTGCTCGAGGCCCGCGCCCTTGGTGAAGTCGCCGCTCTCATCCTTGCGGCCGGGGCCGAGCAATTCACGCACGCCTTGCTCGCCAAGTCGGTCGAGCTTGTCGATCGCGCGCAGCACGGTGAGCCTTCGGCCGGCGTTCTCCTCGCCGCCGATCCCGATGCTCTCCATCACGCCGTCGAGCACCTTGCGGTTGTTCACCTTCACAACATACGAGCCGCGCGGAATGCCGAGCGCTTCCATCGTGTCGGCGGCCATCATGCAGATCTCGGCATCAGCGGCCGGCGTCGCGGAGCCGACGGTATCGGCATCGAACTGCATGAACTGGCGGAAGCGGCCGGGACCGGGTTTCTCGTTGCGGAAGACGTAGCCGAAGCGATAGGAGCGGTACGGCTTCGGCAGGTGATCGAAGTTTTCCGCGACATAGCGCGCGAGCGGCGCGGTCAGGTCGTAGCGCAGCGAGATCCACTGCTCGTCGTCGTCCTGGAACGAGAACACGCCCTCGTTGGGACGGTCCTGGTCCGGCAGGAACTTGCCGAGCGCATCGGTGTATTCCATCGCCGGCGTTTCCACGGGCTCGAATCCGTAGAGCTCGTAAACGGCGCGAATCTTCTCGACCATCTGGCGCGTGACGTTGATCGCGGCCGGGCCACGATCTTCCAGTCCGCGCGGCAGGCGCGCCTTCAATTTCTGGGGTTTTTTCGGTTTGTCGGCCATGAGCGGCGTTTACCAGCCGACGCGCGAGGCGGCAACCAGTGCATCCGTAGAACCCGCGAATATGCCGGAGACGCTCGTGCCCGGGACAGGCCCGGGCACGACGCAATTTCGAACAGAGCCGCGCTGGAATGGCCGGTCAGCGGACCTCTCTGATCCAGTTATGCGGGTCGTTGGTGCGACCGTACTGGATGTCGACCAGCTTCTTGCGCAGCCCCATCGCCACCGGGCCGGCCACGCCGCCGCTGATCTGGAAATCGCCGCTCGCGGAGCACACCTTGCCGATCGGCGAGATGACCGCCGCCGTGCCGCAGGCGAAAGCCTCCTTCAGCTTGCCGCTGGCGGCATCCGCGCGCCACTGGTCGATCGAATAGGCTTCCTCGCGCACCCGCGTGCCGGCATCCTTGGCCAGCGTGATGATCGAATCCCGGGTGATGCCGGGCAGGATGGTGCCGAGCGGCGGCGTCGAGAGCGAACCGTCGTCGAACACGAAGAAGACGTTCATGCCGCCGAGCTCCTCGACATAGCGGCGCTCGACCGCATCGAGAAACACGACCTGATCGCACCCGTGATCGATCGCCTCGGCCTGCGCGCGCAGGCTCGCGGCATAATTGCCGCCGCATTTGACGGCGCCGGTGCCGCCGATCGCGGCGCGCGTGTAGTTCTCCGACACCCAGATCGACACCGGCGCGGGCCCGCCCTTGAAATAGGAGCCGACTGGCGAGGCGATGACCGAGAAGATGTATTCCGCCGACGGCTTCACGCCGAGGAAGACCTCGCTTGCGATCATGAAGGGCCGCAGATAGAGGCTGCCCTCGCCGCCCGGAATCCAGGCGCGATCGATCCGCACGAGCTGCTCGACCGCCTCGATGAACACGTCCTCCGGCAGCGGCGCCATTGCCATGCGCTCCGCCGAATTGCGAAAGCGTCGCGCATTGGCATCCGGGCGGAACAGGTTCACGCCGCCGTCGTCGCGCCTGTAGGCCTTGAGACCTTCGAAAATTTCCTGCGCGTAGTGCAGGACGGCGCCAGCCGGATCGAGCGGAAAATTCGCGCGCGATTCGACGCGCGCGCCATGCCAGCCCTTCGCCTGATTGTAGCGGACGATCGCCATGTGATCGGTGAAGATCCGGCCGAAGCCTGGATCCACGAGCTTGGCCACGCGCTCCTTGTTGGGAGTCGCATTCGTCGCAGGCTGGATTTCGAAATTCAAACTCATTTTCTTGCTTTCCGCTCTCGGAACCGGCGCAATGTGTGGCGCCGGCCAGTTTCCCCCCGGGACCTGTCGGCTTGGTTGGCCTGGCCTCCGGCGCTACCAGCCCCGGGGGCCGGTTTCCTGCGCCAACATGCCGTTTAGACATGCTTTTGCGGAATGCCGAAGTCCAGTATGTTTGCCGAAATGCCGCTCGACAATCGCACGGTAGTCCAATTTGCGGCCCAAACCGCCATCGCTGGCTCTTTCAGGCCGACTCAAACGCTGTCGGGGACAAAACGACTTAATGTTTCGCCGTGACATGCAGTTTTGTAACATTGAACCCAAGATACGTCAATATGACTGACATAAATTTCTCAGGCATGGCTGCCAAGCCCGATTCGCAGGGAAGCGACCACTCGTCTTCCGCGGCGGGCGAGCGCGATCTGCGCTGGGACATTATCGAGCTCCTGTTCTTCGCCTACCGAGATTTCGTCGGCGACGCCGACCAGGAGTTGGAAGCGTTCGGCTTCGGCCGTGCCCATCACCGGGTCATCCACTTCGTCACCCGCTATCCCGGGCTGAAGGTCGCCGACCTGCTCGACGTGCTGCGCATCACCAAGCAGTCGCTCGGGCGCGTGCTCAAGCAGCTGCTCGACGAAGGCTACATCGTGCAGAAGACCGGCAACAATGATCGCCGGCAACGCCTGCTCTACGCGACGCCGAAGGGCGAGGCGCTGGTCGCCAAGCTCGCGGGCCTGCAGACCGACCGCATCAACCGTGCGGTCACCGGTATCGATGCTGCCGGCGTCGAGACCGTTCGCCAGTTCCTGCGTGCGATGATCGATCGCGACGATCCCGACAAGGTGCTCGAGGCGATCTTCGGGGGCGGTAGAAAGACGAAGGAGTGACCGTGGCGCAGACTGCAACCATGGTGCAGCCGCCGGCCGAGCCGGCCGACGACGCACCGCATCTCCTCCTCGTCGATGACGACCGGCGGATTCGCGACCTGCTGTCGCGCTTTCTGTCCGGCGAAGGCTATCGCGTCACGACCGCGCTCAGCGCCAGCGACGCACGCGCCAAACTGTTGGGGCTGCATTTCGACCTCCTCATTCTCGACGTGATGATGCCCGGCGAAAACGGCTTCGATCTCGCCCGCTTCATCCGTACCTCCTCGTCGGTACCGATCATCATGCTGACCGCCCGCCACGAGGCCGAGGCCAGGATTGAGGGCCTGCAGATCGGCGCCGACGATTACGTCGCCAAGCCGTTCGAGCCGCGGGAGCTCGTGCTGCGCATCGGCAATATCCTCAAGCGCACCACCCCTCCGCAGGTCGCGGCCGTCGAGCAGATCGCCTTTGGTCCCTACGTCTTCCATGTCGAGCGCAGCGAGCTGCGCCAGGGCGAGGAGATCATCCATCTCACCGACCGTGAGCGCGAGATGCTGCGCATCCTTGCGACCACCCCGGGCGAGACCGTGCCGCGCGCCGCGCTGACCAGCGGCGGCACCGTCAACGAGCGCGCAGTCGACGTGCAGATCAACCGCCTGCGCCGCAAGATCGAGCAGGATCCCGCCAATCCGCTGTTCCTGCAGGCCGTGCGCGGCATCGGCTATCGCCTGGTCGCCTCGCCCTGAAGCGCGATGAGGTCAGGATGAACCGTTATCGCGCTTCAGCTTCTCATTTAAGCATGATCTTGTCGGAAAACCGCTACACACTTTTCCGGATCATGCTTTAGAGCACCCCATGAGCACGCTCGACTCCGGCCTGACCCTGATCCGCAACGCGTCGCAGCGCGTGTCGAAGGCCAATGGCTGGATGGGCAATGCGTTCAAGAGCTGGATGCCGACCGGCCTCTATGCCCGCGCATTGCTGATCATGATCGTGCCGATGGTGGTGCTGCAGACCGTGGTCGCCTTCGTGTTCATGGAGCGGCACTGGAACACGGTGACGCGCCGCCTGTCGGCCGCGGTGGTATCCGACATCGCCGCGCTGATCGACGTCTACAAGATTTATCCGCAGGACAAGGACCGCGCCCAGCTTCGCCACATCGCCCAGCGGCTGCAGCTCGTGGTCGACTTCCTGCCCGCGGGCGACATGCCGCCGCCGGGACCGAAGCCGTTCTTCTCGCTGCTCGACCAGTCGCTGTCGGTGCAACTCGGCCGGCAGATCAACCGTCCGTTCTGGATCGACACCGTCGGCAATTCCAACCTGGTCGAGATCCGCGTGCAGCTCGACGATTCGGTGATGCGGATCTTCGCGCAGCGCAGCGCGGCCTATGCCTCCAACTCGGAGATCTTCATCTTCTGGATGCTCGGCACGTCGTCGATCCTCCTGATCGTCGCCGTGCTGTTCCTGCGCAACCAGATCAAGCCGATCCTGAGACTCGCCGATGCCGCCGAAAGCTTCGGCAAGGGCCGCGAGGCACCGAACTTCCGGCCGCGCGGCGCGCGCGAGGTGCGACGCGCGGCGCAGGCGTTCATCGAGATGAAGGCGCGCGTCGAGCGCTCGATCGAGCAGCGCACCGCAATGCTGGCCGGCGTTTCGCACGATCTGCGCACCATCCTGACCCGCTTCAAGCTCGAGCTCGCCCTGCTCGGCGAAGGCCCCGAGATCGAGGCGATGCGCAAGGACGTCGACGAGATGTCGATGATGCTGGAGGACTATCTCGCCTTCGCGCGCGGCGATTCCGGCGAGGTCGCGCAGCCGACCGACATGGCAATGGCGCTGGAGGAGTTGCGCAGCGACGCCGAACGTCACGGCCACACTGCGACTGTGGCGTTCCACGGCCTGCCCGTCGTGACGGTGAAGCCCGCCTCGTTCAAGCGCTGCCTCGGCAACCTCGTCTCAAATGCGGCGCGCCATGCCAACACGATCTCGATCAACGGCCATCGCGACCACCGCTATCTCACCGTGACCGTCGACGACGACGGCCCCGGCATTCCCGCGAACATGCGCGAAGAGGTGTTCAAGCCGTTCCTGCGGCTCGACGACGCCCGCAACCAGGACGAAGGCGGCACCGGCCTTGGACTGGCGATCGCCCGCGATATCGCCCGCTCGCATGGCGGCGATATCATGCTCGGCGATAGTCCGATGGGCGGATTGCGAGCGGCGGTGCGGGTGCCGGTGTAGCTTCTCCCACGTCCCGCTCTTGCCCGGAGAGGTGAAAGGTCCGTTACTTCTGCAGCTTCGGCAGCAAAGCCTTCAGCTTTTCCATATCCTTGACGTTCATCTTCATGCCGCCGGGCATGATCATGTCGCCGGGCTTCTGGTCGGCCTTGCAGGCGCCGAGCCATTTCGCCTCGATGGTCATCGTGTTGTCGTGGGCGCCGGAGGGGCCGCCTTCCACATGCGAGGTGCTCTTGACCGTGTAGGCCGAGTTGAAGTCGCCGACGATCTCGGCATGCGAGGTCACGGTCACGCCGGCGGTGCCGCAGACGCTGTCGCTGACATAACCGGTAGCGGTCTTCTGGACATCTTGCTTGGAGCAAACCTGCTTCGCCATCGGCGCGGCCGTCGTGCTCATCTCCTTGTCCGTGGTTTCATCGGTGCAGTGCTGCACGGTGATCTCCGGCACCGATGAGCCGGTCTTCACCATCTTCATCTCCCACAGACCCGCCTTGCGGATCGGCAGATCGACCGCACCGGCCGCGCCGGCCGACAGCACCAGGCAAACGGCCGAACCAAGCAGAGCAAGACGTCGCGTCATAGCGATTGACTCCCGACTGGACGAGAGGATCAAGCGCAGCGCTCAGTAGCGCGTGCGCAAGGGTCGGCCTGCGGAGCCGTAAGGGACCCAGCGGCAGGCAAACGAGATATAGCCGCCCGGATAGGACTGCACGGAGAGGAATTTCACCACCTTGCCGTACGAAGCGCAGTGATCGACGGCAAGCTGCCGCGCGTCGGTCTGCATCGCCAGCGAATAGGCGATAATACCGCCGGTATCATTGCCCTTGAACGGCGGTACCGGCTGCATCCAGTCGGCCCGCGCCGGCGCAACGGCCAGCATCCCGCAAACGGCAACCAGGCACGCGGCCAATTTCCTTCGCATCGCAGACTCCATTTCGCTCAGACCCAACATAGAGTGCGCCGGCGGTCGTGAAAAGAACGAGCGGTTCGCCGAAAGTGGACTTCTCCTCAGGTGTTGCCGCGCTGCACTTGACCTTGCCGGGGCTTCACGGCACCGTCCGGCGCATCGGATGATCGGTGGATTCCCATGCGCAACCTGTTCATGTCAGCCAAGAAGCTCGGTGTTGGTGCCGCGCTGGTATTCGGCCTGCTGGCCTCTGGGGGGACAGCGCAGGCTGCGAACCCGTTCGAGCTGAATTTCTGGCTGTCCGGGCCACGCTATGACGGCAATGTTGCCCCTTGCGAGAGGGCCTTGCCCGTCATCAGCTATGAATTCCACGAGAAGGAAGCCACCTTCTGGAATTCGCCTCTGGTGATCACCGGCTACGACCGGATCCACGAGACTGCATTCCGTCCCTGGCAATCCGACAACATTCCGCGTCGCTATTGCTCCGGCAAGGCGATGCTGAGCGACGGCAAGATGCGCACCGTACACTTCTCTATCATCGAGGACGGCGGATTTGCCGGCTCCAGCCAGGGCGTCGAATGGTGCGTTACCGGCCTCGACCGCAACTGGGCTTCCAACCCTTCCTGCAGGGCCGCGCGGCCCTGATCTTCCACCGGATTGGCGAGCCGGCCTCCGCGCGCCACCTGCGCGCGGGTAGATCACGCTTTTGTTCTTGAAATGTTCCGATCGCCTGCTAGGCTCGGAACGGTCGAGTTGGGGGGAGCGTTTGATGCGCCGGTTGGTCACAATTTCCCGATTGCTGGTTTGGATTACGACTGCTGTCCTGTGCACCACCTTCGCGGCGTCGGCTCAGGACCGCCGGCAGAACACCCCGGGCGAGTTCGATTTCTACGTGCTGTCGCTGTCATGGTCGCCGTCCTTCTGCGAGGCGGCGAGCGAGCGCGGCAACAATGGCCGCGGCACCCAGGCCCAGTGCGGCGGGCGACCATACTCCTTCGTGGTGCACGGCCTGTGGCCGCAATATGAGCGCGGTTTCCCGGAATATTGCCAGCGTCCCTCGCCGCGGCTCGCCCGCGGCATCATGACCTCGATGCTCGACCTGATGCCGGCCCCCGGGTTGATCTACAACGAATGGGACAAGCACGGCACCTGTTCGGGCCTCGGCGAACGCGCCTATTTCGAGACGATCCGCAAGGCGCGTGCCGCGGTGAAGATTCCCGACGAGTTTCTGCAATTGTCGGAGCCGAAGACGATCTCGCCCGACGATCTGGAAGCCGCGTTCATCAAGGTCAATCCGGGGCTCAGCAGCTCGGCGATCGCGGTCACCTGCGACAGCAGGCGGCTCAGCGAGGTGCGGATCTGCCTCAGCAAGGATCTCCAGTTCCGTTCCTGCGAAGAGCTCGATCGCCGCGCCTGCCGCCGCGACGAGGTTCTGATGCCGCCGATGCGCGGCGGCTAGACCTAGCGTCCCGATCATCGCAAGCAGCGTCATCCGCGACAGCTCGACGAGCGCACGAAGGCGGAAGATCGCGGCGGACATGTCGCTGCGCGCGCAATGACGTGGTAACTGCTATCTGATGAACTACCGTCACGCCTTTCACGCCGGCAGCTTCGCCGATGTCATCAAGCACATCGTGCTGGTGCGCATGCTGACCTATTTGCAGGAGAAGCAGGCGCCGTTCCGCGTCATCGATACGCACGCCGGCGCCGGGCTGTACGATCTGACGTCGAGCGAAGCGCAACGCGGCGGCGAATGGCTCACCGGCATCGCGCGGCTGATGCAGGCGCGGCTCTCCGACGAGGCGCTGCCGCTGGTTGCGCCGTATCTCGATATCGTCAGGGCATTCAATCTGAAAGCCGAGTTGAAAGCGTATCCCGGCTCGCCGCTGATTGCGCGAGCGCTGCTGCGACCGCAGGATCGCCTCACCGCCTGCGAGATCGAGCCGACGGCGCGCAAGCAATTGATCGACGCGTTACGGCGCGACACACAGGCGCGCGTCGTGGATCTCGACGGTTGGACGGCGCTCCCCGCCTTCGTTCCACCGAATGAGCGGCGCGGCCTGGTGCTGATCGATCCGCCATTCGAGGCGAAGGACGAGTACGAGCGGCTCGCCAAGGGGTTTGCAGAGGCGTTCGCAAAGTGGCCGACCGGTGCATATCTTTTGTGGTACCCCGTAAAATCACGGAGGGCCACTGACGATCTCGCACACAGCGTTGCCGCGGCAACAGCAACGAGTCGGTCAGCCGGCAAATGCTTGCGTTTGGAGTTCAGTGTGGCACCGCAGGAGACAGGCGGCAGCCTTGTTTCTACGGGGCTTTTGATAGTGAATCCGCCATGGACGCTGGCGAACGAATTGAAGATCATCCTGCCCGAACTCGAGAGGCCACTTGGGCAAGGCGGCGCAGGCCGCTTCAGACTCGAAACGCCTAAACCTTAATCCAGCGGCCCACTGAAAAGTGGAATTTGAGCGTAGTCAATCTGCGCGGAAGCGTATTATGCTCGTCCTGTTACGACTGGCTTTACGTTCCGCTTCCGCGAATGGTTGCGGCGGAGTGACAAGGCCGAAATAAAATCCAGGCAGACTGGCGGCGTGACGCCGGCCTGTTCAGGTGGCCAAGCTTCCGACAAGCGAATGTCGGTCAACCGCTACGCGGCGTGCGCGTAGCGGTGGAGCAATACGGGGGAGGAGTTTCCCGATGGCCATGACTGGGACAGTCAAGTTCTTCAACGGAGAGCGTGGCTACGGCTTCATCAAGCCTGATGATGGCGGCCGCGATGTATTCGTTCACATCACTGCCGTCGAGCGGGCAGGCTTGAAGGACCTGACTGAAGGACAGCGCATTACATTCGAGGTCGAGCCGGACAAGAAGGGCAAGGGCCCCAAGGCGGTCAACCTGGTGGTTTCATCGTGAGTGCGCGCGTGATCCAAACAAGCGGAAGCCGAGTTTCCGGAATGGATCATGCACAAATGAAAGACCTGAGATCGCGATTGCATATGATCGCATCATGATCCCGGGCTCACGACGAAAGCGGAATGAAGCGTTGCGTGTGAGCTGCCTGCCGAGCACACGACCCGTGCTCGCTGCGTGATTGCCTGCATGATGCGGCCGCCGGACGCGGACTCCGCAAAGTGGCAATGCGCGGTCGACCGAACGCCCTGACCGTCAGCACAAAAAGAAACCCGGCCGCGCGAGGCGCAGCCGGGAGTTGGTGGTCGACGTTTTCTTGTTCTCAGAAGTGATAGTTGATGCCGGCGCGGACCAGGCTGAAGCCATAGCCGTTCGCCGCACCGCCGGTGAGCGCGAAGTTGCTGGTAGCGATATCGACGTAGAGATATTCGACCTTGGCGCTCCAGTGCGGGGCAAAACCCATTTCGGCGCCGGCGCCGACGGTCCAGCCCGCATTGGTGTGACTCTCCGACACGCCGAAGGTTTCGCCGCGCAGTTCGCCGAAGGCGAGACCGCCGGTTCCGTAGAACATCACGTTGTTGAACGTGTAGCCGACGCGGCCGCGTACAGTGCCGAACCAGGGATTGGAGAACTTCCAGGGCGCGAACGTATCGTCGGCGGCCGACGCCTGGATATCGCCCTCGATGCCGAACACCCAGGGCGTGCCGTTCTGAAAGTTGTAGCCGGCCTGGACACCGCCAGCGAAGCCGGAGGGCCTGGTCGGGTTGTTGTCGATCGAACCCCAATTGTAGCCGACGTTGCCGCCGAGATAAGGACCCGCCCAGCTATAGGCATTGAGCGGCTGGTAGACCGTGTAAGGCGATCCGTAGCTGAGATCGGCGGCCGCCGCCGAGGTCGTCGAGCCTGCGACGATCAGCGCCAGCACGCGCAAAACCAACCGGGTCATCGGTACTCTCCACCACGCAACTGCCGTGCCGGGCCGGGCTTGAGCGACCGGCAAGGTTACGGAATTCCACTTTTTTCGCTAAATCTTATCGAGAGTTTTAAGTTAAAGGGCTGTTAAGGGCGGTTACCGCCCTCTTAACAGTCTTAACGAGACGTTACGCGCGCGCCCCGGCGAGGCGCGCAGGACCAGTAAGCCCCTGCAATCGGCTCCGTTTTCCAGCGCTGCCGGCGCTGGCGACCGGCCGCTCCAGCGCTTAGTTTACGCCCATGGTTCACGATTCTCCCGAACGTCCGACGCCGCCGCTCCCACAGCCGCGCCGCCCTGCAAAATCCGACCTGCCGCAGGACGACCGGGCGCTCCAGACGGGCGACGTCGATCCTGAAAGCTCGGCTGCCGACGAGGACGACGAGGCACGCCTGCCCGACACGGAGGATGCCGTCGAGGCGGTGGCGGAGGGCACGCTCGCGATCGGGCATACCGCTATCGAGAATGCGGTCCGCCTCGCCCCCACCTCGCCCGGCGTCTACCGCATGCTCAACGCCGTCAACGACGTGCTCTATGTCGGCAAGGCGAAGAACGTCAAAAAGCGGCTGTCGTCCTATGCGCGGGCCAACGCCCCGCTGCCGGCGCGCATCCTGCGCATGATCGCGGCGACGACACAGGTCGAGATCATCTCGACCACGACCGAGACCGAGGCGCTGCTGCTCGAGGCCAATCTGATCAAGCAGCTCCGGCCGCGCTTCAACGTTCAGCTGCGCGACGACAAGTCGTTCCCTTACATCTTGATCACCGGCGACCATTGGGCGCCGCAGATCCTCAAGCATCGCGGCGCGCAGAGCAGGCCCGGGCGCTACTTCGGTCCGTTCGCATCCGCCGGCGCGGTGAACCGCACCATCACGGCGCTGCAGCGCGCGTTCCTGATCCGCTCCTGCACCGACGGCTTCTTCGAAAGCCGGACGCGGCCGTGCCTGCTCTACCAGATCAAGCGCTGCTCCGGCCCCTGCACGCATGAGATCGATTTCCCCGGCTACAGCGAGCTGGTGCGCGAGGCGACCGAGTTCCTGTCGGGCCGCAGCCACGCCGTGAAGGAACTGCTCGCAGCCGAGATGGAGAAGGCGTCCGGCGAGCTCGAATTCGAGACCGCGGCACTTTACCGCGACCGTCTCGCCGCATTGTCGGCGATCCAGTCGCAGCAGGGCATCAATCCGCGCACGGTGGAAGAGGCGGACGTGTTCGCGATCCACCAGGACGGCGGCTATTCCTGCGTCGAGGTGTTCTTCTTCCGCACCGGCCAGAACTGGGGCAACCGCGCCTATTTCCCGAAGGCCGAGAAGACCTTCACACCCGAGGAGGTGTTGTCCTCGTTCCTCGCGCAATTCTACGACGACAAGCCGCCGCCGAAACTGATCCTGCTGTCGCACGAAATCGAGGAAAGCGGGCTGCTCGCCGACGCGCTGTCGGTCAAGGCCGGCTACAAGGTCGAGGTCTCGGTCCCGAAGCGCGGCGAGAAGAAAGAATTGGTCGGCCACGCGCTCACCAACGCGCGCGAGGCGCTCGGCCGCAAGCTTGCGGATACCGCGACCCAAAGCCGGCTGCTGGAGGCCATGGTCACCACGCTCGGCCTGCCGCACGCGCCGAAGCGGATCGAGGTCTACGACAACAGCCACATCCAGGGCACCAACGCGGTCGGCGCGATGATCGTGGCCGGACCAGACGGCTTCATGAAGAACCAGTACCGCAAGTTCAACATCAAGTCCGAGGGGCTCACACCCGGTGACGACTACGGGATGATGCGCGAGGTGCTGGAGCGGCGCTTCAAGCGCCTGCTGAAGCCGCCGGAGGATGGCACCGCCAAAGCCAAGGGCAACGACAAGGCGGACGACGATTCGTTCCCGCAATGGCCCGATCTCGTGATCATCGACGGCGGCCGCGGCCAGCTCAACGCGGTCGGGGAGATTTTCCAGACCCTCGGGCTGACCCAGGTCTCGCTGATGGCAGTCGCCAAGGGGCCGGAACGTGACGCCGGGCGCGAGACCCTGTTCATGCCGGACCGCGAGGCCATCAAGCTGGAGCCGCGGGACCCGGTGCTGTATTTCATCCAGCGGCTGCGCGACGAGGCTCACCGCTTCGTCATCGGCTCGCACCGCAAGCTGCGCAAAAAGGACATCCGCGAGGCCGGCTTGCAGGAGATTCCCGGCATCGGTCCGTCGCGCAAACGTGCCTTGCTGCATCATTTCGGAACGCTCAAGGAGATCGAGCGGGCCTCGATCGCCGACCTCGGTAAGGTTCCAGGCGTCAGCGCCGAGAGCGCCCGCAAGATTTTCGAGTTTTTCCACGCCCAGCCGGGTTAAAGGAAGGCGGGTCATCACCGCGTCGCCTGCGACGGACCATCTTGGGTACGCACTGTTGACCTTCTCGCTTCAGCGGTATTGGTAGGACGGATGAACATCGCGACGACCCGGGGACAGCCCAAGACCATGTCCCTCCCGAATATCCTCACCTATGCGCGGATCGCCGCGATCCCGGTGGTGATCGGCTGCGTCTACTGGCAGTCGATCCTCGACGGGCCATTGTGGCTGCGCTGGGTGGCGCTGGCCGTGTTCATTGCCGCCGGGGTCACCGACTACCTCGACGGCTATTACGCCCGGATCTGGGACCAGCAGTCCGCTTTCGGCCGGATGCTCGATCCGATCGCCGACAAGCTCCTGGTCGCCTCCAGCCTGCTGATGCTGGCCGCGGACAACTCGATTCATGGCTGGACGCTGTGGGCGGCGATCGTGATCCTGTGCCGCGAGATCCTGGTCTCGGGCCTGCGCGAATATCTCGCGGGCCTGCGGGTCAGCGTCCCCGTCACCAAGCTTGCGAAGTGGAAGACGACGATCCAGCTGGTGGCGATCGGCTTCCTGATCGCGGGCGAGGCAGGCGAGCAGGTTTTTCCGCCGACCACCCTGATCGGCATCGTGCTGTTGTGGATGTCGGCGATCTTCACGATCTATACCGGCTGGGATTACTTCCGCGCCGGCATCCATCACCTCATCAAGGAGGATGAGGGATGAAGGTGAAGTATTTCGCCTGGGTCCGTGAACGTGTCGGCAAGGCGGAAGAGACCGTCGAGCCGCCCGCCGAGGTGCGCACCGTCGCCGACCTGATCGGCTGGCTTTCCGCACGCGACGACGCTTACGCCTACGCCTTCGAGAAGCCCAAGGTGATCCGCGCCGCGATCGATCACGCCCACGTCAAACCGGACGCGATGATTTCCGGCGCGCGCGAGATCGCGTTTTTCCCGCCGATGACCGGCGGCTAAGATAGCGTTTCAAGCGAAGTGGATCCCGGTTCGCGTGAACAAAACGCGTCACACAAAAGCAGCCCGATGACTGTGTCAGCGACCATCCGTATCCAGGAAGCCGACTTCGACGTCGCGCAGGAGATTGCGGCCCTGAGCAAAGGCCGCACCGATGTCGGCGCGGTCGTCAGCTTCAGCGGCATCTGCCGCGGCAGCGAAAAGGGCGAGCCGATCGCAGCACTGACGCTCGAACACTATCCCGGCATGGCGGAAGCCGAGATCAGCCGCCACGCCGACGAGGCGCTGGCACGCTGGCCGTTGCAGGGCCTCACCGTCATTCACCGCTTCGGTCGTATCGAGCCGGGCGAGAATATCGTGCTGGTCGTGACGGCGTCCGCACACCGCCAGGCGGCGTTCGAGGCGGCAGAGTTCCTGATGGACTATCTCAAGACCAACGCACCGTTCTGGAAGCGCGAGGAAAGCGCGGGCGGCACGAGCTGGATCGAGGCGCGCGATCATGACGACGCGGCCGCCGCACGCTGGACCAAATCCTGATGGCAAAACGCAGCAATGTCCCCGCGAGGCGCAGCCCTGCTGCGCCGAAGGCGCCCAAGGTCGGCGCCAGCGAGCTCCACACCCTGTTCGATTTCCTGCGCTACGCAGTCAGCCGCTTCAATGCGACAAAACTCGCATTCGCGCACGGCACCACCGATCCGGTGGCGGAAGCCGCCTTCCTGATCTGCGAAACGCTGCATCTGCATCCAGACCAATTCGAGACCTTTGCCGCCGCGCGTGTCACGGTGGCCGAGGGCAAGCAGATCCTCGACCTGATCGAGCGCCGCATCACGACGCGCAAGCCCGCCGCGTATCTCGTCAACAAGGTCTACATGCGCGGCCTACCCTTTTATGTCGACGAGCGGACCATCGTGCCGCGGTCCTTCATCGGCGAACTGCTCGATTCGCATTTCGGCGGCGACGAGGACGGCACCTCGCTGATCGGCGATCCCGCCGAGGTCGAAAGCGTGCTCGACCTCTGCACCGGCTCGGGGTGCCTTGCCATCCTGGCCAGCCGCAATTTTCCCAATGCCGCGGTTGACGCCGTGGACATTTCAAAGGATGCGCTCGAAGTCGCCGCGCGCAATGTCGCCGACCATGGTCTCGAGGATCGGCTGACGCTCCACCGCGGCGACCTGTTCAAGCCGCTCGGCGACAACAGTTACGACCTCATCATCTCCAACCCGCCCTATGTCGATGCCGAAGGCATGGCGTCGCTGCCGCGCGAATGCCGCGCCGAGCCAAAGCTCGCCTTCGACGGCGGGCCCGACGGGCTCGATATCGTCCGCCGCATCCTCGATGAGGCCAAGCGGCATCTCACCCCGCAGGGCGGCCTGCTGTGCGAGATCGGCCGCGGCCGCGACAATCTCGAAGCCGCCTACCCGAACCTGCCGCTGCTCTGGCTCGACACCGAGGAGTCCGAGGGCGAGGTGTTCTGGATCGCCGCCGCGGATCTGTGATCCGGCCCTGCGGTTGCGCAAGGGCGCAGACACGGATCGCGCGGAAATCGTGGGCAGTTCCAGCCGGTTCCAAACATCGCTGGCCCGTCGAATCAACAATGGTGCTAAACTGCTGCACTGGGGATAATCGGAGAGAGGGCGCGGGCGCGCGACATGATTCGCATTTCGACGATCTTCATTGCCATCTGCATGGTGCTGGTCGCGGTCTCGCTTGGCTTCGTCCTGTATTCGGTGGCGGGCATCAGCGGATCGGAATCGGCGATCGTGGCGCTCACCGCCCTCACCTTCCTGATCCTCTACAACGCGGTCTCGATGCGGCTGCGCGACCGCAGCGACGTCGGCAGCCAGATTGCTGATCTGTCGCGCGGCACTGCCGACCTCGCCCGCCAGGTCGCCGAATTCGGCCGGCGGCTCGCCGCGATCGAGGGCCGAGTCGCCTCGGCCAACTCAACCAGTTCCGACCGCATGCAGGCGATGGTCGGCGAGATCAACGAACTTGGCGGACTGGTCAAGCAGCTCGCTGCGTCCGTCGCCCACCATGAGGACCTGCTGGCGGCTGGTCCGGTGACACAGACGATCGCTTCGCCGCGCGACGATCTGTGGCAGCCGGCCGCACCGCCTCCGGCCGTCGCCGCAGCAATTCCTCAACCTCCGGCGGCGCCGGTCGCCGCGGTCCCGCGAAGCCAAGCCCAGCTGCTGGGAGCGATCAAGAGCGCGATCGAGGAGAATCGCCTCGACGTCTACCTGCAGCCGATGGTGACGCTGCCGCAACGCAAGGTGCGTTACTACGAGGCGGTGATCCGGCTGCGCGATGAGCAGGGCCGGATCGTGGCCGCCGAGGATTTCATCGGCGTCGCCGAGGCCGGCGGCCTGATCGGCCGCATCGACCACATGGTGATGCTCCGCTGCGTCCAGGTGCTGCGCCGCCTGATGGTGCGCAACAAGGATGTCGGCGTGTTCTGCAACGTCTCGGCGGCGACACTGGCCGGTCCGGCGAGTTTCACGCAGTGCCTCGATTTCCTCGAGGCCAACCGCGCGCTGGCGCCCTCTCTCGTGCTCGAATTCAAGCAGGCGACGTTCCGCAATCTCGGCCCGGCCGAAAGCGAAAACCTCGCAGCCCTGGCACAGCGCGGCTACCGCTTCTCGATCGACCATGTCAGCGACCTTCGTATCGAGCCGCGCGAACTCGCCGACCGCGGCGTCCGCTTCATCAAGGTCCCGGCCGCGCTGCTGCTCGACGCCAAGCAAGCCGCGACCACCGACATCCATCCGTCCGACCTCTCCGACCTGCTCGGCCGCTTCGGCATCGACCTGATCGCCGAGCGGATCGAGGGCGAGCGCGCCGTGGTCGACCTGCTCGACTACGATGTCCGGTTCGGCCAGGGCTTCCTGTTCGCGCCACCGCGGCCGTTGCGGCCGGAGGGGGCATCTGCTACCGCCGAGGCTCCGCAGACCACATCCCAGGACCTCAATGGCGCCAGCAATTCAGCAACTGCTTCGAGCACCGCAACGCCGCCGCGCACGACCGGCAATGCCGCGCTGGCGCGCCGCGTCGTCGGCCCGGGCTAACCGGCAGCCCGCATCATGACCTCGTTGCGTTTCGTGGAGCGGTTGCGCGACCTCGTCGACGGCGTCGACGTCGTGCTGTCCGACATCTGGGGTGTCGTGCACAACGGACTCGAATCCTTTCCCGAGGCCTGCGAGGCGTTGCACACCTTCCGCCAGCGCGGCGGCACCGTCATCCTGATCACCAACGCACCGCGACCGGCCGATTCCGTGCAGCGGCAGCTGCGCAAGCTCGGCGTCGCGGACGAGACCTATGACGCTATCGTCTCCTCGGGCGACCTGACCCGGCATTTCGTGGCCGACCATCCCGGCCAGAAGATCTTCTGGGTCGGCCCGGAGCGCGACAGCTCGATCCATCGCGGTCTCGATGCCACCTTGGTGCCGCTGGAGCAGGCGGATTACATCATCTGCACCGGCCTGTTCGACGACGAGACCGAATCCGCCGAAGACTATCGCGAGATGCTGCTGAAGGCGCTCGCGCGCAAGCTCACGCTTGTCTGCGCCAATCCGGATATCGTGGTGGAGCGCGGCGACCGGCTGATCTACTGCGCCGGCGCGGTTGCCGAACTCTATCGTGAGCTCGGCGGCGAGGTGATCTTCTACGGCAAGCCGCACCGGCCGATCTATGAGCGCGCCATGGCGCTCGCCGCCGAGCGCCGCGGCCGGACGACCGAGTTGTCGCGGGTGCTGGCGATCGGCGATTCCGTGCGCACCGATCTTGCCGGCGCGCACGGCTTCGGCATCGATCTCTTGTTCGTCACCCGGGGCATCCACTCCGAGGAGTTCGAGGGCATCGAGCAGCTCGACCCGGCTTCGGTGAAGGAGCTGTTCGGCCATCCGCCGCGTGCGCTGATCCGCGAGCTGAAGTGGTAGCGGCCAACTCCGCAGGGGCGTCCTGCCAAAATATCGAAAACAACCCCATGCAAAGGTGCCGGCGGCGGCCGACGTTCGACCAGGCAAGTTGACACGTCGGGCAACTCAGGAATATTCTTCCAATATTCCGAAATCGTGCAGACGCCCCTCGCCGCAGAGCTATCGTATTATGGCATTTGCGAGCTTCTGCAGCCGACGTTTCCACGTCTTTCCTAAAGCGCGATGAGATTAGGTTGAGCTGAAAGCGGCGTCGAAGGTTCACCTCTCCTTTGGGAGAGGTCGATTTGCGCAGCAAATCGGGTGAGGGGTTACGATCTATCGAGAGACCGAGAGCCCTCACCCGGATTGCTGCGCAATCCGACCTCTCCCCGGCGGGGAGAGGTGATCCGAAACCTTGGCGAGCCGATTCAACCAAAATTCATCACGGTCTAGCGAAAAACAACACGCCCGGGACAAGCCCGGGCATGACGAGATTTTCCGTTGCTACGGTGGATGGGCGTCTTACGCCGTCGCCATATCAGGGAAGACCGCCTCGATCTTGGTCTTCAGCGTGGCGGCATTGAACGGCTTGACGATGTAGTTGTTCACGCCGGCCTTCTTCGCCGCGATCACGTTCTCGGTCTTGGATTCCGCCGTGATCATGATGAAGGGCGTGGTGGCAAGATTGGGATCGGCGCGGACTTCCTTGAGCAGCTCGTAGCCGGTCA
Organism: Bradyrhizobium macuxiense; assembly: GCF_001542415.1. Lineage (GTDB taxonomy): Bacteria > Pseudomonadota > Alphaproteobacteria > Rhizobiales > Xanthobacteraceae > Bradyrhizobium > Bradyrhizobium macuxiense. The sequence goes on from NZ_LNCU01000034.1 coordinate 37,374, forward strand.
TCGGCTCCATGTTCCAGTCGGAGATCACCAGGCCGTATTTCTTGCCGCGCATCTTGTTCAGCGCAGCCGAGCCGTCCGATGCGTCGTCGATATTCTCGAAGCCAAGCTGTTTGAGAAGATTCCGGATGATGCGGATCATGGTGCTGTAGTCATCAACCACCAGAACCGGCATGGACAAATCAACCGCCATCTTTTCCCCCAAACGACGCAAATTACGCTTCTGCGCGACCCGCAGCTTTCCAAGCAACGACTAACAGCAGGCGTTAAACAGCGCGTTAACCCGCTGGAACCGGATTGTTACGGATTTGATGCAATCTTCGCCCGCTTGACTTCCAAGCCGCCGACACGTCACGGTCCCGGCCGCAACGTTCATGCTTAAGAATCCTTGAAGAATCCCTGAAATGAGCACTGCTTTTACTGTTATCCGCGACAACACCCCGGCGAGTGCGATCCCGCGGGGCGCCGTGGTCGCGATGGGCAATTTCGATGGCGTCCATCTCGGCCACCGCGCCGTGATCGGTGCGGCGATGGCCATGGGCAAAGCCCATGGCAGGCCCGCGCTGGCCGTAACCTTCGAGCCGCATCCGCGCAGCTTCTTCAGCCCGAACAGCCCGCAATTCCGCCTCACGGACGAGACCAACAAGCTGCGGCTTCTCGCAGGTACTGGGCTCGCCGGCGCCGTGGTCATGACCTTCGACAAGGCGCGCGCCGGCACCACGGCGCAGGACTTCATTCACCGCGACCTGATCGAACGGCTTGGCATCAGCGGGATCGCGGTCGGCTACGACTTCCATTTCGGCAAGGGCCGGGTCGGCTCGCCGAGCCTGCTCGTCAGCGAGGCGCCGCGGCTCGGCATCGAGGTCGACGTGCAGGCGCATGTCGACATCGAGGAACGCCCGGTGTCATCGAGCGCGATCCGCATGGCGCTTGCCGAGGGCCAGGTCGCCGACGCCACCACCATGCTCGGCGGACCGTGGTTCGTTACGGGCGCGGTGATCCATGGCGAGAAGCGCGGCCGCGATCTCGGCTATCCCACCGCCAATATCCGCCTCGACAAGCATTGCGGCCTGAAGCATGGCATCTATGCGGTGCGCGTCGGTCGCGGTTCGGAACGGTTCGACGGCGTCGCGAGCTTCGGCCGCCGCCCGACCTTCGACAACGGCGCGCCGCTGCTCGAGGTGTTCCTGTTCGATTTCAAGGCCGACCTCTACGGCAAGGTCCTTGATGTCGCATTCATCGGTTTCATTCGCGAAGAGCTGAAATTCGACACCATCGAGGCGTTGATACGCCAGATGGATGACGACAGCGCCAAGGCGCGCGCGCTACTTGCCGCAGCGCCGGACGCGTTCCCGAAGCTCGGAGTGATTGGTTGAACAGGACTGAAAAGCAGAAAATGCTCGCGGGCGAGCTCTATCGCCCGGATGCCGAGCTCGCCGCCGACCACACCGCAGCAGAACAATGGATGGCGCGCTACAACGCGTCCGGCGCCGCGCAGGCTAGCGAACTGCACGCGCTGCTCGCCGTGCGCTTCCGCCGGGTCGGCAAGGATGCCGTGATCCGGCCGCCGTTCTTCTGCGACTACGGCACCAACATCAGCCTCGGCGACGGTGTCTTCCTCAACTTCAATTGCGTGATCCTCGATGTCGTCGAGGTGACGATCGGCGATCGCACCCAGATCGGGCCGGCGGTCCAGATCTATACGGCCGACCATCCGCGCGACGCCGCGACCCGACGCTCCGGGCTCGAATTCGGCCGCCCGATCCGGATCGGCAGCGACGTCTGGATCGGCGGCGGTGCCATCATCCTGCCCGGCGTCACCATTGGAGACGGCGCCCTGATCGGAGCCGGCAGCGTGGTGACGCGGGACGTCGCGCCCGGCGCGACCGTGGCGGGCAATCCTGCCCGACCGCGGGCCGCCTAGCGCGGGAGGAAGTTAGGTTGAGCTGGAGCGG
>NZ_LNCU01000034.1:39375-62832 GCF_001542415.1 Bradyrhizobium macuxiense
CACCTCTCCCTTGGGAGAGGTCGGCGCACTCGGATCGGCGCTTCGCGCCGTCCGAGCACAGGCTCCGCGCCGGGTGAGGGGTTAAGGTCTCTCGGTGGAGCTGCGGCCCCTCACCCGATTTGCTGCGCAAATCGACCTCTCCCCGCCGGGGAGAGGCGGACCGAACCCGCGGTCAAACCGATTTACCCCAACTTCACCCCGCTCCAGGAGCGCTCCCTCGGAACAGTCCGCCGGCCACCGGGGGCTTTGCGATTTCCCCCTCCGGCTGCTATGGAAACCCCATGTTTTCGCGGCGCATCATACGGATTAGCGGCCCGGCTTCCGCCTGAGCCTGAAGGCTCGGCGCAAGACCGGGACCTCGTCGTTGCACCCGCGATTGATCGCGTATCCGCGCCCGCACCTGCCAAATCAGAGCCTTTATGTCCGATAAGCCGCAAAAGACCGACACTGCCGACTATTCAAAAACCCTCTATCTGCCGCAGACGGATTTCCCGATGCGCGCCGGCCTGCCGCAGCGCGAGCCGGAAATGCTCAAATACTGGAACGAGATCGGCCTGTACGACAGGCTGCGCCAGAGCGCCCAGGGCCGCGCCAAATTCGTGCTGCATGACGGCCCGCCCTATGCCAACGGCAACATCCATATCGGGCACGCGCTGAACAAGATCCTCAAGGACGTCGTGACCAAGAGCCAGCAGATGCTCGGCTTCGACTCCAACTATGTGCCGGGCTGGGACTGCCACGGCCTGCCGATCGAATGGAAGATCGAGGAGGAGAACTACCGCTCCAAGGGCAAGCAGAAGCCCGACTTCCGCGACTCCACCGCGATGGTGGCGTTCCGCAAGGAATGCCGCGCCTATGCGACGCACTGGATCAACGTGCAGCGCGAGGAATTCAAGCGGCTCGGCATCATCGGCGACTGGGACCATCCCTACCTGACGATGAGCTATCCGGCCGAGGCCCAGATCGCCCGCGAGCTGATGAAGTTCGCCGCCAACGGCACGCTCTATCGCGGCTCCAAGCCCGTGATGTGGAGCGTGGTCGAGAAGACCGCGCTGGCCGAGGCCGAGGTCGAGTACGAGGACTACACCTCGGACATGGTCTGGGTGAAATTCCCGGTCACCTCGCCCGCGCATGGCGCGCTCGCCAGTGCCTCCGTCGTGATCTGGACCACCACGCCCTGGACGCTGCCCGGCAACCGCGCCATCTCGTTCTCGCCGAAGATCGCCTACGGCCTCTACAAGGTGACGGACGCGCCCGCGGACAATTGGGCCAAGACCGGCGATCTCCTGATCCTGGCGGATGCGCTCGCTACAGAAGTGTTCAAGCAGGCACGCGTCACGGCCTATGAAAAGGTGCGCGACATTCCGGGCGACACGCTCGACGCCGTCGAGTGCGCCCATCCGCTGCGTGGATTCGGCGGCGGCTACGAATTCACCGTGCCGCTGCTCGCCGGCGAGCACGTCACCGACGACACCGGTACCGGCTTCGTGCACACCGCGCCGAGCCATGGCCGCGAGGACTTCGACGTCTGGATGGCCAACACCCGCGAGCTCGACGCCCGCGGCATCCCGACCGCGATCCCCTATACGGTCGACGAGAACGGCGCCTACACCGCGCAGGCCCCCGGCTTCACCGGAAAGCGCGTGATCAACGACAAGGGCGAAAAGGGCGATGCCAACGAGGCCGTGATCAAGGCGCTGATCGAGGCCGGCAAGCTGCTCGCGCGCGGCCGCCTGAAGCACCAGTATCCGCATTCCTGGCGCTCCAAGAAGCCGGTGATCTTCCGCAACACGCCGCAATGGTTCATCGCGATGGACAAGCCCATCGCCGAGGGCGGCCACGCGAAGAAGGGCGACACGCTGCGCGCCCGCGCGCTGCATGCCATTTCCGTGACGCAATGGGTGCCGCCGGCCGGCGAGAACCGCATCAACGGCATGATCGCGAACCGCCCGGACTGGGTGATCTCGCGCCAGCGCGCCTGGGGCGTGCCGATCGCCGTGTTCGTGCGCGAGAAGGCCGACGGCTCGGCGGAGATCCTGCAGGACGAGCTGGTCAACCAGCGCATCGCCGAAGCCTTCATGGAGGAAGGCGCCGACGCCTGGTACATGGACGGCGCCCGCGAGCGCTTCCTCGGCAATCGCGCCGGCGAGGACTGGAAGAAGGTCGACGACATCTGCGACGTCTGGTTCGACTCCGGCTCCACGCACGCCTTCGTGCTGGAAGACCGCCAGAACTTCCCCACGCTCGGCCACATCGTGCGCAAGGCCGACGGCGGCAACGACACCGTGATGTATCTGGAAGGAAGCGACCAGCATCGCGGCTGGTTCCACTCCTCGCTGCTGGAGAGTGCCGGCACGCGCGGACGGGCGCCTTACGACATCGTGCTCACCCACGGCTTCACGCTCGACGAGAACGGCCGCAAGATGTCGAAGTCGCTCGGCAACACCGTCGAGCCGCAGAAGGTGATCAAGGATTCGGGCGCTGATATCCTCCGCCTCTGGGTCTGCGCCACCGACTATGCCGACGACCAGCGCATCGGCCCGGAAATCCTGAAGAACACCATCGAGACCTATCGCAAGCTGCGCAACACCATCCGCTGGATGCTCGGCACGCTGCATCACTTCAAGCAGGCCGAGAAGGTCGCCTATGCCGACATGCCTGAGCTCGAGCGGCTGATGCTGCACGAGCTTGCCGGCCAGGCCGAGATCGTCCGCAAGGCCTATGCGGAATTCGACTACAAGACCGTGGTCGCGAGCCTCTCCGCCTTCATGAACGCCGAGCTCTCGGCCTTCTATTTCGATATCCGGAAGGACACGCTGTATTGCGATCCGCCGTCCTCGGTGGCGCGCAAGGCGGCGCTGACCACGATCGACATGCTGTGCGATGCGATCCTGAAATGGATCGCGCCGGTGCTGAGCTTCACGACCGACGAGGCTTGGCGGATGTACCGGCCGAAGGCCGAACCGTCGGTGCACCTGACTCAATTCCCTGAAGGTCTCGAGCAACTCCGCGACGACCGGCTTGCGGCGAAGTGGGAGACGATCCGCAACGTGCGCCGCGTCGTCACCGGTGCGCTCGAGCTCGAACGCGCCGCCAAGAAGATCGGCTCGTCGCTCGAGGCCTCGCCGATCATCTACGTTGCAGACAGGGAGACGCTGGCCACGCTGTTCGACGTCGACCTCGCCGAAGTCTGCATCACCTCGAACTATGAGGTTCGCGAGGGCGAGGCGCCGGCCGGTGCCTTCCGTCTGGACGCCGTACCGGGCGTCGCAGTGGTGGTCGAGAAGGCGGTCGGCACCAAATGCGCGCGCTCGTGGAAGATCCTGCCTGATGTTGGCGAGGACCCTGAATATCCCGACGTCTCGCCGCGCGACGCCCAGGCGCTGCGCGAGTGGAAGGCTTTGAGGGGCGACATCCCCTAACTCTCCGTCGTCCCGGCGAAAGCCGGGACCCATAACCACCGCTGTCTAGAATGGACGAAGGCTGATGACCCCGAGTCATTCAAACAATACCCGGCACGGCGTATGGGTCCCGGCTCCGTGCGCAACGGCGCACTCGGCCGGGACGACACCTTTGGCGGGGCTCCGATGACGCCTCCCGTTCGCGCCGGCGTGCTCGCGGCGATCCTGACGCTGATCGCCGATCAGGCCTCGAAGCTCTGGCTGCTGCACGTGCTCGACATCCCCCACAACGGCGCGGTGTCGGTGACGCCGTTCTTCGACCTGGTCCTCGCCTGGAATCCCGGGATCAGCTTCGGCTGGTTCCAGAGCGAGAGCCCGGCGGCCCAGATCATCCTGATGGTGGTCAAGGCCGCGGCGGTGATCGCGCTGGCGGTCTGGATGGCGCGGTCGCGAACCTGGCTCGCCACTGTGGCGCTTGGTCTCATCATCGGCGGCGCCGTCGGTAACGGGATCGACCGCTTCGCCTATGGGGCGGTGGTCGATTTTGCCCTGTTTCACGTCCAGATCGGCGAAAGAATCTTCCAGTGGTACGTCTTTAACCTCGCGGACGTGGCCATCGTTGCTGGGGTGGCGGCGCTATTGTATGATTCCCTCCTGGGGGTACCCGCCGCAAAAGCGCCCTGATCCCGGCTGATACGAGCCGGTCGGCGGTAGACAAGCAGCATGCAGCGGAACTGTGCCTAAGCCAGTGATCGCCTTGCCGAATTTTTCAGATGGGGAACGCGCTATGCGCAACATCAAAGCCCGCATTGACCTGACCGAGACGTCCCGGCCGGCGCTGCTGCGCGGACTGCATCTGGCGCTGGTCGCCGCCGGAATCGGCCTTGTCATGATGACGGGTCCCGTGCGCGCCGGTGATGATGACGACGATGGCGACGATGGCCTGACCTTCGAAGAACGGATCATCGACAACCTGATGACCGGCCTTGGCGCCAAGAGCGCTGCCAGCAAGGGTATCGACTACCGCGAACGCTCCCCGCTGGTGGTGCCGCCGAATCTGACCTTGCCGCCGCCGTCCTCCTCCGCCCAGGCCACCGCACCGAACTGGCCGAAGGATCCCGATATCGCCGCGCGCAAGGCTGCGATCGCAGCCCGCAAGAAGGAGAAGAAGAAGGAACCGTGGCAGGAGGCCGTGCCGCTGACCCAGGCCGAGATCGAGGCGGGCCGCAAGCAGCAGACGGCCGTTGACAGCAACAAGGAACCGGTCGAGCCCGGCGTTTCACGGAACCCCTCGTTGATGCCGAATGAACTCGGCTACAATGGCGGCCTGCTCGGCATCTTCAAGGGCAACAGCAGCGAGTCCAAACCGTTCAAGGGCGAGCCGACCCGCGACTCTTTGACCGAGCCACCTCCGGGCTATCAGACGCCATCATCGGGCTATGCCTATGGCACGGGGCCGATGAAGCCGGTGGGGAAAGAGGGCCAGTACGACGTTATGACCGGAAAGCCGATCCAGTAATTGCGTAGCCGGCACCGGCAGGGCCCGACATGAGCAAAGCTTAATGCGGGGGGACCTCCGTCTCTCCGCTTCGTGACGAACGGCACGGGCAGTCCCGTGTACGATGCCGTGCTTTCGCGCCCCGACCGTATGTCCGGGTTTCCATAAGGACCATGATGCCCTCACGCCGATCGATTGCCCTTGCCGTCGCCGCGCTTGTTTCCACCATCTCGCTGCCAGGTAGCAGCGTCCGCGCCCAGACCACTGTCACCTCGGAACGTCCCGCCAGCTTCACGCTCGATAACGGCCTGCAGGTTGTGGTGATCCCCGATCACCGCACGCCCGTCGTCACGCAGATGATCTGGTACAAGGTCGGCTCCGCCGACGAGACGCCAGGCAAGTCCGGGCTCGCGCATTTCCTCGAGCACCTGATGTTCAAGGGCACCGCCAAGCACCCGGCGGGCGAGTTCTCGCAGACTGTGTTGCGGGTCGGCGGCAACGAGAACGCATTCACCTCTTACGACTACACCGGCTACTTCCAGCGCGTGCCGCGCGATCAGCTTGCCACGATGATGGAGTTCGAGGCCGACCGCATGACCGGCCTCATCCTGAAGGACGAGAACGTGCTGCCGGAGCGCGACGTCGTGCTCGAAGAATACAACATGCGCGTTGCGAACAATCCGGACGCCCGGTTGACCGAGCAGATCATGGCCGCGCTCTATCTCAACCATCCCTACGGCCGCCCCGTGATCGGCTGGCATCAGGAGATCGAAAAGCTCGACCGCGAGGATGCGCTCGCCTTCTACAAGCGCTTCTATGCCCCGAACAATGCGATCCTCGTGATCGCCGGCGATGTCGACCTCAAGGATGTCCGCCCGCTGGTCGAGAAGAATTTCGGCCCGATCCCGCCTCAGCACGCGATCCCCGAGAAGCGCATCCGGCCGCAGGAGCCGACGCCGGCGGCGCCGCGCACCGTCACGCTGTCGGATCCGCGCGTCGAGCAGCCGGGCCTGCGCCGCTATTACCTGGTGCCGTCAGCGACGACGGCAGCGGCCGGCGAAAGCGCCGCGCTCGACGTGCTCGCACAATTGATGGGCGGCGGAGCCAACTCCTACCTTTACCGCGCGCTGGTGATCGACCGTGGCCTGGCGATCAGCGCGGGAGCGGGCTACCAGGGCACGGCGCTCGACCCGTCGCAGTTCTCGATCTCGGTGACGCCGAAGTCCGGCGTCGAGTTCGCGCAGATCGAGGACGCGATCGACAAGGTGATCGCCGACCTCTCGCAAAATACCGCGAAGGCCGAGGACCTCGAACGGGTCAAGACCCAGCTCATCGCCGAAGCGATCTACGCGCAGGACAATCAGGCGACGCTGGCGCGCTGGTATGGCGGGGCCCTGACCACGGGGCTGAGCATCGACGACATCAGGAGCTGGCCGGACCGCATCCGCGCCGTCACCGCCGAGCAGGTGCGCGCCGCCGCGGCGAAATGGCTGGACAAGAAACGGTCGGTCACCGGCTATCTGATCAAGGATACTGCGCCGAAACGCGAGGAGAAGCGCTCGTGACCTATTCCATCACCCGCCGCGCGGCGCTGATCGGCAGTGCTTGCACTGCGATACTGGCGCTTTCGTCCGCGCCCTCGCAGGCTGCGGCCAAGATCCAGCGCGTGGTGTCGCCCGGCGGCATCGGGGCCTGGTTCGTGCAGGACGCGACCGTGCCCCTGATCGCGATGGAATATGCTTTCAGCGGCGGCGCAAGCCAGGATCCGCCGACCAAGCCCGGCGTCGGCAATCTGGTCGCGGACCTGCTCGACGAAGGCTCCGGTGATCTCGATTCCAAGACCTACCACGAACGGCTCGACCGCCGCGCGATCGAGCTCAGCTTCCAGGCGACACGCGATCACTTCCGCGGCTCGCTTCGCATGCTCAAGGACAACAAGGACGAGGCCTACGACCTGTTGCGGATGGCACTGACCTCGCCGCACTTCGAGCCGACCGACGTCGAACGCATCCGCGCCCAGGTGATCTCGACCCTGCGCCGTGAATCGACCAACCCTTCCTCGCTGGCCGGCCGCAAGTTCCTCGAAGTCGCATTCGGCGACCATCCCTATGGCAGGTCGGCGACCGGCACGCTCGAGAGCGTGCCGAAGATCGAGATCTCGGAGCTGAAGGATTACGTCCGCCGCGTCATCGCCAAGGACACGTTGCGCATCGCCGTGGTCGGCGACGTCGATCCTGACACGCTCGGCAAGCTGCTCGACAAGACCTTCGGCGGCCTGCCCGCGAAGGCCGAGCTGACGCCGGTTCCCGATGTGGTGGCAACCAAACCGCCGCAGCGCGCCTTCGTCCCGCTCGACGTGCCGCAGACCGTCGTCACCTTCGGCGGACCCGGCATCCGCCGGCACGATCCGGATTTCATGGCGGCCTATGTGGTGAACCACATCCTCGGCGGCGGCGGGCTGTCGTCGCGGCTGTACAAGGAGGTGCGCGAGAAGCGCGGCCTGGCCTATTCGGTCTATGAAGCGCTGATCTGGATGGATCACTCCGCGCTGTTCATCGGCAACACCGGCACCCGCGCCGATCGTGCCGGCGAGACTGTCGATGCGATCAACGCCGAGATCCGCCGCATCGCCGAGGACGGCCCGACGCAGCAGGAGCTCGACGAAGCGAAGTCCTATCTGAAGGGCTCGCAGATGCTCGCGCTGGACACTTCTTCCAAGCTCGCGCAGGGACTGTTGCAGTATCAGCTCGACAAGCTGCCGATTGATTACATCGAGAAGCGCAACGCCATCGTCGACGCCGTGACGCTCGAGGACACCAAGCGGGTCGCGAAGAAGCTTTGGGGCGACGGCCTGCTCACCGTGATCGTCGGCCGCGCCCCGCAGGCGGCCGCCCAGCCCGCCGCCGTGACGCCGCCGCTGAAGGCGAACTGACGAACTTCCTACGCACGCTTCCATTGCGGCCCCCCTCTCCCCACCCTCCCCCACAAGGGGGGAGGGAGCCGGAGCGGCGTGCTCACCTCACGGCGCACACGACTGGCTCTCATGCTTGTCTCATGCTTGGGCCTGAGGCCCACAGGTGAGGGACGCATCGGCGGATGGGCTCCCTCCCCACTTGTGGGGGTCCGAGGCGAGCGAAGCTTGCTCTCGAGGGTGGGGAGAGGGGTAAGCCGCGGGCTCCGGCCGCAGACGTCACGGACACCGCCCCAACACCGACAAGCGCGCGCAACCCAAACCCGCTATCCTGCGCCTGCCGATTCTTCCTCGCCTGGTGATGCCATGCTGCGGGTTTCCCGCGACCTCTCAATCGACGAGAACGATATCGAGATCGTTTTTGTCCGCGCCTCCGGTCCGGGCGGACAAAACGTCAACAAGGTCTCGACCGCAGCCCAGCTCCGCTTCGACACGCGCAAGATCGCGCTGCCGCCGGACGCTGCGCAGCGACTGGCGCGGCTGGCGGGCAGCCGCATGACCAAGGACGGCGTGATCGTGATCCAGGCGTTTCGCTTCCGAACGCAGGAGCGGAATCGCGCGGATGGAATCGAGCGGCTGGTCGAGATGTTGAAGGAGGCGCTGGTGCGGCCGACGCCACGGCGACCGACCAAGCCGACATTCGGCTCCAAGCAGCGCCGGCTCGAGGGCAAGAAGCGCCGCAGCGATATCAAGGCGCATCGGTCGCGCAGCTTCGACGATTGAACGGCACGCCCGGATGCAGCGCACGCAAGGCACGCTGCATCCGGTCATCGTGCGCCAAGGCGTGATGCAACCCGGATGGGTCGTCATCACGCTTCAGCTTGGTGCTCAGGCAAGATCTTGTCAGAAGATCGCTAAACACTTCCGGATCATGTTTCAGAGCGTTTTCGAGCGAAGTAGATACCGGTTCGCGTGAAGAAAACGCGTCAAAACAAGAATCTAGAGCTTCGGTTCTGATTCGATCAGAACCGCAAGCGCTCTAGTACTTCTTGGTGCCCGGCGCCGCAGCTCCGGACCCGGTCGACTTGTGCGCGCCGGTGCCTGCACCGACGGTGCCGCGGGCGCCGCTCTTGGCGGCAACACCGCCCTTCTCGGTCGCAGCACCCGGCTGCGCGTTCATTTCCTCGTCGGCAGCACCTGCACCGGACGGAGCGCCCTGCATCGCGCCGGGGCTGCGCTGCATGCCGGCGCCGGTCTGGCTCTGGGTCGACATGCCCTGTGCCAGTGCTGAGCCGGCAAAAAGTGCCGACGCCGCAAATGCGACTGCGAATGTCTTCGCTAATTTCATCCATTGCTCCTGGATTTTGCTCGCGCGGAACGGTTCGGCGGTTTCCGGCGCCGTCTGCTGCGCCGCACCCGTTCCTTGCGCGTATTGACGATATCGCAAACGACGCGTGCGCTATGCAAACTGCGTCGTGTGGAGATCGTGCAGGGTTTTCGCGGCCATTTCGCGGAATTGCGCTTCACATATGCGGCGCGATCCTCGCGGCCGCCATCTTCTTGTCGTCTCATCGACAAGCACGCCGCGCTTTGTTCTCGTGAAACAGCCCGCTACTACCACCGCCGATTTGCCGCGCCCTACAGTCCGCACGACACGCGGGAACAACGGCAATGCGGCACTCGGGGTGGATCATCGGGCTCGGATTTTGCAGCGCATTGCTTGCAGTGCAAATCGCGGCGGCGCAAATGCCCCTGCCCGCCGCCAAGCCGCCCGATGGGCCGACGCTGTTCAAGCAGCAGTGCGCGACATGCCACACCACCAACACCACGGATCCCGTCCGACAGGGACCATCGCTCTACAGGGTCCTCGGCCGCCACGCCGGCAGGGCTGACGGCTTCAAATATTCCGCGGGCTTCGCCAACGCCGACTTCGTCTGGGACGAGGCCAGGCTCGATGCCTGGCTGACCAATCCGCAAGCGATGATCCCCGGCGCCGTGATGGCCTACCGGCAAGCCAAGCCCGAGACCCGCGCCATGATCATCGCCTATCTGAAGGAGCTGAACTGAATGGCGAAACCCGTGCACTCGATGATCCGCGTCTACGACGAGACGAAATCGCTGGACTTCTACAACCGTGCCTTCGGTCTCGAGATCGCGGACAATCTGAGATTTCCCGATTTCGCGCTGATCTATCTGCGCCATCCCTCCTCGCCCTTCGAGGTCGAGCTCACGGTCAATTTCGATCGCAAGGAACCATACGCGCTCGGCGACGGCTACGGCCATCTCGCCGTTGTCGTCGACGACGTCGATGCCGAGCATGAGCGCTTCGAGAAAGAGAAGCTGTCGCCCGGGCCGCTCCGCGACTTCAAGCATGACGGCAAGACGCTGGCGCGCTTCTTCTTCGTCACAGATCCCGACGGCTACAAGATCGAGGTGATCCAGCGCGGCGGGCGCTTTGGCTAGTCACATAACATAACAATGTAAATCCACGGAGGAACCCATGAGAGAAGTCGATCGACGCAGCAAATATGATCGCAGGGTCTTTCTCAAAGGCGCAGTCGCGACCGCTCCGGCGGTAGCGATCGCGACCAGCACCGGGCTTGGCATCACCGATGCGTGGGCTGACGAGGCGTCGACGCTGGCGCCGGCCACATTGAAGACGCTGCTCAAGATGGCGCGCGACATCTACCCGCACGACATGCTCGCCGACAGCTACTACGTCACCGCGATCAAGCCGTGGGATGATAAAGCAGCCAAGGACCCGGCCGTGAAATCGCTGATAAATGACGGCGTCGCCAGGCTCGACCAGGAAGCTAACGACAGCCACAAGATGCCTTACGTGCAGGTCGCCTGGGAGAGCGATCGCGTCGCGCTGCTGCAGCGGATCGAGCACAGCGACTTCTTCCAGAAGATCCGCGGCGATCTCATCGTCTCGCTCTACAACAACAAGGAGGTTTGGCCGAAGTTCGGCTACGAGGGCTCCTCCGCCGAGCACGGCGGCTACATCAAGCGCGGCTTCGCCGACATCGACTGGCTGCCGAAGGCTTGAAGCGCGTGGGACGAACGGGAGGAATATCATGGCGAAATTCGATTTGAATGACAGCGGCGTTGTCGTGATCGTCGGCTCGGGCGCCGGCGGCGGAACGCTCGGCAATGAATTGGCACAGAAGGGCATCAAAGTCGTGATCCTGGAGGCCGGCCCGCGCATCGAAAACCAGGACTTCATCAATGATGAATGGGAGAGCTTCGGCCAGCTCGCCTGGTCGGACATGCGCACGACGTCGGGAACCTGGCGCGTCCACAAGGACTTTCCGAACATTCCGGCCTGGATCGTGAAGGCGGTCGGCGGCTCCACCGTTCACTGGGCGGGCGCGTCGCTGCGCTTCGACGAGCACGAGTTCAAGACCAAGTCGGCCTACGGCAACATGCCCGGCGCCAACCTGCTGGATTGGCCGATCACGCTCGCCGAGATGGAGCCATACTACGCCAAGGCCGAAGACAAGATGGGCGTGACGCGCACCAACGGCATCCCAGGACTCCCCGGCAACAACAATTTCAAGGTGCTGGAGGCCGGCGCGAAGAAGCTCGGCTACAAGGAGGTCCACACCGGACGGATGGCGATCAACAGCGAGCCGCGCGACGGCCGCGGGTCCTGCCAGCAGATCGGCTTCTGCTTCCAGGGCTGCAAGTCCGGCGCCAAGTGGTCGACGCTCTACACCGAGATTCCGAAGGGCGAAGCCACCGGCAATCTCGAGGTGCGTCCGAGCAGCATGGTGATCAAGATCGAGCACGATCAATCCGGCAAGGTGACCGGCGTGGTCTATGCCGACGCAACAGGCGCGATGCAGCGCCAGAAGGCCCGCGTGGTCGCGGTCGCCGGCAACTCGATCGAAAGCCCGCGGCTGTTGCTCAACAGCGCGTCCAGCATGTTCCCGGACGGCCTTGCCAACTCGTCCGGCCAGGTCGGCCGCAACTATATGCGGCACATGACCGGCAGCGTGTATGCGGTCTTCGAGAAGTCGGTGCACATGTATCGCGGCACCACCATGGCCGGCATCATCCGCGACGAGGCGAAGAACGATCCGAAGCGCGGCTTCGTCGGCGGCTACGAGATGGAGACGCTGTCGCTCGGCCTGCCGTTCATGGCCGCGTTCCTCAATCCCGGCGCCTGGGGACGCAGCTTCACCAGTGCGATGGACGGCTATTCACGGATGGCAGGCATGTGGCTGGTCGGCGAAGACATGCCGCGGGAGACCAACCGCGTCACGCTCGATCCGACAATCAAGGACAAGTTCGGCATGCCGGTCGCGAGCGTGCATTTCGACGATCATCCGAACGACGTTGCGATGCGCGAGCACGCCTACAAGCAGGGCGCCGCCGTCTACGAGGCGGTCGGCGCCACCGTGACCTATCCGACCCCGCCTTATCCCTCGACCCACAACATGGGCACCAACCGGATGAGCGAGAAGCCGCGTGACGGCGTGGTCAACAAGTTCGGCCAGACCCACGACATCAAGAACCTGTTCGTCTCGGACGGCAGCCAGTTCACCTCGGGCGCGGCCTGCAATCCGACACTGACGATCGTGTCGCTGGCGATCCGGCAAGCCGACACCATTGCGGGCGCGATGCAGCGCAAGGAGATCTAGCGAGAGCGTTTTCGAATTCCCTCTGAACTCAAACGGCCTTGTCCTGCACGGACAAGGCCGTTCTTTTCGCGTGGTAGATCCGAAATCCTACTCGGCGGCGTCGAGAATGGGCTGGCTCTGAAATTCGGGGACCGCCGTTGCGCTCTGCGAGCGATAGATCAGGCAGCAGCAGCGCAATAGCGATGCGAAATTGTTGACCTCGCCGTGATGGTCGAGGACTTCGTCGTAGAGCGTGGTGAGGAATTTCGCGAGGCTCATGCCCTCCTTCGCGGCGATCTCCTCGAGCGTATCCCAGAACGACATTTCCAACCGGATCGAGGTGCAATGACCGCCGATCCGCAGCGACCGGGTCTGCGATTCGTAATTGCGTTGCGGCTGGTGCGAGAACAAATGGCACATGGCTATCCTCCCAGTCAGATTATATTTTTTCTAAACGATATACCTGCGCCTCACGCCTCACAATCACCACGTAGGGCGTAGCCAATGCGGCCGATGAAGATGAGCGTCTTCAAGGCGATAGGCCGGCTCCATCCCCAGCTAAAGGCAGCCATTCGCGCCCCGCCCCATGCATTTGCCGGCACGACCCTCTAGAATGGCGCCAATGCCTCGAATCTTGTCCTGAACGCGCCATGCCCGTCCGCCAGCTTCCCGAACAGGTCGTCAACCGCATCGCCGCCGGCGAGGTGGTGGAGCGCCCCGCGAGCGTGGTCAAGGAGCTGGTCGAGAACGCCATCGACGCCGGCGCGAGCCGGATCGACATCTTCACCGATGGCGGCGGACGTCGCCGGATCGGCATCACTGACGACGGAAGCGGCATGACGCGCGATGATCTCGCGCTTGCGGTCGATCGCCATGCGACCTCCAAGCTCGACGACGAGGACCTGCTGCGCATCCGGACGCTCGGGTTCCGCGGCGAGGCGTTGCCCTCGATCGGCGCGGTCGCAAAGCTCGGCATCACCACGCGCCATGCCAGCGAGCCGCACGCCTGGTCGCTCGCGGTCGAAGGCGGCGGGAAGGCACCGATCATGCCGGCTGCACTCGGCCAGGGCACCCGCGTCGAGGTCAACGATCTCTTCTACGCGACGCCGGCGCGGCTGAAATTCCTCAAGACCGACCGCACCGAAGCGGAAGCGATCCGCGAGGTGGTGCGGCGCCTGGCGATGGCGCGGCCCGACGTCGCGTTCACGCTGGCCGGCGAGGAGCGCGCGCCGGTCACCTGGGCCGCAGCATTGCCCGGCGCCGCGGGCCGGCTGACGCGGCTCGGCGACATCCTTGGTGCCGACTTCCGCGGCTCTGCCATCGAGGTGCGCTCCGAGCGCGAAGGCGTCGTGGTCGAGGGCTTTGCCGCCGCGCCGTCGCTGACCCGCGCCAATGCGCTCGGCCAATATCTGTTCGTCAACGGCCGCCCGGTCCGCGACAAGCTGATCCTCGGCGCGGTGCGCGCCGCCTATTCGGATTATCTGCCGCGCGACCGCCACCCGGTCGTCGCGCTGTTCGTGACCTGCGACCCCGAGGGCGTCGACGCCAACGTGCATCCGGCCAAGACCGAGGTGCGCTTTCGCAATGCCGGTCTGGTCCGGGCGTTGATCGTGCACGCGCTGAAGGATGGCCTTGCGCGCGAAGGCAGGCGCACCGCAGCCAACACCGCCGACGGCGCGACCTTGCAGGCCTTCCGCCCGGCCATCACGCCGTCGCCCCGCCCCGGCAATTGGGACTGGCGCTCTTCGCCGTCATTTCCGGTCGATCCAATGCGCTCGTTCGATGGCGCAGCCGCGACCGCCTTCGCCGAACCGAGACAGGCCGCCTTCGACGTCGGAACGCCGACCGCCGATGTGCGCTTCGAAGCGGCGCCGGCGTCCGATCTGCTCGACCGTCCGCTCGGCGCCGCGCGCACCCAGATTCACGAGACCTATATCGTCTCGCAGACCCGCGACGGGCTGATCGTGGTGGATCAGCACGCCGCCCATGAGCGCATCGTCTATGAGAAGCTGAAGGCCTCGCTTGCGAAGGACGGCGTGCAACGGCAGATCCTGCTGATCCCCGAAATCGTCGAGCTCGACGAGGCCACCGTCGAGAGGCTGCTCGATCGCGCCGAGGAGCTGGCGTCGTTCGGACTTGCGATCGAGTCCTTCGGTCCCGGCGCGGTCGCCGTGCGCGAAACACCCTCGCTGCTCGGCAAGGCCAATGCGGCCGGCCTGTTGCGCGATCTCGCCGAGCACATGGCGGAGTGGGACGAGGCGCTGCCGCTCGAGCGCCGCCTGATGCATGTCGCCGCCACCATGGCCTGCCATGGCTCGGTCCGCGCCGGCCGGCGCCTCAAGCCGGAAGAGATGAACGCGCTGCTCCGCGAGATGGAAGACACGCCGAACTCGGGCCAGTGCAACCACGGCCGCCCGACCTATGTCGAGTTGAAGCTCACCGATATCGAGAAGCTGTTCGGGCGAAGGTAGCGCCCCTCATCTTCGTCGTCCCGGGCAAGCGAAGCGCGACCCGGGACCCATAACCACCGGTGAATCTGTCGATCAAAGCTGGGGCCCAGCCTCTTCACACAACACACATTCGTGGTTATGGGTCCCTGCTTTCGCAGGGACGACAGATTAACTCGCGGCGAGAGCCCGCAAAAACACGAACTCGGTGTCGTCATACGCGCGCCGCTCGAGCTCTTCGAAGCCCTCGGGCGCTGCAAAGGCCGCAGCCTTCGCCTCCTCGACCACCAGCAGTGCGCCCGGCGTCAGCCAGCCGCCGTCGCGCAGCGAGGCCAGCGCCTTGTCCGCAAGCCCCTTGCCATAGGGCGGGTCGAGGAACACCAGCGAGAACGGCTCGACGGGGTGCGCCGAACCGAGATCGGTGGCGTCGCGACGATAGACTTTTGTCACGCCGCCGAGCCCCAGCGACTCCACATTGTTGCGCAACAGCGCACGCGCCTCCGCGCCATTGTCGACGAACAGCGTGAACTTCGCCCCGCGCGACACGGCCTCGATGCCAAGCGCGCCGGTGCCTGCAAACAGATCGAGCACGCGCGCATCCTCGATCGGATTGTCGTAGGCGTGAATGAGGATGTTGAACACGGACTCGCGCAGCCGGTCCGCGGTCGGCCGGATCTCACGGCCCGACGGCGCGGCAAGATTGCGGCCCCTCAGTCGCCCACCAACGACGCGCATTAATGTGCCCCGAAATTCGCCACGCGAGCGGTAGGCTCCCCTCCCCCTTGTGGGGAGGGGTTGGGGAAGGGGGTGCCCCACGGGTGGTCTGCCCGTGCGGCACCCCCCTCCCTGACCCTCCCCCACAAGGAGGGAGGGAATGGAGAGAATATCGATCGCGTCGCCGCGAATGACGATGACAGATCCATCATCGCGAACGCCCTACTCGTCCCGCGGCTTCAGATCGCGCTTGCCGTGATAGCCGCGCTTGGGACGGCGTGGCGGGCCGTAACCATTGGCCTCCTCCTCGTTGCGGGCGCGGGCTTCCTCGCTGCCGGTGCGCTGCACCAGCACGCGGCGGCCCTTGCGGTCACTGATCGACTCGCGCTTGCTCGCCTTGAACGGCTTCTTGTCGCGCGGCGCGTCGCCATCATCTCCGGCTTCGCGCTGCTCCGGCCGGGCGAAATCGGCGCCGGCAAGTTTTGCGACCTTCTCGCCGAGCTGCTCGCGCAACACGCGGGTCTTGACCTCCTCGACTTTGCCCTCCTCGAGCTCGCCGAGCTGGAACGGCCCGTAGGACACCCGGATCAGCCGGTTCACCTCCAGGCCGAGATGCGCCATCACGTTGCGCACCTCGCGGTTCTTGCCTTCGCGGATCGCGAACACCACCCAGACGTTGGCGCCCTGGTCGCGCTCCAGCGTCGCATCGATCGGGCCGTATTTGACGCCGTCGACCTCGACGCCCTTCTTCAGCTCGTCGAGCTGCGCCTGCGTCACTTCGCCATGCGCGCGCACCCGATAGCGCCGCAGCCATCCGGTGTCGGGCAGCTCGAGCGTCCGCGCGAGGCCGCCGTCATTGGTCAGCAGCAGCAGGCCCTCGGTGTTGAAATCGAGCCGGCCGACCGAGATCAGCCGCGGCAGGCCTTCCGGCAGATTGTCGAACACGGTCGGCCGCCCTTCCGGATCGGCATGCGTCGTCATCAGCCCGCGCGGCTTGTGATACATGAACAGCCGCGTCCGCTCGCGCGGCGGCAATGGCGCGCCGTCCACGGCCACGACGTCGTTGGCGGTAACATCGAGCGCCGGCGAATTGATCACGCGCCCGTTCACGGTCACGCGGCCTTGCGTCACCATCTCCTCGGCGTCGCGGCGCGAGGCGAGACCGGCGCGCGCCAGCACCTTCGCGATGCGCTCGCCGGATTTCTTCGGCTTCGGCTCGGGACGGGGACGCCGATCATCGTAAGAGCGCTCACGGTAGGCGCCACGGCCGCCGAAGGCCGGGCGCTTCGCGAAGACCTTGCTGTCGTCCTCATTGTCGCGGCGCGGACGGTCGGAGAAGCGCCCTTCGCTGCGCGGATGTTCCTGCCAGTCCATGCGGCCTTCCGGCCGTTCGCGGCGGCGATTGTCGCGACGGTCACCACCTTCATCTTCGCGATCCCCGGAGTCGCCCTTGCGATCCCAGCGCGGCCGGCTGAACTTCGGCCGCTCGCGGAACGGACGGTCGCCCTGCTCGCGATCGTCGCGGGAGCGCGAAAAGCGCGGCCGCTCGCCGCCGCGGTCATCGCGCGGCATACGTTCGCGCTTCTGCCAGGGCTTCTCGTCGCTCCGATCGCGACCCTCGAATTCCCGATCGCGCTTGAAGCGCGACCGATCGCTGAAATCGCGACGCGGTGCATCGCCATCCTCGCGGCGACGGAACGGGCGGCCTTCGCCCTTGTCGCCGAACGAGCGCTTGTCGCGGTCACCGCGCGAGAACTTCCTGTCGTCGAACTTGCGCTCCGCCCGCTCGCCGCGCGGGGCGTAGGAGCGCTTCTCGCCATCGCGCTCACCACGCGGCGTATAGGGACGCTTTTCCCGGTCGCGATCGCCATAGGGACGCTTGTCGCTGAACTTCTTGTCGGAGAAGCGTCCGGCGGGCCGCCCACCGCGGTCGCCGCGCGGGGCACGATCATCGCGGTCAAAATCACGGCGTTCGCCGCGCGGCTTGAACGGACGCTTCTCGCTGTCATCGCGCCCCCGATCGTCGCGCTTGAAGCGCGGCCGGTCGCCATAGTCGCGGCGCGGTGCATCACCGTCTTCGCGGCGGCGGAACGAGCGTCCCTCCCCCTTGTCGCCGAAGGAGCGCTTGTCGCGATCGCCCCTGCCGCCGAAGCTGCGCTTGCCGAACGGCTTGTCCGATCCGCCGCGGCCTCCAGGGCGGCCCTTGCCGGGCCCACCCCGGTCACGCCGGCCGCGCGGGGAATCGTTGTGTTTGTCGCTGTCGCGGGGCATGAATAATCTCGCCTGAAGGTTCAACTGGTGCGCAGGGCAACCGGCGATACGCGCACCATTTAGGGCGCGACTGGTGCAAAACCGGTATCCACTTTTGCTGAAGGCGACGCTACTAGCAGGTTTCTTCCGATGATACGAGGCATGTCGGCCCCTTCTTTCATGGATTTGGCGCTTGAAACCGCCGAAAATGCCGGAAAGTCGGGCGAAGTTCCGATCGGATGCGTGATTGTGCGGGACAATGAGGTGATCGCCAAGGCCGGCAACCGGACCCTGATCGACCGCGACCCCACCGCCCATGCCGAAATCTTGGCTATCCGGCAGGCTGCGGAGGCGATCGGCACCGAGCGGCTGGTCGATTGCGACCTCTACGTCACCCTCGAGCCCTGCACCATGTGCGCGGCCGCGATCTCCTTTGCCCGTATCCGCCGGCTCTATTACGGAGCCGCCGACCCCAAGGGAGGCGCCGTCGAGTCAGGCGTGCGCTTCTTCGCGCAGCCGACCTGCCACCACGTGCCGGAGGTCTATGGCGCCGTCGGCGAGACCGAGGCGGCGACGCTGCTGAAGGATTTTTTCAAGGCACGGCGGTAGGGGCGCCCGTAGCCCGGATGGAGCCAACGGGTCGCGCGAACGCGCGCCCGATGACAGGCTCCGCGCAATCTGGCGAAATCCCTCCGCGGAGATCGTCCCGGATTTCGCTTCGCTTCATCCGAGCTACGCAGTTCGCCGCGCAACAAAGCTATCCCCGTCATCCTGAGGTGCGAGCGCTTGCGAGCCTCGAAGGATGAATCGGCCGCAGCCGGGCCGTGCATCCTTCGAGGCTCGCCGAAGAGGCGAGCACCTCCAGCGACAAAGGCGAGCCTTTGCGCGGGGATGACGGTGCAGGAAAAGAGCTACCCCGCCAGGAAAAACTCCCGCAGCAGCTTCGCGGTCGCATCGGGCGCTTCCTCGGTGAGAAAATGCCCGGAGTCCACCGGCGCGCCGCTCACATTGGTCGCCCACCTCTTCCAGGTGTCGAGCGGCGTGGTCGCGGCGCTGGCCACGCCCGCATCGCCCCACAGGGCCAGCATCGGGATCGTGATCTTCTTGCCCGCATCGACATCGGCCTTGTCGATCTCGTAGTCGGCATAGGCGCCGGCGCGATAATCCTCGCACATCGCATGGATGCGCGAGGGATCGCGGAACGGCGCGAGGTAATGCTCCAGCGCCCGCGGGTCGATGGCATCGAGCGTCTTGCTCTTGGTCTGGCTCGCCATCTTCTCCTTCAGGAAGAACTCGCCCTGGCCCGAGATCAGCGTCTCCGGCAGCGGATAGGGCTGCGCCAGGAAGGCCCAGTGATAGATCTTCAGCGCGGACAGCCGGTTCAGTTTCTGCCAGTAATCATAGGTCGGCGCGATATCGAGCACCGCGAGCTTCGAAAGCCGGCCCGGATGATCGAGCGCCAGGCGGTACGACACGCGGCCGCCGCGATCGTGGCCGGCGAGCGCGAAATGCACGTGACCGAGCTTCTCCATCGCCTCGATCATGGTCCTGGCCATGGCGCGCTTGGTGTAGGGCGTATGGTTCGCGTCGCTGTCAGGCATATACGACCAGCCGTAGCCCGGCAGGTCGGCGATGATCAGTGTGAATTTGTCATCGAGCTTGGGCGCAACCTCGTGCCACATCACATGGGTCGACGAGAACCCGTGCAGCAGCAACAACGGCGGCCCCTTGCCGCCGACGCGAGCGAAGATGCGGCCCTGCGAGGTGTTGATCCATTCGGAGGCATAGCCGGGAAAAAGATCAGCGAGATCAGGCATCGGTGGCTCCTTCCCTTCGCGGCGCCCTGCTTCAAACTTTGTTCGGCGTTGCCGCTGGCTCGAGCGGGGTTTATGCCATCCCCGAGCCCAAGCAACAACAACACGAAGCGAGGAAGTGCCATGTCGATAGATTTCGAGATTCCGGCCGAAGCCAAGGCGATCCGCGAGAAGGTTCGCAAATTCGTGCACGACGAGTGCATTCCCGCGGAGAAGGAACTCGATACCAAGCCGCTTGCCGACGTGCTCGGTCCGCTGCGCAAGAAGGCCCGCGCGCAAGGCCTGTGGTGCCCGTTCGTGCCGAGGGAGTATGGCGGTATGGGGCTCGGCCCGCTGGCGAATGCGCTGGTGCAGATGGAGCTCGGCGAAAGCATGCTCGGCGCGCTCGCGTTGAACACGCAGGGCCCCGACGACGCCTCGATGATGACGATCCTGGCGCACGGGACCGAGTATCAGAAGGAGAAGTTCCTCAAGCCGCTGCTGAACGGCGAGAAGCGCATCTGCTTCTCGATGACGGAGAAAGCAGCCGGCGCCGACGCGACCGGCATGCAGACCACGGCCGTGAAGGACGGCAACGAGAACTACATCCTCAACGGCGAGAAGTGGTTCTCCTCGTCGGCGAGCGTCGCCGACATGGCGCTGGTGATGGCCAAGACCGATCCGAACGCGCCGCGCCACAAGCAATATTCGACCTTCATCGTCGAGCTGCCGAACCCCGGCTACCGCATCAAGCGCAACGTCGCCAACATGGCGATCGAGGGACCGCATGACGATGTCATCCATGGCGGCCATTCCGAGATCGAGATCAAGGATCTGAAGGTGTCAGCCGACAATCTGCTCGGCGGCGAGGGCAACGGCTTCAACATGGGCCAGCACCGCCTCGCCTACGGCCGCCTGCGCCACGGCATGCACAACGTCGCCAAGGCGCAGCGCGCGCTCGACATGGCAGTCGCCCACGTCACCAAGCGCTCGACCTTCGGCCAGCTGTTGGCCGATCGGCAAGCCGTGCAGTTCATGCTCGCCGACTGCGCGAGCGAACTCTATATCGGCAGGCTGATGCTGCTGCACATCGCCTACAAGGCCGAGAACGGTCTCGATATCAGGCAGGAGAACTCGATCGCGAAGATCTTCCATGCGCACATGGTGCACAAGGTGATCGACACCGCGATCCAGCTCCACGGCGCGCTCGGCTTCAGCCAGGATACGCCGCTCGCGAAATGGTACACCCAGGTGCGCTCGCAGCGGCTGGTCGACGGCCCGGACGAGGTGCACAAGTGGAAGATCGGCAAGAACGTCATCAAGGCGTTCCGCGAGCACGGCACCACCGCGAGCGCCGCGGGCGGGGATTTGCTTTAATCGCCGTCATTGCGAGCGAAGCGAAGCAATCCATATCTCCACACGGGGATAGATGGATTGTTTCGTCGCTTCGCTCCTCGCAATGACAACGCGGTTAGGCCTTCGCCTTTTCCGCCTCCACCGCCTGCCAGGCGATATCCCGCCTGCAGAAGCCGTCGGGCCATTTGATGCGATCGACCGCCTGATAGGCGCGGTCACGCGCCTCGGTCACGGTCTTGCCCATCGCGCAGACATTCAGCACGCGCCCGCCATTGGCGAGAACAGCGCCGTCCTTCGCCACCGTGCCGGCGTGGAAGATCTCGACGCCTTCGACTTTGGCGGCCTCATCGAGCCCGTCGATCCGCGTGCCCTTGGCATAGTCGCCGGGATAGCCCCTCGCCGCCATCACCACGGTCAGCGCGGGCTCGGGATACCAGCGCAGATCGAAGTTCTTCAGTTGCCCGTCGCAGGCGGCCAGCAACGCCGGCACGATGTCGGACATCATCCGCAGCATCAGCACCTGGCATTCGGGATCGCCGAAGCGGACATTGTACTCGAACAGTTTCGGGCCCTGTGCGGTCAGCATCACGCCGGCGTAAAGCACGCCCTTGAACGGAATGCCGCGGCTCTTCATTCCGGCAACCGTCGGCAGGATGATCCGCGCCATGATCTGGTCGTGCACCTCAGGCGTCACGAACGGTGTCGGCGAATAGGCGCCCATGCCGCCGGTGTTCGGGCCCTCGTCGTGATCGAACACCCGCTTGTGGTCCTGCGCCGACGCCAAGGGGATCGCGGTGTCGCCGTCGCACAGCGCGAAGAAGCTGATCTCGCGGCCCTCAAGATACTCCTCGATCACGACCTCGGCGCCCGCCGAGCCGAACGCGCCCTCGAACATCATGGCGATCGCGGCCTCGGCCTCAGCCAGCGTCATCGCGACCACGACGCCTTTGCCGGCAGCAAGGCCGTCGGCCTTGACCACGATCGGCGCGCCCTGCGCCCGGACATAAGCGAGCGCGTCGTTGGCATTGTCGAAGCGGCGATAGGCGCCGGTCGGAATGTTGAACTCGCTGCAGAGATCCTTCGTGAATCCCTTGGAGCCTTCGAGCTGCGCGGCCTGCTTGCGCGGCCCGAATGCCTTGATCCCCGCGGCGGCAAGATCGTCGACAATGCCGGCGGCGAGCGGCGTCTCCGGCCCGACCACGACCAGGTCCACCGCGTTGCGCTTGCAGAATTCGATCACCGCCGCGTGGTCGGCGACATTGAGCGCGACGCACTCGGCCTCGCGCGCGATTCCAGCATTGCCCGGCGCGCACCAGAGTTTCGCCACCAGCGGGGATGCTGCGATCTTCCACGCCAGCGCATGTTCGCGGCCGCCGGAACCGAGCAGGAGAATGTTCATAGGGATCGCCGATTGAGGGGTTGTAAGGCCATTTTGTTCGGTTTAGCACGGCGCCGGACCGCGGCAATGCGCGGTTCGATCGGATGTGGATATGTGATTCGACGCTTGAAATGGGGCGGTCGGACCTTGCACACGAGGTCGAAAACCCCGATTCTATTAGTTAAATGACCGCCGCTCCGAATCTCGTCAACGCGCCTGAATTCACCGTCTCGGAACTCTCCTCGGCCCTGAAACGGACGGTGGAGGACCGGTTTGGCCATGTCCGCGTCCGCGGCGAAATCTCCGGTTTTCGCGGCCCGCACTCCTCCGGTCACTGCTATTTCGCGCTGAAGGACGAGAACGCCAAGATCGAGGCGGTGATCTGGAAGTTCGCCCACGCCCGGATGCGCTTCAAGCCGCAGGAAGGGCTCGAGGTCATCGCGACCGGCAAGCTCACGACCTATCCGAATTCGTCGAAATACCAGATCGTCATCGAATCGCTGGAGCCGGCTGGCGTCGGCGCGCTGATGGCGCTGATGGAGGAGCGCAAGAAGAAGCTCGCCGCCGAAGGCCTGTTCGACGAGGCGCGCAAGCAGCTGCTGCCCTGGCTGCCGGAAGTGATCGGCGTCGTCACCTCGCCGACCGGCGCCGTGATTCGCGACATCCTGCATCGCCTCGAGGATCGCTTTCCCCGCCGCGTGCTGGTCTGGCCGGTCAAGGTCCAGGGCGAAGGCTCGGCAGAACAGGTCGCAGCGGCGATTCGCGGCTTTAACGCGCTGCCCGAGGGTGGACGGATTCCGCGCCCCGATCTCTTGATCGTCGCGCGCGGCGGCGGATCGCTGGAGGACCTCTGGTCGTTCAACGAGGAGATCGTGGTCCGCGCCGCAGCCGACAGCCACATTCCGCTGATCTCGGCGGTCGGCCACGAGACCGATATCACGCTGATCGATTTCGTCGCCGACAAGCGCGCCCCGACGCCGACGGCCGCCGCCGAAATGGCGGTGCCGGTGCGGAGCGAGCTGTTCGTCGAGGTCACCGCGCTCGCCCGCCGCGTCATGGTATGCTGGCAGCGCGGCCAGGAGGC
>NZ_LNCU01000034.1:62846-65607 GCF_001542415.1 Bradyrhizobium macuxiense
AACGAGTTGCTCGCGATCCCCAGACAGCGGCTCGATCACCTCGGCGCGGGATTGCCGCGCGGGCTGAAGGCCAACACGCACGCGCATTTCCGCCGCTTTGCCGCCAGCAGCGCACGGCTCACCATCGGCGTGCTGCGCGGCCAGGTCGCCCATGCGCGGCAGCGGCTGACCGCATCGGGCGAACGCATCGACCTGTCGGCGCGCTCGCTGCTGCATCGCCGGCGCGAGCGGTTTGCCGGGCTCGAGATCCGGCTGAAAGCCTCGAAGCTCGCCAACGCGAAGGCGCAGCGCACCGCGATCGCGCGCGATCTGGAGCGCGCCCACCGCCTCGCCGAGCGCGCCCGCCGTGCGCTCGCAACCGCGATGCAACGGCTCGAGGCGCGCGTTGCCCATAGCGGGCAGTTGCTGTCGGCGCTGTCCTATCGCGGCGTGCTGGCGCGCGGCTTTGCGCTGGTGCGTGACGAGCACGGCCATGCGGTTCATTCGGCTACCGCCGTGGGGCCGGGCGCCAATCTCTCGATCGAGTTCGCGGACGGCCGCGTCGCCGCCACCGCCGATGCCGACCGGCCGCCGGCGACAGCCGCCGCGCCCGCGAGCGAGCCCAAAACGCCCGGCGAGCCCAAGGCACCTCGCGAGACCAAGCCCGCAGCGCCCAAGCGGATCGTCAACCCGGTCGATCAAGGCAGCCTGTTCTAGATTCTTGCCTTGACGCGTTTTCTTCACGCGAGCTGGTGTCCACCTCGCGCGAAACGCTCTACCGCGCGAGCCATTCGGCGACGCGCTTTTGCGCGTCCTTGCGGGCATCCGCGTCGGTTCCGACGTGACCGTGCTCGATGGTCGCGGCATCGGACGAGACGCCGATCGCGCGCAGCGGCACGTTGGCGCGATCGAAGCCATGATAGGCCTCGGGATAGACCACGATCCTGGCAAGCGCACTGCGGCCGCGCGCGCCGTCGACCATCTGGTGACAGGCCAGTGGTGAGGAGACGTCGTCGCGCCCGCCGATCAGCACCAGCGTCGGCACCCGCGCGCTCCAGCCGAGACCGGACGAGGTGCGGCAATCCGGATAGAACGCGATCGCCGAGCGGAAATCCGGCTCGATGTTACGCGACCACAATTGCGGCCGCACCGCCCAAAGCAAGGCGGCGGCGCCGTTGCCCCAACCCACCAGGCTGATGCGGCTGCGCGCCACCCATTTCTGCTGCGCCAGCCACTGCCGCGCCGCATTGATGTCGGCGACGCGCTGGCGGCGGATCAGGACCTGATGCTCCTTGATGCGGCACTGCGGGCCGAGCTCGCGCGAGCCGTAGCTGTCCGGCAGCAGCACCGCGTGACCGGTCTTCAGCAGCTGCTCGGCCCAGTCCCGGTAGCGCGGCAGCACCGGCTCGGTGCGGCTGGCGAGACCGGCGCAGCCATGCAGCGCGATGACGGTCGGAAACGGTCCGTCGCCGTCGGGCCGGTAGAGCTGCGCATGCAGCGTGACGGTGCCTTCGGGGATCTCGACCTGATGCGGGGCCGGAAGTGGCGCCGCGGCCGCGACCGGCGCGGCGAAAATCGTCAGAAAGGTGAAGACTGACTTGAGGCGCATCCGATCCGGCCGGCTCGTTATGGCCCTGGAAACACAGCGAACCATGGCTGCAAGGCTACCATGCGCGTCCGCCGCCAAATGATCACAAGTCGGTGGTTTAACGGACGGACACGCCGCCCTATGTATGATAGACGGCTTCATGAACATTCAGTAAGCCTCATGTGAGGCAAGGCGGAGAGCTCAATCGTGCTGAACAAGTTCGGTCCCTCGGGCCATGGCGAGGCGCAGGTGCAATATCTCGATGGCGATTTCCGCGTGATCTCGCCCGGCACCTATGTGCGCTGTGCGGTCACCGATGCACGGATTCCGCTCGACGAACTGAAATACTGGAGCGTCGACCTGCAGGAAGCCTATGCGGTCCCGAGCGCCGTGCTGCAGCGACATTTCCCCGGTGCGCTCAAGCCGCAAGGCTAGGCTCACGAAGGCTAGGCTCACTTGCGCAATCTCCTCTCCTTTGCCTTGAACAGCTGATCGGTCACCAGGCGCCGCAGCAGGGCCACATCAGCGAACTGCAGCGTCACCGCGAACGGCACGATCGCCTCTGCCCAGGCAGGTGGGCCGTCGGCGCCGCGCAGCCGGGCGAAATCCTTTTCCGTCGTCACCAGCGTCAAGCCGTCACGGCGAGCGTCCGCGACGAGTTCGTCGATCTCGCCCTTCGTGAAGGCGTGGTGATCGGCGAAGGCACGGCTCCGCGCGACCTCGACCCCGCTTGACCGCAGCGTGTTGAAGAAGCGCGCGGGATCGCCAATGCCGGCAAAGGCGAGAGCGCGTTTGCCGCGCAGCACTGCCAATGAAGCTTCGTCCGGTTTCAGCTGCGCCGCCAGCACCGGCTTGCCGCGCGAGGCGAGCTCCGCCGCAATGTTCTGCGCCGCATTCCCCTCACCCACCACGATCAGCGCATCGGTGCGCGCAAGCTGCGGCGGCAGCGGCGCG
The DNA here is from genome assembly GCF_001542415.1 of Bradyrhizobium macuxiense. Taxonomy (GTDB): domain Bacteria; phylum Pseudomonadota; class Alphaproteobacteria; order Rhizobiales; family Xanthobacteraceae; genus Bradyrhizobium; species Bradyrhizobium macuxiense. The sequence continues at coordinate 65,368 of NZ_LNCU01000034.1, forward strand.
CGCAGGGGTCCGGCCGGAATGACGCAGCCATTGCCGATCCCGCGATTGCCGTCCATCACGATCAGGGAGGCATCCTTGACCACGGACGGGTTCTGGAAGCCGTCATCCATCAGGATCACGCTCGCGCCCTGCGCCCGCGCCAGCGCGAGGCCCTCGGCACGCGCGCGCGACACCACGACCGGCAGTGTCGCCGCCATCATCAGCGGCTCGTCGCCGACATCATCAGCCGTGTGGCTGGCG
>NZ_LNCU01000034.1:65633-97605 GCF_001542415.1 Bradyrhizobium macuxiense
CCGCCATAGCCGCGGCTGAGCACCACCGGCCGCTCGTCGAGCTCGCGCAGCAGCTTCGCAAGCGCCAGCACCGTCGGCGTCTTGCCGGCGCCGCCGACGTGATAATTGCCGATGCAAAAGACGGGTATCCCCGCATCGATGCCGGCGCGCTGCATGCGCCGTGCGGCCACCGCGCCGTAAAGCGCGGCAAGCGGTCTCAACAGTTGCGATGTCCAAGACGAAGGCCGGTACCAAAAGGCCGGCTCACGCATTGGCGGCTCCCATCTCGAGCCGCAACTGCAACAGATAGGGCTCGAGGGCCCCGAGCGTGCGCTCCAGCGCACCGCCGAGCTGGTCGACGACGCGCTCGGACGCCACAAGCGACGCGTCCCGCGCCGCTGGGTCGGCAAGGAACTGGCCGAGCTGCTTCACCAGCACGTCCCGATCGTCGGCGCGCCGGGCGCCACCGGCGCGATCGAGTGCGTCATAGACCTCTGTGAAATTGAAGACATGCGGACCATGCACGATGGCAGCACCGAGCTTCACCGCCTCGATCGGATTCTGGCCGCCATGCGCGACCAGCGAGCCGCCCATGAACACGATCGGCGCCAGCCGGTAGAACAGGCCGAGCTCGCCCATCGTGTCGGCGACATAGATGTCGGTGGTCGCCACCGGCAGGTCCTCATGCGAGCGCAGGCCGGGGTGTAGGCCGGCAGCCGTCACCAGGCGCGCGACCGCTTCACCGCGATCGGCGTGGCGCGGCACGATCACCGTGAGCAGTCCGGGGAAGAAACCCGAGAGCGTCTTGTGCGCCTCGATCAAAATCTCTTCCTCGCCCGGGTGGGTGGACGCGGCGACCACGATCGGACGCCCGCGCGTCACCGACATCAGCCGTTCCAGCTTGGCGGGATCGGCGGGCGGCGCGGGAACGTCGAGCTTGAGGTTGCCCGTGGTGACGACACGGCGGCTGCCGAGCGCGGCGAAGCGTTCGGCGTCGGTATCCGACTGGGCGAGGCAGATGTCGAACCGGCCGAGCAGCGCGGAGATGGTGTTGGAGACGCGACGCCAGCGCGGGAACGAGCGCTGCGACATCCGCCCGTTGATCAGCACCATCGGCAGCCGCCGCGCGGCGCTCGACAGGATCAGGTTCGGCCAGAGATCCGATTCGATGAACAGCGCCAGCGACGGGCGCCAGTGATCGAGGAAGCGCGCGACATAGCGCGGCGAGTCATACGGGACGTATTGGTGGATCACATCGGGCGGGAAACGTTTGGCAACGATCGCCGCCGAAGTCACCGTGCCTGACGTCAGGAGGATGCGCAGGTTGAACGCGCGCAAGCGCTCGATCAGCGCCGCGGCCGCCAGCACCTCGCCGACGCTCGCACCGTGGATCCACACCAGCGGACCGTGCGGCCGGACATCGTCGCTCATGCCGCGCCGTTCGCCGACCCGCGCCGGATCTTCCTTGCCGAGCTTGAGCCGGCGCTTGATCAAGGCAGGTGCCAGCGGCACCATCGCAGACGACAGCTTGCGATACATACGCAACGTCATCGGGAGCGAGCTAGCCAAACGCGGCCTCCGGTCGCCCGACCGCTGCATAGGCGCGTCGGGTCGCTTCGTTCAGAAGAAACTCCACGTGCTGCCGAAGCTTTTCCATGGTCTCGGCGTCGGCATCGGGCGGCACGTAAACCGGCTCAATACCTACCACTGCGCCGCGCCCGAATGGCAAATTGATGGTGGTGGAATCCCAGTTTTTCAACCGAATGAATCGGCTGGTCACCATCGCGAGCGCCAGGATCGGCCTGCCGGTCTCGCGCGCCAGCATGATGGGACCGAGACCCGCCACCCGCGCCCGTTTCGGCACGTCGGCGGTGGTCGCCATGTTCCAGCCCTCTTCGAGCGCCCGGCCCATCTCCTTGAAGGCCCCGACGCCGCCCTTGCGGTTGAAGGCGCCGGAATGGTCGCCGGAACCTCTGACGGTGCCGATTCCGAGTCGCTCGACCGCGATGGCGTTGAACTCGCCGTCGCGATGCCGGGAGATCAGCACCTTGGCGCGGTAGCTGTTCTTGGTCTTGATGAACGGCGTCATCAGGTGCTGGCCGTGCCAGAACACGAAGATCGCCGGCATCATCGGCTCGACCTGCTCATAGACGTCTGATGGGTCGTAGCTGAAACGGTTGGTAAGCCAGACCAGCCGCAAATACTCGGCCGCAAGCACACCCAGCGCGCGCTGCACGAAGGCGCTGCGCAGCAAATCGCGAAAAAGGCGTTTCAATGGGAGTGCTTTGTATCCTGCTCCGGGTCGAGCAGCCGGTGGAGGTGAACGACGAAATAGCGCATCTGGGCGTTGTCCACCGTCTGCTGCGCCTTCGCCTTCCAGGCTGCATAGGCTGTCGCATAGTTCGGGAACACGCCGACGATCTCGACCTCGTCCAGGTTCTTGAAAGTATTGTGCTCGAGGTCGGTTAACTCGCCGCCGATGACGAGATGAAGCAACTGCGGCTGGGCATTGTCTGACATGATGGCCTTTTCCTAACGAGATGCCCGGCAAACAAAATGGATCGTGGTCTTCACAGGTCGAATGACAAGTCTGGTCGTGCTCGTCGGACGCGCGGCGTGGATCGATGGCGTTTCAGGGCAATGGACGATGTCGAAAATGCTCGACAATACGTGCATGACGATCACGTCCCGCTGCCACCAGCACCCCATGCGATACTTCCCGGCGATTGTACTCAATCGCGTCCCCCGAGAGTGCAGTCATCTTACCATCCGCTTCCTGCACGATCAAATTCGCCGCGGCAAGATCCCAGTCGCGGCTTTGCCCGCCCGCGAAGGCGGCGTCAAGATGACCTTGGGCGACCCGGCACAGCCGCAAGGCCAGCGATCCGATCCGCGGATAGAGCGCGATCTCGTCCGCCGTCGGACTGAGCCGCTGCACCAGTGGCTTCGGCCCCGCCATGCGCGGGAAAATGAAATCGGTGCCGGCGTTTGCGTGCACGGAGGTGTCGTTGCGGGTCGCCCCCTGCCCGCGCGCGGCGAAAAAGAATTCCTCGGTCGCCGGTGCATACACCGCCGCGAGCACCGGTGCGGTCTTTTCAACCAGCGCCACACTGACGCACCAGTCTTCGCGCCCGGCCAGATAGGCGCGGGTGCCGTCGATCGGATCGACGATCCAGGTCAGGCGCTTGCCGAGCCGGGTCGCGTCATCGGCGCTCTCCTCCGACAACCAGCCGTAATCCGGCGTCGCCGAGCGCAGCCGCTCCTCCAAGAGGTCGTTGACCGCAATATCGGCTTCGGAGACCGGCGACGAGGCGCCCTTGATCCAGTTCTTCAACTCGGTCCGAAACAGCGACAGCGCCAGCCGCCCCGCTTCTTGCACCGCCCTGGTCAGCAAGGCCGCATCGCGCGCCTTGGTCCAGTCGTCCGTATCAGCGTCCACCAAGCGTCAGGCCCTCGATGCGCAGCGTCGGCGCGTTGACGCTATAGCGGAATTCCAGATCGTTCGCCGGCACCAGCGACTTGAACATCGGCAGCAGATGGCCTGCGATAGTCACCTCACTGACGGGATAGGTGATCTCGCCGTTCTCGATCCAGAACCCGGACGCGCCGCGGCTGTAGTCGCCTGTCACGCCGTTGACACCGGATCCGATCAAATCCGTCACATAGAATCCCTGGGCGATGTCCGAGATCAATTCCTTCGGCGTCACCGTGCCGGGCTCTAGGTGCAGATTGTACGCCCCCGGCGACGGCGACGACGACACGCCGCGATGGGCATGCCCTGTCGTCACGAGGCCAAGCTCGCGAGCGGTCGCGGAGTCCAACAGCCACGTGGTCAGCACTCCCTCATCGATCAGCGCGACCTTCTTCACCTTGACGCCCTCGGCATCGAAGGTCTGCGAGCGCAGGCCGCGCACCCGCAACGGATCGTCGATGATGCGGATATTTTTCGAGAACAGCTGCTCGCCGAGCCGGTCCTTCAGGAAGCTGGTCTTGCGCGCGATCGAGGCGCCGTTGATGGCGCCGACGAGATGGCCAATCATCGAGCCCGCAGCGCGCGGGTCGAATACGACAGGCACCTTGCAGGTTTCGACCTTGCGCGGATTTGACCGCGCCACCGCGCGCTCGCCCGCCTTGCGACCGACAACAGTCGGTGAATCGAGATCGCTTGCATGCAGCGCGCTGGTGAAGTCGTAGTCGCGCTCCATGCCGGTGCCTTCACCCGAGATCGCCGTCGTCGAGATGCTGTGGCTGGACCGCAGATAGGAGCCATGGAAGCCGGTCGACGTGACCAGCACCATACCGCCGATCCCGGTCGAGGCCGATGCACCGCCCGATTTGGTGACACCCTTGACCGCGCGCGCTGCGGCCTCCGCCTCGATGGCCCGCTGCTCCAGTTCGGCGGTGGCCGGAACCGTGCGGTCGAGCAGATCGAGATCGGGGAAGTCATGCGCAAGCAGCGCCGGATCGGCCAGCCCGACATATTTGTCGTCGGGCGCCACGCGCGCCATCGCGACCGCGCGCTCGGCAAGCTTCGCGATCCCGTCGCCGCTGACATCATTGGTCGACACCACCGCCTGGCGCTGGCCGACGAACACGCGCAATCCGACGTCGTCGCCTTCGGAACGCTCGGTTTCCTCGACGCGGCCGTCGCGCACCTCGACGCCTTGCGAGATGCCACGCACCGCGACCGCATCGGCGGCATCGGCGCCGGCGCGCTTGGCAGCGTCGACCAAGCGCTGAGCGAGCTCGCTCAAGCCGGTTTGGTCAAACAGATCGGAGGTATCACCGTGTCGCGATGCAGATGGTGAAGAGTTCACGAACAAATTCCTGCGGATTGGACGGGGTCGGAACGAGGTCGGCGAACCCACCAGATGTGCCGGATTCACAGGGATTTCAAGCACTTTAGCCCGGAAGACAACAAAGATTCTCGCGATCCGGGCAAGGCTTCGTCAATCATGCGGGCCAACGTCTTGTCAATCATGGCGGCAGAAGCAGCGCTGGTCACATCGGGTTAACCAGGCTTTTTAAGCTGATACGGAAATCGCTCGGCTAAGGTCTCACGCATCGACCGGGAACATAATCCCGGCGGGGAGATAAAGCCGTGAGGCGTCAAACACCAACAGGCGGAATCAATTCCGCCGGGTCGAGCCGTGCACTGCGGCTCGACCCTCTTTCCCTTCCGCTCAGCTTCCATGCGCACGACGTGCGCGCGGACGGCGGCACGCGGCAGGTCGAGCTTCATCGCGAACGCGTCGTGCTGCGCCGTGCCGTCAAAGGCATGCGGATGGCCGTCAACGTTCGCGTCAGCGATTTCCTCGGTGTCGCGGTGCGCGGCATCGACGACGCGCAGATGCTGGTGCTGGTTCACCGCGATCCTGCGCTCACGATCCCGCTCGGCACCAGCACGGATGCCGACGAAATCACTTCCGCCTGGCAGATGTGGAGCGACATCTTCGGTCTTCCGCAACTGACCGAGGAAGCTCCGCGCGATCCGGCCCCGCGCCGCCGCCGCCGCACTGCGATCCGCGGCCGCCGCCCGAAATTCCTGGTCCGCCGCCGCACAGGCTTTCGCCTGAACGAAGCCAGCGTCCATCGCGGCGAGCGCGAGATCATCGCGCGGGATTAACGTCATCGCTTCATCGCGCTTCATGCGCCGCATAGTCAGTGTCGTCCCTGCGAAAGCAGGGACCCATACGCCACGGCGGACGTTGTGAGCGAGATTCGTCGTTCCACCCTCGCGCAACAATAGACATTCGTGGTTATGGGTCCCTGCTTTCGCAGGGACGACAGCGAGCATGTTGCGCGGCCAGTGAGTCACATGTCCGCGTCCTCGCGACATGGTGCCCATCGCACCACCAGCGCGCTCACCTTACGCATGATGCGAACAGGGCGCGCTGACCCGCTCCACAAAAGCTATACGGCGCGCATCACCGCGTCGACGGCAAGGCCTGCGAACAGCAGCAAGCCGGCGTCGCGGTTGGACTTGAAGATGCGCAGGCAGAGCGCGGAATTGCTGATGTCGAGCCGTCTGATCTGCACGGCGAGATGAACCGCGAAGACGGCAAGGCCGATCCACCCCGCCCAACTCACGCCCGCGACAGCCAGCGCCACTCCGATCAGAACCACAGCGAGGCCGTAGAACACCACGAGCGCGCGATGGGTTCGCGCGCCGAACAGGCGCGCGGTGGATTTCACGCCGATCAGCGCATCGTCCTCGGCATCCTGATGCGCGTAGATGGTGTCGTAGCCGATCACCCAGGCGATCGACCCGGCATAGAGCGCAACCGCCGCGACATCGATCCGCGCGAAGGTCACCGCGAATCCCATCAGCGCGCCATAGGAAAAGGCGAGACCGAGCACGACCTGCGGCCACCAGGTGATGCGCTTCATGAACGGATAGATCGCGACGATCAGGAGCGAGGCGATGCCGGTCATCACGGCAAAGCGGTTGAACTCCAGCAGCACCGCAAGCCCGATCAGCGCCTGCAGCACCATGAAGATCACTGCCTGCGTCACGGTCACCTGCCCGGCCGGAATCGGCCGCGACCGGGTGCGCTCGACCTTGCCGTCGAGATCGCGATCGGTGATGTCGTTCCAGGTGCAGCCCGCGCCGCGCATCACGAAGGCGCCGATGAAGAACAGGACGACGACGAGCGGCAAGGAACGGACGTCGTGCGCTACGCCGGCGGCGAGCGCCGCCGACCACCAGCACGGCATCAACAACAGCCAGGAGCCGATCGGCCGGTCGTAGCGCGCCAGCCGCAGATAGGGCCGCGACCACGCCGGCGCATGCGTGTCCACCCAGTTGCCTGTGGAGTCGGCAACGCGGGCGGAGACGTCGCTCATGTGCGGTCAATCATCGGGTGAGAACGTTGCCGTTCAAGGTATCGAAGGTGCTGCCGCCCCTCTTGGTCGGCGTCGCCTCCGGCACCGATGCCGAGGAACCCAGCACGTCGCTGAGCGTCGGACCCGCGGGTCCGCGCGCCTGGGCTTGCTGCGCGGCGTTACAGACCTTGGTCAGGAGACCTTCGGTGTTCTTGTGGCCGGACTTGAGCTGATCGGCGATCTGCGGGGGAATTCCGCACTTGCTCGCGTTGGTCTCGACATATTTGATCATCTTGACCTCGGCCTGGCTGTAGTTGCGGATCAGCTTACAGGCCTCGTCGGGCCCGGCGTGCCGATCGCTCGCCGCCTTGATCAACTTGCCGCGCTTTTCAGCTTCCTCGCGCAGCGGAACGAAGTTCTTCATGCAGGCGTCGGCAGGGCCACCTCCGGCCGCTCCCGGCGGTGGTGGCGACGAGAGTCCGCCGCCGGCGATGGGCGCAGCGCCGTTGCTCGGAAATGCCGATGGCTGCGTCCCGACCCTGGCCGCCGGCGCACCATTGACGGGCGGGAACGCGGGATCGGGGGCAGTGCTGGCGCGCCTGCCATTGACCGGCGGAAACGCCGGATCGGAAGCGGTGCCGGCACGTCCGCCATTGACCGGCGGAAACGCCGGATCGTTAGCGGTGCCGGCCTGATTCGGCAGCGGGGCCGGAAAGGCGCCTTGGGCCACGGCCTGTCCTGCGTAGAGGGCGGTCGCGGCAACAGTCAGCACGATCAGGCGGCGGATCATCGAGAGCATTTCTCCGGCAATAAGGTCCAGGCAACCCCAGCGCATCAAAACGAAGCAACGAATTTTGGGGGCGTTTTACGATTCCTGCGAAGCCTTAACAACCCGTGGATTTGGGCGACAGCGCGGCGTAGGGCCGCGCTGGACATATTAAATTGTTCCCGGATTCTAGACCTTTAGGCTAGAAGCGGCCGAAAGCGGACAATCAAATATGCCTGAACTGGATTTTCGCAGCCCACGGCTGTTCGTCGACGCCGCCCTGAGCGCCGGCGCGACTGTCGAACTCGACCGCAACCAGAGCAACTATCTCGGCAACGTGCTGCGGCTTGCCGCCGGCGACACCGTGCTGGTGTTCAATGGCCGCGACGGTGAATGGCGCGCTGCGATCTCTGGTCGCAAGCGGGCCGATACCCTGACGATCGACACACAGATGCGCACGCAGGATCGCTTGCCCGATATCGCCTATGTGTTCGCGCCGCTGAAGCATGCGCGTCTCGACTACATGGTGCAGAAGGCGGTCGAGATGGGCGCGGCGCGGCTGCAACCGGTGCTGACGCGCTTCACCCAGGTCTCGCGCGTCAACGGCGAGCGGATGCGCGCCAATGTGATCGAGGCCGCCGAACAATGCGGGATCATCTCGCTCGCCGAGGTGGCAGATCCCGTCGCGCTGGATCGATTCCTGGCGGCCCGCGACCAGGCGCGCCTGCTCGTGTTCTGCGACGAGGCTGCCGAAGTGGCCGATCCCGTGCGAGCACTGCAGGCGACCACTGCCGCCAATGCCGGAATCGACGTCCTGATCGGGCCGGAGGGCGGTTTCGCCGAGGAAGAGCGCACGCTGCTCACGCGCCAGCCCAACATCCTCCGCCTCGCGCTCGGCCCGCGGATCCTGCGGGCGGATACCGCCGGCGTGGCGGCGCTGGCGCTGGTGCAGGCGGCGCTGGGGGATTGGGGAAGGACTGCGTAGCCCGCGGTGGCTGTGGGGGACATCAACGGAACATCTGCCCCTAGCCAAGCTGTCGTAAAATCGTTAACGCACGCAATCATTAAGCCACTTGGCCGATCCCTGTCGAAACCCTGATACGGGCATGGTAAGGGCTGCGCCAACGCCCATGGAACTCGCGCCGGAACCCGGATTTCCGGACTTTTTGGACCTTGAGATGACCGAAGCTGCTGCAACACGCACGACCGCGCCCGCCTCCTGGGCGGATGCGCTGCTGCTGTCGTTCGCACAGGCCGGCTATGTCAGGTCCGAGCCCGCCATCCTGCAGCCGGCCGAGCCGTTCCTGGATCTGTCGGGCGAGGACATACGCAAGAGCCTGTACCTGACGACGGATGCAACCGGCGAGGAGCTGTGCCTGCGCCCGGACCTCACGATCCCCGTGGCGCGCGACTACCTTGCCTCCCCCCGTGCCGGCCAGCCGGCGGGCTTCAGCTATCTCGGCCCGGTGTTCCGCTATCGCGACGGCCAACCCAGCCAGTTCCTGCAGGCCGGCATCGAATCCTTCGGCCGTCAGGACCGCGCCGCGGCGGACGCCGAGATGCTGGCGTTGGCGCTGGAAGCGACCACCGCCTTCGGGTTGAGGGACGTCGAAATCCGTACCGGCGACGTCGCGCTGTTCAACGCGCTGCTCGAGGCGCTCGATCTTTACCCGGTGTGGCGACGACGTCTGATCAAGGATTTCAACCGCAAGGTCTCGCTGGTCGACGACATCGAGCGCCTGACGCTCAAGACCGGACCCGGCCGCAACGAATATGAGGGCGTGCTCGCCGCGATTGCCGGCTCCGACCGCAAGGCGGCGCTGGCGCTGGTCACCGATCTGATGTCGATCGCCGGCACCACCAATGTCGGCGGCCGCACCGTGGCCGAGATCGCCGACCGCTTCCTCGAGCAATCGACATTGAAGGCCGGTGCGCTGCCGCGCGATGCGGTCGCGACCATCAAGCGCTTCCTGTCGATCGCAGGCGACCCCGACGATGCGATCGCGCAACTGCGTACGCTGGCCGACGACGCCAGGCTCGACCTTGCCGCTGCGATCGACCAGTTGGAGAGCCGCGTGGGCTTCATGGCCGCGCGCGGCATCGACACCCACAAGACGCGGTTCTCGACCTCGTTCGGGCGCGGCCTCGATTACTACACCGGCTTCGAGTTCGAGTTGCACGCCACGGGCAACGGCTCCGAGCCGCTGGTCGCCGGCGGCCGCTACGACGGCCTGATGACTCAGCTCGGCTCGGCCAATCCGATCCCCGCGGTCGGCTTCTCGGTATGGATCGAGGCGATGACCAGGCACGCCAAGGCCGCAGCCAACGGAGGCGCCGCATGAGCACGCCCTTCGTCGTCGCCGTTCCCTCCAAGGGACGCCTGCAGGAAAACGCGGAAGGCTTCTTCGCCCGCGCCGGGCTGAGCCTGTCGAAACCCGGCGGCGCCCGCGACTATCGCGGCACCATCGCCGGCCTCGACAATGTCGAGATCGCCTATCTCTCGGCGAGCGAGATCGCGGCCAACCTGGCGCGCGGCGCGGTGCATCTCGGCGTCACCGGCGAGGATCTCGTGCGCGAGAACATCCCGGATGCCGACCGGCGCGTGCTGCTGATCGACGCCCTCGGCTTCGGCAGCGCCAATGTCGTGGTCGCGGTGCCGCAGGCCTGGATCGACGTCCGCACCATGGCCGATCTCGACGACGTTGCAAGCGGCTTCCGCGAGCAGCACAATCACCGCATGCGGGTGGCGACCAAATACATCAACCTGACGCGCGGCTTCTTCGCCAGGCACGGCGTCAGTGACTACCGCATCGTCGAAAGCGCCGGCGCCACCGAAGGCGCGCCCGCGGCAGGCTCTGCCGAACTGATCGTCGACATCACCACGACAGGCGCGACGCTCGCCGCCAACGGGCTGAAGGTGCTCGACGACGGCGTGATCCTGCGCAGCCAGGCCAATCTCGTGGCGTCGAAGGACGCCGACTGGTCGAACGGCGCCCGCGAGACCGCGCGCGTGATTCTCGACCACATCGCAGCGCGTGCGCGGGCCAACAAATACCGCGAGGTCCGCACCCGCTTCGCCGGCTGCAATGATGCGCTGCTCATGGAAGCACATAACCGCTTCGGCGTGGTCGCCCCGTTCGGCGGGCCGACCTCGTCCGGCATGCTCACGCTGCACTGCCCACCCGGGAAGCTCTATGCGCTCGGCAGCTTTCTGCGCGAGCACGGCGCCGACACGGTGTCGGTTGTCTCGCTCGATTATGTGTTCGATCGCGAGAATCCGCTGTTCGCCAAACTCGAGGCGTTCCTGCGACAATGAGTCCGCAGTCTGTTCAGGCTGGCGTCAGCTGGCGGGCGGTAGCATATTCTCCTCAAGGGAACTCTTGTTTTGACGCGTTTTTGTCACGCGAACCGGAAGTCCGCTTCGCTCGAAAACGCTCTAGTTCTGGAACCTGATCGATGATGCTGGGCTCTGACGTCTCCAGCCTGACCACGACCGCCAAGACCGCCGCGGCGCAGGGATTGTCCATCGTCGTGCCCGTCTACAACGAGGCCGCAGGACTTTCGGCACTGCACGAGCGGCTGATCGCGCTCGCCAAGACGCTGCGCGTCCGCTACGGCCTGTCCTGCGAAGTGGTCTATGTCGACGACGGCAGCATCGACTCGACGCTGGCGATCGCGCGCAGCCTTCCCGCCGATACGCTCGACGTGCAGGTGGTGTCGCTGTCGCGCAATTTCGGCAAGGAGGCGGCGCTGATGGCCGGCCTTGATCACGCCCGCCGCGGCGCGGTGCTGTTCATGGACGGCGACGGCCAGCATTCGCCCGATCTGGTGGAACGGCTGGTCGCGCACTGGATCGATGACGGTTATGACGTGGTCTACACGGCGAAGGCCAATCGCGACAATGAATCGGCGGCGCGGCGGTTTGCGGTGCGCGGCTTCTATGCGCTGATCAACTGGGGCGCACGGCAGAAGATCCCCGAGGACGCCGGCGACTTCCGCCTGCTGTCGCCGCGCGCCGCCGCGGCGCTCCGTCAGCTGCCGGAGCGCAATCGCTTCTTCAAGGGACTGGCGAGCTGGATCGGCTTCAAGCAGATCCGCGTCGACTACGAACCGGCGCCCCGCGCGCATGGCGTCACCACCTTCAATGCCGGGCGGCTGATCGGCCTCTCGATCGAGGGCCTGACCTCGTTCTCGGTCGCGCCGCTGCGCTTCGCGAGCCTGCTCGGCGTGCTGCTCGCCGTCGGCGCGTTCCTGTTCGGCCTGTCGATCGTGTGGGAGGTGTGGACCACCGGCAAGCAGGTGCCCGGCTATCCCTCGCTCGTGGTCGGGTTGATGACGATCGGCGGCGTGCAGCTGATCATGATCGGCATCGTCGGCGAATATATCGGCAAGATCCTCTCTGAACTGAAAGCGCGGCCAATCTACTTCGTCGCCGAGCATACCGAGAAGCACGCCGACGGTGCGACGGCCGAAAGCGCGACGAAGCGGACCGCGGCCGAATGAATGCGACAGCGCCGCGCCGTATCTGGCTGTGTGCCGACGACTATGGACTGAGCGACGGCGTCAACCGCGCCATCCGCGAATTGATCGAGCGCGGCCGCCTCAACGCGACCTCGGTGATGACGGTGACATCAGCGATCGGCCGCGAGGCCGTGGCTGCGCTGCAGGCATCAATGGCGAAGAGCCCGCGCTGCGCGATCGGGCTGCACGTGACGCTGACCGCGCCGTTCCGGCCGCTGACGCTGCATTTCCGTCCGCTGGACGGGGACATGTTCCTGCCGTTCCCAAAGCTGTTGCGCGGCGGGATGTTGCGGCGGCTCGACGCCGAGCTCGTTCATGCCGAAGTGCTGGCGCAGCTTGACGCTTTCCGCGAGCTGTTCGGCCGCGCGCCTGACTTCGTCGACGGCCATCAGCATGCGCAACTGTTTCCACAGGTGCGCGACGGCTTCCTGCGCGCGGTGAAGGAGCGTGCGCCGGACGCCTGGGTGCGCCAGGGCGGACGCAACGCCCCGCTCTCGCAGCGGCTCGCCGCGCCGAAGGCGCTCGTGCTGGATACGCTCAGCGCGCAGTTCCGCAAGAAAGCGGCGAAACTCGGCCTGCGCTTCAATCCGGCCTTCGCCGGCGCCTATGATTTTACGCGCGCGCCGGACTTCGGCGCGCTGATGCGCGGCTTCCTCGAGGGGCTGCCGGAGGATGGTCTCGTGATGTGCCACCCCGGCTTCGTCGACGAGACGCTAACGGCACTCGATCCATTGACGACGCAGCGCGAGACCGAGCATGCCTATCTCGCAAGCGACGATTTCCCGGCGCTGCTCGCCCTGAATAAAGTTACACTGAGCTGACACGGTTCAGGACAATAGTCCGGTCGTTTTGTCGCATACGGAAATTTAATTCGCGACCCCACTCCTTGCGCCACAAAACCCGCCTACATCTCGGGCGCGCTTCGAAGCTTCGACGCGATGGAGAACGCCATGACACCGCAAGAACGCCAACTGATCGACGATCTCTTCGACCGGCTCGCCAAGCTGGAGAATTCCCCGCGCGACAACGAGGCGATGTCGGCGATCGTGCAGGGCCTGCGCACCGCGCCGAACGCGGTCTACACGCTGGTGCAGACGGCGCTGGTGCAGGACGAGGCGCTGAAGCGCGCGCACGATCGCATCCAGGAACTGGAGGCCGCGGTCGCCCAGCCGCAGGGCGGGCAGCAGCAATCCGGCGGCTTCCTCGATTCGATGCGCGACGCGGTGTTCGGGCAGAGCCAGTCGCACGGCTCGGTGCCGCCGGTGCGCGCGCCCGACATGGCCAATCGGGATCCGGGCAGCCGCCCGGTCTGGAACTCGGGCCAGGTGATGCGCGACGCGCAAGGCGGCGGCTATGGCCAGGGCGGCTATGGTCAAGGCGGCTACGGCCAGGCTCAACCCTACGGCCAGTCCTATGGCGCTCCGCAGCAGCCGCCATTCGGCGGCGGTGGCGGCTCGTTCCTCGGCACCGCGGCGGCAGCCGCGGCCGGCGTGGTCGGCGGCGGGCTGCTGCTCAGCAGCATCCGCGGCATGATGGGTGGCGGCGGCAGCCACCAGTCCCTTGCCGACGCAGGCGGCCTCGGCGGCGGCACCCGTCCGTGGGGCGGGGACCAGTCGTCGAGCGATCTGGCGCGCGACGCCGGGATCAACGACATCAACTCGTCCGGCCGCGACAACGACTCTTCCCGCGCCGGCCTGGTCGACCAGGCCTCGAACAACAGCAACGACGACAACAATTACGCCGACAACGATCAGGACTCCGACGGCTACGATGATGACGACGGATTCGACGACGGCGGCGACAACGGCAGCGACTACGCCTGATCGCGTCAGCTCAAACGAAAGACGGCCGCTCTCATCGAGCGGCCGTTTTGATTCACCGATTGGTTGCGATCACATCACGACGACCTTGGCGCCGACATTGACGCGGCCATAGAGGTCGATGACGTCCTCGTTGCGCATCCGGATGCAGCCGGAGGAGACGTTGGTGCCGATGGTCCAGGGCTCGTTGGAGCCGTGGATGCGATAGAGCGAGGATCCCAGATACATCGCGCGTGCGCCGAGCGGATTCTCCGGGCCGCCCTCCATGTGCCGCGGCAGGTCGGGACGACGCGCCAGCATTTCCGCCGGCGGAGTCCAGTCCGGCCATTCGCGCTTGGCCGAGACCGTCTTGACGCCCGACCAGGCAAATCCCGGCTTGCCGACGCCGACGCCGTAGCGCAGCGCCTTGCCGTCGCCCTGCACCAGATAGAGGAATTTGTTCGGCGTATCGATGATGATGGTGCCGGCGCGCTCCTTGCCCTGATAGTCGACCAGTTGCTTCTCGTATTTCGGATCGAACGGACGCAGCCTGGGATCGCCCTGCGACTCCTGCTCCTGGTAGATCATCTGCTGCTGCGGATCCATCGGCGGCAGTGCCTGGCGGTTGCCGTAATAGGCGGGCTGCTGCTGATACACCTGCTGCTGATAGGCCTGCGCCGACGGGCCGTCGCCGAACAGGAATTCGATGAAGCCGCCGCCGAGGTTCGAATGCTGCGGCTGCGCGTAGGCGGCGCGCGTCCGCGGTGGGGGCGCCGGCTGGTTGGCGTAGAACACCGTGGGCTCGGAGACCTGCGCCGCGTCGATCGCCATGGCCTGATGCGGAAGTGCAATGAGCAAAGAGGCGCCGCCGAGCAGCGCAAGCTTGGTTTTGTTCAACATCGACGTACTCTGTACTGTTTCGTCGTGACGTGTTTGGCGAAGGCGCCAGGACTCGCGCCGTTGCACGTGGTCAATAAGCAATGAAAAACGCATCGGTTTGGTAAACGCTGCGGGCGTTTCGATTCACCACGTCGTCACGCGCGGACGGTTTTGCCGCGTAGCGTTTATTTTGGGTGAATGCGCAAGCCGCATGGTTAACCCTTGGTTTGAGCGCGCATCATGTCATGCGCACCCAACTGTTCCCGCGTGAACCTCACGTTAAATCGCCTCCGTCTAGAACGGGCGCAGGAAATGGGGCGGGAATGAAATCATGTCAGTGAAGCGCAAGCGTTTTCGTGTCGAACAGGCCGTCATGGGCGATGTCGCGATGCCGGAGCCGGAGGCTGTCGGCGGGGCCGATATCGGACCGATGCATCGCGAGATCATGGCCGAGCTTCGCTCGATCCGCGCCCAGATGGCCGCGCCGCGCGCCGCCACAAATGAAAGCGCCGAAGCCGTCGTAGCCCGCGAAGTCGCCGAAGCGCACGCATTGCTCGAGACCTACCGCGCCCAGGTCGAACAGTGCGAGAAGCTCAAGGTCGAGCTCGACCTGATCCACGACGCAATCAGCCGCACCAAGCGCGAGATCGCCGTGCTGCACGGCAAGAGCTTCAACGGCGAGGAGATGGCCAAGGTCAATGGCGAGCTCGGCGCCGTCGTCGGCGGCACCGAACAGGCCACCCAACAGATCCTCGAGGCCGTCGAGGCGATCGACCAGGCCGCGACCGCGCTGTCGAAGAACGTCACGCCAGACCAGCAGAAGCGGCTGAGCGAGGATATCCAGGAGCGCGTGGTCCAGATCTTCGAGGCATGCAACTTCCAGGACCTCACCGGCCAGCGCATCAGCAAGGTGATGCAGACGATGAAGTTCATCGAGCAGCACATCTCCGAGATGATGAACATCTGGGGCGGCGTCGACGCCATCAAGTCGCACGTGCCGCCGATCATCGACACCCGCGAGGGCGACGCCCGCCTGCTCAACGGCCCCAAGCTCGACGGCGACGCCGGCCACGCCTCGCAGGACGACATCGACGCGCTGTTCAACTGAGCGTCAAGTCAGAGACAGATCAAAACGCCGGCCCCAAGGGCCGGCGTTTTTGTTGCTCCAACGAGAGTGCCTCTTCCCTTCTCCTCTTGTGGCAGAAGGTGGCATGGGCGGCCTACGGCCGCCGTCCGTTAAATGACGCCGACGCGTGGCGTCGGCTACGGATGAGGGGTCTCTCTCCGCGAGTTCAATCGAGCGAGTCGACTCGTGGCGAGATATCCCTCACCCGGATTGCATCTGGCGATGCAATCCGACCCCTCCCACAAGGGGAGAGGTGCACCGCCGACGCGGCACCGATTTCTGAAGAATCGTGCTGTGCCTCACGCCTTCGGCGCGCAGCGGACGTAGACCATGTTGCCGTAGCGGGTGGCGGCGTCCTTGTCGATGAAGCGGGTGATCAGGACGCGGCCGTCGAAGGAGACGATCTCGCGGTCCTGCTCGCCGGGCGTCGGGCCGGGCGGGCCGATATAGTTCTTGCCGCTCGGGGAACCCTTCAGGTGCAGTTCCTGCGGGGTGGCCTGGTCGGCCAGATGCATGATGACGCCGCCGTTCTGGCCGGCGCCGATCACGTAAGGCTGCTTGCACTGGCCGCGCGCGGCGGCCTCGGTGCGGGCGCGGTCGGCCGGATTCTGGTAGGAAGCGAGGCCCCAGCGGCCGACGATCTCGTCCGCGCGAATCGATGCCGGCATCTCCGGCGCCATGCCCGGTTCGGTGGGCGGAGGCGGGGAATTCGACGACAACGACGGCAGGCTCATGTTGCCACAAGCCCCCAGAGTTATCGTCAGCGCGGAGACAGCCGCGAACCGTGCGACCAATCGCGCGTTGAGTGACCTGATCATATGTATCCCCCGACAATGTCCCAGCCGCACCCGTCCTGCAGCCAAGCGTAAAACGTAAGGCGGAGCAATGACGTCCGACGAAATTACGGCATCGCTACGATTTTGTTTCGGTACCACCATCCTATATTGGCCTCACCAAGGCCTTAACCCCGGTTTGCTTGACAGAAACGGCGCCAAGCCATATTTCCCAGCGCGCTATTAGCACTCTAGCACCATGATTGCTAAGTGGGTCGGGCATCCTGCCCGGCGCCGATCGGACCGTCATTCAACGCCGGTCTCGATGAACCGGATCTGAAACCAGCCTTCAAGAGGGAACGTCATGGCTAAATCCAAATTCCGTCCTCTGCATGACCGCGTCGTCGTCAAGCGCATCGATGCCGAGGAGAAGTCCAAGGGCGGCATCATCATTCCGGACACGGCCAAGGAAAAGCCCTCCCAGGGCGAAATCGTCGCCGTCGGCCCGGGTGGCCGCGACGAGGCCGGCAAGCTGATCCCGATCGACCTCAAGGCCGGCGACCGCGTGCTGTTCGGCAAATGGTCGGGCACCGAGGTCAAGATCGACGGCGAGGAACTCCTGATCATGAAGGAGTCCGACATCATGGGCGTGCTGGTCTGATCGTCATTCAACCGCGCGGCTGCCACACCCACCGTCGTCATGCCCGGACGAAAGCGCGAAGCGCGTCTTCGCGCCAGATGATCCGGGCATCCATTGCTCTTCGAAAGATGGATCGCCGGGTCAAGCCGGGCGATGACGAGTGCGGAAGCGGCGAGCGCCTCATTCAAAGCTGACAGGAGTCAACCAATGGCTGCCAAAGACGTAAAATTCGCTGGAGACGCCCGCGACCGCATGCTGCGCGGCGTGGACGTGCTCGCCAATGCCGTGAAGGTGACGCTCGGCCCGAAGGGCCGCAACGTCGTCATCGAGAAGAGCTTCGGCGCCCCGCGCATCACCAAGGACGGCGTCACCGTCGCCAAGGAGATCGAGCTCGAGGACAAGTTCGAGAACATGGGCGCGCAGATGCTGCGCGAGGTCGCGTCCAAGACCAACGACACCGCCGGTGACGGCACCACGACCGCGACCGTGCTGGCGCAGGCGATCGTCCGCGAAGGCGGCAAGTCGGTTGCCGCCGGCATGAACCCGATGGACCTGAAGCGCGGCATCGACATCGCGGTCGCCGCCGTGGTCAAGGACCTCGTGAAGCGCGCCAAGCCGGTCGCCTCCTCCTCCGAAGTCGCCCAGGTCGGCACCATCTCGGCCAACGGCGACGTCGCGATCGGCAAGATGATCGCGCAGGCGATGCAGAAGGTCGGCAATGAGGGCGTGATCACGGTCGAGGAGAACAAGTCGCTCGAGACCGAGGTCGACATCGTCGAGGGCATGAAGTTCGATCGCGGCTACCTGTCGCCCTACTTCATCACCAACGCCGAGAAGATGACCGCCGAGCTCGAGGACGCCTACATCCTCCTGCACGAGAAGAAGCTCTCCGGCCTGCAGGCCATGCTGCCGGTACTGGAAGCCGTGGTGCAGTCCGGCCGTCCGCTCCTGATCCTCGCCGAGGACGTCGAGGGCGAAGCGCTGGCGACCCTGGTGGTCAACCGCCTGCGCGGTGGCCTGAAAGTTGCCGCTGTCAAGGCACCTGGCTTCGGTGATCGCCGCAAGGCGATGCTGGAGGACATCGCGATCCTGACCGGCGGTCAGCTGATCTCCGAAGACCTCGGCATGAAGCTCGAAAACGTCACGGTGAACATGCTCGGCCGCGCCGGCAAGATCGTGATCGACAAGGAGAACACCACGATCGTCAAGGGCGCCGGCAAGAAGAAGGACATCGACGCCCGTGTCGGCCAGATCAAGGCGCAGATCGAGGAGACCACCTCGGACTACGACCGTGAGAAGCTGCAGGAGCGTCTGGCCAAGCTCGCGGGCGGCGTCGCGGTGATCAAGGTCGGCGGTGCGACCGAGATCGAGGTCAAGGAGAAGAAGGACCGTGTCGAGGACGCGCTGAATGCGACCCGCGCCGCGGTGCAGGAAGGCATCGTGCCCGGCGGCGGCGTGGCGCTGCTGCGCGCCAAGAAGGCGGTCGGCCGTCTCACCAACGACAATGCCGACGTCCAGGCCGGCATCAACATCGTGCTCAAGGCGCTCGAAGCTCCGCTCCGCCAGATCTCGGAGAATGCCGGCGTCGAGGGCTCGATCGTGGTCGGCAAGATCCTCGAGAACAAGTCGGAGACCTTCGGCTTCGACGCCCAGACCGAGGACTATGTCGATATGGTCGACAAGGGCATCATCGACCCCGCCAAGGTGGTGCGCACTGCGCTGCAGGACGCCTCCTCCGTGGCCGGCCTGCTGGTGACCACCGAAGCCATGGTCGCCGAACTGCCCAAGGAGGCGGCACCGGCGATGCCGGGCGGCGGCATGGGTGGAATGGGCGGCATGGGCGGCTTCTAAGCCCGGTCTGCACATCCGCATCGAGATCGAAGGCCGCCTCCGGGCGGCCTTCTTTTTTGGCCAATGACACAGAGGTTTGGTAGTTACGACGGAACCGATTCTGCCCTTCGAGGACTCATCGTATGCGCGCGATCCCGCTCCTGCTGCTCGGTCTTGCCGCCGTCTCGGCGCCGGCTCTTGCCCAGATCAAACTGCAACCCAAGGCCGGGACGGGCGGACCGGAAACCCGCTATTTCACCGCGATGGATGGCCTGATGGACGGCAATGCCGACGTCATCCTGAAGGAAACCCGCCAGGGCAAGACCGTCACCGCGGCCGTGCTCGATGTCTGTTATCCCGCCGCAAAGGGTTCCGACCGCAAGGACCGCTTCGTCGCCAACCTCACCGTCAACGGCCAGACCCTGTCCGGCAGCACGCAGAGCGTCGCCGACAAGCAGCCGGTCGCCGTCAAGCTGACCCGCAAACAGACCGGCGACACGTTCGAGTTCCGGGGCCAGATCACGATTGGCCAAAACGTGACCGAAGTGGCCTCGTCGGACAATTCCGATCTGAGCGAGAGGGAATTCCAGGACAATCAGAACTCCGATGACGCCATCACGGCGCAACCGAAGGACTTCACCGACGTCTCTCCGGAATCAGTCGGCGTGCGGGTCAAGCTCGATGCTGCGGCCGATTTCCTCAAGAGCCTGAAGGGCGAGGCTGTCGAAGTCAGCACATCGAGCCTCGCGGTGACCTGCGATGCGATGCGCGCCGGCGAGCAGACGATCAACCTCACCGTCGATCCCGAGCACGCCGCGGCGCTGCTCGCCAAGGCGAAATCCGCCCCCGGCGTGACGGCGGCGGGCTGGACCAGCGGCGTGATCGAGATGGACCGCACCATCCGCTTCGCCGCCGCCGACTGGCGTGACGGCGACAAGATCAACCGCGACAAGATCGCGACCACGATTTCCAACGTGCTGGCCAAGACCTTGTCGGCCAAGCCGGCATCCGCATCGTGGGCACCCAACACCGGCAAGCTGAAGCTGGTGCTGAAGCGGCCGAGCCCGATCTATCCCGCGCTCGGCCTCACCGACAATCTCGAGATCACCGCGCTGGTCTCGCCGGAAAAGCCCGGCAGCACCGACAAGCTGATCCTGTGGGTCTCGAGCCCCGTGACCACGACCACGGACGATAGCACCGGTGCGAAGCTGAACCTGACCGAAGACACCGGCAGCGACGAGGAAGGCGGCGAGCCGAAGGACGACAACGGCTCGATCGACGCCCTGATCAAGGAATTCAAGGGCCAGCGCTGGGACGCCGACAGGTCGGTGTGGAAGTAAGCACGGCGTCGATTAGGCGACGACGTTCCTGATCGCTGCCCGGGCGTGAACTCAGGCCGCAGTCCGTCACCGCGTTGCGCGGGATAGCATCGAAGTAGCGTATGATGTGTTCCGCTGCGGTCGCAGCACGCTTGCGCGTCCGAGATCTGCGAGCCACCCGATTCCAGAGTGATCGACGACATTCGGACAGTTGCGCCAAACACTGCAGCAGCAGGGCGAAATCTACTTTTGGTCTTGCCGCGTGCCTGATCTGGAATCGGGTGGTGTGAAGCACGTCTCCGCTTGCTTACTGCGCGCATTGAAACAACGCCGGTGGCGATCGAACGCGAAACCGGCGATGCGCTGATGGAGGCGATGCGATGTCAGAAGAGAACAAGAGCGTGGTGGCCCGCTGGTTCAAGGAGTTCTGGGGAAATCCCTGGAATCCGCGAGTAGTCAACGAGCTCGCCACCGCTGATATAGTCGTGCACTACCCGATGCACGAGCCGAAGCGAGGACGCGCCGAGGTCCTGAAGTTCATCACGGAGTTTCGCGAGGCCTTTCCAGATCTCAATTTCTGGGGCGTCGGCGAGCTCATCGCGGAGGGTGACTACGTCGTCGGCCGATGGGAGGGCGGCGGCACCCATACGGGTCCGGCGCTGAGCGACTTCCGCCTGGGCTCAATCCCTGCGGCTTCCGGCCGCAAGATGAAATTCGCCGGCACCACCGTGCTGCGTGTGCAGCAGGGACGGATCGCCGAGGAATTGGGGCAGGAGGACGCGCTGACCGCGATGCTTCAGCTCGGCCTGATTCGCTTGCCTGAGCATGACGGTCCCGCGACGCGGCCCGACGGTGCGTTGCCGGCGGGTTGGAACAACATGCAGGAGTCGACAGAGACCGCCCGCTGATAACAATGACGGTCGCAGCGCTTGCCGTGAAGTTCGGCGGCAAGCGCTGCGCCGGCATGTCGATGTCGGCCTCGGCGGCGCAGCGCCAGGTCAGGCCGGAAAGATCAGGCACGTCGTCGTGCCGTGCGCCAGCAAGCGGCCCTTGTCGTCGGTGACCCTGCCTTCGGCGGTGCCGATGCGGCGGCCGCAATTGAGGACCTGCCCCTCGGCCCTGATCGGACCGGTGTCCGGCGAGATCGGGCGCACCAGCGATACCTTGAATTCGAGCGTGGTCTGGCTGGTGCCGGCGTCGAGCGTCGACTGCACCGCGAGCCCCATGCAGCTGTCGAGCAGCGTAGCCGTGAGGCCGCCATGTACCGTGCCGGCCGGATTGAGATGCGCATCGGTCGGGACCAGCGTGACGACGACGCGGCCATTCTCGGCTTCGGCAACGTCGTATCCGAGCGTCCGCGCGATCGTGTTGAGCGGCAATGCGCCGCTCGCCAGCCCCTGGACGAATTCGAGGCCGCTCATCTGTTGCTTTCGTTCGGCACTGACGGTGCCGTAGGTCTTGGCCATTGCTGATCTCCATCGGACATTCGCTGCGGGGTGGCATCCGGCGATCGCCTCCGTCGCAGCGCCGACGGAGGCCGACCGTAGAGCTTGGCGAAGGCGGCGTTCATGCGCCGGGGGCTGGAAAAGCCCGCGCGCCGGGCGACGACGCCGATCGGAATGTCGCTGCCGTCGATCAGGCGCTTGGCGCGCTGCACGCGGAGCGACTGCGCGACCTGGAGCGGCGAGGCATCGAGATGCGCGGCGAACAGACGCGACAGATGCCGCGCGCCGATGCCGAGCCGGTCGGCCAATGCATCGACACTGCCGCGATCGAGCGCGCCCTGCTCGATCAGCGCCAGAGCGCGCTCGACCGTGGTTCTCGTGCCGTTCCACGCCGGACAGAACGGCGCCGCCTCCGGGCGGCATCGCAGGCACGGCCGGAAGCCGGCGCGCTCCGCCGACGCGGCGCTGCCGCAGCGGCATGCGCGCGCGGCAGACCGGGCGGCAATAGACGCCCGTCGTCCTGACCGCGACGAACACGATGCCGTCCCACGCGGGATCGCGGCGTTGAAAGGCTTCGTATTGTGCGGCGAAATCGAGCATGTCACCGCTATAGCGATCGCCGCTCGCCGCGACGACCCGCTTCCCGGAGACGACGTCCGGAATCGTCCACTGCATGCGCGGAAGACGCCTAGCCGGTCGTCATCGGGCGCGCTCGATCAGGACCGGAGGCGCTTGGTCATGAACAGGCTGAGCGGATCGGCCGCATAGCTCCCGAACGGCGGACAGTCCCGATAGCCGGAGGCGCGATAGAGCCCGATCGCCTCGGGCTGCCGGATGCCGGTCTCCAGGCTGATGCGGTCGATGCCCTGACGGCGCGCGACGTCTTCGAGGGCGTGAAGCAGGCGCCGGCCAAGCCCGAACCCCCTCGCCTCGCTGCGTACGAACATCCGCTTCATCTCAGCATGGTCAGGCGCGATGATGCGAAAGGCGATCGATCCGAGCGCCTCTCCGTCACGGCGTGCGACAAGAAACACCGCGCCGGGCGCAGCAAGTGTGTCGACATCGATCAGATGATTGCTCTCTGCCGGATACAGCGCCTGCATGTACGCATCCGACAGGGCGATCAGCCGCCGCAGCTCCGGTTGCCTCGGGTCCTCCGGTGCGATGCTGATCTGAGGCTCGGGCATCGGTGAAGTCATCCAGCGCGACTTTGGCTTCATGTCGCAAATGTCGGCCGACGCCGTGTGTCCGTCAATGCGTGGCCTGCGACAGAATGGCTGCGCTTTGCCGCAGTTCGGACACCAAACATTAAGTCTCGATTCAGTTTCGAGGATCATCATTGCGCAGCCGAACACAGGTCACACCATGCTAGACCGCGAGCCGCCTCCCCCTGGAAGCATCTGGCCAACAGATGTGGCTCATGGTCGGTTGCCGGATCAGTCCGCCGATCTGTGGGATGTCTCCGGCGAAAATCACGATGCCGCCCTGCTGCTGCGCGAGCCCTATCGCGATCGCATCCGCACCTTCACCGCGGCGGCGGTGGCGCTGGCCGCAACCTTCGCACTGGGATGGGCCGGTGGCCTGAGCTGGCATGATTTCACAGGCACCCCAAGAATTCGCCCGATCGCTCAGAGGGAAGTCCCCACCCCCCATGTCGCCGAGCTCAAGCCGAGAAGCGAAGGCACCAGGCGATCCGCTGCGGCATCGGAGCCCTTGGTCACCGGCAGCATTCCCAAGACCAATGCGCGCCTGCCGGCGATGGCGGCCGCACCCACCACCGTGAATACGCCACCCGTGGCGCTGGCGATGAAGCAGCCGCTGGCGCCGGCGCCGGAAACGCGGCCGACCACCATCCCCGGATGGTCGGTAGTCGAGGTCCGCGACGGGACCGCCGTGCTCGAAGGGCCGGAGGGTGTGCGCATGGCCGCCCGCGGCGACGTCGTTCCCGGATTAGGGCGGGTCGATTCCATCGTGCGCTGGGGCAACCGCTGGATCGTCGCCACCGCCAGCGGGTTGGTCGCGACGCCGTAGCGGCGGCGGCGCAACCTCTCAGTTGGTGTTGATCTGGAAGCGCAGCTGCCTGCTGCCGATCAGCGTGACGAAGTCACCCTGCCGCCGCCATGTCGTCGCCTCACCGAGCGCTGCGAGCAGATCGCTGTCGGCCTGCGCGCGCTCCGGCGGGCAGGAGCGGTTTTCCATCGCGCCGGGAACGAAGATGATGGTGTTGCCGGCTATCGAGAACTGGCCCTTGCCGCCATCGCACCACAGCTCGAGCGACACTTCGCCGTTATCGCCAACCTCGATCGAGGGAATCCGCTTCGAGCCCGGCATGCGCGCAGCGTCGAGCGTCATCAGGAAGCCGAACGGAAATTCTTCCTGCGCCTGCGCCGGGATCGATCCCAGCACCGCGCTTGCCAGCATCGGCAGCACAGCGCCCCGCAATAGTCGTCCGACTGAAATCATGCCATTCCCTGTCATCGCGGGCTCACATTGAGCCTGGTTCCGCGCACCGGTTCCGATCTTCCGCCGGCGCCATGTTCCGACGAGCGCCTTGTATTGGACGCGTCTGCGCTTGGCCAGATTGCCCGTGACGGAAAATGTTGCTGAAAAGCAAAACCCCGCGAGCCTTCGCCCGCGGGGTTTCGTTTCATCGACGGCGCCTATTTCAGGACCATCTCGGTGAACGGATACACATAGGCCTGCAGCGTCACGAACAGGCCGACCAAGCACGCCAGCACAATCGAGTGCAGGAACACGTAGCGCAGGATCGAGCCCTCGTGGCCGTACCAGTTGGTCGCGGTGGAGGCGACCACGATCGATTGCGCATCGATCATCTTGCCCATCACGCCGCCCGACGAGTTCGCCGCCGCCATCAGGATCGGCGACAGGCCGAGCTGCTGCGAGGTGATCTTCTGGAGATTGCCGAACAGCACGTTCGACGCGGTATCCGATCCGGTCAGCGCAACGCCCAACCAGCCGAGCAGCGTGCCGAAGAAGGGATAGAGCACGCCGGTCGCCGCGAAGGCGAGGCCGAGAGTGGCGTCAACGCCGGAGAGCCGGGTCAGCGTGCCGATCGCCAGCATCGCCGAGATCGTGATCAGCGAGATCGCGCAGAGGCGGATGGTGCGGCCATACTCGGCGATCAGCTTGAGCGGCGAAAAGCCCATCAACAGACCCGAGATGATCGCGGCGATCAACATGCCGGTGCCGGTGAACGACAGCCAGGTGAAGGCGAAGATCGCGCCTTCCGGCGTCGGCTTCGCGGCCACCGGCGGCACCTTGTTGATCAGATTGTGCAGCTCGGGAACCGGATAGCGCCAGACGAAGTTGGCGTCCGCCCAGGCCTTGAAGGCGCCGTTGCCCCAGATCAGCATCAGCACGCAGACGATGATCCACGGCAGCAGCGCGCTCCACAGTTCGCCTTGCGTCAGCGGCGTCTTGTCGAGCGGCTTCGCCGCCGCCATCGTCGCGGCCGACTCATCACGCCCGCGCAGCGCCGGCGATAGCCAGAGCTTGCGCGGCTGCCAGACCTTGAGGAACAGGATCAGGGCGCCCATCGAGATCAGCGAAGCGCCGATGTCGACGATCCAGGGGTTGACGAAATTCGAGATCACGAATTGCGGGATCGCGAACGACACGCCGGTGACCAGGATGGCCGGCCACACCTGCATCATGCCGCGCCAGCCGGCGAACGCGCACACCACCCAGAACGGCACGATCAGCGAGAACAGCGGCAACTGCCGGCCGACCATCGCGCCGAGGATGTAGGGATCGAGCCCGGTAACCGAGGCGAGGCCCTGGATCGGCGTGCCGAGCGCGCCGAAGGCGACCGGCGCGGTGTTGGCGATCAGCGACAGGCCGGAGGCCGCAAGCGGCGAGAAGCCGAGCCCGATCAGCACCGCACCGGTGATCGCGACCGGCGTGCCGAAGCCCGAGGCGCCCTCGAAGAAGGCACCGAACGAGAACGCGATCAGCAGCAGTTGCAGACGGCGATCCTCGGTGACGCCGCCGATGGCGCGCTTCAGAAGCTCGAACTTCCCGCATCGCACCGTCACCTGGTAGAGGAAGATGACGTTGAGCACGATCCAGCCGATCGGGAAGAATCCCGTCACGACGCCGAGGATCGATGCGCGGATCGACATGTTGGCGGGCATCGTGAAGATGAAGATCGCGATCAGATTGGTCACGATCACGGCAATGATGGCAGCAATGTGCGCCTTCACCCTGCCGCTGGCGATCAGGACCAGCAGCGTGACCACGGGAACGGCGGCAGCAATCGTCGACAGCGCCGCATTGCCGAGCGGATTGTAGATTTGATTCCAGGCATTCATCTCGGGATCCCCCCAGTGTTTTTATGAGGCGCGCCGGCCTGCATGAGGCAAGGCGTGCCCGGCGCATCGCGGGAGTCCGTCTGAGATGTTCAAGCCCCCGGCTCGCGAATGAACGATCGTTAAGGATCGCTCAAATCCTCGCGAAAAACTGAAGGTCCCCGCCCCTCGCCGTTGTGAGCATGCTAGGGTTGACTTGAACGCCGGGACAAGCGAACGCTTGCATGCCAGTTCTACGACTTTCGTCTAGAATCCCCCTGATTGTCCCGTTTTTTCAGGCCGTTGCAGCCTATTTCCCGGAGACGATAATCTGTGAACAACATTCGCTCGACGCTCGCGTCCGTGTGGCGCATCGCCAAGCCCTATTTCAACTCCGAGGACAAATGGCCGGGCCGTATTCTGCTGGCCACGCTCATCGCTATGGAGCTGGTATCAGTCGGACTCGACGTGTTGATCAATCAGTGGCGCAACCGCTTCTACACTGCGCTCCAGGATAAGGACTGGGACACGTTCAAGCGCGAGATGCTGGTGTTCTGCATGCTGGCCGCGGCGGCCGTGGTGCTTGGAATCTATCAGCTCTATCTGAACCAGTGGCTGCAGATCCGCTGGCGCAACTGGATGACCAGCAAATATCTGCGCGAATGGGTCCACGGGGCCAATCATTACCGCATGCAGCTCGTCGGCGATGCCGCCGACAACCCTGACCAGCGTATCACCGACGACATCAAGCTGTTCGTCGGCCAGACGCTGGCGATCGGCATCGGGCTGTTGAACGCAGTCGTCTCGCTCGCCTCCTTCGTGGTGATCCTGTGGGGATTGTCGACAATTCTGCCGCTGGTGTTGTTCGGCGTCGACATTTCGATTCCTGGCTATCTGGTCTGGGGCGCGATCATCTACGCCGTGCTCGGGACGGCGCTGACGCAGTGGATCGGCTCGCCACTGGTCAACCTCAACTTCGACCAGCAGCGGCTGGAAGCGGATTTCCGCTTCAACCTGGTGCGCGTGCGCGAGAACGCGGAACAGATCGCACTGCTCAAGGGCGAGAGTGCGGAGCGTGAACGGTTGTCGGAGCGTTTCGGCCGCGTGATCGGCAACTGGTACGGCATCATGAGCCGGACCAAACGGTTGACCGCATTCACGGGGACCTATGCGCAGGCGGCGGTGGTGTTTCCGTTCGCGCTTGCAGGCCCGGCCTATTTCGTCAGCAAGACAGTCCAGCTCGGCGCCTTGATCCAGATCGCCGAGGCCTTCGGCAAGGTGCAGGACGCGCTGTCGTTCTTCATTTCGGCCTATCGCACCATGGCGGAATGGCGCGCGGTGGTCGCCCGTCTCGACGGCTTCGAGGGTTCGATTGCGGCGGCCGAAAAGCTGGCGGACGATCCCGCCTCGATCCACGCCAAGCCCGCCTCCGGCGGCGAGATCGCGCTGCCGCAACTCCTGGTCAAGCTGCCGAACGGCGCGCCGCTGGTCTCGGCGAACCGTATCAGCTTCCGTCCCGGTGAACGGGCGCTGGTCACCGGCCCGTCCGGTGCCGGCAAGTCGACGCTGTTCCGCGCCATCGCCGGCATCTGGCCGTACGGCAACGGCGCGATCGAGATCCCGGCCAATGCGACGCTGATGATGCTGCCGCAGCGCCCCTATCTGCCGATCGGATCGCTGCATGACGCGGTCGTCTATCCGGGCGAAGCCGCGCAGTTCGATGCGAAGCGGGTCCGCGACGTGCTCACGGCCGTTGGCCTGCCGCAGTTCTCCACCCGGCTCGACGAGGAGGCGCACTGGAACCGGATGCTGTCGCTCGGTGAGCAGCAGCGGCTCGGCATCGCGCGGGCGCTGCTGCACGTGCCGCAATTCCTGTTCCTGGACGAAGCGACCGCCTCGCTCGACGAGCCGTCGGAAGCCGCGCTCTACAGACTGATCGACGAGGAGCTGCCGAAAACCACCGTCGTCTCGATCGGCCATCGCTCGACGCTGGACGCCTTCCACCAGCGCAGCATCGCGCTGGTCCGCGACGGTGACCACTTCGCGCTGCGCGAGGCCGCCAGGGTCACAGCGTCGTAGACGGAACGGGTTGAGCCGGAAGGTGCTGCGCTCCCTCTCCCGCTTGCGGGAGAGGTACAGTCTGCCGCACGACCGCCAAAAGCAAAAGGGCGGCGGATTGCTCCGCCGCCCGATCGATCCCCTGAGGGAGAAATTACTTCAGGTTGGACATCGCCGTCAGGTCGGCCGTCAACCGAACAGCGGCGGTCGCGCCGCACCAGTTCGATCCCGCGCCGCTCGGATTGATCGGCGTGACGTTGGTCGTGCCGCCGGCGTTGAAGGCGCTGGTGAAGGCGTTGCAGTCACCCTTCGACAGATTCGTGTCGGAGTAGCGGATATCCAGCGTGAAGACCTTGTAGGTGAAGCCGATACCGATATTCCAAGTGTTGTAGTCGGAATACTTGATCCCGTTCGGGAACGCCGGGACGCCGTAGAAGCTGTCGGAC
This sequence comes from Bradyrhizobium macuxiense, assembly GCF_001542415.1. Classification (GTDB taxonomy): domain Bacteria; phylum Pseudomonadota; class Alphaproteobacteria; order Rhizobiales; family Xanthobacteraceae; genus Bradyrhizobium; species Bradyrhizobium macuxiense. The sequence goes on from NZ_LNCU01000034.1 coordinate 94,347, forward strand.
GTGCCGAGCCACTGCCGGCCGAACTCGCCCGACACATACATCCCGACGCCGCTGCTGCCGAACACGGTGCTCGGCGCGGTATACTTGGCGGTGACCGAGGCGTAGTCGCCCCAGGCGCCGGAGTTGAGGAAGCTCGGCGTGTAGTATTCGGTGACGCCGACCTGCCAGTTGTCGTTGAAAGTGTAAGTGCCCTTGCCGTAGACCTCGAAGAACGAGACGTCCTTCTTCATCACGTTGCCGTTGGCGAGGAAGATCGTGTTGGTGCTGACCGGACAGACGCCGCCGCCGGGAACGCCACCGGTCAGCGTGTTGTCGGCGCATTGCCCGCCCGGATAGAGATAGCCCCAGACGCCGAAATCGAGCGCGAGTGCGCCGAAGGTCGGCCGGATGCCGCCATAGACGTCGATCTCGGCGGCGGCACGGTTCGCAAAGGAGATGCTCTCGCCGGACAGGCCGATATAGAGCTGCAGGTCCTTGTTGACGTTGTAGCGCGGCTCGAAATAGGCGGCGACCGCCGAATTGTGGTTGGATTGGGTGATGCCGCGGAAGATGTAGTCGCTGTTGTAGCCGCCGCCGAAGGCGATGTCCCAAGGATCGAACGGAGCCGGCGGCGGCGCCTTGACCGGCATCGCCGCCAAGTCTGCGGCCATGGCCGAACTCGAAAACATTGCTAGCGCCGTTGCTAACAAAGCCAGTTTCTTCATGACGATCCCCATTTATTTTCCAGACAGCCCAGCTCCAATGGCCCCCAGGGCGTGCGATAAGCGACTGCAACCAAATCGCGTGTGATCAATCTGAAACGCGTGCTCATGCTGGAGAAGCAAAAAAGGCAAGCATCTGCCGACTTTTTAGGCGTTCCGGCCACGCCGGCGAATCTTGTCTGGCGTGTGTTGCATTTGCACCACAAGCTGATGCCTCCCGCACCGGTTGAGCGAATGCAACGGCTGCGGACGAGCGAACGACGAGGCAGGTGACTGATCGCCACGCGGTCAGACGGCGTCTCACGGTGACGGCAAGGTAAAAGCCGCAGCGGCGTCCGCTGCGGCTTTGCAATCAATCGACTTTGCCAACCCTGCCGGGCTCGATGCGGCTAGTGGTGCTCGCCGCTCTCGGAGGCGGTGCCGGCAACCCAACCCGGTGCGGGTTCGTGGCTCGGCGTAGCCCAGCTCGGAGCCGGCTGCGGCTCGGGCGCAGGGGGTGCCGCGACCGGAGCCGGTTTCGGCGCGGCTGCCTTTGGCGGGGCGGCCTTCTTCACGGCTTTCGCCGGCGCGGCCTTGGGGGCTGCTTTGGCAGCAGCTTTCTTGGGGGCAGCCTTCTTGGGAGCAGCCTTCTTGGCTGCGGCTTTCCTGGAAGCCTTCTTGGCAGTTTTCTTTGCCGACTTTTTCGCGGCCTTCTTCGCGGCCTTCCTCACCGATTTCCTGGCGGACTTCTTCGCAGTTTTCTTCTTCGCCGCTACAGCCTTCTTGGCCTTTTTAGCCTTCTTGCTTTTCTTCGCCTTCTTCGCTTTCGCCATCGTGGTCCTCCTGTTGCCGCTGATGAGGCCGCCGCGCGCAGTGAAATGGCCGCTTGCCGGAACGGGAGCACGGCTTGAGGGAAGCACCGGCCCGTTCGCTCGCCGGGCATGGTCCTGTCGGAGCGTGGCCTTAACGTTGCGCCAACGCAATGCTCCAGGTCCGGATCATGCTCGAGTGGCAGTCGATCAGTTCAATCCTGGCCGGGGACCTCCTGTCGCCCAATCGAGAAGCTCAATCGTGTGCACCACAGGAACTGACGTACCGCCGGCAATCTGAACCATGCAGCCAATATTGCCCGCAGCGATCATGTCCGGTTTGACAAGCGCAATATTGGCGACCTTGCGATCGCGCAATCTGCTCGCAATGTCGGGCTGGAGAATGTTGTAGGTCCCCGCCGAACCGCAACACAAATGGCTCTCGGGCACATCTTTCACCACGAATCCATTCTTGGAAAGCAATTCTTTCGGAAGTTGAGTGATTTTCTGTCCATGCTGCAACGAACAGGCTGAGTGATAGGCGACGATGACGTCGCCTTTTTGCGTCGAAGGCGCGAGCTCGATGCCGGCAAGATACTCGCTGATATCCTTTGCCAGCGTGGAGATTCGCGCAGCAGGACCGGCGAACGCGCGGTCCTCGCGCAGCAGGTAGCCATAGTCCTTGATGACCGTGCCGCAGCCCGAGGTCGTGACCAGGATGGCGTCGAGCCCGTTCTGGTCCGCTTCCCTTTGCCACACGATGATGTTGGCCCGCGCACGTGAAAGCGCGTCCGCGTCCTGCCCCATGTGATGGGTGAGCGCGCCGCAGCATTGCTCGTCCTTGACCAGCACCACCTCGATGCCGTGCCGGGTCAGCACGTTGATCGCGGCCTGATTGATGCGCGGCGCCAGCACCTGCTGGGCACAGCCCTGCAGCAGCGCCACCCGGCCGCGGCGCCGGCCGACCGGCGCGAACACGGTTCCGGCTGCCGGTCCCGGCTGCGGCAGGCCATGCGGCGCAAGCGCCAGCATCGCCTTGATCCGCTCCAGCAGACCGGGGGAGGACGCGCCAACCGACGGGGTCGGCAGCAAGGCCGCGAACGGCCGTGCGAGCCCGGCCAGGATCATGCTGAGCCGGAACATGCCCGGGCGCGGCAGCACGAAGGCCAGCACCGACCGCAACAGCCGCTCGGTGAGCGGCCGCGTATAATCGCGCTCGATCCTGACCCGGGCCTGGTCGACGAGATGCATGTAGTTCACCCCCGACGGGCAGGTGGTCATGCAGGCGAGGCACGACAGGCAGCGGTCGATATGCTTGACCACGTCAGGTGTCGGCGGCTTGTCCTTCTCCAGCATCTCCTTGATCAGGTAGATGCGGCCACGTGGACTATCGAGTTCGTCGCCGAGCAAGACATAGGTCGGGCAGGTCGCGGTGCAAAAGCCGCAATGCACGCAGGCGCGCAGGATCTTGTCGGCTTCCTTGATGTCGGGGTCAGCGAGCTGCGTCAGCGAGAATTCGGTCTTCATGCGGCACCACCTCGCCTCATCCGGCCGCGGTTGAGGATGGACTTCGGATCAAAGCTGTTGCGCACCCGTTCGCCGAGCGCGGCGAGGCCTTCGGCCAGCGGCTGGAACACATCGACATTACGTCGCGCGTCTTCTGCAGCGCGGATCAGGGTGGCGTGTCCGGCGGCGGCCTCGACCCGGCTGCGCACGAGCACGGCCTGGGCGTCGGCCTTTGGCGGCACCGCGAGCCAGATCAGCCCGCCG
>NZ_LNCU01000034.1:97672-150682 GCF_001542415.1 Bradyrhizobium macuxiense
CCGGCCACGCCCCGAGCGGACCATTCGCAGCAAAGGGTGCCACGTCGCGCAGGCCGGCCCAGATCGCGAGCGAGGCCTCGCCTTCGCGTTGATCGACCGTCCCATAGGAGGACAGCGATTGGCTCAGCGAGGCCGCCCGGTGCGCCACGGAGGCTACAATGCCCTCGAGCCGGATCAGCGTCACCGGCTGCCCGGAGGCGGCAAGCTCTGCGAGCGCGCCTGCCCCGCTCCGGAACGCTGACGTCGGCAGGTGTGCCGCACCAGAGACGTCGAAGGGCGAGCCGAGCGCCGCCGTCATTGCCTTGTTGGCGGTGACGTCGTCGAGCCCGCGCAGCACAAGGGTGCGCTCGCTCTCCGGCTTCGGCATCACCTTCAGCGTCACCTCGGTCATGACCGCCAGAGTGCCCCAGGAACCGGTGAGCAGCTTGCAAAGATCGTAGCCGGTGACGTTCTTCACCACCCGGCCGCCGGTCTTGAAGCTGTCGCCGAACCCGGACACCGCATGCGCGCCGAGCAGATGGTCCCGGGCGCCGCCGGCCCTGATGCGGCGCGGACCGGCCAGCCCGGCGCCGATCATGCCGCCGATGGTCCCGGCCGCCGGTGTTCCGAGCAGCAGTGACGTATCCACGGGCTCGAAGGCGAATTGCTGGTTCTTGGCGTCGATGAGCGATTGCACGTCGGCAAGCGGTGCGCCGACCTGCACCGTGATGATCAGTTCGTTCGGCTCGTAGGAGGTGACGGCGTTCAGCGCCGACAGGTCGAGCACGGCATTGGTCGCCATCGGATGGCCGATGGCGCGCTTCGAGCCATGACCGATGATCTCAAGCGGCTGCTCGCTGGCAATAGCCGCGCGCACCACTTCTTCGACGTCTTTGGCGTCTTTTACTTTGAGCGTGTCCACGGTGTTAGCCGGTAGCCAAATTTGGCTCCGAAATCAAATGCGCGCACCAAACAGAGTCCTGAATGCCGCAAGCCCGGCCTCGGTGATCTCGACCGAGCGGCCCTGCGGCCGGCGGCGGATCCAGTCCCGCTGAAACGCCAGCGCGGCGAGCGCGGCGCCTGCCCGCCCGGCGAGGTGCGGACGCCGCTCGCTCCAATCGAGACAGGGCCGGCACAGCACTCGCCGGTGCCGAGGCTGGGAACGCAAGTCGATGCCGAACTCGCCGAGAAACACTGTTCCTGCCGCGGTCAGCGCCCCGGCCTCCCGGTCCAGCTCGAGATAGCCGCGTTCCAGCATCGCCTCGGTGACGGCGACGCCGAGCTCGCCGGCCATGTGGTCGTAGCAGGTCCGGGCCCGCCGCATCTCTGCATCGATCCGCGGCTGCGGCCGGGACGGATGGGGATCGATCGCGGCAACCGTCATCATGCCTTCGAGCATCTGCGCGACCAGCGGAGTAGCCAGCCGATAGAGCCGGCGCGGACCGCGCCGCTCGACCTGGAGCAGCGCGCGCTCGACCAGTTTCGCCAGGTGCCAGCTCGCGGTCTGCGGCGTAATGCCGGCGACCCGTGCGAGCTCGCTCGCCGTCTGCGCGCGCCCGTCCATCAGCCGCGTCAGGATGCCGGCGCGGCCGGGATCGGCGATCAAGGCGGCGAGATCGGCAAGTTCTGGTGCGATGGTCTGCATGGCCGGCTCCGGCGGTTGGCAACCACGACGCTTGTCGCATGACTGCGCGCCATTACGCTTCGATCATGATCGAAATGTTCACGACATCGACAATTCGACCGCTGCCGAACTGAAATCGCAAGCCGGTCGGCTATCTCCGCGTTGCGGTTCGGCACCGCGCGACAGCTGGAGACGATCATGACGCGTTCGCACATCCCAACCACCACGGTGAGGTTCACCCGGCGATCGGCCATCGGCGCGTTCGCGGCGACCATGGCGATCGCCAACATCTCGCCGTGGGCCGTCTCGCAATCCCGATCGGAGCAAGGCAATGGAGGAAGACCAATGAAGCACTATGCGATGAGCACAAGGACGATCAGCGACGCCGTCAACACCGGCGGCCTGCTGGTGGTGGCGGAGTGGGAAGCAAAGGAAGGACAGGCCGACAAGGTCGCCGCGATCCTCGACAGCTTCCTGCCTGAGGCGCAGAAGGACCCCGGCGCCAAGCTGTTCCTGATCGGCCGCGGCAAGGACAACCCCGCGCAATTCCTGTTCTACGAATTGTTCCAGGATGAGGCGGCGCTGAAGGCACACCAGGACAGCGACTACTTCAAGACCTACATCGCGGGGCAAGCGCTGCCGCTGCTCGCGAAGCGCGAGCGCGCCCAATACGTCCTGATCTGAACGGCGCCGGCGTCGGTCGAAATCGCCGCCGGAAGCCACAGCCACACCGGTTGTCGGGATGTCCCGTCCCGACAATCCTCTCAGACAATCCAATCATTTGGTCTTTGCATGACAGATTATTCGGCCGCGACGAGGCTCGATCCTCGCGAACAGCATTTCCGCATCCCGGGACCACGCGACGGCCTGTCGCTCTTCCTGCGCTTCCTCGCCGGGAGCGGCAAGCACGATGCGCCGCGCCAGGCCGTTCTCTACGTCCACGGCGCGACCTTTCCGTCAGCCCTCTCGATCGCACATCGCTTCGACGGCAGGTCGTGGCGCGATGCCCTGAACGAAGCGGGGTTCGACGTCTGGGGATTGGACTTCTACGGCTTTGGTCACTCCGACCGTTATCCCGAGATGTCGCAACCCGCGGCCGACCATCCGCCGCTCTGTGTCGCAGCCGATGCCGCGGCACAACTCGAGGCCGCGGTCTGCTTCATTCTCGGTCACCAGAGCCTCGAAAAACTCTCGCTGATTTCGCACTCCTGGGGTTCGATGCCCGCGGCGAAATTTGCAGGCGCCAACCCTGCCCTGGTCGACCGGCTGGTGCTGTTCGGCCCGATCAGCCGCCGCGAACCGCAGGGCTCGGCGACCGCGCCCACGTTCCCCGCCTGGCGCATCGTCACCATCGAGGATCAATGGAAGCGCTTCATCGAGGACGTGCCGCCGAGCGAGCCGCCGGTCCTCTCCCGCGCGCATTTCGAGGAATGGAGCCGATTCTATCTCGACAGCGATCCGGAGAGCCGCTCGCGCGATCGCGCCGGGGTCAAGACGCCGCTCGGCCCGTTCAGCGAGATCATGCAGGCGTGGCACGGCAAGCTTGCCTACGACCCGGCATTGGTGCGCTGCCCGGTTGCGATCGTCCGGGGCGAATGGGACGGGCTGATGCTCGACGCTGACGCGAGATGGCTGTTCGACGCCTTCTCCAACGCGCCCGAGAAGCGCGACATCAAGATCTCGCGCGGCACTCACCTGATGCATCTGGAGACGATGCGCCACGCGCTCTGGCGCGAGAGCATCGGCTTTCTTCAAGGCGATCAGGTCGCGCCGGCAGCCGCGCGCAGGCGGACCCAGTACGGGCTGCGCTAGCTCTCGCACACAGGAAGGGCTCGCACCGCGAGCCCTTCCTGCCGCGGAAGCCTAGAACCGCGGGATGTCCGGAAACGCCAGCCTGCCCGCATGCACATGCACGCGGCCGAGCTCGGCGCAGCGATGCAGGGTGGGGAACACCTTGCCGGGATTGAGCAGGCCCTGGGCGTCGAAGGCGCATTTCAGGCGCTGCTGCTGGTTGAGGTCGATCTCGGTGAACATCTCCGGCATCAGGTCGCGCTTCTCGATACCGACGCCGTGCTCGCCGGTGAGCACGCCGCCGAGCTCGACGCAGCAGCGCAGGATGTCGGCGCCGAACGCTTCGGCACGCTCGATCTCGCCGGCCTTGTTGGCATCGTAGAGGATCAGCGGATGCAGATTGCCGTCGCCGGCGTGAAACACGTTGGCGACGCCGAGCTGGTATTTCTCGGAGAGCTCGCGGATCCGCGCCAGCGCCTTCGGCAGTGCGCCGCGCGGAATCGTGCCGTCCATGCAGAGGTAGTCCGGCGAGATGCGCCCGACCGCCGGGAAGGCCGCCTTGCGGCCGGCCCAGAACAGATTGCGTTCGGCCTCGGAGGTCGAGATCTGGCAAGACGTCGAGCCACAGCCCTGCGCGATCGCTTCCACCCGCTTGATCAACTCGTCGACCTCGACCGACGGACCGTCGAGCTCGATGATCAGCAGCGCCTCGACGTCAAGCGGATAGCCGGCATGGACGAAGGCTTCCGCCGCGTGGATCGCCGGCTTGTCCATCATCTCCATGCCGCCTGGGATGATGCCGGCGCCGATGATGGCGGCCACGCATTCGCCGGCGGCCTCGACCTCGGCGAAGCCGACCATCAGGGCGCGCGCCGTCTCCGGCTTCTGCAGGATGCGCACCGTGATCTCGGTGATGACGCCGAGCAGCCCCTCGGAGCCGGTGATGATGCCCATCAAATCGTAGCCGGAATTCTCCGCCGACTTGCCACCGATGCGCAGGATCTCGCCGTTCATGAGCACGATCTCGCAGCCCAGCACGTTGTTGGTGGTCATGCCGTATTTCAGGCAGTGCACGCCGCCGGAATTCTCCGCGACATTGCCGCCGATCGAGCAGGCGATCTGCGACGACGGATCGGGCGCGTAATAGAACCCGGCATGGGCCACCGCCTGGCTGATCGCCAGATTGGTGACGCCGGGCTCGGTGACGACGACGCGGTTGTCGAAATCGATCTCGCGGATGCGCTTGAACTTGCCGAGGCCCAACAACACACCGTCGGAGAGCGGCAGCGCGCCGCCGGACAGTGAGGTGCCGGAGCCGCGCGGTACCACCTTGATGTCCTGCGCGTGGCAATATTTGAGCACACGTGCGACCTGCTCGGTGGTATCGGGCAGCACCACGACCATCGGCGGCTGCCGATAGGCGGTAAGCCCGTCCGATTCATAGGCCAGCATTTCAGCGGCGCTGTCGATCACGCCTTCGCCAGGGACGATTGCGCGCAGGGCCGCCACGATTTCGCCGCGACGCTTGAGGACGGCCTCATCGGCCGCCGGCATCATGATGGACATCGATATTCCTCCGGGCCTCGCCCTTTCCCGATTTGTTACGACAAATCAAGCACGTCTGCACCTGTTTCAGCGACCCGGCCTAAGGTCGGATTGCCCTCACCCGCAATCGCGAGTTCTCTCTGAGACAAGCGGGCGGCCACGAAACCTGTCAAAGTTTCGTGGCTTGTCCGACGCAAGGCGGCCATGCCACAAACGATTCACTACCTCCCGGGACGAAACGAAGAGCACCCCATGAAGATACTGACCTTGAGCGCGCTGGCGGTCGTCACATCGCTGGCTTTCGCATCCTCCGCGTCGGCGCAGGATGCCGCTGCCGGCAAGACCTCGTTCAACAAGTGCCTAGCCTGCCATTCGATCGGCGAAGGCGCCAAGAACAAGGTCGGCCCCGAGCTCAACGGCCTGGACGGCCGCCATTCCGGCTCCGCGCCGGACTACAATTATTCGGACGCCAACAAGAATTCCGGCATCACCTGGAACAAGGAACAGTTCCTCGAATACATCAAGGATCCGAAAGCCAAGATCCCCGGCACCAAGATGGCCTTCGCAGGTATCAAGAACGAAACCGAAGCCCAGAACGTCTGGGCCTACATTTCGTCCTTCGACAAGGACGGCAAGCAGAAGAAGTAGCCGCACAACGGCTGCGTCCGCCCCGGCACAGGCGTCGGGGCGGACTTTGCTGCGTGCTCAACGCGGCAACAGGTTGGTCTTGGCCAGATCAACCACCTCGTCGCCACGGCCGCTCATCACAGCGCGCAACACCCACAGGCTGAAGCCCTTGACCTGCTCCAGCGTGATGGTCGGCGGCATCGACAATTCCTGCGTCGCGGTCACGACATCGAGCACGGCCGGGCCGTTATGTGCCAGCACATCGCGGACCGCACCCTCGAGCTCGCCGGGGTCTTCGACCCTAACGCCGTGAATGCCCATGGCGCGGGCCATTGCCGCGAAATCGGGGTTCTTGAGATCGACGCCGGTCTCGATGAATCCGGCGGCCTTCATCTCCAGCGCCACGAAGCCGAGCACGCTGTTGTTGAAGATCACGACCTTCACCGGCAGCTTCATCTGCGTCAGCGTGATGAGATCGCCCATCAGCATCGCGAAGCCGCCGTCGCCGGACATCGACACTACCTGCCGGCCGGGCTGTGCCGCCTGCACGCCGATCGCCTGCGCCATCGCATTGGCCATCGAGCCGTGCACCAGCGAGCCGATCAGGCGGCGCCGGCCGTTCATCTTGAGATAGCGCGCGGACCAGATCGTCGGGGTGCCGACATCGGCGGTGAACACGGCGTCCTCGGAGGCATGCTCGCTGAGCAGGCGCGCAAGGTATTGCGGATGGATCGGTTTCTGGCCCGGCCTGCCGCGGGCGAGATCGTCAAGGCCCGCGCGGACGTCCTTGTAATGCGCCATGGCGGCGTCGAGATGCTTGCGGTCAGTCTTGACGGTGAGCTTCGGCAATAGCGCGGCGATGGTTTCATTGACGTCGCCGACGATGCCGAGATCGAGCTTGCAGCGGCGGCCGAGATTTTCCGGGCGGATATCGACCTGCGCGATGCTGACGTCGGTCGGGAAGAATTGCTTGTAGGGAAAATCGGTCCCAAGCATCAGCAGCACGTCGCAGCCGTGCATGGCGGCATAGCCCGAAGAGAAGCCGATGAAGCCGGTCATGCCGACGTCGTAGGGATTGTCGTATTCGATATATTCCTTGCCGCCGAGCGCGTGCACGATCGGGCTCTTCAGCGCCTCCGCAAGCTTCATCAGATTGTCATGTGCGCCGGCGCAGCCGCGGCCACAGAACAGCGTGACCCGTCTCGCGCCATTGAGAAGATTGACCAGCGCCGTCAATTCGGACTCGGCGGGGCGCACGACCGGCGCCGGCGGCAAGAGGCCGCTGTTCGGCGAGATGTTGCGTTTCGGCGCGGACTTGAATGCAACATCACCCGGCAGCACCAGCACGGCGACGCCACGCTTGCCGACCGCGGCTCGGATCGCGTTCTCCAGCATGTAGGGCAGCTGCGACGGATCGGACACCAGTTCGCAATAATGGCTGCATTCGCGGAATAGATCCTGCGGATGGGTCTCCTGGAAATAGCCGCCGCCGATCTCGGCGGATGGAATCTGCGCGGCCAGCGCCAGCACCGGGGTGCGGCTGCGATGCGCGTCGAACAGGCCGTTGATGAGATGGAGATTGCCCGGGCCACACGAGCCTGCGCAAACCGCGAGCTCGCCGGTGATCTGCGACTCGCCGGCCGCGGCGAAGGCAGCGACCTCCTCATGCCGCACATGCAGCCAGTCGACCGTGCCGCGCTTGCGCAAGGCCTCGGTGAGCCCGTTGAGGCTGTCGCCGACGATGCCGTAAATGCGCTTCACGCCAGCCTGGGCAAGTGTCTCGGCGATGAGGTCGGCGACGTTGTCGATGCGCATGAGATAGGTCCTTTGATGAGATCGCGTCCACCATGATGTTCGGCGCCATGCGGCCGCGCAAGCCTTGCCGGATCACATTCGCGCGGCGCGAAGGTGTAGCCGGCCGCAGGCGGCTATTGTGCCGCCACCGCGTGCTGCGCCATCCGGTCGGCCATCGCCTCGATCTCGGACATCACGAGATCGGTTGCCGCGTGCTGCACCATGTGACCGACGCCCGGCAACACGATCAGCCTGGCGTCAGGCGCCGTGGCCGCGAGCGGGCGCGAGTGGATGTGGGTATAGACAGTCTTGTCGGCATCGCCGGAGATGATGGTGATCGGCGCCTTGATCTCGGCGTAGCGCGGCGCCTGTTCAACAACAGCCGCTTTCAATGTCACGAGGTCGCGCGCATTGGCGATGAACTCGCGCGGACGCAACAGCAACGGCGTCGCGCTGTCGCGGACGAAATGATCGGACATCGCCTGCGGCGCGAAGACGCCGCGCGCGCTGGCTGCAGTTACCACACACCCAAGCGGTAGCGTGATCGTGTGGGCGAGCAGCGGTCCGATCAGCGGCGTCGAGATCACCTCATTGTAGCGTCCGACGCCACCGCGCCACGGATAGGCAACGGGAGCGAGCAGCACGAGACCGGTGACCCGGTCCGGGTGATCCAGCGCCATGCGCAGGCCGAGCGCACCGGCCCAGGAATGCGCCACCACGATCGCGCGGTCGACGCCAAGCTTCGCCAGCGCGTCCATGACCATCCGGCCCTGGATCGCGGGCGTCGAATCCGCGACACGGTCGCGCGTGCTCCAGCCATGACCCGGCCGGTCGATCAGGATCACCCGACGGGTCCTGGCGAGCCTGTCGCCCAGCGGTTGCTGCATCGCGCGAAGATTGGAGCTTGCGCCGTGCAGCATCACCACCGGCGGCCCCGCAGCATCGCGCGGGCCGAGCTCGACGATATGCAGCGCAGCACCCGAAACCGCGATCATGCGGCCGCGAGGCGGAAAGGCGCGCTGGATCAACCGCACGCCAGCTTGCGTCGCCAGCGCCAGCCCGAGCCCTGCCACCGCCAGCACGGCGATCACTGTCAGCATGGAGACGATCCGGAAGCGCGGCCAGGATTTGCGGCGAAGCCACGACCAGACGTCGCAACGCGTCGGGTTCTAATCTTGTGCGCGTATGCTCTTGTTCGGACTGCCAATTGTCGCGTGTTCCGGACCATGCCCGCGCACGGTTGTCCACAATGCGCCCAGCCTGTGGATAGCGGGTTCATACCCGCGTCATTAGTCATTTCATACATTGCCGGTGGCAATTTCGCCACCAGATGCAAGGCTACATCCAAACCGGATCGCTTCCTGGCTTGTGCCCAACATTCACAGGAACCAGCGTCCACACGACGAGTTCAACGGGAATAATCGGAGGAGTATCATGATTTCCGACCCTAGCGATGCGGCCATCGAGCAGATTGTGGCGAGCTGCAATGGCGACCTGCGTGGAGCCCTGAAGGCGTTACTGCTCGTCAATGAGCATCTGGAAGCTGAGCTGCAGCAGTTCTATGCCGCCGCGGCCCAGGACAGTGCGCCCCGCGGCAAGTTCCTGCATTAGCGCCTCAAAGGCGCTTCACCGCGCCTCGCCATTCTCGACTTCCTTGTCGGATAGTTGGTCGTCCCGCGCGGGAATTTATTGCCGGCAAGCCTGCGGACGAACATCACGTTCCCCCGTGATCGGACCGCAAGCGTCATCCATCGCACGCCGTCAGATGTCGCGGCCTTCGACCTTCTCGGACAGCTGCTTGACCGTCTCTGGGATCTTCTCGAGATACGGGTCGATCGCCAGCGCCTTGCGGAAGGCGTCCAGCGCACGCTTGTCGTCGCCGATGTCCTGCATGATCGTGCCGAGGCCGACGAGCGCGCCGAAGTGGCGCGGCTCGCGGAGCAGCACCTGCTGGAAATCTTCCAGCGCATGGACGTAGTCGCTTTTCAGGTAGTAGATCGTCGCACGCCGGTTCCAAGCCTCGACATAGTCGGGCCTGATCTTGACCACCGCATCGAGCAGCTGCATTGCGACATCGACGTTCTGGGCATCGATCGCCGCCTTGGCGCGCACCATCAACAGCGCAGCGGTATCGCTCGGGGTCTGCAGCCACAGCGCCCAGATCCGCGCCTCGACATGACGTGCGCTGTCTTCGTCGGGCGCGGCCTTCAGCGCGCCGAACAGGAAATCCAGCCCGCGGGTGCGGTCGGCCGGAACCCGCGGCAGCTTGCTCGGAGCTTCAGGCAGCTTCTTCTGGGCCTTGGGCGGCGGGATGACCCGCGGATCGCCCTGCGCCGCAGCCCCAACCGGCGCAGCCAAGAGCAGTGTCGCGATCAGGATCGCCAGCCGACGGTTGTTGAGCCCAGATAGTCTTAATCCCATCGCGCAAGTCTAAACGCGCAAAGCCGCACTGCAAAGCAGCGCGGCGTCAAAGACCTGTGAAAGAGAGCGCTGTTCCGGGATTCGGAACCAACCGGCCAATCGGCCGTCAATCAACCCTGGCGCGCCTTGAAGCGGCGCTGGACCTTGTTGATCACGTAGACGCGGCCCTTGCGACGAACCAGACGGTTGTTGCGGTGACGGCCGCGCAGCGACTTCAGCGAGTTACGGACCTTCATGGGACAATCCTGTTACTTCGAAAGGCCCGTGTTGGAGGCCGTACCTGATCAATGCCGCGAAGTGGCAAAATGGGATTTATCCCGACAAACGGCCTGGCCGCCCGGGACGGAGCGGTTTCTAAGCCATCGGGCCGCCAAATGTCAACCGAGACGAGCCGGATTTTCGATCGCTCGGCCCCGCCGGACTCCGGCCCTAGCATTGAAATCGCTCATGAAACGGGCGTCAGCAAGCCGACCAATCGGTCGAGCTTCGCCCCCGCCCGGAGCCGCCTTCCAGGAGTGCAAGGACCCGGCGCCATATCATTGCGGCGGCTGCAACACGGCGAATCGAGCGGGCCTCGCGAGTGGGAGCTTGATCTGGCCGGACGCATACAAGGTCTTGGACCCTGCCCCCGCATCGAAGGGATGCCAGCTTGCGAAAATTATTATATAGTATAATCAATTTGCAGAACCGAACAATCAGACCGGCGGGGAAACCTTTATGCCCAAGCTCAAACTGCCCGACATCGAGAAGGTCGTCGCGATCGACATCCACACCCATGCCGAGGAGCCCTGCGGCATGCATGGCGACGACGGCTATGACGACTTCCAGGCGCAGATGGCTGATTACTTCAAGTCGCCGCACAAGCATCCGCCGACCGTGCCGGAGACCGCGGCCTACTATCGCGCCAAGAACATCGCCGCGGTGATCTTCCCGGTCGACGCCGAACGCGAGACCGGCTTCCGCCGCTACAACAATTACGAAATGCTCGAGGTGGCCTCCGACCATCTCGACGTCCTGATCCCGTTCGTCTCAATCGACCCGCACAAGGGCAAGCTCGGCGTGCGCGAGGCGAGGAAGCTGATCGAGGAGTACGGCGTCCGCGGCTTCAAATTCCATCCGACCATGCAGGGCTTCTACGCCAACGATCGCATGGCCTATCCGCTCTATGAAGCGATCAACGACGGCGGCGCGATCGCGCTGTTCCACACCGGCCAGACCGGCGTCGGCTCGGGCATGCCGGGCGGCATGGGGATGCGGCTGAAATATTCCAACCCGATGTATATGGACGACGTCGCGGCTGACTTTCCCGACCTCAAGATCATTCTCGCGCACCCGTCCTTCCCCTGGCAGGAAGAGGCGCTGTCGGTCGCGACCCACAAGCCGAACGTCTATATCGACCTGTCCGGCTGGTCGCCGAAATATTTCCCGCCGATCCTCGTGCGCTACATCAACTCGATCCTGCAGGACAAGATGCTGTTCGGTTCGGACTGGCCCGTGATCACGCCGGACCGCTGGCTCGCCGATTTTGCCAAGCTCGACATCCGCGAGGAGATCCGGCCAAAAGTGTTGAAGGCCAACGCGCGCAAGATTTTGGGCATCTAACGGAGTATCATCGGCGGCAAGCTTCGGAGGGGTTCATGACCAACTTCGCCGGACTTGCCGCCTTCGTCACCGCGCTCCTGATCGGAAGCGCGGGACTGGACTGTGCCGCGGCGGCCGAGCAGCCACCCGCATTCGTCGAGTTCGAGAGTCCGCTCGCGAGCGCGCAGCCGCTGCAAGGCTACCTGCGATTGCCCGACGGACGGGGCCCCTTCCCCGCCGTGGTGCTGCTGCACGGCTGCGCCGGCTATTTCAGGCAACTCGACGAGCGCTGGGGCAAGCGGCTGGCGGCCCTGGGCTATGTCACGCTCACCGTCGACCGGTTCGGGCCGCGTGGGATCACCAGCGCCTGCACGGGCGGCATACCGCCCGCCACGGTGCATGACGCTTATCGCGCATTGCATTTCCTCACGCAGCAATCGGCGGTCGATCCTGCCCGAGTCGCGGTGGTTGGCTTCTCGCAAGGCGCCTGGCTTGCGCTGTTTTCTGTCGAGCGCGGCGCGCTCGAACGCAACGCGACGGACAAATTTCGCGCCGCGGTCGCCTTCTATCCGCCCTGCCTCGGCATCCAGGGCAATATGACGGTGCCGACCCTGATCCTGGTTGGCGAGCTTGACGACTGGACCCCGGCCAGCGAATGCCGGAATCTCGCTGACGGCCGTGACGATTGGGGGATCTCGCGGACGAAAGGTAAAGGCGTTCGGATCGAACTGATCGTCTATCCCGGCGCCTATCACGATTTCGACGTGCCGAATTACAGCATGCCGGCGCGGCTGCTCGGCCATCGCCTCGAATTCAACGAGGCGGCCCGCGACCAATCCATCGACGCGCTGACGAAATTCCTGTATGCGACGATCGGCGGGCAAGAGAGACCACAATGACCATAAAAGCGATCGTCTTCGATGCCTATGGCACGCTCTACGATGTCCAGTCGGTGGCCGACGTCACCGAGGACGCCTTTCCGGGCTATGGCGATATCATCACCCAGGTCTGGCGCATCAAGCAGCTCGAATATTCCTGGCTGCGCACGCTGATGCGGCGCTATCAGGATTTCTCCGTCGCCACGCGCGACTCGCTTGCCTACACGCTGCGCAGCCTCGGCCTGCAATATGACGAGGCGACCTTCGCGCGCATCATCGATAAATATCAGCACCTCGCGCTCTATCCGGATGCCGTGCCCGCGCTCGAGGCGATGAAGGACAGGAAGCTCGCGATTCTCTCCAACGGCAGCCCCGACATGCTGAACGCACTGGTGCGCAACAGCGGACTCGACCGGCTGCTCGATGCGACCATCAGCGTCGACGGACACAAGGTGTTCAAGCCCGCGCCCGAGGCCTACACGCTGATCGAGGAGGTGCTGAAGGTAAAGCCCGCGGAGGTACTGTTCATCTCCTCCAATCCGTGGGATGCCTGCGGCGCCAAGGCGTTCGGGCTCAACGTCGCATGGATCGAGCGGGTGACGCCGGAAGCCATGGCGCTGGCCTGCGTCGAAAGCGAGACCGTCGCCCCATTGACGATGTTCAAGGCGCTGCGTACCCAGATGGACGAGCTCGGCGTCGTGCCCGATCACCGGATCCACGGTCTCTCCGAGCTTCCCGCACTGGTGTCTGCAAGGTCCTGAACATTATGAGTCTTGAGTCCGTCCGCGCCTTCTTCGCCGAGAAGGCGCCCGATATCTCCGTGATCGAATCCGCCGCGAGCTCCGCGACCGTCGTGCTGGCGGCGGAGGCCTATGGCGTCGAGCCGGCGCGCATTGCCAAGACGCTGAGCCTTCGCGTCGGCGACCGCGTGGTGCTGATCGTGACCAGCGGCACGTCGCGCATGGACAACAAGAAGGTGAAAGCCCAGTTCGGCGGCAAGCCGAAGATGCTCGGTGTCGAAGAGGTCGCCGACATCACGGGCCACGAGGTCGGCGGTGTCTGTCCATTCGGACTGAAGGCGCCGCTGCCGATCTATTGCGACGTGTCGCTGAAGGCGTTCAACATCGTCGTTCCGGCCGCGGGCTCGACCCATAGCGCGGTGCGCATCACGCCCGATCGCATGGCGGAATTGACATCGGCCGAATGGGTCGATGTCTGCGAGGTCAGAGCCTAGGGCCTAATCGTCATCGGCGTCGTATGACTGCCGCGGTGGCGGGGCCGGCTGCACGGGCTGCGTGGCGCGCGGCCGCTGCATCGTCTGCGGCGGCGGTGTCCGCGTCATCGGCTGCTGCCCGGGGTGGCGTTGCGCACTCGCATTCGACTCGAACACAGCGCGACAGGAACTGCCAAGCAACGCCGTGTTCTGCCTGAGACACGCGACGATGCGGGCGGTGTCGGGAATCTGATCGCTGCAGAGGCGCATCACGTCGGGCGTGCACGCCATCTGCTGCTCCCAGGTTCCGCGATACTCTTGTGAGAGCGCAGGCGTCGCGGCGGCCACGCCGCCGACCGCGATCGCAAGACTCAGGACAATCCGCTGCGTCTGCATACCGGATCCCCTCAATTCGATTTTTCGCAAAGCACGCGCGGAGGTTCCGCGCGACGGTTGCTTCGAAACTGGCAAATGAATGCGGCCAAGGATCGTTTCGAACGGACAACTAAATGTGAAGCCGATCGGCTGAGTTCCCAGCGCGAACCTCGCGAACGTACGCTTCTCCTAACGCTTCTTTGCTTTCGCAAAATGCCTGGCGAGGAAATCCGCGAGCACCTCGACGCGGGCGGGGCGCGGGCCGCCGGGCGGGGTCACGAGATGCACGGCGCCCTCGGGCTGCTTCCAGCCTTTCAGGATCACCTCCACCTCGCCGCTCGCGATCGCGTCGCCGACGATAAAGTCGGGAAGATCGGCGATGCCGAGGCCGGCGATCAGCGCCGGCATCACGGCCTCACCATTGTTGACGCGGAGCTGGCCGGCGGGACGAACACTCGCCTGTTCGCCTGCTGCATTGGTGTAGTGCCAGACCCCTTGCGTCGGGAGATAGGCGTAGCCGAAGCATTTGTGCTCGGCGAGGTGCATCGGATGTGTCGGCCGGCCGTAGCGCTTCAGATAGGACGGCGCCGCCACCGTGTAGCGCGGCATCCCGCAGAGCCGGCGCGCGATCAGCGATGAGTCCGGCAACCGCGCGATACGCAGACCCGCGTCGAAGCCCTCGCCGATCAAATCGACCGTCGCATCGCTCAAGTGGAGGTCGATCGAGACCTCCGGATAGGTCTCCAGGAATTCAGGCAGCAGCGGCCCCACCGTCTTGACGCCGAAGGTCATGGGCACCGCGAGCCGCACCAGCCCGCGCGGCGTAGTCGATTGCGCCAACGCCTCGTTCTCGGCAGCCTCGCCATCGGCGAGCAGCCGTGCCGCGCGCTCCGACAATTTCTGGCCGGCATCGGTCAGCGCCAGCCGTCGCGAGGTGCGGTTGAACAGACGGGCACCGAGCCGCTCCTCGAGACGGCTGACCGCCTTTGAGACCGTCGCCTTGGACAGCGAAAGCTCGACCGCGGCAGCCGCAAACGACCGTAATTCCACGACTTTTGCGAAAATCGCGAGCGCCTCGAAGTCCGGCAGTTTCGCCATCGGCCATCATCCCGCTTGCTCAGATTATGAAACAATAAGTTTCAATAGTTTCTATTTCTATACCACAGCCGCAGGCATATCCAAGAGGCATCAGAATTTCACCGATGGAGAAATCCAATGACCAAGAAGCTCTCCGGAAAGGTTGCCCTCGTCACCGGCGGTTCGCGCGGCATTGGAGCCGCCAGCGCCCGCGCTCTCGCCGCTGATGGCGCCAACGTAGCGATCAGCTACGTCGCGTCCCCCGACAAGGCGGAAGCCGTCGTCGACGAGTTGAAGGCCAAGGGCGTCAATGCCCGCGCCTACAAGGCCGACCAGGCGTCTTCGGCCGAGGTCGATCAGCTCGTCAAGACCGTCGCCAAGGATTTCGGCCGGCTCGACATCCTCGTCAACAACGCAGGCGTCGCGACTGGCGGCGCGGTCGATGATCCAAAGACCGACACCACCTCGCTCGCCCGCCAGGAAGCGATCAATATCGACGGCGTCATCACCGCGATCCGCGCCGCCGCGAAGCTGATGGGCGAAGGCGGGCGCATCGTCACGGTAGGCTCGATGCTTGCCGACCGCGCCTCGTTTCCGGGCCTCGCCGATTACGTCGCCAGCAAGGCCGCGGTGGTCGGCTACACAAAGGGCGCGGCGCGCGATCTCGGCCCGCGCGGCATCACCGTCAACGTGGTGCAGCCGGGCTCGATCGATACCGACATGAATCCGAAGGATGGCGGCGCGTTCGCGGAAACCCAGCGGCTCCAGCATGCGTTGCAGCGCTTTGGCAGGCCGGAGGAGGTTGCCGCCGGCGTCGCCTTCCTGGCGAGCCCGGAGGCCTCCTTCGTGACCGGCACGGTGCTTAACGTCGATGGCGGCTTCGGCGCCTGATCGCGATCCCGATAGAGGCCGGACGCCGGACGCCCGGCCCCATTTTTTCGAATTGAACGGAGTATGACAATGATCGAACTGAGACCATTCGCAAAGCTCGGCGGTGCCGACCACGGCTGGCTGAAGGCGAAGCACCACTTCTCCTTCGCGAGCTACTACGATCCCAACAATGTCAGCCACGGCGCGCTGCGGGTGTGGAACGACGACGAGATCGCACCGAACACCGGCTTTCCTGCCCATCCCCATGCCAACATGGAGATCATCACCTATGTCCGCGAAGGCGCGATCACGCACCAGGACTCGCTTGGCAACAAGGGACGCACCGAAGCGGGCGACGTCCAGGTGATGAGCGCAGGCAGCGGCATCCGCCACTCCGAGTACAATCTCGAGCCGACCAAGACCAAGATCTTCCAGATCTGGATCGAGCCGACCACGCGTGGCGGCCACCCGACCTGGGGCTCGAAGCCGTTCCCGAAGGCCGATCGCTCCGGCAAGCTCATCACCATCGCCTCGGGCATCGAGGGCGACAATGATGCGCTGCCGATCCGTGCCAACGCGCGGGTGCTCGCCACCACGCTGAAGGCCGGTGAAAGCGCGGAATACGCCGCCGACAAGGCCCGTCACCTCTATCTGGTGCCGGCGGCCGGCAGCATCGATGTCAACGGCGTGCGCATCAATGCGCGCGACGGTGCCGCAATCCGCGACGAGGCCAAGCTGAAGATCATCGCGCTCGAAGACTCCGAGCTGGTGCTCGTCGACGCGGCCTGACCAAGCCCACCCCTCGTCATGCACGGGCTCGACCCGGGCATCCATCGAACCAAGAAACTTCTCATGCCCGATGGATTGCCGGGGCAAGCCCGGCAATGACGGTTCAAAACCAACTCTCACACCCCCAAGTCAACTTCCACCACCCCAAAGGAGGCCATCATGGCCAAGGTTCTCGTGCTCTATTATTCCGCTTACGGTCACATCGAAGCGATGGCGAATGCCGTCGCACAGGGCGCCCGCGAAGCCGGCGCCACCGTCGACATCAAGCGCGTGCCCGAGCTGGTGCCGGCCGAGGTCGCCAAGGCGTCGCACTACAAGCTCGACCAGGCCGCGCCGGTCGCGAAGATCGACGACCTCACCAACTACGACGCCATCGTCGTCGGCACCGGCACCCGCTTCGGCCGCTTGTCCTCGCAGATGGCCAACTTCCTCGACCAGGCCGGCGGCCTGTGGGCCAAGGGCGCGCTGCACGGCAAGGTCGGCGGCGCATTCACCTCGACCGCGACCCAGCATGGCGGCCAGGAGACCACACTGTTCTCGATCATCACCAACTTGCTGCATTTCGGCATGACCGTCGTCGGCCTCAACTACGGCTTCGCCGGCCAGATGAAGCTCGATGAAGTCACCGGCGGCGCACCCTACGGCGCCACCACGATTACCGGCGGCGACGGCAGCCGCCAGCCCAGCGAGAACGAGCTCGCCGGCGCGCGCTATCAGGGACGCGTAATCGCAGAGACGGCCAGGAAGCTGCATGGCTAAACCCCGAGCCAGCTAGATGGCTTGTCCAACATAGGGGCAATTGCCGGAGCGCGATCACTGATCGCGCTCCTGTCACGAGAGGACACACGAGCGACAGAGCCGGTCGCTCCGCGAACCATGCAGACCCTTCGTCTGAGATCTACTCAAAGCACCGACACGATGGCCTTCGCCAGATCGTCGAGCCGGTCTTCCGGCAGGCCGGCCACATTGATGCGGCTGTCGCCGACCATATAGACGGCGTGCTCGTCGCGAAGACGGCTGATCTGCGCCTCGGTGAGGCCGAGACGCGAGAACATGCCGCGATGCTCGGCGATGAAATCGAAGCGATCGGAATTGGATTGGCGGCGCAACGCGTCGGCAAAGGCGACTCGCAACCGAAGCATGCGCTGACGCATGTCCTCGAGCTCGGCTTCCCACTCGGAACGCAAGGCCGGGTCGTCGAGCACGATGCGGACGGCTGCCGCGCCATGGTCCGGCGGCATCGAATAAAGCGCGCGAGCGGCGGCGAGCATATGGCTCATGGCGATGTCGGCCTGCGTCGCATTCCTGGCCACCACCATCGCGGTACCGACCCGGTCGCGATAGACCGCGAAATTCTTCGAGCAGCTCGACGCCACGACCATTTCCGGCGCGTTGGCTGCAACGATGCGCAGGCCTTCCGCGTCGGCGTCGAGCCCGTCACCGAATCCCTGATAGGCGATATCGATGAAAGGCAGCAAACCTCTTTCAACCAGCAGTGCCGCGACCCGTTGCCACTGCGCAATCGTCAGGTTCGCGCCGGTCGGATTGTGACAGCATCCGTGCAGCAGAACGATGTCGCCCGACTCGGCCTTCGCCAGATCGGCGAGCATACCCTCAAAATTCACCGTTCCGCTGGCCGCGTCGAAATACGCATACTCGGCAGTTTGCATCCCGGCACCGCGCATGGTCGGCACGTGATTGGGCCATGTCGGACGAGAGACCCAGATGGTAGCATCCGGCCTGGTCCGGCGGAGCAGCTCGGCGATCAGCCGCAAGGCACCGGACCCACCCGGCGCCTGCGCGACGCGCACACGCGACGTCTCGACACTGTTACCGAATACCAGCCTGAGCATTGCGGCGTTGAAACCCACGTCGCCGGCAAGACCCAGATACGTCTTGGTGTCCTGCTCGCGCAGCAGACGCTCTTCCGCCTTCCGCACGGCGCGCATCACCGGCGTCTTGCCGTCGCGGTCCTTGTAGACGCCGACGCCGAGATCAACTTTGTTGGCACGCGTATCCGCGCGGTAGAGGTCGATGAGGGCGAGGATCTTGTCGGGCGGAGCAAGGTCGAGCTGTTCGAACATCTCTTCAAATCCAGATTTCCGGGATACTGCAGTCATAGGCAAATGGCGCAGCCAACACCAGCGCTTTCAGCCTCCGCACGGCAATGCTAGGCTGAATCTCCTGTCCAGCGCCCAAGAGGTTTGGCATGAACCACGCTCCCAAGACCCGCTGGCCGGAACTGCCGACCGCTGCATGGCGCGACACCGCCGCCACGCTTCAGCTCTGGACCCAGATCGCCGGCAAGATCCGGCTGGCGAAATCGCCTTGGCTCAATCATTCCTGGCACGTCACGCTCTATGTCACCACGCGCGGACTGACGACCTCGCCGATCCCGGACGGCGACCGCACCTTCCAGATCGACTTCGACTTCATTGATCACGTTCTCCTGATGTCGACCAGCGACGGCACCGAGCGGCAATTCGCGCTGTCCGGGCAGTCGGTCGCGAGCTTCTACGCCGGGATCATGGCGGGGCTGAAGGAGCTCGGCATCGACGTCGCCATCGACGAGATGCCGAATGAAGTGCCCGACCCGATCCGCTTCTCGGAGGACACGCAGCACGCTTCCTACGATGCGGATGCCGTACGCCGCTTTCACCAGATCCTCGTCAACTGCGACCGGGTGTTCAAGCAGTTCCGCACCAGCTTTGTCGGCAAGGCGAGCCCGGTGCATTTCTTCTGGGGCAGCTTCGACCTTGCGGTCACGCGCTTCTCCGGCAGGACAGCGCCGCAGCATCCAGGCGGCGTGCCGCATTTGCCCGACGACGTCGCGCAGGAAGCCTATTCACACGAGGTGAGCAGCGCCGGCTTCTGGCCGGGCGGTGGTGCGATCGACTATCCTGCGTTCTATTCCTACGCCTATCCCGAGCCTGCGGGCTATCGCAGCGCGCAGGTCCGCCCCGACGCGGCGTTCCTCAGCGAGGCGCTCGGCGAGTTCATCCTGCCCTATGACGCCGTGCGCACGGCCGCCGATCCCGACCGGGCGCTGCTCGATTTCCTGCAATCGAGCTATGAGGCCGCGGCAGTCAACGCCAATTGGGACCGCGATGCGCTCGAATGCACACCGGGCCGGCCCGGCACGGTCAGGCCGATCTAGCGCCGGCGTGATGCGACGTCGCGCAGCTCAATCCTCGACGTCGGAAGCCGCAGCGAAAGCGCGATACCACGACGCATACCATCGCGGATGCTGGAACGCGGTCGGCGGATCGAACGGCCCCAGCGGGTCAAAGCCCGCGTCCAATCCGACATCAACTCGACGCGGAAGCCGATTGCGCGAGCGAATGTCCGCACGCCAAGCTTTCCAACCGTCGTTGTCAACATTGTCATTTCCAGAACCTGCTGTCCGACGCGACCTCCGAAGCCGCCTTTGACGTCGCCTTGAGCAGATCGGCGACCGTACCGGTATCGGCCTCGTCGAGACGGAATTCGATCGGACAACGCGCAGCGCGCTCGCGTTTCACCCATTTGCTGTCACGCAGCAGCCTCTGCGTGACGCGCTTTGCGAAGAACGCGGGCCCACGCAGCCTGTCGCTCTTCGGCGTGTAACCGAAGCGATGGCGCAACATCCCATTGGCGAGATGGAGAGCCTGGGCGCGCCTGACGGCATCATTCACGTAGGACACCGTCATCGAGACATTCAGGGTGCAGAGATTCTCGACGCGATGCGGCGCGTTGAGCGGCCAGCTCAGCATCTGGCCAGGCTCGAGATCGATCACCTTGGCATGCTCGTCGTACCAGTCGGCGTAGGGGATATCGACCTCGGACTGGAACAGCGCACAGTCCTCGAGATGCTCCGGGCGGATGAAGGGCGGCGTATTTGGATAGACGTATACACGCTTGCGTCCCGCGATCTGGATCAGCCCCTGCCCCGGCAGATCGACATGGTAGTAGACCTGCGCGTCCGGCGACGAGATCAGGATGCCGGCCTGGTGGGTCGGCGCCTCGAAGCCGGGGACCTTGGCCGCCACCTCGGCGAACATTTGATCGATCATGTCGTGGTAACGGCGATCGATCGAGGAGACCTCGCGCAGGTTCAGCCACAGACCTCCGCGCGAGATCGCCTCGATCACCTCGCGGCCGCTGAGCTTGCCGATGTCGCCGTCGCGCCAGATGCGGCTCGATCCCTGGGCGCCGGTCCTGACCAGGCTGTAATGCTCGCGCGGATAGGTTTCGATCAGCCTGGCG
Source organism: Bradyrhizobium macuxiense (assembly GCF_001542415.1). Lineage (GTDB taxonomy): Bacteria > Pseudomonadota > Alphaproteobacteria > Rhizobiales > Xanthobacteraceae > Bradyrhizobium > Bradyrhizobium macuxiense. The sequence goes on from NZ_LNCU01000034.1 coordinate 118,482, forward strand.
AGATCATCCAGCGAGAACGCCGGCTGCCGATGCAAGCTGTGCTCCAGCCGGATCGTCTGATGGCCCCAGAGCTCGGAATGGGTCTCATCCCAGCTCGTGAAAAGCCTGTCGGTCGTCATTGTCGCGCCCTGTTCACGTTGCGCCATTTCACTTCATTCCTATGCCGGCTCGAACGCCGCCTTGCACAGATCGACGATGCTGCCGAGATCGGACTCGTCGAGACGGAAGTCGATCGGGCTGCGCACCACGCGCTCGTGTTTCACCGACTTGCCGTCGCGCAACAGCTTCTGCATCGCCTGCTTGGCGAAGAAGATCGGACCACGGGTGCTGCGGCTTCGCGGCTTGTAGCCGAAGCGATGACGCAACATGCCGTTGGCGAGGTGCAGGACCTGGGAGCGGCGGATGTCGTCGTTCGCATAGGACACCGTCATCGCGACGTTGACGCTGTCGAGATTCTCGACGCGGTGCGGCGCATTCAGCGGCCAGTTCAGCATCTGGCCGGGCTCGAGATCGATCACCTGCGCGTGCCAGTCGTACCAGGCCTCATAAGGGATATCGATCTCGACATCGAACAGCGCGATGTTTTCCAGATGCTCGGGCCGCAGGAACGGCGCCGTGTTCGGATAGACATAGACACGCTTGCGGCCGGCGATCTGGATCAGGCCCTGCCCCGGCAGATCGGCGCGGTAACGGGCCTGCACGTCCGGCGATGAGATGAGAATGTCGGCAAGGTACGTCGGCACCTCGAACTTTGGAATCCGTGCCGCGATCTCGGCGAACATCCGATCGACCATCTCGCGGTAGCGGTGATCGATCGCGGTCACATTGCGCATGTTCAGCCACAGGCCGCCGCGCGCGATCGCCTCGATCACCTGGGCGCCGCTGAGCCTGCCGATCTCGCCCTCGCGGGAGACGCGGCGCGCCCCATTGGCGCCGGTCTTGACCAGGCTGTAATGCTCGCGCGGATAGGTTTCGATCAACCGGGCGAGGTCGTCGACCTCGAATGCCGGCAGCCTGTGCATGCTGTGCTCCAGCCGGATCGGCCGGTGGCTCCAAAGCTTGCAGTGGCTGTCGTCCCACTCCGTAAAGATACTGCCTGTCGTCATCGTCGCGCTCCTGCGGACTTGCGTCTTTTCGCTTCATCCGATGTCCCGTTCCGGGACGACCGGGCGGCGCTCAACAATGAGTGGCAAGAAAGGTACCGCTCCTACGCCAGATTGTATCGCGGCGGCGTAACCCCGGATTAACTATGAACATTTACGTTGCGGCGGGCCGACATGTGCTTGCCGGTCGGGTCAAGTTCAAAGCGTATGACGGATAGTAACCAGGTAACCCGGTCGGCGACGGATCACGTGGCGAACGCACCCTCATGGGAAGCGCCTGACCGCATGCCGGTCACGGATCGCGGCGGCGCGCGCCCTGAATTCCGCAAAGCCGCGCTCACGATTCCCGGCGCTGTCGCGTTCTTTCGCAACAACGGCCTGCGCGTCGCGCTGCTGTCGCTTGCCTTGTTCGCGGCAGGCGTCGGCCTCCTGATGATGCTGCCGTTGCATTACGCCGCGACCGCGCTGGTCGTCGTCGATCCGCGCGAGCAGCGCGTCACCAACGATCAGGATGTCTTGCCGGGCATCGGCCAGGATGCCGCCGCGTTGCAAAGCCTGATCGAGATCGCCAAGTCGGACGGCTTCCTGCGGTCGGTGGTCGAGCAGCTCAACATCCGGAACGATCCGGATATCGCGGGCTCGGAAACCGATCCGGCCCGCATCCTGGACCGGTTTCGCAAGCGCCTCGACATCTCCCGCCGCGGCCTGACCTACGTCATCGCCATGACGTTCGTCTCCAACTCGCCGGAGAAGTCCGCGCGCTATGCCAACGCGATCGCCCAGGCTTTCGTCGCAAGTCAGGCCAAGGATCGCACCATCGCGACCGACGACGCCGCCGACTGGCTCGGCGACCGCCTCAAGTCCCTGAGCAACAACCTGCGGGCGTCCGAGGATGCGGTGGCGCAGTTCAAGCACGACCACGCGATCGTGGATGCCGGCCGGGAGGGCACGACCCAGCAGCTGCGGATCGTCGAGCTGAACCGGCAGGTGGCAGCCGCGCGCCTGAAGACCGAGGAGGCCAAGACCCGCTACGAGCAGACGCAGCGCGATCTGAAGACCAATGTCGAAGCCCCGGTGAAGCAGGACCTGCTCACCGCGCTCCGCGCGCAGCGCGCCGCGCTCAACGACCAGATCGCGCAGCGGCGCGCGGTGCTGGGTGACCGGCATCCGGAGCTTGTCATTGCGCTCGGTCAGCTCGCCGAGTTGAACAAGCAAATCGAGGTCGAACGTCAACGCAACATCGCGACCGCGAAATCGGAATATGAGACGCTGCAGGACCAGCAGAAAACGCTTGAGGACCAACTCAAGGCAGCGGAAGCGAAGGCCCTGACCGACGCGCAATCCCAGGTCAAGCTGCAGGAACTGCAGCGGAGCGCCGATGCCAACAAGAACATCTACGAGCAGTTCCTGGCGCGATACAAGGCAACGGACGAACAGCGGCTGCTGCAGAGTTCGCAGACCAAGATTGTTTCCGCCGCAAGCGCGCCGACCCGCCCGACTCGCCCACCGCTCACCCTCCTGCTCGTCGCGATCGCCGTCGCCTCGACGCTGACGTCGACGGCCGCGGTTGCGACGCTGGAGGCGCGCAAGACAGTGCCGCCGGAGAAGACGCCGGAGCCGCCGCCCGCGAAGCCCGTCACGCCGCCGCGTGCGACGCTGCGGGACCTTCCGGTCTGGGCTCGCATCCCGGCCGCGACGCCGCGAGACGGCCGCATGACCGTCTGGCAGACGCCGATCGGCGGGCCCACTGACGCCGATATCCGACCCCACATGCAGCAGCTGCTCGAGCGAATCGCCGCGGTGCCCGGGCAGCGCGGCAAGATCGTCCTCGTGACATCGCGCCAACCGGGCGCCGGTGCTGACGCGATTGCACGTTCGCTCAACTTGTGCGCCGTCGACAAGGGAATGATGAGCGCCCTGATCCAGGTCCAGAATGACTCGGGTCTGGCGCGCAGCGCCGACGTGACGATCCAGAGCACCGCTCCGAGCGGCCCCCGTGCCTCGCGTGCAGCGCTGCACGCGGTCGGGCTGCTGCTTGGTGCCGGCCGCGATACGATGCCCGAGGACGAGGATATCCGTACCGAGTTCGCCCTGATCGTGGTCGATGCGCCGTCACTTGCGGAACAGCCTGAAGTCGCCTCGCTAACTCTCCATGCCGATCTGATCGTCCTGGTCGAGCCCGAGGGCGCCAGCGATACCGCGCTCCGTGGCACCATCGCGGCGCTCTCCGAGCGAACCTCGGTTACGATCGGCATCGTGATCAACCAGGCCGCTGCGCGTCCCGTTCCAGCAACAGCCGTCGCGAGTTGATCTCCGGTGGCCCGGCCATCGATCCTTGCCGTCGCCGCCACTGCAGCTCTTCTGCTGTCCGCCGCTGCACGGGCCTGTCCCACCCTGATCGACGGCGTACCCACCGACCGCATCAAGGCCCTGTCACGCGGCGTCAATGCCGATGGCTGGATTGCCGATCCGCGATCTGCACCGCCCCGCAGCCTCCTGCTCGAACTGCGCAAGGCGGGCATGACCCACATCCGGCTGCCGGTGCCCGCAGATGATGTCATGGCGCGTTTCGCGACCAGGCCGGATCGCGACCGGCGCCTGCATACGGTCGATGCCGCACTCAAGACCCTGCTCGCACTCGGCTATGCCGTATCGGTCGATCTGCATTCCGGCGAGCGCTTCAACGCGCTGCATAAGGACGATCCGCCCGCCGCGATGGCGGAAATGAAGGAAGCGTGGACCGGGCTCGCGCAGGTCATTCAGCACTATCCGGCCGATCGGGTGTTTGCCGAACTGCTGAACGAGCCGGAGGTCGGCGCGGCGCAGTGGCAGAGCGAAGTCGAACAGCTGGCCGCATTCGTTCGACGCCTGCTGCCGCAAACCACGCTGATCACGGGTCCGACCAACTGGCAGCGCGCGGATGCGTTGCCTGACTTCAAGCCACTCGGCGATCCGAACGTCGTCTATGCCATTCACTTCTATGATCCGATGGTCTTCACCCATCAGGCACATTGGGATCCGGCCGAGCCGCTCCACGATATCACCGGCTTGCCCTATCCGATGCGCGCCGACGATCCGCGGGTTCAGCGATTGCAGGAGCACCTGGCTGATCTGAACGATCGCAAGGCCCTGGCGATGCTGGACAAGGCCATTCCGGACCGCGGCATCGACAAGTGGCTTGAGCCCGCCGCCGCCTGGCAGCAGCAATTTTCGCGTCCGATCATCATCAATGAATTCGGTGTGCTCAAGGCCGGGGCCCCGCGCGACAGCAGGCTGCGCTGGCTCGCCGGCGTCACGGCCTATGCCCGGCAGCATTGCTGGGGCTGGACCCATTGGGAGATGATGCAGGGCTTTGGCCTCGCCGACGCGATCTCGGGCAAGGCCGACCCCGATGTACTCAGGACGTTGCTGGGAACACGCTAGGCGACATGGTTAACCAATTCTTACACATTGGGCGGCTAGATCGAACGCGCGGGTGTGGCGCGCCACGCCTCCGGTCATTTTAGGTCAAAGCTCGTGCGAGCAGCCATAGCCCAGCGGCCGCTGATGGCCGGCGACGTGATCCCGGCATTCGGCATCGCGGTGGCGTCGATCGCGTTCGTGCCGTTGCTGCAGGCGGCCAATCCCGGGCTCGCAATCGTCGTCGAAAGCCTGGTCGGCTGCGCGATCGTTCTCGCGGCGCCCGCCTATGCGCCCTCGATCGCCATCTTCATCATTCTCTTCCAGAACCTCTTCGTCTCGATTCTGTCGTCTTACATATCGACCGAATCGGAGATGGAATTCATCAAGGGCTACAACTTCCTCGTCTGCGCGGTCATGTGGCTGGTCACGCTCGCACTCTATGCGCTGCGCGAACGCAACCGTTCTCCCGATATCGACCGGATCATGAAATGGGGGTTGATCACGCTCGCGACCGTGACGGCGTATTTCCTGCTTGGCGCCACACAGGACTCGCGCGCGGCCCTCGTCTATCTGCGCAACATTGCGTTGCCGATATTCCTGTTTCAGCTCTCGCTGCTGACGGCTGCAACGTTCGAAATCCGCATCACGCCCTTCCTGGTGATCGTTGCGATGCTGTTGATCGTCTGCGGATACACGGAATTGCTGTTCCGCGACTTCTGGCTCCACATCACCAACGGCTACACGTTCTGGCACTTCGACGAGCTCAAGGCGTCCCGCTCCGGCGCCTGGGAAGCCGAGATGCGCGCAACCGGCAATGTCCCGGTCGATCTGATCGACCGCTTCCGCTTCAGCTTCCTCAACAGCCCGCTGTTCGAGGACCTCGGGCTGTCGAAGCTGCTGCGAATCTTCGGGCCGAACATGAGTCCGATCAGCTTCGCCTATGGCGTAGGCTTCTCCATCCTGTTTCTGTTCGCGGTCGGATATCGCTGGCTGGCCCTGGCCGCGATACCGCTCTTGATCTTCTGCAGCGTCAAGGGCGCGCTCATCCTGGTCGCCTTCGTAGCACTCGCCTGGACGTCGACCTGGCTGCTCGGTCCGGTCATCACCCTCGCCGGCGCGGTGGTTGCACTCATGCTGTACGCCATCGTGGCCATCCGCGTCGGACTGCAGATCGGCGACTTTCACGTCATCGGCTTCATGGGCGGCTGGAACGGCTTCTTGCAGAACCCGATCGGCCGCGGGCTGGGCGTCGGCGGCAATCTGTCGGAAGGCTATTTCTCGATCGACTGGAGCGCTGCGCAGCAGGCCGGCAGCATCGAGGGCGCGGTCGAGAGCGCCGTCGGCGTGTTGCTCTATCAGATGGGCATCGCGTCGCTGGTGCCGCTCGGCTTCTTCCTGGCCATGGCGCTGCGGGCTTGGCGCCTCTACGCCACCTCCGGAATCCTCACCCAAGGGCTCGCCGCCTTCGGCACGTTGGTCATCGTGGTCAACGGCATCTTTCAGGAGGAAGCCCTGTTCGCGCCGCCGGCGCTCGGACTGATGCTGTGCCTGACCGGGCTCGTGATCGGCCATCACTTGCGCACACAAGGCGACGGCCCGAAGACCTACGATCGATAGCGGAGGTTTGCGTCAACAGGCCGGCCCGGTCGCGATGTGCGGCCGGGCTCCCTTCTTTCCGCAAGCCGAAGCTTCAGAGCGCCTTGATCTGCACCTTGCGGAACTTGACCACGCCCGAGCCGTACTGGAGCGCGACATAGCCGCTTGCGTGCTTGGAGTCCTGCGCATCGACGGTCTTCTGGCCGTTGAGCGTCACCACGAAGTGTGGCCCCTGCGCCGTGATCTCATAGACGTTCCATTTGCCCGCCGCCTTCGGCATCGGATCGACCTTGGCCACATCGACGATGGCACCGGTGCCGTAGGTCGGATCCGGCCGCTTGTCGAAGATGTTGACCTCGTAGCAGCCCTTGCCGTCGATCGTCTTGTTGGTCTCGCAGCGGATGAAGATGCCGCTGTTGGCCGCCTCATCGACCCAGAACTCCGCCCTGATCTGGAAATCCTTGTAGGGTGTCTTGGTGACGAGATAGGCGAGATCCTTGCCGTCGAGCTTGTCGGCCACCAGCGCGCCATCCTTCATCGCCCAGTTGGCCTTGCCGACCTCGTCCCAGTCGCCTTTCTTGGAACTGTCGAGCAGCGTCACCCAGCCGTCGCCTTCGCCCAATGCGGTCGTGGAAAATTGTGTTGCGGCAGCAGCGACCAAGAGACCGGCCGCAAGTGCAGGCAAATACTTCATGAGGTGCGTCCTCCCGCTTGTTTTGGTTGGCGCGCAACCTAGCATCACCGCGCGCGGCGTAAATCCTGTTTTTCATGTTGCAGCTGCGTTGCGTGCGGGCCCGTTGTCGCATCCTGAGATCAGACATGCGTGAGCGCGTCTTGTCCGGTCCGAACGAGAGCGTCTAGCATGAGATATACGGCACGGCAGTTGCCGACCGATCTCATACGGCAGGAGGATACGATGACGGCGTCGAACCGATCCTGGCGATACCTGATGATGCTGCTGGTTTTCGCCGGGACGCTGAGCATCAGCTCCGCAGCCGAACTCAATCCCGCCGCCGTCACCTACAAGCTGCCGGACCAGATTCCCTGGGGCCCGGTCGACGCGCGCGGCGGGCAGAGTGCGGTCGTGGTCGGCGATCCCTCGAAGCCCGGGTTCTATATGGTCTACACCAAATGGAGCAAGGGCAATCACTTCAGCCGTCCGCACTTCCATCCGAACGACCGCTACATCGTCGTGCTGCAAGGCACCTGGTGGGTAGGCTCGGGTCCGAAATTCGACCCCGAGCACGGCACCGTGCCGATGCCGGCCGGCAGCTTCGTCACCCATTACGGCAAGCAGGTGCATTGGGACGGCGCCAAGGACGAAGACGCCGTGCTGCTGATCATGGGCGAAGGCCCGGCGACCGCGACCGAGGTGGAGCAGCAGAAGTAGCGTGCCGGCAGGGTCGGCGGATATTGCGTGGATCGAGGAAACCGATATCATCGCGGGCCGAGAGGCTGTGATGCATCCTGCTGCGAAGCTGCAATTTGCCCGGATCGTCGACGAGTTCGCTCGCTGGCGTACGATTCCCGAACTGGAGCGGCCTCCGGCGCCGGCGTGGTGGTGGGGACCGGCGCTCGACCTGCACGAGACCGCGGAGACGCTGCCGTCCAGTTGGTGCCGCCAGCTCCGACTGCCTGACGGCGCGAGCTTTGCGGAAGGCGCCCACGTGCTGCGCCGAACGCTGGCCGGCCAGACCACGCTGCCCTGGCCATATGATTTCTCGCGCAAGGTCGCATCCACCGATTCCGACGTACGCGACCTTCCCGTGCAACCGTCAGACGACAGCGCGTTTCCTCCCTAGCTCGGCTTCGCCGTCGGTCGTCGCTTCATCGTCCAGTGCAGGCTGCAACGACGGCGAGGCGCGCATCGGCGCCGGTCGCAGCAGCTCGGCGAGATCGCGCGGCGGCAGCGGCCTGGAGAACAGGAAGCCCTGCATCTCGTCGCAGGCATGCGCGCGCAGGAACTCCTGCTGCTCTGACGTCTCGACCCCCTCGGCGACGATGGTCATGCCGAGCGCCTTGCCCATGCTGATGATCGCCTGCGCGATCGCCACGTCCTCGGAATCGTTGGGCAGATCGCGCACGAAGGAGCGATCGATCTTGATGGTGTCGATCGGGAATTGCTTCATCAGCGACATCGACGAATAGCCGGTGCCGAAATCGTCGATCGCCAAGCGAATGCCGCGGCACTGGATCGCGTCGAGCACGTGGATCGCCCGCGACACGTTGCGCATCACCATGCTTTCGGTGACCTCGAGCTGCAGCAGCGCGGGCGGCATGCCGCTCCCAGCCAGCGCCTCGTCGATGTCGTTGAGCAGGTGCGGATCGGCGAACTGCCGCGGCGAGAGGTTGACAGCCATGGTCACCGGCATGAGGCCGCGCCGCTGCCACGCCATGTTCTGCGCGCAAGCCTCCTTGAGCACCCAGCGGCCTATCGGCACTATCAGGCCGACTTCCTCGGCGAGCGGAATGAACTGTCCGGGCGCGACCTGACCGAGCTCCGGATGGGTCCAGCGCAGCAGCGCCTCGACGCCGCTGATCTGTCCACTCGCCATGTCGACCTTGGGCTGATAGTGCAGCGAGAACTGGCCGCGCTCAAGCGCGCGGCGCAGCGCGCTCTCCATCGTCAGGCGCTCGATCGACTGCGCCTTGATCTCGTTGGAGAAGAAGCGGAAGCCGTTCTTGCCGTCCTCCTTGGCGAGGTACATCGCCATGTCGGCATTCTTGGTCAGCGTCTGCACGTCGGAGCCGTCGGCGGGATACATCGCAATCCCGATCGAGGCCGTGGTGTGGCACTCATGCCCACTGAGCTGCAGCGGCTGGCTGAGGGAAATCAGGAGCTCGCCAGCGATGCGTTCAACGTCGTCACGCTCGGCGGCATCCTCCAGGATGACGACGAATTCGTCGCCTCCAAGCCGCGCCACCACATCGCTCGCGCGCAGGGATCCACTCAGCCGTCCGGCGATCGCGATCAGCAGCATGTCGCCGGCATCGTGGCCGAGCGAGTCGTTGATCACCTTGAAGCGATCGAGGTCGATGAACAGCACCGCGAACTGCCGCCGCTGGCGGTCCGCCGTCGAGATTGCGTGGCGCAGCAACTCGTTGAACATTTCGCGGTTGGGCAGGTTTGTGAGGCTGTCATGCGAGGCGAGGTACTCGATCCGCTCATCGGCCTTGTTCTTCTCGTCGGCGCGGTCGAAACCCTCGAGCGCGAATGCCAGATTGTCGGCGAGCCGCTGCAGCACCTCGGCGAACTCCGGCGTGAAGGTGTCCCTCTCGACCGCAACGAAGATCATGATGCCGACCACCTCTCCGTCAATGATCAGCGGAAACGAGGCTCCGGATTTCGTTCCGTCGAGACGGGCTCGTTCGTGGAAGGCGGCGGCCTGTGCGTCAGCGAAATAATCGTTGATGATGCAAGCCTTGCGTGACCGGAATGCCCTGCCGCAGGCGCCGCGTCCTTCGGGGTGGGCCTTGTTGGTCGAGAGCGTCACCTGGCGCGCGCCCTCTGCGGTCGGTCCCGCCGTGGCGACGATTTCAAGATAGTCGCTGCCGGGCTGCACCAGCGCGATCGTGGTGGAGGTGAACTTGCCGCCGGTCGCCGCCGCCTCGCAGACCAGCCGATACAGTTCGTCGCGGGACTTCGCCCGCATGATCGCCTCATTGGTCGCGCTCAGCGCCGCGAACATGCGCGACAGCCGTTCGCGCTGCGCGTCGGCGCGGGCTTTCTCATCGGCTCGGTCGAAATTGTCGAGCGCAAACGACACATTCTCGGCCATCCGCTGCAGCAGCGCCATCATCTCCGGGCTGAACGCACCGAACTCGGCGGAGAGAAATACCAGCGCCCCGATCGCCTCGCCGCCCTTGAGCAGCGGCAGGGCCGCACCGGATTTGCTGCCGCTGTCACGGATGACCTGATAAAGATACGAATCGGTTCCGAAATCGCTGAGATAGTCGTTGCTGATGCACGGCCTGCGGGTTCGGATCGCGACGCCCGTCAGGGTCTGTCCCTCCGGACGCGACGCATCGGCCGACAACTGAACGTCGCGGGCACGCACGCGGTCCGGGCCCGAGGCCGCGACGCTCTCGAGGAAAGGCTCGCCCGGGCGCACCAGCCTGATCGTGGTCGAGACGAACTGATCGCCGACCGCCGCCGCATCACAGACCAGCTCGAACATCTCGCTGCGGGATTTCGCCCGCATGATCGCCTCGTTGGTCGCGCTGAGCGTGGCGAACATCCGCGTAAGGCGCTCCTTCTGCTCCTCGGTCCGCGCCTTCTCGTCGGCGCGGTCGAAGCTTCCGAGTGCATAGGACACGTTGTCGGCAAGCCGCTGCAGCAGCTCGGCGAATTCGGACGAGAAGGTGTTGCGCTTGGCGGAGATGAACAGCATCACCCCGACCACCTGGTCGTCGACCAGCAACGGAAACGCCGCCCCCGACCGCGCATCCTCGCCGTCGATGATGTCGCGGAATGCGTTGCTGGCAAGGTCGGTCAATAAGTCGTTGTTGATGCAGGCCCGCCGCGAGCGGAACGCGTTGCCGCAGACGCCGCGCCCTTCCGGAAGCGCCTCGTTGCGCGAGACGGTGAGACGGCGCGCATTCTCCGCAGTGGGGCCCGCGACCGCCATCATCTCCAGGAAGTCGTCGCCCGGCTTCGCCATCAGGATGCTGGTCGAGTTGAAGCCGCCGCCATGCGCCGCTGCCGCACAGACCAGCTCGAACATCTCCCAGCGCGACCTCGCGCGCATGATCGCCTCGTTGGTCGCGCTCAAGGCGGCGAACATCCGCGACAGCCGCTCCCGTTCGGCGTCGGCCCTGGCCTTTTCGGTGGCGCGGCCGAAATTGTCGAGCGCGACCGACACGTTCTCGGCGATCCCTGCGAGCAGCGCGATGATCTCCTCGTCCGCCGCCCAGGAATTGCCGATGAAGAAGATTAGGACGCCGATGCTCTTGCCGAACCGGGTTAGCGGCAGCGCGACGCAGGCCATGAGGCCGCTGCCGCGCACTTGCGGACGCGACGCGCTGGTCGATTTCGGAATGTCGCGCTCGGCGCAGGGCCGCTGGGTACGGAACGCCTCGCCGCAGATGCCCTTGCCATAGACATTGTCCGGGTCGGTCGAGAAGCGCGTCTGCGTGATCAGATCGATCGCCTCGCCGGTGCCGGCGACGGGCTCGAGCCAATGCGTGTCGGGCTCGGCCAGCAGCACCACGGCGGCAAAGGATTTGCCGCTGAACACCGCGGCATCGCAGACCCGTTGATAGAGATCGTGCTCGGTCTTGGCGCGCAGGATCGCTTCGTTGGTCGCGCTGATCGCGCCGAACATGCGGTTCAGCCGTCGCATCGCGCGCTCGCCGCTCTTGCGCGACGCCTCGTGATTGAAGTTGTCGAGCGCAAACGACACGTTGGCCGCCATCCGCTCCAGCAGCGCAACGATCTCCTCGCCGAGCGAGTGCGGTTCGCGCCTCGTCACCATGAAGACGCCGACGCTGCGCCCGTTGCAGACCAGCGGCATCGCTGCCGCGGCGCCGACGCCGCTGCGGGCCGCGCCGCTGCGCCAGGCCGCCGAACGCGGGTCGTTGATGTAGTCGTTGCTGACGCAGGCCGCCTGGTCGCGGAACGCCCGCCCGGCGACGCCCTCGCCTTCCGGGGAATTGGTGATGATCGAGATATCGATGCTGCGCAGCCGCGCGACGTCGTCGCCGAAGCCGGCCGCGAATGTCAGCCGGGTGGTACCCGGCTCTCGCAGAAAGACGGTGACGCCCAGGAAGTCGCCGCCGGAGAACGCGGCCTCGCAGACCTTGGCGTACAACTGTTCTGGTGATTTCGCGTACAGGATCGCTTCGTTGGTGGCATTCAACGCCGCGAATGTCCGTCCGATGCTCGACTGCACGATTCCTGAGGCCCCGGGGCCGCCCTCTTCAATTTGGCCGGGAACATTGCCGCCGGAGGCCTAAGCGATGGTTAGGATCACCGGCAAGTTGCGAGTCAGAGTAAACGCCTGACCAACGGCGAGAGCCGTCTTCCGGGGAATTGCGGACAGTTTTGTGCCAGGCTGAGGCGCCGTTGCCGCCGGCAGCTCCTCGCTGGCTCCCTCGCGCCATCGCACCGGCCAAATTCCGCATCGCGACCGCGCTCGTTCCACGCTGTGAAATCGAGCTGGCGAGCACCCAGTTCCCGGTATGGCGGACCGGATTTTCTGGCCTTGCTCGCTCCCCGGCGCTTTGAGACCATGCGGCCAACATCATCAAAAAGACCCGCGCATCGTGCGGGCCGACCACGAGGAAATCCCATGCCGATCGTCCAGGCCGACCGTCTCACGCGCATCGGCGCGGCGCTCCTGCGAGCCGCCGGCGCATCGGAGGAGGAGGCAACCGCCGTCGCCTCCGGCTGCGTCAATGCCAACCTCGCCGGCCATGACTCCCACGGCATCATCGCGATCCCGACCTATATCGACCGCGTCAAGGCCGGCCACATCGTGCCCGGCGCGAAATGGACCGTCGTGCAGGAGAGCCCGACCACCACCGTGATCGACGGCCACTGGGGCTTCGGCTTCCACGTCAATGCCAAGGCGATGGAGATGACCATCAACAAGGCGAAGACGGCGAATGTCGCGGCCTGCACCGTGTTCCGGCAGAGCCATGTCGGGCGGCTGGCACACTACCCGATGATGGCGATGCGCGAGGGCATGATCGGCATCGCCGCCGCCGATTCCGGCCGCTCGCCGAAGCATGTCGCCCCATTCGGCGGCCGCGAGGCCCGGCTCGGCACCAACCCGATCTCGATCGCGGTGCCGTCCGATCTCGATGCGCCGTTCTATCTGGACATGGCGACCTCGGCGGTCGCAGCCGGCAAGATCCAGCTCGCGGTGGCGCGCGGCGAGCAGATCCCCAAGGGCTGGATCATCGATTCCGAGGGGCGCGACACCACCGACCCGAAGGACTACCGCAAAGGCGGCGCGCTGCTGCCGCTCGGCGGCAGCGAGGGCTACAAGGGAAGCGGCCTCGCCGCGATGGTCGAGGTGCTGTGCGGCCTGCTGACCGGCCTCGGCTTCGGCGTCGAGCCAACCGGCCGGCACAATGACGGTTGCTTCATGGCGGTGTTCAATGTCGCCGCGTTCCGCCCGCTGAAGGATTTCAAGAAAGAGGTCGGCGACTTTGCGCGCTACCTGAAATCGACGCCGCCCTCGGAAGGGAGCCGCGGCGTGTTCTATCCGGGCGAGGTCGAACATCTGCGCGAGGTCGAGCGCCGCAAGAATGGCATCGAGATCGAGGACGCGACCTGGGAGAAGCTGAAGGCGCTGGCCGCCGACTACAAGCTCACTCAAGACCTCGATCTTCGCTGATCGATCGAGCACAGGAGAACGAGATGACACGGCAAATGGCGATGGTTGGCTTCCTGCAGGCGCAGAACTGCACCAACCTGCCGAGCTCATGGCGCCACCCCGAGTCGCGCGACGATTCGATGTCGGCGGACTACTACCAGGAGATCGCGCGCATCCTGGAACGCGGCAAGTTCCACATGGCGTTCTTCGATGACCGGCTGGCGATGCCGGACCGCTATGGCAACGATCACGCCCACACCGTCGAGTACGGCATCCGTTGCGTGAAGATGGACCCGATCGTGGTCCTGACCACGATGGGCATGGTCACCACCAAGCTCGGCCTCGCCTCGACCTGCTCGACCACCTATTTCGAGCCGTTCGACGTCGCCCGCCGCTTTGCTACGCTCGACCTGATGACCAACGGCCGCGCCGCGTGGAACGTGGTCACCTCGGTCAATGACGGCGAAGCGCTCAACATGGGCAAGGAGCAGCATCTCGAGCACGACCACCGCTACGACCGCGCCGACGAGTTCATGGAGGTGGTGCTCGGGCACTGGGACGCCTGGGAAGACGGCTCGCTGATCATCGACAAGACAAGTGGTCGCTTCGCCGATCCGACCAAGGTGAAGCGGCTCGACCACAAGGGCCAGTTCTTCACCTCGCGCGGCCCGTTCACCGTGCCGCGCTCGCCGCAGGGCCATCCCGTCGTCATCCAGGCCGGCTCCTCCGGGCGCGGCCAGCGCTTTGCCGGACGCTGGGGCGAGGTGATCTTCACTGCCGCGCGCAACCTCGCCAACGCAAAGCAGGGCTACGATGCGATCCGCGGCGAAGCCGCCAAGGCCGGACGCGATCCGGACCAGATGTTCCTCTGCAACCTGATCACGCCGGTCACCGGCGCCACCAAGGCGGAGGCCGAGGACCGGATGGCTGTAATCCAGAAGCTGCCGCTCGAGATCGACGCGCTGTCGCTGCTCGCCGAGGGCCTCAACTTCGACTTCGGCGCCAAGCCGATCGACGAGCCGCTGACGACCGAGGAATTGCAGGGCATGCAGGGCATGCTCGGCATCCGCGACGGCGTGCTGCGCACCTCCGGCAAGACCAATCCCTCGACCCGCGACTTCATCACCTTCTCCGGCCGCGGCCAGGTGCAGGACGCGATGGTCGGCGGCCCGAAGGAGATCGCCGACAGGCTGGAAGAGATGTTCGTCGGTCGCGGCTGCGACGGCTTCGTCGTCGCCGCGAGCTACGTGCCGGGCTCCTATGCCGATTTCGTCAACCACGTCGTGCCCGAGCTGCAGCGCCGCGGCCTGTATCACAAGGACTATGCCGGCACGACGCTGCGCGAGAATCTCGGCCTCAAGCGCCCCGCGGCCGGCGCCTGGAAGACCCGCCCGCAGGTCGCGGCGGAATAGAAGGACACCATCATGCGCTGGCTCAAATTCACCGCCGCAGGCAAGACCTCCTGGGGCCTCGTCGAGGGCGACAAGGTCACGACCGTCAACGGCGATCCGTTCGGCGAATGGACCAGGACGCCGCAGACCCATGCCCTGAAGGATGTGAAGATCGAGCTGCCGCTGATCCCGCGCACCTTCTACTGCGTCGGTCTGAACTATCTGAAGCATCTCAAGGAAGCCGCCGACAAGGCCGGCACCGTGCCGAATGTCCCCGATCGTCCCGAGATCGGCTACCGCGCGCAGAACGCGCTGATCGCGCATGACGAGGATGTCGTGATCCCGGCGAGCGCGACTGAGAAGATCCATTACGAGGGCGAGCTCGCCGTCGTGATCGGCAAGAAGGCCAAGCACCTCACCGAAGCCAACGCGATGGATTGCGTGTTCGGCTACACCATCGGCAACGACGTCTCCGAACGCACCTGGCAGAAGGCCGATCGCGGCCTGTGGCGCGCCAAGAACGCCGACACCTTCAAGCCGATGGGCCCGTGGATCGAGACCGAGGTCGATCTCGATACTATGGAGACCGCAATCCGCGTCAACGGCAAGGAAACCGGCCGCTTCCACACCAACGAGATGATCTTCGGCATCGTGCCGTTCATCGTCGAGCTGACGAAATACTTTACGCTGTGGCCCGGCGACGTGATCTGGATGGGCACCGACGGCGCCTCGCCGGACTTGAAGGACGGCGATGTCGTGGAGATTGACATCACCGGCATCGGCACGCTGCGCAACAGGTTCGTGAGGGAGAAGGTGTGAGGGCAGGGACTCGGCCTTCCCGTTTTTTGACACGCGTTCCGCTCACTCGATGTCGTCCCCGCGAAAGCGGGGACCCATACTCCGCGGTGAAGGTTGTTGACGGGGCTCGTCGTCCCAGCATAGCTCAACAATCAACATCTGTGGTTATCGGTCCCCGTTAGACAGCGCACGGTGTCATCACCCGCGCATCGAGCCGGGCGATGACAGAAGTGGGCTCCCTCCAATCGTCGTCCCTGCGAAAGCAGGGCCCCATAAACACCAGTGGTTGTTGTTGAGGGGCGCTGGAATGACGTGTCCCCTTCACAACACGGGCCGCGGAGTATGGGTCCCTGCTTTCGCAGGAACGACGTGTGTGGCGCGGCTTGTGAGTCATCCGTCAGTCTTCGCGCGACCTAATTTGTCCGAGCTTTGTCTTTCGTTTCGCCGCTCTGAGAGCAAGGGCGCAGGGAAAGCCGGGTGACGGCGGTTTCGGACTAGCGCGCGGCTCCCGAATGGCTCTTCACGTAATCGATGAAGGCCCGCAGCTTCGGCATGATCTGCCGCTGGCCGGGATAGTAGAGAAACACACCCGGCGTCATCGGCGCGAACGGATCAAGCACGCGGACGAGCTGTTTCGCCTTCACGGCGAAGGTAACCAGCGGTGCGGGCACTTGCGCCAGCCCCACGCCTTCGACCGCCGCGCCGACCAGGGTGGGGAAGTCGTGCCCGATGAAGGATCCCGATACGGCGATTTCGACTGAACGGCCGTTGTCGTTGAGCGACCATGGCGCGAGCGCGCCGTTCGATCGCCGCAGCCGCAGGCATGCGTGCTCGCGCAAATCGTCCAGGCGCCTGGGGCGGCCGCGGCGGGCGAAGTAATCCGGGCTGCCGACGACGACGAAAGGGAACGGCTTGGTCAGGCGTACGGCGACCATGTCGGGATCGATGAACTGACCCATCCTGATGCCCGCATCAAAACCTTCGGCTGCGAGGTCGACCAGCTCTTCGCTGGCAGCGAGCTCGACCTCGATCTCGGGAAACGCGCGGCAGAATGAGGCGATCAGCGGCTCCAGCAGGATCGGCACCACCGAGCGCGGCACGGTCAGACGCAAGAGGCCGGCCGGCTTCTGCCCGAGCTCACGCGCGGCCCCGCTTGCCGCGATGAGCTCCTCGAACGCAGGCCTTGCACGCGCAAGGAAACGCTCGCCGGCTTCGGTCAGGCCGACGCTACGGGTGGTGCGAATGAAGAGCACGGCGCCGACCCGCGACTCGAGGGCGCGGACCGCCTGACTGATCGCCGACGGCGTCACCCCGAGCTCGGCGGCCGCGCGCCGGAAGCTGCGGTGCTGGGCGACACTGAGGAACGCCTCCACGCCGTCGAGCGCACCATGCCTGACTGTGAAGTTCTGCTTCATGGCCTGTCAACATTATCGCGAATAGTCGCCCGCGAGAAGCGGTCCTAAATCAGAACCTGCAAGCCGGTGGCAAACGCTGGCTGCGCTGAACAGGTGCATCACGATGACCGTCGTGATCGGAGACATCGGATCGATGAAAGCTATCCGTCACGCCATCCTGGCACTCACCCTCACTTTGATAGGCGCCACGTCCATGACCGCTCCATGCCTTGCCCAAACCCAACAAGCTATCTCCCCCACAACGACCGGCGTGATGGTCATCCTGACCGTCAAGGCGGGGGTCACACGCGACCAGGTGATGGCCGTCATGCCGGACGAAATCCGGCAGACCGTACAGCTCTATCTCAATGGCAAAGTCCGTGAATGGTATTCGCGCTCCGACGGACGCGGCGTGATCTTCCTGCTCGACGCCAAGGATACCTCCGAAGCACACGCGATCATGGAAGGCCTGCCGCTCGCCAAGCAAAATCTCATGGACCACGAGTATATCGCGATCGGCCCGCTGCTGCCGCTTCGCTTGCTCATCGCCAAGCCCTGACCGCCCGCGGGGGTCGAACCTGATCGACGGGTCCGACCTTCCCCGACCGGATCGACCAGCACAAGGGAAACCGACCATGCCCGCGAATTTCAACCTTCCATTCGTTCTCAGCGTCGTCGGCGCCTTCCTGACGAGCGCGGTGGTGGCTGCCACCTATGTCTGGCCAGCACTTCGCGCGTTGCCGTATTACGAGGCCCTGAGACTTCTTGCCGCTTTCCATGCGTTCAGATTCCTGGGCATGAACTTCATGGTCGCCGGGTTTGTGTCCCCAAAATTGAGCTCGGATTTCGCCAGCAAGATCGGATGGGGAGATCTTATCGCGGCCGTGCTCGCGCTCCTTTCGATGGCGGCACTGTCCTGGCGCTGGCCGATTGCCATTCCACTGGTCTGGATATTCAACATCTGGGGCACGCTGGATCTTCTGAACGCCTACTACATGGGCGTGAAGCTCGGAGACCCCGGGCAGTTCGGCGCCGGCATCTACATTCCGGCACTCTACGTGCCGCTGCTGCTCGTCAGCCACGTCCTTGTCTTCATGATCCTGCTGAAGCCCGGGCCATAGGCGTAGGACGGCTCGAGCGAAGCTAAACTCGCCAATTCATATCCGCGGCACGATGATGGATATCGCTTTCGCTCCACCCATCCCGCCATCCCTCCGTCGTCGCGGCGAAAGCCGGGACGACGGAGAGTACGCCGTGACACCGCAACAGCCAACTCCGTCAAAACGGCAACGCTACGCCGGTCTTGATCTCCTTCAGGATCACGTTGGTGCGGACGTGGCGGATGCCGGGGATGCGGAACATGAACTCGTCGAGGAATTTGTTGTAGGCGTCCATGTCGCGCACGACGACGCGCAGATGGTAGTCGGCGTCGCCGGTGGTCGCGAAGCACTCCAGCACCTCGCGGCGCTTCATCACGCGCGCGACGAACTCGTCGACGAATTTCACATCGTGCCGTTCCAGCGAGACATGCAGGATTGCCGAGGTCGCAAAGCCAGCCTGCTCGCGCGCCACCAGCGCGGCATAACCTTCGATGACGCCGGACTCTTCCAGCGCGCGAACGCGACGCCAGCACGCCGAGGTCGACATGCCGACGGTCTCGGCGAGTTGCTGGTTGGTGGCGCGGCCGTCTTTCTGCAGTTCGCTGAGGATCTTCTCGTCCTGCTCTTCAACCATGAAGACCTTCCGTTTTGGAATATTCTACCGAATTATCCACTTCATCGCAATATTTTACCGTAATCAGGTTACCAACCGAACAGATAGGTAAGACCTACCAGACCCGCGGGCGTAGCGTTGTCTGCTGAGATCACACTGCGACTCACAGGGGTCAGTCATGGGCCAGATGCCGAAGCTTGACGCCTATCAACTCTCCGACTGCTACAGCCGAGACCGTGGCCGCGTCTTCCTCACCGGTACGCAGGCGATCGTTCGCATCGCGCTCGATCAGGCGCGGCGCGACCGCGCCGCTGGGCTCAACACCGCGGGGTTCATTTCCGGCTATCGCGGCTCGCCGCTCGGCGGGGTCGATCTCGAGCTCTGGAAAATCGGCGAACTCTTGAAAGACAACCGCATCGAATTCCTGCCCGCGGTCAACGAGGACCTCGCTGCCACCGCCGTGCTCGGCTCGCAGCAGGTGGAGACGCAAGCGGACCGCGAGGTCGATGGCGTGTTCGGGCTCTGGTACGGCAAGGGCCCCGGCATCGACCGCTCCGGTGACGCGCTGAAGCACGGCAATGCCTATGGCTCGTCGCCGCATGGCGGCGTGCTGGTGGTTGCCGGCGACGACCACGGCTGCGTGTCGTCGTCGATGCCACACCAGTCCGACGTCGCCTTCATGAGCTGGTTCATGCCGACGCTGCATCCGGCCGATGTCGGCGAATATCTCGCGTTCGGCGAATACGGCTACGCGCTGAGCCGCTTCTCCGGCATGTGGGTGGGCTTCAAGGCGATCTCGGAGATCGTGGAGTCAGGCGCATCGGTCGAGCTGCGCGAGCCGCGCGTCTTCGCGCAGCCGGACTTCGTGCCGCCGCCGAGCGGCCTGCACTATCGCTGGCCGGATCTGCCGGGACCGCAAATCGAGGAGCGGCTGGAGGCGAAGAAGCATGCGGTCTACGCGTTTGCAAAAGCCAATCCGATCGACCGCCGCATCTACGACGTCAGGGACGCGACCTACGGCATCGTCACGACCGGCAAGGCGCATCACGATTTGATGGAGGCGCTGCGGCTGATCGGGCTCGACGAAGCCGCCTGCCGCCGCGTCGGCATCGACATCTACAAGGTCGGCATGGTGTGGCCCTTAGCGCTGCACGACGCGATGGAGTTCGTGAAGGGCAAGCGCGAGATCCTGGTGGTCGAGGAGAAGCGCGGCATCATCGAGAGCCAGTTCAAGGAATATTTCTACGATTACCCCGGCGCGAAGCCGGAGCGCATGGTCGGCAAGCACGACGAGCGAGGGGCGCGGCTGATCTCCTGGACCGGCGAATTGTCGCCGCGCATGCTGGCGGACGTGCTGGCGCGGCGGCTCGACCCGATGTTTCCGGAATTGCAGCTCGCCCGACGCGTCGCCGCGCTCGCGCCCGAGCAGGACCGCACCATCGCGGTGCCGGGCGCGACCCGCACGCCCTATTTCTGCTCCGGCTGCCCGCACAACACCTCCACGAAGGTGCCCGAAGGCTCCAAGGCGCTGGCCGGGATCGGTTGCCATTTCATGGCGAGCTGGATGGATCGCGAGACCTCGTCGCTGATCCAAATGGGCGGCGAAGGCGTCAACTGGGCGGCCTCGGCGCGATTTACCGGCAACAAGCACATCTTTCAGAATCTGGGCGAAGGCACCTATTATCATTCCGGCTCGATGGCGATCCGGCAGGCGATCGCCGCCAAAGCCAACATCACCTACAAGATCCTGTTCAACGACGCCGTGGCGATGACCGGCGGCCAGCCGGTCGACGGCCCGGTCAGCGTGCAGGCGATCGCGCATAGCGTCCGCGCCGAGGGTGTCTCGCGGATCGCGCTGGTTTCCGACGATCCCGCGCATTTCTCGCCCGCGGACCTCCCCGTCGGCGTCACAATTCATCCGCGCGAGGTGATGGACGCGGTGCAGCGCGAGCTGCGTGATATCCCTGGCGTCACCGTGCTGATCTACCAGCAGACCTGCGCGACCGAGAGGCGCCGCCGGCGCAAGCGCGGCCAGATGCCCGACCCGGCGCGCTTTGCCTACATCAACGATCTCGTCTGCGAGGGCTGCGGCGACTGCTCGGTGGAGTCGAATTGTCTCAGCGTCGAGCCGAAGGAGACGCCGTTCGGCCGCAAGCGCAAGATCAACTTCTCGACCTGCAACAAGGATTTCTCCTGCCTCAACGGGTTCTGTCCGAGCTTCGTCACCATCGAAGGCGGCAAGCGGCGGGCGAAGGGCGCCAGCGCAATCGATCCGCTGGTGCGCGCCGCCACGCTGCCGGCGCCGCAGCCTGCGACGCTGGAACGGCCGTATGACCTGCTCGTCACTGGCGTCGGCGGCACCGGAGTGATCACGGTCGGTGCGCTCATCGCGATGGCCGCGCATCTCGAGGGCCACGGCGTCTCGGTGCTCGACTTCACCGGCTTCGCGCAGAAGTTCGGGCCGGTGCTGAGCTATCTGCGGCTGGCGGCGACGCCTGACGCGCTGCATCAGGTGCGGATCGACCAGGGCGCTGCCGATGCGCTGATCGGCTGCGATCTCGTGGTGAGCTCGTCGGCGAAGGCTTCCGGCACCTATCGCAAGGGCATGCGCGCCGCTGTCAACATGGCGGAGATGCCGACCGGCGACGTCGTGCGGTTCCGCGACGCCGATCTCGCCTCGCCGGTCCGGCTCCGCGCGATCGAGCGGGTGATCGGATCGGGCAATCTCGGCACGCTCGACGCCAACGCACTGGCCGAGCGGCTGCTCGGCGACAGCGTGTATGCCAACATCATGATGCTTGGCTTTGCCTGGCAGCAGGGGCTGGTGCCGGTGTCGCTCGACGCATTGCTGCGCGCGATCGAGCTGAACGGGGTGACCGTCGAGCGCAACAAGCAGGCGCTGGCCTGGGGCCGGATCGCGCGTGCCGATCCGGAGTTCCTGCCGAAGGCGGAGAGCGCTGCGGCCAACGCGCCCGAGACGCTGGAGCAGATGATCGCACGGCGCACCGATTTCCTGCGCGATTATCAGGACGCGGCCTACGCTGCGCGCTATCGAGAAGTGGTGGACAACGTGCGGCGTGCCGAAGCCGCGTTCAACAGCACGAGCCTCACCGAGGCCGTCGCGTGGTCGCTGTTCAAACTGATGGCCTACAAGGATGAGTACGAGGTGGCGCGGCTGCATATGCAGACCGGCTTCCTCGACGAGCTCAGCCGCGAATTCGATGGCGATTTTACGGTGCGCTACCATCTCGCGCCGCCCTTCCTCCCCGCACAACGTGATGTGCGGGGGCGGCCGCGCAAGCGCGCGTTCGGGCCATGGATCCGGACGCCGCTACGCTTGCTCGCGCGGCTCAAGGGGGTGCGCGGTACCGCGTTCGACGTGTTCGGCTACACCGCGGAGCGCCGCGCCGAGCGCGAGCTGATCGCCTGGTATGAAGCGCTGATCGACACCATGCTCGGCAACCTCGACCCGGCGCGCCTGCCCGACATCATCGCGATCGCCAAGGCGCCGCTGGAGATCAGGGGCTACGGCCCGGTGAAGGACGCCGCCATCGCCAAGACCAAGGCAGAAGTCGCGCGGCTGACCGCGCGACTTGCCTCAGATCCGGCGCACCACGACGACGGTTCAGGAACCGACCGCCGCGCCGCGCTTGGCGGGTGACATCAAGCCGATCACGATGGTCGCGAGCACGGCCACCACGATGTTGAGCAGCAGCGCGCCAAAGCCGACGTAGAAGGAGTAGCTGGCATCGCCGAGCGAGATGCTGGCGAGCGGCTTCAGCCCGTTGTGCCACGCTGTCCACGTTCCCCAGCCGATGCCGACCGCCCAGCCGAGCAGTAGTCCGCCGCCGCGGAACCAGTTGGTGAACAGGCCGAACACCAGCGCCGGCAGCGTCTGCACGATCCAGAGGCCGCCGAGCAGTTGCAGGTCGAGCGCAAATTGCGTCGGCAGGAACAGGATGAAGGCGAGCGCGCCGACCTTCACCACCAGCGAGGTGATCTTGGCGACCGCCGCCTCGCCGGCATGGGAAATGTCCGGATTGACATAGGACTTCCAGACATTGCGGGTGAACAGATTGGCGGCGCCGATGCTCATCACCGCCGCCGGCACCAGCGCGCCGATCGCGATCGCGGAGAAGGCGAAGCCGGCAAACCATTCAGGGAACAGCTCCTTGAACAGCATCGGCACCACGTCGTTCGGCGACGCCACCTTGATATGGGCGGCATGGGCCATGTAGCCCAGCAGCGCGATCAGCCCGAGCAGAACCGTATAGGCCGGTAACAGGATCGCGTTCTTGCGGATGGTGTCCGCCGACTTCGAGGCGAACACGCCGGTCAGCGTGTGCGGATACATGAAGGCGGCGAGTGCCGATCCCAGCGCCAATGTCGCGTAAGGCAGATACTGCCCGGGCTTCAGGGTCAATCCGGTAGCGCCGCCCTTCGCCGTGAAGGCGTCGTTGGCGGCGGCGAACACTGCGGCGTAGCCGCCGAGCTTGGTCGGCACCACGACCACGGCCGTCAGCACCACGATGTAGATCATGATGTCCTTCACGAAGGCGATCAGCGCCGGAGCGCGCAGGCCGGAGCTATAGGTGTAGAGCGCGAGGATCACGAAAGCCGCGACGATCGGCAGCTCGCCGGAGAGCCCCATCGCCTTGATCACGACCTCCATGCCGATCAGCTGCAGCGCGATATAGGGCATGGTCGCGACGATGCCGGTCAGTGCCACCGCGAGCTCGAGGCTGCGCGAACCATAGGCGCCCTGGACGACGTCGGCGGCGGTGACGTGGCCGGCGGCATGCGCCTTCTTCCACAACAGCGGCATCACCGCGAACACGAAGGGATAGACGATGATGGTGTAGGGCAGCGCAAAGAAGCCGTAGGCGCCGACCGCATAGACCAGCGCCGGCACCGCGATCACGGTGTAGGCGGTGTAGAAATCCCCGCCGACCAGAAACCAGGTGATCCAGGTGCCGAACTGGCGGCCGCCGAGCCCCCATTCGTCGAGATGCTCATTGACCGGCCCGGATTTCCAGCGCGCGGCGACGAAGCCCATCACGGTAACGAGTGCGAAGAAGAAGATGAAAATGGCGAGGGCGACCCACGCGATATGATCGGTCATATCGTCCCCTCACCGCGTCTCGTCGGAATCGGGCGTGCGGCTGCGATAGACCAGCCAGATCAGGAGCGAGGTGATCGGCACCCAGGCAAACTGGTACCAGTAGAAGAAGGGAAAGCCGAGCAGCGACGGCTCGACGAAATTATAGAACGGCACCCATAGCAAGCCGACAAACGGCAGCAGCAACAACATCCACATGACAGGCTCCAGCCTCGGCCGGCTCGATCGGCCGGCACTCCTGATTCTCGATTCTCGGCCGATTTACGAACCTGTTCGATGCAAGGCAATCGGAATTGGCCGTATTGCGTTGCGATACCAGACATTGTGATCGCGTGCGGGCCGATCCTCCTGTCCTCGGAATGAGGACAGCCAACCACTGAACGAGCAGGTACAATTCCACCCGCGCTGCTGCATTTCAGAGGAGACCGTCATGGATCACAGCCCATTATTGCTCGGTTCGGCCATCGTCAATTTCGTGCTGGCGGCAACGCCATTCATCGCGGCGGCGGCCGCGCAACCGGCGATCAATCTCGACCAGCTCACCGCGACGCAGGCCGCGGCCGATGTGTGCGCAGGCAAGATCACCAGCAAGGCCCTCACCGCGGCGGCGCTGGCGCGCGCCAAGGAGCTGAGCAGGCTCAACGCCTTCATCACGCTGGACGAGGCCGGCGCCATGAAGGCCGCGGAGGCGTTCGACGCCGGCCGCAGGGAGGGCGAATGCAAGCCGCTCGGCGGCGTGCCTGTCGTGATCAAGGACAACATCGAAGTGGCCGGCCTGCCCGCGAGCGCAGGCACGCCGGCGCTGAAATCCTACGTGCCAGCCAATGACGCGCCTGTCGCCGCGAAGCTCCGCGAGGCCGGCGCCATCATCATCGGCAAGACCAACATGCACGAGCTCGCGTTCGGCATTTCCGGCTACAACACCGCGTTCAAGACGAGTTCCGAATTCGGCGTGCGCAATGCCTACGATGTCGCGAAGATCGCCGGCGGCTCGTCGTCGGGCACGGGAGCCGCGATCGGCGCGCGGATCGTCACCGCGGGCCTCGGCACCGACACCGGCGGCTCGGTGCGCATCCCCTGCGCGGTGAACGGTTGCGCCTCGCTGCGGCCGACGGTCGGACGCTATCCGCAAGGCGGCATCGCGCCGATCTCGCACACCCGCGACACCGCGGGCCCGATGGCCGCAACGATCGCCGACGTGGCGCTACTCGATCGCGTGCTGGCCGGTGGCAGCCCGGTGGCGCCGGCCAACCTGAAGGAGGTGCGGATCGGCGTCGCCAAGCCGCTGCTCGCCAATCTCGACGGCGACACCGACGCCGCGTTCCGCGCGGCGCTCGACCAGTTGACCGCGCAAGGCGTCACCGTGGTCGAGGTCGAGATGGACAAGCTCGGCGAACTGAACAACCAGGTCGGCTTTCCTCTCGCGCTTTACGAGGCCTATGACGACATGGTCGCCTACCTCAAGCACACCGGCACCGGCATCACGATCGAAGCGCTGGCCAGGGAGATCGCGAGCCCGGACGTCAAGGGCACCTATGACGGGCTGGTGATCCCGCGCAAGCTGCCGGGTCCCGACAACACCGTGGTCGACGCCAAGCCGATCTACGAGGCCGCGATGACAACGGCGCGGCCGGCGCTACAGGCGCTCTATCGCGACACCTTCACCGGCAACAAGCTCGATGCCATCGTCTTCCCGACGGTGCCGAAGGTCGCGATCGACTCCAATCCGGATGCATCGAGCCTCGCCAATTTCGGCCTGTTCATCCAGAACACCGATCCCGGCAGCAATGCCGGCCTGCCCGGCATCCAGCTCCCGATCGCGCTTGGCGCATCGAGCAAGTTGCCGGTCGGCCTCGAGCTGGACGGCCCCGCCGGCAGCGACACGAGGCTGCTCGCGATCGGCATGGCGATGGAAAAGGTGTTCGGCCGGCTGCCCGCGCCGGGGAAGTAGGTCACGCTAACAAGCACGCGTCACCTCGCCCTGCTTGCGGAGAGAAGGAGAGGGGCTAATGCCTCGGAAACAAGCTCGCGACGCCGCTGCGGCGGCGGACGCCGAGTTTCTGGAAGATGCGCGCGATGTGGGTGCGCACGGTCGACGGCTCGACCTGCAAGCGGTGCGCGATCTCCTTGTCGCTGGGATCATCGGCGATCATCCGGGCGATCTCGAATTCACGCACCGAGAGCCTCAAGACCGGCGACGTGCCGCCCCTACTCCGCCTTGATGCCGGCATCCTCGATCACCTTGCGCCAGCGCGCCTCTTCGCCGGAGAAGTAGCGGTCGAGCTGAGCCGGGGGCGCGGCCACCATCACGAGGCCCTCGTTGACGCCAAGCTTCTTGAAGGCGTCCGACTGCACCGCCTTCGCAGCCGATTTGTTCAGGCGATCGATGATATCAGGCGGCGTGTTTGCGGGCGCGTAAAGGCCGTACCAGGATTCCGCGGCGTAGCCCGGGACACCCGCTTCCGACACGGTCGGCAATTGCGCGAACGACGCCGAGCGCTCGGCCGAGGTCACCGCGATCGCGCGCAGCTGCCCGGACTCGACCAGCGACGCGCAGCTTGCCACCGTGGTGAACATCACCTGGATCTGGCAGCCGAGCAGATCGGTGATCGCGGGCGCTGCGCCCTTGTACGGAACGGTGGTCAGGTTGACCCGGGCCAGATGCTTGAACAACTCGCCGGCGAGATGCGCCGAGGTGCCGGTGCCGTAGGTCCCGTAGGAGAGCTTCTCCGGATCGGCCTTCGCCGCCGCGATCAGGTCAGCGATCGACTTGATCGGCGAGGCCGGATTGACCACGACCACGTTGAAGGAGCGCGCGACCAGCGCGACGGGTGTAAAATCCTTATGTGGATCGTAGGGCAGCTTGCTGTAAAGGCTCGGATTGACCGCGTTCGCAAACGTCGCCATCAGCAGCGTGTAACCATCGGGCGCACTGGCCGCGACGCTCTGCGTGCCGATGATGGTGCCCGCCCCCGGCTTGTTCTCGATGATGACGGTGACGCCGAGATCCTTCTGCATCTCCTGCGCCAGCGTGCGGGCGACCACATCGGTGCTGCCGCCCGGCGCGAACGGCACCACGATCTTGACGACGTGGTCGGGATAGGCGGCGAACGCTGGTGATTGCAGCAGCGCATTTGCTGCGATCGCGAACAGGATGAATGTCAGATAGCGCAACATCATCGGGAGGCCCCCGGCTGCAAGTACGCCCTTCACATAGCCGGGCCTTTCATACACGCGTGCGCCATGCAAGGGGCGACGAGCGGTCATGACGCGATACGCACATGCATTGCATCAAGCCATCGACTAGCATTCGCGCCAACAAGACCATTGGGGAGGATCGCATGAGGCACTGGCTCGCCGGATTGATGCTGCTGGTGGCGCCGCAGGTGTTTACGCATCAGGCGTTCGCGCAGCATGCCGTTCCGACCATCGCCTTCGAGTCGGTGCCCAATCCGCTCAAGCTGCCACCGAACATGTATTTCGGCGAGGCCACCGGGGTCTCGGTCAATTCCAAAGGGCATGTCTTCGTGCTGTCGCGCGGCAACACCAGCGGCCCGGCCTACGCCGCGGCGGCTGCGCAACTGCTCGAATTCAACGCGCAGGGCACATTTGTCCGGGAGATCGGCAAGAACCTCTATGCCTGGTCGTTCGGCCATTCCGTGAAGATCGATCCTCATGACAATATCTGGGTGACCGACAAGGGCTCGGACATGGTCATCAAGTTCGATCCCGCCGGCCGCGTCGTCATGGTGTTCGGCCGCAAGCAGGAGGCCTCCGACGAGGACACCGCGCCGCTGAAGCATCCGAAGCCGCCGCTGCCGGCAGAGGACGGCCGCTTCCGCCAGGTCACCGACGTTGCCTGGGACAAGGCCGGCAACACCTATATCAGCGACGGCTACATCAATTCGCGTGTCGCCAAGGTGGACAAGAACGGCAACTGGCTGAAGTCATGGGGCGAGCGGGGCACGGAGCCCGGCCAGTTCAACACGCCGCATTCAATCGCAACCGACGCCGACGGCAATGTCTACGTCGCCGATCGCGGCAACCATCGCATCCAGGTGTTCGACGGCGGCGGCAAGTTCCTGCGCCAGATCGTGATCGACGTGCCGGTGCCGCCCGACGCCAGGCCCGCGATCGGCAAGATCCCTGATGAGGCGATGGTCGCGGGCGGCACGTTCGCGCCGGGATCGCCCTGGGCGATCTGCATCACTCCGCCGCCGCACCAGGTGCTGTACTCATCCGACGCCTGGCCCGGCCGCATCTACAAGCTCTCGCTCGACGGCAAGGTGCTCGGCATGCTCGGACAATCCGGCAAGCAGTTGAAACAGTTCGGCTGGGTCCACGCGATCGCCTGTCCGTCGGAGAACGAGCTCTACGTCGCCGAGCTCCTGAATTGGCGCGTGCAGAAGCTGTTGCTCAAGCCATGAGGCCGTAGAGTGGGAAAAGCCCAAGCGTGCCCACCAGCGCGAGCACGACACTCGATTGTGGAGACGGCTCACGGCTTGACGTAAGTCCAGCCATGCTCCTCCAGTTGCATGATGTGGATGACGCCAGACTTGACCACTTGGGCCTGGGAAATGATCGGAATGTCCTTGTTCTCGGCCTTGTGCATGTTCTCCTGGGTGTTGCCGCAGGCCTTGTAGGAAATCTCCGGTGTGCTCAGCGCCATTGTCTCGATCCGCGCCTTCACGGGCGAGGTGTCATCGCGCAGCATATGCAGGCCCGGCCCGAACGTGACCACCTCGATCTTCACCTGCTCACCGATCTCCTTGTAATATTGCGCAACGTTCATCGCGTTGTTGAGAGCGAGATTCATCGCGGCAGGATCATTGGTATTGACCTGCAGGATCAGCCGGTGCTCCTTTTTCTTTGCAGCAGCCTCTGTCGCGAGCGCAAGGGCGGAACGCTTATTCGTTTGCACGGCGGCCGTGGACTTTGCAGACGGCTTGGCTACCTGCATCCTTATGGTGGTATGAGGCTTCGACGTCAGTATCAACGGCCGCTCGGCATCCTGCGCCGCGGACAAAGCCGTGGAGACCACGAGCGCGATCGCGCCCGTCATTGCTGTTGCCGCGATATGCCCACACTTGCTCATCGTCCACCTCCCTCGAAGTGCGCTACACCTTGATTATCGGTCATTGGGCTTGGCGACGGCGTGCGGCCATTTGCACGTGGCACCGATCCTTGCCCGCAATGTTTCCAGCCCGTGGAGTGAGAAGACTCCGTCCAGCTCGCGTCCCTTCTGCGGCAGCAGCCGCACCGCGAGTTCCCCGTCGGCCGGAAGCGACAGCAGCAGAGCGACGGCGTCACCTTTGAATGCGACGCCGTCGCCAAATGCTGGCACGCCGCCCGCGAGCTGTACCGACTGACCGCCATTGACGCGATAGGAAATCAAGTAGTCGTCGCCACGACCGGCGGTGACGGATCCGGTGACGGCGAGTTCCGTGCGTCCGCCGCGGCAGCGAATCGCAAGCTGCATCGGCGGCCCGCCCGCGTCCCTGCTTGACGAGGTCGTGGCGGTGGCAATCGGCGAATAGTCGATGGGCGACGTCGTCTCTGTGACGACCCAGTTATCGCCCGCCAGCGCCAGCTGCAGCGGAGGCGTTGCGCGACGCGGCAGCTTGTCGAGGCACTCCGACCGGTCTGTCCATTGCATCAGCGAGCAGCCAGGAGACTGCGGCGTCGGTTCGCTCGCTCCTTGCGCTGACGCAATGCAGTTTGCGACCGCGAGTGCAACGGCGAACGGGAAGGTTGCCGCCTTCATTGCGATGCCCGGCTTCCGTGCGCGTGACTATCGAGCCAGGCCTGCGCCGCTGGGAAGCGCGCAAGCCCTGGGACCGATCCGGCGAGATTGATCGACTTCCATTTCGGATCGAAGCCGGGTCCCTGCAGCTTGTCGAGCCGCGAGAACAGATGTTCGACAAAGCGCGCCACGCGCGCATAGCGGTTCGAGCTGGTCGGCCAATTGAAGGCAACCAGCGCGGTGGGCACGGCGATCGTCTCCACGCGTTCGCCCGGCTTGATCAGGTTGGGATAGTCGGCCGCCTCGAGGCTGGAGGGAAGATAGTAGTCTTCCAGCTTGTTGTTGTATGGAACGGGCAGGAACTTGAAGCCCGGCTCGAACCGACCGCGCACGAAGGCACCGACCGGCTTGGATGTGATGAACACCACCGCCGCCATGCCGCCCTCGCCCTTGCGCATCTGCTCCAACGCGATCGGATGCGGGATGAAAGTCTTCTCGACGTCGAGACCGAGACGAGAGAAGATCAGCGGTCCCGAATAGGCTGCGGCGGTGCCGAGCGTATTGAAATTCACCTTCTTGCCTACGAGGTCGTTGAGGCTTTGAATTTCCGGCCGTACGAAGACGTGCAGCTCGGAAGGGAACAGGTTGAGCACGTAGGCGATCTTGTGCTGAATGTTCGGCACCTGGTTTTTGTACTCGTCGAGCGAATCGGAGTTGATGATCGCGGCATCGATGCCGCGCAGGTAGAGGAGCGAATTGACGTTTTCCGTCGGTCCGCGTGTCACGACCGGCAGGACATGCAGATTGTCGCCGTCGTCGACCACGCGAGCCATTTCCGTGGCGAAGCGGATCGGCGCGCCATCCAACAGACCGCCGGCGAGGCCGACCGTCCAGGCGTTGATGGTCTCGATTGGCTTTGCGGTCCCGGTCTGCTGCGATTGTCGTGGCGAACGATGCCGCTGCGCATCGGCACTCTGCGTACGAACGTGCTTCGTTTGCGCACCCACCAGAGCGGGCTGAACGGCAAGGAACGCAGACAGTGCTGCGAACACGAGCAACGTCCGTGATCCTACACATTTGTTCATCGACCAACTCCTACATTCGACGACGCACTCGCGACGCCGCGCATCGTGTCGATCTCCAACCGGCGCTACCGCCGCAGCGCATCGAGGCGCTCCTTTGCTTCCTTGACTCCGCCGGCCTCAGCCTTGACGTAGAGAGCGAGCGCCTTCGTCGCATCGCTGCGCGTCCCCAAGACTCCCCATTTGGAAAGAATAATGGGATCATAGGTTTCAGCGAGCTTGAAACTTGCCTGGGCATTGCCGGCTGCAGCCGCGCGCTCAAGCACGATCCGCGCAGAACCGATATCGCCACGGCCGAGCAGCATGTCCGCGCGGGCGACCAGCCTGGTGAACTCAGCAGTATCGTCGGGGTTGGACGGCAGCTCGGCTTGCGCATCCGCACCGGCGGTCTGCTCTACGGTGACCGGTATCGCCGCCTCCGCCTTGTGTTGCATGCTGATCCGATCCGTGATGCCAGGCTTTGGCGCATTCTGACTGCTTCGCGCCGCCTGCTTGAGCTCTGCCGCCTGATCGCAAGCTTGACGCGCTCGAGCATCGTAGGCGTACATCTTCGTGCGCGTCGCCGAGAGCTCGGCGGTCAACGTCTCGACCTTGTCCTGCTCCTGTCGCAGCGATTGCTTCAGCTCGGTTGATCCCTTCTCCGCCGCCTGTTTCAGCTTCGCGGTTTCCTCGCCCGCCTTGGTCGCCAGCGCGGTCTGCGCCTCGACATCGCGC
Organism: Bradyrhizobium macuxiense; assembly: GCF_001542415.1. GTDB lineage: Bacteria > Pseudomonadota > Alphaproteobacteria > Rhizobiales > Xanthobacteraceae > Bradyrhizobium > Bradyrhizobium macuxiense. Next base: position 149,859 of record NZ_LNCU01000034.1, read on the forward strand.
CGCGCCGCCGCGAGATCCTGTTCCAGTCGGCTCGCGCGGTCGCGTTCCTCCTGCAGCGATTTTCGCAGGTCCGCCGAGCCGGCGTCCGCTGTCTGCTTCAGCTGGCTTGCCTCGGCGCCCGCCTTGGTCGCCAGCGCAGTCTGCGTCTCGACATCGCGTCGCGCCGCCGCGAGATCCTGTTCCAGCCGGTTCGCACGGTCGCGTTCCTGCTGCAGCGATTCTCCGAGATCCGTCGGGCCGCTTTGCGCCGCCTGCTTGAGTTCTGGCGCCTGATCGCTAACCTGACGTGCTTGAGCATCGTAGGCGTACATCTTGGTGCGCATCGCCGTGAGCTCGGCGGTGAGCGTCTCGACCTTGTCCTGCTCTTGGCGCAGCGATTGCCTCAGCTCGGCTGAATCCTTCTCCGCCGCCTGTTTCAGCTTCGCGGATTCCTCGCCCGCCTTGGTCGCCAGCGCGGTCTCCGTCTCGACATCGCGTCGCGACGCCGCGAGAGCCTGTTCCTGTCGGCTCGCGCGGTCGCGTTCCTGTTGCAGCGATTTTCGTAGGTCCGCCGAGCCGGCGTCCGCGGTCTTCTTCAGCTCGCTTGCCTCGGCGCCCGCCTTGGTCGCCAGCGCGGTCTGCGTCTCGACATCGCGCCGCGCTGCCGCGAGATCCTGTTCCAGCCGGCTCGCACGGTCGCGTTCCTGCTGCAGCGATTTTCGCAGGTCCGCCGAGCCGGCGTCCGCTGTCTTCTTCAGCTGGCTTGCCTCGGCGCCCGCCTTGGTCGCCAGCGCGGTCTGCGTCTCGACATCGCGTCGCGACGCCGCGAGATCCTGTTCCAGCCG
>NZ_LNCU01000034.1:150732-150924 GCF_001542415.1 Bradyrhizobium macuxiense
GGTCGCCAGCGCGGTCTGCGTCTCGACATCGCGTCGCGACGCCGCGAGATCCTGTTCCAGCCGGCTCGCGCGGTCGCGTTCCTGTTGCAGCGATTTTCGCAGGTCCGCCGAGCCGGCGTCCGCGGTCTTCTTCAGCTCGCTTGCCTCGGCGCCCGCCTTGGTCGCCAGCGCGGTCTGCGTCTCGACATCGCG
>NZ_LNCU01000034.1:151029-196275 GCF_001542415.1 Bradyrhizobium macuxiense
GCTTGCCTCGGCGCCCGCCTTGGTCGCCAGCGCGGTCTGCGTCTCGACATCGCGTCGCGACGCCGCGAGATCCTGTTCCAGCCGGCTCGCGCGGTCGCGTTCCTGCTGCAGCGATTTTCGCAGGTCCGCCGAGCCGGCGTCCGCGGTCATCTTCGGATGGCTTGCCTCGGCGCCGGTCTTGGTCGCCAGCGCGGTCTGCGTCTCGGCATCGCGCCGCGCCGCCACGAGATCCTTCTCCAGCCGGTCCAGCCGGCCCACGCGGTCGCGTTCCCGCTGCAGTAATTCTCGCAAACTCGCCAAGTCTGCGTCAACCGCTCGTTTTGAATAGCAGGCTTCGTCACTTGTCGTCGCGGCTTGCGTGCGCTGCGGATCACTCGCCGCCATCTGCGCGACAGGCTTTGATGTGTCGCTCCTCCGGCCGAGGTCGTTCGCCAGCGCGCCCGGCGCACACGCCGCCAGGAAGGCCGCAGCGAACCACAGCGGCCCTCTTCCGATCGCATCCACATTACTTCGCCGCCGCATGGCGATATGATCTGTCTTGAAAAGTCACGACACCCCGTCGACATGCGAAGCCTAGTCCTCGTGAAGAGGACCTCGGCTAACTCTTTGGGGTTAGCTGCAAGCAAAAAGGAGGGTGTCATTGAGCGATTAGGTGACCGCGGAGGCATCGCCGGGTAGCAGCGCGACGCTCACGCGGCCCCTGCCGCATATTCGCATCACGAATACGGATTGATCAGCTTCTGCTGCTCGGTGGCGTGGCGCGCCAGGAGGTCGATGAAGGTCCGCACCTTCGCCGACAAATGATGGCGATGCGGATAGACCGCGTTCATCGTGAGCTCGACCGGCCGGTATTCGGGGAGAAGACGGACAAGCTGCCCCGACTCGAGTTCATCGCGAACCAGGAAACCCGCCGCAAGGAACACGCCGACACCGGCAAGTGCCGCGAGCTTCAACGTTTCGCCGCTGTTGGAAGTGAGATTGCCTGACACCTTCACCGATGCCGGCGCGCCCTTGCGATCGACGAACTGCCATTCGAAACCGTAGGGGTAGTTGACGTGGCGGACGCAGTTGCGCGTCTCGAGATCGGCGAGCTGCTCCGGCTTGCCGTGCTGCTCGATATAGCCGTGCGAGCAGCACAGCACGTGCCGCCAGGTGGCGATGCTGCGCACGATCAGGCTTGAATCGCGCGGCGGAATGATCTGCACCGCGAGGTCGAAATTCTCGTCGAGCAAGTCGGCATGGCGCTCGCCGATCGCGAGGTCGACCTTGACCTCGGGATAGGTCGCCAGGAACTCGGCGACCGCGGGCGCGAGGAACTGGACGATGTGGGTGTTGGTGAAGATGCGCAGCGTGCCGCGCGGCACCGACTGCAGCGCCCCCGCAATGTCGTCGGCCTGTTCGATGTCGGCGAGGATCTGGACGCAGCGGTCGTAATAGGTCTGGCCGATCTCGGTCAGGCCGACCTTGCGCGTGGTGCGGTTGAGCAGGCGCACGCCGAGCCGATCCTCCAGCGACTGGACGTGATTGCTCACCATGGTCGTGGACATGTTGAGCTTGCGGCCGGCTGCGGAAAAGCCGCCGGCATCCACAACCCGGACGAAGGCGGTCAGACTGGTCAGGCGATCCATTTGGCAAGGTCCGGATTATCCGCGCTGGCTTGATAATGCTTCCAGTTTTATCGGGATTATCACAGAGGGGAGAACATTGCATCTAAAGCGCGGAAGCCGGCGCCCTCCGTCTGAGGACGCGTGCATCGATCCGGAGGATGCCATGTCGACCGCCACTTATGTGACTGAAGAAACTACAAAAATTGGCCTGCGCCCATCGCGGAAGGCGATCAAGCGGGCGGCGCTTGCGCTGGCGGCGGCGCTCGGCATCGCCGTCGCCGGCGATTTCGGCTACGACTACGTCACCACCGGCCGCTACCTCGAGTCCACCGATGACGCATATGTGAAGGCGGACTCCACGATCATTGCACCGAAAGTATCGGGCTACATCGCGCAGGTCCTGGTCCGCGACAACCAGCCGGTGAAGGCGGGGCAGTTGTTGGCCCGGATCGACGACCGCGACTACCGCGCCGCGCTCAACCAGGCCAAGGCCGACGTTGCCGCCGCCGAAGCGTCTGTGCGCAACCTCGACGCGCAACTTTCTCTGCAGCAGCCGGTCATCGAGCAGGGCAAGGCCGACGTCACCGCCGCCGAGGCCAATCTGAAATTCGCGCAGGAAGAGCGGGCCCGTTATGACGATTTGATGAAGACGGGCTCCGGCACCGTGCAGCGCGCGCAGCAGACCGACGCGGCGCTGCGCTCCAGCACCGCGCAACTGCAGGGCTCGAAGTCCGGCCTGTCGGCCGCCGAGCGCAAGGTCGACGTGCTCTCGACGCAGCGCGCGCAGGCCGTGGCGCAGGTCGACCGGGCGCGCGCGGTCGAGCAGCAGGCGGAGCTGAACCTGTCCTATGCGCAGATCACCGCGCCGGTCGACGGCACGGTCGGCGCCCGCACGCTCCGCGTCGGCCAGTATGTGCAGGCCGGCACGCAGCTCATGGCCGTTGTGCCGCTCGATGCAGTCTACGTGGTCGCCAATTTCAAGGAAACCCAGCTCACCAATGTGCGCAACGGCCAGCCGGTCGAGCTCACCGTCGACAGCTTCCGCAACACGACGCTGAAGGGCCATGTCGACAGCCTGTCGCCGGCGAGCGGCCTCGAGTTCGCGCTGCTGCCGCCCGACAACGCCACCGGCAACTTCACCAAGATCGTGCAGCGCGTGCCGGTGAAGATCGTGCTCGACGACCACAAGCTCGCCGGCCTGCTGCGCCCGGGCATGTCCGCGATCCCGACCGTCAACACCAAGGCGACGGTGCTGGCGGAGCGTGGGGCCGGCAAGCATGTTGCTGCGGACGCGACAACAGCACGTGGGAACGGCAGCTAAGAGTCGTCGACGAACAGAAGCGCAATCGACGTTACAAAACGCGATCGATCGCCGGAGCAGCTCTTCTTCGTGCCGCGATCACGGACGGCAGGGCTCCCTCCCTCCTTGTGGCCCGCAAGGGGGAGGGAGCCTGGCCAGCGTGCACACCTTACGAACTGAACGCTCGTAAACGATGTGCCGACGCCACGCGTCATAGCTGCTCGGCTCATTATCAATCGCAGGCGGACAATCCTTCCGGTTTTTCAGCGATTATCGAAAGCAGCTTCGTAATGCATGTTCATTGCAAGCAACTCGGAGACCCCAATGACCGCGCTCCAGCCCACATTCAACGCAGCCAACGCTGCCGATCTCAAAACCCCGCAGGCCACGCCGACCGCGCCCGCGACTTCGACGAAGACGTGGATCGCGGTGATCGGGGCCAACCTCGGCGCGTTCATGGCGGTGCTCAACATCCAAATAGTCAACGCCTCGCTCGCCGACGTGCAAGGCGCGATCGGCGCCGGCATCGATGACGGCGGCTGGATCTCGACCTCCTATCTGATCGCCGAGATCATCGTGATCCCGCTGAGCGGCTGGCTCGCGCAGGTGTTCTCTGTGCGCAAATATCTCCTCGTCAATGCGTTCCTGTTCCTGGTGTTCTCGGCGGCGTGCGCGCTGGCGCAGGACCTGCCGCAGATGATCGTGCTCCGCGCCGTGCAGGGCTTTTCCGGCGGCGTGCTGATCCCGATGGCGTTCACGCTGATCATCACGCTGCTGCCGAAGGCGAAGCAGCCGATCGGGCTCGCGCTGTTCGCGCTGTCGGCGACGTTTGCGCCCGCGATCGGCCCGACCATCGGCGGCTACCTGACCGAGAACTGGGGCTGGCAGTACATCTTTTATGTCAACCTGGTGCCCGGCGCGATCATGATCGGCATGCTGTACGGTTCGCTCGACTCAAGCCCGATGAAGTTGTCGCTGCTCGCGAAGGGCGACTGGCCCGGCATCATCACCATGGCCATCGGCCTCGCCGCATTGCAGACGGTGCTCGAGGAAGGCAACAAGGACGACTGGTTCGGCTCGCCCTTCATCGTCCGCCTGTCGGTGATCGCAGCCGTCGCGCTGACCGCGTTCCTGGTGATCGAACTCACCGTCGAAAAGCCGCTGCTCAATCTGCGCCTGCTCGTGCGTCGCAATTTCGGCTTCGGCATGCTCGCGAACTTCCTGCTCGGCATCGCACTGTACGGCTCGGTGTTCATCCTGCCGCAGTATCTGTCGCGCATCCAGGGCTACAACGCCGAGCAGATCGGCATGGTGCTGGCCTGGACCGGGCTGCCGCAGCTCGTGCTGATCCCGCTGGTGCCGCAGCTGATGCAGCGCTTCGACTCGCGCATCCTGATCACCGTCGGCTTCGCGTTGTTCGCAGGCTCCAACTTCATGAACATCTACATGACCAACGACTACGCCACCGACCAGCTGTTCTGGCCCAACATCGTCCGCGCGGTCGGCCAGGCGCTGGTGATGGCTCCGCTGTCCGCGGTTGCGACCGCGGGCATCGAGCTGGAGAACGCCGGCTCCGCCTCCGCCCTGTTCAACATGATGCGCAACCTCGGCGGCGCCGTCGGCATCGCCGTGCTGCAGACGCTCTTGACCAAGCGCGAGCAGTTTCACTCCAACGTGCTGAGTCAATCGGTCTCGCTGTTCGAGGAAGCGACCCGCGCGCGGATCGCGCAGCTGACCCAGTACTTCATGAGCCATGGCGTCGCCAACCAGGCGGATGCCACCAGCCGCGCGTTCGTCGCGATCGGCAAGATCGTGCAGAAGCAGTCCTTCATCCTCGCCTTCAGCGACACCTTCTACCTGCTCGGCGCTGCGCTGATCGCGGCGCTGATCGCGGGCCTGTTCCTGAAGAAGCCGGGCCATCTTGCCGACGGCGGCGCGCACTGAACATCGATACTCAACCGAAGACGGAGAACGACCATGAAGCCCCGCATGAACTTCTACCAGGCCGCACCCGAGACCATGAAAGCGCTGGTCGCGGTGGAAAGCCAGATCAGCGCAAGCGGTCTCGAACAATCGCTGATCGAACTGGTCAAGACCCGCGCCTCGCAGATCAACGGCTGCGCTTACTGCATCAACATGCATACCGAGGACGCCCGCAAGCACGGCGAGACCGAGCAGCGGCTCTATTTGCTGAATGCCTGGCGCGAGTCACCCCTCTACAGCGAGCGCGAGCGCGCGGCACTGACCTGGACCGAGGCGCTGACCTTGGTCTCGGAAACGCACGCACCCGACGCCGACTACGAGGCCGTACGCGCCGAGTTCACGGACAGCGAACTCATGAACCTGACCACGCTGATCGGCACGATCAACGCCTGGAACCGGATCGCCATCGGCTTCCGCGCGGTGCATCCTGTCAAGGCGAAGACGGCGGCGTGAGCCTCATCCTGTCCGCCCTATATTCCGCTGTCATGCCCCGCTTCATGCGGGGCATCCAGTACGCCGCGGCCTCTCGGCTCACGCACCGACGTCTCTGGAATACTGGGTCGCCCGGTCCCCGTCTACGCCAAGACTTCGACGAGGCCATCAATCCTTGGCGCGCCGAAGCTTAAGCGAAGGCGGCGAGCCGGGCGATGACACCACGAATGTGGAAAGATCACACCGCCGTCGCCTGGGCGAAGTCGACATAGATCTCGCGCAGGCGGGCGGTCATCGGACCGACCTTGCCGTCGCCGACCTTCCTGCCGTCGATCGCGACCACGCCCTGCACGAACACCGATGCGCTGGTGATAAAGGCTTCCTTGGCGGCGAGCGCTTCCTCGACCGTGAAGGCGCGCTCCTCGATGCGGAGCTGACGCTCCTCGGCGAGCTTGACCACGGCCTTGCGGGTGCAGCCGGGCAGGATCTCGTTGCCGTTCTGCCGGGTCACGATGACGTCGTCCTTGGTGACGATGAAGGCCGACGACGAGCCGCCTTCGGTGACCTTGCCCTCCTCGATCATCCAGGCTTCGCCGGCGCCGGCTTCGGCCGCGGCCTGCTTGGCCAGCACCTGCGCCAGCAGCGCCACGCTCTTGATGTCGCGCCGGGTCCAGCGGATGTCGGGCACGGTGATGACGTTGATGCCGGTCTTGGCCGAAGCCGCGTTGATGATGTCCTTTTCCGAGGTGAACATGATCAGCGTCGGCTTGACGTCCGCCTTCGGGAAGGCGAAATCGCGTCCCTTGTCGGCGCCGCGGGTCACCTCGAGATAGACCATGCCGTTGACGAGGTCGTTGCGCTTGACGAGCTCCTTCTGGAGCTCCTCGATCCGCCCCAGGGTCTCCGGCAGCGCCAGCTTGATCTCGCCGACCGAACGCTCCAGCCGCGCCAGATGCGAGGCGTTGTCGATCAGCTTGCCGTCGAGCACCGCGGCCACCTCGTAAATGCCGTCGGCAAACAGGAATCCGCGGTCGAAGACCGAGACCTTGGCCTCCGAGTGCGGCACGAACGAGCCGTTGACGTAAGCGATCTTTTCCAAGCGAGTTCTCCTGCGGACGGAAGGGCGGTTTCAGGCCTTCGTATACGCAAATTGTTAACGCGGATAAACCCTGCAGCCCGTCATTCCGGGGCGCCTCGAAGAGGCCAACCCGGCCCAGCCCGTCATTGCGAGGAGCTCGCGACAAAATTGCGAAGCAATTTTGCGCTGAAGCGACGAAGCAATCCATCCCTCCGCGCCCGTGGACCGATTGCTTCGCTACGCTCGCAATGACGACGGATGGGCCGCCGCTTCAGAGCTAATGCTGCAGGATCTTCGACAAGAACTTCTGCGCCCGGTCGCTGCGCGGCTTGCCGAAGAAATCGGTCTTCTTGGCGTCCTCGACGATCTCCCCGCGGTCCATGAAGATGACCCGGTCGGCGACCTTGTTGGCGAAGCCCATTTCGTGGGTGACGACCATCATGGTCATGCCGTCGCGGGCGAGGTCGACCATCACGTCGAGCACCTCGCTGATCATTTCGGGATCGAGCGCCGAGGTCGGCTCGTCGAACAGCATCGCGATCGGATCCATCGCGAGTGCACGCGCGATCGCGACGCGCTGCTGCTGGCCGCCCGACAACTGGGCGGGAAACTTGGTCGCATGCTCCGTCAGCCCGACGCGGTCGAGCAGCTTCTTGCCCTTGGCGAGGGCCTCCTCATGCTTGCGGCCGAGCACCTTCTCCTGCGCGAGGCAGAGATTGTCGATGATCCGCAAATGCGGGAACAGCTCGAAATGCTGAAACACCATGCCGACGCGCGAGCGCAGCTTGGGCAGGTCGGTCTTGGGGTCGTTGACCTTGATGCCGTCGAGGATGATCTCGCCGCCCTGGATCGGCTCCAGCGCATTGACGCATTTGATCAGGGTCGACTTGCCCGAGCCGGACGGGCCGCAAACCACGACCACCTCGCCCTTGGTGACGCTGGTGGTACAGTCCTTCAGCGCCTGGAAGCTCGGCCCGTACCATTTATCGACGTGATTGATTTCGATCATGCCTGACTCAAGGTTGCAACGAATACAGCTCTGACACCTCTCCCATGGGGAGAGGTCGGATCGCGCGAGCGATCCGGGTGAGGGGTTTAGCTCGATCGATAAGCCGAATCCCCTCACCCGGCGCGTAGCCTGTGCTCGGACGGCGCGAAGCGCCGATCCGAGTGCGCCGACCTCTCCCTATGGGAGAGGTGAAGGTATCCGTGCCTCGAGCTGAAGGTCGCATGGCAAGCTACCGCACGATTGAAATACGCGCCTGCAGGCGGCGGACGCCGATGGATGCGATACTGGAAATGACGAAGTAAACCAGCGCCGCGAACAGGTACATCTCGACCAGGCGGCCGTCGCGCTGCGCGACCTTGCTGGCGGCGCCGAGGAAATCCGTGATCGACAGCACGTAGACCAGCGAGGTGTCCTGGAACAGGACGATGGTTTGCGTCAGCAGCACCGGCAGCATGTTGCGGAACGCCTGCGGCAGCACGACGTAGCGCATGGTCTGGCCGTAGGTCAAGCCGAGCGCGTTGGCCGCGGCCGGCTGCCCCCTCGAGATCGACTGGATGCCGGCGCGCATGATCTCGGAGAAATAGGCTGACTCGAATGCGATAAAGGTGATCAGCGAGGACGCGAACGCGCCGACCGAGATCGGCCGCGACGCGCCTGTCAGCCACTGCCCGATATAGGGCACCAGGAAGTAGAACCAGAAGATCACCAGCACCAGCGGCAGCGAGCGTATGAAGTCGACATAGAGACCGGCGACGCGCGCGAGCAGCCGGTAGCCGGACAGCCGCATCATGGCGATCAGCGTGCCAAACACGAGGCCGCCGAACGCGGACAGTGCGGTGAGCGTCAGCGTGAAGCGCATGCCCTCGAAAAACAGATAGGGCAGCGCGCGGCGGATGACGTCGAAATCGAAATTGCCGATCATCGTCATTTCCCCGAAATATAGCCAGGGATCGCCACGCGGCGCTCGAGGAAGCGCATCGCGGTCACCACGACGAAGTTGAGCAGGAGGTAGAGCACGGTCGCCGCCGTGAACGCCTCGAACACCTGGAAGGAGAACTCCTGCATCGAGCGCGCCTCGCCGGTCAGCTCCAGGAGCCCGATGGTGATGGCCACCGCGCTGTTCTTGATGGTGTTGAGGAACTCGGAGGTCAGCGGCGGCAGGATGATCCGGAACGCCATCGGCAACAGTACGTAGCGATAGGTTTGCACCGTGGTCAATCCGAGCGCCGTCGCAGCCAGCTTCTGCCCGCGCGGCAGCGAGCCGATGCCCGCCTGCAACTGCACGGCGACGCGGGCCGACATGAACAGGCCGATGCCGATCGCAGCCGTCCAGAACGGCGCGTTGGGCATTTGCTTGAGCCACAGCCCGGCCGACTTCGGCAGCAGCTCCGGCAGCACGAAGAACCACAGGAAGAGCTGCACGAGCAGCGGCATGTTGCGGAAGAATTCGACGTAGGCGAAGCCGATCGCCGACGCCGTCCGCGACGGCAGCGTGCGCATCACGCCGACCACGGAGCCGGTGACGAGCGCGATGATCCAGGCGAGCAGCGACACCTCGACGGTGACCACCAATCCCGCCAGCAACAGGTCGAGATAGGTGCCGGTCCCCATCGGGTTCGGCTCAAGGAAAATATGCCAGTTCCAGTTATAGTTCACGGGTCCCCCGCGGTGCCGCGACGATCATGCACGACGTCAAATCCGAACGCGACGTCTATGCAAATGTCCGGCCATTCTCCTCCAAAAATGGCCGGACACGCTTACTTTCAAAAACCCTGCCCCGAAAGAGGCAGGGATCTATCCGCGTCATTGCGAGCGGAGCGAAGCAATCCATGCTTCCTTACGCTCGGTGACAATGGATTGCTTCGCTCCGCTCGCAATGACGCGGAGGAAGTCGAGCTCCCTTACTTGTAAGAGGCCGGATCCGGCGAGTCGGACGGCTTGGCGAACTCATGCGCGAGTTCCGGCCCCATCGGAACGTTGAGGTTCAGGCCCTTCGGCGGAATCTTCTGGGTGAACCACTTGTCGTAGATCTTCTTGCCTTCGCCGCTGGTGTAGAGCGCGGCGGTCGCGGCGTCGACGACCTTCTTGAACGGCTTGTCGTCCTTGCGCAGCATGATGCCGTAGGGCTCGGGCGTCGAGAACGCATCCTTGGAGATGACGTAGTCATCAGGCGACTTCGAGCCGGCCACGAGGCTCGCCAGCAGGATGTCGTCCATCACGAAGGCCACCGCGCGGTCAGTCTCGACCATCAGGAAGGCTTCAGCGTGATCCTTGGCCGGGATGATGTTGGCGCCGAGCTTGCGCTCGACATTGGCCTCGGTGAGCTGCTTGATGTTGGTAGTGCCGGCGGTCGAGACCACCGTCTTGCCCTTCAGATCGTCGATCGACTTGAGCCCGCTCGACTTCTTGAAGACGTAGCGGCTCGCGGTCAGAAAGTGGGTGTTGGTGAACCAGACCTGCTTCTCGCGCTCGGCATTGTTGGTGGTCGAGCCGCATTCGAGATCGACGGTGCCGTTGGCCATCAGCGGAATGCGCGTGGCCGAGGTGACCGGGGTGAGCTTGACCTCAAGCTTGTCGAGCTTCAGCTCCTTCTTCACGGCATCGACGATCTTGTAGCAGATGTCCATGGCGTAGCCGATAGGCTTCTGGTTGTCGTCGAGATACGAGAACGGAATCGAGGAATCGCGGTAGCCGAGCGTGATGGCGCCGGTGTCCTTGATGTTCTTCAGCGTACCGGTCAGCTCGTCGGCCTGCGCCTGGCCCGCGCCGAGCGCGGCGGCGAGCGCGAAGCCGATCAGATAATTGCGTGTCATACCTCTACTCCTTGAATGGAAACGATCGATCTATTGCGCGAGGATCTCGGCGAGGACGGGTGCGATATAGCGGCGAAACTGTTCGGGATTCTCGCTCATCGGAAAATGACCGAGCTTCTCCATGATCGTGACGCTGGCGCCCCCTATTGCCGCTGCCGTCCGCCTCGTGTCCTCAGGCGTGCAAGAGAAATCATACTCGCCCGTGAGCAGATAGAGCCTGCATACTTTAGTATCGATTGACCCGACCCGGCCGCGTAGGTCGCCGTCCACCCGATAGAAGTAGAGGTCGCCCTTGAACACGCCGGGGCCACCCTGCTTGTAGGCCCACAACGTTTCCATCCGCGCCTCCGGCGGACTCTGCGGGGCGACAAGGCCCGACACCAGCGCTGCGCAGACCTCGCCGCCGTGAACGTCGGGACGGTTCAGCCAGTTGGTGTCGTACCACGGCGCCTGGAAGTCGGCGGCCTCGAGCCCGATCAGCGCCCGGAACTCGGCCGCATGTTCGATCGCGAGGTTGAGCACGATGCGGCCGCCGATCGAGCAGCCCATCACCACCGGCTTCTCCAGCTTGAGCGCGCGGCAGAACGCACGGATGGTCTCGGTATAGCGCGCGGTGGTGAGTTGGTATTCATCGCCGATCCCGCTTGTCGGCGGATTCGACTTGCCATGCCAGGGCATATCGAAGGCAATGATGCGGAAATTTTCGGCAAACTCGGCGTCAGTGAGCAGATGCCGCCACTGCCGCGCGTCGGACCCCGCGGTGTGCAGGCAGACCAGCGGAATGCCTGCCCCGTTTTCCTCGAAATAGATGCGGTGCAGTTCGCCGCCGATCTCGACGTGAACGTAGCGGCCGACCATCGGTTCGATGTGGCCGTTCATGATGCGGCCGCCTGCGCTTGTGCCCGCGGCAGCGCCAGCAGGTCCTTGAAGTACTGCAGATGTGTCATGAAGGGATGCAGGTCGCCTTCCAAGACGGCCTCACCGCGCTTGGTCAGCGCCAGCAGATCATGCCAGCCGGGCTTCGGCTCGGCCTGCCAATAGGCCGTCCAGGCCTGCGCCGTCGCGCGATAGGAGAAACGCCAGGAGCGCATCAGGACCGGCGCCGGTGTGAGCTCGACGATGCGGCCACCGCGGATCGCGGCGTAAAACGGATGATCCATCGGGCCGAGGCGGCAGTCGCAATCGAGCAACCGGCCGCGCACGACCAGCGCCGGCGCGCGGTCCAGCAACGCGGGAAGGCCGGCAAACGCACGGATCACGGCGTCGTCGGTGGCGTCAGGCGATGGTGTCATCTGTCGAGCAGGGTTCCGGCGGCAGGCGTGCACATGATGACCGGAAGCGCCTGATGCCGCAAGGCGGCGCGATATCACGGTTCCCCAGATTATACACTTGACCAAATGCCACGCGCGATCAACGGCAGGCGCCCCTTCTCGGCACGTTGCCAGGTGCCGCCAATCTTACAAAGCCGACTGCTAGGCTGCTGCTTCCTTGAAGATGAAGCCGAATTAACGAAATACGGCTAGCCGTCGCGGTAAGCGATGCCACATATCCCGTTGCATGCGGTGAAAATCATCGCAGCGAGATGCAGCACCTCCGATCCTGATCACGGACGCCATCAAACCAAATCGCTCGTGGCAGGGTCGGACGGTATGTGTCGATTCTGAACAATCACCAGCAGATCCGGCGGGTTCGCCGAGCTTGATCGCGCGCAACGGTTCCGTCATCTGCACTCCCTTCGATAAGGAGGCATTCGCGATGGCTGACTCCGCTTCTTCTGCAATTTCATCGACATCGGACAAGGCCTCGCGCCGCGACTTTCTCTACATCGCGACCGCCGCGTTCGGCACGGTCGGCGCCGTAGTGTCCATCATCCCCATGATCACCCAGATGAATCCCGATGCCTCAACACTGGCGGCAGGCGGGCCGGTCGAGCTCGATCTCTCGAAGGTCGCGCCGGGACAGCAGGTGGTGCTGCGCTGGCGCACCAGGCCTGTGTTCGTGACCCACCGCACGCCTGAAGCCGTGCAGAAGCTCAAGGACCCGGCGCTGCTCTCGCTGTTGGCCGATCCGCAATCGTCGGAATTGCAGCAGCCGACCTACGTGCAGAACTGGCATCGCTCCATCAAGCCGGAATTCGGCGTCGTGATCGGCATCTGCACCCATCTCGGCTGCATTCCGCTGTACGAGCCGGACCCGAACGCAACGTCACCGGCCGCAAACTGGCCGGGCGGCTATTTCTGCCCGTGCCACGGTTCCAAATACGATCTCGCCGGACGCGTGTATCACGGCGTGCCGGCGCCCTATAATCTGCCGGTTCCGCCGCATCACTTCCCGAGCGACACCATGCTCCGGGTCGGCGAAAACCCGCAGAGCTCCGATTTCGACTTCGCCTCGATCAGACAGATCTAGCGGTGACTGTTTCACCTCTCCCCGACGGGGAGAGTATTTCGAACCCGTGGCCGTAGTTCAGAATCATAACGTCTTGAGCGAGACATCTTGCCGTCAGGCCTGGCCTCAGCTCACCCTGGCGGGGCGGCTGGGTTTCGGCGCCTGCGCGATTGCGCGCGCCAGCACCTGGGCTTCCTTCTTCAGCATCTCGGCAAGCTCGCTTTCGCGGCGGCGGATGCGATCGGATGCGGCACCGATCGAGAGCGCCGCGACCACCTCGCCGGCATCATCGCGGACGGGAACGCCGACGCCGCCCATGCCGGGAAACGCGGCGTCGAGCAACACGGTATGGCCTGCCTTGCGCGCCAAGGCCACGCGCTCGCGCAGGAATTTTGGCGTGATGCGCGGCGATTTCGCCAGCCGCGGCATGATCACCTCGATAACAGCCTCGATCTCCGCATCCGGCAGCCACACCAGCAGCGCGAGCGCGCCGGCGCCGACGCCGAGCGGACGGCGGCTGCCGATCTGCAGATAGTTCGGCTGCAACGGATGGCTGCCGACCGAGCGCGCCAGATAGAGCGCCTCGACGCCGGAGCGCACCGAGAGCAGCGCCGTATCGGCGGAGCGCTCGGACAGCCGCAACAGGCTCGGCTGCGCCAGCTCGGCGATGTCGACCGAGCGCCGCGCGCCGACCGCCATCACCCGCGCCTCCTGGCCGAGCTCGTAGGTCTTGGCGCCGGCGACGCGGGCAACAAAGCCCTCCTCGATCAGCGAGTTGAGTATCCGCAACGCGGTGGCCTTGTTCAGCGAGGTGGCATCGGCGATGTCGGTCAGGCGCAGCGGCGAACGCTGCGCGAGCACGCGCAGGATCGCGCAGACCTTCTGGATCGCGTTGAACTTGTCGGGCTGGCCCGGCTCCGGCAACGCCCTCTTTCGGCCGGCCCGTGCGGTCGCAGTCGTGGAGGCGTTCATGCCATACCCTCGGTTACAAATCCTGATCCGGACACAACGTCCGTCATGGACATGGCTCCGCGTGGCCATCATCCTAGAGCGGATAACGGCCGCGGCACATCGTATACTTTCGTCAGATGAAACTTTGATTTCGACTATTTGCGTTGCTTTGCAGCAACCTAACAAATGTGAATTTCGTAGCACGAAATCAGGCCCGGATGCAGCTAGAGCATGATCCGGAAAAGTGTGAAGCGGTTTTCCCTCGCGACAAACTCGAAGCGTTTGCGCGGAGATCATGCTCAAACAAAAAGCTAAAGCGCGATGACGATTCAGCCTGATCTCATCGCGCTTTAGGCCAGCCGCATCCGGCGAATCGTGAACAGCGCGCAGAGGCTGAGGATGCACACGGCGGTGAGATAGTAGCCCGGCGCCAGCTCGCCGATCGGCGCGAAGCCGCCCATCCAGGTCATGATCGCAGGTCCCATGCCGCCGAACAATGTGACGCCGATATTGTAGCTGAGACCGAGCCCGGTCGCGCGCGTCGCCGGGGGAAACAGTTCCGACATCAGCGCCGCCAGCGGCCCGTAATAGAGCGACTTGAGGACGCCGAGCCAGAGCACGCCGAGCAGAATGATCGTCGGTGTCGGCTTGCCGGTGAGCAGCAGGAAAGCCGGAAAGATCGACACCAGCAGCAGCAATGCGAACAGGATCATGTGCGTGGTCCGCCCGATCCTGTCCGAGACCATGCCGGCAATCGGCGCGAGCAGCGCGACCGCCGTCTGCGCGGCAAACGAGGCCATGAAGCCGACCGATGGCGGCAGGCTCAGCGTCTTCACCACATAGGTCGGCATGTAGACGATGAGGTAGTTGACCGCGGTCGACACCGCGAGCGCGCCGATCGCGAGGATCGTGGCAAGCTTCTGCCGCGCGAACACCTCCCTGACCGGCGACTCCTGCTTGCCTGCCGGCGGCGGGGTCGCATCGTCGACATGGTTGCGGATGTAGATGCCGACCGGGCCGATCAGCACGCCGAACAGGAACGGCAGCCGCCAGCCCCAGGATTGCAGGTCCTCCGGGCTCATAAGCGAGGTCAGCAGCGCACCGAAGCCCGCGCCCAACAAGCCGCTGACGCCCTGGCTCGCGAACTGCCAGCTCGCGACAAAACCGCGCCGCTCCGGCATGTGCTCGACCAGGAACGCGGTCGAGGAGCCGAACTCGCCGCCGGCGGAAAATCCCTGCACCAGGCGCGCCAGGATGATCGCGATCGGCGCCACGATGCCAATGCTCGCATAGGTCGGCATCAGCGCGAGCGCGAGCGTGCCCAGTGTCATCAGCACGATCGACAGCATCAGCGAGGCCTTGCGGCCGTGACGGTCGGCATAGGCGCCGAGCATGATGCCGCCGATCGGGCGGACCAGGAACGACAAGCCGAACGAGCCGAAGGTCAGCAGCAGCGAGGTGGTCGGATCATTCGCCGGAAAGAACGCCTTCGAGAGGTACACCGCGAAATAGGCGTAGATCGAGATGTCGTACCATTCGAGCGCATTGCCGACCGAGGTCGCGACGATCAGCTTGGTGATGTTCTTCTTCGTGGCGACATCGGCTTGAGTATTGAGGGGCGTTGTCAGGTTCATCTCGCTCTTAGCTGATGTTAGGCGCTGCTTTTTCAACTCGTCGTGCCCCGCCTTGGGCCGGGCATCCACGTCTTTGTCTCCGAGCGACATTCAAGTCGTGGATGGCCGGGTCAAGCCCGGCCATGACGAAGAATGCGTCTTACGCCTTACGCGGCGTCTCACCGAGATCCCAGAACAGCCCGGCCATGATGGCGAGCGCCTCTTCGGTCACCGGCAGCAGGATGTGCTCGTCGGGGGCGTGCTGCGAGCAGCCCGGATAGGAATGCGGCACCCAGATCGTCGGCAGGCCGAGGCCTTCGGAGAACACGTCGTTCGGCAGCGAGCCGCCGAAATTCGGCAGCACCGCGGGCGCCTTGCCGGTGGTCTTGCGGATCGAATCCGCCGCCCAGTCGATCCACGGGCTGTCCATGTTGGTACGCGAGGCGCCGAAGCGCTGCGTGCCCGACACCTCGACCATCGGAAATCCGTTCTTGTGCAGATAATCCCGCACCGCGTCGATCACTTCGAGATGCCTTGTGCCGACGACGAAGCGAAGCTGCAGCACCGCACTTGCCTTGCCCGGAATTGCGTTGGCGGGTTTTTCGATGTTGCCCGACGACATCGCCAGCACTTCGAGCGTGTTCCAGGCATAGAGCCGCTCGGCCGGCGTCAATCCCTCCTCGCCCCAATCTTCCGCGAGCGCAGGCTCGTCCGCCGTCGGCTCGACCTTGACGTCGGCGAGCGCGGCGCGGACGCGGTTGGAGATCGGCGGGGGTTTCAGGATCTCGAGCTTCATGCGGCCCTTGCCGTCGACCAGGCTCGCGATCGCGTTCGCCAGGATCGTGGCGGGGTTCGCGAGCACGCCGCCCCAATTGCCGGAATGGTTGCCGCCCTCGCGCAGGTTGACGTCGAGATGGATGCGGTTGCCGCCGCGGCAGCCGAGGAAGACGGTCGGACGTTCCGCCGACAGTCGCGGGCCGTCGGACGCGATGAACAGATCGGCCTTCAGCTCCTCGCGATGCGCCTCGCAGACCTCGCGCAGATCGGGCGAGCCGATCTCCTCGCCGGTCTCGATGATGAATTTTGCGTTAAAGCCGAGCGTGCCGCCGCGCGCCTGCTTCACCGCCCGAAGTGCGGCCATGTTGATCGAGTGCTGGCCTTTGTTGTCGGCAGTGCCGCGGCCATAAGCGCGTTCGCCTTTCACGGTGATCTGCCAGGGATTGAGCCCGTCGCGCCATTCGCCGACCATGCCGTCGACGACGTCGCCATGGCCGTAGGTCAGGACGGTCGGCCGCGACGCGTCTTCGCGGTAATCGGCGATCAGGTAGGGCCCACGACCGGTCGGAGACTCGATCAGCCGGGTCTTGAAGTCGAGCTCGGCGAAAGCCGGCTGCAGGTTCTCGACCAGATAGGCGCGCAGCGCATCGGTCTTGTCGGCATTCAGGCTCTCGGTCTGGTAGCCGACCCTGCGGTCGAGTTCCTTCAAGAACTGTCCCGATTGAAAATGCTCTCGCACAGCAGCGATTGCGTCGGCCCGTGTTGCCATGATTGTCCCTTCGCGCGATCAAGTCTCAACATGATCTCGCCGAAAAACGTCTGCGCAACGCCGGATCATGCTCTGGAGGCGGCCAACTTATCGGGATCGGATGGCGGGAGGAAGGGGCGCGAACGCGAATGGGCCTTGCCAAAAGGTGGCAAGTCGCAACAAGTTGATCCGCGAAAAGCGCGGCCCCGGCCGGGCCTCAACGACGTGCGTCCAGGTTTCAACAATGACAAAACAAATCCGGCTCAACGCCTTTGCCATGAATTGCGTGGCGCATCAGTCGCCCGGGCTCTGGACCCATCCGCGCGATCGCACCAAGGACTACAACAGGCTGTCCTATTGGACCGATCTTGCGAAGACGCTGGAACGCGGCCGCTTCGACGGGCTGTTCCTCGCCGACGTGCTCGGCGTCTACGATGTCTATGCAGGCAGTCCGGATGCGGCGCTGCGCAACGCGGCGCAGACCCCGGCCAACGAGCCGTTGATGCTGATCCCGGCGATGGCCGCCGTGACCGAGAATCTCGGCTTCGGCGTCACCAGCAATCTTTCGTTCGAGCCGCCCTACCCGTTCGCAAGACGGATGTCGACGCTCGATCATCTGACGGGCGGCCGCGTCGGCTGGAACGTGGTGACCGGCTATCTCGACAGTGCGGCGCGCGGCGCGGGCAAGGACAAGCAGACCGCGCATGACGACCGCTATGAGCTCGCCGACGAATATATGGAGCTGGTCTACAAGCTCTGGGAAGGCAGCTGGGAGGATGACGCCGCAATCCGCGACGTCGCCCGCGGCATCTTCACCGATCCTGCGAAGGTGCATCCCGTGCATCATGAAGGGAACAACTACCGGCTCAACGCGATCCATCTCTCGGAGCCGTCGCCGCAGCGTACGCCCGTGCTCTATCAGGCCGGTACCTCGCCGCGCGGCCGGCAATTCGCGGCCGAGCATGCCGAATGCGTGTTCATGTCGGGCCCGTCATCGAAAGTGATCGGCCCGCGGGTGTCGGCGATCCGCGAGCTTGCCGCGGCGAAGGGCCGCAACCCGGCCGAGATCCTGATGTTCTCGATGATGTGCATCGTGGTCGCGCCGACCGAGGCGGAGGCCAAGGCGAAATACGCGGAGTATCGCAGCCACATCAGCCACGAGGGCGCGCTGGCGCTGATGTCGGGCTGGACCGGTGTCGACTTCTCGACCTATTCGCTCGACCAAGAAGTGCGCCACGTGCAGAACGACGCCGGTCGCTCCGCGATGGACAACGTCACCCGCGCCGATCCCGACAGGGTTTGGACCGTGCGCGAGGTTGCCGAGCATGTCGGCATCGGCGGCGCCGGTCCCGTTGTGGTCGGCTCCCCCGAGCAGGTCGCCGACAAGATCGAGCAATGGTTCGAGGAGACCGGTGTCGACGGCCTCAACGTCGCGTTTGCGATCTCACCCGGCGATTTCGAGGATATCGCCGACGTGCTGGTGCCGGAGCTGACCAGGCGCGGCCGCTATAAGCGGGACTACGCCAAGGGCACGCTGCGCGAGAAGCTGTTCGGTGCGGGCCGTGCGAGGCTCGATGGCACGCATCCGGCGAGCAGGTACAGGGTGAAGCCGCGTGGGGCGGCGGAGTAATCTTCACCGTCATTGCGAGCGAAGCGAAGCAATCCATAGCTCCACACGTGCGGAACAATGGATTGCTTCGTCGCGGAGCTTGTCATCGGGCGCGCGTTCGCGCGACCCGTTGGCTCCTCGCAATGACAATGATGGATTTGGCGCTTTGTAAGCCGCTCAATTCACCGAATTGCTCACCACGACCTCGATCAGCTTCGCACCCGGCCGGCTGAATGCGGACTTCATCGCGCCCTTCAGCTCCTGCGGGTCCGTGATCCTGATCGCCTCGAGACCGAGCGAACGCGCGACGCCGGTGAAATCGACCGGCGGATCGATGAAATCCATGCCGACGTAATGATCATCGCCATGGAAGGCGAGCAGGCGCTGCTTGATGATGCGGTAGCCGCCATTGTTGACGATGACGAAGGTCAGAGGAAGCTTGTGATTGGCCGCGGTCCACAGCGACTGGATCGAATACATCGAGGAGCCGTCGCCGGAATAGCAGACCACCGGCCGCTGCGGATTGGCGAGGCTGACGCCGACCGCAGCCGGCAGGCCCCAGCCGATGCCGCCGGAGGCGAGCGCGTGATAGCCGTAGCGATCGCGGTGTGCGCGCAACGCGAGGATCTGTCGCGACGAGGTTAGGCCCTCGTCGACCAGGATGGCGTTGTCGGGCATCGCCTCCACGACCTGCAGCGCCAGCCAGTCCGGATCGATCGGCGCGGTGTGGCTCGCCTTCGAGATCTGCTCGACCAGTGCCTTGCGCTTCGCTGTCCAGTTCTTGCCCGCAAGTGCGGCCAGTCCCTGCTTGGCGCGGGCCTGTAGCGCGCCGCCGCCGATTTCCTTGAGCGCCGGCACCAGCGCGCGCAGCGTTTCCTTGACGTCGGCCTTCACCGCGATCTCGGCGCCATAGTTCTTGGCGAGATCGTTGTCGACCAGACCGACCTGCACGATGGACAGGCCATCCGGCAACGGATCTACCTCGCTGTAGACGGACATACGCAGCGGATCGCCGCCGAGCGCGATCAGGAGATCGTGCGGCGCCAGCACGTCGCGGGCAACCTTCTGCAGGCGCGCGATCGCACCCATGAAGCACGGGCTCTCGGAAAGGAAATGCGAACCGTAAGGCGTTGGCGATTGCCAGGCCGGGCAGCCCAGCGCCTCCGCGAGATCCGCGGCCTCACGCAGCGCGTCGCTCTTGACGATTTCGTCGCCGACGACGATCACCGGGCGCTCCGCCCTCAGGATGCGCGCGGCGAGCGCCTTCAGCGAGTCCTCCGACGGCCTGACCCGCGTATCGACGCGAGTGGAGCGGCCGAGCTCGATGCCGGCCTCGGAATTGAGGATGTCGCCGGGCAGCGAAATGAACACGGGCCCGGTCGGCGGCGTGGTCGCGATCTTGGCCGCGCGGCGGACGATCCGCGGCAGGTCTTCGAGACGCGTCACCTCGACCGCCCATTTGACCAGCGGCGTCGCCATCTGCACCAGCGGACCATAGAGCACCGGCTCGGTCAGCCCGTGGCCCTGCTCCTGCTGGCCGGCGGTGAGGATCAAGGGCGTGCCGGTGAAGCTCGCGTTGTAGAGCGAACCCATCGCGTTGCCGAGTCCCGGCGCGACATGGACGTTGCAGGCGACGAGCTTGCCCGAAGCACGGCTGAATCCGTCGGCCATCGCGACGACCAGGCTCTCCTGCATCGCCATCACGTAGGTGAGATCGGGATGGTCCTTCAGCGCATGCATGATCGGCAATTCGGTGGTGCCGGGATTGCCGAACAGATGCGTGACGCCCTCGTCCTTCAACAGCGCCAGGAATGCCGAGCGGCCAGTAATGCGGTTCTTCATGTCTCCTCCGGGCCCGCGGCAGCGTTGACCGACGGGACGACGGAGATGACCAAACTTGCGCGGCGGGAGCAATCGAGCACGCGATCATGGCTGCATTCCGCAGGCGCGCGCCTCATCCGCGTTCCCGTTTCCATCGCCATGATAGGATCGCGAAAATCCCGCGCTGCGGGTATAGATCAGTGGGGAGGAGTCATTGCCGCATGCACGCGTATTCACCATCATCGTCGGCGCCGCTCTCGTGATCGGCCAGGCCGCCCCCTCCCTCGCCGCCCCGCGCGACCGCTTCTACTGGATGTCGCAGATCAACCGCGCCTCCGCGGTCATGATCGCCGAGCGCGGGATTGTTCCCAAGCCGCTGGCGGCGAAGATCCATGACGCTATCGTCACCGTCGATGCCGCCGGCGATCAACCGGGAGCGCCGCGATCGGGCGACTATCTGAAGGTGGAGCAGGACCTGATGGCGGCGGGCGGCCCCGATATCAGCCGCCTGCACTCCGGGCGCAGCCGCCAGGACATCGGATCGACCACCCAGCGGCTCATCACGCGCGACGATTTCCTGACCGCCTTCGAGAAGCTGAACGGCTTGCGCGATGCGCTGCTCTCGCTCGCCGCACAAAATCCGAATGCGATCATCCCGGCCTATACCTGGGGCGTGCAGGCGCAGCCGATCACCTTCGGCCACTACCTCTCGGCCTATGCCGCCGCGCTCGAGCGCGAGGCGACGCGGATGCGCGAGGCCTATGTGCGCCTCAACCAGTCGCCGCTGGGCGCCGCGGCACTCGGCACGTCGAGCTTCCCGGTCGACCGGCCGCGGCTCGCAGAGCTGCTCGGCTTCGGTGCGGTGGCGGAGAATTCGCTCGACGCCAACCAGATCTCGCCGATCGACGGCGGCGCAGAGCTCGCCGGCCTAGCGACATCGGGTTCGCTGACGCTCGGCGCACTGATCGCCGACGTCACCACGCAATATGCGCAAAGCGAGCCATGGATCCTGCTCGCCGAGGGTGCCGAGACCGGCATCAGCAGCATCATGCCACAGAAGCGCAATCCGGCCGGGCTGGTGCGGCTCCGCGCCGAGGCCAGCAATTTGATCGGCGAGGCCACAACATTCACGTTCATCGCGCACAATGTCGAGGCCGGCATGAGCGACTACAAGGATTTCGGCAACCCGAAGGAATATCCGAACGCGCTATTGCGCGACATGGCCGGGCTGTTCGCCCACGGCGAGGCCGTGATCCGCTCGATGCGCTTCCGTCCCGAGCGTGCGCTCGACGAAGTCAACGGCGATTATTCGACCACGACCGAGCTTGCGGACGTCTTGCAGCGTGAGGCCGACGTGCCGTTCCGGATCGGCCATCACTTCGCGTCCGATCTCGTCAACTACGGCCGCGGTCATCACCTGCGCGCCAGCCAGATTCCGTTCGCCGAGGCGCAGCGCATCTATGCCGAGGTCGCCACGACCGCGAAGGTCGATACGAAGCTGCCGCTCTCCGAACAGCAATTCCGCCGCGCGCTGACGCCGGAGAACATGGTGAGTTCGAGCAAGGGCCTCGGTGGCCCACAAGCCAGTGAGGTTGCGCGCATGCTCGCCACGGCGAGCGACCATCTTGCCGCCGACAGAGCGTGGCTCGATGCGACGCGCGCGAAGCTGACGGCAGCGTCGCAAAAGCTCGATCAGGCTTTCGCGGCGCTCAAGGATGCGAAGTGAGGGGCGAGATGCGTCAGAACATCCCCTCGCGCTCGCTGCGCTTCTTCTTTTTCGAGCGCTGCCAGACCACGCCGGGATAGCCTTTCAGCGGCACCAGCGGCTCGCCGATATAAGCCCATTCCTGCAGCTCCTCGATCGCGATGTGATAGAGCGGCTGGCGGCCGGTGCGCCCCGAAAACAGTGCGCGCGGAATGTTGACCATGTGCGGAGCGCGCGCCCGCTCGTAGATGATCGGCGTGCCGCAATTGGCGCAGAAGCTGCGCGCCGTCTTGGTCGCAGCATCCTCGTAGCGCGAGAGTTCGTCCGCGCCTTGCGTGATGCGGAAGCGCTTTTTCCAGCTGCCGACATAGGTCGCGTACGCCGCACCATGCGCGCGGCGGCTCGCCTGCGTGTGGTCGTGCCATGCCCAGCGCGCCGGCACGTCGATCTCGAAGCGCACCTTGCCGCACAGGCACTGCCCCGCCGCGGGCTTGGCGAGCGCCACGGGCTTGGGCTTCTTGGTCGGCTCGAAGCCGTCGTCTTCCGGAAACATGAAGGTCTCCCGGTTGGCTCGCAGCACCGTCATTGCGAGCAAAGCGAAGCAATCCATCCGCGCCGAGGAGCGATGCGTCGTTTCGCTCCTCGCAATGACGAGGATGGAGCTATGTAGCCTGGACGCAGCGGAGCGAAATCCGGGTTACAAGATCACGCCTGCGCCATTTCGTCGTGCACGGGATAATCCGTGTAGCCCTTCTCCTCGCCGCTATAGAACGTCGCGCGATTGTACGGCGTCAGGGGGTAGCCGCGTTCGAGGCGGCGCGGCAGGTCCGGGTTGGAAATGAAGTAGCGGCCGAAAGCGATCGCATCGGCATGGCCTTCGGCGATCGCGCTCTGCGCGCTTCCGCCGACAAAGTTACCGGCCGTCATCAGCACGCCGCTCCACATCGGGCGATACAGCACCATCGCGGACGGCACGTTCTGCCAGTCGACCTCTGCTCGCCCGGTGCCGGAAGCACGCGGCTCGATGAAATGCAGATAGGCGAGGCCGAGCTTGTCCAGCGCCTTGATGGCGTGGCTGTAGAGCGGCATCGGGTCGGCCTCGCCGCTGCCGTTGGCGATACCGTAGGGCGAGAGCCGCACGCCGACGCGTTCGGCGCCCCAGACGTCGATCGCGGCCTGCGTCACCTCCATCAGGAAGCGGACGCGGTTCTCGATTGACCCGCCATATTGATCGGTGCGCAAGTTGCTGCGCGACTGCAGGAACTGCTCGATCAGATAGCCGTTGGCGCCGTGGATCTCGACGCCGTCGAAGCCGGCGGCCAGCGCATTCTTCGCGGCCTGACGATAGGCCTCGACCATCAGCGGGATCTCGCTGGTCTCGAGCGCGCGCGGCGTCTCGTACTCGACCACCTTGCCATCGGCCGTCATCGTCTTGAGCTCTGGAATCGCCACCGCCGACGGCGCAACCGGCAGAACGCCACCCGGCTGGTAGGACGAGTGCGAGACGCGGCCAACGTGCCAGAGCTGCAGGAAGATGAAGCCGCCCTTGGCGTGCACGGCGTCCACGACTTCGCGCCAGCCCGCGATCTGGGCCTCGGTGTAGATGCCGGGGACGCCGGGATTGCCGAAGCCGGTCGCGACCACGGGCGAGGCCTCGGCGATGAGCAAGCCGCCCGGCGTAGCGCGCTGCGCGTAATATTTCGCATTCAGCGGCCGTGGCGCGAGGCTCGGCTTCGCCGCCCGCATCCGCGTCAGCGGGGCCATCACGATGCGATGCTTGAGCTGGTAGGGCCCGATCTTGAGAGGAGAGAACAGCGACGGAGGATTCATGCCTGCCCCGATTATACCTGATGATGGCCCGTTATCTCACGGGTTCACCTTGTTCGCAAAAGCGGGTAGTGGCAATCTACCCACGAGATAGCAGGCCTTCCATGTCGAAACCGGGCGCCACATCGCTCCCCTCCCTCAGTGTCCGCATCGACCTCGATGCCGAGGACCGGATCGGGCCGGGCAAGATCCAGCTGCTGGAAAACATCCGCGAATGCGGCTCGATCTCGGCTGCCGGCCGCGCCATGGACATGAGCTACAAGCGCGCCTGGGACCTCGTCGACGAGATCAACCGCATCTGCCGGCAGGCCGCGGTGGAACGGCAGACCGGCGGCAAGAACGGCGGCGGCGCGATGCTGACGCCGTTCGGCCTGTCGCTGGTGGCACGCTACCGGAAGATCGAGCGCGACGCAGCGAGCGCCGTCCGCAAGGATCTCGAAGCCCTGCGCAGCGATATCGGCAAGCCGAAGAAGGCTGTGGGACGCTAGCCGCGAGACGGCGGCTGTCGCACAAGGGACGCGTTGCGAAAATATCGAAAACAACCCCATGCAAAGTAGTCGGCAACGGCCGGCTCTCGACAGAGCAGCTTGACGCGTCAGGCAAATCAAGGATATATTTCTAATATTCCGAAGTCATGCAGGCGTTGGAGCAAGGGACTTCTCTCCGCGAGCGCGTTTCACCTCTCCCCGACGGGGAGAGGTTGATTTGCGCAGCAAATCGGGTGAGGGGCCGCGGCGCTCACGAGAGATCGTAACCCCTCACCCGGCGCTGCGCGCCGACCTCTCCCAAGGGAGAGGTGAAACACCGCCGCTGCCAGCTCAACCTAACTCGTCATGTGCTAAAGCGCGATGAGATCGCATTGAATCGTCATCGCGCTTTAGCTCTTTGTTTGAGCATGATCTCCGCGCAAACGCTTCGCGTTTGTCGCGAGGGAAAACCGCCTCACACTTTTCCGGATCATGCTCTAACCCGTCTTGATCCAGACCGCCTTGACGTTGAGATACTCCTCGACGTGCTGCTTGCCGGACTCGCGACCATAGCCGCTCATCTTGTAGCCGCCGAACGGCACTGCGGGGTCCATCGCCTGGTAGCAATTGACCCAGACCGAGCCGGCGCGCAGCGCCTTCGCGACCTGATGCGCCTTGCTGACATTGGTGGTCCAGACGCCCGAGCCGAGGCCGAAGGTCGTGGCGTTGGCGCGCTTGATCAGCTCCTCGGGGTCCTTGAACGAGATCGCCGAGATCACCGGGCCGAAGATCTCCTCCTGCGCGATGCGCATGTTGTCCTGCACATTGGCAAACACCGTCGGCTGCACGAAATAGCCCTTCGACAGCGCCCCCTCGGTGAGGCGGCCGCCGCCGGCAAGCGCCTTCGCGCCTTCCTTCTGGCCGATGTCGAGATAGCCGGACACGCGCTCCATCTGCTGCTGCGATACCAGCGGGCCGATCTGCGTGTTGGGATCGAGGCCGTTGCCGACCTGAAGCTTCTTGCCGAACTCGGCGACGCGGCCGACGAATTCGTCATAGACCTTCTGCTCGACGAACAGCCGCGTGCCGGCACTGCAGATCTGGCCGGAATTGGCGAACACCGCCATCGCGGCACCCGGCACCGCCGCGTCGAGATCGGCATCGGCGAACACGATGTCCGGCGACTTGCCGCCGAGCTCGAGCGACACGCGCTTCAGGTTGCCGGCCGAGGCGCGGATGATCGACTGGCCCGTGAGGTGCGAGCCGGTGAAGGCGACCTTGTCGACATCGGGATGCGAGGCAAGCGCGGCGCCCGCAGTCTCACCATAGCCCGGCACGACGTTGACGACGCCGGGCGGAATGCCGGCCTCCATGCAGAGCTCGCCGATGCGCAGCGAGGTCAGCGGCGATTCCTCGGCCGGCTTCAGCACCACGGCGCAGCCGGTCGCGATCGCCGGCCCGATCTTCCAGATCGACGCGGTCAGCGGCCCGTTCCACGGGATGATGGCGCCGACCACGCCGATCGGCTCCTTCAGCGTGTAGGAGAAGATCTCGCCGGGCAACGAGTTCTCGATGGTCTCGCCATGGATCGCGGTGGCCTGGCCTGCGTAATAGCGCAGCATGCCGAGCGCACGCAGCCTGTTGCCGCGGGTGCGGCTGATCGGCGCGCCCATGTCGAGCGTGTCGAGCTGGGACAGTTCCTCGAAATTCGCCTCGACGAGTTCGGCGAGCTTCAGCAGCATGTTCTGCCGCTCGAACGGCTTGACCTTGCTCCACGGTCCCTCGAAGGCGCGGCGCGCCGCCGCAACCGCGCGGTTGATGTCCTCGGCGTCGCCCTCGGCGACGGTCGCGAGCAATTCGCCGGTGGCGGGATTGTGCGTCTCGAATGTCTTGCCGGAGGCGGCGTCGACCCATTTGCCGTCGATCAGCATCTTTTTGTAGGAGCCATCGGCATATGGATGGCGCGTGATCGGAATAGCCTGCGAAACAGCCATGTTTGCACTCCCTAAATGTCGGCTGAGGTCTTCTGGAAGCGTTATATCCAAGATTCTACAGCGCAGACGCGAAACCGTAAAGCCGAGCATGCGTTGTCGAGGGTGGCGCGCACGAAGAGTTCCCATGCGCCTGCGTGCATGGTGCTGATCGCTGCGGCACGTTCCATGGCTTCATGGTTCGAGACGCGCGGCATTGCCGCGCTCCTCACCATGAGGTCTGCTATAAGACCTCATCCTGAGGAGCCGCGGAGCGGCGTCTCGAAGGATGCAGCCGCCAATCTGAAAATGTCCTTGCGACATACGTATCCGGAGACCGACGATGTCCCACCCCGTGATATCAGCCAATCATGTTGCCGTGATCACCGGAGGCGCATCCGGTATCGGGCTTGCCGCGGCGCTGCGCTTCGCGAAGGCCAGCATGAAGGTCTGTATTGCCGATCTCGGCGATGACCGGCTGAAGAACGCTGCGACAAAGCTGTCATCTGCGGCGCCGGGCGGCGCATCGGACATCATGACCGCGGCCATCGATGTCAGCCGCGCCGACGAGGTCGCGAACCTTGAGGCCGCGGTCGCGAAGCGGTTCGGCGGCACCGACATCCTGATGAACAATGCCGGCATCCAGCCCGGCAGCACGATGTTCGGGCCATCAGACAACTGGCAGCGCATTCTCGCGGTCAACCTGTGGGGCGTGATCAACGGCACGCAGGCTTTCGTACCCAACATGATCAAGCGCGGGCGGCCGGGGCTGGTCATCAACACCGGTTCCAAGCAGGGCATCACCACGCCGCCGGGCGATCCCGCCTACAACGTCTCCAAGGCCGGCGTGAAGGCCTTCACCGAGGCGCTGCAGCACGAGCTGCGCAACACCGACGGCTGCAAGCTCACAGCGCATCTGCTGATCCCCGGCTTCGTCTTCACCGGGCTGACCGCGCGCGGCCGTACCGAGAAGCCGGCCGGCGCCTGGACAGCCGAACAGACCGTCGACTTCATGATCGAACGGCTCGACGCCGGCGATTTCTACATCCTCTGTCCCGACAACGACGTGCCGCGCGCGCTCGACGAACGCCGCATCCTGTGGGCCGCCGGCGACATCGTCGAGAACCGACCGCCCCTGTCGCGATGGCATAAGGATTATGGCGACGCGTTCGCGGCGTTCGTGAAGGGGAAGTAGTTCCGTCATTGCGAGGAGCGAAGCGACGAAGCAATCCATAGCACCGCTTGCGCGGATAGATGGATTGCTTCGCGGAGCCTGTCATCGGGCGGCGCTTTGCGCCGACCCGTTGGCTCGCAATGACGCGGAGAGGCTATTGTGCGTGGCTCAATTCGCCCGCACGCGCGCCGGCGTCGCGGGCTGTGCCACCAGCGCCTCGCCGAGCTGGCTCTGCTGGGCGCGCGGGATCGAGAAGCAGACGCTGAAGCCGTCCGACGTCTTGAGCGTCATCATGCCCTGGCTCGGATCGGTCGATTGCTCGATCAGCCAGGAATCCAGCGGATAGGCGTAGCGCAAGGTCTGGTCGCCGAAGCGCGCCTGCAGTGCCTTGCTGATCAGCCCGGGCAGCGTCATGACCAGCGCGCCGACCTGGTTGATCGACAGCCGGATCGTCGCGGGCTCACCCTTGCCGTCGACGAACCCCAGCGAAATGGCGCAGCCATCGGACGCGACTTCGCAGGTCGTGAGCTCCAGGGTTTCGATCTGCATACCGGCACTCCGGATCATTTCTTCGTTATATCCTTTAGACTATATCGCTATGGCCACCGCCGTCCAGCCGTTATTCCGGGTCCCGGATTGGCCGTGGCGGGTTTGCCGCATGCGTGATATATGATCGGATATAGCGAGGTCCGCGAAGGGCCCGTTGACCCAGGGAGAGTGAAGCCAATGAGTGATTACAGTCTTCTCATCGACGGCAAGATGGTACCCGGCGACAAGACCATGCCGGTGCTCAATCCGGCGACCGAAGAGGTGCTGGCGCAGTGTCCGCGCGCCTCCAAGGAACAGCTCGACAAGGCCGTCGCCGCGGCGAAGGCCGCCTACCCCGCTTGGGCCGCGACGTCGATGGAGGAGCGCCGCAAGCTCATCATCAAGATGGCTGAGGTGATCGAGGCCAACACGAACGAGCTCGCCCACATCCTGACCAGCGAGCAGGGCAAGCCGCTGGCCGATGCCACCGGCGAGGTGATGGGCATGGCCGGCTTCTTCCGCTATCTCGGCTCGCTGGATCTGCCGATGCGCGTGATCGAGAACTCCGGCGATCGCAAGGTCGAAGCATATCGCCGCCCGCTCGGCGTGGTCGGCGCCATCATTCCCTGGAACTATCCGCTGCTGATCCTCGCATTCAAGCTGCCGTCCGCGCTGCTCGCCGGCAACACGCTGGTGGTGAAGCCCGCCCCGACCACGCCGCTGGCCTCGCTGCGCTTCGCCGAGCTCGTCAAGGACATCCTGCCGAAGGGCGTGCTGAACTTCATTGCCGACGCCAACGATCTCGGCGATCACATGACCAGGCACCCGGACATCCGCAAGATCTCCTTCACCGGCTCGTCGGCGACCGGCCAGAAGGTGATGGCGAGCGCGTCGCAGACGTTGAAGCGGATCACGCTGGAGCTCGGCGGCAACGACGCCGGCATCGTGCTCGACGACGTCGATCCGAAGAAGGTCGCGCCCGGCATCTTCGAAGGCGCGTTCCAGAACTCCGGCCAGGTCTGCCTCGCCATCAAGCGGCTCTATGTGCACGAGTCCGTCTATGACGAGATCTGCAACGAGTTGGTCGCGATCGCCAAGAACACGGTGGTCGATGACGGCTCCAAGCAGGGAACGAAACTCGGGCCGCTGCAGAACAAGATGCAGTACGAGAAGGTGAAGGCGTTCCTCGACGACGCCCGCAAGAACGGCAACGTGATTGCCGGCGGCGCGGCGATGGACCGTCCCGGCTACTTCATCCAGCCGACCATCGTGCGCGACATCAAGGAAGGCTCCAAGCTGGTCGACGAGGAGCAGTTCGGTCCCGTGCTGCCGGTGATCAAATATTCCGACAAGGATGACGTGATCCGCCGTGCCAACGCGACCACCTACGGCCTCGGCGCATCGGTCTGGTCGTCAGACATCAACCGCGCGCACGATATCGCGACCCGGATCGAGGCCGGCACGGTGTGGATCAACAAGCACCTCGACATGGCGCCGAATATTCCGTTCGGCGGCGCCAAGCAGTCGGGCATCGGCACCGAATTCGCCGAGGAAGGCCTCGCCGAATTCACCCAGCTGCAGATCATCAACGGCCCGCCGGCCGCCTGATCCCGCTATCGGCGATCGCGGCGCCGGCGCGCCGCGGTCGCTTCCCCTGTCCAACAACAGAAGCGCACCATGTTCGACGCCCAATGCGACCTCGCCGCCGTGGTCTACGACGACCACGATGACCCCGACGCGGTGCTGCGCGACTTCGCCGACGGGCTCAACACGCGCGGGTTCCGCGCCGTCGGCATGGTGCAGACGGGCCAATGCGCCGATTCCAGCCTTTCCGCCGTACTGGTCCATAACGGCGAAACGCTGCTGCTGGCCCTGCCCGCAAGCCCAAATCCCACAAGCCTTGGCGCCACCAGCTGCAAGCTTGATTTGGCGCGGCTGCAGGACGCAGGCACCCGCGTCGCCAGTGCGCTGGAAGCGGGCGCCGACATCCTGATCGTCAATCGCTTCGGCAAGCGCGAGCGCGACGGCAAGGGCCTCGGCTATCTGATCGAGCGCGCGCTCGCTTCAGACATTCCGGTGATCATTGCAGTATCGCGCCAAAGCTTCGCTGACTGGATCAAGTTCGCCGGCGGCATGAGCGTGAAACTCGCCTGCGAGCCCCAGGCATTGGACGCCTGGTGGCGCAGCGTCTCGCTGCGGAACGCGGCCCGGACTGCACCGGCTCACACCACGGTCTGCGAGACGCTCAAGTAGGTGGCCAGACCTCGCCATTGCTGTGCATGTTCACTGCGAGCGAAGCAATCCATCCCTCTCCGCACGCGGGAAAATGGATTGCTTCGTCGCTTCAGCGCAAAATTGCAACTTTGTCGCGAGCTCCTCGCAATGACGATGAAAACGGCTCAGAGCGTTTCCTGCTTGTGGTCGCACTGCTTGCAGACGAATTTGACGCGGGACTGGCCCTTTTCCGCCTGTACGCGGTTCGGCGCGCCGCATTTGCCGCAGATCGCCTCGATCCGGGTCGTGCCCTGCTTGATGACGAGGTTCCGCTTTTCCATTGTCTCGCGGATCAGGCGTTCAGCCTCCTCGCGCATCGACTGCTTCGACATAGATCCACACCGGTCGTTGGTTTTTCGGGCGGGGTCATAGCACGACCGGATGAAGCTTTGACAGTGGAGATATCACCCAGCACGCGTGAAGTGGCTCACACAATCAACCGGTCGACCGGCAGCTCGAAATGCTCGGGTTTTAGCCATTGTATCGGGCAGTCCTGCAGTATCTATCGGATCTCAAGCTTCATGTCGCCTCCGGGGTCAGCACCAGCAGCCGCCGCACCAGCGCCAACGCGGTCTTGGTCACCGGATCGGCCGCAGTCACCGGCACCGCCAGCACGATCAGGTCGAGCGGATCATGGGCGAGTACGATGACATGGGTGGCGTTGTTGGCCGTCATCAGCGAGGCCATGCGCTCGACCGCGGGAGGAGCGATGAGCGCAACCTGGCGCCGATTGCCGCAGGGTAAACGAGCCCTTCAGGAAACCAAACAAGTCGCCCGTAAGGGATAGCAATCACCCGTCATTGCGAGCCAACGGGTCGCGCGAACGCGCGCCCGATGACAAGCTCCGCGAAGCAATCCACCTTTCCGCATGCGCGGCGCGATGGATTGCTTCGTCGCTTCAGCGCAAAATTTGCAATTTTGTCGCGAGCTCCTCGCAATGACGCGAAGGGACCGGCTCCTTTGACGACGAAAACGGCAAGTGGAAAGCCCCCCGCCGCTTCGTCTCGGCTCCGGCTCACGCCGCGTTCTCAGGCCGCCTTGGAAACTTCCATCAGCAGGCGCTCGGCCTTGGCATCCTCGATGCGATTCACGAGCCTGCCGCTTTCGTGGTTGTCGCGCACCGTCTTGGTCAGCGCGACGCAGGTCTGCACCAGCATCACGATGCCCATCGTGAGATAGCCCTTCATCCAGATATCGACCGGCAGGAAGAACACGCCGACGGCGACGAGGAAGGCGGAAGCGACAAACGACGCGTAGGTGAAGGAGACCAGGCACCGCTGTGGGGTTGGACATTCTGATTCATGATACGCTCCTACGAGGTTTGAAGATGGTTCGGCTTCGGACTTGAGATTCAGGCTGCGGTCGGGCGCTTGGCTTTCAGCCGCGCCAGCACGTCGCCGGCGATCGATTTCATTCGCGGGCCGAAGCCCTGCTCGGCGAGTTTCTCGGCGGTGGCGAGCGGGCCGGAGACCGCGTCGATCTCGATCAAGGCCTCGTCGACGGCCTGGGCCTCCATCTGCCGCTCGCGCAGTCGCCGCAACGTGGCCTCGGCTTCCGGCAGCGTGGACTCGTAGGGCCGCGCCGCTTCGATGCCGCTCCGCCGCAGCGAGCGCACCGCCTCGGAGGCACGCGCCAGCCGGCGTCCGCGATCGAGCTCGGCGATGCGCGCCTCGGCATTGGCGACATGTCGCTTCAGCCGGGCGATCTCCGAGGCGAACAGCGCGCGTGCGGTCGTCGCGGCGTCGCGCTCGGCCTCGAGGTTGGCGATCGCCTGCGCCGCCTCGCGGGCGAGATCTTCCCGACCGCCCTCGAGCGCCGCGGTCGCGCGCACCTCCAGATCGGCGATGCGGGCGCAGGTGGTCTCGAGCCGCCGCCCCTCCTGCTGGTCGCCGGCGATCGCGAGCGCCAGGGATCGCTTCGAACGCTCCACGGCGGCGGCCGCATCGCGCATCTGCTGATCGAGAATGACGACGGCCGTCCGGTCCTCCAGTTCCTCCCCCGCTACAGCGATGCTGCCGCGGAAAAGCGTCAAAACAGTTTTGAACATTTGGTCACTCCCTGTTATGAGCATCGCTCAGGACACTCTTTTACCACACATTGAGCACCGCTCAACAATTATTTGAGCGCCGCTCACGATTCCGGTTAACGACGAGAGAATCATGTCCAAGGCAATGGAAAGACGAGCCAAACTGCGCGAGGCCCTGATCGAGGCAGCGGAACGGGCGATCGCGGCAAAGGGTATTGGCGGCCTGAAAACACGCGAACTGGCGCAGGAAATCGGCGTCGCCAATGGCGGCGTCTACAATCTGGTCGAGGATGTCGACGAGCTGATTCTGCGGGTCGGCTCGCGCACGCTGGCGCGGCTCGATGCCTCACTGTCGCTCGCCGAGATCAGCGGATCTGTCGCGCCGCGCGAGATGCTGGTGCGGATCGCGGTCGCCTATTGCGACTTCGCCGCTGAGAATCTCGAGTTGTGGCGCGCACTGTTCGAGCATCGCATGCAGCCCGGCAAGCCGGTGCCGGAATGGGCTGTCGCCGAGCAGATGGATTTGTTCCGACACATCTACAAGCCGCTTGCCGCGCTCTTCCCGCAACGCTCGTCTACGCAGGTCGGCGTCACCGCGCGCAGCCTGTTCTCCGCCATGCACGGCATGGTCGCGCTCGGACTCGAGCAGAAGCTGATCGCCGTGCCGATCGATGCACTACGCAGCGAGATCGCGACACTGACACGCGCGATGATCGACGGGCTGACGGCGAAGTAGGACTAGGCGCGGCGGAGATTGGCTCTTGAGACGCCAGGCCTCGTCCTCACGGCTCCATAGTGTAGGAGCGCCCGGGCTCGAGCGCATAGATGGTCAGAAAGCGCAGCGGGCGGTCCGGGTCGCAGTTGCGAAAATGCGTGTGCGGAAGATCGGCGCGATCCTGCAAGGTCTCGCCGGCCCGGTACTGTCGCGGGGCATCGCTGCCGTAAGCGGACTCGGCAACACCTTCGACGATGAAGATCACGCCGCCAACGGGATGCCGGTGCAGCGGAGCGACGCCGCCGGGCGGATAGGTCACCTCGGCCACCACTAGTTCCCGATGATCGCCGGGCAACGCAAGGCGTTCGAGGATCTTGCGCGTGACACCCGCAAAGGCGGCCTGTTGGGCGCTTGCCTGACCGTCGCTGTTTTCACCCATTGGACATTCCTCCCGTCAAGCATCGATCTGACGTCATTCGACTGGAATCGCGCTGCTGACTATGGGGATGCCTCGCCGAGGCAACAAGATGTCGTCTCCACCAACTCGCATCAAATGTGAGACGTCTTCGGTGTTGTCACAGTTGAGGATCGGCGCGATGGTCGAAGCCCTTGCCTGCAATGCATCCGCGTTGCAAGATTTCGCGCGGAGCGACTGCTGAACGACCTGGCTCCAATGCCGCCGTTCGGGGAAATCTTGGTCAGTGAGTCCTGCATGACAATTTGGATCTTTACGACGCGGTTGCTGAAGGTTGCTGCCGTCGCGCTTGTTGCCGAAGCAGCAAGCTTCATGCCGGCGTCTGCGGCGCCCGCCCCTTCCGAATGCTCAATGTCGGTCACATTGGCGAACTGGGGCGAAAATTCGAACGGCGACATTGATGTCACATCAGGCGAAAGCTGCCTGTTTCCGATCCAGATACGCGGCACGGTGACCGAGTCGGCGATTTCGCAAAAGCCCGCGCACGGCAAGTTGAAAAAGCTCGACGCCTCGACGTTTCAATACACGCCGAAGGGCAAGTACAAGGGAAGCGATACGTTTGCCGTCAAGGCAACGGGCCAGGGGCCGACGGCGTCAGGCACATCGGTCATCACGGTACGCGCGACGATCAAGTAGCTGATTCGCTTCGACGCGCGCCGAACGATGCCGGCGCGCGACTATTCCCTGACAAGCGCGCTCAGGCCGGGCGTGCGCCGGTGTGAATGATCGATCCGACATGCTGGCCGCGCAGCGCCGCGGTGAGCCGACCCGGAACGAGGCCGTTCACCACCTGCACCCGCGCGATGTGGCGCGCGTTCGCCATCACCTCGAGCAGTGCGGGATCGAACGGCAGCGTACCCTTCAGCTTGGCAAGCTCGGCAACGTTGGTCTCGCGGAGCAGCTGCGCCTGCTTGCCCTCGGCGCCGTTCGGATCGGCGGTGTACACGCCATCGACGTCTTCCACGATCGTGAGGCCGGCCGCACCCAGCGCGTCCGCAAGCAGGAACGCACCTGTGTCGGCGCGGTGCAGCGGAATGCGCGAGTTCGGAAACTCGTGATGATGGTAGGGCGGAAACGCGCTGCCGACGACCGCACGCGCCGCGGAGAGGTGAATGGCGAGCTGACTCGCGATGGTCGGGTGCTCGATATAGGAGACGCCCTCCGGCGCGAGCAGACAGGCAAGGATGTGACCGTTCTGGCCGGCCTCGCTGGCCGCGAGCGGAGCAAGGGAGCCTACCGGCAGGCCGAGATCGAGGCCGACGCTGTAGAGGTGGCGAGCGCGGATGCCGGCGCCGGTCAGGATCAGCAGGCGATGCTCAGGCAGCAGCGCGCGCAGCTCGGCCACGATCGGCAGGATCGCCTCATGGCCGCGATCCATGATGGAGCGGCCGCCGATCTTCACGACCTGCACCCAGGGGAGAAGCTCGATCGGACGGCTGCCCGCGACGGGGCGGGTGAGATTGCCATCGAGCAGCGTCTGGCGCGCGAGCGGCGAGGCGACGTGCTTGATCTGGTTGGTGTCAGTCATGGCGTCGTTCCCTCTAGCTCGCGGTGATGATGGTGCCGACATGCTCACCCGCGAGCGCGCGGGTGAGGTTGCCGGGAACGAGACCATTCACGACCTGCACCTCGCGCACGTAGCGTGCCGAGGCGAGCAGATCGAGCACCGGAAATTCGAGGATCGAATCCTGCAGCCCCTTCGCCTTCATCTCGGCGACCGAGATCTTCGGGATGAAGGTCGCGCCCTTCGAGGTCTTCGGGTTCGACGTATAGAGGCCGTTCTCGTCCTTCACATAGATCATCGCCTTGCAGCCGAACTGCTCGGCAACGAGGAAGCACCCGGCGTCGGTACGGTACGGCGGGATCACGCCTTCGCTCGCAGGACGCATCCAGAGACCGTAGGGCGGCATGCCGCTGAAGATGACCGCGTTCACTTCGGCGAGATAGAGCGGCACGGCCGAGAGCCCGGCGCCGCTGACGGCGGAGATGCCATGCTTGGCAAGCAGCTGCCCCAGCATCGCCGCATTCTGATCGGCGACCGAGGCACCGAGTTGCGACAGCACGCCGGCCGGCAGACGAAGCCCGGCCGCGATCGAATAGAGATGCCGGGCCCGCGTGCCGGCGCCGGTCCCGATCAGAATCCTGTGAGCCTTGCGGGCCGCGACGATCTCGTCGACCAGCGGATAGACCGCCGCGCGGCCGCGGTCGATGACGCTCTGCCCGCCGATCTTGATCACGGTCGCATCCGGCAGGATCCGAAAGTCCGAAGCGGCATCTGCCGCGGCCAGAAGCTGTGGATCGGTGAGCGACCGCTGCATCAGCAGCGCCTCGAGCTCCGTCGTCGTGTTCGTCATGAGAAACGTCCTTTCTCCAGCGCGTTGAACCATCGCCCGGTGGACCGGCGAGCCCAAGCTGGTCTCGACGGGCGATCTCTCGAGGCCCCGCGTCTGAAGTTTCAGTCGTAGCGATAAGTTGGGCAGGTCTCAAGACATAGCGGCATGATACCCCGCGTTCATATCGGGCGCCTGCGACCGGCGCGATCTATCGATCGGCCGCCGGTAGCTTGACCGTCACGCGCAGCCCTGAGCGTCCTGTCCCCGCGATATTCTCGAACAGGATCGAACCGCCACACTGGTCGACGATCCGTTTCACGATCGAAAGCCCGAGCCCGGAGCCTTCGCCGCTCGGCTGGCAACCGCGGAAGAATGGTTCGCCGATCCGCCCCAGGTCCTGCGGCGGAACGCCGGGCCCGCTGTCTTCGATCTGGATGACGGCCTTTCCGTCTTCCCCGTAGACGCCGAGATCGACGTTGCCGCCATCAGGCGTGAACTTGACCGCATTCTCGACCAGATTGCGGACCGCCGAGACAATCGCGAACGGGTCACCATCCACCGTGACCGGTTCGATCATCGTGAAGCCGAGATCGATGCTCCGTGCCGAGGCTTCCGGCAGCAGATCGGCCACGACACCCTTCGCGATCATGTCCAGTTGCACGGCCTCGCTGGCGGCTGCCGGCGCGGCATCCTGGCGGGCGAGTGCCAGCAATTGCTCGAGCAGGTGCTTGGTCCGCCGCATGCCGCTCTTCAGCGCATCGAGCCGATTGCGCATCGGCGGCGCGACCTCGAGCGGATCGAGATTCTCCGCCTGCAGGCTGAGCGCAGTGATCGGCGTGCGAAGCTCGTGGGCTGCGTCCGCGATGAAGCGCCGCTGCTGTTCCAGCATGGCGCGCATCCGTTCCAGCAATCCATTGATCGAACCGAGAAACGGCTGGAGCTCGCTTGGCGCGCCGGCCGCCGTCAATTCGCCGATGTCGTCGGCCTGCCGCGCATCGAGATTGCCGGCCAGGCGCAGCATCGGCCGAAACGATCGCGCGATCACCAACCCAGTGACAAGCAACAGGCACGGCACCAGCGCAGCGATCGGCAGCAATGTCCGGATTGCCATATCGGCCGCAATCTCGGTGCGGATTTCAGTGCGTTGCGTCACCGCAAAACGGCTGCCGTCGGGCCGCGTGCGAAGCAGGACCCGCACCGGCTGCCCCTGCCGCACATCATTGTGCAGCCCATCCTTCAATCCCCATAACCGCCGATCATCGGCAGACCCGCGCGGCGCATCGCCAAGCTCGACGACCGCAACCTCGGAGTCCGCATCGACACCGTTCACAAGGCCGCTCTGCCTGATCGACGCATTCAGCGCGAAGCTGCCGATCTGGATCAGGACGGAATCCTGCATCTCGATCGCTTCGCTGTAGGCCCAGAAATAGGTGAACGTACCGCCCACGGCGCCCATGAGCACGATGATCGCAGTCAGCCCGATGAACAGGCGTCCGCGCAGCGAGGTCAACATGTCGAGCGATCCACCATCCATCCAACGCCGCGAACGTTGCGGATTACGGTCGCGCCGAGCTTCTTGCGTACGGCGTGAATCAGGAATTCGACCGCGTTGCTTTCGACCTCTTCGCTCCAGCCGTAGAGATGACGTTCGAGTTCGGCCCGGGACAGGATCGTCCCGGGCCGCGTCAGCAACGCCTGAAGCAGGGCGAACTCGCGCGCGCTGAGCACAACCTTCTCACCGCGGAAAGTGGCCTCGCGCGTCGCCGGATCGAGGTGAAGCGCGCCATTGGTCAGAACGGGCGGCGCCCCGCTACCCTCGCGACGCAGCACCGCGCGCATGCGCGCCAGCAATTCCCCGATCTCGAACGGCTTGACCAGGTAATCGTCGGCGCCGAGATCGAGCCCGCGAATGCGATCGTTCAGCGCATCGCGCGCCGTGAGGATGATCACCGGAAGGCGCCTGCTGTCCGAGCGAACCGTCTTCAGCACGTCGAGACCGTCAGTGATCGGCAGGCCGAGATCGAGCAGCGCAATGTCATAGGTCTCGCTGCTCACAGCCTCGATGGCGAGATCGCCATTGCGCACCCAGTCGACGGCGTAGGCAGCATCCTTCAGCGCCTCGACGACGGCGGCGCCGATCATCCTGTCGTCCTCCACCAAGAGCACACGCATCGCTCGGCAACCCATCATCATCAGCCAGGAGGCATCCGGGCGAGGCCATACCTCGCCGGATCAACCACCGGCAACGCCTCGGGATCTACCCGCTCAAACTTAGGCGGAACTTAGGGCTTCTGGCGCGCGGCGCTCGGCCAAATCCACCTAAGCCGGAGCTAAGTCTCGCTGTGCACACTCCCTCCGAGTTCGGCGGAACCGCCGGACATGTTCAGAGCGGAGCCTCCCACAGTGCAAGACGTGAAACCCATCGGCCGCCGCATGCTGAACAAGGTCCCCGAGGTCACGCTGGTCTTCTGGGCGATCAAGATCATGTCGACCACCGTCGGCGAGACCGGCGCCGATTATCTCGCGGTTCACGTCGGCCTCGGGACGACCGTGACCGGCTTGCTGATGGCAGGCCTTCTCGCGGCAGCACTGGTCGTCCAACTGTCGATGGACCGCTACGTGCCATGGATCTACTGGCTGACGGTCGTGCTGGTCAGCATCGTCGGGACGCAGATCACCGATGCACTGACCGACAAGCTCGAGATCAGCCTGTACGTCAGCACGGCCGCCTTTGCGATCGCACTCACCGACGTCTTCGCGATCTGGTTCACGATCGAGCGGACGCTGTCGATCCATACGATCGTGACAGTCAGACGCGAACTGTTCTACTGGGCCGCGATCCTCTTCACATTCGCGCTCGGCACCGCCGCGGGCGATCTCGCGACCGAAGCGCTGGGTCTCGGCTTCAACGTCGGGGTCGTCGTTTTCACGGTCCTGATCGCAGCCGTTGCGGCGGCTTACGCCCTCGGCGCCAACGCAGTCCTGACCTTCTGGCTCGCCTACATCCTGACGCGGCCGCTCGGGGCATCGTTCGGCGACTTGCTGTCGCAGTCCCGCGACTATGGCGGTCTCGGCTTCGGCACGATCTCCACCAGCCTCGCCTTTCTGACGGTGATCGTCGCGCTGGTGATCTGGCTGTCCCTCGCAGGCGATACCGGCCGGCGGCCCACCACCTCCCTCAGCGATTGAATTCTGCGCGCGTCCGAACGGACGACGACCAAAGCAATCCAACAAAGGAGAACCATGATGAACAGGACGATCCTCAGCGTCGCGACAATCCTCGCCCTCGCCGTCACCCAACCGCTGCCACATGCCAATGGAGGCCCCAGCCTGCTGCCGCGCGCGCAAGCTGCCACATCGAAGCTCGGCGACCTCTCGTCGTTCCGCGGCATCGTCGTCGACGTCGCCGCGCTGGTCGAGAAAGGCGATCTTCCCGGTGCCAAGACACGGATCAAGGATCTCGAAACCAAATGGGATGACGCCGAGGCCGGGCTGAAGCCGCGCGCGGCAGCCGACTGGCACACGGTCGACAAGGCGATCGACCGCGCGCTCGCGGCGGTCCGCGAAACCAATCCCGATGCCGCCAAGTGCAAACAGGCGCTCGCCGACCTGCTGTCGATCATGGATTCGAAGGCCTGAGGCCTCCGACCATCATTTCGACCATCAGCCGGAGCAAACTCGGCCGGTGGTCGCCATCACTTCGGAGTGAAGACCCTCATGCAACTGATGAATGTTACAATCACGGCCGAGCGCGCCGGCAAGGTTCCGGCGGTGACGCTGGGCTTCTGGGTCATCAAGATTCTTGCCACGACGCTTGGCGAAACCGGCGGCGACGCCGTCACCATGTCGATGGACCTCGGCTATCTCGTGGGCACCGCTATCTTCGCGGTCATCTTCGCCATCGCCGTCGCCGCCCAGATGGCGGCGAAGCGTTTCCATCCGTTTCTGTACTGGACGGTGATCGTCGCAACGACAACGGTGGGCACGACATTCGCCGACTTCGTCGACCGCTCGCTCGGGATCGGATATCTCGGCGGTTCGTCGCTACTCGTGGCATTGCTGGTTGTGTCACTTGCCACCTGGTATCGCACCATGGGCACGGTCTCGATCGCCTCGATCGACAATAAGACGGCAGAGACCTTCTATTGGATCACGATCCTGTTCTCGCAGACGCTGGGAACGGCGCTCGGCGACTGGATGGCCGATTCCACCGGGCTCGGCTATGGCGGCGGCGCCCTCGTCTTCGCCGCCGGTATCGCCATCGTCGCCGCGGCCTATCTCTGGACCAAGGTCTCGCGCACGGTGCTGTTCTGGATCGCGTTCGTCCTCACCCGACCGCTCGGCGCCACTGTCGGCGATTTCCTGGACAAGNGCCGATCGACCATGGCGGGCTAGCGCTCAGCCGCTACACGGCATCGATCGTCCTCGCCGTAGCGATCGCAGCGCTGGTGTTCATCCTGCCGCAGCGCGCGGGAAAGCACGCCTGAGCATCCCACCGGCGGATTAGAGCAAGATGAGTTTGGATCGAATCGGTTCGACGATGCGCCTCCTTCACCTCTCCCCGTCGGGGAGAGGTGAACCTCCGCTGTCGATCCAGTTCAACCTAGTCTCATCACGCTCTAGTTAGTCAGCCGGGATGAAGCGGAGTGTGCCCGCGCGACGCGTTGGCCTGCCGGTGTCGTTCGTGTGATTGACGCCGTCCATGACAGGCACCTCAGCGAAATCGAACGGACTCATGCCGTCGAGGCAAGCCACGTTGACGGCATATAGATTCTGGTCGGATCGTCGTTGATGATGTGTGTAAATTCCGCAGCGAGAGCAGAAGAAGTGCTGTGCTGATCCGGTGTGGAAACGGTAGCTCGTTAACGCATCCTCGCCCTGCAGGAGCTTGATCCCGCCCATTTCCGCCATGACGACGACGGCGCCGCGCATTCGGCAGTAAGAGCAAGTGCAGCGGCGGATCGAATTGAAGCCGTCGCTGAGTGTCGCCTCGAAACGCACCGCGCCGCAATGGCACTGGCCGGCCCGAACGTTCGTGTCGCTCACCATGTTGCCTTTGTCTCCCGTTCAGATCGCATCTCTGCCCGTTCCGGGTGACGTATCCCTAAAATTTGAACGCGACAATCCGTCAAGAACTCGCGCATAGTGCGAGAAAAACTCTCACAGAGGCTCCTCTGGATCGGAAGCGGAGCCCCGTCCTTTTGAGCTCGTTGAGTCCAGACCCTAAACCTCGACGATGACGTAATTGTCCTCGACATGCACCGGGAAGGTCTCGGCCACATAGGGCCCCTTCTGCAACTCCCCGCCGCTCTCGACCGCGACCGGATAGGAGCGGATCCTGAAGCGATTGGGGTCGAACCAGGACTGGCCGTTGCGCATGTCAAATTCCCAGCCATGCCAGGGACAGCGTAGCATCTCGCCGACGCGGTCGCGCTGGTAGATGCCGGGCTCGGGCGAGGTCAGGCGTGCCACGCACGCCGCCTTCTCCAGCGGCGCGCCCTCATGCGGGCAGCGATTGAGCAGCGCGAAGAACTCGCCATTGACGTGGAACACGACGATGTCGCGCCCCTCGAGGCCGAACACCTTGTTGCCGCCTGCCGGGATATCGCTGGTGCGCGCGACGATG
Organism: Bradyrhizobium macuxiense; assembly: GCF_001542415.1. GTDB lineage: Bacteria > Pseudomonadota > Alphaproteobacteria > Rhizobiales > Xanthobacteraceae > Bradyrhizobium > Bradyrhizobium macuxiense. The sequence continues at coordinate 192,279 of NZ_LNCU01000034.1, forward strand.
TGACGGGTCATCTGATCACCCAGAACGTGATGAGGTTAGGTTGACCGCGTTGACGCCGCGCTCCCTCTCCCCGTTCTTACGGGGTCGAGACAAGCGAAGCTTGCTCTTAGAGGGTTGGGGTGAGGGGCCGTCTCCGCGTATACGGCGATAGCTGCATTTGCGGAGACTCCCCCTCACCCGGAACGCATCTAACGATGCGTTCCGACCTCTCCCCGCACGCGGGGCGAGGTAGAGCGGAACCCGCTGCTTGACTCGAAGTAAAGGCATCTTGTTCTAGAACTTGTATACCGCGCGGGCGTTGCTGTTGAAGATCTTGCGTCGCTCGGCCTCGGTCAGCGGCGTCTTGAAGGCGTAGCGCGCGTCGTCATAGTCCCAGTGCGGATAGTCCGACGAGAACAGCAGGCGATCGATGCCGACCCATTCGATCAGCTGACGCAGATGTTTCGCCTCATCCGGCTCGTCGATCGGCTGGGTCGTGAACCAGAAGTGATCCTTCACATACTCGCTTGGCCTGCGCTTGAGATGCGGCACCTCGCTGCGGAAGCGCTCGAAATGCTGATCCATCCGCCACATCGCCGACGGGATCCAGCCGAAGCCACCCTCGATGAACACGATCTTCAGCTTCGGGAAGCGTTCGGGAATGCCCTCGAGCACGAGGCTGGTGAGCTGCGAGGCCACCGTGTGCGCGTTCGACTGATGCTCCTCGCAATAATAGGACGGCCAGCCGCCGCCGGTCGGCGCATGTCCGCCATAGCCGCCGACATGGATGCCGAGCGGCAGATCGAGCTCTTGCGCGCGCGCGTAGATCGGCCAGTAGGCGCGGCGTCCGAGTGGCTCATTGGCACGCGGCGAGACGTTGATCTGGATGTATTCACCGGTCTTGGCGCAACGATCGATCTCGGCGAGACCGAGGTCAGAGCCATCCTGTCCGACCAGGATCGAGGCCTTCAGGCGCGGATCGCGATGCGACCAGAACGCAAGCTGCCAGTCGTTGATGGCGCGCTGGATCGCGGCACCGAATTCCAGGTTCTGCTGCGAGAAGATAAAGAGGTCGAGCACCTGCAAAATTCCGAACTCGACGTCGGACGGATCGAGATGCTGCTTGCGCATGAAATCCAGATCGGAGCCCGGCACCCCGCCGGTCGGCGGCCACGCATCGCGCCGCGCGATCAAGGGCGAGGAGCGCGGATAGGGCGTGGTGCCGATATAGGGCGTGCGCAGATGGCTGCCGTATTCTTTCAGATGCTGCTGCCAGCGCTTCGGCAGGAATTCGTTGAGGTCGCTGTGCGAATGGATGCTGGGGTGGATGTCGCAATCGATGATCCTCAGCCGCGTTGCGGCAGTCTTCTCTTGATCGAGCATCGGGCGGTCGATGACGTCACTCATGCGATCCTCCTCTGTTTTTGAGATAGTGTGGCGATCTGCTCACCTCTCCCCACCGGGGAGAGGTCGGATTGCATCGCCAGATGCAATCCGGGTGAGGGCCTTGCGGTCCCTCGCAAGATCCGAGCCCCCTCACCCGGCGCTGCGCGCCGACCTCTCCCCGCTGGGGAGAGGTGTGGCACCGCCGGTGTCGCGCTATGTCTCAGCATGCTCACGAATCCAGCTTCAGGCGCGGGAAGGTTTCGAGCGGATTGTCTTCGCACATCCGCGCGACGATATTTTTCGGCAGATGCGGCGGGATCGGGTCGTCGCCGTCGAACTGCCAGTGCGGATAGTCTGACGCGAACAGGAACATCTTGTCGGAGCCGATCTGGTCGATGACGTCGGCGACACCAGTCGCATCCGGCGGGCCGTCGAACGGCTGCATGGTGACCCGGAAATGATCGCGGATGATCGAGGCCGGCTCGCGCTCGACCCAGGGTACCTCGACGCGCACGCCGCGCCAGGTCTTGTTGGCGCGCCACATGAACGCGGGCAACCAGCTCACGCCTGATTCCATCAGCACGACCTTCAGGCCCGGGAATTTGCCGAACACGCCCTCATAGATCAGGCTCAGCGCCTGCGCCTGGAACGCCTGAGCTTCCGCCAGATAATATTCGTAGCGATAGGACGGCCAACCGATCGAGCTCGGCGCGGTCCGATAGGCGCTGCCGGCGTGGATCGCGATCGGCAGCTTGTGCTTCTCGGCCACCTGATAGATCGGCCAGTGGTGCCGCCGCCCGAGCAGCATCTCGCCCTGCGACAGCACCAACACCGACACGAAGCGATTGTCGCCGGCCCTGCGCTCGATCTCCTCGACCGCGAGGTCCGGCGCCTGCATCGGCACCACGATCGAGGCGCGCAGCCGCTTGTCCTTGTCGAGCCATTCGGCGGCAATCCAGTCGTTGATCGCCTTGCAGAAGCCGGCCGCCATATAGGGATCGAACACCGCCTGCGCGCCATAGACGACGTTGCAGATCGCGTGACTGGCGCCGAGCTGGTCGAACGCGCCGCGCTGCACCATGGCGAGATCGCTGCCGGGCTTCTTGCCGTCCGCCGGCCGCCAGTCGGCGCGGCCCGACAGCGGCATCGACGGCGGATTGGAGTTGAGGTCGAGCCCGTCGATGGCGCGGCTGACCACCTGTTCCTTCCAGTGATCATCCAGATAGGGCAGCAGCGTGGTGCGCGTTCCTCCCACCGCGGGATGGATGTCGCAGTCGATGCGCGTAGCTGCCATGGCGTTCCTCGAATCCTTGGCTCTTATTGTTCGTCTTGATTCTTGGCGGCGCTGCCGCAGGACTGACTGTGACCCCGATGGACTGATCCTGCAAGCCGGTCAACGCGGGGCCGGTCTGTGATATCCGCGCACCGGCCCGCTCACGCCAGGTTTTGGGATTGCGTGTGAATGGCGTCACGATGTCGGATCGTGAACCATGGTAGCGGATTCCGCGACGCGGAAAGCGCGGCAACTGCAGGAGACCAGGATGAGATTTGCCGGATTGACGACCCTCGCGGGCGCATTGGCGCTGGCCGCCGTCTCCGCCGCATCGGCAGCGCCCGCGACGGCTTCGGGTTCGGTGGCGTTGGCGCTCGCCGGCGTGGTCGCACCCTATTCGCCGCTGCCGGCCGCGGAGAAGGCGGCGGTCGCGGCGTTCTTCAACGGCGACAGCCATGTCGCCTATGCGAAGAAGATCATCGTGACCGCGGACAAGATCGTCTGCCGCGCCAGCAATGTCGACATCACCTCGCGCTCCTGCCAACTGACCTTCGGCAGCCACACCCGCACCGTGAAGGGCCGCCAAGCCAACGAGATATTCGCGACCGAGGCACTCGCCGGCGTGCCCTCCGACGGCGCAGCCGGCACGATCTTCGAAAGCCTGACCAAGCTGTCCTGTACGCTTGATCCCAAGATGATCAAGGAAAACGGCGGCGGAGGTGCCGACTGCACGTTGGAGCCGGGGAACTGAGAGCCTGTGAATCTATTCACCCCGTCATTGCGAGGAGCTCTGCGACAAAATTGCAAAGCAATTTTGCGCTGAAGCGACGAAGCAATCCATGCTTCCACGCATGCTGCACGATGGATTGCTTCGCTTCGCTCGCAATGACGAGGGATAGACCGTCACCCTGAGGTGCACTCCACGACGCAACTACTGTGCTCGGCTAGGCCGGGACAACCACGCCCAGCCTCGCAGCCATGCGGCGTGCCGTTTCCTCCCGCTGCGCCGTCATCGCGCGCACCGCGTGCCGGGCCTGCTGCAGGATTGCGGGTGGTGCGCTCTCCGGCGTGCCGCTGTTGAACGGCGGCTCCGGCGCATACGCCATGTAGAGCTGGATCGCCCGCGCCGCGTCGTCGCCGCGCAGCTCGGCCGCAAGTCGCAACGCGCCGTCGATGCCCGCGGTGACGCCTGCGGCAAAGACGTAGCTGCCGTCGACCACGACGCGCTCATTGACGGCAGTAGCCCCGAAGAACGGCAGCAGATGAAACGACGCCCAATGCGTCGTCGCCCTGCGTCCCTGCAACAGGCCCGCCGCGCCGCACAGCAGGGCACCCGTGCACACCGAGAAGATACGGCAT
>NZ_LNCU01000034.1:196308-205635 GCF_001542415.1 Bradyrhizobium macuxiense
GCGCCCGACGCCTGCCGGCGGATCCAGTCGAGAATCTCGGTATCCTCCATCAGGGCTTCCTGGCCGAAGCCGCCGGGCACATGCAGGACATCAAGCGGCGGCGCGTCCGCGAGCGTCGCATCGGGCGTCAGGCGAAGTCCTTTGATATCGCGCACTGGCTTCGTGGTCTTGCCGTAGATGCGATAGGTCGAATTCGGAATCCGCGACAGCACCTCGAACGGGCCGGTCAGATCGATTTGATCGACCGCCTCGAACAGCAGCGAGCCGATCTGGAGATGGACATCATGAGGAATCATTGAGGTTTCCTTTCCGCTATGGACAAGTGAAGCCTAGCGCGGCACGCTTCGGCGATGACGCCAAAGCCCCCTCGTTTCTCGCCAAACGCGCGCCGTCTGGTCGAGGTGCTCGCCTATCCGGCGGTGCAGTTGCTCGACGTCACCGGGCCACCGCAGGTGTTTGCATCGGCCAACGCCATGATGTCCAAGGCCGGCAACGCTGAGCCCTATGAGGTCCGCGTCGTCGGCGCTGACGGTCCCACGGTCGCAGCGTCGGCAGGCGTCGGACTTGCAGTGCATTCGCTTCCGTCCAGCGACGTTGCCGTGGATACGCTGGTGATTCCCGGCGGCGACGGTGTCGACGCGGCATCGGCCGATCGCGTGCTGGTCGACTGGGTGCGCCAACGCGCCGGGCAAGCACGCCGCACCGCGTCGGTCTGCACCGGCGCATTCCTGCTCGCGGCAACAGGGCTCCTCGATGGACGGCGCGCCGCGACCCATTGGGCGTTTTGCGCAGAGCTGGCGCGGCGCTTCCCCACTGTCCGCGTCGAGTCCGACCCGATCTTCGTGCACGATGACCCGTTCTGGACTTCGGCCGGCGTCACATCGGGCATCGATCTCGCGCTGGCGCTGGTGGAGGAGGATCTCGGCCGTGCGGCGGCGCTCGCCGTCGCCCGCTATCTGGTCGTCTTCTTCAAGCGGCCGGGCGGGCAGGCACAATTCAGCGAGATCCTGTCGCTGCAGGCAACTGACGACCGATTCAGCGGGCTGCACGACTGGATCAGCAACCATCTCGCCGACGATCTCTCGCTTCCGACGCTCGCGAGACAAGCCGGCATGAGCGAGCGCAGCTTCAGCCGGCACTACGCGGAATCGACCGGCCTCACTCCGGCGCGCGCGATCGAGCGGTTGAGGGTCGAGGGCGCCCGGCATCTGCTGTCGGAAACGCGCCTGCCGATCAAGCGCATCTCACAGCGTTGCGGCTTTGGCTCCGAGGAGACGATGCGCCGCACCTTCATGCGATTGCTGTCGACCACGCCGCAGGATTACAGGGACAGATTCGCCGGCTAATCTTACTGCGTCGCAAGCACCGCGGCCCGTCATTGCGAGGAGCGATAACGACGAAGCAATCCATGTTTCTACGCATGCCGCACGATGGATTGCTTCGCTTCGCTCGCAATGACGAGGATGGCTGACATCCCGATGACCGTGTGACACAGTAAGACTAAAGCGCGATGAGATTAAGTTGAGCCGGAACGGCGTCGAAGGATCACCTCTCCCTTGGGAGAGGTCGATTTGCTCCTGGCGATGCGAAGCATCGTCCAGTGCAAATCGGGTGAGGGGTTACGGTCTATCGATGGAGCAAGAGCCCTCACCCGGATTGCTCCGGACGATGCTTCGCATCGCCGAGCGCAATCCGACCTCTCCCCGGCGGGGAGAGGTGATCCGAAACCTGGCGAGCCGATTCAGCCAAAATTCATCTCGGTCTAGTCCGCGCTCATGATGCACGAAAACACGCCGGCCTCGCGGCCGGCGCGCTTGATGCAACAGTAAACACGATCAGCCGTGCCAGGCATGCGCCTGCAATCCCGCCTCCAGCGGCGGGTTGGTGACGCTGCCGGTGTAGTTGGTGATGGTCGACGCCGCCACGATGACGATCGCCTCGAGCAGGAGCTCCTTGCTGAACCCGGCCGCGAGGAAACGCTCGATGTCCTGGTCACCGAGCTGGCCGCGCTTTTCGATCAGCGTCCTCGCCAGTGTCGAGAGTGCGCCAAGCTGCTTGTTTTCCGGCGAACGGCCGGCGCGCATCGCCTCGACATCAGCGGAATCGAGGCCGGCCTGCAGGCCGAGCGCCGAATGCAGCGCGACCGCCCAGGCGCAGCCGTTGGTCACGGCGTCGGTGAGAAGCACGGTCTGGATCTGCGGCTCCGTGAAGCTGCCGCCATGAACCTTGTCGAAGATGCCGATGAAGCTTTGAACGAGCACGGGCGATGTCGCCATCGCGCCTGCGAGGTTGGGGATCATGCCGAATCTCGCCTGCACATCGCGCAGCGCGGGCTTGGAAGCTTCAGGGGCGGAGTCGAGCGTATGGACTGGAAAACGTGACATCGGAATAGCCTTTCGCCGGATGGTTGAACCCGAAGCTTCCGGATGCTGAGCTGATGCAATCGGGCTGAGATCAACGAGTTCGATGCAGGCTATCTAGCCGCGACCGGCGGCAGGCGTTCGCCAAAGTCCCCACATTCCGCGCCATCAAGCGCCGGCGCGATCCTTCACGCGCCGCGCGACGATGCCGAGCAGGCGGCCGAGCGTTCCGCTCGGCGATCCCTTCTTGCGCGCCAGCGCGAGCGGCGCGACCAGACCGGCGGCGCGGTCGAGACGCAGATAGGCGACACCGGCGGTCTCNCCATCGATTCCGGGACGATCGAAATCCCGAGCCCCGCCGCGACGAGGCTCAACGTCGACACCATCCGCGTCGCCTCCTGCGCCACCTTGGGGCTGAAGCCGGCTGCGCGACAGGCGGCGATGATGCTGTCATAGAGGCCGGGCCCGGTCGGACGGCGATAGAGGATCAGCGGCTCGTCGGCGAGTGCGGACAATGAAATCCGCCGGCGCGTATCCTTGCGCGCCCGCGGATGATGATCCGGCACCGCGACCAGCATCTCTTCATTCAGCAGGTGCGTGATCGTGAGGCCCTCCAGCCGCTCGATCGGCGAACGCACGAACGCGGCGTCGAGCCGATCGGCCTCGACGGCTTCGATCAGCTCGGCGGTGCTGGCCTCTTCAAGCGAGAGCGTGATCGCCGGCGCGCGCTCGCGCATTTCGCGCATGACGCCGGTGACGAAGGGATTGAAGGCGGCCGAGCTGGTGCAGCCGATGGCGAGTTGGCCCTCCTGGCCGCGGCTGGCGCGGCGCGCGGCCTCGACCGCGAGATCGACGTCGCGCAGGATCAGCCGCGCCTTGTCCACGAAGGCGCGGCCGGCCGCGGTCGGCTCCACCCCGCGCGGCTGGCGGCGGAACAGCGGCGCTCCGATCGCCGTCTCCAAGGCGCGGATCTGCTGGCTGAGCGGCGGCTGCTGGATCCCGAGCCGTGCAGCCGCACGGGTGATATGGCCCTCCTCGGCCACGGCGACCGCATAGCGTAGATGGCGCAGCTCGATCATCGGAGCATCCATATCCATAGAATATGTATTTTGCTTCTTCCATATATTGGAAATTTGGCTCGCCGCCAATTAGGGTGCTGTCGAACACGATCGAACTGGAGCCGATCCGCCAATGGATGCCGTCCCCACCGCCGACCACACGATCAAGCAGGGCGCGCCAAGCGTCGCGGACTTGTTCATGGGCTTCTTCATTCTCGGACTGACCGGCTTCGGCGGCGTGCTGCCGCTGGCGCGGCGCATGATGGTGGAGAAACGCGGCTGGCTGACCGGCGCCGAATTCACCGACCTGCTCGGGCTCTGCCAGTTCCTGCCCGGCGGCAACGTCATCAACATGTCGGTGGCCGTCGGCCTCAAGTTCCGCGGCATCCCCGGCGCCTTCGCTGCGATCCTCGGCCTGATCGCCGCGCCGACTGCCGTCGTGATCGCGCTCGGCGTGGTCTATGACCGTTACGAGAACGAACCGGTGGTCCGCCATTTGTTCGGCGGGCTGGCGGCCGCCGCGGCCGGGCTGCTGATCTCGATGGCGATCAAGGTCGCCTGGCCGCTGCGCCGGGATGTGGTGGGCTGGCTGATCGGCGTGCTCTGCGTGCTCGCGATCGCGGTGTTCAGATTGCCGCTGCTGCCGACCCTTCTGACGCTCGCGCCGCTCAGCATCCTCTTGAAGTCGAGGCAGGCGTCATGAGCGGAACCCTTGTCGCGCTTGCGCTGATCTTCACACAACTCTCGCTGCTTGCGTTCGGCGGCGGCAACACCATCCTGCCGGAGATGCAGCGCCAGGTCGTCGATATCCATCACTGGATGACGGCACGCGAATTCACCGCGCTGTTTGCGCTCGCCCAGGCGGCGCCCGGTCCGAACATGATGGTTGTCCCGCTGGTGGGCTGGCATGTCGCCGGCTTCTCGGGCGTGCTGGTGACATCGCTCGCGAAGTTCGGACCATCCTCGCTGGTGACCGGCATCGCGTTGCGGCTCTGGGAGCGCTTCAAGGACCGGCCGTGGCGGCGGAAGGTACAGGCCGGGCTGGTTCCGGTCACGGCGGGCCTGGTCATCGCCAGCGCCATCGTCATCACCCACGCCTCGGTCCCGAGCTGGAGTCTCGCCTTGATCGCAGCCGGGGTGGCGATCGCCACCACCACGACCCGCATCCATCCGCTGCTTGCGCTTGCCGCCGGTGCAGTGCTCGGCCTCACCGGCATCGGCCAGCCTTAGGGAGAGGTGAACCTCCGCGACTTAGACGTCATTGCACTCCAAGCCGCCGTCCATTGCGCGCGCATGCGCGCTTTCGCCGCAATGGCCACGACGCCGCCAGGGGCTATGTTGGTCTTGCCATGATCTACACGTTGAGCATCGACATACGCATTGCGCGGTTCGTCCTGCGCGCCGGACGTCTGCACGCAGGCAATTAGCCGGGCGGCCGTCGCGCGCGCCGTCCGGATTCTCAACGTCATCAAAAATCATTCGATTTGGAACTTTGCGACGCGGAACGTTGGTAGTCCGCGCGTGACAGACATGGCGTCGCGGCTGCTTGCCGCGAACGAGCGGCAGTTCCGACAATCCTCGACCACACCAGGTTCCAGCGACGGTAGTCCGGAGCCTTCAACCGCATTATTGCAGGTGAACAGACATGACCCGTAGCTTCAACTTGCCCGCCGCCGCGTTGCCTCCGATCACGATCGCGGCGAGCGAAGTGCAGCGTCTCAGTGCGCTGGCCGATACCAGCATGATGCTGTTTCCGCGCGTGGCGCAGTTCCTCGCGCGCGAGACCGAGCGCGCCAAGGTGGTCGCAGACGATGCCGATTTGCACGATGTGGTCCGCATGGGCTCGCGGGTGCGCTATCGCGACGACGACACCGGTGACGTCAGGGAAGTCGTGCTGGTGTATCCGCACGAGGCCGACATCGCCTTGAAGCGCGTCTCGGTGCTGACGCCGGTCGGCGCCGCGTTGATCGGACTGTCCGTCGGCCAGGCGATCGCGTTCGAGACGCCAAGCCATCAGACGCGGTCGGTGACGATTCTGGGCGTGACGCACGACGGCTAGTCTATACCCAAACGGCCAGCCCGGTCATTGCGAGCGAAGCGAAGCAATCCATCTCACCGCAATCGGAGAAATGGATTGCTTCGTCGCTTCAGCGCAAAATTGCTTTGCAATTTTGTCGCGGGCTCCTCGCAATGACGGTCGTAAAACGTTATAGCCCTCACGTCACAATCCCATCACGCCCGATTCACTCAGCCCGCGACTCGCAGCGCCGTCACCGCGACGCAGGCATTGCCGAAGGGAATCAGCATCACCTGCGCGCCGTTCGGCAGCGCAATGGTCGCGAGATCGCCAAGCGTGCCGCTCTGGCCATTGAGCTTGGCGAGCTCGGCGGCAACGGTCGAGCAGCTCTCCGCGCGCGGCGTCACCCGCACCAGATTGCCTTCACAGGATGATCCGACCGGCGCGGCGAAGACGATGCCTGCGGCCCGCTGCGGAGCGGTGTTCTGGGGAGTCTCGCCCGGCGTGAGCGCCACCAGCGACTGCACCGAATGCGAGTTGCCGGCTTTCGGATCCCACTGCGACTGCGCCGTGTAGTTCGAATTCGTTGCGAGACCACGGCCCAGCGTTCCGAACACGTTGGCGCAGGTGACGATGTTGCCCTGCTTTGCATGATCGTCGAACACTGTCGGCTGAGGCTGTGCAGCCTGTTGCGTCTGGGCTGCGGCTGCGGGGGCCGGTTGCGCCTGTTGTTTCTGGTGCTGCTTCACGGCCGGTCTCTTCGCTGGCGCCGGCGCGGCCGGCGACTGCAGCGGCATCGGCTGCGCCGAGGTCTGGGCGTATCCGACCACCCCGGCAGCGCTGAGCGCGGCCACCACGACCGCTGCGAATATCAATGTGGGGGTCCGGATCAGTCGCATCGGTCGTTCATCCTGTTCAGTCTGCAGCTCCGCCCCGTTGCGGGTATCCGCACTCTCGAGCCGGATGTCGGAATTCCAGATCCGCATGCTGCGTCCTCGCGTTACTTCAGTTTCGACAGCACGGCGGACAGCCCGTCGAGCGGCGCTTCCAGCACGACCGGCCCGACCTGCGGGATCTGGTAGGACACCCGGCATGGCGTCGCCGCGCGGATGTGCCGCTTGAGGACGTTGCCGATCGCAATCGTGGCAAAGCAGAAGCCGGCATTGCAGTGATCGGTTTGCGCGACGATGCGATCCGGCGTGTCACCCATGGCAAGCTCGATCGGCTGGCCGGCGCCGGCGCTTGCCGGAATGCGCATCACCATCAGCGGCTTGCCGTCGGCAGTCGCGACCAGCGACCAGTTGAAGACGACCGCGCCGTCCGCGTCGACGATCGATTGCGTGACGTTGCAGACGCGGCGCTTCGACTTGAGGCTCTCGTCGCAGATCAAGGTCCAGTTCTTGAACGGCTGGATCATCCGCCTGAATTCGCCGAGCGTCTCGCCCGGCGGGACTACGACGTCCGACGGCTTCACGGCATAGCCGGACGACGACACAGGCTGCGCGGCCGCTCCGGCCGCCGCCCCGAACCAGATCGCCAAAGCCAGACACGCCAGCCGCCTCGTCGCCATCAAGGTCAATTGAGCGTCAGGCTCAGGCCGGCGCTCACGCCCCAGTCGCCGCCGGCGGTGGTCGCCGACGCGTTGCTGCGCAGGCGGCCGTTCTCGCTGGTGTAGCCGAGGCCGAAGGCCAGCGCGCCCTGGCTGCGCCAGACGCCGCCGCCGGCCGAAGCGCTGAGCTTGCCCGGACGATCGTCATAGCGCAACGAGGCCGCCGCCATGCCGATCGCCGCGGCGCGCCAGGCATCCTGCCGCACTTCGCCGATCTGGCCGTTGAGCTGCGCGAACGCGCTGTTGAGCTGGTTGAGGTTGACCGCGTCGGTGCCGTTGACGCCCGGCGCCACGTTGCTGATGGTCACCGGCGCTCCATTGCCGCTGTTCAACGTGATCTTGTTGGTCGTGTTGCCGTTCCCATCGCTGTCGTAACGGATCGAGGTCGAGGCGAGCGCCTGGAGCTGGCTGACATTGACCGCGTCGGTCGGTGCCGCGCCCGCGGCAACGTTGGTGACGCGGCGCTCGGCACCGGACGAGCCGACCGAGACTTCGCCGGTCGCGACGCCGGCGACGGCCTGGCCGACGATCGGCGTATAGGCCGCATCGCTCAGATTGGCCGTCGTGGTGGCGTTCGCACCGAGCGCCAGCGAGTTGGCCTGCGTCGCCTTGGCGCCGGCACCGATCGCGACCGAATTGGCGGCCGACGCAGCCGAGCCGTTGCCCATCGAGATCGCATTGGCGCCGCTTGCGACCGACTGCGGCCCGATCGCGACGCTCTCCGCGCCGGTCGCGGACGAATCGGCCGCGGTCGAGTTGGCATGGAAATACTTGATGCCGCCGTTACCGGTGCTGATGTTGTTGACGGTGGTATAGAGACTATCGAGCGCGGTGTTGGTGGCCCAGAGCTGCGAGCCGTTGATCGCATCCGTCGAAGTCGAGGTGATCTGGCCCGCGGCCACGTTGGTGATGGTGCGCTCCGCGCCGGCGCTGCCGACGCTGACGGTCGACGTCGGCGCCGTGCCGGCGAAGTCGTAGGTGGTGCCGCCGATCGAGGTGCTGGCGGTCTTGACCACCGTCGAGGTGGTCGAATTGGCGCCGAGCGCGACATCGCCGGCCTGCGCGGTCGCCTTCGCGTTGGCGCCGAGCGCGACGCTGGTGGGGTTACTCGTGACCGACCCGGCACCGATCGACACCGACTGGATGCCGTTGGCCTGCGAACTGGTTCCGAACGCAATCGCATCCTGGAAATTGACCGCAGAGTTCTGGCCGATGGCGATGCCACCGGGTGCCGTCTGCGCCACGGTCGCGCCAAAGCCCATGCCGATGCCGTTGTCGCCGTTGACAATGGTCTCTGGCCCGACAGCCACGGAGTTGTTGCCGACAGCCAATGAATCCGCCAGCGTCGAGTTGGCGTGGAAGTATCTCGTCGTCGTGGTCGCGAACGATGTCAGCGCGCCGGTGAGCTGCCGCACGGTGACGGCATCGCTCGACTCGGTGCCGTCGGCGACGTTGGTGATCTGGCGATAGCTGGTCGCATTGCCGACCGACACCGCGCCGAGCAGCGTGAGATCGTTGGTGTTGTAGGGGATGATGGTGCCGCCGATCGTGCCGGACGCCGGCGCCAGCGCGCGGTTGGACACCGAACCCGAACCGATCGCGACGCCGTCGGCGATCGTTGCCTGGGTGTTGTAGCCGAGCGCCGTCGCGCCCGCGGCGGTTGCGGAAGCGGCAATGCCGGCAGCCATCGAATTCGCACCGGTCGCACCATTGTTGGTGTAGTTCGCCAGCGGCGTGCCTCCGTCGTTGACGCTATAATAGTGTGTGAGGCCGTTGGTCACGGTGGTCGTAAGGCTGTCGATCGCCTGCGTTGCGGCCCAGAGCTGCGAGCCGTTGATGGCGTCGGTCGAGCTATTGCTGATCTGCCCCGCGGCGACGTTGGTGATGGTGCGCTCGTTGCCGACCGAGCCGACGCTGACCGTGGAGGTCGGGGTCGTGCCGGCGAAGGCATAATTGGTCGTGCCGATGGTGATGCCCGCCGTCCTGACCGCCGTGGCGGTCTGGCTGCCGGAGCCGAGCGCGATATCGTTGGCATTCGCGGCGGTCGCGCCATTGCCGATCGACACCGAGCCGGCGCCGGTCGCGGTCGACACCGGTCCGATCGCCACCGAATTCGTCCCCACCGCGGAGGAGTCGGCCAGCGTCGAATTGGCGTGGAAGTATTTGATGCCGCCGCCGGTGTTGATGTTGTTGAGGGTGGTGCCGATCGCGTCGACGGCCTGGTTGGTCGCCCAGAGCTGCGAGCCGTTGATCGCGTCGGTCGAAGCGTTGCTGATCCGGCCC
>NZ_LNCU01000034.1:205654-234146 GCF_001542415.1 Bradyrhizobium macuxiense
GCAACGTTGGTGATGGTGCGCTCGGCGCCGAGCGCACCGACGCTGACGGTCGAGGTCGGGGTGGGAGTGCCGGCAAACGTGTAGGTCGTGCCGTTGATCACCGTGTTCGGCGTGCCGACCGCCGCGGCGGTGACGCTGCCGGAGCCGAGTGCGACGGAGCCGGCGTTCGTGACGGTCGCACCGGCGCCGAGCGCAATCGCGTTCGCGGCCGAGGCGTTGGCCTGGCTGCCCATCGCGATGGCGCTCGCGCCGTTGGCTGTGTTGCGGTCGCCAATGCCCACCGCGCCCTGGCCGATGACGGTGTTCTGATAACCGATGCCGACCGCACCCTGCGCCGGCGTGCCGGCGGTGCCGACGGCCTGGCCGCCGCCGCCCACCATGTTGGTATTGCCCATCGCGACCGTGCCGTCGCCGGTCGCCGTGTTGTTCAGGCCGCTCGCAATTGCGCCGTTGCCGGTCGCCGTGCTGGGATCGCCGAGCGCGACCGCGCCGTTGCCGTTGGCGACGTTGCCTGCGCCGATCGCGACCGCCTGGCCGCCGGTCGCCGTCGCATTGGTGCCCATCGCGACGGAATTGGCTGAATTGGCGACGGCGTTGTTGCCGACCGCGATGGCGCTCGCTGCGCTGGCATTCGACTGGAAGCCGACGGCGATGGCATTGTTGGCCGTCGCCTGCGCGCCCGAGACGATGCCATTTCCGGAGCCAATGGCAACGGAGTTGGCACCGCCGGCGTTGCTCCCGGCGCCGGTCGCGATCGAATAAGCGCCGTTTGATGCGGCGTTGTTGCCGACCGCGACACCACTGGTGCCTGCGTTGGCGACGATGGCGCCCGATCCGATCGCAACCGTGCCGCCGGCCGCCAGCGCCTGCGCCTGATTACCCAGGGCAACGCCGAAATCGCCCGATGCCACGGAGGTCGAGCCAACGGCAACCGCGGCTTGTCCCTGCGCCTTCGCGAAGAAACCCTGCGCGATCCCGAATTCGCCCGCCGCTTGGGCGGCGTTACCAAGGGCCATCGAGCTTCCACCCGACGCGACGGTGTTGATGCCCAGCGCCAGGGTGTTGGTGCCGGAGGCGTTGGCAAGGTATCCCACGGCTGCTGTCCCGACATTGGAAGCAGTCGCGCCGTTGCCGATTGCCGTCGACTGGTTTCCCGTCGCGGCTGCGGACGTTCCCAGGGCGCTGGCTCCCGTCCCCGTTGCGGATGAAGTCGAACCGACGCTGGTCGACCACGCCCCCGTGGCGGTTGAGGCCGTACCGAGCGCAACGGCTTCGTATGTGAAGCCGGCAGGAGCGGTCCCGCTGGCATTAGCATTCACGCCGATGGCAATCGGGGAGCCACCGCCCGTCCCAGCGATTGCCTTGGCGCCGGACCCCAAGGCCATGGCTGCACCGTTTGATGATGACGCCGCGGCGCTTAATCCCATCGCCATCACACCAAAGCCAGTGGCGCTGGCGCCGTTGCCGATGGCGGTCGCGCCTCCGCCATTTGCGGAAGTGTTGACGCCGAAGGCGCTCGATCCTTCCCCGTTGGCGTGCGCGTTCCCGCCTATGGCGAGGGCGTTGGTGCCGATCGCGTTGGCAAAGACGCCCATACCGATCGCATTGAGTCCGTTCACGGAGTTGGCATAACCCACGATGATCGAACCATCGCCGGTTGCGCTGTTCGCGTCGCCGACTGCCAGGGAGTTCTGGCCATTTGCGGTGGTGCCCCAGCCAATGGCGGTTGAACTGGCACCGGCGGCGTTGGCACCACAACCCAAAGCAGTGCTACCGGAAGTCGCCGCACTGGGATTGGTGCAATTGGCAGGGTTGCTGTAAACCCCGTTGCCGATGGCGACCTGCGCGAACGCCGCCTGCGGGGCCATGATCCCCATCACGACAAGCAGCGCACCGACCGCCCCGCCGGCACCGAGCGGACCGAGCCCGAGCCGGTCGCGTTTCACACCGAGCCTCCGGTGCGCCTGTCGCAACACCGCCAGCAACCGGCGCCGCAACGAACGGCTACCCGCATCGCCTGATGCGATCCAGCTCCGAACGAAGCCCTGCGATCTCAGCGATGCGTTTGAGTTGCGTGCGACAGCCATGGTGCGCCCCCTTCGTGAGATCTTGCCCAGACGTCGGGGATGCTGCGCCATGGACCCAATGCGGGCCCGCCGGCCACGCACGTGGAAAAATGAGGAAGACAGCGTGATGCGCGCCTGCCTTCCGGTCCTGGCCAAGAACGTGTCGAATTCAGCGAGCGCATCTTGCCACCCAGCGCTCGCTCGACTGCCCCATAAGGTGCCCCGAGTCGTTCATGATGAAAAGGATAGACACAATCTTGTCGCCGTCACTCCGCACGCCGTCCAAATATATGGCAGATCGTCTCACAAGTTGAACGATCCGCACGGCACACGGCAGAGCGTCCACACAACAATACAACTTGCGATTGATCACCGCCTTGCGCGTTCGCGTGCCTCGCGCGGACTGACGCCGAACTCGCGACGAAACGCACGCGTGAAATCCGATGCCAGCTTGAAGCCGTGGCGATAGGCGATCTCCTGCACCTGCCGCTCCGCGCTCGCGACCAGTTCGGCATGCGCGGCTTGCAGACGCTTGCGCATGATGTAACCGGCGACGCCGCCGACGCTCTCAAATGCACGGTAGAGGTTCGAGCGCGAGATCCGCAATTGCTGCGCCACGCGGTCCGGCGTGAGGTCGAAGTCGCCGAGGTGACTCTCTATATAAAGGCGCGCGCGTTCGAACAGCACCGATTCGATGGAAAGCCGCGCCTGGCTCCAATCCGGCGACGGCTGGATACACGCGGCGATCATCTCCGCGGTCGCCCGCCCCGCCTGCCGCAGTTCGTCGATCGACATGTCGACCAGGCGCGCCACGAGCGTGTCGAGGTAATCGGCCAGAAGCCCGATCAGGTTGCCGGAGAGGATGCGGTTGCTGGCGCGGTCGAGCTGCTCCGCAACGCCTGTGAACGCACTGCGCGGCAGAGTAAGCAGCAGGCCGTCATAATCGGTGATGCGGCCGCGGAAATCGTTGGCGAGCGAGATCAGAAAGATCGCGCCCGGCTCGGCGTGAATCGTCCGCCCACTGGCCTCCAACCAGACTTCGCCGGAGCGCACGCGGAACAAGCCCCAGGCATCCGGCCCCCGGTGCGAAGTCGCGGACGCGCGCGCGAATGTTTGTGCGGCGAAGCGCCCGGACGACAGCACAAATTCACTCAGATTGCAGGCGACGTATTCGACCTCGAAGCCCTGCGCGGGGCTGCGGCCTTCCGGCAGCGCGACATCGAGCCATGGAGCGATGCGTGCGTTCCAAACATCGAACTGCTCTGCCGGCGGATAGGGCCGTGTCGAGAACAGCCGCGGCGGCGCCGGGGTTCGGTCCCTGATGTCCCGGGGGGCGCGCGGAAGCGGAACCTGTTGAAGAAGCTTTGCCGCGCGCGCGAGTCTGTCACCGTCTCGTTGCATGCATTTTTCAATCGACGCTGTCGCCAACGACGAACGTTGGCTCAGCGCAGGCGCATTCCCATGGGTTGGCGTTGCCGACCTGCGACAGGCAGGCGCACGTCAGGTCGACGAAGTGAGCAGCATGTGAGGACGCAGGCATCGCCCTGGCTAGGCCGGCCGCTCCTGATGGCGCCGACGCAGGTTCCTGCGATAGTCGTGCTCATGCATGGCATTCTTCATTGTGTGCTCATTGCCGTGTGCGGCCCGAGAGCTTCGCCATCGAGTCCGCTCACCTGATTTAGAGAACAATCCGCGCGAGAACCAGAGGCAGCAATGACGCGCGCACGAAGAAATCCAAAGTGTGCTCTGGGCGCGCACCAGCATTTAAATCGTCACGGAGTCTTTCAGAAAATTTTCAGGACTGCACATGCGATCAGCAGGGACAACGCATAAGCACGGTACAAGACATATCAAGGATCGCGCGTGATTGGTCTCAGCCGCGCGCGCGCGACACGACATATTCGCGTTATGGTTGATCCGACCGGCAGACAATTCGATCGTTGATCGTCATCGACGCGCACACCATCGCGCGGATCCGGAACTCGCGCGCGAAAGTTTTTTCCCGCAAGCCGTTGTCAGGCAAGTCAGTTCTATAGCGTCGTGTTCCACTTGCAGGAACCCGCGACAGGAGACCGCGCGTCAACAATGATGTGGGGGTCCGAACCGATGCAACCGCGAGGAGAACCGACTGCGGCGCAGACATTGCCTCATTCGTCATGGCCGGGTGTAGTCGTCCGAAGGATGGCGTCGCTTCCGCTCGCCTATGCCCGGCCATCCACGTCTTTTTCTCGCCAAGACGTGGATGCCCGGCCCAAGGCCGGGCATGAGGAGAAAGCTTGATCAGCGAGCTCACCTCACGTGCCGGCAACGCCGGACACGGATCTCACTGCGCGCCGGAGCCGCCCTGCACGATCTTCTCGTTGAGCTTCTGATCGACGGTCTCGACCGTACGGTCGATCTCGGCGCTGGGCGTGCCAAGCTGATGCGCGATCAGCTTCACCAGGAGGTCGACGCGCTCGATGAACGGCGCGCCGGCGGCCACCGCGCGGGCCGCCGACGACGGCTTGAGCAGGCTTTCCGCCGCCTTGGCATATTTCGCGAACGGGACCTGATCGGCAGGGTCCGCGCCGAGTTGGCGCGCGATGCCGTCGACGTGGTCGTAGATTGCCTGCGAGCGCTTGAGATCGCCGTGAACGGCATCGCGGATCGACTGCGGCTGCGCCGGCGTGATGCAGCGGTAGTTGCCGGTCAAGAGCATCGACCATTTCGCCAGCGGGACGAACAGCGAGTCGAACACCTTCAGCTTGACCGGAACATCCTGGCCGTCCAGCGTCACCGCGTCGATGTCGGCTTCCAGCTCGCGCAGCACCTTGTTGTGCTTGTCGTCGGCAAAGGCCGCGGCCTTGAAGTTGGTCGGCAGGCCGACATGGAGCACGTTCGCGGCGTCCTCCGGCGGGCGGAAGGCCTGCGGATCGGGCGAGCACAGCGTCACCAGCCCCGGCTCGAACCGCTCCCACACCTGCGCATTGGTGTAGGCCTCCTCGAGATCCATGCCGGCCAGCGCGGGGATCCGCTTCAGGTAGGGCAAGGGCGGCATGTTCATGATCGACAGGCACGGCAGCTTGGCCGCCGCGATCTTGATCATGAGAACGCGAACCGTGTGGTTGGTGTATTGCGGCTCCTGCATCGCAAGGCCGACCATGTCGTAGCGCGACAGATCGACATCGGCGGGCGTGACGGCATCCAGCTTGCCCGGCAGGTCGCGCGAGAAGATCGACCGGTGGTTCGGCTCGTCGCGCAGCTTGATGCGCACTTCGGTGCCGTCGCGATTGATCAGCTCCGCCGTCTTCGCCCGGCAAACCAGGGTCACGTTGTGCCCCGCCATCAGAAGCTTGGTCCCAAGCAGGGAGCCGTAAGAGGCCCCCAGGATCAGAATGTTGCGCGCCATGCTCTCTCCAATAGCCCGATGCCAGGTCGATATTGCCCGTTCCGCATCCCCGGAACGAAGCTCGCTAAACCATCCACCGGATAGGAAGATCCTCTGGTGTATGGTATACCAGCGTCTATCGCAGATCGACAAGCTGATGCCAAGGGGATTATCTCGGGTGCGGATTCGTTCCGCGATCA
Organism: Bradyrhizobium macuxiense; assembly: GCF_001542415.1. Lineage (GTDB taxonomy): Bacteria > Pseudomonadota > Alphaproteobacteria > Rhizobiales > Xanthobacteraceae > Bradyrhizobium > Bradyrhizobium macuxiense. Next base: position 211,288 of record NZ_LNCU01000034.1, read on the forward strand.
GGAAGGGCACCGGAGCTTGCAAGTCGCTGAGCTGACAGATCGGGGTGAACAGATCCTTGTCGCTGCGTCCCGGCTGTTTGCTCGCCACTCCTACGCCCATGTGACGATGGAGCAGGTTGCAGCGGCGGTTCGGGCGGTGCCGGGCGCGCTGTACCACCATTTTCGCGACAAGGAAGGCCTGATCTTTCACTGCTATCTGCGCGGCCTTGCCATCTATCGGCGCGAAATCGAAGCGGCGACCGAGCCCGGCATCGATGGGCTCGAGATCATCAGGCGCTTCGTGCGCGGCCGGTTGAGACCTGAGGGTCAGCGCATGATCCTGTTCACCGACATCGATGCGCTGGCTGCGCCCTACAGCAACGAAGTCCATGAGAAGCGCTGGCAGAATGCCGCGCTGCTTGCGGAGATTCTCGACCGGGGCGTCGCAGACGGCTCGATCGCCTGCGACGAACCGCTGCTCACGGCGGTGGCGCTCATCTCCATCCTGGACTGGGTTCCGTTCTGGCTGTCCGAGCGCGATTACTACACGCGCCAACAGGCGATCGACGCCATCGACGACATCATCACCCACGGCGTGTACCGGCGCGAGATCGCGATTCCCGACATGCCTGAACCGCTCAGCCTTGCCCCATTCCTCAAGGCTCGCGCGAACTTGAACAAGCGGGCCGCGAAGTTCGACAGGATGCTTTCGATCGCCTCGGACAGTTTCAACCGCAGGGGAGCTCTGGGCACGTCGCTCGAGAGCATCGCTGCCGATGCAGGCATGACGCGTGCCGGCATCTACTATCACTTCAGCGAAAAAGAGAGCCTGTTACTGGCTTGCCTGCGACGAGGGCTCGCCGGCGAGGTCAGCATTCGCGAGCATCTGCAAGAGCACAGCCTCGGAGCGTTCGAACACATCGTGCAGAGAATCCGCCTGCTGTTGATGCTGCACGACACCCCCTGCGGCCCAAAGACGACCTATCACAACATCAACTATCTCAACGACGCTGATCGAAAGGCCTACGTCGGTGAGGTGCTGGCCACGATCCGGCAAGACCAGAACAGCTACCAGCGTTGGATCGACGAGGGCCGCTTCCGCCGCATCGATACGTACTTCGCGGAACGTATTCTCACCGGAATGGGCCATTGGTATCCGATCTGGTTCAAAACCAAGCGCGACTGGTCTGCAACAGAGATTGCCGACCATTTCGCGCGACTGTTTCTGTTGGGCCTCAAGCCGCGCCGGCATCCGGCCTAGATCATGCCGATGTAGCGATCGCGTATCTTCTCCTTCCCCCTGAAAGGGGAAAGGCCGGGATGGGGGCAACCGCGGGCGATGCTGTATGCGGAGAGAGCCGATCCCCACCCGCTTCGCTCTGAAGAGCGAAGCGACCTCCCCTTTTCAAGTTTTCAAGGGGAGGTTAGGGCCTCGGACGAAGTCGGTTCCAAATGGTGAACCAGCGAACGCTCGCCCCCTCATCCAAAAGTTTACTTACGGTTCAAAATCGCCTCGGATCTCCCCGGTTCTCCTCGACATATAGCCTATAACATCATGGTACCTCCTGCTAAAACTTGACGCAGAATTCAAAGCGCAAGTTGCGAAGGCTCGGCAATTGAGGTTATGAGACGGCTTCGATCGCTGAAGATCAAGAAAATGAGCAAGGGAGATAGCAGGATGCATAGACTGATCGTTGCCGCCGCAGCACTGGCGATGTTGGGGGGAACGGCCTCCGCGCAGGACTCCCTGAAGATCGGCTACATCGATCCGCTCTCCGGCGGCGGCGCGAGCGTCGGTGAAGGCGGCCTCAAGACCTTCCAGTACCTGGCTGATGAGTTGAACGCCAAGGGCGGGATCCTCGGCCACAAGGTCGAGATCGTGCCGATGGACAACAAGACCAATCCGCAGGAAAGCCTGGTCCAGGCGCAGAAGGCGGTCGACGCCGGCATCCACTACCTCACCCAGGGCAACGGCTCGTCGGTCGGCGCCGCGCTGGAAGATTTCGTCACCAAGAACAACTCCCGCAATCCCGGCAAGGAAGTGCTCTACTTCAACTACGCCGCGGTCGATCCGAGCATGACCAACGAGAAGTGCAGCTACTGGCACTTCCGCTGGGATGCGAACTCGGACATCAAGATGGAGGCGCTGACCAACTACATGAAGGGCCAGCCGTCCATCAAGAAAGTCTATCTGATCAACATGGACTATTCGTTCGGCCAGTCGGTGCGCACTGAGGCGCGCAAGATGCTGGGCGAAAAGCGACCTGACATCCAGATCGTGGGCGACGAATTGCACCCGATGCTCAAGGTCACCGACTTCTCGCCCTACATCGCCAAGATCAAGGCGTCCGGCGCCGACACTGTCGTGACCGGCAACTGGGGACAGGACTTCGCGCTGCTGTTGAAGGCGGCGGCTGACGCCGGCCTCAAGGTCAACTGGTACACCTATTATGCCGGCGGCGCCGGCGGACCGACCGCGATCAAGCAGACCGGCCTCGATCATCAGGTGTTCCAGATCAGCGAAGGCATCCCCAACTCCGGCAACAAGGCTGCGATGGAGCTCGAGAAGGACTTCCGTGCCAAGGCCAACATGTCGCTGTGGTATCCGCGCGCCGTCAACGAGATGCGGATGTTCAAGGCGGCGGCCGAGAAGGCCAATTCGATCGATCCGGTAAAGGTCGCAGCCGCCCTCGAGGACATGAAGTACGAGGTGCTCGACGGTGGCGAGGGCATCATGCGCAAGGACGATCACCAGTTCCTGCAGCCGATCTACATCTCCTCGTTCGGCACGCTGGCCGACAAGGCCAAGGAGCCGTTCGACGAGGAAAATACCGGCTGGGGCTGGCATCTCGTCTCCAAGATCGAGACCGCGAACGCGACGGTCCCGACCACCTGCAAGATGAAGCGGCCCTGATCGACCGCAACGCGACGCCTCCGCGGCTATGCTGCCGCGGGGCGTTCTCGTCCGGCTGCGACAATGCCTCCGGAGTTCGCTTTCTCACTTCACGTGAATCGTTCGTGTCTTCAGCGAGTGTGCCTTGGCTGAGTTGATCGTCATTTCAACACTCAACGGCATCCTGTTCGGGATGCTGTTGTTCCTGTTGTCGAGCGGGCTGACCGTCATCTTCAGCATGATGGGCGTGCTCAATTTCGCGCATGCCAGCTTCTACATGCTGGGCGCGTTTTTCGGTTACCAGCTGACCCGCTGGATCGGCTTCTGGCCGGCGCTGGTGCTGGCGCCGCTTCTGGTCGGCGCGGTCGGCATGGCTGTCGAGCGCTACGGCTTGCGCAACACCCACAAGCACGGACACGTCGCCGAATTGCTGCTGACCTTCGGGCTTGCCTTCGCGATCGAAGAGATCGTCTCGATGATCTGGGGCAAGAGCCCGATGGATTACCGGATCCCGGCGGCGCTCGACTTTCCCGCCTTCACCGTGTTCTCCACCAACTATCCGGCCTACAAGATCTTCATGCTCGTGGTGTCAGTCGTGATCTTCGTGGCGCTGCTGATCACGCTGAAGCGGACCCGGGTCGGCCTCATCGTGCAGGCCGCGCTGACGCATCCGAGCATGGTCGGCCATCTCGGCCATAATGTCGGGCGCGTGTTCATGCTGGTGTTCGGCGTCGGCAGCGCGCTCGCCGGCCTCGCCGGCGTCATCGCCGGTCCTTCGCTGGTGACGCAATCCGACATGGCGGCGCTGCTCGGGCCGATCCTGTTCGTCGTCATCGTGTTCGGCGGCCTCGGCTCGCTACCCGGCGCCTTCATCGCATCGCTGCTGATCGGGCTGATCCAGACCTTCGCGGTGGCACTGAACGGCTCGCTCGCCAGCGTGTTCGGTCCGCTCGATCCGAGCCTCGGCCCCTCGCCCCTCACCGACATCTGGAACGTCACGATCGCGCAAGTAGCGCCGATCCTGCCTTACGTGCTGCTGGTGCTGGTCCTGATCTTCCGCCCCATGGGCCTGTTGGGGACGCGTGAATCATGACCAATCCCGTCACAACAGCCACCGCCGCGACCAAGGACGAGTCCGGTGGTACCTTAAGCTTCTACGGCATCTGGCTGATCGCAGCCGTCGCGCTCGTCGTGCTGCCTTTGATCTTCTCCTCCGGCGGCTCGCTGACCTCGTTCAGCCTGATCGGCATCTCGATCATCTTTGCGCTGTCCTACAACATCCTGCTCGGCCAGACCGGGCTGTTGTCGTTCGGTCACGCGGTCCAGTACGGCCTCGGCGGCTTCCTCGCAGTCCACATGATGAATGCGGTGGCGAGCTACGACTGGCCGATTCCGCTCCCCGTCATTCCCTTGATCGGCGGCATCGGCGGTCTTGCCTTCGCAACGCTGGTCGGCTGGGTGATGACCAAGCGCGCCGGCACCGTGTTTGCGATGATCTCGCTCGGCATCGGCGAGCTGGTCGCCTCGTCGTCGCTGATCCTGCGCAGCGTGTTCGGCGGCGAGTCCGGCATCACCACCGATCGCACCGCGCTGCCGCACATCTTCGGCTGGACCTTCGGGCCGCAGCTCCAGGTCTACTACCTGATCGCATTCTGGGTGATGATCTCGGCGATCGCGATGTACGCCCTGACCCGCACGCCGCTCGGGCGGATCTGCAATGCGGTGCGCGATAATCCGGAGCGCGTCGAGTTCATCGGCTACGATCCGCACGTGGTGCGCTATTTCGCCTACATGTTCGCCGGCTTCTTCGCCGGCATCGCGGGCGGCCTCACCGCGATCAATTTCGAGATCGCCAATTCGGCCTATCTCGGCGCGACGCAATCCGGCTTGGTGCTGTTCGCCGCCTTCATCGGCGGCACCGCCTATTTCTTCGGGCCGATCCTCGGCGCCATCCTGGTGACCTATCTGCAGCTCGGACTGACCAACGTCACCTCGGTCTGGCAGCTCTATTTCGGCATCATCTTCATTGGCATCGTGATGTTCGCGCCGGGCGGCATCGCCGGCATCCTGATGAAGCATCGTCCGCTGATCCGTGCGCGCACGCTTGGCACGGTGATCCCGTCCTATCTGGTCGCCGCCCTCCCCACGCTTGCGCTCGTGCTCGGCATCATCCTCTCGATCGAGACGGTTGCGCGCTACACCGCGAGCGAGGGCGAAGGCAACGTCATCAATCTCGTCGGCATTCCGTTCGTCGCGACGGCGCCGACCACCTGGGCCGTTGCGGTAGTGCTCGTTGTCGGCGGCTTCCTGATCGCGCGCGTCACCTGGCGGCGCGTGGCCGAAGCCTGGGATCGCGCCGCGACGGTCGCCCGTGATCGGGGGTATCTCGCATGACCGCCGCCATCGAAGTCAAAGCCGTCGACAAGAGCTTCGGAAATGTCGGCATCATCCGCGACCTCAATCTGAATGTCGCACAAGGTGAACGTCATGCCGTCATCGGCCCGAACGGCGCCGGCAAGTCGACGACCTTCAACCTGATCAGCGGTCACATCAAGCCGACCTCGGGCGAGATTCGCCTCAACGGCGAGGTCATCTCCGGATTGCGGCCGTTCGAGATCAATCGGCGCGGACTGTCGCGCTCGTTCCAGGTCACCAACGTGTTCGCCCGCATGACGGTGTGGGAGAACGTCCGCTGCGCCGTGCTGTGGGCCACCGGTCATCGCTATGCGTTCTGGAAGAATGTCGACCACCTGCCCGAGGTGAAGCAGCGCACCGCACAGATCCTCGACGACATCCATCTCAGCCATCGCCGCGACGTGCCGGCGGGACTGTTGACCTATGCCGAGCAGCGCGAGCTGGAGATCGGCATCACCATTGCGAGCGGCGCCAGCGTCATCATGCTGGACGAACCGACCGCGGGCATGAGCCATGCCGAGACCGATCGGGCCGTCGCGCTGATCCGCCGCCTGACCGAAGGCCGCACGCTCGTCATCGTCGAGCACGACATGAGCGTGGTGTTCGGCCTCGCCGACCGCATCTCGGTGCTGGTGTACGGCAATATCATCGCATCAGGCACGCCGGACGAGATCCGCGGCAATCCGAAGGTCAAGGAAGCCTATCTCGGCGAGGAGGTCGACTGATGCTCGAGGTCAGGAATCTTCACGCCTACTACGGCAAGAGCCACATCCTGCAGGGCGTCGATCTCGACATCGCCGCCGGCGAGGTCGTGAGCCTGTTGGGGCGTAACGGCGTCGGCCGCTCCACCACCGTCAAGGCGATCATGGGCGAGGTGCCGCCGCAGGGCACGATCCGCTTCAAGGGCCAGGATATCGTCGGCCTGCCGAGCCACAAGATCGCCCGCCTCGGCCTCGGCTATGTGCCCGAGCATCGCGACATCTTCCCGGGCCTGACGGTCCGACAGAACCTCATCCTCGGCATCAAGTATCCGCGCCGCCCCGGCAAGTGGCGGCTCGACGACATGCTCGAGATGTTCCCTAACCTCGCCCGCCGCGCCGACACACCGGCCGGCGTTTTGTCGGGCGGCGAGAAGCAGATGCTGACCACCTGCCGCACGCTGCTCGGCGATCCTGAGCTGATGATGATCGACGAGCCGACCGAAGGACTGGCGCCGCTGATCGTGCAGCAGGTCGGCGACCTCATTGCACGGATCGCGAAAGCCGGCGTCGCCATCCTGCTGGTCGAGCAGAAACTGTCGATCGCGATGAAGATCTCGAACCGCGTCTACATCATGGGCCACGGCCGCGTCGTGTTCGAAGGCACACCCGGCCAGCTCAAGAACAACGCCGCCATTCGCGAGGAATGGCTCGAGGTGTAAGGCGCGGCGCCGATAGGCTTGGACTAGTTACGCGGCCCGTAACGGCGGCAGCTCTCCGCAGCGCCTAAGCCGCTAATCAAGGCTGTTCCCGGGACGCCAGGCGCCGATGGTGCCAACACATCGTCAGGCCTGAAAGGCGATCGCGCTTCAGGCGAAACGTTCGGCCAGCGCGACGCTCATCCCGCGAACGAGCTCGGCGATCGGCCCGGCTGATTCCCACGAGTAGACCGAAACCACCATCGCCGGCTCCTGCCCGAACGCCTGATAGGGACGAACCTTGTAGCGCGGCGTGCTGGCGAGCGGCAGCAGCGTTAGGCCGACGCCTGCTTCGACCGCGGTCAGGACGTTATGCAGGCTGCTGCCGGAGAACGCGATGTACCAGGTGCGCCGCTCGCGCTCGATCCGCTCGAACATCGCCTCGCGATACAGGCCGCCCGGCGGAAACGTCACCAGTGGAAGCGGATTGGGCCACTTCACCGCGTGACGGGCGCTCTCGAACCACCCCATGGCTTCGGGATAGCTCGCCTTGTGATCCGGGGCCGGGCTCGCCTCCTTGACGATGACGATGTCGAATTCGCCGGCACGGTAGCGCTTGGTCAAATCGCGGCTCAGCCCGGCAACCACATCAAGCCGGATTTCACGGTGGTCCTTGGCGAAGTTCGCAAACACCCGCGCCATGGCGCTCGAGACAAGATCTTCCGGCACCCCGATGTGAATCGTCGTCGTCCCCGCGGGATCGCTGAGGACCGTTGTAGCCTCGCGCTGCAGATCCAGGATGCGCCTTGCGTAACCCAGCAGGCGCTCGCCGGTCGCCGTCGGTTGCACCGGGCGCGCGACGCGATCGATCAATTCGCGACCAATGTGTTCCTCCAGCCGCCCGAGCTGCTGGCTGATCGTGGACTGGGTCATGTTCAGACGCTCGGCGGCCTGGGTGAAACTGCCCGCGTCGGCGATCGCAACAAAGGAGCGGAGCAGGCGGGGGTCGAGCATCGCGAGTCCAGGGTGGAAGGGGTTCCGCCGGCACATTCAGATATTGGATAATCTATATCAATGCATCTAATTTCCAAATGTTGCGCCGCCGCATTAGAAATTCGGAAAAGCCGCTTTGGCGTCGCGCAACCGGGAGAACACGATGAGCGACAATGAGCGCTTCCTTTGCGAAGCCATCGAACTTGCACACCGCAATCTGAAGGACGGCGGACGGCCGTTCGGCGCCGTCGTCGTGAAGGATGGCAAGATCATCGCGCTTGGCGTCAACGAGATCCTGAAGACCAACGATCCGACCGCTCATGCCGAACTGACCGCGATTCGCGGTGCCAGCCGAAAGCTGGGATCGGCGAATCTCGAAGGGTGCTCGGTTTACGCCAGCGGCCATCCCTGCCCGATGTGCATGGCCGCGATGCGGCTCGCCGGCATCGGCGACGTCACCTACGCCTACTCCAACGAGGATGGCGCTCCTTTCGGATTATCGACGGCAGCGATCTACGCCGACCTGGCCAAGCCGTTCGCCGAGCAGACCATGCGGATCCGCCACGTCCCGGTGCGGCTCAATTCCGCGCCTGACCTTTATGCCGAATGGAAGCGGCAACAGGACGCCCAGGCATAGGCTCATGGCGAAGCAAAGCCGCATCCCGTCCACTGCCCTGCTGCTCTCGGTCGTCATCCTCGTGGGGATGAATCTGCGGCCGTTCCTCACGGTCGTCGGACCGCTCGCGACGGACATTCGAGATGCGACAGGCCTCGGCTTTCAGAGCATGTCGCTGTTCACGCTCGTGCCGATGGTGTTGATGGGGCTGCTTGCCCTTACCGGCTCGCGCTTGCAGGCGACTGTCGGCGCGCGTTCGGCCGTGATCGGAGCCCTCGTGATCCTGACGCTCGCATCGGCGCTGCGTCTTGTGCCGATGAGCGGTATTGCCCTGATCGCCACAGCCGCGCTGTGCGGCCTCGGCGTATCGATCATCCAGGCCACATTCCCCGGGATCATCAAGGCCTACTTCCCGCGTCATGTGGCGGCGGTGATGGGCCTCTATTCCTCCATGCTGATGGCCGGTGGAGCCCTCGGTGCGCAAATCGGGCCCGCCGTGGCCGAAACAACCGGAAGCTGGCAACTCGGTCTGGCATGGACCACCATTCCGGCGCTTGCCGCGGTCGTGGTGTCATGGATGGTGCTACCACACGACCGTTCGACGTCCAGCGCCGGCATCCCTGTCGCCGTACTGCTCCGCCGGCCGCGGACCTGGCTTCTTATCCTGGGCTTCGGTCTGATGAATGGCGGCTACTCCTCCGTCATCGCCTGGCTTGCGCCGTACTATCAATCGCTCGGCTGGACGGCTGCTGCGAGCGGTAGCGTGCTCGCGACGATGGCGACCTGTCAGGCCATCGCCGCCGTATCGATCCCTGTGCTGGCCTCGCGCAGCGAGGATCGCCGGCTGTGGATCTGGCTGACGCTGATGATGCAGATCGCAGGCTTCGCCGGATTGGCACTGGCGCCGTTGACCTCACCGCTCGGCTGGGCCGCGCTGGTCGGCGCCGGGCTCGGCGGCTGCTTCCCCCTTTTCATGGTGGTCGCGCTCGATCACTTCGAGCACCCCGCTCACGCCGGCGCGCTTTCGGCGCTGATGCAGGGCGGCTTTCTCATCGCCGCTATCCCGCCCTGGCTGGTTGCGGTCCTGCACGATGCGAGCGGCGGCTTCACCGCGGGCTGGCTGATGCACCTTGGATGTGCGGCATCGGTCGCGATCCTGAGTCTGCGTTTTGCTCCGCACAGCTACGCAAGGGTGATGAAGATCGCAGCCGCCGCCCGCGCCGACATCTGAAATGAGAGACCGCGCGCTGCGACGCGCCGTCCCGCCCGGCGCGTATCGGGCGGCGAGAAGCAGATGCTGACCACCTGCAGCGCGCTGCTCCGATATCTTGAGCTCAGCATGAGCCCCGCTCCGCAGCGGGGCTCATGTTCGAACATCCTATCCTATCTGCCGGTCGAATTCCGGCCGGGGTTTTGTTCCGGCATCGGCGCGCCCTGGCCTGAGCTTGATGGAGGCGGAGCGCTGTTCTGGCCCGGCTGGCCGGGCTGCGCTTTCTCTCCTCCGCCTGGCCGGGTGCCGCCCTGACCGACGGTGGACTGGTTCTGCGAAGCGGCCTGTCCCGTCGTGTTCTGCTGCGGGGACTGCTGCTGAGCGGGCGGCTGAGTTCCGCTCGGGCCGTTCTGTGGCGGCTTCGTCTGGCCCGTTGTTTGTCCAGTCGTGTTCTGCTGGGCAGGCTGCTGCGGAGCGCGGCCCTGGCCGACCGTCGACGGCTCTTGCCCCGCGCCCTGACCGATCCTGTCCGATAGACCCAGCGCGGCGACCGTACGCGTATCGACGCTACCGCTCGTCGCGATCCCCTGCCGACGCTGGAATGTGATCAGCGCCTCGCGGGTCCGAGACCCGAGCACGCCGTCAGCCTCGCCGACGAGCAGGCCGCGCTCGATCAGCACCTGCTGAACCTCCCGGATCTGCTGCGGGCTCAGGTCCATGGTCGCAACGCTACTGCTGCTGCCGCGATGGCTGAAGCGCGTCCGCGGCCCGACAGGAACCACGTCGACAACCCGGCGGTCTCGATCGAGGAACACGACTTCATCCTCGACAACGAAGAAGCTGTCGTCGCGATATTCCGGGAACGCGTCGATCAGCGCCGGGAAAGCAACGACCGACACAGCGCGGAATCTCGAGGGCACCACCACGCCACGATTAACCGCGAAGTTGATCGTGTCGACGTTCACGCGCGGCGCGTTGCGTGCTGACAACACGGAGCGCTGAATCGTGCTTTGCTGTTGCGCCGTCACGGTGCGCCCGGCCTCGGTCTGGACCACCGCGTTCGATTGGGTCGGCGCGGTTGTACCGGCTTGCCCGGTGGTCTGCCCAGAGTTCATCCGGCCTTGCGCTGTACCAGGCTGTTGGGTGGCCGCACCAGCCGCGCTCTGGCCGGCTCGCGTGCTCTGACCTGTCGTTACGCTCGGTCCCTTGCTCTGGCCTGTGGTGGTGTTCTGACTCCGGTTCGCGGTACCGCTGCGATTCTCCGGCTGCCGCTGGCTTTGCCGCGTTGTGGTGCTACCACGTTCGCCGGATTGAGATCGACCGGTCTGCTGGGGCTCGTTTCGGCTCTGTCCGACGGTCTCCTGTTGCCGGCTCTGACCGCGCTGACTCTGCCGCTCGCCCCTCTCCACCGCTCGGCCGCCGTCCTTGGCCTGCCCGGTGGTCTGGCCCTGCGTGCGTCCGCCGCGCTCGGCTGCGCCGCGGCCCATCTGGGTTTGGCCTTCTGCTCGTCCTCCCTCTCTCATACCCTGTCCCCGGCCTTCCGTCAGGCCTTCGCTGCGCGTCGCACCCGAAGGGCTTCCACGGATTGCGCCGCCGCCGGAACGTCCGGCTGAAGGGCTCGCGGATGTTCCACGTTCGCTACCGCCCGTTCCGGCGCTCATGCCCCCGCCCATACCGCCACCTTCCCGCATGCCTTGCGCCGATGCGAGACTGACGCCGGCCAACAGCACGGCTGTCGTCAACAGAAACTTGCTCTTCATACTCTGCATTGCCGATCCCTCCTGAAGTTTGGCGGCTGCTTCGTTTGCAGACGCCAATCGCCCGCGCTGCCTTCGCCGCAGCCGCGCTCCAACAAGACCCGGCGAGATACCCGGCACAGGCGTGCGCGCGGCTCACCGGTGAACTGCCTTGCTAGAAAACAGCGGTGCCGTCGGCGTCGTTCCAAAACGCGGCCTCGACGCGACATTTGGCGCCTCCGGGAACACCTGCAGAATCATCGGCGCGGCAGCTTGATGCCGGGTGCCGTCTCAGGAACAATCGCCACCTTTTCCGATTGGGGATCGAGTTCGAATTTAGCCGACTTGATCACGCTCGACGCGGATGCGCAGATCATTTCCGACGCGGGCGACGGAGGCGGAACAAGTTGCGTTCGGCTGAGCCGCTGCGCTCTTCAGCGGGTGCGGAGATGCGCTCGGCTCTTGCTCAAGCTCTCCTTACAAGCTCGATCTGGCGAGAGCGCTTCCTGTCCCTGTCGGCGCGCTGCGATTCGCAACCAATGTCATTCTGCCCGGTTGATTGTGGCAGGCAATCACCAGCCAGGAGTATCTTATGAAGAAGACAGCCCTTGTCCTTACAACGATCGGCGGGCTCGCCGTGAGCACAATCGCGTCGCCGGCGCCCGCTGAAGCACGCGACGGGTTCGGGCCCGCACTCGCAGGCGGATTGATCGCCGGCGCCGTTGTCGGCGGGCTCGCCTCATCAGCCTATAGCTACGGGTACGACTACGGTCCTGGGTACGGCTATTATGGCTACGCACCTGCAGACTACGCGCCCGCTTATTACGGCGACTATGGGTACGATTACGGCTACGGTGCCGCGCCGTATCGTTGGGGCGCATCCACCACGACATACTATTCGGGCTATAGGCCGGCCTATTACGGCGACCGCTATCGTCCGGCCTATTATGGCTACAGCTATCGTCACGTGGTCAGACCGGCATTCGCCTACTACAGGGGCGGCTACCCGCGCTCGTATCGTCACTGGTGAGGTCGAGCGGAAGCCCGCGCATCCACGCGGGCTTCCCTCTTGAGGTTTCAGTAACGCGCTCTTTCGGAGTATCGGCGCCGAAAACTGGCTGACCGGCGCGTTGTTGGATGCGCTCGTCAAACCCGCCGCAAGACCACCCAGGACGTAGGTGCGCGCACCGGCGGTTGCTAGAGCATGATCTTTTCGGAAAACCGCTTCACACTTTTCCGGATCATGCTTGAGCGCCGCCGGTCAGATCCGCACGGTATTGATCGCGACACTTTCCTTGTAGGCCGGCCGCGCTGTGACGCGGGCGAGATAGGGCGTCGCGACGTCACAGACTCCGACGCCATAGTCGATGGCCCACACCAGGCAGGTCGCGAGCAGGATATCCGCGCTCGTGAACTGATCCCCCATCAGGTATTTGCGGCCGTCCGACAGCGCGACTTCCACGTGCCTGAGCTGCTGGCGAAAATACTCCGCGGCCTTGACCACCACATCCGGCGCGTGACCGTAGATATGGGCGAGACCCTGGAGGTCATGGCGGCGCATGACGTAGAGGCTCGTCGAGTCCAGTTCGGCCACGATGAAGAAGCACCATTCCAGCCACCGCGCGAAATCGCGTTCGTCGACCGGCACCAGCGGGACGCCTGCATTGGAGTAGGTCCGCGCCAGATAGGCCACGATCGCCGCACTCTCGCCGATCGTGAAGTCGCCGTCCTGCAGCAGCGGAATCTTCTGACGCGGGTTGAGCCTGGTGTATTCGGGCGTCTTGGTCTCGCCCGAGCGCGGCAGGATGCGGTTGCAGCTGTAGTCCAACCCCAGTTCATGCAGCGCCCAATGCGCCCGGATCGTCCGTGACGTCCCTACCCCCCATAGCGTCAGCGTCTTCGGCATGGCCTCACCATTTCTCGACGGACGGGCGCAGATCAAGCTCGTGACTCCATCCGTCACGGCTTTGCTGGTGCACGTACCAGTAGGCTTCCGCGATCGAGGATGTGCGCGTCAGAGAATCCGGCGGGATCTCGGACGCGTCGATGCCGCTCGCAGCCTTCATCCGCTGGTGAATGGCCGGGCTGTCGACGCCGGCATCGATCAAGAGATGGGCGACATGGACGTTTTGTGGCCCGAGCTCGCGCGCCATCGCCTGGGCGACCGCTCGCAGGCCGAACTTGGCCGACGCGAATGCCGCGAAGCCGCTGCCGCCGCGCACGCTCGCGGTTGCGCCGGTGAACAGCATGGTGCCGCGGCCATGCCGCAGCATGTGCCGGGTCGCCTCGCGTCCAACCAGGAATCCGGCGAAGCAGGCGAGCTCCCAGGCCTTGAAGAACAACTTGTCTGACGTCTCGTGCAGGCTCTTCTTGACGTTCGAGCCGGCATTGAACAGGCAGACCTCGATCGGTCCGACGTTCTGCTCGACCCGTTCGCACAGCTCCTGCACCTCGTTCTCACGCCGCGCGTCGACGCCGAATGCGTGCACCTTGCTTCCAGCGCGCGTCAGCTCCTCGACCAAAGCGCTGGATTTCGCCGGATCGCGCCGTGCGATGCAGACGGCGTAACCACCGGCGGCAAACCGCCGCGCGACCGCTGCACCGATCGCGTCTCCTGCTCCAACCAGCAAGGCGGTTTTGTTTGTCTCAACCATAGGACGTCTCCCACCGACGGCAGTTTCTCAGTTCAAGACCGGCGACGTTGCGCGGCGCGGTGGCTCAGACCGCGCGCACGGCCTTCTGCTCGATCATCTGCGCGATGGCGGCATCGCCATAGCCGAGATCGCGCAGCACCTCGCGGGTATGCTGACCGACGCGCGGCGCCGGGCCACCGATCGCGGCAGCGTCGACATCGAAGCGCGCCGCCGGCTTCGGCTGCCGCACGGTGCCGACCCCGGGCTGCTCGAGCTCGGCGATCAGCCCGCGGGCAACCACCTGCTCGTTGGCAATGATTTCGCCTCGTCTCAGGATCGGGGCACACGGCACGTCAGCCGCATCGAGCCGCGCGAGCCATTCGGCGGTGGTGTGCTTGCGGATATAGTCCTGCATCCTGTTGATGCGCGCCGTTGCGTTGACGGAGCGCGCGGCGGGCGTGGCGAAACGCGCATCATTGGCCAGCTCCGGATCGCCGGTAGCCTCGCAGAACCCTTGCCACTCGGAGTCGGAGATGGTGCCGCAGGTAAGGTAGCCGTCCGACGTCTGAAACACGAGGTCGGGCCGGTCGTTCGGATCCGACGTGGTCTGCTCCCGGCCGACCACCGTGTATTGCATCATGCCTTCCGGCCAGAGATAGGCGATCATCGCGTCGAGCATCGCCACCTGGATGTGCTGGCCGCGGCCGGATTTCTCGCGGGCGTAGAGCGCCGCCGTGATCGCCTGCGCGGCATAGACTGCGGTCGTCTTGTCGGCCACGATCGTCCGGATCATCTGCGGACGGTTGGTCACCGGCTGCGCCTGTACATCGCAGAACCCCGACAAGGCCTGCACGATGGGATCGTAGACGCGCTTCTTGGCGTAAGGTCCGTCTTCGCCGACCCCGCTGATCGATACGTAGATCAGTCGCGGATTTTTCTTGCGGACCTCGTCCGGGCCGAGCCCGAGACGTTCCATCGTTCCGGGCCGGAAATTCTGCACCAGGACGTCGGCCTGCTGAACCAGCTTGCCCAGCACCTCCCTGCCGACATCGGTTTTCATGTCGATGGAGAGCGAGCGCTTGCCCCGGTTCGACGAGATGAACAGCGCAGAGAATTCGCCGGTTTTGTCGACATTGGCCCGGCTGCGGCGGGTGATGTCGCCGCCGATCGGCTCGATCTTCAGAACATCGGCGCCCTGATCCGCCAGGAACATCGTCGCGAACGGGCCGGACACGACGCCGGTGAGATCAAGTACGCGAACTCCTGCCAATGGTCCTGACATGCCTTGCTTCCCTCTCCAATTCGCCGACGCGACCAAACCCTCGAGCGCAATTCCGACTTACGATGCAGCCTGCGCGGGCGCTTGCGGGAAACCGCCTCGACTTGCAAAAAAGCGCCGAAACCTACGCCCGGGATTGCTGCCGGAAAACCGACGGGCTCATTCCGGTGGCCTGCCTGAACGTCGACGAAAAATGCTGAGCGTGGCTGAAGCCCGACGACAGCGCGATGCTCGTCAGGCTTTCATCGGTCTCGCTGAGGCGATGCTTGGCCGATTCGATGCGCAGTCCGAGAACATAGCGATGCGGGCTGGTTCCGGTGCTCTCCTGAAAGGCCCTCAGGAAATGGCGCTTGCTGAGGCCGGCAACATCGGAGAGCGCTGACAGCGATATCGGCTCTCCAAGATTCTCCCGAACGAACTCCTCGATCTTCCGCAGCTTGAGCGCGGGCAATCCGCCGCGGCTTTGCGGCTTCGACGATTCAGTGCTCCGCGACAGCCGCGCCATATGGGCCAGCGCCTGACTGGCCCAGCCCTCGGCGAACAGATCGAATAAATTGTCGGGCGTAGTGGCCTCCTCGCTCAGGTCGGCCAGGCCGCGGGCGAGCTGGTCGTGGCGAAACGCCACCGTCGGCCTCTGGATGAGGCCATTGAGACGGTTCTGCACGAACACCGGGTCGAGGAACACGACCACATAGTCGAGCGCAGGCCCGACCGACCATTCACCCTCGATCTCCGTGCCGGCGGGAAACAGCGCGAGATTCGCCGCGTCGGAGAAATCATATTCCACGGGCCGGCCATCGAGCCTGGCCCGCAACCGCGCGCAGCCCTTGCGGAACCAGAACAAGGTCAGTTCGGGCTGGCGGAAGTGCCAGTTCATGCGCGGCCGCGAGGTTCGGCTGAGCACCTCGACCCTGATCGGCTTCGACCTCGTGATAACGGAAGACACAAGTTCACCGCCGACTTGGCGGACATACCGCTGCGGACGCGCTTCCTCCATGGGACATCTCCTCCGCGTGTGGCACGGATGGTAAGTTCCGAATCAGAATTGACTATCCAGGGATAGAAATCCAGCCCCCTTGCCGGTCAATCGCGGAGATTTTAGCCGACGGGAATACGAGCCCTGCAGATATTTCCGTCTCGCAAGCTCAGGTGCAGTTCGACCGGATCAGTCCCGGGACGATGCAAGCCATCGCCTCGCGGCGAAGAGCTTCACTGCCCGTCGGAGAATCTCTTCGCTGCCTCCCGAGAAATAGGAATCGGCCGTGTCGAAAGAGGTAAAGCGCTCGAAGGCGCGACGATCGTGGTCTCGGGCTTCTTCATTTCAATGCCCACGACACCTTCGATCCGTAGCGTGAGCATCCGAAGGCCAATCGCGATAGGTGGATTGCAGTGTTTGCGAGCGCGCATATTCCTTCACTGTCGCGCGGCCGATTCCGAGATGCGCAATCACACGCGCGCGCGAACTATAGAATATTTTGTCGATCGAAATGGTCTAGTTTTGACTTCGCTGCAAGACGCAGGCGCATCGCGTGATGTTCGCTTGTAGGCGAGAAGGCGTAGCTATGTCAGTCGAGTCGATCGAAACCGTCGTTGATGCTCGTGCTAACGACAAGGACAGCCGCAAGACATCACGATCTGTCGCCACCAAGCTGCCATGGATTGCGATCGCCCAGATACTGGTTGTCGCCGCGATCCTGCTTGCGATGCAGTACGCGGTCGACAGCGGCGCAGTGAAGCGAATCTATCTGACCATACGCGGGTGATGACACCGAGAACCTGGCTGTTTGACTAGTGAACCCGAGAAACGTGGCTTGCCCAGCCGTCGCTCGCGGCAGCAGCCCGCCTGCGCCCGTTGGGCTTCGGCGCCGTCGTCCGTCTTCGCTTTCACTGCGTTCAAGCTACGCCGGACACGCTTCGCGCTGACGGTTCGGCCTGGCTGCGCCACGCGAAGCCCGCCGNCAAGGTGATGATGAAGCGTGGCTTGCCCAGCCGAAGCTCGCGGCGGTAGCCCGCCTCCGCCCGTTGGCTTCGGCGTGGCATCCTTCTCTCGCTTCGCGAGCGAAGGATGGTGGGTGCGACAGGGATCGAACCTGTGACCCCTACCATGTCAAGGTAGTGCTCTCCCGCTGAGCTACGCACCCCAAAGTCGTCTACGTCGTCTTGGGTCGGGTCCCTATAACGGACCCCGGCGGGGCAGGCAAGGATACAAAATGCCCGATTTCGTCCGAATCAGGCCGCCAGCAACTTGTTAACTTCGCTCACCAATTCCCGCAAGTGAACGGGCTTGGCCAGGACCTTGGCGTTTTTCGGCGCCTCCGAGTCGGAATTCAAGGCCACGGCGGCGAAGCCGGTGATGAACATGATCTTGATGTCGGGATCGAGTTCCGAGGCGCGGCGCGCCAGTTCGATGCCGTCCATCTCCGGCATGACGATGTCGGTGAGCAGCATCTCGAATGGCTCCTCGCGCAGCCGTTGATACGCCGACATGCCGTTGTCATGCGGCGAGACCTTGAATCCCGCATTTTCCAGCGCCTTGACCAGAAAGCGGCGCATATCGTTGTCGTCTTCGGCAAGGAGGATTTTCGGCATGGCAGGGAACGTCGAATCCGGCTGGAGGATCAGTCCGAACACTAAGCCCGACAGACAGTAAATTTCGAGTGAAATTTGCCGCAGGCCATCGGCGGCGTACGCGCCGGATTTGTGGACCGGACCATCGAATCAACCAGGTGCGGCATTTTCTGCGTCTCAGACGCATTCCAGCGTGCGCCACGCTCTTTTCACTTGGCAGAATGGTCGCGATTACGGACAATATACGCCCATAAATCTCCGCTTTTCCGGCAGAATCAATTTGGCCCGGACAGGCGGACGCAAGGGACGGCGCCAAGGGAATGACCGAGTCTGCTGGCGAGTTGTCGCCCCCATTCGAGATCGTCGAGCCCGCAGCTTGGCGCGCGCCGATCATCTTCAATTCCCCGCATTCGGGCTCGGTCTATCCGGCCGCGTTCCTCGACGCATCGCGGATCGATCTCGTCTCGCTGCGCCGCTCCGAAGATTCCTTCATGGACGAATTGATCGCGGACTTGAGCGATCGCGGCTTCCCGACCGTGCGCGTCAACTTCCCGCGCTCCTATGTCGACGTGAATCGCGAGCCCTATGAGCTCGACCCGCGCATGTTCACCGGACGGCTGCCGAGTTTTGCCAACACGCGCTCGATGCGGGTGGCCGGCGGCCTCGGCACCATCCCGCGCGTGGTCGGCGACGGCCAGGAGATCTACCGCGAGCGGCTCGACGTCGACGAGGCGCTGATGCGGATCGAGGGGCTCTACAAGCCCTATCACCGCGCGCTGCGCCGGCTGATCAACAAGGCCCATCAGGCGTTCGGTACGGTGGTCGTGGTCGACTGCCACTCGATGCCGTCGATCGGCGTGTCGCGCGACGAGCCGCGCCGGCCCGACGTCGTGATCGGCGACCGCTACGGCACGAGCTGCGCTCCGCTGCTGCCCGACCTCGTCGAGGAGATCATGAGTTCGCTCGGCTATTCGATCGGCCGCAACAAGCCCTATGCCGGCGGCTTCATCACCGAGCACTACGGCAACCCGGCGAGCGGCCTGCACACCGTCCAGATCGAGCTCAACCGCGCGGTCTATATGGATGAGCGCCGCCGCGAGCGCGGGCCGCGCTTCGCCCAGGTGGCTTCGGACTTCGCAACGCTCGCCGATGCGCTCGCCAAGGTGCCGTTCGGCGATCTCGGACCATTCCAGGCCGCTGCGGAATAGGATGGCTTCGTCCCTTCGTCAGCCCGGCACGGCGAAGTCCTGAACCAGGAATCCATTCGTCGGCGGTAGCCGATGACGAAACGAAGCTTTCGCTGACTTCGAGGGAATGGGCTCAATCGGCGCCCCGGAAAGAAAAAAGGGCCGCTTGAATGAACAAGCGGCCCAAGTCTAGGGAGGAAACGCCCAAGGAGGGCAGCGATAGCGCGAGGCGCTACCGCACCGCAACAATATGCGACCGCGCTGCACAAAACGCAAGACTTTTCGAAACATTTCCTGCGCTATCCCAGCGAGGATGGCGAATATGCAACAGCCGCCAAATAGGGAAATTTACCATTTGATATCAAAAGCTTGCGAAGGATCGACCTTTCTGTTCAGCGCTACGCGCATAGCTTGTATACCAGAACTCGCAACTTCGTGATCGGCACCGGAGCCGCCGGACTTTCGGAATCGAACCCGATTCGAAAGTCCGGAACCGCGTCATCAGGATGGGATAACGTTCCGTTAATCGTGCGCGGCGCTCCGGATTGAGCTAGGCAAGAACGCTTTCGATTTCCACCCGCGTCGTTGAGCTTTCCGAAGGACCTGCCGTGACGGTCATCGACTTTACAGCCTTCATCGGCCGCCTCGCGACCGCGTCCGGCGAAACCATCCTGCCGTTCTTCCGGACCTCGCTCTCGATCGACAACAAGAGCGCCAGCGACTTCGACCCCGTCACCGAGGCCGATCGCGCCGCTGAAGCGGTGATGCGGCGGCTGATCAAGTCCAGCTTCCCCCAGCACGGCATCGTCGGCGAGGAGTTCGGCAACGAGCGCGAAGACGCCGACTACGTCTGGGTGCTCGATCCGATCGACGGCACCAAGTCCTTCATCGCCGGATTTCCGATCTGGGGCACACTGATCGCGCTGCTGCACAAAGGAACGCCGGTGTTCGGCATGATGCACCAGCCATACATCGGCGAGCGCTTCTCGGGCGACAACGGTTCCGCTCATTATTCCGGCCCATCGGGCGAGCGAAAGCTCTCGGTGCGGCGCTGCGCTTCGCTCAAGGAGGCGACCGCCTACACCACGAGCCCGCTTCTGATGAACGAAGCCGACCGCGCCCGCTTCGGCCGCATCGAGAGCAAGGCGCGCCTGACGCGCTATGGCGGCGACTGCTACTCCTACTGCATGCTCGCCGCCGGCCATCTCGACCTCGTGGTCGAGACCGAGCTGAAGCCGTACGACATTGCCGGCCTGATCCCGATCATCACCGGCGCCGGCGGCGTCGTCACCACGTGGGAGGGCAAGCCCGCGCAATCAGGCGGCCGGATCATCGCGGCCGGCGACCCGCGCGTGCACGAAGCCGCGATGAAGGTGCTCAACGCCTGATTCTTGAGTTGCCCGGTCATTGATCTGCGCCCATCTTGACGGCAACCAGAAAAGTCAGGGCGGCGCGCATGACGATTGGCGGCAGACTGCTGGCAGGACTTCTCCTGCTTCTCGCACCGATCGCGGCCGCCGCGCAGGATTTCCCGGCCAAGCCGATCCGGCTGATCGTGCCGTTTCCGCCCGGTGGGCCGAATGACATCATTGCGCGCGTGGTCGGGCAGAAGATGTCGGAACTCGCCAAGCAGCCGGTCATCGTCGACAATCGCGGCGGCCAGGGCGGCGTGCTCGGCACCGATGCGGTCGCGAAGGCCGCGCCCGACGGCTACACCATCGCGATCGCGAGCGCCGGCGCGCTGGCGATCAGCCCGAGCATGGAGAAGGTCGCCTACGACACGCTGAAGGACCTCGCGCCGATCACGCTGGTCGCTACCGTGCCGGAGATGCTCGTCGTCGCCACCGACGTGCCGGCGAAGAACATGAGCGAACTCGTGGCGCTTGCAAAGGCGCAGCCCGGCAAGCTCAACTTCGCCTCCTCCGGCGCCGGCAGCCTGCCACATCTGGCCTGCGAATTGTTCAAGCTGACGGCAAAGATCGACATCGTGCACGTGCCCTATCGCGGCGCGGCACCAGCGGTGAACGACCTGCTGGGGCAGCAGGTGCAGATGACCTTCCTCGACCTGCCGGTGCTCCTGCCGCAGATCAAGGCGGGCACGCTGCGTCCGATCGCGCTCGGCGGCCGCGAGCGCGCCCCGACCGCGCCCGACGTGCCGACCACGGCGGAAGCCGGCATGCCCGACCTCATCATCGAGAACTGGTACGGCATGGTTGCGCCCGCTGGCACGCCGCCCGCAATCATCGCGAAGCTCAACACGATCGCGACCGAGGCGATGGCCGATGCGACCGTGAAGGACAAGCTCGCCGATCAGGGCCTGACGCTGGTGGGCGACACGCCGGAGCACTTTCGCGACTTCATCGCCGCCGACATCAAGAAATGGGCCAAGGTGATCAAGGACGCCGGCGTGGAGACGGCGAAATAGCTACTTTCCGGCGCAAAATTCGCCGTTCTCGAATTGAAGTGATTTGGAATGCGTGCTGAAAAGACGACACCCCGCCGGCGATAGCGGCGGGGTGTTGGTAAAGCGTTGGTGATCTTCGGCGCGTTTCTAGTTTGACGATTTCTCATTGATGGCGCGGCCGATGTTGATGAGATTATCGGAGATCACGCCGAGTCCGACCCAACGCTTCATTCCATCTTCGCCCTTGTAGCGACAGCGGCTGAGCCCGTGTCGCCGCTTCGACACGCTGATGCGGCCCTCACATCCGGTACGCCATTTCTGACCGTTGCGGAACCAGCGCTTCTTCTGTTCGCGTCGGCGCTCAGCGCTCTTGGTGGAGCGGTTGGGAATGCACACACGCTTGACACCCTTGGCTTTGGCAGCGGCCTCGTTCTTACCGGAATAGAAGGCCGCGTCGGCAGCAACCAAGTGCGGCACGCGTCCGATCGCCGCCTGGTGGAGTTCGAGCGCGGGAATGAGCAGGTCGGAATCGTTGGGCCGCTTGTCATAGACCTCGAAGTCGATCACGATCTGGTTCTCGGCCTCCTGCAACTTCACCATTTTGCCGAACTCGTTGGGCTTGCCCGCCTTGCCTTTGCGGATGACCTCCGTCGAAGGCTCGAACACGCTCAAAAGCTTACCTTCCGAGCGCGTATCGCCGCGATAGATCCGGGCCCTGGTCTGTTTCATGACCTGGTTTACTCGCGGCACCATCTCGTCGATCTGATGGCGCAAGCGATCGAGCTTCAATTGCCCCATCGCATTGGGGGCCTGCTTCACTCCCGCGGCGATCTGCGCCGAGAACTGCTTTGCCTGTCCGACCACGCGGCTGGCCGAATTGAGCAACCGCCCGTAGGCACCCTTGAGCTTCTCGGAGCTCTGCTTCACCCTGGAGCGTGCGGCCCGCGCAATGTCGAGCACCCGCAGCTTCACGCTGCGACTGCGATCGCGCAACTTGGTACCGGTCTCTCCAGCGATCTTGGTGACCTCCTTCATGGTGCGGATGAGCACGCGCACGCCGTCGCCCAGCAGGCTCGAGTCGGTCGGATAGTGGACATTGGTCTCCACCACCGTGGTATCCACGCGCATCCGCCGGCCTTCCACAACTCCTTGATCCTGCGCGATCTTCACCATCCGTCCGTGGACCTGCTTGATCACCTTTGGGCCCACCGCCAGGCCCCACCGGCCGATGGTCTTGGCATCTGGCATCTTGCCACCGCCGATCCGAGCGAAGTCGCGGTAGACGAGATTGGCGCGTACTTCGCGCTCGAGCACCTCGTAGCTCCAGTTGCGAACGTGCTTGAGAACGAGCAGTCGCAGCACCATCTCCGCCGGCGCACCACGCCGCCCGCGGCTGCGGCTCTTGGGATGTCGCTGGCCGAGCGCTTCGTACACCGCCGTGACAATGGCATCGTCATCCAGGATCCGGTCCGCGTGGTCCATCCAGTCCTCACGCAGGCCGGCCACTTCCTCAGCGACCCAGTGATCCCCAAACCTCAGCTGTGCCCGCC
>NZ_LNCU01000035.1:0-8026 GCF_001542415.1 Bradyrhizobium macuxiense
TGTGGAGCCTCAAGAGGTTGTTCCCGGTCAATCCGAGTCTGCTGATCGGTGGCTTTGAGCCGATACTGCCATGAGGACGATGCCAGTTGTAGCAATGAAGCCATCGTGGCAACTCGGCTGCTCTTTCTGCTGAGGTGTTGTAGGCCTGCGCATAGGCCCATTCTCGTAGGCTGGTTTGAATGAAGCGTTCGGCCTTGCCATTGGTTTTGGGTGTATAGGGCCTGGTGCGGATGTGCTTGAGGCCGAGGCGCTTACACGCCCTTAGGAAGGCGAAGGATTTGTAGCACGCGCCGTTGTCGGTCATGACGCGCTGTACCTTCACGCCGAGGCTCACGTAGTAGGCCACGGCCGCCTTGAGGAAAGCGATGGCGCAACCCTTTCGCTCGTTCTTCATGACCTGGCTGAAAGCGATCCGTGACGCATCGTCGATGCAGACATGTACGTATTCCCAGCCTGGCCCTTGACGGCGAGAACGCAGATTGCTCGACCCATGTCGATCGCCGGTGATCCGATGGCCGATCCGATTGAACTTGCCGAGCTTTTTGATGTCTATGTGGATCAGTTCACCAGGATGCTGGCGCTCATAGCGCCGGATCGGCTCGGCCGGCTCCAGGGCAGCCAGCCTGTTCAAACCGAGTCGGCGCAGGATACGGCTGACGGTTGCTGCGGAGACCCCAACTTCGAGCGCGATCTGTTTGCCGGTGTGGCGCTGCCGGCGGAACGTCTCGACAGCGGCGCATGTGGCTGCCGGGGTTTGGCTTGGCAATGAATGAGGCCGCGAGGAACGATCCCGCAAACCATCGACGCCTAATGCGCGGAAGCGCTTGACCCATTTGGCGACCGTCTTTGCCGTCACATTGAATTGGAGCGCGGCTGTGGCCTTCGTCAGGCCGCCCTCGATCACGCTCCGCACCATCGCCTCTCGACCTTTCGGCGTCAAAGGCGCATTCTTGTGGATGTTCATCTGGTCTCTCCGGGGAACACTGAAGTTTCGCAACCTCAGCTTCCTCGGTTCAGACCAGATGGACAACCTCCTGAAAGCTCACAACTAGGGCGTCAGGCCTGCACGACTTCGCCGTCCGCCTTATGCGCACTCGTCAGTTGCGCAATCGGCGTCCACCGCATCTCACCGCAACACCCGTGACGATCGCGAAGCGCCCCTCAGGCGGGTGAGACAGGTAATTCATACACCGAATTTCACTTCTGATAAACAGAAATCTTTTACACGCGAGGGCTTGACGGATTTTGCTGAGTTGCCGGGTCGGGGTGATTTGTCGCACCTTCCGGCCGCCTATCCCTTCGGCGGCGCCAGCGGCTGAACGATCTCCTTGAACACCGGCAGCGCCTCGCAGCGCTCGGCGTGGGCCTTCAGCGCCTGGTAGCGATGGTCGAACAGATGCGGATGCGCCTCGCCGGTGAAGCGCAGTGCACAGGCCACCGCGATGTCGGAATGTCCGATGCGCTCGCCGAACAGGTAGGGCGTCGTGATCGTGCTGCGCTCCTTCTCCAGCGCATCCAGCGCACCCGTGATCTGCGCCTCGCAGCGATCGACCCAGAGCTTCAACTGCTCCTTGCGCAGCACGCTCTCATAGACAAGGCTCACCGACTTGTCGCCGAGCCCTGTCGCAATCGCGCAAATCCGGAACTGGTGCCGCCGTTCCTGCCCCTTCGCCGGCAGCATGGCGCGCTCAGTGCCAACGGTCTCGTCGAGATAGTCAAGGATCGCAGCGGAATCGATCAGCGCCTCGCCGTCGTCGAGCACCAGCGTCGGCACCCGCCGCAGCGGATTATAGGGCGCGATCAGCTCGGCATCGCCGAAGGTCGACCAGGGCTTGTGCTGGAAATTGAAGCCATAAAGCTTCAGCGCGATCGCCGTCCGGCGAACGAAGGGTGAGTCGTATTGGCCGATCAGGAACATGGTTGCACACATCGTCATTGCGCTTTGGGCAGCATCCTAGACAGGCTGCGCCCCGTTGCAACATGTTGAGTTATTCCGATGAAGCATCATAGCGGGGCTTGTCGTGGTAACGGACGACACAGAATCCTATTGACGACGCGGTCTGGCGATACATTCGGTGTCGTCCCTGCCTGGTGCGCAATTGCGCACGGGAGCAGGGACCCATAACCACAGGGTCGTGTAGTTGCGGAGGCTGTGGCCCCGGCGCAGCAAGACAACCGGCACTCGTGGTTATGGGTCCCGGGTCGCGCGGAGCCTGTCATCGGGCGGCGCTTCGCGCCGACCCGTTGGCTTGCCCGGGACGACAGCGGATGGCGTCCGCTCACTCAATCATCGGCACATGCCCCGCCGCGTCCCGCGGCATCGTCCCGTCGAGCCGCGGATCGTCCGCCACCTCGATCTGCCGCCGGAACGCGCGAAAGCCCGACCGCTGGTAGAACGCGACGGCCGCGGGATGATCGAAGGTGCAGGTGTGCACCGAGAGGCGGCTGATATCGCGCGACCAGGCGATGTCGAGCGCGCGGTTCATCAGGAACCGCGCGGCGCCGGTGCCGATCAATCTTGCGGTGACGCCGAAATAGAGCAGCTCGCACTGGCCGGCTTCGCTGAAATCGAGCTCAAGCAGGCCTTCGTCATGGCCATCCACGACCAGCGCGTAGGCCTCGACGTCGGGTGCTTGGATCCGCGCGGCGAGATCGGCGTCACTGAGCCCCACACGAGTGAACCATAGCCATTCCTCGCCGACGCGACGGTAGAGATCGCGGTACCAATCGGGCGTAGGCGGATCGGCCTTGCGCAGCCGCCAAGCCCCCGGCGGATCGTCGCGCCGTGGCGGAGACGCGGTCATCTCCAGATGGGTGACGACGGCGGCGATCTTGCCGGCGGGGATGTCCGAATAGCCGTCGGGCAGCAGCATCACGCGACCTCTGTTTCCATATTGCAGTCCGGAAATATCGGTGTGTCACGCCGCGGATGCAATGCAACGCCGAGCAACAATATTACGGATTTGTCAGTGGCCGTTCTCCGCGAATCCACCTGCAGGGGAAGTAGCGCGCGCGACGCCCGCCACACATTCACCGTCGTCCCTGCGAAAGCAGGGACCCATAACCACAGGGCGCAGGTATTGGGACGGCTGTGGCCACAGCGCAGCAAAGCAATTCGCTCTCGTGGTTATAGGTCCCGGGTCGCGCGGAGCCTGTCATCGGGCGCGCATTCGCGCGACCCGTTGGCTTGCCCGGGACGACGGCTGGGTGTTTGGCGACGTCCCCTCACCTCGGCGTCAGCGTGATGGCTTCCGCGGTCACGGCTTCCACCGCCGGGCGGCTGTAGAGCAGCGGGACGTACTGGCCGGTCGCCCACAGCGGCGCGAGGTCGCGGTAGTGGCCGCTGAAGGGATCGCCGGATTGACCCGGGGTGTTGATGGTGCGGCTCGCGTCCCAATTGCCGACATCGAGCACCATGCGGAACGAGGCGCCGGAGATCAGGTGATAGTCGGAGCGGCGGTAGGTGGCCGCGCGCGGTACGTTGGCGGCGCCGCCATAGGCAAGCGGGCCGACCTGCATCTGCGTCGCGGTCGCCTTGTCCGCGAGCGGCATCAGGGCGTGATTGAATTGCGCGACGTGCAGGCGATCCCAGCGCCAGGTCGAGACATCGGGCCCGAGCTTCGAGGCGACGTCGACGACGGCTTCACCCAGGCTGTCGCGCAGCACGCGGTCACGCTCCGCCGTGGGATTGCTGCCCAGCGCCGCATCGGGCTTTTCGAGATAGGCCACGATCGCGGAGATGCTCGAGGCCTCCGGCGCGATCAGGTCCGCCGCCTTCGGCGCGGTGGTCTTGAGCAACACCGGGCCGAGATGGTTTGCGATCCAGACCTCGTAGACCGCGGCCGCGGCGCTATCGGCCGCATCACGCGCGTCCCATGTCTTGAGCAGATCGAGGCCCTTCTTGACGTTGGCATCGTCAGACGTGAGCGGCTTGAGCAGCGCGAGCAGCCGGCGCCCCAGCATGCCGGTGTCGTCGTTCTGCAGGTCCATGGCGTCCGCCAGCGTCACCTTGCGGTTCTTCTCCAGCACCTCGGTGATGCGCTGCCAGCGCGCGCTGTCGGCCCATTCGAAGCCGACCCTGCGCTCGTTGACCGGATAATCCGCCGGCAGGTTCATCTGGTTGGCGGTGGCGATGAAGCCCTGCTTCGGCCGATAGGCCTTCGGCAGTTCGTCGAGCGAGAGAAAGCCCTGCCACTCGTAGCGGCCGTCGCCGGGCACCGGCATCAGCCCATCATAGGTGACGCGGCGCGGCGTCTTGCCGGCGGCGACCCAGCCGATATTGCCTGATGTGTCGGCATAGACCTGGTTCTCCGACGGTGCGCCCCAGCGACGCATCGCGGCGAGGAAGCCGTTCCAGTTCTTCGCAGTCATGTAGTCGGACGAGCCGAAATAGGCTGAAGTGCCCGGCTCGAACCAGATCGAGCGCACGGCGAACGCATGCTTCTTGCCGGCATCGACATAGATCACGGGGCCGTGGCGGGTAAACTGCAGCTCGAGGTCGCGATCCGCCTCGCCCTTCACCTGCTCCTTCTCGTGGACGATGCGCATGTCCTCCCAGCCCGAGCCGTAACGATACTGGTTCGGATTGTCCGGGTTGAGCTCGTAGACGTAGAGATCTTCCTGGTCGACGTTGAAGATGGTGAGGCCGAACGCGATGGTGTCGTTGTGGCCGATCGAGATGCCGGGCAGCGCCGGCTCGCCCGCGCCGATCACGGAGATGCCGGGCGCGTTGAGGCCGACGATGTAGCGCAGCGACGGCACCGAGTGCTCGCGATGCGGATCGTTGGCAAGGATCGGCCGTCCCGTCGCCGTGCGCTGTGGCGCGACCACCCAGTTGTTGGAGCCGATGGTGTCGCGCTGCTGGTCGGCCTCGGCGAGGAATGTGTCGGGATCATGCGCCAACGCGGCCTTCCGGTCCTTCGGCGCGGCGAACTTCACCGGCCGGGTGGCGAGGTCATAGGCCGCGAGCACGGCCTTCGGCACGCTGCAGGGATCGAGGCCGTCAGGGATCTTGGTGGTCCAGGCCGGCTCCAGCTTGACGCGGAAGCGATCGGCATCGAGGCCGGCTGCGCAGGCGACCAGCGAGCGCTTCACCTCGGAGGCGACATTGCGCGTGAGACCGTGGCTGCGGATGCGCACGACGTCCTCCGCCGACCACAAATCAGGCATGGTGCCCGCGATGCGGAACTCGATCGGCAGCGGACGCTTGCCGGCCCTGACATCGGCGACATACGCGTTGACGCCGGCGACGAACGCATCGGCATAGGATTTCGCCTTGGGGCCGTAGGCGGCCCATTCCGCCTTCATGTCGCCGCGATAGAGGAATTCGCGCAGCGCCTTGTCCTGCTCGACGTAGGCGGGGCCGAAATCCTTCGCCAGCAGGCCGAGCCCGCGCTTGCGCCAGAGATCGATCTGCCAGAGCCGGTCGCGCGCGGCGTTGAAGCCTTGCAGGAAGAACAGATCGTGCTCGTTGCCGGCATAGATGTGCGGGATGCCCCAGGCATCGACCAGGATCTGCCCCGGCGCCTTCAGCCCGGCGACGTCGGTCTTGACCTGGCGTGCGGAGGAGAGCGGGTTCTCCTTTTCACGTGCGACAGCTGATGAGGCCAGCAGCGTAGCGCAGATCGCGGCACTCAGCAGCTTGGTGACCCGGTTGATATCCGTGTTCATGTTGTTCTGTCTCCGATGTTGTTATTGTTGTTGATGAGGCGCGCGTCACGCAGGCCCCACAAGCGCGATAAGAGTGGATTGCGCTATTCCCCTTCGTCGCTTGCCAGCACGCCCTTCACGGCGCGGGCCCAGCCGGCCAGCTTGCGCTCGCGGGTGGCCTGGCTCATCGCGGGCTTGAAGCGGTGCTCGAGCCGCCAGTTGTCGGCGAATTTCATCGGCTCCGGATAGACGCCGGCCTCGAGGCCAGCGAGATAGGCCGCACCGAGCGCCGTGGTCTCCTGAATCATCGGGCGATCGACCGGGGCGTTGAGCAGATCGGCGAGGCGCTGCATGGTCCAGTCCGATGCGGTCATGCCGCCGTCGACGCGCAGCACGGTGTTGGCGGCATTCGCCTCCGGCCAGTCGGTGCGCATCGCGGCCCACAGATCGAAAGTCTGGTAGCAGACGCTCTCCAGCGTCGCATGCGCAAGCTCGGCCGGGCCGGTATTGCGGGTCAGCCCGAACAGCGCACCGCGCACGCGCGGATTCCAGTAAGGCGCACCCATGCCGACGAAGGCCGGCACCAGGTAGACGCTCTGCATGCTGTCGGACTTGTCGGCAAGAGGCCCGGTCTCGGCCGCATGCTTGATGATGCCGAGCCCGTCGCGCAGCCATTGTACGGCCGATCCGGCAACGAAGATCGAGCCCTCGAGCGCGTAGGTGCGCATGCCCCCCAGCTGATAGGCGATGGTGGTGAGCAGCTTGTTCTTCGAGGCCACCGGCGTCGTGCCGGTATTGAGCAGCGCGAAGCAGCCGGTGCCGTAGGTGGACTTCATCATGCCCGGCTCGAAGCAGGCTTGCCCGATGGTCGCGGCCTGCTGGTCGCCGGCGATGCCGGAGATCGCGATCGGTCCACCGAACAGATCGGCGATGCTCTCGCCGAAGCGGGCGGAGGAATCCTTTACCTCGGGGAGCATCGAACGCGGCACGCGCAGCAGGTTGATGAGATCGTCATCCCATTCGCCGGTGTGGATGTTGAACAGCAGCGTGCGGGAGGCGTTGGTGGCGTCGGTGGCGTGCACCTTGCCGCCGGTGAGCCGCCACAGCAGGTAGCAGTCGACCGTGCCGAACAGAAGCTCGCCGCGCTCAGCGCGTTCGCGCGCGCCCGGCACGTGATCGAGGATCCAGGCGACCTTGGTGCCGGAGAAATAGGGATCGATGATCAGGCCAGTCTTGGCCGAGATCGCGGGCTCGTGGCCCTCGGCCTTGAGCGCGGCACAGATGTCGGCAGTGCGGCGATCCTGCCAGACGATGGCGCGGTGCACGGCCTGCCCGGTGGCGCGGTCCCACACCACGGTGGTCTCACGCTGGTTGGTGATGCCGATCGCGGCGATGTCCTTCGCCTTCAGCCTGGCCTTCTCCAGCGCCTCGCGGCACACCATGATGGTCGAGGTCCAGATGTCCTCGGGCTCGTGCTCGACCCAGCCCGAAGCCGGAAAATGCTGCGGAAACTCCTGCTGCGCGACCGCGGCGATGGAGATGTCGCTGCGGAACACCATCGCGCGCGACGAGGTGGTGCCCTGATCGATGGCCAGCACGAAAGACATGAGCGTTTCCCCTGGGGCGTCCGAAGTGATTGTGTCGGGGCCAAAGGAGCGGATTACCGCAGGCGCGTCAAGCTGGGCGGGGCCGGCGACAGGACTTTAAGGCAGATGCTTTTCCCTCCGGGGTCATTGCGAGGAGCGAAGCGACGAAGCTATCCATTTATCGGCGCTCGCTGACAAATGAATTGCTTCGGTTCGCTCGCAATGACGGCTGCAGCGGGAGTGCGAGGCCCTACATCGGCCGATACGTCCGCACGTCGGCAGGGACGTTGACGCCGAGCTTGATCGCGCCGACCGAGCGGATGATGTCGTCGCCGAGCAGCTGCGCGAAGCAGGCGTAGCCCCAGTCGTTCATGTGCAGGCCGTCGGAGATGACGAAATCGTTGACCGGGATCGCCTGCTGCTCGTGCCAGTCGCGCATCACCTCGAAGCGCGGGAAGATGCCGACGTGACGCAGCGCGGCGATGCGCCTGAGCAGCTTCACCATGCCCCGCGCGCTTTCGGGACGCTCGGTGACGCGCGGCGAATATTGCGGATCGACCAGCACGACATCGGCGCCTCCGGCCTGGATGCGCGCCACGCCGTCTTCGACCTGCTGTCCGGTCTGGCCGGGATCGAGGTTGCGCAGCACCGCGTTGGTGCCGACCTGCCAGATCACGAGATCGGGGTGCACGTCGATCACCTGGGTCTGCAGCCGCTTCATCATCTCCGGCGCGTCCTCGCCGCCAATGCCGCGATTGACCACGGTGATGTCGGCGGAGGGATAGTGGCGG
>NZ_LNCU01000035.1:8032-104639 GCF_001542415.1 Bradyrhizobium macuxiense
GGTTCGGATAGGTGAACTCCGGGGCGGACGAGCCGTAGCCCTGGGTCGAGGACGATCCGAACGCGATGATGACGACGGGCTTGCCCTCGGCGAGCTTGGCTGCGACATGCGGCAGCGACCCCATCGTGTTCGGCACGCCCTTGGGCTGCAGGCAGGGCACGCGATGGAAGATGTCGCTGGCCGATTTCGCGACCTGCCTCACCTTGTCGATGGCTTTTGCGGTCGCGCTGCGCTGCTCGGTGGAGCCGGCCGCATCGGCGGCAGCCGCCGGTGCAGGCGCGGCCGCATCAGGCTTCGCGGCATCAGACTTTGCGGCTGCATCGGCTTTCGCACCGGGCGATAGCGACGCGTGCTGGTCGGTCTGCGTGGACTGCGCATGGAGCGGCGCGATCGAGGCTGACGTCAGCAGCACGAGGCCGGCAACGGCGGGCACGCTTAGCCATGTGACGAGGCGAAAAGGGACGGCAAAACGCATTAACCCTGGATCCTCTAATTCTGCTGCACCGGGCCCAGATGGGCGGCATCGATCACGAACTTCGACAGCGCGCGGCCGAGACAACCGTGCACGCGCTTGGCCAGATCGACACCATGCGAGGTGCTGAACAGGTCGAAATATCCCGCGTCGCTCCACTGCTTCATGATCGCGAACCGGTCGAACAGCGGGACATCGTGCTGCTGAGCCACCACACGCATATTGTCCAGGTATGGCGGCGCAGAGATCATCGTCTCCGTGCGTGGGCTGTATTGCAAATTGACCAAAACCACGTCGACCCCAGCGTTCCGCAACGCAACAACTCCGTCGTCGATAGCGCCGCGGAAATCATCGGGATCGACCGCTCGCATAGCATCCACGGTCCCGGTCTGCCAGATAACCAAAGTAGGCTTTTTAGCGTCGACAAGCTTAACGAGGGTTCCGGCGGTCTCTTCCGCCGTGCTCTTTCCCTGTAATTCCACGGACAAATTGATGGTCGCGGACGGCAGCGCCTCTTTCAGCGATGTCTGCAGCTGGGCCGGATAGGCGCTCGCCTCGTTGCCGGGGATGGTTGAGGAGCGGCTGCCCACCACCAGCACTTCCAACGGCTGCGCGCCCTTGATGGCCGCGGTGACCTTCGGCAGTGCGCTCTCGCTGGCGAGCAGATAGGCCGGCACATCGCAAGGCTGCTGCGGTTGCTCGGCTGCCGGCGCCGGCGTGTCGTCGGCCCGCGCCGGCGCGGCCGCAAGGCAGACGGCAAGCAACGTCAAGCACAGCATCATCCATGCGGACTTCATGCACCCCCTCCCGCCAAATCGGCGTTGCCGCCGGCGCCTTTCGTGCGCGAGGCACCTTTGTCGGCGGAGTGCTTGTACCACGAAATGATCCACGCCATGCCCCACATGATGAGGATACCGCAGACGCTGATCAAGGCGTGCAGTGCGGCACCGCCCGACACCTCAGCGAGCACGAAATGACCGGCGAAGGCGAGGAAGACACCGAGACAGAATATCTCAAGCGAATGCTGGCCGCACAGGATCAAAGGTCGCAGCCAGGGCGATCTCAGCCCCGGCCAATCCCTGGGCAGGAAGCGCACGGTGAGCGCGGCGAGCGCCAGGAAGTGCGCGAAACGCAGCACGTCCAGGTCGGTCTTGTTGATCGGATACATCCATTGCTCGATAATCTTCGGCATGACGTGCCCGAGCTGCGGCACGTGCCAGGTCAGCGTCACGAAGAACGCCGCGACCAGATAGGCGATGCAGATCCACATCGTGACCGGCGAGGCCAGGACGCGCGACATCCGCCGCGCGCCGCCGAGCGCGCACCAGGCGCCGAACACGAACAGCAATTGCCAGGCGAACGGGTTGAACGCCCAGACGCCGTTCGGATAGGCCGAGAGATAAAGGTCGAACTGCCAGGTCAGCGCGTAGAGCAGCACCGACAGACCGAGCGTGACGTCGGGCTTCCATTTCATCAGCCACAGGATCAGCGGCAGGAACAGCATCAGCACGATGTAGAGCGGCAGCACGTCCATGTTGACGGGGCGGAAGCGCAACAGCAGCGCCTGGACGATGGTGACGTCGGGCTGCTTGAGGAAGTCCATGATCCCCATCTCTTCGGTGTAGAGCGGGTTCTCGAACGAGGTCGCGACGTAGGAGATCTCGGCGAGGAAGATCGTGAACAGGAAGACGTGCGCGACATAGATCTGCCAGACCCGGCGCAGCACCCGCGCGGTCGCGATCACGAAGCCCGCCTCCAGCATCGCGCGGCCGTAGACGAAGGCCGCGGTGTAGCCGGAGATGAAGATGAAGATCTCGGTGGCGTCGGAAAATCCGTAGTTGCGGATCGTCAGCCAGGTCAGAAGGTTGGTCGGCAGGTGATCGATGAAGATCAGCCACAGCGCGAGCCCGCGGAACAGGTCGAGCCGCAGCTCACGCTCGCCGGCCGCCGGCAGCGTGATCGCCGGCGCAGCCGCTCTGGGCTTCGCCGCCTTGGCGTCAGCCATGGGCGAACCGGCTATGGGATCGGCAATCAAGCTCATCAAACACCATGTCGGCTGCGGGAAGTGCGCAGGCCGTGAAAACATAATATCGGTCCGCGAGTGGCGGACAAAGCACTGGGTGCGGCGGCATGCGGCCGCGCTTTAGAACGGAACTGTGTTGAAACCGCGATGACCGGAGCCGAACCGGGCCGACGTTTCGCCGCCTCGGCAGGCGATTGGTTCCGCGGATTCAATTCGGTATGATAGCATCTCTGTTTCAGCGTGATCTGGCCGGAAAGCCGCGACGCACTTTTCCGGATCATGCTGCAAGACCATCGGAATTTGCCGCATGTACCGTGCCGTTACCCGCCAGATCGAAGTCACCGTCGAGCCGAATTTCATGCCGGATCGCTCATCGGCCGAGCGGCGCGAGTATTTCTGGTCCTACACGATCGTGATCACCAATTCCGGCCCCGAGACCGTGCAGTTGCGCACGCGGCACTGGATCATCACCGACGCCACCGGCCGCCGCCAGGAGGTGCGTGGCGAGGGCGTGATCGGCAAGCAGCCGGTGCTCGCGCCCGGCGACCGCTTCGAATACACCTCGGCCGTGCCGCTGCCGACCGCCTCCGGCTTCATGACCGGCAGCTACCAGATGGTCAGCGAGAGCGGCGAACGCTTCGACATCAACGTGCCGACATTCTCGCTGGATAGCCCGGACGGGAAGCGGGTGTTGAACTAGACCGGGATGAATTTTGGTCGAATCGGCTCGCCAAGGTTTCGGCTCAACCTAATCTCATCGCGCCTTAGCCTGCGGTGTCATGCCCCGCGCATGCGGAGCATCCAGTACGCCCCCCGGCTTTTGTGCCGTTTGCTAACGCCTCCGGAATACTGGATCACCCACTTTCAGTGATCTGTCCGGTCTAAACAGCATGCGGGTGATGACAAGCGTTGCGTGTGGTGACGCCGTGCGCCTATTCCGCCTCCACGCCCGCCTCTTCCGGAGTGAATTCGTAGACCGACGAGCAGAACTCGCAGGTCACGACGACCTTGCCGTCCTTGACCATGTCGGCGCGATCCTTCGGCTCGAAGCTCTTGAGCATCGACGACACCGCTTCACGCGAGCAGGAGCACTGCGCGCGCAGCGGTTGCGGGGTGAAGACGCGGACGCCGCGTTCGTGGAACAGCCGATAGAGCAGCCGTTCGCCGGAAAGGTCGGGATCGATCAGTTCGACATCCTCGACGGTCGAGATCAGCGACTGTCCCTCGACCCAGGCGTCGTCGTCAGGCACGCTGTGCGGCACGGTGCCCTCCGGCGCGTCGCCCGGATGCAGATCGGCCTGCTTGGCGCGTTCCGGTGCCTTCGGCAGGAATTGCAGCATGATGCCGCCGGCGCGCCAGTGCAGCTTGCCGCCCTCGCCACCGCGCATCTCCTCACCGACCGCGAGACGCACCCGGGTCGGGATCTGCTCGGAGCGCAGGAAATACTCATGCGCGGCATCTTCCAGGCTGCCGCCGTCGAGCGCGACCAGGCCCTGGTAGCGGCTCATCTCCGCCCCCTGGTCGATGGTCATCGCGAGATGGCCCTTGCCGAGCAACTCGCCCGAGGTCATGCCTTCCTTGAGGCCCGTTGCGTCGTAGCGCGCATAGGCGCGCAGCCGCTCGGGCGCGCGGAAATCGACGATCAAGAGCGAGACCGGACCGTCGGTCCGGGTCTGCAGGATGAAGCGGCCCTCGAACTTCACGGATGAGCCGAGCAGCGTGGTCAGCACGATGGCCTCGCCCAGCAGCTTGCCCACCGAAGGCGGGTAATCGTGCTTGTGCAGGATCTCGTCGAGCGCGGGACCGAGCCGGGTCAGCCGGCCGCGCAGGTCGAGCGCGTCGACCTCGAACGCCAGCACCGCGTCGTCGACCGGAATGGGCGAAGGCGCGCGGATCGGCGCCTCGGCGGCGGTTTTAATGTCAGGGGATTGTGGGGCCATGGCGCTCTATCTGGGGTCTCGGACCATGAAATAAAGGGGTTCACCAACAGAGAGATGCGTCGTCCCTGCGAAAGCAGGGACCCATAACCACAAGACGCTGTCGTGACACAAGGCGTCTCCCCTTGAGCCTTTTTTTCACAGGCCGCGGCGTATGGGTCCCGGGTCGCGCGGAGCCTGTCATCGGGCGGCGCTTCGCGCCGACCCGTTGGCTTGCCCGGGACGACAACGTTAGTGACCTACAGCTTACGCGACCGTGTTAAAACACCAGGCCAGAATGCCCTTCTGCGCATGCAGGCGATTTTCCGCCTCGTCAAACACGACCGATTGCGGACCGTCGATCACCTCGTCGGTGACCTCCTCGCCGCGATGCGCCGGCAGGCAGTGCATGAACAGCGCGTCGGGCTTGGCCAGCGACATCAGCTTCGCATTGACCTGATACGGCCTCAGCACATTGTGACGATGCTCGCCCTCCTTGTCGCCCATCGACACCCAGGTATCGGTGACGACGCAATCAGCGCCGCGGACCGCGGCCTCCGGATCGGTGCCGAGCACGATCGGGGCGCCGACCGCCTTGATCCAGTCGCGCATCGGCTTCTTCGGCGCGAGCTCCGGCGGGGTGGCGACGTTGAGCTGGAACTTGAAGCGCTCGGCAGCGTGCGCCCAGGAGGCCAGCACGTTGTTGTCGTCGCCGGTCCAGGCCACCGTCTTGCCCTCGATCGACCCGCGATTTTCCTCGAAGGTCATCAGGTCGGCCATCACCTGACAGGGATGCGAGCGGCGCGTCAACCCGTTGATCACGGGAACGGTGGCGTGCGCGGCGAGCTCGAGCAGCGCGTCATGATTGAGGATGCGGATCATGATCGCATCGACATAGCGCGACAGCACGCGCGCGGTGTCGGCGATGGTCTCGCCGCGGCCGAGCTGCATCTCGGCGCCGGTCAGCATAATCGATTCACCGCCAAGCTGGCGCATGCCGACGTCGAACGACACCCGCGTGCGCGTCGACGGGCGTTCGAAGATCATCGCCAGCGTCTTGCCTTCGAGCGGCTTCTTGCCCTTCTCGTGCGCCTTCAGCTTCGCCTTCATGGCGGCGCCGGCGGAGAGCATGTTGCGCAGCTCGCCGAGCGGCAACTCGTTGATGTCGAGGAAGTGACGGACGGGTGCGCTCATCATCCAGCCTTCTTCGGCTGCACGGCCACAAGCGCGGCACAGGCGCGCTCGAGGCTTCCGACCGCCAGGTCGATTTCACCCTCGGTGACGATCAGGGGCGCCAGGAACCGCACGACATTGTCGCCGGCGCCGACGGTGAGCAGCTTCTGCTCGCGCAGCGCGGCAACGAGATCGCCCGAGGGCACCACGGCCTTCACGCCGATCAGGAGGCCCTCGCCGCGCACGTCCGAAATCACGCCGGGATAGCGATCGACGACGGAGGCGAGCTTCTGCTTGAGCAAGAGCGACATCTTCTGCACGTGGTCGAAGAAGCCAGGCTTGAGCATGACGTCGAGCACGGCATTGGCAGCCGCCACCGCGAGCGGATTGCCGCCGAAGGTCGAGCCGTGCGAGCCCGGCGCCATGCCGGCCGCAGCCTTCGCGTTCGCCAGCACCGCACCGATCGGGAAGCCGCCGCCGAGCGCCTTCGCAAGCGACATCACGTCAGGCGTGACGCCGACGCGCTTGTAGGCAAACAGTTCACCGGTGCGGCCCATGCCGGTCTGCACCTCGTCGAATGCGAGCAGCAGGCCGTGCTCGTCACAGAGCTGACGCAACGCCTTGAAGAAGGCCTGCGGCGCCGAACGCACGCCGCCCTCGCCCTGCACCGGCTCGATCAGGATGCCGGCGGTGTGCGGCCCGATCGCCTTCTTCACCGCCTCGATGTCGCCATGCGGCACCTGATCGAAGCCGTCCATCGGCGGGCCGAAACCTTCGAGATATTTGGCGGAACCGGTCGCGGCGAGCGTGCCCAGCGTGCGGCCATGGAACGCGCCTTCGAAGGTGACGATGCGGTAGCGCTCAGGATGCCCCTTCGAGAAGTGATAGTGGCGGACCAGCTTGATCACGCCCTCCATGGCTTCCGCGCCGGAATTGCAGAAGAACACGAAATCGGCAAAGCTCTGCTCGCAAAGCCGCGCGGCGAGCGCCTCGCCGTCCGGGCTCTTGAACAGGTTCGACATGTGCCAGAGCTTGGTCGCCTGTTCTTGGAGCGCCTTGACCAGATGCGGATGCGCGTGGCCGAGCGCGTTCACCGCGACACCCGAGGTGAAGTCGAGATAGCGGTCGCCATTGGTTGCGATCAGCCAGGCGCCCTCACCGCGCTCGAAGCCGAGATCGACCCTGGCGAAGACGGGAAGCAGATGCGACGTGGCGTTGGTCATGGCAATCACTGACGGTTTGGAGGCCGACAATTGCCGCGCGCCTTGACGCCAGCGCAGCAACGGCCAGCTTCGGAAAACAAAACGTGCCGCCTTTGCGGGCGGCACGTGGACAACATTCTAAGCTGCGGCCAGTAACTGTCAATCGCCACGAAGTGGCCTTCCTGCAATGCGAAACGCGCGCAATCCGGAGCATTCCGGTGCGGTGGAAAAGCCTCATTGCAATGCATAAGTAGTGGGAACATGTGGACGCGCTGCCGCGGACTCTTGCGCCGGAGTCACGCCATATTGTAGCGTTTGGCCTGTCGGGTACGACATCTCGTGCGGCAGTACTGGACCCTCTAAGTAGCCATTTGTTCTGCGTGAACGTTCGGGCGCAACATCGCGCCCGGCGAGGGTTAAGGGATTCTGACCGCAGGGATTTTTGTCAGATTTGGCCCGCAGCGCCGCTCCAACGAATGGCCGGCGCAAGGCGAAGGGAAGAATGCGATGACGGTTTTGACCTGGTCCGATGATCGCGTCGAGCAGTTGAAGAAGCTCTGGGAGGCCGGCCTGTCGGCCAGCCAGATCGCGGCGGAACTCGGCAATGTGACGCGAAACGCCGTGATCGGCAAAGTGCATCGGCTCGGCCTCTCCGGCCGCGCCAAGGCACCCTCCACAGCCGCACCGCGGCAGCGCAAGGCCCGTCCCGCCCAGCACATGATGCGGGTGGCGCGCCCAGTCTCGCGCGGCAACACTGCGCTCGCGCACGCCTTCGAGGTCGAGCTGGAGCCGGATCCGGTCGCCTATGACAATGTGGTGCCGATGAGCCAGCGGCTGTCGCTGCTCGAGCTGAACGAGGCAACTTGCCACTGGCCGGTGGGCGACCCCTCGAGCCCGGAATTCTTCTTCTGCGGCGGGAAGGCGCTCGCGGGCCTGCCCTATTGCGCGCATCACTCGCGCGTCGCCTATCAGCCGGCCGCGGATCGGCGGCGCCCGGCCCACAAGCCGCCGACGCGTTGAACAGGAACTCGTGAAAGAAGAATCCCCGCGCAAGCGGGGATTTTTTTATGCCTATACAGGATTGGACGCGGAGCCTATCGGTGCACAACCCACGGACCGCATCGCAATGATGCGATCCCGATGCGTGGTGATGTCGACACTTACTGCTGCTGCGGCTCGGCTTTCGCAAAACGGTCGTCGAGCGCGTAGCCGGCGCCGCGCACGGTGCGGATCGGATCCTGCTCGCGGCCGGGATTGAGCAGCTTGCGCAGGCGGCCGATATGCACGTCGACGGTTCGCTCGTCGATATAGATGTCACGGCCCCAGACGCTGTCCAGCAGTTGCTCGCGGCTGAACACGCGGCCCGGATGCTCGAGGAAGAACTCGAGCAGGCGATACTCGGTCGGCCCGAGATCGATCGGGCGCCCCGAGCGCGCCACACGGCGCTTCTCGCGGTCGAGCTCGATGTCGCCGTAGGTCAGCACGGTCGCGAGCCGCTCCGGGCTTGCGCGGCGCAACAGGCCCTTCACGCGCGCCAGCAGCTCCGGCACCGAGAACGGCTTGACGATGTAATCGTCGGCTCCGGTGGCGAGTCCGCGCACCCGCTCGCTCTCCTCGCCGCGCGCGGTGAGCATGATGATCGGAAGCTGCTTGGTCTCGGGCCGCGCCCGCAGGCGGCGGCACAGCTCGATGCCGGAAAGGCCCGGCAGCATCCAGTCAAGTACCACCAGATCGGGGATGCGCTCCTTGAGCCGTGTGTCGGCATCGTCGCCGCGCCCGACCGTTTCGACGTCGTAGCCTTCCGCGTCGAGGTTGTAGCGCAACAACGTTGTCAGCGCCTCCTCGTCTTCGACTACCAGAATGCGTGCGCTCATCGGTCTATGTTCTTTCTCTGTCTTGATCCGTTGCCCGGACGCGAACCAAACACCCCCGGCTAGCCGTTGCCCGGCACCGTGGTCGCAAAGGTGGTCATGTCGCCCTTCGGGCGCTTGTCGGTGATCTGCTGGCCTTCGATCATGTAGAATACGGTTTCGGCGATATTCGTCGCGTGGTCGCCGATCCGCTCGATGTTCTTGGCGCAGAACATCAGGTGGATACAGAACGAGATGTTGCGCGGATCCTCCATCATGTAGGTGAGCAGCTCGCGGAACAGCGACGTGCAGATCGCATCGACCTCCTCGTCGCCCTTCCAGACGTTCATCGCGGCCGGCAGGTCGTGCGCGGCGTAGGCGTCGAGCACCGACTTGACCTGCGACAGCACGAGGTCGGTCATGTGCTCCAGGCCGCGGATCAGCTTCAACGGCTGGAAATCGCTCTCCAGCGCCGCGACGCGCTTGCCCATGTTCTTGGCGAGGTCGCCGATCCGCTCGAGGTCGGTCGCCACCCGCATTGCGCTGACGATCTCGCGTAAATCGATCGCCATCGGCTGCCGGCGCGCGATGGTCAGCACCGCGCGCTCCTCGATGACGCGCTGCAGGTTGTCGATCTCGATGTCGGCGGCGACGACGCGCTTGCCGAGCGCCACGTCGCGGCGGATCAAGGCGTCGACCGACTCGGTGATCATGCGTTCGACGAGGCCGCCCATCTCGGCGACCAGGCGGGTAAGTTCCTGCAGATCGCTGTCGAATGCCTTGGCGGTATGTTCAGAAGCCATCGCTTGTCTCCTCAGCCGAACCGGCCGGTGATGTAGTCCTGGGTGCGCCGATCGCTGGGCGACGTGAAAATCTTGTTGGTGTCGTCGAACTCGATCAGCTCACCGAGATACATGAAGGCGGTCTTGTCGGAGACGCGCGCCGCCTGCTGCATGTTGTGGGTGACGATCGCGATCGTGTAGTCCTCGGACAGCTCCTGGATCAGCTCCTCGACCTTGGCGGTCGAGATCGGATCGAGTGCCGAGCACGGCTCGTCGAACAGGATCACCTCGGGCCGCACCGCCACGGTGCGCGCGATGCACAGGCGCTGCTGCTGGCCGCCGGAGAGCGAGAGGCCCGAGGCGTTCAGCTTGTCCTTGACCTCGTTCCACAGCGCGCCGCCGCGCAGCGCCTTCTCGACGCGGTCGTCCATCTCCGACTTCGAGATCTTCTCGTAGAGACGAATGCCGAAGGCGATGTTCTCATAGATCGTCATCGGGAACGGCGTCGGCTTCTGGAACACCATGCCGACCCGCGCGCGCAACAGGTTGAGGTCGAGCTTGGCATCGAGGATGTTGGTCTGGTCCAGCATCAGCTGGCCGACGGCGCGCTGCCCTGGATAGAGATCATACATCCGGTTGAAGATGCGCAGCAGCGTCGACTTGCCGCAGCCCGACGGACCGATGAACGCCGTGACGCGGTTGGTGCCGAGCGTCAGGTTGATGTTCTTCAGCGCGTGGTGCTCGCCGTAATAGAAATTGAGGTTGCGCGCCGTGACTTTGGGGGCGGCCTCCGGGAGCGGCACCTGGGGAACGTGGCTCGCGACGGTTGTCGAAACTGAAAGCTCTGTCATTTTGCGGCCCTTTCGGCACCAAGGATGCGCGCGCCGATATTGAGCGCGAGCACGGTGAACGTGATGAGCAATGCGCCGCTCCACGCCAACTCCTTCCAGTAGGCGTAGGGGCTTTGTACGAAGTTGTTGATGGTCACCGGCAGGTTGGCCATCGTCTTATTCAGGCTCAGGCTGAAGAACTGGTTCGAGAGCGCGGTGAACAGCAGCGGCGCAGTTTCGCCGGCGACGCGGGCGGTCGCCAGCAGCACGCCGGTGATCAGACCCGACCGGGCGGCACGATAGGCGATCCGCTTGATCACCAGCGAGCGCGGGAGGCCGAGCGCGGACGCCGCCTCGCGCAACGGATTGGGCACCAGCAGCAGCATGTCCTCGGTGGTGCGCACCACGACCGGGATCACGATCACGGCGAGCGCGAGCGAGCCTGCGATCGCCGAGAAGCCGCGCATCGGCACCACGACGGCGCCATAGATGAACAGGCCG
Source organism: Bradyrhizobium macuxiense (assembly GCF_001542415.1). Classification (GTDB taxonomy): domain Bacteria; phylum Pseudomonadota; class Alphaproteobacteria; order Rhizobiales; family Xanthobacteraceae; genus Bradyrhizobium; species Bradyrhizobium macuxiense. The sequence continues at coordinate 18,782 of NZ_LNCU01000035.1, forward strand.
ATGATGATCGAAGGCGCGCTCAGCAGGATGTCGTTGATGAAGCGGATCACCGAGGTGAGCTTGTCGTGCCGGCCGTATTCGGCAAGGTAGGTGCCGGCGAACAGGCCGAGCGGCGCACCGATGCCGACCCCGATCACCGTCATGATGATCGAGCCGACGATGGCGTTCAGAAGACCGCCTTCGGTCGAGCCCGGCGGCGGCGTGTTCTGGGTGAAGAGCTGCACGCTGAGGCCCGCAACGCCGTTGTAGAGCAGCGTGAGCAGGATCAGCGCCAGCCAGGTGACGCCGAACAATGCGGCGCCGATGCAAAGCGCGCGGACGATGATGTCGCTGCGACGGCGGGATTTGTAAATCGGATTCATGGCGTCACTTCCCCGCCTTCTTTTCCAGCCGCAGCAGCATCAGCCGCGCTCCGGCGAGCACAAAGAAGGTCAGCACGAACAGGAGCAGGCCGAGCAGGATCAGGCCGGACTGGTGCAGGCCGTCGCTCTCGGCGAATTCGGAGGCGATCGCCGCCGAGATCGTGGTGCCCGGCGCGAAGATCGACGACGAGATGCGGAACGAGTTGCCGATGATGAAGGTCACCGCCATGGTCTCGCCGAGCGCGCGGCCGAGCGCCAGCATGACGCCGCCGATCACGCCGACGCGGGTATAGGGGATCACGACGTTGCGGACGACTTCCCAGGTGGTGCAACCCATGCCGTAGGCGGCTTCCTTGAGCACCGGGGGCACGGTCTTGAACACGTCGACCGAGATCGCGGTGATGAAGGGCAGCACCATGATCGCGAGGATCAGCGACGCGTTGAACAGGCTGAGATAGGACGGCGGGCCGGCAAACACGGCGTTCAGCACCGGCACGTTCTCGAAGATCCTGATCATGAACGGCTGGAACGTGTTGGCCAGGAACGGGCCGAGCACGAAGAAGCCCCACATGCCGTAGATGATCGACGGAATGCCGGCGAGCAGTTCGACCGCGATGCCGATCGGGCGGCGCAGCCATTGCGGGCACAACTCGGTCAGGAACACGGCGATGCCGATGCCGACCGGAATGGCGATCAGCATTGCGATCGCCGACGTGACCAGCGTGCCGTAGACCGGGCCGACGGCGCCGAGGATCGGCGGATCGGCCGAGGGCGCCCAACGCTGGGTCCACAGGAAGGCGAAGCCGTATTCCCGCATAGCAGGCCACGCGCCGACGATCAGCGACAGGATGATGCCGCCGAGGATCACGAGAACGGAAATCGCGGAAATGCGGGTGACCCAATAGAAGGTGGCGTCACCGAGCTTGAAGGCGCTGAGGGCCTTGGCGCGATCGTAAGGTCCGGCGGCTTCCATCACATCGCTCTGAACAGCCATGTCTGCCACGCCAATCCCCTCTCTAGTATGTGAATGCTACTCAAACCGCCACGCCCCCGAAGCGATCGTCACCGACGATTTTCTGACACCGGCGTCGTTCCAGTTGCGCCTCCCGGGGCGCAAGTGCCGGACTCCACGGTTCTTCTGATATTGATGGAGTCCGGATCCGGTTGCCTTGGCTGTGCCGCCCGCAGGCGGCACGGCTTTCGTTCGAAGCGTTGGACTTAGCTCTTGATCTCGGAGGTCCAGGTCTTCTCGATCTGCTGGACGACGTTGTCCGGCATCGGGATGTAGTCGAGCTCCTCGGCCATCTTGTCGCCGGTCTTGAACGCCCAGCGGAAGAACTTGATCGCTTCCTGGGACGCCGCCTTGTCGGTCGCGTCCTTGTGCATCAGGATGAAGGTCGCCGCGGTGATCGGCCAGGACTTGTCGCCGGGCTGGTCGGTGAGGATCACGTAGTAGCCGGGCGCATGCGACCAGTCGGCGTTGGAAGCGGCGGCCTGGAACGCGTCAACCGTCGGCTGCACGGTCTTGCCACCCTTGTTGACCATGCCGGTGTAGGTCAGCTTGTTCTGCTTGGCGTAGGCATACTCGACATAGCCGATCGAGTTCTTGGTCTGGCTGATGTTGCCGGATACGCCCTCGTTGCCCTTGGCGCCGACGCCGGTCGGCCATTCGACCGCGGTGCCCTCGCCGACCTTGCTCTTCCACTCGGCGCTGGCCTTTGAGAGATAGTTGGTGAAGTTGAAGGTGGTGCCCGAACCGTCCGAGCGGCGGACCACGGTGATCGCGGCCGAGGGCAGGTTCACCTTCGGATTGAGCTTCTTGATCGCCGGATCATCCCACTTGGTGATCTTGCCGAGATAGATGTTGGCGAGGGTCTCACCGTCGAACACCATGTCGCCCGGCTTCACGCCGTCGAGGTTCACGACCGGAACGATCGCGCCCATGACCATCGGCCACTGAACGAGGCCGTCCTTCTCGAGCTGCTCGACCTTGAGCGGCATATCGCTCGCGCCGAAGGTGACGGTCTTGGCCTGGATCTGCTTGATGCCGCCGCCGGAGCCGATCGACTGATAGTTCAGACCGTTGCCGGTCTCCTTCTTGTAGGCGTCAGCCCACTTCGAATAGATCGGAAACGGGAACGTCGCGCCCGCGCCGGTAATATCGGCAGCGAAGGCCGACGTCGAAGCGGCGACAAGGCCGGCCGCGACGATAGTCTTGATGAAATTCATGGGGTCGTCTCCATCATGTGGGCGAAGCGCCGAATGCGCCCGATCGCGCCCACGCCGGTCCATCTAGGAGCGGTCGGTGCTGCTTTTACGACGGTTGGATGACAGCTGGATGACACATCTAAGCAACTGAAATCGCTTAGCTTTGCACCGGCAAGGAGGTCTTCGGACGAGGAAAACAGGCGGTAAAAGTCGCACCGCTTTTCGGCACGCTTTCGATCAAAAGACGGCCGCGGTGACGGTTAAGAATATGTTTCACCAATGATAATCCGAGGCCTGTTCCGCCCTGGTTGCGGCTGTCGCCGACGTCCACCCGATAGAACCGCTCGGTGAGCCGCGGCAGGTGCTCCGGCGCGATGCCGGGGCCGAAATCCCGTACCATGACACGGATTTCGGGGTTCGCCTCGCCCGGCGCCGGCTGGCTCAGCGACACTATGACGCGGCCACCGGAGGCGCCGTATTTGAGCGCGTTCTCGATCAGGTTCTCGAACAGCCGCAGCAGCTCCTCGCGGTCGCCGGCGATCGTGACCGGCGTCGGCGGCAGATCGAGCTCGATCTCGACCTGACGCTCGCTCGCCAGCGCCTCGAGTCCGTCGACCACCTGGCGGATGATGGGGGCGATGTCGATCAGGGCTTCGGGCCGGACATGCGCCGAGAGCTCCACCCGCGACAGCGACAGCAGGTCGTCGATCAGCCGCGCCATGCGGGTGGCCTGGGTATGCATGATGCCGAGGAAGCGCTCGCGCGCCCTCGTGTCGTCCCGCGCCGGGCCCTGCAGCGTGTCGATGAAGCCGGACAGCGCCGCCAGCGGCGTGCGCAGCTCGTGGCTCGCATTGGCGACGAAATCGGCGCGCATCTCCTCGACCCGGCGCAACGGCGTCTGATCGTGGAAAGTCATCAGCATGCACTTGTCGGTGCCGCCGAACAGGGTGGGCACCGGAACCGGCGTGATGATCAATTCCATCCAGCGATCGACCGGCACATGGTCGGTATAGGTGGCGCGGCGCGGCTCGGTGGTCGCGATCGCCTCGCGCAGCGCGGTGATGATCTCCGGCGAACGCAGCGCGAATTGCGCCAGTTCGTTCTTGCGCAGCGCCGGCGCGAGCTGCGCGGCGGCGGCGTTGAGGTGGATGACGCGGCCGGCGCGATCGAGCAGCACGGCCGGATCCGGCATGCCGGCGACGACGGCGCTGACCGCGGAGGCCTCGACCGGATTGACGCCACGGACATCCTCGCGCGACGTCGAGGCATCGTGCAGCCGCCACGGCACCAGGGCTGCGGCCGCGATGCAGGCGAATATCGCGCAGGCCCGCACCAACGACAGCTCGCCGAGCGCGACGACCACGCTCAGCGCCAGCGCGGCCGCGAGCAGGATGATCGCGGCGTGCCGCAGCCGATCCGGCCACGGCGAGAACATGGAGGAAGGAGAATCGTCAATTGCCATCGCGGCGGCTTTCTTCCCGTCGGTTCATGTCCCGCTCAGGCGATGTCAAATCGACGTCGCGCAAGGAGACATCTGGCCGCTTCGTCAGGCGCCGGAGTCACCGCGCTTGCGGACATAAACCGCCTCGTGGTGCGGTTCGGCGCGGGGACCCGAATCAGCCTGCGGCAGCTGTTTGAGTCGGGCGCCGACGATAACCTCCCGAAACGTCAGCAAGATTACAGATATGACGAACGGCACAATATAGTAGAGGAGCCGAAACAGCAGCATGCCCCCGAGCAGGTCCTCGCGGTCCATCTGCCAGAGGCCGACCAGCATGGCGGCATCGAACACCCCGAGGCCGCCGGGGGAATGGCTGGCGAAGCCGAGCAGTGTCGCCGATACGAAGATGACGGCGACCACGACGAACCCCAGATTCGGCTCGTCCGGCACCAGCACGTACATCGCGAGCGCGCAGAAGCCGAGGTCGATGATACCGATCGCGATCTGCAGCAGCGTCAGCGGCCCGCCTGGCAGGGTCACCGTCCACGGGCCGCGGCCGACCGCGCGCGGCTGGGTCCAGACCCAGACCACATAGGCGACCAGCGCCGTGATGATCGCGAATGCCAGGGTGCGATTGAGCCAGGGCGGCAGCTGGTCGATGTTGGCGGCGGCCTCCGGATGATAGGCGATGCCGAGGCCGAGCACTGCCGCGTTGCCGAGCCAGAAGGTAAGGCCGGCGAGGAAGCAGATCTTGGCGACGTCGATCGCGTTCAGGCCCGAGGCCGAGTAGATGCGGTAGCGCACCGCGCCGCCCGTGAAGACGCTGGCGCCGACATTGTGGCCGATCGAATAGGAGGTGAACGCCGCGAGCGCGTTGATGCGATACGGCACATGGGCATGCCCGATCGCGCGCACCGCAAACAGATCGTAGAAGGTCAGCGTGAAGTAGCCGGCTGCGACGAACAGCGCCGCGAGCGCAATCTGACGCGGCTCGGTGCTCTTGATGGCCTCGATCACCTCGTTGGTGTCGATGCCGCGCAGCATATGATAGAGGACGTAGCAGGCGATGCCGATAACGGCGATGCTGATCACAACACCCAGCTTATGCAGGATCTGCTTCTGGCGCAGAAACGCCATCGCCCTGCGTATTGCTTCCAGCATCTAGACCTCGAATTGCGATCCCGCGACGGCGGCTCCCGGGCGAACCCCGCCGACGCTCCGCTGTTCCCTGAACCCTGTAGCGCGTTTTGAGCGGGAGTGGAATTCGTCAAACAACGATAAAACGCGTTTCTTCAAGATATTAGGGACTATTCATGACGACGCATGGACAAATTTGAGCGTTTCCCGCCACACGGACAAGACCTTGACAAGCCGGTGCGTCAGATAGCCCGTGATACCGCTGACAAGGCAGACCGGAAAAATACGGGGAGCAGGCGGCGGCGCGTCGCTGTACCTCAGGACTTCGGTCCGATGTCGGCGAGATAGCCGGCGGCGAACGCCTTGGCCTGGTCGGCGAAGATCGCCATCGCGGTGGTCATGCGACGAAAGCCGAAGGACGCGTAGAACGGCTCCCTGTCGGGCACCGAATAGAGAATGATCTTGCGGTGCCCGGCCGACAGGCGAACCAGCCGTTGCACGATCTCCTTACCGAGCCCGCGGCCCTGATGGGTCGGATGCACGGCGATGTCGCAGAGATAGGCGCAGTCGCGGCCGTCGGCGAGCGCGCGGCCGGCGCCGACCAGCCGGCCGTCCCCGAAGGCGAAGACGCGAAACATGCTGTTGCCGAACACGAGCTTCAGGTCGGCGGCGCTCTTGTCGCCGAGCGGCGCCACGCGGTAGAGCGCCGACAGTTCGTCCCAGTCGATCGCGGACAGATCGTCGCGCCAGGCGAGCGGAGAGGAGCCAGGCCCGCTCATCGTCATGCCCGCGCCGCAGCGACCGCAGCGACGATTTCGCCGGCATCGGGGAAATGCCCCTTGGCGCGCTTGGCGACGACCTTGTCGCCGAGCTTGACCTCGAAGATGCCGCCCTTGCCGGGCACCAGCACGGCATCGAGCCCGAGGCGCTCGCGCAGCAGCGCGGCGACCTCCTTCGCGCGTTTCTCGTAACCGCAGGGCCGGCAATAGGTGATCGAGAGATCGGTCATGTCATGCTCTCCCATCCGTTCATGCTGCAAGGCGCCGTGCGCCGACGGCCTCGATACCGGCGAGCCAGCCGGCCACCGTGCGGCCGATCGCCTCAGGATGATCCTCCTGTAGATAGTGTGCGCCGGCGCCGAGTTGAATGACCGCGCAATGCTTGAGCGTCGCGGCGAACTTGGTGGCGAAGGCCGGCGAGACCAACGCGCCCGGCGTTCCCACGAACAGCAGCTTGGGATAGGTCGAGGCCGCAAGCGCCGCGTGCGCTGCGGTGAGCGCCTGATCGACATCTGCCGGCTCGCCCGCGATCGGCAATTCGCGCGGCAGCATCAATGTCGGCTTGCGGCTCTCGCGCGTTGCAAACGGCGCGCGATAGGCGGCCATCTCCTCCTCGCTGAGCTTGCGCAGGATCGAGCCCGGCAGCACGCGCTCGACGAACACATTGCGGTCGAGGACCATCGCTTCGCCCTCACCCGGTGTGCGGAATTTGCGGAACGTGTCGCGCGTCGCTTCATGCTGGTGGAAATCGGACCAGTCGCGCATCGGACGGATGAACTCCATGAAAGCGAGTCCGCGCACGAAATCCGGGCGGCGCGCCGCGAGATGAAACGCCAGCGCCGTGCCCCAGTCCTGCGCGACGAGATAGGCCGAGCCAATGCCGAGATCGTCGATCAGCGCGTCGAGATAATCTGCGTGGTCGACGAAGCGGTAGGCGATGTCGGGCTTGCCGGATTGGCCGTAGCCGATCAGGTCGGGCGCAATGCAGTGCCCGACTGAAGCCGTCAGCGGCATGATGTTGCGCCAGATGTAGGACGACGTCGGATTGCCGTGCAGGAACAGCACGTGCGGCGCGCCGTGACGTCCGGTCTCGCGATAGGCCATCGTGGATCCGCGTACGGACCGGTGATGCAGGCTGATCTCGGCAGGTACAGTCATGGCAACTCCTTGAACACGGTTTGGAATGCGATGGTCTTGAAACGGTCGAGGGCGGCCGCGCTGCGCTCGACCTTCATGCGCAGCATCGCGCCCTGCCAGGATGCGAGCAGGAAATCGGCGAGCGCATGGGGATCGAAATCGGACGCGATCTCGCCCTTGGCCTGAGCCTCGGCAATGCAGGCCGCAAACGGCGCGCGCCACTCATTGAAGATCGCGTCGAGTTGTTCGCGCAGCATCTCGCTCGAGCCCGACGCTTCGAGGCTGAAATCGCCGATCAGGCAGCCGCGGGTGAAGCCGTCATTGGCAAGCTTGCCGGTGATGAGATCGAGGTAACGCTTGAGCCTCTCGCGCGGCGTGAGCGACGTATCGCCCAGAGCTTCGGCCACGAGGCCCCGCACATGGAGGAAGTAGCGGTCGAGCACTTCGGAGGCAAACAGCTCCTTTGACCGGAAATGGTTGGTAAACGAGCCCTGCGGCGCGCCGGCGGCGGCGGTGACGTCGCGCACGCTGGTGCCGTGATAGCCGGTGCGGAACATGGCCTTCAGGCCGGCGTCGAGGATGGCATCGCGGAGGGATGGCTTTGGCATGACAATCAATACGTACGTACGTATTGATTGTCAACAGGCAAGAAGATTGCGGCTGGCGTCACGCGGCGCCAGCCGGGACTTAGGAACGGAAGGATTTGGAGGTCAGCTCGCGGGCTTGCTGCGCGACACCACCCAGTCGCGCAGCCAGGAGCCGACGGCGCAGCCGCACAGATAGAGCGCGAACATCACCAGGAAGAGATCGAGCCAATAGCCGAAGCGGCCGGGCACGATCCGCGTGAACGACGCCGCCACCAGCGCAATCGCGAGCAGCGACAGCCAGCCGATCCAGACCTTCGGAACGCCCTGCGCCCGATGCACCACGGCGATCCAGCCCATGCAGAAGCCGAGCAGCAGCGCCGTCAGCAACCAACCCCAGAAGAATGTCGCTACAGCGGTCATCGCTACTTCACCACGAATTCGATGCGCCGGTTCTGCGCCTTGCCGTCTTCAGTGTCGTTGCCGGCCAGGGGCTGCGTGCTGCCGAAGCCGACCGCCGTGAAGCGGCTGGCCGGCAATCCGGCACGGACGAGATAATCCACCACCGCCTGCGCGCGCTTTTCCGACAGCGCCTGGTTGGCAGCTTCATCACCGTCGCTGTCGGTGTGGCCGGCGACCTCGATGTTGGTCGTCGGGCAGCGCATCGCTATCTCGATCAGGCGATCGAGCAGGCCTGCGGAATCCGGCACGATGTCGGCCTTGCCGGACTCGAAACGGATTCGTCCCTTCACCAGGAGGTCGGCGAACAATTGCTGGCACACCGAGGCGTCGACCGGCGCGGATGGCGGCTTGACGGTGACCTCGGCCTTGAACTGCCAGCCTTGCGGAAAGTCCTTGCCCAGGCCGTTGCGGATCTGGCCGGCGGCGGCGTCATAGAGCGCATCGCCCGACAGCTTCACCTCGCGATCGGACACCACCAGCGTTCCGGTCGACAGCCGCGACAGCGCGCCGAGCGCGGGCACCACGGCTGCGGCAAAGCCCGAGGGCGCGCCGACGCTGGCCTTCAGATTGTCGACGACCTTCTCGCTGAAGAACTTGCGACCGGCGGCAGCGACCAGTGCCGCATGCGTGTTGTTGTCGGGGACGTAGCCGGTCAGCGTCAGCGTCAGCGCGACCGGATCCTTGTAGGCCTGGAATACGTAAGGCGGGGCCTGGATGTCATTGGCCGCGATCGAATAACCCTCGGGAAGGTTCTTCAGCGCTCCCACGATCGCCTCGCGCCCACCGAGCTCGCGCGCCATGCCTGCGAGGCTGACCTTGGTGTCGGTCAATGTGATCTTGCCGTCCTTCAGCTTGCCGATCTGGTCGAGCAGCAACAGCGCGGCGGCGTCGAAACGCGTCGGCGCGCCGCGCGAGAGCGCCATCTGATCCGCGACTTCGATACCACCGAGATTGGCCTTCGCGGCCTCCATCAGCTTGCCCTTGCTCGACGGCAACGGCGCGTTGCCGCCAAGCGTCACCTTCCCGACGTCGCGTTCGGCGGACCAGACATACGGCTTGGCTTCGGGAACAAGACGGGTCTCGTCGTTGACGAGCCGCACGCCTGGCACGGCTTCGACGGACGCCACCGCGCTGAGGCGGCCGTCTTCCGAAAATGCATTCGCAGCAAAGGTCACATCGCGGCCATCGACGCTGATTCGACGCTTGTCGAGGACGGTATCCTTGAGTGCGGCATTAGAACGCGCCGCGAGATCGGCTTCGACCGTCGCCGTGCTGGTCCAGGCCGCAATACCCCAAAAGATGACCAGCGGAATCACGCCCGGCCACCATTTGCTACTCCACTTGAAAAGTCCGTGCATTCAGGGTCCTGCGGCTCGGGAAACAGAGAGAAAACAAACCCTTGGCTGGCTGTCAAACCCCAAATCGCGATCCCCGGCAGAGCGCCCTGTTCCGATCAGGCTAACAGTTTCTTCAGTGGTCTTTCGCTAAGTTTGTGGCGGAATGCAAATCGCCCGCCGTGCGCTCATGAAACAGCTTCGCAACACCGTGATCCGCGCCGGGCTGGAGGCACTTTATTTTTCGGGCGCACACGTCCTGCTGCGACCGATCTTCGCCGGCGTCGGCGCGATCTTCATGCTGCACCACGTCCGCCCGCGACGCGACGATTCGTTCCAGCCGAATCACCATCTCGAGGTTGAACCGGACTTCCTGCGCGCGATGCTGATGCATCTGCGTGCGCTCCACGTCGACATCATCAGTATCGACGAGGCGCATCGTCGCCTCACCGAACGGAATTTCGAGCGGCGCTTCGCCTGCTTCACCTTCGACGACGGCTATCGCGACAACCGGGACTTCGCATTGCCTGTGATGCGCGAGTTCGACGCGCCGCTGACCGTCTACGTCGCCAGCGATTTCGCCGAGGGCTCCGGCCGGCTGTGGTGGATCGCGCTGGAGCGGGTGATCGCCTCCGCGTCCGCGATCGAGGTGCCGATCGGCGGCAGCATGACGCGCCTCGATGCTTCGACGGCACAAGCCAAGCAGGCGGCGTTCGACCGCATGCACGGCTGGCTGCGCGCGCTGCCCGGCGAGCAGGACGTGCAGCGCGAAATCTCCGCACTCTGCAGTCGTCACAACGTCGACGAGGCTCGCATCGCGCGCGAGCTCTGCCTGTCCTGGAGCGAACTGCGCAGCTTCGCCTGCGATCCGCTCGTCACCATCGGCGCGCACACCATCACCCATTGCAATCTCGCCAAGCAGAGCGAGACGATCGCGTCGTTCGAGCTGATGACCAGCCGCGCCCGGATCGAGGACGCGCTGCAACGGCCAGTGCTGCATCTCGCCTATCCCTACGGCGACCGGATGGCCGCCGGGCAGCGCGAATTCGCGCTCGCCAAGGCGATCGGTTTCAGGACCGCGGTGACGACGCGGCCGGGCATGTTGTTCGCCGAAAGCACCGAGCATTTGACGGCCCTGCAGCGCGTCTCGCTGAACGGCAATTACCAGGAGGCGCGTCTGCTGCCCGTCCTGACCTCCGGCGCCGCCACCGCAGTGTGGAACGGTTTCCGCCGCATCGACGCGGCGTAGGCCGCATCCGGACTACAAACTCACTCACTTCCCTTCTCCCCTTGTGGGAGAGGGTGCGTCAGCTTCCTTGACTCGTTCCCCTGCCGCGCCCAGAACCACTGGCAACGCAACGGAGGAACGCATGTTCAAGGATCTGTTCTCACTCAAGGGCCGCGTCGCATTGGTGACCGGCGGCTCGCGCGGCATCGGCAAGATGATCGCGGCCGGCTTCCTCGCGCAAGGCGCGGCCAAGGTCTACATCACCGCGCGCAAGGCCGGGCCATGCGAGGTCACCGCCAAGGAGCTTTCCGCTGCCTATGACGGCGAATGCATCGCGCTGCCGATCGACATCTCGACGGTCGAGGGCTGCGAGAAGCTCGCCGGCGAGATCATCAAGCTCGAGCCGAAGCTCGACATCCTCGTCAACAATGCCGGCGCTGCATGGGGCGCCGACTTCGACGAATTCCCCGAGAGCGGCTGGGACAAGGTCATGGACCTCAACGTCAAGGCCCTGTTCTTCCTGACCAAGGCACTGGCCAAGCCGTTGCGCGCCGCGGCCAGCGCCGAACAGCCGGCGAAAGTGATCAACATCGCCTCGATCGACGGCATCTTCGTCAATCCGATGGAGACCTATTCCTACGCGGCGAGCAAGGCTGCGGTCATTCATCTGACGCGGCGCATGGCGACCAGGCTGGTCAAAGACCACGTCAACGTCACGGCGATCGCGCCGGGCGCGTTCAAATCGGACATGAACCGCGCCGCGCGCGATCATGGGGACGAGGTCGCCAAGCGCGTTCCGGCGCGCCGCGTCGGGACCGATGAGGACATGGCGGGTACCGCGATCTATCTCGCCTCGCGCGCCGGCGACTACGTGGTCGGGGCGACCATCGCCGTTGACGGTGGCGTGGTCTATGCGACGGCGGGACTGGAGATCGCGGGGTAAGGTCGCGCGATCGCATGGCATCGGAAGTGCACTCCCTCGCCCCGCTCTTGCGGGGAGAGGGTTGGGGTGAGGGGCTCCTCTCCGCGCGCACGAGTGCCGAGAGACCTGTACCCCCTCACCCGGATCGCAAAGGCGATCCGACCTCTCCCCGCAAGCGGGGAGAGGTGAAGGAAATCACGCCCTCAAAGACTCGATGCGAAGGCGTCGAGGGTGCGGTTGAAGGCGTCCGCCTTCTCCCATTGTGTGGTGTGGCCGGCACCGTCGATCACCTGAACCTGTCCGCGCCACAGTGTCGGCGCGGGCAGCCGCTGCAGATAGCCGAGATCGACGATCTGCTCTTCGCTCCCATGCACGATCGCCAGCGGGATTGTCAGATTGCGCACGATCTCGGCCTCGTCGGCAAAGCGGCCGGCCTGCACGCTGGCGCCGAGATAGCCGCGCGCATTGCCGTCGGTGCGACGAAAATCGGCTTCGAAGAAGGATGGCCGCAGCGAATAGCCCGGAGCGAAGGCCGACTGCATCCACTCCTCAATCGCGGCATCATCAGGCGCCGGCGTGAAGGTGGTGGCCGACAATCCCTTGAAGCCGGAAAATCCGTCCGGGGTCTTGGCGACGGGCGGCGTGCCGAAGATCATGAGCCCAGCCGCCGGCAGGGACGCGGCCGCATTGATCACCGCATGGCCGCCGAGGCTCCAGCCCACGACCACCGCGTCCTTCAGGCCGATTTCGCGTGCAATGGAAGCAAGGCAGGATGCATAGCCTTCGCCCGAATAGCCCTGCTCCGGATTGGATGGCCGCGAGGACGCACCATGACCCGGGAGATCGATCGCAACGATCCGATACTTGGCGCCGAGCGGCCCCTGGAGCTGCTTCTGCCAGATCCGCGACGAGGATGAATTGCCGTGCACGAGAAGGATATCGCGGCCGGTGCCCGAGCTCTCGAAGCCCGCGATCGTCAGTTCGCCGATCTGAAGCTTGAGCGGACGCAGGTCGGGACCGGGAAACGCTTCTTCACTCATGACCGCACCACCGCATTCCCAAGCCGCAACGACAATCGTCGCGGTCCATCTTGTTTGAATGGGATATCTCGGCGCGAACGCACAGCGCTTGTCAAGACGGGACGTGGCTCACTCCGTCACGCCTCGCTTCGCGCGCCGGCTGTCATGTCGTCGGGACTGCTGTTTCAGACAAAGAAAAGGGGCAAGCCAGGGACCTTTCGGCTCGCCCCTCTCCAACTCTCTCGGGAGGAGAGAGAACTCTCAGGCGATCAGCTCTCGATCCTCACATACTCGAAATCGCCGGGCTTGTTGTCGATGCCGACCTTGGGCGCGGAGATCCAGGAGGCGAACTCGCCGGGCTCGGTCACCGGCTTCATCAGCGAGGCGATGAAGTCGCCGTCCTCGGTCGACGGCAGCCAGTCGTTCCTGCGCTTGGCCCAGGTCGTATCGTCGATCACGAGGCCGTCGGGCGTTGCGTGGACGTCCTTGAACTCGCCAATCTGGCGGTGGAAGGCGGTATTCGGCACCGTGAGCTTGTAGTCATAGCCCGCAGTCGAGATCACCTTGTTCCAGCGCAGCATGCCCTTGACGCAATCCTGCGTGTAGTCGTCGCGCAGGCGCATATTGAGCGCGGTCAGCGCCGGCTCGTCGACCATCTTGATCTGGCCGTCGATCAGCTTCATGACCGGATAGGTCGAGCTCTTGAGCTGATGGTCGTCGTCGATCGTGGTTTCCTTGTAGCGGCCCTTGATGCCGGCATTGAAGGCATTCGCCGCGTTGGTCGAGACCTCCGAACCGAACAGGTCGAGCGACAGCGAATAGTGCAGGTTCAGCTTCTTCTGGATCGTCGGCAGGTCGATCACGCCGAGCGCACGGACCTTGGCGATATCGGTCGGATCGGTGATCCCGGCTTCCTGCATCGCATCGCAGGTGCGCTGCACGACGCGGGTGATGCCGGTCTCGCCGACGAACATGTGGTGGGCTTCCTCGGTCAGCATGAAGCGGCAGGTGCGCGACAGCGGATCGAAGCCCGACTGCGCCAGCGAGTGCAGCTGCATCTTGCCGTCGCGGTCGGTGAAGTAGGTGAACATGAAGAACGACAGCCAGTCCGGCGTCGCTTCATTGAAGGCGCCGAGCATGCGCGGCGAATCCGCGTCACCCGAGCGGCGGCGCAGCAAATCGTCGGCTTCCTCGCGGCCGTCGCGGCCGAAATATTTCTGCAGCAGGTAGACCATTGCCCAGAGATGGCGGCCTTCCTCGACATTGACCTGGAACAGGTTGCGCATGTCGTAGAGCGAGGGTGCGGTCTTGCCGAGATGGCGCTGTTGCTCGACCGAGGCCGGCTCGGTGTCGCCCTGGATCACGATCAGGCGGCGCAGCATCGCGCGATGCTCGCCGGGGACCTCCTGCCAGGCCGGCTTGCCGTAATCCTCGCCGAACGGAATGACACGGTTCTCTTCCTGCGGCGCAAGCAGGATGCCCCAGCGATATTCCGGCATGCGCACATAGTCGAACTTGGCCCAGCCGCGCGGATCGACCGAATAGGCGGTGCGCAGATAGACGAGCGATTCTTGGAAGCCGTCCGGGCCCATGTCGCTCCACCAATCCATGTAGCCGGGGTGCCAGCCCTCCAGCGCCTTCAGCACCTGGCGATCCTCGGCGAGATTCACGTTGTTCGGAATCTTGGTCGAGTAATCGACGTTCATGATGTTCACGTTCATGGCGTGCTCCTGGGTATCGTTTCGAGTATCGCGTCTTGCTCGACCGTCATCCTGAGGAGCGGCGTCTTCGCCGCGTCTCGAAGGATGCTGGCTTGGTCATATTCATCCTTCGAGGCTCGCTAACGCTCGCACCTCAGGATGACGGCGAAAATTCCTAAACCCTCGTCATGTCGAATTGCGCCTTCTGGCCGGTGCCGTAGCGGCGCAGCGCGCCGTCTTCACCGACTGCGTTCGGCCGCTGGAAGATCCAGTTCTGCCACGCCGTGAGGCGCGAGAAGATCTTCGATTCCATGGTCTCCGGCCCGACGAAGCGCAAATTGGCTTCCATGCCGGTGAGACCGTCGGGCGAGAACGAGGTGCGTTCCTCGAAGAACACGCGCACCTCATCGTCCCAGTCGATGTCGTCGAGCGCGAAGGTGACGAGACCGAGCTCCTCGGCCTCTTCCGCATCGAGCGCCTTGCCGATCGAGGCCTGTGCGCGCTCGATATCCGACGGGTCGGCCTGGAAGCGCGACTGCAGCCGGGTCAGGCCATGGCTCATCGGATACGGCCCGAAATTCATCGCGGTCAGTTCGATGGTCGGCGGGGCGCGATTGTCGCCCTGCTTCTGGCCGATCAGCATGTAGGAGCGGTCGGCGGCGAACACGAGTTCGGCCAGCGTGCCGACGAAGCAGGAGCCGGGCTCGACCAGCGTCACCAGCGTGCGCGAGGTAACGTCGATGCGCTTGAGCACGCGCTTCCAGTAATGCCTGATCTCGTTGACCAGCCAGTGCGACTTGTTGGCTTCGAGGAAGCCGTCATAGGCGACGACATTGGCGGCGTCGCCATGGCTCTTGAACACCAGCATCGCGATCTCGAGCTCATTGATGCGCAGATGCAGGATCGCATCGTCGAGCTCGCGGGCGACCTGCAGCGGCCAGAACGACGCGCCCTGCGCGATCATGCCGTCGATGTTGGCCGGCGGCGCTGCTTCCGGCGCCTTGATCGAGATGGTGGCGATGCGCGCCGCGCGGTCGATATCGACGCTGACAGAGCCGTAGCGGATCGCGCTGTCGTCGATGGTCCGCTTCAGCGGCGCCAGCGTGATGCCGGGACCTGTGCCGTTGCGCTTCGACTTCGCGGCGAATTCCTTGACGCGTTCGGTAAGCTTGCCTTCGAGCTTGCTGTTCGGCGCGATCTCGTCGACCAGGCGCCAGGCGACCGCGCGCTTGCCCTTGATGCCTTCCTCGATGGTGCAGAAGAAATCGGCATGGTCGCGGCGCACCTTGCGCTTGTCGACCACGCGGGTGAGCCCGCCGGTTCCCGGCAGCACCGCGAGCAGCGGCACCTCCGGCAGCGCGACCGCGGCCGCACCGTCATCGGCCATCATGATGTGGTCGGTCGCCAGCGCCAGTTCGTAGCCGCCGCCGGCCGCGGTGCCGTTCACAACGGTGATGAAGCTCTGGCCGGAGTTCTCGCTGGAGTCCTCGAAACCATTGCGGGTCTCGTTGGTGAATTTGCAGAAGTTGACCTTGTGGGCGTGGGTCGAGCCCGCCAGCATGCGGATGTTTGCGCCGGCGCAGAACACGCGGTTCTTGCCCGAGCGCATCACCACGACCTTGACCTCGGGGTGCTCGAAGCGCAGCCGCTGCACGGCGTCCGCCAGCTCGATGTCGACGCCGAGGTCGTAGGAATTCAGCTTGAGCTGATAGCCCTCGAACAGGCCGGCATTCTCGTCGACGTCCATGGTGAGCGTCGCGACGTCGCCCTGCACGTCCAGCTTCCAGTGCCGGTAGCGCGACGGCTCGGTCTGGAAATCGATGTATTTCGCCCCGCCTGCGAGGACGCGATCGTCGCCAGCCATTGGGCCACCCTTCGCTGTTGCTTGTTTGATTTGTCGATTTACATGCACAATAATGCATGTTTTCGATCTGGTCTAGTTCAAAATTCAAAAACATGCATTTTGTTTCATGCTGGTAGAAAATACCAGTTCGTCCAACGACCTACGCTGAGTGCAGAGGTCACGCTGCCAGGGTCTGGTCGTCGCGCAACGCCGCCTGAGCGAATTCGACGACCGTTTCAAGTGTCACCGCGGCCGCCTCGCGGTGCGGCGAATGGCCGGCGCCTTCGATGGCAGCGACATCGACCGGGCAGTAGCACTCCTCCTGGGCGATCTCGATCTGGCGCATCGTGCCGTATTGATCGTCCGCCCCCTGCACGATCAGCACGGGCACGCGGATGTAGGCGAGATAGTCGGAGATATCCCAATCGCGGAATGCCGGGTTGAGCCAGACTCCGTTCCAACCGTAGAACGCGTTGTCGACATTCTTGTGCCAGCGCGCGAGCTTCTCTTTCAGGTTGGTGGTCTCATACGCCGTCTTGATCTCGGCAATCGATTTCACCGAGATGTCCTCGACGATGAAATGCGGCGCGAGCAGTGCGATGCCTTGCAGGCGATGATCCTGGCGCGAGCCGGCATAGATCGCAGCAATCGACGCGCCGTCGGAATGGCCGACCAGCAGTCCGCGGCGGAAGCCGATCCGGTCGAGCAGCTTCGGCAATACCTCCAGCGCCTCGATATGCATGTAGTCGACCGGGCGCGGCAGCTCGACCGGGCTCGACGCGCCATAGCCCGCACGCGAATAGACGAACACGCCGGCGCCGGTCACAGCCTGTAGCTTCTCCGGGAAGTCGCCCCACAGCCCGACCGAGCCGAGCCCTTCATGCAGCATCACGATGGTCGGCGCCGCGTCAGGCATTGGGCCGATCATGCGGTATTCGAGATCGGCGTCGTCGATGGTGAGGAAGCCTGAGGGTGTCAAATCCTGCATGGTAGGGCCTTCCTCACTCGTCGTCCCGGCGAAGGCCGGGACCCATACGCCGCGGCCTTCGTTTGGAGAGATGGTGTTCGACGGCTTTGCGCAACAACTAACGCCTGTGGTTATGGTCCCGGCTCCCGTGCGCAATTGCGCACTAGGCCGGGACGACACGCGGAGGCGCTATTGCGCACCGTCGCGCAACTTGAACCGCTGGATCTTGCCCGTCGCGGTCTTCGGAAGTGAATCCACCACGTCGATCCAGCGCGGATATTTCCACGGCCCGATCTTCTGCTTGACGTGCTCCTTCAGCGCCTCGCGCAGCCCATCGGTCGAGGTGCCGGGACGCAGCACCACGAACGCCTTCGGCTTCAGCAGCCCCTCGGGATCGGCCTCCGGCACGACGGCGGCTTCCAGCACCGACGGATGGGTGATCAGCGCGCTCTCGACCTCGAACGGCGAGACCCAGATGCCCGAGACCTTGAACATGTCGTCCGCGCGGCCGCAGAAGGTGTAGCGGCCCTCGGCGTCGCGGACATATTTGTCGCCGGTGCGGGTCCACGCGCCCTCGAAGGTCGAGCGGCTCTTGTTGCGCTGGTTCCAGTAGGCTTCACCGGCCGAGGGTGCATCGACCAAGAGCTCGCCGACCTCACCGTCGGCCACCTCGGCTCCCTGCTCATTGACGAGCCGCACCTTGTAGCCGGGCACCGGACGGCCCGAGGTGCCGTATCTGATGTCGCCGGGTGCGTTGGACAGGAAGATGTGCAGCAGCTCAGTCGAACCGACGCCGTCGAGGATGTCGACGCCGAAGCGCGACTTCCAGGCATTGCCGACCGATTCCGGCAGCGCTTCACCCGCCGAGGTGCAGATGCGCAGGCGGTCGCCGCCACGCTGCGTCTTCATCGTCTCGTCGTTCAGCATCGAGGCGAACAAGGTCGGCACGCCGAAGAAGATGCTGGGGTGATATTTGTTCATCAGCGCGAACATCACGGCCGGGGTCGGACGCTCCGAATTCAGCACCGTGGTGGCGCCGACCGACATCGGGAAGGTCAAGGCATTGCCGAGGCCATAGGCGAAGAACAGCTTGGCCGCCGACAGGCTGACATCGTCCTCGCGAATGCCGAGCACCTGCTTGGCATAGGTCTCCGCCGTCGCGGCGAGATTGGAATGCAGATGGCGCACGCCCTTCGGCATGCCGGTCGAGCCCGACGAATACAGCCAGAACGCCGGCTCGTCGGCGTGCGTCACCACGGTGGCGAACACGTCGCTCTCGCGCGCGAGCTCGTCGGAGAATGTCTTGTGACCGTGCGCGTCCTTGCCGGAGACCACGACATGCTCGAGGTCAGGCATGCGCCCGATGACATCCTTCACGATGGGCAACAGCGCTTCGGAGACGAACAGCACGCGCGCGCGGCAATCGCCGAGGATGTAGGCATACTGCTCCGCGGTCAGCAGCGTGTTCAGCGGCACCGGCACCACGCCGGCGCGGATCGCGCCCAAGAACACGATCGGGAAGTCGACCGTGTCCAGCATGATCATCGCGACCCGCTCTTCGCGGCGGACGCCGAGCCGGCGCAGCATGTTCGCGAGCCGGCGCGTCTGCTGCTGCAGCTCGCCGTAGGTGAGCTTCGACACAGTGTCGTCGAAGACGATCTTGCCGCCGCGGCCTTCGTCGACATTGCGATCGAGCAACCAGGTCACCGCGTTATAAGTCATGCCCCGCTCCTCGGACCCGAACGCGCCACGCTTCCCTCTCCTGTGAATTTAAGAATTATAATTCATACAAAGCCACTACATTGGCTTGCTGTCAATCCTCGTCGGCACTATGTTTCCTGAAACCGCGCGCCGCACAGGGACGATGACCCAGGATAACGATCCCGAATCCGACTTCCTCGAGCAGCTCGGCCAGCGCGTGCGCACGACGCGCGCCCTGCGCGGCATGTCGCGCAAGGTGCTCGCCAAGGTCTCGGGCATTTCCGAACGTTACATCGCCCAGCTCGAGAGCGGCAAAGGGAATGTCTCGATCGTGCTGCTGCGCCGCGTCGCGGGCGCGATGGGTGCGCATCTCGAAGACCTCATCCCGTCGGATGAGCCTGCACCCGACTGGGCCGTCATCCGCGATCTGCTGCGCAAGGCGACACCGAGCCAGATCGCGCAGGCCAAGGACATCCTCGCCGGCGGCAGCCCCTCGGCACCGCGGCGCGCGTCGTTCTCCGGCATCGCGCTGATCGGACTGCGCGGCGCCGGCAAGACCACGCTCGGCCGGATGCTGGCGAAGAAGATCGGCTGGAGCTTCGTCGAGCTCAACAAGGAGATCGAGACGCAGAACGGCCTCTCGGTCGCCGAGATCATCGCGCTCTACGGCCAGGAAGGCTTTCGCCGCATGGAGCAGGCGGCACTGACGCAGCTATTGGCGCGGAAGGAATTGATGGTGCTCGCGACCGGCGGCGGCATCGTCTCGGAGGCCCTGACCTTCGACCTGATCCTGTCGTCGTTCTACACGATCTGGCTGAAGGCCGAGCCCGAAGAGCACATGGCCCGCGTCCGCCGCCAGGGTGATTTGCGGCCGATGGCCGACGACCGCTCGGCGATGGCGGAGTTGCGCAACATCCTGGTCAGCCGCGAGCCGCTCTACGCGCGCGCGTCCGCCGTGGTCGACACCGCCGGACTTTCGGTCGATGCTGCTGCCGCGCGGCTGATCGACTCGGTGCGGCCCGTGCTGCAGAATGAAGCGCGGAGCTTCGGGCTGCGCAGCGTCGCGCTGTAACCACCTCACAGCAGCCTGCTCTTCACATCCTCGGCCCCTTCCCGCAGCAGCGGTAGGAAGCGGTCGATCAACTCCTTCGCCGGCACGCGATCGACGTGGGCGCCCATGTTGATGGCCGCGACGATGGTGCCGTCATAGCGACGCACCGGCACCGAGATCGAACGGAAATGCGGCTCCGCCTCGCGGTCGACCAGCGAATAGCCCTGTTCGCGATCGGCGATGATGGTGGCGAGCAGTCGCTTTGGATCGGTCACGGTCTGCGGCGTCACGGCCTCGCGGCGCATCACCTTCAGTCTCTCAGCAAGTTCGGCATCGCCGAGCCGGCCGAGCATCGCGCGGCCGACCGAGGTGCAGAACGCCGGCAGCCGGTAGCCGATATCGAGACCGGCGGAGAACACCCGTGTCGGGCTCGAGCGCGCCACGAACACGACATCGTCGCCGTCGAGCAGCGCGAGCGATGCAATCTCCTGCGCCGCGGTCGCGATGCGATCGAGCACCGGCTGCAGCACCGTCACCACCTGGTTCGATTGCAGGAAGGAGCCCGCCAGCGTCAGCACATGCGGCGTCAGCGTGAACAGCTTGCCGTCAGTCATGACGAAGCCGCCATGCGCGAGCGTGAACAGGATACGCCGCGCGGTCGCGCGCGGCAGGTCGGCGGCACGCGCCAGATCGCTCAGTGTCGCCGGACCGCTAACAGTGCCGAACACCTGCAACAGGCGCAGGCCGCGATCGAGCGCCTCGACGAAGTCGGTGGCACGCTCGTCCTGATCGGTCCGCTTCAGCTTTGGCATTTGGTTCAGGTTGGGGTTCGGCTTTGAACGGTTCGAAAATTGGACTTGCTGTCCAGACCAGACATGGCATAATCCGCACATTCGTTCAATAGGCGAACAAATCCAATCTTGGGAGACGCCGCCATGATGAGCCAGGAAGCGAACGACCTGATCACCCGCACCGGCCGCAAAGACCCCTGCGGGAAATTGATGCGGATGTACTGGCAGCCGGCGGCGCTGGTGGACGAGTTGCAGGGCTCGCGCCCGGTGCGCCCCGTGCGGCTGCTCGGCGAGAACCTGGTGCTGTTTCGCGGCGAGGACGGCCGCTACGGCTTGATCGATCGCCACTGCGCGCATCGCGGCGCCGACCTCGCCTTCGGCCGGCTGGAGAATGGCGGGCTGCGCTGCGCCTTCCATGGATGGCTGTTTGACGCGAGCGGCCAGTGCATCGAGACACCGGCTGAGCCCGCCGGCTCGCAGCTTTGCAAGGGCATCAAGCAGCGTTCTTATCCAGTGATCGAGAAGAGCGGCATCCTCTGGGCTTATCTCGGCGAAGGCGAGCCACCGGCCTTCCCCGAGCTCGACTGCTTTGTCGCACCCGACAGCCACACCTTCGCGTTCAAGGGCCACATGAACTGCAACTGGCTGCAGGCGCTCGAGGTCGGCATCGACCCGGCGCACGCCTCCTTTCTGCATCGCTTCTTCGAAGACGAGGACACGTCAGCGGCCTACGGCAAGCAATTCCGCGGCGCTTCGGCCGGCTCTGACATGCCGATGACCAAGATCCTGCGCGAATACGATCGCCCGATCATCAATGTCGAGCACACCGAATACGGCCTGCGCCTGATCGCGCTGCGCGAGCTCGACGAGGAGCGCACCCATGTGCGCGTGACCAACCAGCTGTTCCCGCACGGCTTCGTCATTCCGATGTCGACGGAGATGACGATCACGCAGTGGCACGTGCCTGTTGATGACGAGAACTGCTACTGGTACGCGATCTTCACCAGCTACGCAGCCCCGGTCGACAAGCAGAAGATGCGCGACCAGCGGCTCG
This sequence comes from Bradyrhizobium macuxiense, assembly GCF_001542415.1. Lineage (GTDB taxonomy): Bacteria > Pseudomonadota > Alphaproteobacteria > Rhizobiales > Xanthobacteraceae > Bradyrhizobium > Bradyrhizobium macuxiense. Next base: position 40,502 of record NZ_LNCU01000035.1, read on the forward strand.
AGCTCTACGAGCTGCCGGACTACAAGTCGCGCAAGAACAAGAGCAACGATTACGGCTTCGATCCGCACGAGCAGGATACCGCGACCTACACCGGCATGGGCACCGACATCAACGTCCACGACCAGTGGGCGGTGGAATCGATGGGGCCGATCCAGGATCGCACCAACGAACATCTCGGTCAGAGCGACAAGGCGATCGTGCAGTATCGCCGCCTGCTGCGGCAGGAGATCGAGAAGGTCGCCGGCGGCGAGAAGCCGATGCCGTTCCTCGATGACGCCAGTGCGCGCAGCATCCAGGGCCCGGCCACGATGGATGGCATCGGGCCGACCCAGGGCTGGGAGCTCTACTGGATGGAAGTCGACGTGAAGCGCCGCCGCGGCGCGCCGTGGGCCGCTCCCGTGCCGCGCGAGATCGCCGGCAAGGTGCATCATCTGACCGCGGCGGAGTGACGTATCCGATGAAGCCACCGTCATTGCGAGGAGCGAAGCGACGAAGCAATCCATCTTTCCGCGCTTGTGGATGCGTGGATTGCTTCGCTTCGCTCGCAATGACGACTACAGAAACAAAGGAGTGACGCCTTGAGCTTTGTCGAGCGTCACGGCCTGTGGTCGGACGAGCAGAAGGAGGCGGCATCCCGCCTCCGCCGCATCGTCGAAGAGAACAATCTCGAAATCGTCAGGCTGTCGTTTCCCGACCAGCACGGCATCCTGCGCGGCAAGACGCTGATCGCAAGCGAAGCAGTGCGCTCGCTGGAGGGCGGCTGCTCGATCACCACGACGATGCTGGCCAAGGACACCTCACACAAGACGGTGTTCCCGGTGTTCACCGCCGGCGGCGGCTTCGGCATGAAGGAGATGGAGGGCGCGGCCGACGTGCTGATGGTCGCCGACCCCACCACGTTCCGCGTGCTGCCCTGGGCGCCGACCACCGGCTGGCTGCTCTGCGACCTTTATTTCAACGACGGCCGTCCGGTGCCGTTCGCGACCCGCAATCTCTATCGCAAGGTGCTCGATCAGCTCGGAAACCGCGGCTATGACTTTGTCGCCGGGCTCGAGGTCGAATTCCATCTGTTCAAGCTCGATGACGCCCATATGGCGCCGGAGGATGCCGGCCAGCCCGGACGCCCTCCATCGGTCAGCCTGCTGTCGCAGGGCTACCAGTATCTGACCGAGCAGCGCTACGATCTGATGGAGCCGGCGCTCGAGATCATCCGCCGCGACATCATCGCGCTCGACCTGCCCTTGCGCTCGGTCGAGGTCGAATTCGGCCCGAGCCAGTGCGAGTTCACCTTCCAGCCGACGGTCGGGCTCGCGCCCGCCGACACCATGGTGCTGTTCCGCTCGGCGGTGAAGCAGATCGCGCGCCGCCACGGTTATCACGCCACCTTCATGTGCCGGCCGAAGCTGCCGAACGTGTTCGCGAGCGGCTGGCACCTGCACCAATCGCTGGTGTCGCGCGCCAACGGCGAGAACGCGTTCATGGCCAGGGAGAGCGGCGAGCCGCTGAGCTCGTTCGGCCGTTTCTATCTCGCCGGCCTGATCGAGCACGCGCGGGCCTCGACCGTATTCACGACGCCGACCATCAACGGCTACAAGCGCTACCGCTCCTATTCGCTGGCGCCCGATCGCGCGATCTGGGGCCGCGACAACCGCGGCGTGATGATCCGCGTGCTCGGCGGTGCCGATGATCCGGCGACGCGGCTGGAGAACCGGATCGGCGAGCCTGCGGCCAATCCCTATCTCTACATGGCGAGCCAGATCCTTTCCGGCCTCGACGGCGTCGACCGCAAGCTCGATCCCGGCCCTTCAGCGGACACGCCCTACGAGACCAAGGCCGCGCTGCTGCCGAAGTCGCTACGCGAGGCGGTGTTCGCGCTGCAGGACGATCCGTTCTTCCGCCAGGCACTAGGGCCTGAGTTCGTGGACTATTACGTCTTCATCAAGAACGCGGAGATCGAACGGTTTCAGGCCGAGGTGTCGGACTGGGAACAGCGCGAATATTTTGAGATGTTTTGACGCTCCTGCACTGTCATTGCGAGGAGCGAAGCGACGAAGCAATCCATGCTTCCGCATATTCGGCGCGATGGATTGCTTCGCTTCGCTCGCAATGACGGGAAGGCCAATTCGATCAAATCCCCAGATATTTGTGCTGCAGATCCGGCTCCGCGATCAGCTGCTCGCTGGTCCCGCTCCACACCGTCTTGCCGCGCTCGATGATGTAGTGGCGGTCGGCGATGCGCGACAAATTCTCGACGTTCTTGTCGATCACCAGCACCGATTGCCCGCGCGCCTTGAGCATCGACAGGCAGCTCCAGATCTCGTCGCGGATCAGCGGCGCGAGGCCTTCGGTGGCCTCATCGAGGATCAGCAGTTTCGGGTTGGTCATCAGCGCGCGGCCGATCGCGAGCATCTGCTGCTCGCCGCCTGAGAGCGTGACGCCCATGTTGCTGCCGCGCTCGGCGAGCCGCGGGAACAGCGCGTGGATTTTGTCTAGCGTCCACGGATCGGACGCGCCCAGGCGATTGCCTGAGGCGGCAACGAGGTTTTCGCGCACGGTGAGATTGGGGAAGATCTGGCGACCCTCGGGCACGAGCCCGATGCCGAGCTTCGCGATTCTGTAAGACGATAGCCCCCGCACCGCTTCACCGGCAAAGCGGATGGCGCCGGCGCGGGCCGGCGTCAGCCCCATGATCGAGCGGATCGTCGTGGTCTTGCCCATGCCGTTTCGGCCCATCAGCGCGACCATCTCGCCGGACTTGATCTGCAACGACAGGCCGAACAGCACCTGGCTCAGCCCGTAGCAGGTCTCGATCGCGTCGATTTCGAGAAGGGTCTCAGCCGTCTTGAGATCAGCCATGGCGCGTCACCGCATGCTGTTCGCCGAGATAGGCGCGCTTGACCTCGTCATGCCTACGGATCGCATCGGGCACGTCGCAGGCGATGACGCGGCCGTAGACCAGCACCGTGATGCGGTCGGCAAGCGCGAACACCGCCTCCATGTCATGCTCGACCAGCACGATGGTGACCTCCTTGCGCAGCTCCTTGAGCAGCGCGACCATTCGCGCGGATTCGGTGACGCCGAGGCCCGCCATCGGCTCGTCCAGCAACAGGAGCCGCGGCTTGGTGGCGAGCGCCACCGCAAGCTCAAGCTCACGCTGCTCGCCATGGCTCAGTTGCGAGACCACGACATTGGCGCGCTTGCCGAGGCCGACGCGCTCCAGCGCGGCGCCCGCGGCCTCGCGGAGCTGCGGCTCTTTCCGCGCATTGCCCCAGAAGCGGAAGGAGTGGCCATCATGGGCCTGCGCGGCGAGCGCGACATTGTCGATCGCCGAGAAGTCCTTGAGCAGCGACGTGATCTGGAACGAACGCGCCAGGCCGAGCCGGCTGCGCTTGTAGGACGGCAGCCGCGTCACGTCGCGACCGCCGAAATGGATGCTGCCGGAGTTCGGCATCAGCTGCCCGGTGAGCTGGCTGATCAACGTGGTCTTGCCGGCACCGTTGGGGCCGATGATCGCGTGCAGCTCGCCCGGCTTGACCTCCAGCGAGAGGTTGTCGGTCGCGGTGATGCCACCGAAGCGGCGCACCAGATTGTCGACGCGGAGCAAGGGATCAGGCACGGCGCATCCTCCCGAGCAGGCCCATGATGCCGCCGCGCGCGAACAGCACGATCAGGAGCAGCACCGGACCCAGGATGATCCCAGAGTATTCGGTGAACTGCGACAACAGCTCCTCCAGCACCAGATAGATGATGGCGCCGATCACGGGGCCGAACAGCGAGCCCATGCCGCCCAAGATCACCATCACCATGAGATCGCCGGAACGGGTCCAGTACATCACGGCCGGGCTGACGAAATCGGTGTTGTTGGCAAGCAGTGCGCCCGCGAGCCCACAGATCGTGCCGGCGATGACGAAGCAGACCAGCCGGTAGCGGTTGGCATGGAAGCCAATCGCCTGCATGCGCTGCTCGTTGGAGCGGACGCCCTGGACCACCAGGCCGAAGCGCGAATTGACGATGCGCCAGATCAGATAGAGGCCGCCGAACAGACAGACGAGGCAGAGGTAGTAGAACTGGTTGCGATCGGACAGATTGATCAGCCCGGCGAAATCGCTGCGCTTGTAGATGGTCAGTCCATCGTCGCCGCCGTAGCGCGAAAGGCCGGAGGCGACGTAATAGGCCATCTGCGCAAAGGCCAGCGTGATCATGATGAAGTAGACGCCGCGGGTGCGCAAGGAGAGCGCGCCGATCACGAGCGCGAACAGCGCCGAAACCGCGAGCGCCACCGGCCACTGGATGAAGCCGGAGCCGATGCCTTCGGCAGCGAGGATGCCGACCGCATATCCGCCGACGCCGAGATAGGCGGCGTGGCCGAAGCTCATCATGCCGCCATAGCCCATGATCAGGTTCAGGCTCGCGGCGGCGAGCGCGAAGATCACGATGCGGGTGAACAGCGTGAGGATGAAGATGTTGCCTGTGACGGCCGAATAGACCGGCAGCAGGACCAGGGCGGCGCAGAGCAGCGCCGCGACGGCGTTGGGGGCGTTGAGCTTGGGCATCATCGTTTGGCCGCCGGAAACAGCCCTTCCGGCCGCACCACCAGCACGATCGCCATCAGGAGATAGATCAGCATCGAGGAGATCGCCGGCGCCGCGGTCGAGGCGGCAGCGCCGCTCAGCACCTTGCGCAGGAGATCCGGCAGGAACGCCCGGCCCATCGTATCGATGATGCCGACGAACAGCGCCGCCAGGAACGCGCCGCGGATCGAACCGATACCGCCGATCACGATGATGACGAAGGCGAGGATCAGGATGTTCTCGCCCATGCCGATCTGCACGGTGAGGATCGGCGCCTGCATCAAGCCGGCGAGGCCTGCGAGCGCTGCGCCCAGACCGAACACGAGCGTGAACAGCAGCTTGATGTTGATGCCGAGCGCGCCGATCATCTCGCGGTTCGAGGCGCCGGCGCGGATCAGCATGCCGACACGGGTGCGCATCACGACAAGATAGAGCAGCGCGGCAACCACCAGCGCGACGGTGATGATCAGGAGGCGATAGGCCGGATAGTACACGCCGGGAATGATCTGTACCGGCACGGTGAGCCAGGGCGGCAGCGGCAGCGCGAGGCCGGCCGGCCCCCAGATCAGCCGCACGGCATCGTTGAAGAACAGGATCAGGCCGAAGGTCGCCAAGACCTGGTCGAGGTGATCGCGGCCGTAGAGATGTCTCAGCGCGACATATTCGAGCACGATGCCGAGCAACAGCGTGGCGCCGAGCGCCAGCAGCGCGCCGAGCACGAAGCTGCCGGTCCATGCCACGAAGGTCGCCGCGAAATAGGCGCCCATCATGTAGAGCGAGCCGTGCGCCAGATTGACGAAATCCATGATGCCGAACACCAGCGTCAGGCCGGCCGCCAGCAGGAACAGCAGGAGGCCGAACTGCAGGCCGTTCAGGAGTTGTTCGACGACGAGATACATCGTGAGGCTATGTCCCCTTGAGCGAAGCGGGATGGGCGCGCCGACGCATCGCACGCTGCGCGTTCTCCCTCGCCCCGCTCTTGCGGGGTCTGGACGAGCCATAGCTCGCCCTGAGAGGGTTGGGGTGAGGGGCTGTCTCCACGAGCGGATTCGTGGAGAGCCCCCTCACCCGATCGCTTCGCGATCGACCTCTCCCCGCAAGCGGGGCGAGGTGAAGAAGCAAGCGCCGCGCCAAACGGCGCCTTACAGTCACTTCATCGGACACTTGTCGTGGAACTGGTCCTGGTTGTCCTTGACGATGGTCGCGACCGTCTTCAGCGAGAGCTGGCCGTCGGCGTCCTTGACCACGTCCTGCAGATAGAAGTTCTGGATCGGGATGTGGTTGTTGCCGTACTTGAACGGGCCGCGCAGCGACTTGAAGTCGGCCTTTTCCATCTCGGCCTTCATCGCGTCCTTCTTGGCGAGGTCGCCCTTCACCGCCACGACAGCACTGTTGATGAGTTGGGCAGCGTCATAGGCCTGGGCGCCGTAATAGGTCGGGCGCAATCCCGGATACTTCTTGCGATAGTCCGCGACGAACGCCTTGTTCTGCTCGTTCGGCAGGTCGTTGACCCATTCCTGCGCGCCGGGAATGCCGATCGCATTGTCCTTCTGCAGCGGCAGCGACAATTCGTCGACGGTGAACGCGGTGTAGAGCGGGATCTGCTGCTTGATGCCGGCCTGGGCGTATTGGTTCAGGAACTGGACGCCGGCCGCACCCGGATAGAACACGAAGATCGATTCCGCGCCCGAGTTGCGCGCCTTGGTCAGCTCGGCGGAGAAATCGAGCTGGCTCGGCCACACCGTGTATTCCTCACCGACCACCTTGCCCTTGAAGGTGCTCTTCACGCCCGCCAGCATGTCCTTGCCGGCGGCGTAGTTCGGGCCGATCAGGAACACGGACTTGACGCCCTTCTGGTTCATGTAGAGGCCCATCGCGGCGGGCGTCTGGTCGTTCTGCCAGGAGGTCGAGAACACGTAGGGCGAGCACAATTCGCCGGCGAGCTGCGACGGACCGGCATTGGCCGAGATCAGGAAGGTCTTGCTGTCGACCGCGGTCTTCAGCGAGGCCAGCAGCACGTTCGACCAGATGTAGCCGACGATGAAATCGACCTTGTCCGACTGCACCAGCTTCTCGGTCTTCTGCTTGCCGATGTCGGGTTTCTGCTGGTCGTCCTCGTAGATCACCTCGACCGGCTTGCCGTCCATCTTGCGGCCCAGATGGTCGAGCGCGAGCTCGAAGGAATTGCGCATGTCGTTGCCGATCACGGCGGTCGGGCCACTGAAGGTCGAAACAAATCCGATCTTGATGCTGTCGGCCGCCGTCGCGAGCTGCGCCAGCGCCACGGCCACGGCGCCTGCCAGCCAAAATGCCTTTTTCATATTCAATCCCCTCCTCAACCGGTTGAACGTCCCGCAAGGTCATCGGACTTCAAATCCTCACCTGCGGCTGCGCTTGGCGCGCCGTTCCCGGCGTCGTGTTTTGTGCGCGAAATTGTAAGCATGCAGCAAGTGTGATCCGACGGCTCTCAATTAGAACCTTCGGCGCATACCCCAGCACCGTGCACCATAATTCGCACAAGCCGGCGATGGCAAGAATTATAATGCCGGTTGCGAGGGCAACTATTGTCGCAGGCGGCGGTCCCTCCTTGGCGCAGTGCAGCAGAATTGATGCATTCGGTAAAGCGACTGGAAACCACCAGTGCTGGCGGCAGCGGCGCCTTCACGGACCGGAAAGCAGTGGCACGCGAGGCTCCATGGAGAGGAGCGCGCCACATGTTGGGATATCTGTTCGGCTTCAACGCCCGGATCGGCCGGCTGCAATATTTCCTCGCCTCGATCGCGCTTGCGGTCGTCGCGACGCTGATGTGCATGGGCGCCGCGAGCCAGGCCTACCGAACGGTGCGTTATGGCGGGGCGCTGACGGTCGAGCAACTGGGCTGGCCCGTACTCGTGATTGCCGGCATTTTCGCGGTGGCCACGTTCATGCTGTACTGCATGCGCATCCGCGACATCGGATGGGATCCGGTCGTGGTGGTCGTGGGCTGGATTGCGTTCACGATCATCGATGGATTGATCGCCAGCAAGTTTCCCGCATGGGCGATCGGCACAAGGCATCAGGCCACCGCCGTCGGCGCTTTCGTCAATCTCGGGCTGACGCTCGCCCTGCTGTTCTGGCCGAGCGGCTATGCCGGCGACGAACCGCCGGCGCGGCCGCGCGATACGGGCGGTGGATCGGACGGCTTCTTCAGCAGGAACGGCGCGCCGGCCGCCCCCACCAGCCGCATCGCGCGCGTCGCCAACGGCGAATTCGGCGGCCGGGGGAAATAGGGGCTCATTCACGCGTCGCTCCATCCGACGGGTTGAGATCCGATTCAACTGTCAAACAGCTAGTCGCGCTGTCATCACCGGCGCATGCGGGTGATCCAGTATCCCAGAGACGACGATGCTTGAGCCGAGGGGCCGCAGCGTACTGGATCGCCCGGTCCTGGTGCGCAATTGCGCACAAGGCCGGACGATGACAGATGTGGATCGGACACAGCTTTACGTTCTCGCGACGTGAACCGTCCGAGGTTTTCGTCCCTTTCCAACCCGCTTAGGAAGCAAAAGGCGCAGGGAAAGCCAGGTGCCGATCGCACCCATTGCGTCTACGGCGTCATTGCGAGCGCAGCGAAGCAATCCATGCCGCAGCATGCACGGAATGATGGATTGCTTCGCTCGCAATTGTCGATTATCGCGTGGCGAAACTACCCCCCATCCACTGCCCACTCCGCGCCGTCGATGGCGTAGGGCGCGTGGCGGAAGTCCCTGATGGCGGCGACCTTGTCGGCGGACCAGTCGAGCAGCATGAACGACACCGGCGGGGCATTCGCCTGGTTCGGGTCGAACACCAGGATCGCGGGACGGCCCTCGACCTGCCCCGGCACCAGATGCCAGTCGCTGACCTTGGAATAGTTGGTGAAGTAGCGCGACACCTCGGCCTTGCCGTTCAGCCTGGTGCGGTTGACGAGCTCGAGCCTGATGTCGTCGGCGATCATGGCGCGGATGGCGTCGAAGTCGCGGGCGTTGAAGCGGCCGACATAGGCGTTCAGCCGAACGCGATCGGCTTCCGACAGGCCGGGCCGCGGCGCATCGTCCGGCTCGCTGGCGAACTCACGAAGCTGAGTGCGTCCGCGATGCAGCGCCGCCTTCACCGCAGGCAGGCTGAAATCCATGATGCCGCAGACCTCCTGCAATGAGCAGCCGAGCACATCCATCAGGATTACGCTGGCGCGCTGCGCCACCGGCAGGCGCATGAAGGTGCGCAGGCTGCTTGCCGCGATCTCGCGGCGCGTGACGTCATCGAGCTCTCCGGCCATCATGTCCACCTCCTCCGGCGAACGGAGTGCTTCCTGGCGATTGCGCCGCCTGAGGAAGTCGAGCGCGGTGTTGTGGGCGATCCGAAACAGCCAGGCTTCCACGTTCTGGATCGGGGCGGCGGAAGCGAAGGCCTCCACCGCCTTGATCAGCGCGTCCTGCAGCACATCCTCGCCGTCGATCACCGAGCCGACCATGCGCGCGCAATAGCGATGCAGCTTCGGACGCAATGCCGAAAGATGCTCGCTGATATCGACGACAGGCGATGCTGACATCATTCCACTCCGAACCCGATCAGGATTCCTCCAGCATACGGTAATTGCCGACGATGCTGGCACTGCGCAGCAGCGGCGGCTCGGTGCAGCGGTCGCGGATACCATCCTGGAATGCCTGGAACGCCGCAAGTTTCGGGATCGGCGTTGAGCCGTCCTCGGCCGCGGCCTCGACAATATGCACGAAGGTGTCGTCTTCCAGGCGCAGCGTCAGATAGCGCACGCCGTCCGGCCGCGCCGCCTTCAGCTCTGCAAAAACAGCCGAAACCAGCTCGGCATTCCTGTCCGCCATCTCCGGCTTGGCCTTGTACCTGATCAGGGTTCGTCTCATGGGTCGCTCCTTGGGATGAGGGTTGTCGTCCCCCCAAGGACGTTTGCCGGCCGCCAAAGGATGCGGTCCGGCAAAAATATTCTTGGGCCGCATCCTTTGCCGCTCCCGCCTCGTCTTGGCGGCGAAGCGCGCCGCAACAGGGCGGCGCGGCAATGGAGAGCAACCATGCAGACCCCGATCTCTCGCGCCGAGCAGCATTGGGTGCTCAGCGTCACCGCGCTGGCATCCTTCATGATGGCGCTCGACGCCATGATCATCACGACGGCGTTCGCGACCATCCGCGCCGATTTCGGCAGTTCGGTGGAGACGCTGCAATGGACCGTCAACGCCTTCAATTTGACCTTCGCGGTGCTGCTGCTGACCGGGGCTGCGCTCGGCGACCGCTTCGGGCGACGCCGGATGTTCGCAACCGGGATCGCCCTGTTCGTGGTTGCATCCGCGGCTTGCGCGCTGGCCGGCAATGCGCAGGCGCTGATCGCCGCCCGCGCGTTGCAGGGCGCCGGAGCTGCGCTGGTGATGCCGCTGGCGATGGCGATCCTGAGCGGCGCCTTCGGCCGGGAGGAGCGCGCCCGCGCGCTCGGCATTTTCAGCGGCATCACCGGATGCGCGCTGATCATCGGCCCCGCCATCGGCGGCTTTATCACCACCCATCTCGGCTGGCGCTGGATCTTCTGGATCAACCTGCCGATCGGCCTGATCGTGATCGCAATGGTGCTGGCGCGCCTGCGGGAAAGCTTCGGCCCGGCCGCGCCGCTCGATATCACCGGGCTGGCGCTGGTTGCGGTCGCGGCGCTGGCGCTGGTCTGGAGCCTGTTGCGCGGCAATGCCGTCGGGTGGACGAGCACCGAGGTGATGGGCACGCTGACCGCCGGCGTCATGTTCGCGGTCGGCTTCGTGCTGTGGCAACTGCGCACGACAAGCCCGATGGTGCCGATGCGGCTGTTCGCGTCGCGTGCCTTTGCGTCGGGCATTGCTGCCAGCGTGCTGTTCTATGCCGCGATGTACGGCGTGCTGTTCCTGCTGCCGCAGTTCCTGCAGACCACGCTCGGCTTCGACGCCTTCGGCGCCGGGCTGCGCCTGCTGCCCTGGACCGCGACGCTGTTCGTCACCGCGCCGGTCGCTGGCGCAGTCGTCAACCGGTTCGGTGAGCGGCCGCTGGTGGTGACGGGCCTGCTGATGCAGGCGATCGGCCTCGGCTGGATCAGCGAGGTCGTGAGCCCGACCATCTCCTATTCCGCGCTGGCCGCGCCGCTGGTGCTGGCCGGCGTCGGCGTGTCGATGGCGATGCCGGCGGCGCAGAACGCGGTGCTGAGCGCGGTCGCGGTCACGGAGATCGGCAAAGCCTCGGGGGTCTTCAACATGGGCCGCTTCCTCGGCGGGATGTTCGGCATCGCGGCACTGGTGGCGAACTTCTCGGCGAATGGCGCCGCCGATTCTGCCGTTCATTTCGCGAGCGGATTCGCCGCGGCGATGAGTCTCGCCGCGACGCTGTCGCTGGCCGGTGCGGTCGCGGGGCTGTTCCTGCCGATGCGGCGACGGGTCGTTGCAGCGGCCGCGCCACAGGATGCGTGAGGTTGTCAGCGATTGGGTTTTGCTATCGGGCGATCAAGCAATCCGTATTGGAATGAGGCCACGAATGAATACATAATGAGACGACGAAGCCGTTCGAAACCGAGGGCGACATCAGATGACGCAAGCGCCGGCCAAACCTCATCGCGTGGTGATTGTCGGCGCCGGCTTCGGCGGGCTGGAAGCCGCCTTCGGTCTCAAGGGCGCGCTGGTCGAAATCACCTTGATCGACCGCCGCAACCATCATCTGTTCCAGCCGCTGCTCTACCAGGTCGCGACCGCATCGCTCGCTACCAGCGAGATCGCCTGGCCGATCCGCTATCTCTTGCGCGACCGGCCCGAAGTGACGACGCTGTTCGCCAATGTTTGCGGCGTCGACGCGGCGGGAAAGCAGGTGCAGCTCGACGACGGCGGCAGCATTCCCTACGACACGCTGATCCTCGCCACCGGCGCGCGCCACGCCTATTTCGGCCATGACGAATGGGAGCCGTTCGCGCCCGGCCTGAAGACGCTGGAGGATGCGACCACGCTGCGGCGACGCATCCTGGTCGCGTTCGAGCGCGCCGAGCGCGAGACCGATCCGGACGGGCGCGCGGCGCTGCTGACCTTCGTCATCATCGGCGCCGGGCCGACTGGCGTCGAGATGGCCGGCACCATCGCCGACCTCGCCAAGGACACGCTGCCGAACGACTTCCGCCACATCGACACACGCAAGGCGCGCGTGGTGCTGATCGAGGCCGGCTCGCGCGTGTTGGCCGGCTTCCCGGACGATCTCTCGGCCTATGCGCAAGCGTCGCTGGAAAAACTCGGCGTCGAGGTGATGCTGGGCGAGCCGGTCACGGAATGCTCGGCCGACGGCGTGGTGTTCGGCGGCAAGAGGCTGGAAGCACGCACCATCGTCTGGGCCGCCGGCGTGCGCGCCTCACGCGCCGCCGAGTGGCTGAACGCGCCCGCCGACCGCGCCCATCGGCTGCAGGTCGAGCCCGATTTCACCGTGCCCGGTCATCCTGACGTCTTCGCGGTCGGCGACACCGTCACCATCAAAGGACCGGACGGCAATCCGGTGCCCGGCATCGCGCCGGCCGCCAAGCAGGAGGGGCGCTATGTCGCCGCACTGATCAAGGCCCGGCTCGACGGCAAGACCCTGCCGCCGTTCCGCTACAAGCATGCCGGCAGCCTCGCGCAGATCGGCAAGAAGAAGGCGGTGATCGATTTCGGCTGGCTCAAGCTGCGCGGCTCATTGGCATGGTGGATCTGGGGCCTCGCCCACATCTACTTCCTGATCGGCGTGCGCCACCGGATTGCGGTGGCGATGAACTGGCTCTGGATCCACACCCGCGACCAGCGCGCCGCGCGGCTGATCACGCAGGGCAGCAGCAAGGTGGGGCAGTAGCTTTACCCCTTGGGCTACGCGCGCAATCTCTGTCCCGTCATCCCCCCGCAAAGGCTTCGCCTTTGTCGCTGGAGGTGCGAGCCTTGCGGCGCGCTTGCGCCGCCGGGTGAGCCTCTCAGGATGACGGAATCACAAGATGCGGCGAGCGTCCGAACGCCGCCTTGAAGGCGCGGCTGAAATGCGAGACGTCGCTGAAGCCGAATGAGAGCGCGACGTCGGTGACGTGCGCGAAGCGCTGCTCGGCGAGCGCACTGTAGGCACCGGCGAGGCGCTGCTGCCAGAGCCAGCGGATCGGCGTCGTCCCCTCGCGTGCGAACAGGCGATTGAGGGTGCGCGGCGCCATGTTCTGTGCGGCGGCGATCGCATCGAGATCGAGCTCGGGATCGTCGAGATGCGCCACGATGTAGGCCTTGACCCGTGCCAGCCGCTCATCGCCGCGCCGCGGCGTGTCGTCGGTCAGCTCGGCTTGCAGCGCGGTCGCAAAGATGTCGAGCGCCGCGGCGCCGAGCCTGACGGCCGCAGGCCCGGCGTCATCGCCGAAGCGCATCAGTTGCCGGATGAATGACCCCGCCAGCGCACCGACTTTCGACTCGCGGCCGATCCGCCGTGCGGTCAGGCGATACGCATCAGGCAGGCGCGACACCAGCAGCGGCCGCGGGATCGAAACCATGATCGCGTGAGCCCGAGGCGCGAATTCGAGCGCGAAGGGCTGCGCCTGGTCGTGCAGCATCAGGTCGCCACGGCCCATCTGCGCGTCTCGCCCGTTCTGCGCAAAGCTGACCTCGCCGGAGAGCGTGAGCCACAGCATGAAATAATCGCGCGAGTCCTTCCTTGTGTCGCCCGGACTGCGCATCACCCTGATGCGGTCGGCGTCCGCGGTCTTCGACCAGATGTCGTTGATCACAAGCGGGCCGAAATGGTGGATCGCGATCGACGCCTCAAACGCGTCGTCCGCGAGGCGGCGACATTCGGTCAGCGAGAACTCGCGGCAGGTGACGTGATGCCAGCGATCGAAGCTGTCACCCGGCTCGACCGCGACTGTGTGATGGTGGGCCTGCACTGGACGATGCTCCCGCTCAACCCGGCTGCAGCCATTCTGCGTCCGCCTCCCGGTTCTGGCAAGCAGAGGCCATCGATTGGCAAGCCCAGCCAAGACCGTCCGCCGCGGCCGATGTAGAGACGATCTCCTGACAGGAGAGGAGACCACCCATGCCCTATCAATGCGACATCATCGATCCCGCCAGGACCGTCATGATCGTTGTCGACATGCAGAACGATTTCGTGGCCGACGGCGCCAAGCTGCGCTCCGCCCAGGCCGCCGCCATGGTGCCACGGCTGGCGCAGACCCTGAAGACTTGCCGCGACAAGGGCATCCGCGTCATCTACACCGCCCATGTCCATCGCCGCGACGGCAGCGACATGGGGCTTTACGACGACCTCTATTCGCCGATCGCCGACCGCTCGTCGCTGGTCGACGGCAGCGAGGGCGTGGAGATCTTCAACGACCTGGCGCCGGCGCCGGGCGAGCACGTCATCAAGAAGCACCGCTACAGCGCATTCTTCTCGACCGACCTCGACCTGATCCTGCGCGAATGGGGCATCACGACGGTCATCATCTCAGGCACGACGACCGAGAACTGCTGCCACGCCACCGCGCGCGACGCCATGTTCCACAATTACAGGGTCGTGTTCCTGTCCGATGCGACGGGGACGTTCGACTATCCCGATGTCGGCCAGGGCGCGATGTCCGCCGAGCAAGTGCACCGCGCCACGCTGACGATCCTGGCGTTCTCCACGGCACATGTGATGATGGCAGCCGAGATGCTGGCGCGCGTGAAGGCCAAGGATGGAGCGGTGAAGGCGGCGTAGGTCCTCCCCCTCTCCCCGTTCTTGCGGGGAGAGGGTTGGGGTGAGGGGCTCCATCCACGAGCGCAACTCGCGGAGAGTTCCCCTCACCCGGATCGCATCTATCGATGCGATCCGGCCTCTCCCCGCACGCGGGGCGAGGCTGACCGAGACCGCGGCAACAGCGTCACTTCACCAACGAACAGCCGCCATCCGCCATCGGCCGGAACGCCTGATCGGCCGGGATGGTCGCGATCAGCTTGTAATAATCATAGGGGTACTTCGACTCCTCCGGCTTCTTCACCTCGAACAGATACATCGGATGAATGACGCGGCCGTCCTGGCGGATGGTGACGTCGCCAAACAGTTTGTCCTTGCCCTTGAAGGTCTTCATTTGCGGCACGACCATCTTGGCGTCGTCGCTGCCGGTAGCGGCAACCGCATTGAGATAGGCGAGCGTCGAGGCGTAGACGCCGGCCTGGTTGCCGCTCGGCATCTTGCCGTTCATGCCGGGGCGCGCGGCGAAGCGCCTGGCGAATGCGCGGGTGTCGTCGTCCATGTCCCAGTAGAACGCCTCGAGCAGCTGCAGGCCCTGCGCGACCTTCAGGCCCATGCCGTGGATGTCGTTCACGAACAACAGGAACGCCACCATGGTCTGGCCGCTTTGCTGGATGCCGAACTCGGCCGCCTGCTTCACCGCGTTGATGGTGTCGCCGCCGGCGTTGGCTAGGCCGATCACCTTGGCCTTGGAGTTCTGCGCCTGCAGCAGGAAGGAGGCGAAATCCGAGGTACCGAGCGGATGCTTGCTGGAGCCCAGCACCTTGCCGCCGTGATGCTCGATATAGTTGGTCGCCTCCGCCTCGATGCCCTTGCCGAGTGCATAGTCCACTGTGACGAAATACCAGTCTTTGCCGCCGCGCTGCATCATCGCGGCTGCTGTGGTGTTGCCGGTGGCCCAGGTGTCGTTGACCCATTGAATGGTGTTGGGCGAGCAGGCCTTGCCGGTGAGATCCGAGCTTGCGGTCGACGACGCCAGGAACGTCATCCTACTGTCGCGCAGGATGGTGTTGACGGCGAGCCCGACGGCCGAGTTCGGCACGTCGACGATGGCATCGACGCCCTCGACGTCGAGCCATTTGCGCGCAATCGCCGAGCCCACATCGGCCTTGTTCTGGTGATCGGCATAGACGATCTCGACCTTGATGCCTTTGCCGCCGCCGTTGAAATCCTCCGCCGCCATGCGCGCGGCTTCCACCGAACCCATGCCGTTGGTGTCCTGGAAGATGCCGGAAATGTCGTTGAGCACGCCGATCCGCACCACGTGATCGGAAATCTCCGCGCGTGCGCTCCCTGCGGCGCAGGCCAATGCCAGCGCCAGACCCACCCCAAAGCCCCTCATCATATCCCCTCCGTTTCCTCGTTCCTTGGCCAGCCGATTGCCGACCTGAAGTTTTCCGTCAGGCCGGCGTGATCTCGAC
This sequence comes from Bradyrhizobium macuxiense, assembly GCF_001542415.1. Lineage (GTDB taxonomy): Bacteria > Pseudomonadota > Alphaproteobacteria > Rhizobiales > Xanthobacteraceae > Bradyrhizobium > Bradyrhizobium macuxiense. Next base: position 56,256 of record NZ_LNCU01000035.1, read on the forward strand.
CGGCAGGCTGGCCAGCCCGCGCAGCGTGTTGTTGAAAAGCCGCCTTGGCTCCCCGGTGATTTCGATCCTGGCAACGCGGCGCGCCAGCGCTGCCATCATCACCTCGCCTTCGAGGCGGGCGACGAGCTGGCCGACGCACATATGGATGCCCNGAGCCGTAACCGACATGGCCCGAGGTGCGACGCGTGATGTCGTACGTGTCGGGCTTGTCCCAGCGGCGCGGATCACGATTGGCCGCGGCGAGGAACATCAGCACCTTCTCGCCTTCCGGGATTCTGGCACCGCTGAGCTCGATGTCGCGGGTGGTGGTGCGGAAGAAGGTCTGGACCGGACTTTCAAACCGCACCGCTTCCTCGAAGGCGTTGCGCGCCAGCGTCGGATCGTCGCGCAGTTTTTGCAGCTGGTCGGGGAAGCGCGCCAGGCAATAGACGGCAGCGCCGATGCCGTTGACGGTCGTATCAAGACCGGCCGACAGCAGCGAGCGCACCAGGAGCGGTGCCTCGGTCGCGGTAATGGCGCCGTCGTCGACATGGGCATGGATGCAGGCGCCGATGCCGCCCGGGGTGAGATTGTCGCGCTGGCACTGCTCGGCGACATAGGCCTGATGCGGCGCCGAGCGCTCGATCGCCTCCTCGCGGAGCCGGTTCGGCGGGCCGAAGGCGTTGAACACCAGGCTCGCGTAGGGCAGCAGATGCTCGCGACCTTCGGGCTTCAGGCCAAGCGCATCCGGGAAGATCGACAGCGGATAGGCTTCCGCAAGGTCCGCGATCGCATCGAACCTGCGCTTCTCCAGCAGCGTATCGACACAGGCTTCCGCAGCGGCGGCAAATCGCCCGCGAAGCTGCTTCATCACGGTCGGCGACAGCACCGTGCTCAGCACCGCACGGGTCCGGGTATGGGCGGGCGGATCGGCCTCCAGGATCAAGCTCGGCGGACGCCACGGCTTCTCCCTGGCGAAGTCGCTCAGGCCCACGCCGCGGCTGGAGCAGAACGTCGCGGGGTCGTTCAGGACCGCATGGACCTCGGCATAGCGCGCCACGCCATAGACGTTCCATTTGTCGAGATAGACCACCGGCCCGGCCTCGCGCAGCCGCTCATGGGTCGGGAACGGGTCGGCGAAGAAGTCGAGCGCGAACGGGTCGAAGTCGAGATGCGGGACGGACGTACTGGCTGTGGCAGTCATCGGGACCTCCCAAGGTTTGATCTTGTCAATACAGGGCGCATGTCTATTGCTCCCGGACGGTTTCGCAGCGATGATTCGAGAGATGAGCAGTCAGCCCCTTCCCCGAAAGTCCCGCCGGCCGAAACCGGCCGATCCCGCAGAGGCCGCCAACGGCCCGCTGCTCGACCTCAGCCGCTATGTTCCGGCGCTCATCACCTTCATCGCCAACAAATTGTCGAACAGCGCGACGGCCTATTACCAGAAGAATTTCGGCGTCAACGTCACCGAGTGGCGCATCATATCGCAGCTTGCGATCGAGCCGGGCATTCCGGCCTCGCGGATCTGCCACGTCATCGGCTTCGACAAGGGGCCGGTCAGCCGCAATCTCGCGGCGATGCAAAAGCGCGGGCTGCTGACGATCCGCACCGCGCCGGACGACGGCCGCACCCATGCGATCACCCTGACCGCCCGCGGCCGCGCCGTCCACGACAAGGTCATCGTCGCGGCGCTGGAGCGCGAGCGCCGGCTGTTGTCCTGCCTGAAGAAGGACGAGCGCGAGGTGCTGATCGGCCTGCTGGGCCGGTTGCACGAGAACCTCGGCACCGTGACCGGGCAAAGCACGAACTGAGCGCACGGCCCTGCCGGACGCGCCATCCGGCGCAGCCGCGGCTTGCCCCAAGCCTTCGACGATCATCCGTGCTGTTTGCGCCGTGCTGCGCAAGATTTGTCCTCCCAGACATGCGGCGCCGTTGACCGGCCTGCCCTGTGGGAGCGAAACTCGCACAGCTTAGTTGCTGTGGCAACTAAAAAGCCGGACGTGTGCGGCGCGGCGGGAGGAAGCAGGCGGGAACTGTTTGGGGAGGGGTGGTGACCAAGATGCCGATGGATCGAACGGCATGACGATGGTCCAAGCAACATTATAGGCGGCGCACGATCCGCTAGCTTGTTGCACCTCTCCCGCCTGCGGGGTCGAGACGAGCGAAGCTCGCTCTTAGGTCGGATCGCATCACAAGATGCGATGCGGGTGCTCCCTCCTCAATATGACTCGTGGAAAGACCCCCACCCCGCCCAATGCGGCTCAACCTGCGCTCCAAGGTGCGGATGGGACGATCTCACCCGCTGCAATCGGCTCCGCCGACGCATCGTCCTCCAGCAGCGCGACCGCCGCCGCGCGGCGGGTCAGCACGGCGCGCTGGTTGGTGTAGCCCTTGTCGGTGATCTCGCCGCCGTCGACGGAGGCGGGCTCGGCCAGCAGCAGCGCCCGGCTGGCATGGCCCGAGGAATGGCCGCCTTGCGCCTTCAGTTTTGCGAGCCCCTGCGCGATCGCGCTGCGAACGCCGGCATGGCCGATCACGTCCCCGGCGCTGGCGCTCTCGGGCATCCCGGCCACCGCGCGGCAGGCGGCGATGTTCGGGAACACCAGGAAGCGGACCTCGTCGCGGCCATGGCCGGTCACCACGATGTCCTGCGCCAGCGGCGCCAGCGCGGTGATGCCGGCGACGCGCAGCGTGCCGACCGAGACCCAGGTGCCGGAATTGAGCTTGAAATCCTCCGCGACGCGGCCGTCGAAGAACAGGCCGAGCTCTGGCCTATCCGGATCGGCGAAGGTGACGGCGTCGCCGATCAGGTAGAACCCTTCCTCATCGAAGGCCTGCGCGGTGAGCTCTGGCGCCTTCCAGTAGCCCGGCGTGACGTTCGGGCCGCGCACCCGCACTTCCAGCTTGTCGCCCGACGGCACCAGCTTCAGCTCGGTGCCTGATATCGGCACGCCGATATTGCCGGAGCGTTTGGCCAGGAAGTGGCAATCGGTGGCGAGCGGCGAGGTTTCGGTCGAGCCCCAGGCCGAAACCATCGGCAAGCGCCGCCCGACGGTCTGCAGCGACAGCTCCTCCAGTGCATCCCAGAGATTCTGCGGCAGCGCCGCGCCCGCATAGAAGGCGAACTTGGTGCCCTCGAAGAACCTGCGGCGCAGCTCTTCGTCCGTCCGCAGCGCCGCGATCAGCATGTCGAAACCGCGCGGCACATTGAAATAGACCGTCGGCACCACACTGCGCAGATTGGCGAGCGAGGTTGCGAACAGGCCGGGCGCGGGCTTGCCGCCGTCGATATAGAGCGTGCCGCCGTTGCGCAGCACCAGGTTGAAATTGTGGTTGGCGCCGAAGGTGTGGCTCCAGGGCAGCCAGTCCAGGATCACGAGGTGATCCGGGATCACGAGGTGATCCGGGATGACTAGCTCGTCGCGGCTGTCTTCGAGGAACGTCCAGGTCTGCGCCTTGGCCTGCTGGCTCGAGGTCAGCATACGCTGGGTGTTGATCACAGCCTTCGGCGTGCCCGTCGAGCCTGAGGTGAACAGGAATTTCGCGATCGTATCCGGCGTCACCGCGGCGAAGGCCTTCGCGACCTCTGGCGCTTCCGGCGTCGCCGCGATGCTGCGGAACGGCAGCGCGTCGGCATCGTCGGGATTGCCGCTGACGATGGTCGCCCGGTGCAGCGGCGCGATCGCAGCCAGTGCCGCCGCGAACGGCTTGGTGCCCGCGACATAGACCGCGCCGGGATCGAGCAGCGTGATCATGCTCTTCAGCTTGTCGAAATCCCGTGACATCAGCGAATAGGCCGGCGAGATCGCAGCCGATGGCACACCGACATGCTGCGCCCCAAGCGCGAACAGCGCGTGATCGATGCTGTTGTCGGAGAGGATGACGAGCGGCCGTTCGGCGCTGAGCCCTTGCGCCAGCACCCAGGATGCCGCCGCGCGCACGGTCTTGAGCGCATCGCGATAGGTGACGGTGGTCCATGGCGCATCGGCATGAGCGCGCTCGCCGAGGAAGATGCGATCCGGCGCCTGCCGCGCCCAATGCTCCAGCCAGTCGCCGATGCAACGGGCAAAGTCCTTCAGCGGCACGGTGGAGCGGACCAGGATGCTGCCGTCCGCGCGCCGGTCGGCAACGATCGCGGGTGTCGCGAACAGGCTGCTCGGATTCTCTCCGCTGGCGGCGGCCATCGTCATGGTTTCCTCCTCAGCCGTCTGTGCCGAGATCGCGCGGCAGCAACATGCAGCGGATCCCGGCCGGGCTCTTTGCCCATAATGTTGCGGACACCAATTGTTGTCGTCAACATCAATCTTTCCCTCGCGGCGGCGGCGCGCTAGCATCTGATCATGGCGAGGAAGCAACAGGCCCTGCGCAAGGCGACACGATCGGAAACGACAATCCGCCGCTCCACGCTGCGGACAGCGAACGGCGGCGCCGATATCGCCACCCCGGAGCGCGAGATCGGCCTCGACGCGCTGGCCGGTCACGCCGGCTACGCCGTACGTCGTTTCCAGCTCTGGATCTTCCAGGACTTCATCAAGACGCTCGCCGAGGCCGACATCCGCCCGACGCAGTATTCGGTGATGACCGTGATCGGTGCCAATCCGGGCTTGAGCCAGATGGCAGTGGCGAAGCGGCTCGGGATCGAACGCGCCCGGCTGGTACATCTGCTCGACAGCCTCGAGCGGCGCAATTTCGTCAGCCGCAGCGCCTCCGCCACCGACCGCCGCTCCCATGCGCTGCACCTGACCGCGCGCGGCAAGGCGGCGCTGGCGCAGTTCAAGCGGCTCGCCGCCGAGCACGAGCGGCACGTCGCCGAGAAGATCGGCAAGGAGAACCGCGAACGGCTGCTGCAGATCCTCGCCCGCTTCACCTGACCGCCCAAGAATTAGGCATATACATCGGACGGCCAGCTTAGTGTCGGCTCGGAGTGATCATTCAACCAGCTGATATTATACAATAATCTGCTGAGGCGCGAGCGCCGGCGGATTGTACACAATGGCACACGGCTTGCTTCGATCACGCGGCAATTCCCTCGCGGAGGCACGGATGCCTCACCGCTCAACAGACGGGGCCACCACGTGACTGAAACTGTCGCTGCGATCGTCGCCGCGCACCGCGCCGGCACCATGACGCCGGCGCAAACCGTGGCGCGCAGCTACCAGCGTATCCGCGACCACAACGATCCCGCGATCTTCATCAGCCTGCGCGACGAGACCGATGCGCTCGCGGAGGCCGGGCGGCTGACGGACCCGACGCTGCCGCTGTATGGCGTGCCGGTCGCGGTGAAGGACAATATCGACGTTAAGGGCCTGCCGACCACCGCTGCCTGCCCCGCTTTCTCTTATATGCCGGCCCAGGACTCCACGGTGGTGGCAAGGCTGCGCGCGGCCGGCGCCATCATCATCGGCAAGACCAATCTCGATCAGTTCGCCACCGGCCTGGTCGGCGTGCGTTCGCCCTACGGCGTTCCCAGGAATCCGGTGCGCGACGATCTCGTGCCGGGCGGATCGAGCTCGGGCTCGGCGGTCGCGGTGTCCGCCGGCCTGGTGCCGCTCGCACTCGGCACCGACACCGCGGGCAGCGGCCGCGTGCCGGCAATGCTCAACAACATCGTCGGCCTGAAGCCGAGTCTCGGGCTGATCTCGACCGCCGGTGTGGTGCCGGCCTGCCGGACGCTCGACTGCGTCTCGGTGTTCTCGCTCACGGTCGACGACGCGATGACGGCGCTTGCGGTGATGGCCGGGCCCGACAGCGCCGACCCGTTCTCGCGCGACCGGCCGCTCGGCACCGTCGCGGCATTCCCGGCCAAGGTGAAGCTCGGCATTCCCCGCAGCGGACAACTGATCTTCTTCGGCGATCGGGAGTTTGAGAAAGCCTACGGCGAGGCGCTGAAGCGCTGGCAGGCGCTTGGCGTCAATCTCGTCGAATTCGACCTCGAGCCGTTCTACGAGACCGCGCGGCTCTTGTATGAGGGACCGTGGGTCGCCGAGCGCTACCTCGTGATCCGCGACCTCTTGGCATCGGCGCCCGAGGCGATCCATCCGGTGACACGCGAAATCACCGCGGCCGGATCGCGGCTCACCGCCGCCGACACCTTCGCCGCGCTCTATCGCCTGCAGGCGCTGCGCCGGACCGCCGAGCGCGCCTTCGCGCAACTCGAAGCGATCGTGCTGCCGACGGCCCCAACGGTCTATTCCACCGCGCAGGTGCTGGCCAATCCGGTCGAGCTCAACTCGCGGCTCGGCACCTACACCAATTTCGTCAACCTGCTCGATCTCTGCGGCCTCGCCATCCCCGCGGCGATGCGGCCCGACGGCGCGCCGTTCGGCATCACGCTGCTGGCGCCCGCCGGCCGTGATGCGGAGCTTGCCGGCATCGGCCGTGTCTTCCATGCCGACACCGGGCTTCCGGTCGGTGCCAAGGCACTGCCGCAGCCGCCGCTTGCCGCTGCGCCGACGGACGTCGATCGCGACGAGATCGCCATCGCGGTGGTCGGCGCGCACCTTTCCGGCATGGCGCTGAATGGCGAACTCACCGCGCTCGATGCACGCTTGCTCGAAGAGGCCGCCACCGCGCCCGACTACAAGCTTTTTGCGCTCGACACCGTGCCATCAAAACCCGGCATGCTGCGCATCGACGCTGGCACGGGCGCATCGATCAAGCTCGAACTCTGGGCGATGTCACCCAAAGCGTTCGGCACATTCGTCGCCGCGATCCCGCCGCCGCTGTCGATCGGCACCATCAGGCTCGCCGATGGACGCGAGGCCAAAGGCTTCATCGTCGAGCCTGCCGCGATCAACGGCGCCAAGGATATTTCGGCCTATGGCGGCTGGCGGGCCTTCGTGGCGGGACGGACATAGCGGCGACGGGACCATGCTCCCTCGCCCCGCGCTTGCGGGGTCGAGACGAGCGAAGCTCGGTCTTAGAGGGCGGGGGTGAGGGGCCTCTCTCCGCGAGCAATGTGCTTGGCTAGACCTGTACCCCCTCAGCCGGATCACATCTTCGATGCGATCCGACCTCTCCCCGCAAGCGGGGCGAGGTAAGAGGGCTACACTGACACTGCATAGATCTCATACTCGCCGCGCACTTGCTCGATATGGGCGCGCATCGCAGCCGCTGCGCCCGCCTTGTCGCCGCGCATGATGGCGACCACGACGCGGTCGTGCTCGGCGTGGGACTTGGCGAGACGGCCGAGGTTGCGGAACTGGGCGCGGCGGAACGGCTGCACGCGCACCCGCGTGGCCAACGTCATCTCGGCGATATAGGCATTCTGCGATCCCGCATAGATCGCGTTGTGGAAGCGCTCGTTGACCTCATGGAAGCGCTCCGGATTGCCGCTATAGCTCAGCCCGCGCAGCTCCTCGTGGACCGCCTCCAAAGCGTGGCGTTCTGCCGGCGTCATGCGCTCGGCGGCAAGCCCGGCGCACATCGCTTCGAGCTCCGCCATCGCCTCGAACATGCCGCTGAGCCTGTCAAGCGATGGCCGCGCCACCACCGCGCCGCGATGCGCGCGAGCATCGACCAGGCCGCTGGCCGCGAGCTGCCGTAGCGCCTCCCGCACCGGCGTGCGCGAGACCTTGAAGCGGCGCGCGATCTCGGTCTCGTCGAGTGCAGCCCCCGGCGCCAGCGTGCCGCGCACGATCTCGTCGGCGAGCTGCAGCCGGAGCTCCTCGGCGCGGGTGATCTTGTCCAGCAGCGACGACGGACGATCGACGCGGCGCACGAGCCCTTGGACGGACCCTTGGGGCTCGGCGCCCGGTTGCGGGGTGCGCGTTGGAAGATCGTCCAGGCTCATGCCTCAAGCGCCCCGTTCAAGCGACCTTGGGTTCATCGATGATGCTGACATGGGCCGCGACGATTCTCCATCCCTCCGAGCAGCGAATCCAGGTCTGCATCTGGCGGCCCACCTTGCCCGGCACGCTTTCCCGGTAGAACAGCGTCGAGGCGATCGCGGTGTCGCGGCCATAGGTCGTGATCACGGTGCGATCGATCTTGCGCATCAACCCGACCGGCGAGCGCGCGGCGCGGAATGCCATGATCTCGTCATAGCCGTAGAGATTCTCGCCGATGCCGTAACGCAGCGTGCGCTTGTCGTCGCGGAACAGCTCATCGAGCACCGCGACGTCGTTCGACACCAGCGCCGTCTCGTAGCGCGCGAACTGCGCGGCGACTTCGGCGACGACGTCGGGAAGATCGATATCCATACTAGATTCCCCTTGGTGCAGGTGCCGTCGCAACGCCCATCCGTTCGAGCGCGTATCCGACCCGCAACGCGACGTCCTCGCGCCACGGCGCGGCGATGAGCTGAACGCCGATCGGCATCGGTTCCAGCGGCACCGGCACGGCGACAACGGGAAGACCGATGAAGGAGATCGGCTGGGTGTGGATGCCGATATTGGCGCGCACCGGAAGCTCGACGCCATCGAGCACGAAATTGACCTGCCCGAGCTTCGGCGCGGTGCAGGGCGTGGCGGGCGCGAGGATCACGTCAACCGAGTTGAACAGCTCCAGCACCTTGGCGCGATACCAGCGGCGGAACTTCTGCGCCTTGTCGACATAGACGGCCGGCACCATCGCGCCGGCGATGAAGCGATCGCGCACCGCGGGATCGAAATCATTGGGACGCTTGCGCAGGCGATCGAGATGCAGCGAGGCGCCCTCGGTGGTGGTGATGATGTAGGCCGCGGCGCGGGCCCGCGCGGCTTCCGGCAATTCCACCGTCTGGGTGGCGCCGAGCGCCTTTGCGACGCGCGCCACGGCCTCCTTCGCTTCGGGGAAGACGTGCTGCTGGAAATAGTCGCCGGCGATCGCGATGCGCAGTCCGCCGATATCAGCCCTCAGCGAGGGCAGCGTCGGCTCGACCGGCCGCGCGGCGCAGGCGGGGTCATCGGCGTCCGGGCCTTGCATCGCGTCGTAGGCCAGCGCGAGGTCCGTCACGTTGCGCGCGAGCGGGCCGAGATGATCGAGACTTCCGACGAACGGATAGGAGCGCGCGCGCGACAGCCGGCCATAGGTCGGCTTGAGGCCGAAGATGCCGCAGAACGACGCCGGCACGCGGATCGAGCCGTTGGTGTCGGAGCCGAGAGCGATCGGCACGAGCGCGCCGCCGACGGCGCTGCCGGAGCCGCCCGACGAGCCGCCGGTCATCCGCGTCGGATCGTGCGGATTGCGCGAGGGGCCATCATGCACGTTCTCGCCGGTGAAGTCGTAGGCGTATTCGCCCATGTTGAGCGCGCCGACCAGCACCGCGCCGGCGCCCTCCATTCGCTCGATCAGCGTGGCGTCGCGCGGCGACGGCGGCAGGTCGCGATTGATCTTGGAACCGGCGCGGGTCGAGAGGCCCTGCACATCGAACAGGTTCTTGACCGCGAAGGGCACGCCGGCGAGTGGGCCAACCGGTTGGCCGGCGGCAATCGCGGCGTCAATCGCAGCAGCCTTGGCCCGTGCGCGCTCGACGGTGACGTCGGTAAAAGCGTTGAGGATCCCGTCGTGGGCTGCAATGCGCGCGAGCGCGGCCTCTGTCGCCGCAACGGCAGTCAGCTTGCGGCTTGCGACCGCCTGCGCGATCTCGGCGGCGGACATCTGAGCGGAATTGTCGGACATTGCGATCTCAGGCCGAATAGATGGCGGCCGATACAGCGTCGTCCGGCAGCGGGAATTCGTCGACCAGCCGCGCCAGCCGCAGCGACACATCGAGATTGGCGCGCACCGCAGGACGCCAGCCGTCTTCCAGCGGCAACGCCATCGCCCGGGCCGCGGCGTCGATATAGTCGTCGAGATGATCGGGATTCGTTGCTGTCATGCTTCTTCTTCCGTCCTCATCCACGCAGTACGTCTTCGGGCAGATCACACCCGGCACGCGCACCGCCTCCGGAACAGGCGCAGCAAGGCTTGTGCCAGCTCGCCGGGCACCTCCCTAACCATATGAGATATGGAAGGAAAACCCGCAGGCTCCCAGATCCGGACCTCACCGGGCGCTACCTCCTGCATACAAGACACTGCGTCTGCCCAGAGAATAGTCATATTTTGCGGGCACGCCATCAGTCGGGCCAGACCAACTCCTGCAACTGCACGAGGCCGTCGACCTTGTCCGGCCAGCCCTCGATGCAGATGTGCCTGAGCGGATCGGACGCGCGGTGCAGCAGCATCAGCGCCATCAGCCGCCGCTTCAGCGCAAAGGTCACGTCCTGGCGCGCGATGCCGAAGCCGTCGAACAGGCTGCGCACCCGGCGCGGATGGCCGGCGGCCATGAAGGCACTCGGGCCGAGCAGGTCGTATTCGCCCCAGCCGGTCAGCACGTCGCCGAAGTCGAACAGCCCGGCGACATGCCAGCCGTCACCGCTCCGCGCCATCAGGAAGTTCTCCGGGATGTACTCGCCGACCAGGATCACCGGCGGCGTATTCATCGGGATCAGCTCGGGGGCATCGCGCAGGAGATCGTCGAGCCCGGCGAGAAACTTCTGCGGCAGTCCCAGCCGTTCGTGGCGGGCGCGGCACTGCGCGATCGCCCACGCATGAACACTTCCCAGCTTGGCTCGGTCCCTGAGAGCGCACCTGGCGGCACGCGCTGCATCGCCGCGATCACGGCGCCGATCTCGGCGAGCACCCGCTCCTTCTGCGCCTCCGGCAATGACGGCCACACCTCCGAGCCGACGACCCCCGCGAGACGAGTGATGACGAGATAGGGCCAGCCGTCGCGCTCGCCTTCCGCGATGATCTCCGGAATCGGAATGCCGAGCCGTCCCTGCAACTGCGCCAGCGTGGCGCGCTCGGAGACGAATTGCGCGCGCAGGAACGGCGGGAAGAGTTTCAGAATCAGTCCGTCGCCGAATCCTACGACCAGATTCGTGCCGGTCGAGAACACATGCGGCGCGTCACACCGCAGCCCATGACCGTCGGCGATATCGCGCGCGACCGGCAGCCAGCGCGAGCTGTCGCTGCGCCAGGCGCGATAGGTGTCGTAGTCGGTGATGGAAGGAAGAGAAGCAGTCATGTACCGCCGTCATTGCGAGCCAACGGGTCGCGCGAATGCGCGCCCGATGACAGGCTCCGCGAAGCAATCCATTGCGGCACCTGTACAGCGAATGGATTGCTTCGAGATTTATCGCCGCCCCTCACCGGTCCGGGCTCGCGCGCTCGAACTGGCGCAGCAGGCGGTTGCCGCGCTCGACGGCGTTGTCCATCGCAGCCTGCGCGGTTCGCTTGCCGGAGAAGACCTGCTCGAGCTCCTCCTCGATCACGTCGCGGATCAGGACGAACGAGCCGAGCCGGATGCCCTTCGAATTGTCGGTCGGCCGCTTCAGCGTCACCTGCTCGATCGAAATCGAGGTGCCGGGATTGCGGTCGTAGAAGCCCTGCGCACGGCTGAGATCGAACGCGGCACGGGTGACCGGCAGGTAACCTGTGTTCTGGTGCCAGGCGGCCTGCACCTCGGGCCGCGACAGATAGGCGAAGAACTTCGCGACACCGGCATATTCGGCCGCTGGTCGTTCGCGCAGCACCCACAGCGTGGCGCCGCCGATGATCGAGTTCTGCGGCGCGCCCTGGATGTCGGGATCATACGGCATCATGCCGTAGCCGACCTCGAACTTGGAATTGGCCTTGATGTCGGCACGCGTGCCCGACGAACCGATGAAGATGCCGCACTCGCCCTTCTGGAAGCGCGGCTCGGCCGCCTGCCCGCGGCCGCTATAGTCGAAGATCTTCGTCGTCTGCCAGTCCGCGAGCCTCGCGATATGACGCACCACGATCGGGTTGTTGAAGATCAGCTGTGCGTCCAGCCCGCCGAAACCATTGGCCTTGGTTGCGATCGGCAGATTGTGGAAGGCGGAGTAGTTCTCGATGTTGATCCAGGACGGCCACGACGTCGTGACCCCGCACATCATGCCCGCCGCGCGCAGCCGCTTCGCCGCGACGCCGACATCGGCCCACGTCTTCGGCGGTACATGCGGATCGAGCCCGGCGGAGCGGAACATATCCTTGTTGTAGTAGAGGATCGGCGTCGAGGCATTGAACGGGAACGACAGCAGATTGCCGTCGACATCGGCGTAATAGCCGGCCACCGCGGGCAGATAGGCCGATGGCGTGAACGCCTCCGACTGATCGCGCATCAATTCGAACACCGGATAGATCGCGCCGCGCGCCGCCATCATGGTCGCGGTGGCGATCTCGTTGACCTGAACGATCGCGGGCTGGGTGCGCGAGCGGAATGCGAAGATCGCGGCGGTGACGGTCTCGGTGTAGTTGCCCTTGTAGACCGGCACGATCCGGTAATCGGATTGCAAGGCGTTGAAATCTGCGGCGAGCTTCTCGACCTGCTTGCCGAGTTCGCCCGACATCGCATGCCACCACATGACGTCGGTCGCGGCTTGCGCGGGCGATACAAGCAGCAGGGCCGCCGCTGCGGCGAGCTGCAGGACTTTCCAACCGAATTTCACGATGCGCTATTCCCGGTTGCAATGCGCCGTCTTAAGCCGCAGCGTCAGGAGTTTCAATCTATACCGCTAGTTGCAATGCGGAATTAACGATTGGCCAATGGGCGATCCTGCGGCCTTCTGCTAAAAATGTGTTGAACCTTTTCTTCCCGCCCTGGACACAATTCACAAGGGGAATTGTTGCCTGTGTACCGCCGCGCCGGCCTTTCGCGGACCATGACGCTCGTCTTCGCGCTGTGCTTAACGGCGGCTTCGGCGAGCGCGTTTGCGCGCGAATTTCGCGTGGCCGATACCCAGAATGAGGATTATCCGACCGTTCAGGCATTGAACTACATGGGCCACCTGATCACCGAACGCACCGGCGGCCGGCATCGGATCACGGTCTTCCCTTCGCGCCAACTCGGCGAGGAAAAGGAGACGCTGGAGCAGACCCGGGCCGGCGCCATCGATCTCAACCGGACCAACATCGCGCTGATCGGGACCATGGTGCCCAGCGTGAACGTGCTGGCGATGCCGTTCCTGTTTCGATCGCCCGAGCACCTGCAGCGCGTGCTGGAAGGGCCGATCGGCAGCGAGATCCTGAACGGCCTGGAAGCCTATGGCTTCGTCGGGCTCGCGTACTACGATTCCGGCGCCCGCTCGATCTATAACCGCGTTCGCCCGGTGCGTTCGCTCGATGACTTGAAGGGCCTGCGCTTGCGCGTGCAGCAATCGAGGCAGATGTCCGACATGATCCGCGCGCTCGGCGCCGAGCCGGTCGAGCTGCCCTACGGCCAGGTCTTGACCGGCTTCACCACCGGGCTGATCGACGGTGCGGAGAACAACTGGCCGTCCTTCGTCACCACCGGTCACTATAAATATGCCGGCTACTACACGCCGACGCAGCACACGGTGAGCCCCGACGTGCTGGTGATGTCGCTGACGGCCTGGGACAACCTTTCTCCGGACGACCGGATAATCTTCCGTGAAGCCGCACAGCGCTCCAGCCTCTATATGCGCGAGAAATGGAAGGCGCTCGATGAGCGCTCGCGCAAGCGGGCGGAGGAAGCCGGCGTCAAGATCGTGACCGATTTCGACCGTAAGCCGTTCGAGGCCGCGATGGCCGGCATCTATGCCAAGGCCGAGCGCGACCCCGCGACGGCCGCACTGATCGAACGTATCCGCAAGGTGGAGTGACCGAAACTTGGCAGCGACGCAACAGGACGGGAATGCAAGGCGGTGGCCAGGTTTCGGGCCGCAGGGCCGTTTCCGCATCGTCCAGTTGCTGCGGTCGGTTCCGATCCGTTGGCGCATCCTCTCGATCGCGTTGCTCAATTCCGCCGTCGTGATCGTGCTCGCGGTGCTGATCTGGAACGGCTCCAAGGTGCTCGGCTCGGCCTGGCAGGACGTCCGCCAGGTGCGCGAATCCGACAGGATCCTCGCCAATCTCGAGAGCGAGACCAGTCGCCTCCAAAACCTGATCCATCGCTACATCAATCAGCCCAGTCCGGATCTGTTCGCGGAGATCCTGCTCTTGCGCGAGGCCGTGCTCGGCACGCTGACGACGCGCGCCTCGACCGACCCGATGCTGTCGGGCTCGGTGGAGCAGCTCGAACGCGTCACCAGCCGCTTCCTCGACGGCTTCGGCGAATTGCGCGCCGTGCAGTCGAAGATCTCCAAGACCTACAACGAGCAGGTGCTGGCGCCGACCAGGGACATGGCCGGGCTGTATTCGATCATCGAAGGCGCGACCGGCCATCGCGACGCGCTGATCTGGCCCTCGCTCGGCAAGTCGCGCGAGGCATTCACATCGCTGCTGGTCGCTGCCAACACCTACTATCTGTCGCTCGCGCCGGAATCGGCCGAGGAAGCCCGCCGCAACACCGACACGATCGAGAAGACGATCCCGATCATGACCGATCTTGCCGAGAACGACCTGCAGCGCATGGCGCTGGCACGACTCAAGGTCAAGACCGCGGAACTGCGCGACGGGCTCACCAAGCTGAGCGAGCAGCTTGCCAGCCGCACCGACCTGTTGCGCAACACCATCGACGCCAGCCAGGCCGACGCGATCGGCGCGATCGACGATCTTTCGACCAAGATGCGCCAGCGCGAACAGAAGGCGCAGGAAACTTTCGACCGGACCCTCACTTCGATCTCGCGCCGGGTGCTATCGATCGCCGTGATCTTCCTCGGCATCATCATGTCCGCCGGCGTGCTGATCGCGCTGTCGATCCGGCTGCCGCTGGCGCAGATCATGGCCTCGATGCGCGCCATCACATCGGGCGATCTCGACCGCCCGGTGCAGGGCACGTCGGCCAGGGACGAAGTGGGCGCGATGGCGCGCGCGGTCGAGGTGTTCCGCGAGAATGCGATCGCCAAGAACAAGACCGAGGACGAGCTGCGCTCCGCCAAGGAAAAGGCCGAGTCGGCGCTGCTCGAGCTCAACACCGCGCAGCAGAACCTGATCGACGCCGAGCGTCTCGCCGCGCTCGGCGGCCTCGTTGCCGGCGTCGCGCACGAGGTCAACAATCCGATCGGCATCAGCCTGACGGTCGCCTCGAGCTTCGCCCGGCGCACCGAGACGTTCGAAAGCGAGCTGAAGTCCGGACCGCTGCGCCGCTCGAAGCTCGACGAATTCGTTCGCAGCTCACGTGATGCATCGCAGCAGCTCGTCGCCAATCTGCAGCGCGCCGGCGAGCTGATCCAGTCCTTCAAGCAGGTCGCCGTCGACCGCTCGCACGCCGAGCGGCGGCAGTTCGGCTTGAGCGAATCGACCGACCAGATCGTCGCGAGCCTGCGGCCGGTGCTGAAGAAGGCCGCCATCACGCTGGTGGTCGACGTGCCCGAGGGCCTGCTGATCGACGGCTACCCCGGCGCCTATGGGCAAATCTTAACCAATCTTTTCCTCAACGCCGTCAATCATGCCTTCGCGGGCGGACGCTCCGGCATCATCACGATCTCGGCGCGGGCACGCGGCGCCGACGATATCGAGATCATCTTCGCCGATGACGGGGCCGGCATGACACCGGAAGTGCAGCGGCAGGCGTTCGATCCGTTCTTCACGACGCGCCGCAACGAGGGCGGTACGGGCCTTGGCCTGCACATCGTCTACAACCTGGTCACCCAGCAGCTCGGCGGACGCATGATGCTGGAGTCAAGGGTAGGACAAGGGACCACTTTTCGCATTATCATGCCCAGGATCGCCAAGGGCGAGCCCACGATCACTGACGCAGCAGCCGACGGAACCAGTCAATGGCCGAACAGGACGATGTCCTCCACCTGATCGACGATACCGAGAGTCCCCCGGAGGATTCGCCGGCGCGCAAATGGAAGGTCGCCGTCATTGACGACGATCACGCGGTCCACGAGGGCACCCGTTTCGCGCTGAGCGACTACAATCTGAACGGCGCGACGCTGGAAATCCTCTCGGCCTATTCCGCGGCCGAAGGTCGCACGCTGATGCGGGACAACCCCGACATCGCGGCCGTCCTGCTCGACGTCATCATGGAGACCGACGTCGCCGGCCTCGAGCTCGTCGAATACATCCGCAACGAGATCAGGAACGAGACCGTGCGCATCATCTTGCGCACCGGCCAGCCCGGACAGGCGCCGGAACGCCGCGTCATCGTCCAGTACGACATCAACGACTACAAGGCGAAGACCGAGCTCACCGCCGACAAGCTGTTCACCTCGCTGACCGCAGCGCTGCGCAGCTACCAGCAGCTCGAGCGCATGGTGCAGACGCGGCGCGGGCTCGAGATCATCATCGACGCCGCCTCGACACTCTACGACTTCAAGTCGATGCAGCGGCTGGCCGAGGGCGTGCTGACCCAGCTCGCCTCGCTGCTCAATGTCGATTGCGCCGGCATCCTGGTGCTGCGCGACGACGGCAATGCGGCGACGGCCGATTTCTCGGTGCTGGCCTGCTCCGGCTGCTACAGCCGTTTCATCGGCACCACCTCGTCGCGGGCGCTCGATCCGGATCTGCGGCACATGGTGGAAGCCGCCTTCCAGCGCCGCAAGAACGAATTCGCCGATCATCGCAGCGTGCTCTATTCGCGCACCGGCAGCGGCCGCGAGGTCGTCGTGCTGCTGCAGGCGGAACGCCAGCTCTCCGATACTGACCGCGCGCTGGTCGAGATCTTCTCGAGCCGGCTGTCGATCGCATTCGACAACGTGATCCTCTACCAGCAACTGCACGAGGCCAACTCGCAGCTCGAGGACCGCGTCGCACAGCGGACGCGCGCGCTGACGCAGGCCAACCGGCGGCTGTCGGCGCAGTGGCTGCGGCTGCAGCGCGCCAACGGCTTCAAGAACGAGATCCTCGGCACCGTTGCCCACGATTTGAAGAATCCGCTCGGCGTGATCCTCGGCCGCACCGAGATGCTGACCGAGCTGATCGGCGCCGGCTCGCCCAAGGAAAACGTCACCGCGCAGGTCGAGCACATCAGGGACGCCACCAAACGGCTGACCTCGATGGTCGATCATTTGATCTCGGACGCGATGGCCGACGCTTTCGACATCACCATCCGCCGCGAGCCGGTCGACGTCGCGGCCCTCGTCAACGAGGTGACCGAGGCGAACCTGCCCTCGGCCGTCAACAAGCAGCAGAGCATTGCGGTCTCGGGGCCGCAGCAATTCGTCACCATGTGCGACGCCGACCGGATCCGCGAGGCGATCGACAACCTCGTCAGCAACGCCATCAAATATTCGCCGATCGGCGGCAAGATCACGGTCGCGGTCAGCCATGAGGGCGACAACACCGTGATCCGCGTCGCCGACCAGGGCCCCGGCCTCAGCCCGGAGGACCTCGGGCGGCTGTTCGGCCGGTTCCAGCGGCTGTCGGCCAAGCCGACCGCGGGCGAGAGTTCGACCGGCCTCGGGCTTTCCATAGTCAAGCGCATCATCGACATGCATGGCGGCCATGTGACCGCGCAGAGCCCGGGCCCCGGACAAGGATCGACCTTTACGGTTACATTGCCGGCGACAGAGACATCATGAGCCAGACACCACATATCTTTATTGTCGACGACGAGGCACCGGCCCGCGAAATGGTCGGCGATTACCTCAAGATGCACGGCTTTGGCGTGACGCTGTGCGATGGCGGCAAGAGCCTGCGCAAGGAGATCGAGAACTGCACGCCCGATCTCGTGGTGCTGGACCTCAACATGCCCGAGGAAGACGGGCTGTCGATCATCCGCGACCTCAAGAGCCGCATGAACGTCCCCGTCATCATGCTGACAGCCACTGCCAGCCCGATCGACCGGGTGGTGGGGCTCGAGATCGGCGCCGACGACTATGTCGCAAAGCCCTGCGAATTGCGTGAATTGATGGCGCGCATCCGCTCGGTGCTGCGGCGAAGCGGAGCTGCGAAGCCGGCGGCACCGGAACCGGCAAGCGCGAAGGCTGAAAAGGAGCAGCTGGTGCGGTTCGGCACCAAATGGCTCGACCTCGAGGCCCAGGCACTGCGCGACGACGAGGGCAATGAGCACCCGCTGACGGCGTCCGAGTTCGGCCTGCTGAAGGTGTTCGCGGCCAACCCCAAGCGCGTGCTGTCGCGCGAGCGACTGCTGGAACTGGCCAACGCGCGCGACGCCGAAGCCTTCGACCGCGCCGTCGACCTGCGTATCATGCGCATCCGGCGCAAGATCGAATTCGACCCGACCAAGCCGTCCGTGATCCGCACCATCCGGGGCGGCGGCTATCTGTTCTCGCCGACCGGCGACAAGGCGTGACGTCGTCCGCAATTTGATCGTCGTCCCGGCGAAAGCCGGGACCCATACGCCGCGGCGGTCGCAAGAGGCAAGCGGCATGACGACCTTCTGACAACCCCCTCCTGTGGTTATGGGTCCCGGCTTTCGCCGGGACGACGATTTTGGTTGTGTGGCAAGAGCGGATTCTATGACGGCGAGGCTGTCATTTCGCGCAAAAATCCCTAAATTTCGGCCATGCCGAAAACAGCCTCGAAGACCCCCGCCAAGCCCGCATCGAAGACCGCCGCAAAGCCCGTTGCCGCCATGGCCACGGCGAAGGGCGACCACGTCTTCCTGGTCGACGGCTCGTCCTACATCTTCCGCGCTTATCACGCGCTGCCGCCGCTGAACCGCAAGTCCGACGGGCTGCAGGTCAATGCCGTGCTCGGCTTCTGCAACATGCTGTGGAAGCTGTTGCGCGACATGCCGGAGGACAACCGGCCGACCCATCTGGCGATCGTGTTCGACAAGTCGGAGATCACCTTCCGCAACAAGCTCTATCCCGACTACAAGGCGCACCGGCCGCCGGCCCCCGACGACCTGATCCCGCAATTCGCGCTGATCCGCGAGGCGGTGCGCGCCTTCGACCTGCCCTGCCTCGAGCAGATCGGATTCGAGGCCGACGATTTGATCGCGACCTATGCTCGGCAGGCCAGCGAGCGCGGCGCGACCACGACCATCGTGTCGTCCGACAAGGACCTGATGCAGCTCGTGAACGACAAGATCACGATGTACGACACGATGAAGGACCGCCGCATCGGCCGTGAAGAGGTGATCGAGAAATTCGGCGTGCCGCCTGAGAAGGTGGTCGAGGTGCAGGCGCTGGCGGGCGATTCCACCGACAACGTGCCCGGCGTGCCCGGCATCGGCGTCAAGACCGCGGCTCAGCTCATCATCGAATATGGCGACCTCGACCAGCTGCTGTTCCGCGCTACCGAGATCAAACAGCCGAAGCGGCGAGAGGCGCTGCTGGAGAACGCCGAGAAAGCGAGGATTTCGCGCCAGCTCGTGCTGCTCGACGACAAGGTCGAGCTCGACGTGCCGCTCGACGACCTCACGGTGCACGAACCCGACGCCCGCAAGCTGATCGCCTTCCTCAAGGCGATGGAGTTCTCCACCCTCACTCGCCGCGTCGCCGACTATTCGCAGATCGATCCCGCCGATGTCGAGCCCGATCCCGGCAACAAGAGCGGCGCGAGCGTGTTCTCGCCGCTGCCGCCTTCCGACGTGAAGCCAGAGCCCGGATCGGGACACGCCGCCGCGCCCTCGACGACGAAGGAGCGCACTAAGCCGACCGGCGCCCGGGACGACAAGGCCTCCAGCCTCAAGGGCACGCCGGCCGCGCTCGCAGAAACCCTCGGCGAGGCGATCCGCAAGATCGCGTTCGATCGCAAGGCCTACCAGGCGATCGGCACGCTCGACCAGTTGCAGACCTTCGTCGCGCGCGTGCATGACGTTGGCCATTTCGCGATCGAAGCGATGTCCGATTCGATCGACCCGATGCAGGCCGAGCTCTCCGGGCTGGCACTGGCGCTGGCGCCCAACGAGGCCTGCTATGTGCCGCTTGGCCACAAGCAGCCCGGCGGCGGCGCGGGCCTGTTCGACGCCGGTCTCGCGCCGGGCCAGCTCAAGGCCGCGGAGGCGCTGGACGCACTGAAACCCCTGCTGGAATCGGCCGGCATCCAGAAGGTCGGCTTCAACGTCAAGTTCACCGCGGTGCTGCTCGCGCAACACGGCATCATCTTGCGCAACATCGACGATGCGCAGCTGATGTCCTACACGCTCGACGCCGGACGCGGCTCGCACGCGCCCGAGTCGCTGGCCGAGCGCTGGTTTGGCCATGCCGTGGTCAACTATGGCGGCCTGGTCGGCAGCGGCAAGGGCAAGCTGACCTTCGATCAGATCGCGATCGACAAAGCCGCGGAGTATTCGGCCGAAAGCGCCGACGTGACCCTGCGCCTGTGGCAGGTGCTGAAACCCCGCCTGATCGCCGAGCGGATGCTGAGCGTCTACGAGACGCTGGAGCGGCCGCTGGTGTCCGTGCTGGCGCGGATGGAGCGGCGCGGCATCTCGATCGACCGCCAGGTGCTGTCGCGGCTGTCAGGGGATTTCGCCCAGACCGCCGCGCGCGTCGAGGCCGAGATTCAGGAGATCGCGGGCGAGCCGGTCAATGTCGGCAGCCCCAAGCAGATCGGCGATATCATCTTCGGCAAGATGGGATTGCCCGGCGGCAGCAAAACCAAGACCGGCGCATGGTCGACCACCGCGCAGGTGCTCGACGAACTCGCCGAGCAGGGCCACGAATTCCCGAAGAAGATCCTGGAATGGCGGCAGGTCTCGAAGCTGAAATCGACCTACACCGACGCGCTGCCGAACTACGTCAACCCGCAGACCCACCGCGTGCACACCACCTACGCGCTGGCCGCGACGACGACAGGACGGCTGTCGTCGAACGAGCCGAACTTGCAGAACATCCCGGTTCGCACCGAGGACGGCCGCAAGATCCGCCGCGCCTTTATCGCCACGCCCGGCCACAAGCTGGTGTCGGCGGACTATTCGCAGATCGAATTGCGGCTGCTCGCCGAAATCGCCGACGTTCCGGTGCTGCGTCAGGCATTCCGCGACGGCCTCGACATTCACGCGATGACCGCGTCCGAAATGTTCGGTGTGCCGATCAAGGACATGCCGAGCGAAGTGCGCCGCCGTGCCAAGGCGATCAATTTCGGCATCATCTACGGCATCTCGGCCTTCGGGCTCGCCAACCAGCTCGGCATCGCCCGCGAGGAAGCCTCCGCCTACATCAAGAAATACTTCGAGCGCTTCCCGGGCATCCGTGCCTACATGGACGAGACCAAGGATTCCTGTCGCAGGAACGGCTACGTCACCACACTGTTTGGCCGAAAAATGTACTACCCCGACATCAAGGCCTCCAACGCGTCGGTGCGCGCCTTTAATGAGCGCGCCTCGATCAACGCCCGCCTGCAGGGCACTGCGGCCGACATCATCCGCCGCGCCATGATCCGGATGGAGGACGCGCTTGCGGAGAAGAAACTGTCGGCGCAGATGCTGCTGCAGGTGCACGACGAACTGATCTTCGAGGTGCCCGACGACGAGGTCGCGGCGACGCTGCCGGTGGTGCAGAAAGTGATGCAGGACGCGCCTTTCCCGGCGGTGATTCTCTCGCTGCCGCTGCAGGTCGACGCGCGCGCGGCGACCAACTGGGACGAGGCGCATTGAAGCGCGGCGCGCGCTTCAATCGGGCGCTTGGTCAGGGTGGCGCCCTTGGCTGACATTCATCCGCTTCTCGCCTTTGCATTGACCTCATTCGTCATTGAGATCACGCCCGGCCCCAACATGACCTACCTCGCCGCGTTGTCGCTCTCGAGCGGCACGCGCGCGGGGTTCGCCGCAGTCGGCGGCATCGCACTCGGTCTGATGACCTACGGCGTGATCGCAGCGCTCGGCCTGGCTGCAGTGATCGAGAGCTCGCCGCTGCTCTATGGCCTGCTGCGCTGGGGCGGCGTGCTTTATCTTCTGTGGCTCGCTTGGGAGGCCTGGTCGGGCCAGACAGACGGCGCTTCCGACAGAGGCAGCGACAGCGAGCGGCCATGGCCCGCCTTCCGGCGTGGCCTGATCACCAACCTGCTCAATCCCAAGGCCGCGGTCTTCTATCTCACCATACTGCCCGAGTTCGTCCGCCCGGACGCCGGCTCCGTCGTATCGCAGACGCTGGTGCTGAGCCTGCTCTATGTCGCGATCGCGACGCTGATTCATGCGGTGATCGTGACGCTCGCCGGTGCGTTGCAATCAACCATCGACGTCGCCAACAACCGCAGGCCCATTCGTGCAGCGTTTGCACTCGCGCTGGTCGGCATAGCGGTCTGGTTTGCGGTCACGACCGGCCAACCGAGATAATTGCTCCGAGAGCAATTCCAGCATGGCTTCGCCGCAGAGCACACGCTAGAAGTGCGTACATCCCCTCGCGAGACCCGTCATGCCCCACACATCCGCTTTGCTCGGCTTTGCACTCGTGAGCCTTGGCATGGTGCTGACGCCGGGGCCGAACATGATCTACCTGATTTCGCGTTCGATCACGCAGGGACCCGCGGCCGGCATCATCTCGCTCGGCGGCGTGGCGCTCGGCTTCGTGTTCTACCTGCTGTGCGCGGCGTTCGGCATCACCGCGCTGCTGTTCGCGATCCCCTACGCCTATGACGCGCTGCGCTTTGCCGGCGCGGCCTATCTGCTCTGGCTCGCATGGCAGGCGCTGAAGCCCGGCGGCCGCTCGCCGTTCCAGGTCAAGACGTTGAAGGTCGACGGCCCGCGCAAGCTGTTTGCGATGGGCCTCGTCACCAACCTGCTCAACCCGAAGATCGCGATGCTGTATCTCGCGCTGCTGCCGCAGTTCATCGACCCCGCCGGCGGCAGCGTGCTGACGCAGTCGCTCGCGCTCGGCTCGATCCAGATCGTGATCAGCGTCAGCGTGAATGCGATGATCGCGCTCGCCGCCGGTTCGATCGCAGTATTCCTCGGCACCCGCCCGACCTGGCTGCTGGTACAGCGCTGGCTGATGGGCACGGTGCTGACGGGATTGGCGGTGAAGATGGCGCTCGAGGCGCGAAGGGCGTGACCCCAACTTGTCATGCGCGGGCTTGACCCGCGCATCCATCGTCTGCGCAAGCAGACACTGAAGGGGTTTTGCAAAGCAGGATGGATTGCCGGGTCAAGCCCCGCAATGACACCCCCTCAATCCAGCTTCGCCTCCATGCCTCGCTTGGTCGCGGGGCGGGCCATCAGGGCGTCGTACCAGCGCTTGACGTTGGGGAAGTCGGCCAGGTCCACCTTGTGGCGCGGATGGCGCCAGGCCCAGCCGAGGATCGCGAAATCGGCAATCGAGAGGTCGCCGGCAACGAATTCGCGGCCGGCAAGCCGGCGATCCAGCACGTCATAGAGCCGCCGCGTCTCGGCCATGTAGCGCTTCAGGCCGTAGGCGCGGTCCTGCTCGTTCTCCAGCGCGATGAAATGGTGCACCTGGCCCGGCATCGGGCCGAAACCGCCCATCTGCCACATCAGCCATTCATAGACCGGAATGCGCTCCGCGAGCGGCTTCGGCAGGAATTTGCCGGTCTTCTCGCCGAGATAGAGCAGGATCGCGCCTGATTCGAAGATGCTGACGCGCTTGCCGCCGGGGCCGTCGGGATCGACAATGGCCGGGATCTTGTTGTTCGGGCTGATTTCGAGGAAGGCAGGCGCCATCTGCTCGCCCTTGGTGATGTTCACCGGGACGACCTTGTAGGGCAGGCCCATCTCCTCCAGCGCCACGGAGATCTTGCGGCCGTTCGGCGTGTTCCAGGTGTGCAGCTCGATGGTCATTTCCGCTTCCCTCGCAAATGCTCGGCGCTTGCTTTAGGGGGAACCGGAGAACGGGACAACCCGTGCCGTTCGCAGGCGCGCCCATCGAAATCGCGGCACAGGCACTGTTGACGGCCTCATTTCCGCGCTGGAATGTGCGGGGAAGCGCCGATAGATTGCCGCCGCCTCGAACCCCCAAGGGAAAAAGCCTTGTCCAAATCAGCCTCCCGCGCCCGCCTCGCCGAGATCATCCGCAAGCGTTCGTTCGGTCGTGGCGAAATCACCTTGGCGTCGGGCCGCAAGAGCGACTTCTATTTCAACCTGAAACCGACGATGCTTGATCCCGAGGGCGCAGCGCTGCTCGCCGAGCTCACCTATGAATCACTGAAGGACGACAGGCTCGATTTCGTCGGCGGCCTGGAGATGGGCGCGGTGCCGCTCGCGGGCGCCATCGCGCAGCTGTCCTGGCTGAAGGGCCACCCGATCGCGGCCTTCTTCGTACGCAAGAAGCCGAAGGAGCACGGCGCGCGGCTGTCGGTGGAAGGGCTCGCCAAGGGCGAGACGCTCGTGGGCAAGCGTATCGTGATCGTCGAGGACGTCACCACGACCGGCGGTTCGGCGCTGAAGGCGGCGGAAGCCGTGCGCGAGGCCGGCGGCGAGATCGCGCTGGTCTTCACCATGGTCGACCGCGAGGAAGGCGCGACCGAGACCTTTGCAGAGGCCGGGCTGCCGTTTCGCGCGCTGTACACGGCCGGCGAGTTCCTGAAGGACTGAGCTCCACCGGGCTTGGCCCGGCCATAACGAATGGAACCAGCCGCTTGCTCGTCCTCCGTAGATTCACCGCAATCAATTGCTCGTTTACCATCCGACACTAGGGTGAATCGTGCCGGGGCAGCGATCGCCGCGGCACCTTCTGTCGGGTGGAGCGAGCGTTGCGTACAGGATGGACCAATCGACGCATGCAGCGTCGCCTGATGCTTCTCGCCGTCACGCTGGCGGGCGTCGGCATTTGCGTGCCCGCCCCGGTATCGGCCGAGGGCCTGCTCGACTTCTTCTTCGGCGGCGCGCAAAAGCAGCCGTCGCGTCAGGCCTCGCCGCAAGGCAACTTCTTCGATCCATTCGGCCTCAACCAGCAGGCTGAACGGCCGCCCGCGCCTGTGTCGGCACCGCGCGTCGCCGGATCGGGGCCGGCGTTCTGCGTGCGCAGCTGCGACGGCAAGTATTTTCCGCTGACCATGCGCGGCAACGCCACGCCGGCGCAGCTCTGCCAGGCCTTCTGCCCGGCAACCGCGACCAAGGTCTTCTACGGCGGCAATATCGACAGCGCCTCGTCGAACACGGGCGAGCGCTACGCCGACAGCGAGAACGCCTACGCCTATCGCAAGGCGCTGCGCGCCGACTGCACCTGCAACGGCCGCGATCCGGCCGGTCTCGCGCCTGTTGACCTCACCCTCGACGCCTCGTTGCGTGCCGGCGACGTGGTCGCTACCACCGACGGCCTCGTCGCCTATACCGGCATCCGCGTCGGCAACGACCAGGCGCTCGACTTCACGCCGGTCGCCTCCTATCCGGGCCTGACGGCTGCGGTCCGCACTCGGCTCGGCGAGATGAAGGTGGCGCCAGCCAGCGCAGATGCTGCCAGCGACGCGCCGCATCCGGAAACCGGCCGTGATGGCGCGCCCGCAGCGCCGGCCGCGGTGACGCCGAAAACCACGGCACCAAAGCCCGCCAAGCGGGCCGATGTGAACTAACGCCCGACGATGACGCCGATCACGTTCGGCGCGGCCAGATATTTGTCCTCGATCGCCGCGCGCGCGGCGGCGCGGTTCTCCGGATTGAGGATCCCGCGCTTCTCGGCGAGGATCATCCAGCAATAGCCCCACCAGTCCGTCAGCATCCCCTGATCGTCGACGAGATCGTAGCCCTGCTCGGCGGCGAAGATGCGCGCATGGGCCTCGTCGAGCGAATCAAGCCAAGCGTGATCCTCGAGCGAGAACAGATCGTCGCTGAAATCGTCCGTGGTGTAGCCCCAGATCGACATGCAGACCGCATTGAACTCGCGGTCGAGCTGGTCGTCGTCGACCCATTGGCGCCGCGAGGCCAGATGCAGCCGCGACAGCGAGCGCGCGAAATCGGCGATGCGGGTGAGAGCGAACTGATCAAAGGCGATAGTGGACATGTAGCCCCCGCGGAGACTGAGAGACCATAGATGTTGTGTCGGCGCCTGCACCGAATCACAATGATATATCAAAGACTTGCTAAAGTGTTCTTAATTCGTTCTTGTTCATCAAACGTCGCCCCGGCGAAGGCCGGGGCCCATAACCACCGCTTATCGGACATCTACGCGATCGGCGCTCCGAGATGAATGCTCCAGCCTACTACGTTTACATACTCGCAAGCCGCCGCCACGGAACGCTTTACATCGGCGTCACCAACGATCTTCGAAATCGGCTAACGCTGCATCGTTCCGGACGCGGCTCGCGGTTCGTCAAGAAGTACGGCGTCACGCGACTGGTTTACGTAGAAATCTACGCTTTACCACAGGAGGCGATTGCACGGGAAAAGGCGCTGAAGGAATGGCGACGCGATTGGAAGATTCGTCTGATCGAGCAGGACAATCCAGAGTGGAGCGATCTATCTCATCTTCTCTGACGCCTGTGGTTATGGGCCCCGGCCCGCGCCGGGGCGACGAATTGCAGGAACCGCCGCCGCGGCACGAAAGCGCGGTCGCCAAAGAAGCTAGCCCCAAAGCAATTTGGGCCGCTGACAATGTCAGCGGCCCGTTGAAATAATTGCTTCGGAATGAAATGCGTCGGAGCTAAAAAATGTGCCCGCCCCACGAGCGACAGCTGTGTTTGTAAAGGACTCCTTAAGTTCTGGAAATCCGTATCACCACGGTGTTCCCGGTGAGCACGCAGATGCACCTAACGGCGCACGCATTGAACCGGCAACCATGCGCGAATGATCGAAGCACTTTGCTACTCGCGCGGATGTCTCAGCGCGCAGCCGACAGCAGCTTGTCGCCACACGCATTCGCATAGAACTTGCCGCCGCATTGCCGCTTGATCGCCGCGCAGCGGGCGGCCGGGGTGGCGCTCGGCGCGACGCTGAAGCTGCAGCTCGTGCCGTCGGCGCTGCGGCCCGTTTTGCCTGCTGCGTAAGCGGCGCTGGTGGCGGTGATACAGATCACGAGCAATGCCGCGGCTGCGATCTCGATCAATAGCTTCATCACGCATCCTCCGCTAAGGGTGTCGTAAATCTCGGCCTTCGGAACCGATCGTAACACCAGTGATGGCAGGTCCGAATGCTCGAAAGTCGGCCCGGTCCTTGCATAAAATCAGGGCAGCGCGGTGTATGACACGCTCGCGACGGTTTCGATTGCCGCGCAACCCGCGTATCATTGCGCTCAGGCATGATCGGAAAGTGAACCTGTTTCATGCTCAAGCAGAGGTAATGAGACCATGATGCGACCCGTCGCAGCGTGATCTGGAAAGTCTGAACGGCAGGGATTGGCGCGTTGCAGGAACAAACAAACTACCCGGCATTGAACCAGCCGATCGACGAACTGGCGCTGGCCGAAATCAAGAGCGCGATTCTGGCCAAGCTCCGGCTTGCGATCAGCAAGGACGCCAACGTGGCGACCAGGCGCGACTGGTACAAGGCCGCCGCGCTGGCGCTGCGCGACCGCATCGTGCATCGCTGGCTCACCGCCGAGAAGCAGAGCTACGACGCCGGCGCCAAGCGCGTCTATTATCTCTCGCTCGAGTTCCTGATCGGCCGCCTGTTCACCGACGCGCTGAACAATATGGGGCTGCTGCCGCTGTTCGAGGCGGCGCTCGGCGATCTCGGCGTCGATCTCTCGGATCTGCGCAAATGCGAGCCGGATGCCGCGCTCGGCAATGGCGGCCTGGGCCGTCTCGCCGCGTGCTTCATGGAGAGCATGGCAACGCTCGCGATCCCCGCGACCGGCTACGGCATCCGCTACGATTTCGGCCTGTTCCGCCAGATCATCAACCAGGGCTGGCAGCAGGAATACCCCGACGAATGGCTTGCCTTCGGCAATCCCTGGGAATTCCAGCGGCCGGAGGTGGTCTACAACATCCATTTCGGCGGTCATGTCGAACATGTCGACGAGCAAGGCCGCGATCGCGCCAGCTGGCATCCCGCGGAAACCGTCGAGGCGATGGCCTACGACACGCCGATCGTCGGCTGGCGTGGCCAGCACGTCAACGCGCTCCGGCTGTGGTCGGCGCATGCGCCCGACCCGCTCAAGCTCGACGTCTTCAACACCGGCGACTACGTCTCGGCCAGCGCCGAGCAGGCGCGCGCGGAAGCGATCTGCAAATTCCTCTATCCGAACGACGAGAGCGCGGCGGGCCGCGAGCTCCGGCTGCGCCAGGAATATTTCTTCGTCTCGGCCTCGCTGCAGGATCTCGTGAACCGGCATGTCGCCTCCGACGGCGGACTGCGCAATCTCGCGCAGAAGGCGGCGGTGCAGCTCAACGACACCCATCCGAGCCTTGCCGTCACCGAACTGATGCGCATCCTGGTCGACCTGCACAATTTCCGCTGGGACGAGGCCTGGAAGATCACGGTCGCGACCCTGTCCTA
Source organism: Bradyrhizobium macuxiense (assembly GCF_001542415.1). Lineage (GTDB taxonomy): Bacteria > Pseudomonadota > Alphaproteobacteria > Rhizobiales > Xanthobacteraceae > Bradyrhizobium > Bradyrhizobium macuxiense. Next base: position 84,364 of record NZ_LNCU01000035.1, read on the forward strand.
CACCAACCACACCCTGCTGCCGGAGGCGCTCGAGACCTGGCCGGTCGAATTGTTCGAGCGGCTGCTGCCGCGGCATCTCGAGATCATCTACCGCATCAATGTGGCCCATCTCGCGCTCGCCGAGGAGCGTTTCCCCGGCGATATCGAATATCGCGCCTCGGTGTCGCTGATCGACGAGAGAAGCGGCCGCCGCGTGCGAATGGGCCAGCTCGCCTTTGTCGGTTCGCACCGCATCAACGGCGTCTCGGCGATGCATTCCGACCTGATGAAGGAGACCGTGTTCCACGATCTGCATCATCTCTATCCGCAACGCATCACCAACAAGACCAACGGCATCACCTTCCGCCGCTGGCTGATGCTGGCCAATCCGCGGCTGACCGGGCTGCTGCGCGAGACCTGCGGCGAGGCCGTGCTCGACGACTTCTCGCTGCTCGAGCGGCTCGAGGCGCACTCGAGCGATCTCGAATTCCAGAAGCGCTTCCGCGACGTCAAGCATCACAACAAGCTGGCGCTGGCGCGGCTGGTCAACGAGCGCAACAACATCAAGCTCGACCCGTCGGCGCTGTTCGACGTGCAGATCAAGCGTATCCACGAATACAAGCGGCAGCTGCTCAACATCCTGGAAACGATCGCGCTGTATCACGCGATGAAGGACGAACCGCAGCGCGACTGGGTGCCGCGCGTGAAGATCTTCGCGGGCAAGGCGGCGGCGAGCTACCGCTACGCCAAGCTGATCATCAAGCTGATCAACGACGTCGCCGACATCGTCAACAATGACGCGTCGCTCGGCGGCAGGCTGAAGGTCGCGTTCCTCGCGGACTACAATGTCAGCCTCGCCGAGGTGATCATCCCCGCCGCCGATCTGTCCGAACAGATCTCGACCGCCGGCATGGAGGCCTCCGGCACCGGCAACATGAAGCTCGCGCTCAACGGCGCGCTGACGATCGGCACACTCGACGGCGCCAATATCGAGATCCGCGATGTGGTCGGGCCTGAGAACATCGCGATCTTCGGCCTGGAGGCCGGCGACGTCATGGTCCGCCGCAAGCAAGGACTGGACGCCAGCGACGTGATCCGCAAATCGCCGCGGCTCGAGCGCGCGATCCGCGCGGTCGAGAGCGGCGAGTTCTCGCCCGGCGATGCCGCCCGCTTCGCCTCGATCGGGCACGCGCTGCGCTATCTCGACCACTACATGGTCTCCGCCGATTTCGATTCCTACTACGAGGCGCAACGCGGCATCGACGCGCGCTGGCAGGTGATCCCGGCGTGGGCGCGCGCCTCGATCCTCAACGTCGCGCGCATGGCGTGGTTTTCCTCCGACCGCACCATCCGCGAATATGCCGAGGATATCTGGCACGTGCCGGTCAACCCGTCCGCGCCGCCATTGATCGGCACCCAGCGCGAGGCGAAGGCGTAATCCCGGGACGCGGAAATCCATTACGTCTGACGTCATTGAATTCGGCGCGGTTGCTGGGCTACTGCTTGTCCGGACGAGAGCGTCGTTGCGAGGAGCCAACGGGTCCGGCCCTTGGCCGGCCCGATGATGAACTCCGCGACGAAGCAATCCAGATTTGCTTTGCGGCTTTGGATTGCTTCGCTTCGCTCGCAATGACAGAAGAGAACATGCTCACCAAGACCCCGCACCTCTTTGACGAAGCCACTGCCGTGACCGCCGGCGACAGCCGCTGGCAGGGACGGACCAGCCCGGATTACTGGGCGTTCGTTGGGCCGTTCGGCGGCTGCACCGCCGCGACCATCCTGCGGGCGCTGATGCAGCATCCGCAGCGCGCGGGTGATCCGCTGGCGCTCACCGTCAATTACTGCGCACCGGTCGCCGAAGGTACGTTCGATCTCGACGTCCGCCTGGTGAAGGCCAACCGCTCGAGCCAGCACTGGTCGGTCGAGATGACGCAGGGTGGCGGCGAGGTCGCGACGCTCGCGACCGCCGTGTTCGCCGAACGCCGCCCGTCATGGTCGCACCAGCCGGCCGCATTCCCCGGCGCCACACCGTTCGAGCAGCTCCGCTCGTATCCCAAACTCAAGATGACCTGGGCCAACCAGTACGACTTCCGCTTCGTCGAGGGCGAGCCGAAGCTCGGCGGCGGCGCCGCGAAGGAGCCATCAAGCCCCTATTCAAAGCTCTGGATCGCCGACCGCACACCGCGCAGGGTCGATGCGCTGTCGCTGATGTCGATGTCGGACGCTTTCTTCGGCCGCGTCTTCCACGCGCGGCACGAACTGGTGCCGTTCGGCACGGTGTCGCTGACGACCTATTTCCACGTCGATGCCGCCGATCTCGACGCGGAGGACACCACCTGCGTGCTCGCCGTGGCCGACGCCAAGATCTTCCACAAGAGCTATGGCGACCAGCACGGTGAGTTGTGGTCGCCCTCCGGCCGCCTGCTCGCCACCACGACGCAGATCGCCTATTTCAAGGCGTAGCGTTTTCGAGCGAAGTGGGCGCCGGTTCGCGTGAAGGGCGCGTCAAATCCGGGCGTAGGCAAATATCCACATTGGTCTGCTAGGATCGGATTGCCTATTTCAAGGGTTGAGGGAACATTAGCGCGTCGCTTCTGTTCCACGCCCTTGGGGAGCATTGCCGCATGTCCGAAGCCGACGATTCCAGACCCTCGCGCATCGCGCTGCTCGGCGTTCCCATCGAGATCGGCGCGTCGCAGCCCGGCCCACTGATGGGACCGGACGCGTTACGGACGGCGGGGATCGCGCGGCTGCTCGAGCAGCTGGACTTCCACGTTGACGACCACGGCAATCTGACGATCCCGGCCGTCGTCGCCGACGGCCCCGTGCCTGACAACACCAAATTCTACGACGAGGTGAAGACCTGGACCCGCGCGCTCTCGGAGCGCGCGTACTGGCTGGCGCATTCCGGCGCGATCCCGATTTTCATGGGCGGCGATCACTCACTGTCGATGGGATCGATCAACGGCGTCGCGCGCTACTGGCAGGAGAAGGGCCGGCCGCTGTTTGCGCTGTGGGTCGACGCGCATACCGACTACAACACTCCGGCCACCACCATCACCGGCAACATGCACGGCATGTCGGCGGCCTTCCTCTGCGGCGAGGACGGGCTCGACAATCTGCTCGGCGGGCTGCCGCGCGCCTCGATACCGCCCGAACAGCTCGACTTCATCGGCACGCGTTCGGTCGATCCGCTGGAGCGCAAATTGCTGCGGCAGCGGAACATCTCGATCGCTGACATGCGCCAGATCGACGAGTTCGGCGTCGCCGTGCTCACCCGTCGCGTGATCGAGCGCGTGCGGGCCAAGAATGGCGTGCTGCATGTCTCGTTCGATGTCGACTTCCTCGATCCGGAAGTGGCTCCGGGCGTCGGCACCACGGTGCCCGGCGGCGCGACCTATCGCGAGGCGCATCTGATCATGGAGTTGCTGCACGATTCCGGACTGGTGCGCTCGCTCGACATCGTCGAGCTCAATCCCTTCCTCGACGAGCGCGGCCGCACCGCGCGCATCGCGGTCGAATTGATCGGCAGCCTGTTCGGCCTGCAGATCACCGACCGCCAGACGCCAAGCAACGCGGTATTGCCCGAGATGGGGGAATAGCGAAGCAACACATTCGATGTCGTCCCGGCGAAAGCCGGGACCCATAACAACCAATGGTCATCGTTGCGCGTTGGTGGAATGACGAGTCACGCCCACAACATCCGCTGCGGAGTATGGGCCCGGCTTTCGCCGGGACGACAGTGAAGTATGTGGCGCCGCTCGCTGCTGAACTTGACGGATGGATACGTCGCCGGGCCGACTGGGCAAACAAAAAGGCGGCCTCAAAGGCCGCCTTTTCAAATCGCGAGATCGCTGCGTGCGAACTACTCCGCCGCCAGCTTCACTTCCGGCGCGGCGGCGCGGACTTCGGCGTCGACCTGGCTCTCGAACTTGGCGAAATTCTTCTGGAACATGCCGACCAGCGCGCGCGCGGTCTTGTCGAACTCGGCCTTGTCGGCCCAGGTCTTGATCGGATCGAGGATGTGCGGCTCGACGCCTGGCAGCGAGGTCGGCACCGCGAAGCCGAAATACCTGTCGGTGCGGAAATCGGCATTGCGCAGCGAGCCGTTCAACGCGGCCGTGAGCAGCGCGCGCGTCACCTTGATCGGCATACGGCGGCCGGTGCCGTACTTGCCGCCGGTCCAGCCGGTGTTGACCAGCCAGCAATCGACATTGTGCTTGGCGATCAGCTCGCGCAGCATGTTGCCGTACACCGACGGATCGCGCGGCAGGAATGGCGAACCGAAGCAGGTCGAGAATTCCGGCTGCGGCTCGTTGCCGAGACCACGCTCGGTGCCGGCGACCTTCGCGGTGTAACCGGACAGGAAGTGATACATCGCCTGCGCCGGCGTCAGCTTGGCGATCGGCGGCATCACGCCGAAGGCGTCGGCGGCCAGCATCACCACATTCTTCGGGTGCGGCGCGCAGCCGGTGCGCGAGGCATTCGGGATAAAGTCGAGCGGATAGGCCGAGCGGGTGTTCTCGGTCTTCGAGCCGTCGTCGAAATCGGGCACGCGATCGCGCTCGCCGAGCACGACGTTCTCGAGCACCGCACCGAAGCGCTTGCTGGCCGCGTAGATTTCCGGCTCGGCTTCGCCTGACAGCTTGATGCACTTGGCGTAGCAGCCGCCTTCGAAATTGAAGACGCCATCCTCGCTCCAGCCATGCTCGTCATCGCCGATCAGCGTGCGCTTCGGATCGGCCGAGAGCGTGGTCTTGCCAGTGCCGGAGAGGCCGAAGAAGATCGCGCTATCGCCGTCGGGGCCGACATTGGCCGAGCAATGCATCGGCATCACGCCCTTCTCGGGCAGGTAATAGTTTAGCGTGGTGAACACGCTCTTCTTCATTTCGCCGGCATATTGCGAGCCGCCGATCAGGACGATCTTGCGGGCGAAGTCGATCGCGACGACGTTCTCCGAGCGCACGCCATGACGTTTCGGATCGGCGCGGAAGCTCGGCAGGTCGATGATGGTGAGTTCGGGAACGAAGCTCGCAAGCTCCGACGCCTCGGGGCGGATCAGGAGCGTGCGGATGAACAGCGAGTGCCAGGCGAGCTCGGTGAAGACGCGGGTCTTGATGCGATGCTTCGGATCGGCGCCGCCGTAGAGATCCTGCGCGAACAGCGTCATGCCTTCGGCATGCTTGAGGAAGTCGGCATAGAGCGCAGCGAACTGCTCTGAGGTGATCGACTGGTTGCCGGCCCACCACATGCTCTTGTCGGTAAGGCCGTCGCGAACCGTGAACTTGTCCTTCGGGCTGCGCCCGGTGAACACGCCGGTGTCCGCGCAAAGCGCGCCGTCGGCCGAGAGCACTGCTTCGTTGTTACGCAATGCATGCTCGTAGAGCTGGGGCGCGCCGTAGTTCCAATGAACGCCCTTGAGATTTTTTAAGCCGAATTTGTCGGCGCCGAAGGCACCGTTATGCACGCCCGTCTCTTGCACGAAGAACCTCCTCGAACCCGCGTATCCTTGTTTGCGCGAATGTCGCGAAACGCGCTCTGCCGCGGTGACCGCCTGTTGAATATAGCCTTCCGGCCTCGGTCCGGCGACCTAATAGTGGGGATCGCCGGGCTTGCCAAGCTAGTCGACTGGGTTTTGGTTTATTCCAAGGCAGGCACATCATCGGACCCAATTGCCGCAGTGCGGGAGCGTTTCGCTTCGCTTTCGCTTTCGCTTTGTTTTCAAAGGAATCACGCGACATTCCATCGCTGCTTTCCCTGAAATCAGGGAGTTGCGATGCACAAATGGTGCCAGCGAACAGCACACAGCTAAGTCGATCGGAGCAGAAAGTCGTAGGAATGGCGGGTATGCATTCCACGGCGTCGATGCATCGTTGAGACAAGCCGGCACAGCCTGATTCAGCGCTGCGGCGCAGGCGATGTCGTCCACTCTCGTGTTGCACGCGGATAGCATCACCCAATCAGCGTTGAGCAGCGCGACGTTTGTCGAGTTACGGCACAGTGATTGAAATGCCTGACGACGGCGAAGGTTCCGAAACAACGTTCACGCCGTGCGTGGTGGCGATGCAGTGCGTGTCGCGTGGCGATGGCGGTGCACACTCACATGCCATGTCATATGCTTTATTTCGTATGCGAAGGATCGCGCAGTCGTGCTACCGCAACCATGTCTGCCGTGTTGCGAACGAGTTCATTCGGCACAGCGACATCGCGATGCCGCCACTTCTGCTTGCGCAAATGATAGCGCTGTCAACTCGGTGCATGAGAGCTGCGAGGCGAAGACAGACTGCGTGCTCGAGGCACACGTGATCGGCAAGGCGATGCGACATCATGCCTCGCTGCATTGCGATGAGCGTCGGCGCCGGTGCGAGGACCACCGACGGATATTTTCAGATCATGATTTCGCGCGGGCCTCGTCGGCGAGACGAACCAGCATCTTGCGCAGCTCCGTACCGGTCGTGACCCGCTCCGGAAAATCGAGCCGCAGCGTCTTGCGATCCGCCTGCATGTCCATGCCGTCGGGGTCGCAGCCGGTGCAGATCCAATCCGCGCTGTCCGCACCGAGCAGGCGCGTGGCGTAGAGATTCATGGCCTCACGGTGATCGTCGTTCATATGCGCTACCGCGCCCGCCTCAGCCTCCAGCAGGGCCGCAGCCCCGCCGAGGTCGGTCAGGAACTGCTCCGGCTTGAGGTCCACGATCCGGCCAAATCCCGCCACCAGATGCGCACCGGTGGGCCGGATCAGGAAGAACGAAAAATCCTTAAATTCTACAAAGGCTTCTGCGGAGGGATGGGCACTAAGATAGCGGCGGCGCAAGAGTTCGGTTTCGGCTTCGGCCGCCTCCTCTGCCCGCCCGGCCAGCATGATCCGCGCCCCCTCCAGCGGATCACCCTCGACGCGTTCATCCACCATCAGCGAGACCCTGCCGTCGGCCAGGATGTTCTTCGTGTGCAGCGCCAGGCGCGAGATCAGCAGGATCGGCGAGCCGTCGGGATGGGCCGCGAGATTGACCAGCGAGCAATAAGGGTCGCCGCTTCCGGCCATCAGTGTGGCGAGCGCCCCCTGCCGGCTGCGTCGAAGCAGCGAGCGGGCGAGGCGAGCGGCGTTGAAATCGGAGGTCGGTTGCATGGGTCTACCGGGTTATTTTATTGCGGAACCGGCCAATTTCTTACCGAAAAAGAGCCTTTCCTCATGATCTCAGGGTGCTATATGGGGATACCATGGATGGGTCGCAGAAGCGTTTTTGCGGAACTCGGTCACACTTCAGCCCAGCTTGCATTGCTCGTTGACCGCGTTCGAAGCCCTATTGTACGGCGCGTCGCTGGAATGCCCGCCGCTTAAGCCACTCTCATTGTGAAAGCAGCACATGCCCACAATCGCCTTGGTCGATGACGACCGCAACATTCTCACTTCCGTCTCGATCGCGCTCGAAGCCGAAGGCTATCGCATCATGACCTACACGGACGGTGCGTCGGCGCTGGACGGATTTCGCACGTCACCGCCCGATCTTGCGATCCTCGACATCAAGATGCCGCGCATGGACGGCATGGAAACGCTGCGACGGCTGCGCCAGAAGTCCGACCTGCCGGTGATTTTCCTCACCTCCAAGGATGAGGAGATCGACGAATTGTTCGGCCTGAAAATGGGCGCCGACGATTTCATCCGCAAGCCATTTTCCCAGCGTCTGCTGGTGGAACGCGTCAAGGCCGTGCTCCGCCGCGGCCAGCCCAAGGATCCGACCGCCCCGCCGAAGGAGCCGGACGCCCGCGCGCTCGACCGCGGCCTGCTGCGGATGGACCCGGAGCGCCACACCTGCACGTGGAAGAACGAGCCGGTGACGCTGACGGTGACCGAATTCCTGATCCTGCAGGCGTTGGCCACCCGCCCCGGCGTGGTCAAGAGCCGCAACGCGCTGATGGACGCCGCCTATGATGACCAGGTGTATGTCGACGACCGCACCATCGACAGCCACATCAAGCGGCTGCGCAAAAAGTTCAAGGTGGTCGACGACGACTTCGAAATGATCGAGACGCTCTATGGCGTCGGCTATCGCTTCAAGGAAGCCTGATCTGCGCTTTCGGAGCGTTTGTTAACTGACAGAGCCCGCGCGGCTGGGTTAAAGTCGCGCGGGCGATTGTGTGCTTCGCGGGACGACATCCAAACCAACCGGCAGCTTTGCCAGTGCTTGATCGAACGCAGCCCGAGCAGGGCCTGAACACTGAGGACGCCTCACAGCTCCTCGAACAGGACGCAGTAGCTGACGACGTGGCGCAGGACAAAGGCTGGCGGCGCCCGCTCGGCTGGCTGCGCCGTGCCGGTCAGTTTTTCTTCGCGCTGTCATTCTCGAGCCTGACGCGCCGCATCGTCTCGCTCAACCTCGCCGGCCTCGTCGCGCTGGTCGCCAGCATCCTCTATCTCTCGCAGTTCCGCGCCGGCCTGATCGAGGCGCGCACGCAGAGCCTCATGGTCTATGCCGAGATCATCTCGGAGGCGATCGCCGCATCGGCGACCGTCGAAGGCAATACCGTCACCATCGATCCCGATCGGCTGCTCGATCTGAAACCCGGCGAGAGCTTCGGCCAGCCGGATGAATCGGCTGACTTCCCGATCAATCCCGAGCGCGTCGCGCCGATCCTGCGCCGCCTGATCGCGCCGACCAAGACGCGCGCCCGCATCTTCGACCGCGACGGCGGACTGATCCTCGACAGCCGCAACCTGTTCGCGCGCGGCGACGTGCTGCGCATGGAGCTGCCGCCGCCGTCGGAGAAGCCATCGCTGTATGAGAGAGCCAAGATCTCGATCAAGACCTGGTTCAACCGCGGCGACCTGCCGATCTACCGCGAGCTCGGGCCCGAAGGCGGCAAGGGCTATCGCGAAGTCGCGCAGTCGCTCGAAGGGCTGAACAGCAGCATGGTCCGCGTCACCGAGCGCGGTGCCGTCGTGGTGTCGGTCGCGGTGCCCGTGCAGCATTTCCGCGCCGTGCGCGGCGCACTGATGCTGACCACGCAAGGCGACGACATCGACCAGATGGTGATGTCCGAACGCCTCGCCATCCTCAAGGTCGGCGGCGTCGCCTCCGCGGTGATGATCATGCTGTCGCTGCTGCTGGCGAGCACGATCGCAGGGCCGGTGCGGCGGCTCGCCGACGGTGCCGAGCGCGTCCGCCACCGGATCCAGACCCGCGTCGAGATTCCCGACTTCACCGGGCGCCGCGACGAGATCGGTCACCTCTCCGGCGCGCTGCGCGACATGACCAACGCGCTCTACAGCCGCATCGAGGCGATCGAGATGTTCGCCGCCGACGTCGCGCACGAACTGAAGAATCCGCTGACCTCGCTGCGATCGGCGGTCGAGACGCTGCCGCTGGCGCGCAACGACAACAGCCGCGCGCGACTGCTCGCCGTGATCGAGCACGACGTCAGGCGGCTCGATCGCCTGATCTCAGATATCTCGGACGCCAGCCGGCTCGATGCCGAACTGCAGCGGCAGGACATGGCGCCGGTCGACCTGCGCCGGCTGCTGACGACGCTGACCGGCGTCGCCAACGAGACGCGGCTCGGCCATGACGTCGCCGTCGAAGCCCGCTTCGAGGGCCGCGGACCGACCGACACGCTCTCGGTGCCGGGCCATGATTCGCGGCTTGGCCAGGTGATCTCCAACCTGCTCTCGAATGCGCAATCGTTCTCCCAACCCGGCAGCAAGGTGCGCATCGCCTGCCGGCGCGTCCGCAGCGAGGTCGAGATCGTCGTCGACGACGATGGACCCGGCATCGGCCAGGATGCGCTGGAGCGCATCTTCGAGCGCTTCTACACTGACCGGCCGCACCAGGGCTTTGGCCAGAATTCAGGCCTTGGGCTCTCGATCTCCAAGCAGATCATCGAAGCGCATGGCGGGCGGATCTGGGCGGAGAACCGCGCGGGGCCCGCAGACGAGGACGGCACGCCCACGATCGCCGGCGCGCGTTTCGTGGTCAGGCTGCCGGCACTATGAGCGACAATTCAAGCGTGCATGCATCCGCCGTCCTGGTCGGCGAGCGTGCCGTGCTGATCCGCGGACCGTCGGGCGCCGGCAAGTCCCGTCTGGCGTTCGACTTGATTCTCGCCGGCCGCTCCGGACAGGTTCCGCCAGCCGTTTTGGTGGGTGATGACCGTGTCCATCTCGACACAGCCGGCCAACAATTGTGGGTCCGCCCGGCCCGGGAACTGGCCGGCCTGATCGAGATCCGGGGCCTTGGAATCCGCCGCTGCAACTTCGCGGCGGAGGCCGTGGTGGGGCTTGTGGTCGACCTTGCCGCGGATGATGCGGAGCGGCTGCCGTCACCGGAAGCCCTCTCAACTCGCCTAAACGGTGTTTTACTACCGAGAATCCCGGTCTCCGTCAGCTTCCAACCCCTGCCACTGGTTGTCGCCGCGCTGACGACAACTGAAAGTTCATTCTCCCGTAATCTTGCGGCAGATTGTGCGAAGGGAATTGGTAACCATATCACATCCACTATCGCGTCCGATTTGGTCGGCGCAGCCTCCCCTCTCTACCGCCAGGAACAGGGAGACTAGCCAAGATGCCCTCTTGCGCAGGGCCTCTGGATGGTCAAAGTGGCGCGTTCGTGCGGTGCACCAAAGAGCGCCCGCGAGGAGTTTCCAATGATTGGTCTAGTGCTGGTGACCCATGGGCGCCTTGCCGACGAGTTCAGGGCGGCGCTCGAACACGTGATGGGTCCGCAGAAACAAATTGAAGCAATTACGATCGGAGCCGAGGACGATTCCGATCTCTGTCGAAGCGACATCATCGAGGCGGTGAACCGCGTCGATAGCGGCGACGGCGTTGCGATTCTCACCGACATGTTCGGCGGCACGCCGTCGAACCTTGCGATCTCCTGCATGAGCCGCCCGAAGGTGGAAGTGCTCGCAGGCATCAATCTTCCCATGCTGGTCAAGCTTGCCAAGGTTCGCGAGGAGCGCTCGTTGCCCGATGCGATCGCGATGGCCCAGGAAGCCGGCCGCAAATACGTCACCATCGCCAGCCGCGTTCTCGCCGGCAAATGAGCGACGAGAGCTCGGGCGCAAACGAAGTCGGCCCGAGCGTGCCGGCGGGCGCCATTTCCCGCGAACTCCTGATCGTCAACAAACGCGGCCTGCATGCGCGGGCCTCGGCCAAATTCGTGCAGACGGTCGAGCGCTTCAACGCCGACGTCTGGGTCACGCGCGGCAGCGAGACCGTCGGCGGCACCTCGATCATGGGCCTGATGATGCTCGCCGCCGGGCCCGGCACCACAGTGCTGGTCTCGGCGAAAGGCCCCGAAGCGGAAGCCGCACTCGACGCCATCGCCGAGCTCGTCGCCAGCAAGTTCAACGAAGAAGGCGCCTAGAGCGACTGAGCGACGCAAAGCGATCCGACCTCTCCCCGCAAGCGCGGCGAGGTAAGACGACGCTACTTCGCCGGCGGCACCAGATAGATCTTCCACACCGTCGATGGGCCGGGATGGCCGCTGAAGAAGCGCTGCGTGGTCATCACCAGTGGCTCGGCATCCCTGGCGTGCTCGGCCATCCACGCCTCGCACGACTTCAGCAACTCCGGGTCGGTCTTGTCGCAGATGCCGATGAAACCGTAACGCTTGGCTTCGTCGAGCGAGGTCAGCCCGGACGACACTTCACCGGGCGTGATCGCAGCCGGATGATCCGGACTGTAGAACGTCATAGGCTCGCTGATGTCGGAATGGGCCGCGACGACGGCCCAGCGCGAATGGAATTTGTCCTGCCAGGTCTGCGTCAATTCGCGCGCAAGCTCCGAGCGTGCGGCATAGGTCGAGGCGGTGTTGTGGTTGGAGGCCATCTCCTGCGTCGCGATGCTCGGTGCAGCGAGCAGCATGGCGACCGTGATCACGAGCCAGATCGCGGTGATGGTGAACAGCGCCATGCGCGGGATCCGTACGCGGGGGATCGCGACCAGCGCCAGCGGCACCAGGAAGAACAGCGGGATGCCCCAATCGGTCTTGATGTAGATCGTGAACGGGAGCGCGCCGAGCGGCGGCCCGATCGCGACGATGAACTGGATGAGCCAGACGTTGAGCGCCTGCCCGGAATTGACCTCCGGGTTCGGCCGGTCCGACCAGATCCGCGCCGGCCGCCACGACAGCGAGCTCAGCGACAGTGCCAGCAGGCCGAGCAGCACCGGAGCGGCGAGCAGCCCGAGATTATGCCCGATATAGCCGATCACGAGCTCGACGTTCAGCGTGCGGTCCGACAACGAGTAGACGTCGCCGGCGTAGGTGAAGGGCAGGAAGTCGACCTCCTCCAGCCAGACCACATGCGGGATCATCAGAACGACCATCGTGCCGATCGCGACCCACGGCGCCGGCGAGCGCAGGAACGCCAGCCGCTGCGGGTGAATCAGCGCGGCAAGGCCGATCGCGCCGATCATGGTCATCACCCAATATTTGGTCATCAGCGCCAGCGCTGCGGCGAAGCCGAGCAACAGGCCGGATTTGACGCTGCGCTTCTCGAACGCGTTCAGATAAGCCAGCACCAGCAGCGGCAACGGCACGAGCTGCGCCAGATCGGCGTTGTACTTGAACCCCTTGAAATTGAAGATCGGGTACAGCGCGAGCATCACCACCGAAAAGAACGCGCGGCGGCGGTCGACGACACGCAACGCGATCAGCCAGCAGACGACCATCGCAAAGCTGACGGTCGCCATCGCGAGCGCGTAGGTCGCCCAATTGGCGACCGGGAAGAACTTGAACCAGACCCCGGCAATCCATCCCGACAGCGGCGGGTGCTTGCCGTAGCCGAGCAGGAAGCGCTGGCCCCAGGCATAGGCCTCCGCGACGTCCATGTGGACGTCCTGCGCGGCCTTGAGCTTGATGAGGATCTCCGTCCACAGCACCGCGTGGACCAGTGCGAAGGTGATGACGAGCCACAGGCCGGTCTTGGGATCGGTGGCGCGCGAGACCAGCCATGCGGCCAATCGGCGGATTGTCAGCCGGCGATTCTTGCGCTGTGCGGCGGGGAGGTAGGAGACAGTGGGCATGGTCAGTGCCTAAGGCATGATCCGGAAAGGTGTGAGGCGGGTTTCCGACAAGATCATGCCCAAACAGGACGCTCGAGCGCGGTGATATCTCATTCGGATGTTATCGGGCTTTAGCGCGTTTTCGCCACCGACGAAATCAGCTTGGCGTGAACGTAGGCCGAGCGCCTTCGAATTCAATGCCCGGAACTTCCAGACCGCTGTCGAAGTACGCGGTGTCCCGGCGATGCCGCCTGCTGCCCCGGATGGAATCCGCAATGAAGATGGCGGCGATCTCCCGCGGTCGGAAAGGGACCACTCGCCGCGGAGGACCGCGTGCGTCGATCTCGGCATAGTCCGGCTGGGCCATCGGTCGCCGGCGGCACCCCGGAATCGATCACCGCGCCGCCCCGTGATTCGCCGTCATATGCTTGCAAAATACCGCAATATGGTTGCCGCTCGGGGGTGCGGATGCTATCCCGCGCCCCATGACAACTGCCCCGATTTCCAACATCCGCAACTTCTCCATCGTCGCCCATATCGACCATGGCAAATCGACCTTGGCCGACCGCCTGATCCAGATGACGGGCGGGCTGTCGGATCGTGAGATGGCGGGCAAGGAGCAGGTGCTCGATTCCATGGACATCGAGCGCGAGCGCGGCATCACCATCAAGGCGCAGACCGTGCGCCTCAACTACCGCGCCAAGGACGGCAAGGATTACGTCTTCAACCTGATGGACACACCCGGCCATGTCGACTTCGCCTACGAGGTCTCGCGGTCGCTGGCGGCCTGCGAGGGCTCCCTGCTCGTGGTCGACGCCAGCCAGGGCGTCGAGGCGCAGACGCTCGCCAACGTCTACCAGGCACTCGACAACAACCACGAGATCGTGCCGGTCCTCAACAAGGTCGACCTGCCGGCCGCCGAACCCGAGAAGGTGAAGCAGCAGATCGAGGACGTGATCGGCATCGACGCGTCCGACGCCGTGATGATCTCGGCCAAGACCGGCCTCGGCGTGCCCGACGTGCTGGAGGCGATCGTCACCCGCCTGCCGCCACCGAAGGGCGACCGCGACGCGACCTTGAAGGCGCTGCTGGTCGACAGCTGGTACGACGTCTATCTCGGCGTGGTCGTGCTGATCCGCATCGTCGACGGCGTGATGAAGAAGGGTAGCCGCATCCGCATGATGGGCACCGGCGCCGCCTACGACATCGAGCGCGTCGGCTTCTTCACTCCGAAGATGGAACAGGTCGAGGAGCTTGGCCCCGGCGAGATCGGCTTCATCACCGCGGCGATCAAGGAAGTCGCCGACACCCGCGTCGGCGACACCATCACCGACGACAAGAAGCCGATCAGCGAGATGCTGCCCGGCTTCAAGCCGGCGATTCCGGTCGTGTTCTGCGGCCTGTTCCCGGTCGACGCCAACGACTTCGAGACGCTGCGCGCCGCGATGGGCAAGCTCAGGCTGAACGACGCCAGCTTCTCCTACGAGATGGAAACCTCGGCCGCGCTCGGCTTCGGCTTCCGATGCGGCTTCCTCGGCCTCTTGCATCTGGAGATTATCCAGGAGCGGCTGTCGCGCGAATTCGATCTCAACCTGATCGCGACCGCGCCGAGCGTCATCTACAAGATGAAGCTGACCGACGGCACCGAGCTCGAGATCCACAACCCCGTCGACATGCCCGACGTGGTCAAGATCGCGGAGATCCAGGAGCCCTGGATCGAGGCCACCATCCTCACCCCCGACGAATATCTCGGCAGCGTGCTCAAGCTGTGCCAGGACCGCCGCGGCTCGCAGAAGGAGCTCACTTATGTCGGCTCCCGCGCGATGGTGAAGTACGATCTGCCGCTCAATGAGGTCGTGTTCGACTTCTACGACCGCCTCAAGTCGGTCTCCAAGGGTTACGCTTCGTTCGACTATCATCTGACCGACTACAAGCCGGCCGATCTCGTGAAGATGCAGATCCTCGTCAACGCCGAGCCGGTCGACGCGCTGTCGATGCTGGTGCATCGCACCCGCGCGGAGGGGCGCGGCCGCGCCATGGTCGAGAAGATGAAGGAGCTGATCCCGCCGCACATGTTCCAGATCCCGATCCAGGCGGCGATCGGCGGCAAGGTGATCGCGCGCGAAACCGTCCGCGCGCTGCGCAAGGACGTCACCGCGAAGTGCTACGGCGGCGACATCACGCGCAAGCGCAAGCTTCTGGAGAAGCAGAAGGAAGGCAAAAAGAAGATGCGGCAGTTCGGCAAGGTCGACATCCCGCAGGAAGCCTTCATCGCCGCGCTCAAGGTGGACAGCTGAGGCACCGTCGCGGACTGCCAGTCTCGCCCCAACCGAAAATCTCGAAAACAACCCCATGCAAAGTAGCCGGCGGCGGATAGCCGACGCGCCGCCGCAAGCATGATGTCCACCCTTGTCTCAGCAACAAAACGCACCGTGATTTGAATCGCCACCACATCGCGCTCCGACTAAACTGCGATCATGTTGCGCATCCTGTCTCTCCTCGTCGTCATCCTCGCATTGCTGCAGCCGGACCTGAGCTCGGCGGCGTCATCGAAAAAACGGCACCCGGCCCGCTGGCATGGCTACGGCTTCCTGCCCGGCTACCGGCAGCCGCCCAACCCCACCATTCCGGCGCTCGGTCCGCGCGGCGCCGCGCGGGGCTACCCGGACTATTCGCCGCAATACTGGTATGGCGGTGATTGGCACTATCTCGGCCGTCCTGGATTCTATCGCGGCCGCTACAACGGCGGCAGCTTCGGTCCCTGCTGGACCTGGACGCCGATCGGCCGTGCCTGGAATTGCGGGTAGCAGGCGCGTGGAGCGCTCGCGCGACCGTTCTTAAATCCAGCGCCGCACGCGGGCGGCATAGTCGTCATAGGCCGCGCCGAACTGACGGCGCATTTTGGCCTCCTCGAAGGGAATGTGCACCCAATTGGCGGTCGCGAATACCGCGACCGGCGCGATGAACATCGGCGCGGCCCCGACCCATATCGCGATGCCCAGCGCAAGCAGCACGAGACCGCAATACATCGGGTTCCGGGTCAGCCGGTAGGGACCGCTGGTGACGAGCGCGCGATTGGTCGGCGACGTGGGCTCGATCTCGGTGCCTTCGCGCCGGAACAGGACGAAGGCCCACACCGGCAGGACGAACGCGACGACAACCAGTGCCATCCCCGATAGCGGAAGCGGCAGGCCAGGAAGCGTCGGCCAGGAGAGCCACCAGCTCAGCGCCACGCCAAGCAGGAGATAGATCAACGTCCAGATCGGCGGAGGGAGCTTGAGCATGACCGGGCCTCAATTGACTGGACGCGCGATCGACGTTTGAGCCGCCGCTGGAGTTGCGCCCCGACCACAGCAACGTGTTTACCCCCATCGGGACGCCACTCGCATGGACCCGACCGTCGCAAGACTCGGATGGCTGATCTGCGACTGTGTCATCCCACCTTGCCCTCCCCTGCCGGATAAGCCACCATCGCGTGCCCGCCCAACAAGAGGGCAGAGGACACGCATGAGCAAGCCGCAAGGATTCGATCTCGTCCAGCGTGCGCGCGCATTGGCGCCGCTGATCACGGGAGATGCCGACGAGATCGAACGGACGCGGCGGCTGACGCCGGCCGTCACCGCGGCGCTTGTCGAGAACGAACTCTATCGCGCGCTGCTGCCGCGCCGCTTCGGCGGCATCGAGGCGACGCTCGAGACGTTCATGCAGATGCAGGAGGAGATCGCCAGGGCCGACGCGTCGACCGCCTGGTGCCTCGGTCAATGCAGCGTCTGCGCCATGACCGCGGCCTATCTCGAACCCGACGCCGCCAACGAGATCTTCAACACCGCGCCCGGCATCCTGGCCTGGGGCGCGATCGCGCATGAGGTTCGCGCCGAGCCGGGCGGCTATCGCGCCAGTGCGCGCTGGGATTTTGCCTCCGGCTCGCGGCAGGCGAGCTGGCTCGGCGCCCATGTCCGCGTCGTCGAAGCCGACGGTTCACAACGCAAGAAGCCGGACGGCTCGCCCGAAATCCGCACCATCCTGTTCCCGATGTCGTCGGCAACCATGTACGACGTCTGGGACGTGATCGGGCTGCGGGGCACCGGCACCGATTCCTATTCGGTCGAGAACTTGTTCATATCAGAGAAATTCGCCGCGCTGCGCGACGATCCCACGGCGCTTCGCGAGCCGGGACCGCTCTACAAGCTCTCCACCAACATGGTGTTCAGCATGGGCTTTGCCGCCACCGCGCTCGGCGTTGCGCGCGCCATGCTGGACGCCGCGACCGAGCTTGCGCGCGGCAAGACACCGCAGGGCCTGAAGGCGATGCGCGACAACAACGCCGTGCAAGGCCTGATCGGCCGCACCGAGGCGAGCCTGCGCGCCGCCCGCGCCTATCTGTATGCGACCGCGAACGATGTCTGGCAGGATCTGGCCCGTGGCGATCCGCTGACCGAGGCGCATCGCATCGCGATCCGGATCGCCTCGACCTGGACCATCCATCAATCGGCGGCAGTGGTCGACACCGCCTATCACATGGCGGGCGCGACCGCGGTGTTCGCAAAAAATCCGTTCGAGCGGCGCTTTCGCGACATGCACGCGATCGCGCAGCAGATCCAGGCGCGCGACACGCAGTATGAGGACGCCGGCAAGGCGATCCTGTCGGGTAATCTGGTTGGGCCGCCGACGGCGCGATAGGGCGTATTGAAGTCAGATTGAACCAGGGCGCGTACTCGTAAATCCGCGATGTCGGCTCTGCCCTGTAGAACCGGACATTGCCGGGTGACCACGGCATGTCGGCTTTGGGCCAAAAGCGGACCTTTCGCTAGATTGCCCCCTCCATACTAAGCTCCTTTCTTAGGTCGTATGTTGCGATCATCTAGTCCGTTCCTCCAGCGTGTCATGACTTTTTCTTGGTAACGTGCCTCGTCAAATCTGACGCAGTCGGGACCCTCCATTGCGAAAATATCGTCCTGCGGCGCGACGGATTTCAGAAAGCGATGCGAGCGAATGTCGAGATTTACTAACCCTGCGCGGTAGGCGAAATGGCCGTGCAGGTACTCAAAGGAGAACATCGCAACGCAGTAATTGTCGAAGGTCTCGAATCTCAGAAAGTTAGCGGCCTCGCATTCGTCTAAGGTCATAACGGGTTTAAAAAAGATCCTCGATTGGCCGGGAAGGCGAGTTGTCCAACGAGGTGGGTTCGGCTCGTAAAGCGGTTTCAGAGCACCAATTTGTTTTAGCACTACGGCGGGCCATTCCCAGTGCCCTGAGCCTTCGACATAGAACGCTTCATGCAGCGTGCCATTTTCATCAGGTAGCGATAGGAGCCA
Source organism: Bradyrhizobium macuxiense (assembly GCF_001542415.1). Taxonomy (GTDB): domain Bacteria; phylum Pseudomonadota; class Alphaproteobacteria; order Rhizobiales; family Xanthobacteraceae; genus Bradyrhizobium; species Bradyrhizobium macuxiense. The sequence continues at coordinate 102,661 of NZ_LNCU01000035.1, forward strand.
CCCTTGCTTTCGGTCGAGGTCCATCTTCCGATAAACCTCGAACAGAAGCTCGTACGCGAGCGCAGCAACTGTGGCGTTTTGCATCCTCGACCTCTCAATGCCACTCAGGCTCAGCCGTAAAGACTATGCGGCAACTCTTGCGAAAAATGCCGGGAAAGGTTCGCATTCAACGTCTCCCTCCGGTGACGGCCGCCTTGTCAGGTTAAGACGAGTGCTGTGTAACAGCCCTTATGGACAGCAATAAGTGCAGTGCTCAGGTCGAGCGGTTCGAGATTGTCGAGACTGGCCGGCGCCGTCGCTGGACCGATGATGAGAAGCTCAAGATCGTTTTGGAGAGTTTGCAGAGCCCGCGGGCGGTCTCGTCGACGGCACGGCGATACGGCATCTCACGTTCGCTGTTGCTGACTTGGCGTCGATCGTTTGGTGCACGGGCGAGTAGTGATGAAGTGCCTCGGCCCGGCTTTGTGCCAGCGATGGTGGTACCGGACTCGCCGCCAGTGCCGTCGACAGCGTTAGCGGCGACGGCGAGCGGACGCATGGAGATTGTCTCCGGCAAAGCTTATCGAGTGATCGTGGACGCCGGCGTTGATATGATGGCGCTGTCTCGCGTGTTGGATCTGCTGGAGCGGCGATGATCCCGATCGCAGCAGGAGCGAGAATCTGGATCGCAACCGGTCATACTGACATGCGCAAAGGCATGCAGGGTCTGGCGTTGCTGGTGCAGGAGGGCCTGGGGCGAGATCCTTTTGCCGGAGACGTCTTTGTGTTCCGTGGTCGCGCTGGCACCCTGATCAAGGCGCTTTGGCACGACGGGGTCGGGTTGTCGCTCTACGCCAAGCGGCTGGACCGTGGCCGCTTCATCTGGCCGGCGACGGTGGACGGTGTGGTGTCGCTGACGGCAGCTCAGATGGGCTATTTGCTGGAGGCGATCGACTGGCGCAACCCCCAACATAGTTGGCGGCCGCAGAGCGCAGGGTAAGCAGCGCAATAGTCGCGTGAGATTGCAAAAAGGCCGCGCCAAATCGCGGCTTTTGTGATTCCATCGGTGCATGGGTGACGGTCCCGAAAATCTGCCGGAAGACATTGAGGCGCTGCAGGGGGCGTTACTGGCCACGCGGGCCGAACTTGCCAGCGTTCGCGCCCAGCAGTCCGACGACCAGGCGCTGATCGCTCACCTGAAGCTGCAGATCCAAAAGCTGAACCGTGATCGTCATGGCCCTGGCTCGGAGCGTACCGCAAGGCTGCTGGATCAGCTCGAACTGACGTTGGAGGAACTCGAGGCTTCTGCGACTGAGGACGAACTCGCTGCCGAAATGGCCGCGGCCAAGACGACGAAGGTGGCCTCGTTCACGCGCAAGCGGCCGTCGCGCCAACCGTTCCCGGACCATCTGCCTCGCGAGCGGGTGCTCGTGCCGGGACCTGTGACGTGCGCCTGCTGCGGCGGAGCGAGGTTGTCCAAGCTCGGTGAGGACATCACAGAAACGCTGGAGGTGATCCCGAAATCCTGGAAGGTGATCCAGCACGTCCGGGAGAAGTTCAGCTGCCGTGATTGCGAGAAGATCAGCCAGGCCCCGGCGCCATTCCACGTCATTCCTCGCGGTTGGGCCGGCCCCAGCTTGTTGGCGATGGTGCTGTTCGAGAAGTTCGGCCAGCACCAGCCGCTGAACCGGCAGGCCGAACGATATGCCAAGGAAGGCGTGCCGATCAGCCTGTCGACCCTCGCCGACCAGGTCGGTGGTTGTACAGTCGCGCTCACGCCCTTGTTCCGGCGCCTCGAGGCCCATGTGCTAAGCGCCGAGCGACTGCACGGCGATGACACGACGGTGCCGGTCCTGGCCAAGGGCAAGACCGACACCGGCCGAATTTGGGTCTATGTGCGCGACGACAAGCCTTTTGGTGGGCAGGCCCCGCCGGGGGCAGTGTTCTATTACTCGCGCGATCGCGCCGGCGAGCATCCCCAGGCGCATCTGGCCGGCTAT
>NZ_LNCU01000036.1:0-87245 GCF_001542415.1 Bradyrhizobium macuxiense
TGAATCCATGGGCAACCATGATTCGAAGATTGTGGGCGCAGGCAGCGTCAGTTGAAGAGACGCTTGCGTTGTGGGCTGCGTCGCTTCGGGAGGTTAAGAAGCGGATACGTCCGCTGTTCGGGCAAGAACGTGTTGCGAGGAACGCGGGCCTGTTTCTGGAAGGTCTGCTCGGTGATGAGCAACGCAAGACCGGTTGGATGCGCGCGGAGGCCGCTGGCGATCCTGGTCCTTGGCGGCAACAGGCGATCTTGGGTCGCAGCGATTGGGATGCCGATGCCTTGCGCGATATTGTCCGCGACTATGTGATGGAGCATTTGGCAGACGACGATGCGGTCCTCGTCATCGACGAGACCGGCTTTCTCAAACAGGGGAAGGCGTCGTGCGGCGTGGCGCGGCAATACACCGGTTCGGCAGGCAAGATTACGAACTGCCAGATCGGCGTGTTCGCTACCTACGTTTCGCGTCATGGCCATGCGTTCATCGATCGCGCATTATATCTTCCGAAGGAATGGACCGACGATCCAGATCGCCTGGAAGCCACATACGTGCCTGCCGACGTCGGTTTTGCGACCAAGCCAAAGCTTGCGACGAGAATGATCGCACGGGCGATAGCGGCGTCTGTCCCATTCAACTGGGTTGCCGGCGATACCGTTTACGGTGTTGGCGACCTCGAACAGCAATTGCGTCGGGCCGGCAAGGGCTACGTGCTTGGGGTCAACAGCGCTCATGTATTCCGATCCTGGGGCAAGCGACCGCCGGTCGCCGGGACGGCTGCGGAACTCGCCCGGACGCGACGCCCATCCGACTGGAAGCGCCTGTCGGCCGGTGCCGGAACCAAAGGACCGCGGCTGCACGATTGGTGTTATCTCGAACTAGCCGATCTCGATGCCGAAGAATTCAACAGCGTCGATCAAGGTCTTTGGACACGCGGTCTGCTGATCCGGCGTCGTATCGCTGATGATGACCTCGCCTTCTTCTCGACCTGGTGCCCGGCAGGAACATCAATTGAAACGCTGGTCGCGGTCGAAGGCCATCGATGGGCGATCGAAGACAGCTTTGAAACTGCGAAAAACGAATTCGGGCTCGATCACAACGAGAGCAGATCCTGGCATGGCTGGCATCGTCACGTGTCCTTGGTGATGCTCGCATTCGCCATGATGGCCGCAATCCGGCATCGCGCCAATCCGACGCCGCCCAAAAAAACGAAACGGCGCCACGCGGCAAAAGCCAAAACAAAACCGCCCCCAAACTGATCCGCTGGTCACTCCAGGAAATCCGCCGCATTGCCATCAGACTTCATCGCACGCGGATCGAACCCGCGCTCATCATCGCTTGGTCCTTCTGGCGCAGAGCCCACCAGGCGGCAGCTCAACGGGCGCACCTCAAAGCAAAAAGACAACTGTAATGCTAGTACTGAAACACCAGATCTGGATTGCGCGGACTGATGTAGCGAACGTAGGTCCGGTTACGCCCATAGTAATAGCGCGGCTCGTCCCTGGTGCGCGGATCGAACGAGTAGGAGTAGGACCGCTCGAGCGAGCGGTGCCGAACAACAATCGCATCGGCGCAGCCGCATCGCGGCCCGCAATAGGGGTTCGGTCCGCGGTCGATTTGCAGGACGGATGCCGCGGAGCGAGCGTGCCGTGGATGGACGGCATAGTCGGCGGCGCTGGCTGGCGCGGCCGAAATGATCACCGTCGAGGCGAGTACAACAAGACCGACATAGGATCGTGACATCGCTTCTGTTCCCCTGATCGCGACTAGACATTATGTGCTCGCGCCGGGACGAGCAACCGGAAGGATATTGCCGACCGAAAATTGGATGAAGTGTGGCCAAGATGGGTCAGCAGGCTCGTCTGCGCCCTGGTGTTGCCGGCCTGCTTGCCGAATTCACGATGGTCTGGTGCCGATTGTTTAGCCACGCAGGCTCGGGACGAATGTCGGATCAATCGACTGAACGGCGTCTTGCAGGGCAGCCTTGCCCCGGTCTGATGCCCGTCGAAAGGCCGAGACGATCGCGGGCTTTAGCTCCGGCCGGCGCGTCATGATCAGCCGAACGTCGCTCCGCGCAAGGTCCTTGATATCGGGATCGGCAAGCAAATCGAAACGGCCTGCGACGTCGAGCCGCACCGGCACCAATCGCATGTCGTTCGGAGCGATGAAGTAGGTCATCTTCAGTGCCTCGAATACGACCGGGTCGTGCGGATCGCGTTGAGCTTGGAGCAGTGCCAGCGCAAGCCAGAGTTCGGGATTGTAAGGCGAGATCGACAGAGTTTGCCTCACCCTCCTGATGGCATCGGCGTACTCAGCGGATTGTACCGTCATCTGCTTTTTCCGGCTCGCCTCGAGCACCTGCAATGCGGTGATCAGGGCGTGGTTGCTTTCCAGCTCCGATGCGAAAGGCAGCAGTATCTCAGAAAAGGACGGCACGTCGCCGACCCAGGGCGAGCTGATCTTGGCGGCATCGGATGGAAACGGCACGCGCTCGAGCGCCTTCGTCCCCGCTACGGCGGAGACGAAGGCATAGGATCCGACGGTCACTGCCAGTGCCATCAGAGGGATGCGAATTCTGCTCAATGAAGCCATGTCGATGGAGAGGTCAGGCGTGGATCAACGTGAGGCCATCTTATGGTGCGCGCACGTGATCGCCTAGCGTTTGAGACCGCTCGTCCGCCCGGCAGATTGTGCAAGTCCCAGTCCGATCATGACCGCCACGATGGTCCGGGCCTCAGGGCTCGAGAGGCTTGCATCAAGGAAGCTCTCGCAGAAAACGACCAGAACGGTGGCGGCTGCGGTCGCCGCGAAGAAGGAGTCGCGCCCGCGCCGAACAGCGCCGCGAAACATGAAGATAAAAAGCTGGGTCGCGATGCCTGCCAGGATGATAAGCGCCAGGCGTCCGGACTCGATCGCGACCAGGACAGCGGTGGAAGGGGGGACTGCGGGCACGGCGGAGTCGATGTCCTGATAGGCCCGCGCCGCCACGGCAAACGTTCCGATCCCGTTTCCCAACCACGATGTGTCGGCGAGGAGACGCCCCGCCAATGCCACGGTTTCGGGAGCAAACCTGGCCAATCCAAGCAGGCTCGAACCACCGGGCTGAAAGCGCGGCACGGCGAGCGCGCCGACGATCGCGACAAGGACCGCAAACAAGACCGCTGAGGGCCACGAGCGGAATCCAAGGCGGCGGACCGCGGCGATAAAGGCGATCGCAATCAATCCAAGGCTCACCGCCGCCAGCAGCGTACCTCGCCCGAGCGCTGCGATCGCGCCGATCGCCACGATAATTCCGAACAAGCCGGAAATGACCCCGAACCAAAGCCGGATCGAAGCCAGATTGCGGATGTCCCGTCGATGCAGGTGCCGCTCGAGTGCCCGGGAAATCAATGCGGCGTTGGCGACGGTGCCGAGTGCTGCCGCTGCGGGAAACGGGCTCGTCGGGGCATCGGCAGCAGGAGTCATGGCGGCGAACCAATCCAGCCGGCCGAGCAGGACCTCGAGCGACATGAAGGTCGTCACTGCACACAACACGAACAGGATTGTTTCGGCTCTGTGACGGTCCCTGCTGATGATGACAGTCGACACCACCAACGACACATAGACGAGATAAACGAACAGGCTTCGCAGCGTAGCGCCGGGATCGAGGCTGATGCGACCCGGGAGTGACGGCTCGTTCAGCGCGATCGAGGTCGCCGACCAGATCGGGTTTGCCAACGACGAGAATGGCAATGGCAGGATTTGCACCAGCATCCAGACGACCGGAATCAGGATCGCGACTGAAAATCGCTTGAGCAGCTGCGTGGTCGATGCGAGTTCGGCGTCCGCTCCCCTGACCGCCATGGCCAGCATGACAGCGGCGACAAGCGCGATCGCCAGCTGTGCGAAAGCGCCGTTTGCGATGACCAGTGGCGGAATCGCGGCCAGCAATATGGTGAGGAGGGAAGAGGCAACCGACAAAATGTGAGACTTCGAAGTTGGGCTGGGATCGGGGCGAGAATGATTTCACTTGCGATGAGGGGCGGCCGGTCCGGACTATCGCATATGCGAATGCGCGACGCCAACACGCGCGGCCAATCATTGCTTATTGAGAGTGCAACTCGCGCTCACGATACGCGAAGCATCCTCACAAAGGGAACCGCGAAGTTCCCGCCACGAAACTATCGAGCATGGCAGTTTTGCGACAGATAGCTGAGGGCCGTCGGCAATCCGCTGATCGGTACCGCACCAAGGATCGCGTTGGGCTTGGTTGCAATTTCAACCGAGAGCTCGCTGGCGCTCTGCCAGTCGCTGGCCGCGAGCTTCGAGGCATCCGCGGGCAGCAGCAATGCCGCGCCGCCCTGGATCACGGATGCTTCGAACTCCGCGCGCCTTCCTCCCGTCGTCAAGACTACGGTCGGGCGCGCTGAGCGCGCCATGGGCTCGAGCAGGATGAGCGCAACATTGATCCCGTCACGTCCGCATTGCAGGCTCAAGCCAGCAAGGCGCGGATCCGAATTTGCGCTGTCGACGACGTGCATTGCTGAAATCGCGTCGGCACGTCCGTCCGGATCTCTGCTGCGCACCAACCGCCATCCGCCCTCGATCGGTGTCGATTGGCTGCCGGCCTCGACTTGCCTGCGAGCCTCTTCATCACATCGTTTGCGCTGCTCGGGACTGACGCCGGAGCCGCAATCCTTCATGCCGGGGAGCGAAGTGTCGGCCCGGCTGGAACTATTGAGAGCAACCAGCAGAACAGCGCACAGCAATAGTAGACGTGTCATCATCAATGATCTGGGAACCTTTATTGGAGTGGGGCGGGACGTTCTGGCCAACAACGCCGCAGCAGTACCAAAAGACGATCGGTCGCATCGCTCAATTTTGTTGCATGCGACGGGCAATGTCGCGGCGTCAGAGCAGTCTCTCTGCCGATCGAAGATGTGCTCTTGATCTGCCGGGATTTTTCTCAAACTTTCGAAGTGAGGTTAACCGTGGCAGTAAAGTGTCAGGTGATGCATTCCACGACTGCACGAGATTGGAACATCTGAGGACGTCGTTCGTAATGGAACCGCGCGCGTGGAACCGCCGGAAGATACGCGGAACTGCCGTAAGGGATAGCGGATTCGTGCACAACTTACCTGGAACTCGCGCATCGACCCGACGAATATTGGGCAGCATTGCTGTATTTGACAATATTCCTGACAAGTCAGAATCGCGGGTACCTGTAACCGCGCTGCAACAACATCTCCTTATTCTCACCATGTCCTGCGGCTTCGTTGACGCATCTTGGGGAATTAGACGAAGTTTAGCCTGGAGTAAGGGGGACGCGTTGTGAGGCGTAGCGTTTTCGTGTGGGGAGTTTTGCTCAGCATCCTGCTGTTGTCCGCAGGGTGTTCGATCATGCCATCGTCCGGTCCGGAAGATCACGTCATCAAGAGCGAGATAACAAGGTCTGGGCCGGATTACGTATTGATCAAGCTCACGCCGACCGTGGTCGACATCCTGAAAGAGTATGGCCCTGGCGCTATCGCGGGGTCATTTCCTGATCATCGGCCGCCGGCGGGCATCAGATTCGGCATCGGCGATACGGTGGCCGTGTCGATCTTCGAAGCCGCCGCGGGCGGCTTGTTTATCCCGGCGGAGGCCGGCGTGAGGCCTGGTAACTTCGTGGCCTTGCCAAACCAGAACGTTGACTTGAACGGGAACATTACGGTTCCCTATGCGGGACAGGTGAAGGCCAATGGCCGCACCCCGGTCGAGATCCAGCGCGACATCGTGAAGGCAATCGGAAACCGCGCCATCGAGCCCCAGGTGGTGGTGTCCCTGATCACGCAAAACACGTCGCTGATCAGCGTGCTGGGCGAAGTAAAAAATCCGGCCCGTTTGACGGCCAATGCGGCCGGCGAGCGGATTCTTGACTTGATCGCGCGCGCCGGCGGCCTGACGGGGCCGGGCTGGGAGACCTGGGTGACGCTGGAGCGCGGCGGCAAGCGCGCCACGGTTCCGTTCGGAGCCTTGATGTACGGTTCGGCGAACAACGTCTGGATCCATCCCGGCGACACGATCTATGTCTACCGCGAGCCGCAGGTCTTCCTCGCCTTTGGCGCGTTCACGATCGGAGGAAACTTCGGCGGGCAGGCCCAGTTCCCATTCGATATGTGGAAGATCACTATGGCGCAGGCGATGGCCAAGGCTGGCGGTCTGATTGACGCGCAGGCTGAGCCCGCGGGCGTCTATGTCTATCGGCGCGAGCCGCGCGAGCTGGCGGAACGGTTGGGCGCTGATTGCTCCAAGTTCTCCGGCCCGCTAGTCCCCGTGATCTACAATGCTGACTTCCGCGATCCGTCGGGCTTCTTCCTTGCCAGCAAGTTTGAGATGCGGGACAAGGACGTGCTGTTCGCCGCGAACGCCGCCACCGTGGACACGAACAAGTTCCTGCTGTTCGTCCAGAACGTGGTCGGCACCGCCAACAGCACGATTGTCGCGGCGAACAACGCGCAGATCCTGCGGATCAACTCGCGGCAGTGACGCTTGAGCAAGAGGTTGGGCCGGTATCGTCGGCCCAACCTCTGAGTTCAGCCTGATCGACGCCGGGGATCTACGCCATCAGGTCCTCGGCGTCGTCGTGTTGATTTAGCTAAAGTCGCTTCGCGAATGGGCGTGGCCGCCCTGCGTACCGGCCGGGGGCGCCTTCGGATTCAAATGGATGGGCGGCCATGGCGCGGGACGCAGCCGAGCGACCCGCGCCATTTTCATTGCCTGGCCGGATCATCGCGTCCGTTGTTTTCGACGGATCGGGTGTCAGTCGATGCATCGTATCTCTTGCATCCCCGTATCTCTTGCATCCCCGAACCGAGGTCTGACGCAGCACGTGAGCGAGGTCGCCTGTGTGCAGGCGTGCCAGGACGCAAGAGTGGGGCAGTTCACGGCGCCAGACGACCGCCGGGCAACCTCCGACGACGCTGTCACTGGCCGACCGGACGATCGCGTCCTCTTCGATCATGATCTAATCGACGTATCCGTATCGCTTGTAGTACCGATTGCGATAGTAGCCGGCGCTGTAGATGTCGTAGCGACTCATCACCGCCATGTTCACCTTGTTGAGGACTGCGCCAAGCATCCGTTCGCGGACGACCGGGGCTTCGCTCAGCACGCGCTCGAGAATATCGACCTTGGCCTTGGCCCATTCGACCACCAGGATGTACGAATCCGCCAGCGCGCCGGTGGCACGAACGTCGATCACTGGTGCGAGCGGGCTAAGGTCGAGGATGATGCGATCGTAGTGCTCCCGCAGGTGCTGGAACAGCCGCTCCATTTGCGGCGAGGCAAGCACATCGCTCGAATTGGAGAAGCGTGAGGTCACGACGCAAGGCATGAAATGCAGATTGGTCTGGGGATCGATCCACACCGCATCCGTCCAATCGACCCGGCCCACGACAACATCGATCAAGCCGGCCTGAGCGGAGGGCGCCAGCCGCGCGGTGAGGCTCGGATTGCGGATATCACCGTCGATCAGGAGCGTGCGCGAACCGCTTTGCGCAACGGTCTGGGCAAGCGCCTCGCTGACTGTGGATTTGCCTTCATTGGGAAGTCCGGAGGTGATGCCTACCACCTTGTTGGCCGATCCGTAGCTGCTGAGATCGCATGCAAGCTTGATCGAACGGAAGCCCTCGGCAAAGCGCGAGAAGGGCGAGTTGATCACGTACCTGCCGACGCTCTGGTCGGCGGTCAGGAGACGATCGCCATGCGGTTGCGGGTGCTTTGACCTGACCTCGGATTTGTCCATCGGCAAGCCCGAGGCTGCCGCGGGAACCGGCTTTGGTGCCGCCGGCTGCGGTTTCTTCCGCTTGTTGAACAACTGTCCTGCCTTGGTGAGCAGAGCGTGCCCGGCCAGACGGACGTTCTGCTCGCTGCCGATCGCCGGGATCGAAGCAAGACAGCTGGTGTGGAGGAACTGCTCGACCTGAGACACTGTTCTGAACACTCGGTCCATCATGTCGAGCAGGATGGCAACGCCGCCCGCGAGGATCGCGCCGCCGATCAGGGTTGCCAGCAGAATGAGGGTCGTCTTGGGCGACGTCTTGTTGGGGGCATTGGACGCCTGCGTGATCACACGTGCTTCGGTGATCGGGAACGACTGCTGCTGAACCGAGACCATGTAGAGCTGCAGGAAGTTGTCCGACAGTGCGCGGGCGCTCTGGGCATTGCTCTCCAGATCGCGCAAGGCGATCTGTGCCTGGTTGGTGCCGTTGGACAGCGCGATTGTATCGTTCAGGCTCTTCTGACTGGATTCCTCGCGCGCCTTCGCAATCGCGAGGTCGCTCTTGTAGACCTCGGCGGTGCGCCGCAGCTCGTCGGTGATCGAATGCCTGATCTCGCGCATCTGGTTGCGCAGGTTGACGACCGCAAGGTGGGTCGGTCCGTACCGATTGGACCAGTCGGCCTCTCGCGCCGCGTAATCGAGATAGGTCTGCCGCAGCTTGGTGATCACCGGATTATTCATGGTGTCGGTCACGGTCGCCAGATCATTCAGGATGACCTTGGAGTCGCCGTCGTCCGAATTCAGAATGGCCGTGATCCGCTCAAGCTTGGCCTGCGCTTCGGCGCGCTGCGAGCGAGCCTGCGTCAGCGAACTATTGATCTCCGCGAGCTGCTGCTCGGTCAGCAGGCGCCCGCCGGCATCGACGATGTTGTTCTTTGCCTTGAAGTCGGCGACCGCGCGCTCGGCGGTCGATGCTTCCGTGCGCAGTTCCTTCAGTCGATCCTGTAGCCAAACCGCCGCGCGCCGCGACGCCTGATATTTCGATTCCAGCGAATCGTTGATGTAGCCGTCAGCCACTGCATTGGCGATGCGCGCGGCTTCGTCGGGCGAGCGCGACTGATAAGAGATCTCGATGACATAGCTCAGGCCGACGCGCTTGATGGAGAGGTTGCCGGTCAGCTTGCCGATCGCCATGCGCATCAATGCGGCTTCGGACGGAGGCTGTTCCGGAAACATCCAGGAAAACAGATTCGAGACGCTGCCGAGCAGCCCAGGCTCGTCGCTGGTGAATTCAGGCGAATCGAGCAGGTGCAGCTGCTTGATGACGTTGGTTGCAATGGTCTCCGACTTGAGCACTTCGACCTGGCTGTCGACCATGGCCGAGTCGATCGAGGTGTCGGCGCCCGTCGGCTGCTGCGTCTGCAGGCCCTGCATCTTGCGGCTGTCGATCAGAAGCACGGCGGTGCCGGTGAAGCGCTTCGGGGCGGTCATCAAATAGACGCCGGCCAGACCGATGCACAGACACATCACGAAGATCATCACGGGGTACTGGCGGCCAATCAGCGCGATCGCAGAAGAAACCGTCTGCTCCAGCGAAGCCGACTCTTGCGTGGGAGATTCGATCTCGCGAGGGGGTGTGATTCGAGTTTGGAGCATCCGGCTCGTCTACCTGGCTTGAGTTCCTAGATTGTGCCGTGTCGATGTGGGCCAACGCAGCCCACGCTGAACGCATCAGCCCCCCGAACGTGCCAAACAAATGTGTCAGCAAGAGTGCGGTGCATCATACAATTCCGAAACTCGTCTCAGCTCTCGGGACGCCATCGCTGGTGGACCGTGGTTCCGCGTCAGAGCGCAGCAATTCCCGTGCCGGTTGCCGGTAGATCGCCGCCGCACATGTGCGGCAACAAATCGACAAGAAGATGGAAAACGGTGAACGAGCAATAAAAAGATAATGCAACCAGAATGACGTCCATCGAATGGCTGGAGCCGTGAGGGGCGGGATCCCCGCGAGAGATCCGGGTTCCATTGGCCGACATGAGGCACTTCGCATGGCCCGGCAGGGCAGGACCTACCGCTCGCCGAGGCGGGGGTCGGCGACGCGACGTTCTGCCGCTCACGCTACCAGACTCCCTGCGAGCCTGTCGTCGGACGAGGCCATCCCTCGGAACGCCCGTCTCGTGAGAGACCAGTTGGACGGTGAGTGCGGCGATCAATCGAAATCGGCGACGCCGGAGTCGTGCTTCCATTCGCGCAGCGAGCTCGTGACGTCGTAGTCGAACTTGAATCCGCTGGCCACCAACCGCTTCGGCAGGATGTTCGTCGAGAACCACAATTTCCGGATGCGTTCGCGGTTGATCCCGGTCTTGATGCCAGCCTTGTGCAGCACCTCGAACGGAAGGACCGCGAGATTCATGAACCAGATCGGAATGGTCAGGGTTGGCTTCTTGTAGCCGGCGGCCTGGGAGAACGCCGCGCAGACGTCGCTGATCGTGTAGCGGTGCTCGTAGCAGAAGTTGTAGACCGACACGCCATCGTTGCGTTCGGCCATGAACAGCATCGACGACACCAGGTCCTTCACGTAACCGCACGACTTGATGGTGTCGGTTCGGCCAGGATAGACGAAAGCCCGTCGCTCCAGCAGCCGCGACAGCCGCGTGAAGTTTCCTCCCTCATAGAGACCATAGATGACGGCAGGGCGAACGATCGTAAGTCGTCTTGCCGCGTCCTCCGACTGCCAAAGGCGATGGATGGCTTCGGCCGACAGCTTTGAGCGCCCATAGGCGCTGACCGGCGCGGGCTGCGAGTCTTCGTCGAGCGGCGCTTCGCTCGGACCGTAAATGGATATCGAGCTCGTGAAGGTGATATTCCGGCTGCCGGTTTCCTTGGCAAACCGGCACACGTTCACCGCGCCCAGCACATTGGTGTAGTAGTATTCGCCGTCCGGGTGGCCTGGCGTTGTGTGGATGGCCGCCAGATTGAAGATGTCGGCAGGTGCGCCGCTCGCAAGCTTGAGGTCGATCGGCTCCCGGACATCGTGATGGACATATTCGACGCCGACAACCAGGGTCCTCGGCTTGCCGATGTCGACGGCAACGACCCGCTCGTATTGTCCCGACGCGACCAGCCGGTTCATCAGATGCGTTCCGATGAAGCCGGCACCTCCGAACACGATTGCCTGAGTGGAATTCGACATGCGTTCAAGGCCCTGTTCGAGTGGGGATGCTGAATACGGCGTGATGGATCTCCGTCAGGACGTCATGATCGGGTGCACGCATTGGCAAGCCAGCGGCATGCGACCCGACAAGGACTGCGGTTGGCGTTGGGTGTATCATCAATAGAGCTCGCGGTACTCGTAGCCGAATGCGGTCGAACCGCCCGAGATACCGAGGATCCGTTGCAGCTTCTGGTAGCCGGTCAGTGCAACCTTGATGCAATCCGAACTGCCGGTATAGCAGACCTGAACGGTGATGGATTGGCCGCAGCTGTTGTTCACGGTCACGATCTGATCGATGATCTTCGGATTGATGACTTGCGGATGCGTCGATGGATGCACCGATATGCAGGCCGTCCCGTCCGGCGCCTTATGGGGCGGCGCATATGTGCCTTTCATCGGCGGGAACGGATTCGCGGGCGCCGGCGACACGCCGGTTCCCCCGTACATTGGCGCCGTCGATCGTCCGAAGCCGACTATCTGGGCCTGTGCTGACGGTGCGACAAGCAGGGCAGCCGTCGCCACGCCGCACGCAGTGCGGATGACGCGACCGACGCTGCGTGACAGGTAGTCGCTGTTCATGCGCTCGCCCCGGGTTCGGTCCCGGTTTCGAGAAGCTCAATGAGGCCGAAACCGGAAATGTGGTGGAACGAGACCTTCTGGCCGCCAAACAAGATGGCCGGTGCGGGCGCGCTGACCGGCACGATCTCGATCCCCGACGCCGCCAGCACGTCGAGCGTCTGTTCGGCATTGGAGCACGCGTAGCACAAATGGTAGATCATGGTGCCGGTCCGCTTGATCATCTTGTCGATGGGTGAGGGGCCGTCGCCGGGCCAGATCACTTCGACGTCAGGCATCACCGGGTGATGCCGCATGGCGAGATTGACCCGCTGTATTGGGTCATAGACGGTGTTTCCCGCGATGTAACCGAGTGACGCCAGGTAACGAAAGGCCTCTTCCGGGGAGGCGACCGCAAGCCCGAAGTGATGGAAGGCCAGTGCGGCCGTTGCTGATGCGATGCCGTTCGCTCGCTGGTCCACGCGCCGTTACGCTTTCTTCTCGATCAGGTCGGCGAACTCGCCGACATTCTTCAGGTTGCCGATCTCGGATGCGGAGAATTTCACGCCGAAGGCCTTCGAGACGGCCAGCACGAGGCGGATATGCGACAGGCTGTCCCAACCATCGACGTCGTCAGCGGTCGTCTGCGGCGTCAGCGCCAGGTCGTCCTCGTCAAACACGTCCTGAAAAACCGTGGTGAGCTTGCTGTAGACTTCGGCCTTCTGCATTGCGTCTTCCTTTGTCGATCGAGTTGCGGTGGTGCCGGCGTGCGGATGGCGTGCCGGTCAGTTGTCGGGCGTGGCGGTCACCTGCGGAGCGGCCGTCACCTGCTCCGATGAGCGTAGGGTGGTGACCCGCGGTGCGTTGCCGGGATTCTGCTGGCAGACGAACGAATCCAGTGTCGTCGCCAGTCTGGCCGACCAGACATTGGCCAGATGCTGCTTCGCATGCACCTCGTCCGAATAGTCGAGGTCATTGTCGAGGTCGTCCATGCTCAGCGAGACGAAGTTCGGCCGGTCGCCGAATTCCCGAAGCAGGCCCTTCAGGGCCAACCGGTAGCTCGGTTCGTACGGACTTGCATCACGATGCCAGGCGGGGATCGGCAGGTCGACGAGCACGACCTTCTCTCCGGAATCCAGCAGCGTCCGAATGGTTTGTTTCAGGACTTCGACCTGGGCAGGCGAAATGTCGTTCGTGCGCCCCATGGTCTCCTTCCAGTATTCCAACGCCTTTTGCTTGTCCGCGTCGGACATCACGACGCTTTCGCGTTCCTGGTCGGTGCGCTGGGCGCTGGTGCGGCCGGTCATGACGAGATTGACGCCGGCCCTGGCCTCGCGCGCGGCCTTCTCGAGCAGCAGGAACGGCCGGATCGCCATGACACCCGCGTCCAGCCATTGCGGTGGCAACACCGCAACCGGACCATTCGGCGTGCGACGATAGAACCCGTACCGGTAGCGTTCGATATCGATATCGGTCTCGCCGCGATGGCGATCGCCATCGGCAAACTTCACATCCGAATCGATGAACATGCCGAACCAGATGCCCATGACGAAGGTGTTCTGCCGCCGCTCCTGATCAGTCTGCACCTCGTGCACGAGATCGATCACCTGCTGGACCTCGGAGATGTTGGCGCCCCCCATCGCGAGGTTGCTGACCTTGGCGCAACCGAGCTTCGACTGCACCTGCTTCTGCCGGAACCCGACTCCGGTATTCGATGCTCCCACCAGAATGATCTTCTGGTCCGGGTTGGCCAGCACGCTGCGGCCGAGGAAGACGTATTTGGGAACTGTCATGTAGAGCGTTTGTTCCGCGGCCTGGAAGTCTCGCGGACCGGCGCTCGACGGATCCGGAAAGACGAGGAACGACGCGCCGGCGAGCAGCACGTAAAGAAAGGCGAACGACAACAAGGTCAACGCCGACTGTCTCAGGATATATTTCAATTTCAGAACGCCTTGTAGACGAAGTCCGGAGCCTTATGCAGCAGGGTCGCGACGGCGACGATTGCCATCATCTTGCCTGCCAGGTTCAGATTTCTGGTGATCTCGCCGCCCTGGATAGCCGCCAGGGTGGGGATGCGAAGACGAGTCTGGACGAAATCCAGGATGAGTGCCGCGATCCCGAACACCACCGCCACCACTGCGAAGGCACCGACAACGCCGGCGAAGCCGAGCCGCGCCACCAGAGCGGTGAATTGAGGCAGTTCAGGGACCCAGAGGCAGGTCAGTGCGAGCACGAAATAGGCGACTGTGAGGCCACGCGCGGAATAGATGTAGGCGGTGGACTCGGTCAGCGCGCGGTAGCGCTTCTTGCCGAAGCGTTCGGTGCAAGCCACCTGCCAGAGCTTGTTGATGCTTGCTCCAGCACCCATCAGCAGGCCGTAGATGACGAAGACCGCGGTGGTGCCGTGCCAGACGCCCATCACGCCGAACGTGATGAAGAACGCGAGCACTCCCAGATAAGACGTGAGCGCCGGCGAGGGCAGCCAGGTCATCAGGAACATCAGGAGCGGGTTGAACAGGTAGAACTTGAACCACTGCGACAGCGTCATGTGCCAGCGCTGCCAGAACTCAAGAAAGCTGCGCGCCGAGAACGGCTTGTCGAAGTTCTCCGGCAACGTCTGCCCAAGCAGGGTTCCGATGCCGATCACGATGTCCATGTATCCCGAGAAATTGAAATACAGATAGACCGTATAAAGCGATGCGACCGTCGCATAGACGGCGCATAGCTTTAGGAACGAAAGGCCGGCCGGCTGCAGCAGCTGCGGACTGAGGAACGTAAAGGCATAGTTGGCGGTCGCGGCGATGATGACGAATTTCACGTAGCCGGTCGCGATTCTGGAGAACGCGGCGTAGACCGCCGCGGCGTCAAGCTGGACTGCGGCCTTTCCGTCCATCGCACTGAAATCCTGATAGCGCTGGATCGGCCCGGAGACGAAGCACAGGAAGTTGCAGGTGAAGCGAAAGAATGCCAGCGGGCCAATTCGCTCCGTAAGATCTCCGGATCGCACGTCCACCATGATGTGCAGGATCCGGAACAGGATGTAGGAAAGCCCGATGGTCAGATACGGGAACGGAAGCTGACCCAATCCTTCGAAGAAGGAGAAACGCTTGAGGAAAACGTAGCAGCACAGGATCGCGACGACCCCTAGCGCCAGCGCAAGAGCCGACTGGCGAAGGTAAAGCGCGGATACGCAGAGATAGCCGAGCGCGAGGAAAGCGAGCAGCGGCAGCACCTGCGTGACGTCGTTCAGATAGCTTGCGATGAAGATCGCGTTCGCGGCCCCGAGCACGAATCGCCGGTAGATGACCGATTCACTGATGTGAAAGGCGGTAACGACCGCCGCAAGAAACGCAAAGAACAGGGGCGATGTCAGACTCATGTCCGTGGGCTCGGGGCTTTCAGAAGTTCTCGTTCAAGTTTTCGGCGATCTGATCCGATCAAGCCGGCTCAAACTGCTTCTCGTCGCGGTGAACCGTCATCGGCAGAGCATCGAGTTCAACGTCGGTCCGGAGTGACCAGCGGCTGCCTCCATCGGCGCCGTCGTCGAGGCGTGTGAAGCCGAGCTTGCCGTAGTGGTCACGGACCATCTCGTTCCGGTCAGTCGGAAGATAGATGCCTTCCAGGTTCGCGATGCCGGCGGCGCGCGCCTGCAAGATGATCTCGGCCAGCACAGCCTGCTCGACGCATCGTCCGAGCACCCGGCAGCTCATCAGCCAGCTGTCGATCGTCCAGGTGTCGCGGGCAGTGGCGCGACAGATGATCACGCAGATGATGCCGTTGTCGCCGAACTTGTCGATCAACCGCGCGTGCAGCGTCATGACGCTGTCATCGCCTTCGAGCTGCTCGACCTGGGACTCGGTGTAGCGGCGCGTTGTCAGATTGAACTGGTTGCTCTTGTTGATGAGCTGGGTGACGCGGGCGCGCGTCGTCCGATCGAAGGGGCCGAACACGATGCGCATTTCGAGCGACTGCAGGTAGGACTTCAGATCGGTCGCCTGGCCCTGCAGGCTGAGCCGTCGCGCGTTGGCTTGGTACATTTCGGCGCGTGCGCGGTCTTCCCCGGAGAAATTGATCGCCTCGAAATAGCCGGCCGCGGCCAGCGCGCGGGCGTAGCTTGCGGGATCGGCATCGAGCTCGGGCACCGCCACTTCCGGAAGCTCCTGCCGGATCAAGCCGCGTTCGACCGGATTGTCGTCGAGGAAGACGAAGGAGTCGAGGCCGAGCGCGAGCTCCTTCGCGATGGCGCGGATGTTGGTCGCCTTGTCGTTC
Source organism: Bradyrhizobium macuxiense (assembly GCF_001542415.1). Taxonomy (GTDB): domain Bacteria; phylum Pseudomonadota; class Alphaproteobacteria; order Rhizobiales; family Xanthobacteraceae; genus Bradyrhizobium; species Bradyrhizobium macuxiense. The sequence goes on from NZ_LNCU01000036.1 coordinate 15,774, forward strand.
CAGTTGGCCTGGAACACCGCGATATGTTCTTCCTTCAACAGCATGTCCGGGTGTTCCTTGAACGGCCGCCGCGCCACACTGTCAGTGTTCTTTGAGCTCACCGCGAGCACGATACCGCGCGCCCGCAACGCCAGCGCGAGTTGCTGCACGGCAAGGTGCGCCTCGCCGGTGGCGTCGCCCTGCGCGATCTGGATCCCCTCCATGCCGTCGTCGCCGATCACGCCGCCCCAGACGGTGTTGTCGAGATCGAGCACGAGAACGCGGCGGCTCTTGCCGCGAAGCGCGCCGATGATGCGCATGACATGGTCGGCATAAAGCGGCACCAGGGCATCCGCGAACGGCAACTTGGCGAGATTCCACTGCGCCGGAGAATGCCAGTCGGCCAGGCCGACCGTCTCGGCGATGCCGGCGACGTCGAGCATCATGTCGGTCGACTGCAGCACGGCGCTGGAGATCTTCTGATTGACGCGATCGACCAGATTGCGTGCCGTGCCGACCAGGGCGCGATCGAAGGATCCGAACAGTCCTTCGGGGGGTGGGGCGAGCGTTTGCAGGATGCACGGCGCGCCGCTGTTGCGCGCCACGCCGGCACGGATCGACTCGAGAAGTCCGACTGCCGCATCAACGGCTTCGGTGGCGAGCTGCTCGTTGCCCGGGCACGGCTGCAGCGACAATCCCCGATGATCGAGCGCGACCAGGACCGCGTCGGGCTTCACCTTGTTGAGCAGGGAGTCCGGCTGCAGCGCGTCCTGCAGATATTGATCGTAGGCGCCGGTGACGCATTCAAGCGCGAAACCATGGCGAGCCGCCGTTGCAACCAGAACGGGAATAACCAGATCGAGCGTTCCGTTTCCGATCAAGCCGAGTCGAAACGGCACGAGCGGTGCGAGCGAGCTGCCACCAAGTTGCAACGATCGAATCGCTCGTCCGAGGCGCGACAGCTGCTGCTCATCGAGCGCGTAGGTCGCAAGCGATCTGATTTTCTTTCCGAGGGATTCGCCGGAACTGTTTTGCAGTTCCTTGCAGCGGGTCGAGAAATCGGATGGAGATTTTGGAAGCCAGGCGAGATCTCGATACAGCTCTGCGGACACGGCCGTTCCCTTTATGTGGTGGCAACACGGTTATTGCCCGACTTGCTTGCGTTCCCCTCGCTGTTGTTAGCCACAATCTTTATCCATAATTCGACAGTTTCATGGCGAGCGAAGGCGCGGGCACATATGCGGATGCGATGACACAGTTTCGACCCGATCAAGAATGCAACGCATGCGCGTGCTGCGATAATCTGTTGTCACGCCGCACAAATACGAACTAAGACCTCGGCTTCGATTGCGCGTGAGGAACCCGAAGTGACGAATGAACTCACCCTGTCGGTCGTAATTCCCAATCACAATTACGCCGATTACGTAGGCATCGCGATCAAGAGCGCGCTCGATATTCGCTGGCCGAGTGTCGAAGTGATCGTCGTCGATGATGGATCGACGGATAACTCGCTGGAGGTGATCAAGGCCTATGCCGACAAGATCACCATCATCAGCCAGGCCAATGCCGGCCAGATGCCCTCTTGTGTCAACGGGTTCCGCCGCTGCACGGGCGACGTCGTGATATTTCTCGATTCAGACGATGCCCTTCATCCGGACATCATGACTGAAATTGCGGCAGCCTGGTCTGATGCGGCGAGCAAATTTCAGTTTCAGATGCGAACCGTCGACGCCAAGGGAAATCCGACGGGCAGCATCCTGCCGCAATATTACGCACATCCGACACCCCAGGACATCCACACCTGGGTGACGACGACCGGTGTCTATCCGACGCCTCCGGGATCGGGCAGCGCCTATCCACGGTCGGTGGTCGAGCGAATCTTCGGATTTGAATCAGATTTCGTCGATCGCGCGCCCGATAGTTACCTGATCGCGGCGGCCCCGGTGTACGGCGACGTCATCACGATTCCCAAGCCGCTGGTCGACTATCGCGTTCACGGGTTAAACCATGGCGCGCATCTGCATCTGGACGACAGCCGCTTCGCGCGGGAGGTTGACCTCACGCGCCGGCGTCACAAATTTTTCACGGAAGTGGCGAGCAGCGCGGGCATGTCGGTGGATACGGGCGCGCTCAACAGAAACTTGCTGTACCTGTGCCTGCGCGCAGCGTCGTATTCCCTGCGGCCGGACATCCATCCCATTGCGGGCGATAGTGCGAAGCAGATCGCATCTGCCACCTTCCGTGCATTGGCGTTTCCGCAGGGCTTCTCACAAGCGCAGCGGACGTCGCTGTTGGTGTGGATGTTCCTTGCGCTGTTCGGCCCGCGCGCCCTGCGGCGTTCGGTGGTGAGCTGGCGCTATGTGCCGACGGCGCGGCCGCAATGGATGAAGCAGGCGCTCAGCCTGCTCCGTGTGGTGAAGAAAGCGCCAGCGGCTGCCTGATACGAGACCAGATATCGTTCACTACCAGATATCGTTCATTCGGCGAAATGCGGTTGCCGCACCCCGGGACGCGGCTTCAGAAACTCCGCGAACGGGCGCTCGGCCAGCCGCCATGCCGCAACGCCGATCAAGCCCGACAGCATCAGGCTGGCGATGAAGAACGTCGTCGGATTGAAGTGCGCCTTGAACTTTCCGATCGCGGAAATCGTAAGCGTATGCGTCAGATAGATCGAGTATGAGGCATCGCCGAGCAGGGCGACAGCCGGAACGAGCGGGACGCTGCGGTTCTTTTCGATGATGACGGCGCCGGCCACGATCAGAAATGCCGGGATGCCCCACACCACCACGCGCGGCGAGGTCACCTCGAGCCAGGCTGACGCGGCAAACAGCAGCAGGCCGACCGCCAGCGAGACATAACCCCAGCCGATCTGCGGCAGGCGCTTCTGCTCAAAGGCGCGGCCCAGCAGAATCCCGGCCGGGAACTCGAGCATGATCGGATCGGTGTAGAACGTGATCGACGGATTGTCGCCGGTGTAGAGGCGACCCACCAGGATCAGAACGAAGAACGTCACGCCCAGGAAGACCAGTCGCCTGCTGCTGTCGAGGAAGAGTGCCAGGGCGAAAATGGCGTAGAAGAACATCTCGCAATTCAGGGTCCATCCCGGCACCACGACCGGCCAGATCTCGCCGTTGCTCGGCGATCGCATCGGAATAAAGAAGAGGGACGCGAGCGTGTGCGTTGCGCTGACGACCAGCCGCGGAAACAGCGCTGGAAAGACAATTGCGGCGGTAACGAACAACAGCGTCACGAGCCAGTACATCGGGACGATCCGGACGATGCGGTTCACCATGAACGCCGCCGGCGTCTGCGGTCGGTACGTGGACACGGTCCACATGACGAACCCGCTGACGACAAAGAATATGTCCACGCCGGCGCTGCCGATGACGAGCGCCTTGCCATAGGTGAGGCCCTGCGCGTGGAAAATGACGACCCCGAAGGCCGCGAACGCTCTCAAATATTGGATGGAGAGAAGCCTGGGCAACGCTGTCTCCCGTAGTGATCACCGCTGCCTAAAGGGCGTCCCTGACGAATCCGCGCAACGTCCATGCACGGCCATCAGTCCATCGCATTTCGGGCGTCGGCGGTACGAAGCACGTCCGCCGGTTCTCATGGCGTCCGCTGCTTCCACGATTCCGGCGGACTTCGGTGTTCGTGAGGACGCTATGCGTCGTTTTTGCGGCGCGGTTGAACCCGCGCGACGATCAGGCGCGCATTCGATTGTGACGGTGATGTGAAGAGCGTGCAACCGACGCTGCACAAGGCTGGTCGAGAGGCAGTCCGCTCACGATTTTACGCGTCCGGCTGGTCGCTGCGCCGAGACCAGTGTCAGCAGCCAGACGATCAGCGCAAAGCTCGGCTTGAGCACGACGCCGATGCTGATCCAGCTGAACAGCAGAAAGTTGCAGATCTCGACGCGCAGCCGGCTCGAATACAATCGTTGCAGGAGAATCGCAAAGATCAGGACAAACCCGAATATGCCGTATTCATAGATGAGCTTTGCCCAGGTCGGGTCATTGACCTCATAGTCCATATGGTAGAGCTGGACATCCCTGAGATAGCTGCCTGCGCCGTTGCCGAACCAGGTGGCGAGGGGGCCGTTGTCGAAGCTGTGTCCGATCATTTGCATCGGCGCGACGAAGCGCGCATAGGCGCTGGTATTCGGCGTCGAAAACTCGGAGAGGCGGTCGAACCACAGGTCCAGGCCGGGAATGTCGAGGCTGTAGAGCAGGTACAGCGCCAGGACCAGGCCGACCAGATAGACAATGAAGAGTGGGATGCGAAGCACTGATCGCGGCAGCAAGAATCCCGCGGTGATCGCGAGCAGGCCGGAGCCGGACAGCGAGCAAAGCAGTCCTGCGGCAAGAATGCCCATGGTGCGCAGCCTCGCTTTCGACCCGAACTCGATGATCAGGGCCAGCGCCACGATAAGCGAAAGATCTGCCGACTCGCGGAGGAAGAAGCCGTTTGGCTTGATGATGCCGCCGCCCTCGCGAAGAAAGGTATAGTGTCCGGCACCGCGAATGGCTTCGGGCAGGTTGAAATAGATGTTGGTCAGCATCGTCGACTTGGTAGCGTTGACGAGCACGATCTGCACGAGCGCAATGCAGGCGATGACGGTTGCTGCTGAGACGTAGGCGGACAGGATGTATTCGTGGACCTCCTCCGGCGCACCCTTCAGCCGAATGGAAAACGGCGCATAGAGAACGAAAAGCAGCATCAGCGACGTCCACGACGTCGACGACGTCGCAGTGACCGTTCCGAAGCAGGCGAACACCAGCGCGACGAAGAACAGCGCCAGCGATACGAACTCGATCGAAGCGAAGCCGCTGATCAGCAAATACGCCGTCACCGCGGCATAGCAGAGGAGGTCGGTCGAAGCCGGGAAGGTGTTGATGTTGTAGGCGATCTGCGACAGGAACAGAACGGAGATGATCGACGCCCATACGGCCCGTCGGCCCGACTTGCTGAGTTCGGTGCCCGATGATGCCGGCTGTGAACGCACGGCCGCAGCCGGCGCCGCCATGGGAATCTCATAAGTCATCGTGACGTTTGCCTGGGTGGATCGAGGTCACGCTTAGCACAATTCGGCAATTTGTATCGACCGAACTCGGTTCCAGTCATGCCGCCGCGTCAGCCTTCTCGACCAGGATATCATGCAGGCGCTTGGTTCCCTGCTCGAGCCCGAAGCGGTTCGACATCAGTTCGAACAGCTTGGCCTGGTTCCGGTTGAGGCCAGCCAGGTCGTCGATCCCGCCGATGATGGCTTTTGCGAGGCCATCCATGGTGTCGGCGAGGTACATCGCCGATTGTTCCTCGGCGGTGGTGCCGTCGACCGCCGCGCGAAGCCCGAATATGGGGAGTCGCGCGAAGGCGTAGTCCAACAGCTTCAGCTTGAACCCTCCGCCGAGCGTCTCCGCAACGAGCCCGCCGCGCGATCGCGCAAGCACGCTCGAGAGATCGGCCACCGGACCATGGAACACCAAGTTCAGCCGCTCATGGGCGTAACGCGCCTTGATGTCCTCGGGAACGTTTCCGACCACATCCAGGGTAATGCCTTGGCTCTTCAGAGCCGGCAGTATTGTGCTGACGATGTGCTCGAGATTGCGTTGCTTTGCGACCCATTCGAACGAGCCAAGCAGCAGGATGGACTTCGGCCGGGTTGGCTCGATCTGATCGCTCGGCGTGGCCGCTCCGAGATAGATCGGCGGCACCACGAAGGTGGTCTTGCCGGGTCGCGCGAAATAGGCCGCGTCGGCATCGGTGATGCAGATAACGCTGTCGGCGGCGTCGACGATGCGTTGCTCCAGTCGCCGGTACTTTTCAGCATCCCAGCGCATCAGAGAGCGGCGCACGGGGTTGGCGAAGTCCTGCGCGATCGCAGGTCTGATCTTGCCCTCGGCGTTATGCGCCAGATAGCAGATCGAGGCCTGCTTCCGTTTCTGCAAAACCATCGGCAGCAGCGCGGCGGAGCGCGCGTGATCGAACACGATCCAGTCCCAGCGCTGGTCCAGGAGCTCAGCGAGTGTCGTGCCGATCGAGGGCGGTGCGAGGCTGTAGGCGTCTCTCGGCAACGATGTCAGCAAGCTCAGAACGCCGAGCCGCCGCGGCCATGGTGCCTCGGGAAAGACAGTATGCGGCAGTCGGAGCAGACGGTCTTCGACCGGCGGGTTCTCGCGCCGCGAGCCCACCACCGTGACGTCGGTTTGTCCGGTTCTCGACAGCGCAGTGAGTATCCCCGCGGAATAGAGTGCATCGCCGCTGAAGAGCGGCGAGGGGATGCGGCCGACGATCCATAGAATCTTCTTCATCGCTCGATCTCGAAAGGAAGCTCAGAACGGAATGGCGATGCCGACGCTGCGCAACGGCGGCTCGTGATCACGCCGCAGAGGGAGATTTCGCGCCGAGCAGGCGCCGCTTGACCAGTAGTCTTGCGACATAGGCGATCCGCTTCGCGCCACGACCGACTGAGGCAACCCCACGACGAAGCCGTTCCGCGGGCTGCAGCGGAGGTGCGTCGAGATTACGCAGCTCGATGCTGCTTTCGTAGGCCGCCTGGCTGACGAGGAACGGCAGTGTCTCGGCAAAATCGATTCCGTGCCGGTCGTAATAGACCAGCTTGTGGTCCAACGGCCGGTCGGTGACCGATAGCGCCTTGATCAGCCCTATGGCGCCCTTCCGGGTGACGGCGTAGGCGGCAGATCCGAGCGCCGGCTTCAAGGGCACGACGAGTTGGGCCGCTTCGCCCTTGATCAGCGAAACGCCCGATTTGGACGTGTGTGCATAGTGAATACCTTCGAACTTCACGATGTCGCTCTTCGTCAGAAAGCGCGCCAGGTCGTGCTTGTAGAATTGCGGAAACCGTTCGTCGAAAGCCGCATCGTCCTCGAAGATGATCGCCATCGGCAGATTCTTGCGCACGATGCGTTTCAGCGCGGCGACATGCGAGAGGTAGCAGCCGATTTCGCCGGCCTTCATCGGGCGATCGGCCGGCGCAAAGTGGAAATCGCGACGGATCACCCGGCGAATGAGCGTCATCCGGTTCTTGGCGTTGATCGCGGGGATTCGTTCGTAGGGGACTCCGAGCCGCGTCAGCGCACTCGAGATATCCTGCCATCGCTCGATGTCGCGATCGAGATTGATGACGAAGGCCGGTATGTTAGCGTCGGTTCCCACGAACCCTCTCACGGTTGATTTGCCGCCTGCATATCACGAGTGACGTTGCCGCAAATTTCGTCATCCTTCGGACACAAATTCGGCAGCCCGATCACATCATCGACAAGCCTGATGTATTTTATCCCAGGTCACGTCTTCGTCCAATTCGTCGATGTGAATGTCGATCGTTGGTAACCTTGGAGTGCAAGGCTAACCTGTCTTACCGATGCAGGGCTGTCAACTTGGCCGCCGCTCGTCGATGAAGGCGAAGGCTTTGTCATCGAAATCGCACAACGATCAGTCAGAAGGCTCGCTGAATGAACCTCACCGAGATTGCTAAACGTGCTCTCCCGATACTGGTGTTGCTGACAGCAGCCCAGACAGCGGCGCCAACGCCAGCGCACGCGGCGGGATGGGAACTGGTGTTTTCAGACGAGTTCAACGGCGACAAGCTCGATCGCAACAAATGGGCCACGCGCTATCTTTATTCAAACGAGACGATGGACCACTTCAACGATGAAAATGAGCGCTATCGCGATGGTCACGTGGTGGCGGATGGCGTGCTCAATCTGATCGCGAAGAAGATGCCGGGCTCGCCCAGCCTGTACGAATCCGCGATGATCCGCAGTCATCGAACATTCTACTACGGCTATTATGAAGCGCGTGTGTTCCTGCCCAACGCAAAGGGAATCTGGCCGGCGTTCTGGCTCGAGGCCGACTACGACGTCGACGGCAAGACCTGGCATCCGCCGGAGATCGACATCTTCGAATATGTCATCAACGGCGTCGAGGATAAGGCGAATTCGTTGCATTCGAATGTGGTGGGGCCTTTTGACCCGCGGCAATACACCTATGTCGACCGCTCCTTCGAGCTCAAGTTCCAGAACATGTATGCAAGCGAGGACCTCAATCAGGGCTGGCACACCGCCGGCTTTGTGTGGGCGCCCGACAAGATTTCGATGTTCTGGGATGGCAAGCTGATTTATACGCGCAACTACCAATGGTTGCGCAGCGACGGGAAACTTGGACCGCCCGCGCATGTCGATCTTAACTTCGCCGTCGGCGGCAGCAAATGGGCAGGACGGCACGGCATCGATGAGGCGGCGTTTCCGCAGACCTTCAAGGTCGATTATGTTCGCGTGTGTCAGTACACGACCTCCGATCGCGGCGGCCGGCAATGCGGGCCGAGCCAACAGACGCCGGATCCGAAGCAATTCGGCTACTCTGCTCCACTTAATGACATGGCGAAGCCGGCGTTCCTTGCCGTCAACAAAGTGGTCGCGGGCAAGCAGCCCAATGCGGGCGTCCTGGCGCTAAGCACCAGCGACAAGCTCAACGTCGAAATTCCGCTCAAGGTCCCGGCCGACTATCCGTCGAACCGGACGCTTCAGGTGACGGTCTACGACAAGTCGAATGGGTCTATCGTGTCGTCGGCCGACGCCAAGCTGCAGGTCGAGTCCGACAAGAAACGGGCCGACGGTTCCACCATTGCGGTGGCCTCCCTGCCCGCCATCCAGCGCCCCGGAAACTACATTCTGTTCGGCCGACTGTCCGCTCAGGTGCCCAACGGCAAGGGTGCACAAGAGACGTTGTCCAGCCCGGTGACATGCAGCACGGATGTCGTCCAGCCCGCGAAGGCGACAGTGTGCAAGCTGCTAAACCTGGATGTGCAGGCGCAAGCGCACTGAAGCTGTGAGGCGGCCTCAGGCTCACCGTGCTTTCATCCATGCCGCCGGCAAGCGGCGGCATGGCCTGTTTGCTAGGCGCGCTCGGCTCCGAAAAACTCGCGTCGCAGCTTCGGTGTCAGGAGCCTGAGCGACAGTGCGGTCTTGAGGAAACGGAGCGGATTGGCGAGCGTCGCCTTCTTGAAGAAGGTCGCGATCAGCCCCGAGGAATTGCTGTGGGCTCCCGGATGTCCGACCCGGTAGATCGCGCCGAAGAAAGGGAGCGCTTTGAGCGGGCTTCCCGCCGCGGCAAGCTCCTGAGCGACGGCGATATGGCTGCCGAGCATGCGCTTCAGGTAGTCGTCCGCGTCGTTCCTCTTGAGCCTCTCGATATCGTAGAGCCGGGCATTGATGATGTGGGATGTGCCGCAGAGCATGAAGAATTTTGAAATGGCTCCCAGCAGCAAATTGCCTTCGCTCCACATGTAGCCGCGGTCGATATACCAGCCGTTTTCGTCGGGATGCCGGGCCACGTAATCGGCCAGCCGGGAACTGACGAAATCGTCATCGTCGACAATCATGAAGAAAGTCGCGTTCTGTGCAGCCAGCATCCCCGCGCGCACGCGACGTCCCTTGTCGATGCGGAAGAAGTCGCGGAAAAGCTCGACATCGTCGGTCACGCCGCGCTCATGTTTCGGGTTTGGCTCAAAATCGACGCGTTCGACAGAGAAGCCTTTCGGCAGCGCTGGCAGATCTGCGCCATCATTCGCCACAATGATGGCTTGCCAGCGGTCACTATTCTGACCCGAGATCGATGTTATGGTTTGCGCGAGCCGCGCCTTGAGAGCGTCCCAGTTCTTGGAGTTTGCCGGATGACGAACCGGTATGATGAAGGTCAACATGAATTGTCTCGCATGGACGTCGTGGGCTCTGATGCTGCGCAGCGCGCGATTGTCTCGCCAACGTAGCATGTCCCGTTGGCCTGGTAGATGCATAGCAGCAAGTTCAGATGAACTCTCAGCGAGAGGTTTGTGGCAAAGCTGTGAAGCGAAGTGCCTCTTGCGTGTGCAAGGGGGAGCGGTGCCGTCGTGACGCTCCCTGAATCACGTTCGGAACAATCCGCTATCTGCTGATCGGCTCAGCACAATTTCTTCTCCCTCTTTTTTGATGTGACGGCAGATGACTCCTGGAACGGCGCTGGACCAAAAATCCTCCAAGCAGCTATTGACCATCCAGTATCTGCGCGGCGTGGCGTCTGTGATGGTGGTCCTGCACCACATCAGAAATCCGTGGCCGAATCTCTACAACCCGCTCGAACACTTCGATATGGGCGAGGCCGGAGTTGATATCTTTTTCATCATCAGTGGCGTGGTGATGTACGTTTCGTCGCGGGTTGAAACGCCGGCAGTCTTCGCCGGATTGCGGGTCATTCGGGTCGCGCCGCTTTATTGGATCCTGACGCTCTGTGCGGCGACCCTGCTTCTGCTGTCCGGAGGAGCCAAGCCGGGCTTCGCGCTCGTGAACGACGTGATGCTTTCCGCAATGTTCGTTCCGCACCACAGCTCGGTCTTTCCCGGCACCATCTGGCCGGTGCTCAATCCGGGCTGGACCCTTTATTTTGAGATGTTCTTCTATCTGATCTTTGCGATTGGCCTTTTCTTTCGCAAACCGCTGCTGATCTCGTTGTGCCTGATCTCATTTCTTGTTGGCTTGGGGCTCTTTGTCTCGACCGATGAATCGATCTTTCACGCCTACTCGCACCCGCTCTTGATGTATACGCACCCCCTGATGCTGGAGTTCGCGGCCGGCATCGTGCTGGGATGGTTGTTCCTGAACGGGAAGAATCCGAACGTCTGGCTGCTCTTGCCGATAGGGTTTCTGGCGCTGATCGCGGCGCATATCGTGCGGCTTCCGTATTTGTTCCTGCAGAACGGGTTGTGCGCAGCACTGATCATGCTGGGTGCGGTCGCGGCCGAACGATCATTCAGGATTCGCGACATAGGCTGGCTGCGGCTGCTCGGGGATGCGAGCTATTCGATCTATCTCACGCATGCGCTGACGCTCTTCGTCGTTCGCCGCCTGTTTCTTCGATTGCCCCTGGAAGGCATGGTGCAGTTTGCGTCATTCGCAGTTCTTGCTGCGACGATCTCGCTGCTGGTGGGATTTGCTGTCTACTTCAAGGTGGAGCGGCCGTTGACGCGTTGGCTGCGTTCGCAGTTTCTCACGGTGTTCGCGGCCGCGCGGAGAGGTGCGGGTCGGCCGTTGCGGGAGGCACCTTCGCCGGTCTCCGTGGCTCAGTCGGCGGGTGAATAGGTCGCGAAGCGGTCTTGTCTGCTTCTTGAGCAAATTGTTCCAGAGTCTGCTTTTTCCTTCCGCGGAACCGACCGCGTCACACATGCGCTTGGTGCAGGGCGCCCTGCAGTCGATGGCCCTCAATAGGGACTGCGGGATCCCCGTCGACGTTGCGGCGTTATGCGTGAGCTTCGTTTGAAGCAGTGAACTGCCTATTGCGAGATCAGGTTGCGGAACTAGCAACACTCATTGCGATTTTTCGGGCTCGGCCCACCAACGTTCTGACTTCGTCACTGAACCCACAGCGCTCGGCACGCGATCGCGTGACCATATCGGGACGATCAAGAGATGAATGTTGCATATCTCATTCTAGCCCACAGGCAGCCGGAGCAGCTTGCCCGGCTGGTTGGTGAACTCCAATCTCCGTCCACGGAGGTGTTTGTGCATATCGATGCACATTCGGACCTCGGTCCGTTCCGGCGTGCCGTCGGTTCCCGCGCACATTTCGTGGCCAACCGAATTCCGATTCATTGGGGCGACTATTCGTTGATCAGGGCGGCCCTCGTGCTCATGGACGCGGCGTTGGCCGCGCCGAGCCGTTACGAGTATCTGGTGTTGATCAGCGGAGCGGATTATCCGTTACGTTCGGTCGACGAGATCGAGAATTTCTTTCGTGAAAACAACGGCATTGAATTCATCGATTCGGTCGCGATGCCGTCGGCGGCCGCCGCGAAGCCGTTGTCACGCCTGACACGCTACAAGGGCCGCCCCGGACCGGTTGGCTGGTGGGTCGCCAAGGGCCGCAGGCTGCTCGGCGGGCTCGGCCTCATGCCGATGACGCGCGATTACAGGAAGTGCTTTGGCGAGCTGGTCCCCCATGCCGGTAACCAATGGTGGGCACTGACGCGTGACGCCTGTGTCTACATCCAGAAATTCACCGCGGATCATCCGAAGTTCATGAGGTTTTACGAGAACACCCATGTGCCGGATGAGATGGTGTTTCAGACCATCCTTGCGAATTCGCCGTTTCGCTCGAACATGCGGCGCAGCATCACCTATTCCGACTGGAGCGGGGGCGGCGCAAATCCGTCGGAGATCGGCGAGCGTCACATCACGATGTTCCGCGCCAATCCATATTTGAGGATTGATGGTATCTACGGCTCGGGCGAACTGCTGTTTTGTCGCAAGGTCACCGACGCAGCGGTCGCCGATCAGCTTGCAGTCATGATCCGGCAACGGAACGCGCGTATGTGACACGCTCTCGTCGCATTGCTGCTTTTGATGGCCGGGAAACCGCGCGCAATTGTGACCCGCGGGAAGCAGATCGTGTCGCACGCGGCATGTTCGGCTACAATTTGGTCGCATTTCGGAGCTGGTTGAGGGCCGATACTTGATCCGCACCGTGATCGCGAAGGGCAGGCGTACCTCTTGCATGTGCAGGTCTGATAGCTTGCCAGTGGTCTCCTCGGCTGATTGGCGGTGGACGGGTCACGCCGCCCGGGCCGGACGCGCGTCCGGCTGATCTCCTTTCCGGGACCATCTGATGGCAATCGAGTTGCATGGACATCGGAAGCTGCCCGCAGGGCGATCGGTCGCATGCGGGAAAGTCGCTGCACGGTTCCATACATTCACCGCGGCCGTCGGCTATTGCGTCGGAAGCATCACGAGCTGGGAAGAGCACTGCACATGGTAGGCACCGAGCCTGGCAATCGTACACACGCCGTTCGCGCGATCCGGGGCGTGTTCTGGTCGAGCGTCAATTCGGTCATACCATCGCTCGCAGGCTTCCTCGTATTCCTGGTGACGTCGCGCTATCTCGGCCCCGCCGAGTTTGGCGTCGTCGCGCTTGCCGGCAGTCTGGTCGCATTGCTCGCGGTGCTGTTGCCGACGGGTTTTGCCGAGGCGATCGTTCAGAGGTCGTCGATCGACGATATCCATCTTGATTCCACGTTCTGGGCGGCATCGATCTGCGCGCTCGTCGCGTATGCCGTGCTTGCGATCTGCAGCGGGCCGTTCAGCCGAATGCTCGGCTCGGATTGGGTTGCCGTGCTGCTGCCCGTCGCAGGGCTCAGGTTGTTCGCGGATGCCGCCGGCATCGTTCCGCAGGCCATCATCACGCGAAAAATGTCTTTTGAATTGATCGCCGGCCGGACATTGCTCGCCACGTTGGTCTCGGCCGCGTTGACTGTGCTCCTGCTCGTCGCCGGCTACGGTGTGTGGGCGCTCCTCATCGCGCAGCTGTCATCATCCGTCACTGCGGCCGTCGCCGCGATGTGGGGGGCAGGCTGGCGGCCGAAGTTCCGGATCAGCTTGGACGCGCTCAAATCGCTCGCGCGTTACGGCGCGTTCTCATCGGGAACGCGCGCCATGCAGGCCCTGACGACACAGGCGGATCCGGCAATCGTCGGTCTCTATTTGGGGCCGCATCAGACGGGCATCTATGCTTTTTCCCGGAACCTGTTCCAAATGATCCTCAACGTCCTTGCGACGCCGATCGGAGCAGTGGCCCATCCGTTGTTTTCATCCATCCAGGAGAATGTGGATCGGGTCAGGAAGGGGTTCCTGGTTGCGACATTTCTGTCATCGGCGTTGTCATTTCCGGTCTTCATCGGCTTTGCGATGGTGGCGGACCTCGCGGTTCCCGTCGTATTCGGACCTCGCTGGATCGATACGGTCGATCCGATCCGGCTGTATTGCGGCCTGGGCTTGATGGCCTGCATCGGTGTGATCCAGGGCAGCCTCATCAACAGCCGCGGGCACGCGCATTGGTGGTTTTATTACCAGCTTGCCGCCGGAATAGTCACGCTGGGCATCCTTGTGCTGATGTCGAGGTTCGGTGTGACCATGCTGCTGGCGACCGTCCTGATCGCAACCATCGCCCGATGGCCGGTTGCCGTGGTCAAGACCTCTCGGCTCTTGTCGGAACCGGTGTCGGAATATCTGCGGGTCTTCGTCGGGCCGGCGGGCTCCAGCGTGGTCATGGTCGCGGTCATTGCCGCCACCCGACATGTTCTTCCCGAACTTCCGCCGATTGCTGCGCTGAGTATCAGCATTGCTGTCGGAGCGGTGTCATACGTCGCGACGATGCTGGTGATCGCCAGGGATCAGACCATGGATGTCGTGAGGTTGCTCGCCGGATCGATCGGATCGAAGGCGCGGGGGCCTCGCGGAGTGGAATCTACGCCTGGTTGAATACATTGATTGCACCACTTGGCTCGGTGGCCATAATGTTGCCTGACATTCACTGCGTCAGATGTCCCGTTCTCGAACCTGACCAAGGCTTGAGCGAATAGAATGCATGAAGTTGCAATAACGTTGGTCCTGTGCTCTCGAAATGGAATGAGGACCGTCGGAAAATGTCTGGACCATATCCGGTCGATGGACGGCGCTGATGCCGTCGAGGTTGTGCTGGTCGACAACGGCTCAACGGATGGCACTTTCGGGGTCATGCAGGAGTTCTGCAGGTCCAACCCAACGCTGTGGCGTGCCATCCTGGAGACCAAGCCGGGCAATTCGGCCGGTCGAAATACCGGGATTACGGCGTCATCAGGCGAGATCATCCTCTTCATCGACGATGATTGCTACCCTGATCGCGAATTTGCATCCGCCTGGAGAACGGTATTCGCGCAGGATCCCCGGTTGGGCTTCGGCTCGGGGCGAATCCTGCCGTATGACGCACGGCAATCTCCGCTTGGTTGCAACACCAGCACCACGACACAAATTCTGGCATCGTCCACTTTTGTGCAGCGAGGATTCGTGCAGGGGTCCAACATGGCATTCAGGCGTCAGTGCTTGACCGATGCCGGGATGTTCGACGACCGTTTTGGGGCCGGCACGCCGTTTGCCGGCGAGGAATGGGAAGTCGCCGTCAGGGCATCATACGCCGGCTGGACCGGCGGGTATTTCCCGGGCCCAACCGTGGCCCACGATCACGGCCGCTTTGATGACGCGGCGTTCGTTCGCGGGCACTATTACGATATCGGCGCCGGCGCGGTGTACGCCAAGCATCTCTTGACGGCGCATGCCCCTGCGACCGTCGTAGAGATCGCGCGGGATATCCGCAGACAGATCAGGAAGCGTGCCGCCGTGGGTCCGTTGTTTGGAGGAGCCGTGCAATATTATTCGACCATGATGCGTCAGGCGCGATCATGAAGCTCTACTACTATCAGAGCACCGCGCCGAATTTCGGTGACGATCTGAACAATGTGCTCATGCCGAAGGTCTTCCCGCGCTTCTTCGACGAAGACGAGCTGACCCTGTTCCTTGCGATTGGGTCCGTGCTGTTCGACCATCATCCTCAGCAGTCGCTGAAAGTGGTGTTCGGATCGGGATTCGGGCAGTACACCGCGGCGCCCCAGCTCGACGAGCGATGGAAGTTCTATTGCGTGCGTGGACCGCTGACCGCGCAAGCACTTGGACTCGACGAGCGGCTGGTCGCGGCCGATGCCGCCGTGCTGGTCAATCGTCACTTCCGGAAACAGGTCCCCAAGCGCTTCAAGTTCAGCTACATCCCGCATTGGCAGAGCCTGTTGAACGGCAACTGGCCCAGGGCCTGTGAATTGGCCGACATCGAACTGATCGATCCGCGTTGGCCGGTCGATCGGGTCCTCGAGATGATTCTTGCCTCGAACACGGTCATCACCGAGGCGATGCACGGCGCCATCGTGGCCGATGCGCTACGGGTGCCGTGGGTGCCGGTTCTGCCATTCCACCGATCTCATCGATTCAAATGGTCGGACTGGGCCGGCGCTCTCAAGATCAATCTCAGGCCTTACCCGACCTTTCCTGCGACGTTGCACGACCTCTGGGTTTCCAAGACGGGCAGGGACGGCAACTGGATGTCGAGCAAGAACCGGCTGGTTCAACTGGCTGTCGGAGCGGCCAATGACACGCTGCCCTATGCTGCCGCGCGCGGCTTGCGGCGGCTGAGCGAGATGGAGCCGGTGCTCAGCTCCGACATCGCGCTGGCGAGAGCCGTCGCGAAGCTGGAGGAATCGGCTGACCAGATTCGCCGGGATTTCGATCGTTGATCGCCTGATGCATCGCGTCTTGATCTCGACAACCTTCAGAACTGGATGACCTTGACGCCGGCGATATGCATTCTGGCGGGAAAAGCAGCGGGATCACTCGGCTCGTCCGCCGGGCCACCGACGGCAACATCCATCAGCATGTACCAGGGCCCGGCGCCGACCAGGTTCGGCATGGCGCAATAGGGCTTGTCGTTGAGGTAGTAGACGATCTGTTGCTTCCCGATCAGGCAGCCGAAGCGGTTGAACCGGGAGAAAAGGTCGGCGCCTTCTTCCACCAGGCCGAGCGGCACCGCCGCGCCGCGGGCGTCGGGGCCCCTCTCGCCCTTCCAGTGGATGCTCGAGAAGATGACGTCGTCCCGATACTGCGGCGATGCAGTGATGTAGGCCTCGATGACGTCGATCTCGGGCGGCCAGCCGGGTTCGACAGGCAACAGCCATAGCCCGGGCCAGCTACCTGGGATCCTCGCCAATCTGACATTGAACTCGACGTAGCTGTTGAAGGTGATGCGGTTGAACAGTGTTCGCGACGTCAACAACGCAGATGAAAATCGGAACGGCGTTTCTTTCCGCCAGCCCGGCATCAGCTTGCCGCCCTGACCATCCGATAGCCCGTTCTCGTGATGCTCGGCCTGGATGAAGCGGCAGCCCGTCGCCGGATCTATTCCCCACACCGTCGTTTCCGGATTGAGCGCCGGGTCGGCGTAATAGCCCAACTCCTTGTTGCCGTCCTGGCGGCGTCCGGTGGCAAGACGACTCTGCCAGCACGGCGCGCCGTTGGGCGAAAATCCGCTGTCGCTGGCGAAATCGCGATCGAGCAGGCGATCGGAAAATACCTCGGAGCCGTGCGAAGGCAGCGGCGGCAGCGGGATGTCGTCATTGGCATAGGAGGCCGTGATCGAAGGTTGCTCGCTCGATCGCACCTCGCCGGCGGTGTGCGCAAGACCGAACAGCGGATATCCGAAGTCCGATATCTGGACGACAATTGACTTGCCCGCCTCAAGCGGCCGCACAAGGCGGATCTTCACCAGTTTGACCTGCTCGCCAGGCTGAAAGATCAGGAAGCCACGAGCCAGGACGAAGTCTGCACCGGCCGCCGCTGCGCCCGGCACCGCCCCGATCGTTCCGTTGCCGTTGAGCGTCTCGTATTCCAGCACGATCGTGCAGGCGGTCGGCGCGTTGAGCTTGACCGGCACTTCCGCCCAGAGCTCGGTGGATCGGATCGTCGTATCCACCACGCTGATGATGGCGTCGCCGAATGACAAGGCGCCATTAGCTGCGGCCGCAGTGTCGACGACGGTGAGCGGACCGATGGTCGTCAATGCGAGTCCGACCGAGCCCTTGAGCAGCGTCCTTCGCGTTGCGCGCATCCTCGGCGTCACCGGCTCTTTGTTTCCCAAAGGCGACGTCCGGACGAGAAGCCAAAGGAGACGAGGGACTGTACGGCCAGCGCGGCAAGGCCCAGCGGGACGGCCAGCACGAGCGCGCCAAACCTGCGTTTCGCGATCGCGTATTGGCCCGCCGTGCACAACTCGGTCCGCAGCGTGCGAAGTCCCTGCCAGTCGCGCCGGCGCCAGGTCGAGCTGAGCCAGCGCAGGATGAAGGTCGTGCGAGTATCGGACCGCAGGATGTACTTGGCGTAAAAGCTGCCGCGGCCGCGATCATATGAGCTGAGCAGCGCGGGCACGTCCGCATCGACGCGGCCGTGATCGTGCGCCACGGTCGGGCGAGGGTCGAAGCAGGCGTCGAAGCCCGCCCACAGTACCGCGGTCACCGCATCAATGTCCTCGCAAGGAAAGCGCGTGCCCGCGCCGAGATCGGGATCGATACCGCCGATCGCCTGCAGAGCCTCGCGCCGAAACGCGAGATTGGCGCCTTGCAGCGTGCCGGCCCTGACAAAGGTCCGCTTCGGGTAGACACGCGGTGCTTCGCTTTCCTCGATCGTGATCCTGGCGTGGTCCGGATTGTGGAGAAGGATGCGGCCTCCGACCACGCCCGCTCCGGGATGGTCGGTAAAGGCAGCGAAGATCGCGTCGACATAGTCGGGCGAAGGATAGCAGTCGTCGTCAGTGAAGGCGACGATCCTGCCGCGCGCGTTTTCCCAGCCGAGATTGCGGGCAGCACCGAGACCGATCCGCTCGCCGAGAACGTATCTCGAAACCGGGTCGTCGGTGAATGCACGCCGCAGTACGGCGGCCGTATCGTCGGTCGACGCGTTGTCGACCCAGATCACCTCGTAAGCGTGATCGGTGTGCAACGCCCGCAACGCGCCCAGCGTCCCCGACAGGCGGCCCGCACGATTGCGCGTGCAGATCACGATCGATACGTCGATCTCTCTGGTTGGATCAGCATCCACAATCAGGTCCTGCGTACGTCGCCGGGCGGGGAGGGGTGACCGCGATATCGTCGGGGTCGTCTACAGGCCGGCATCGCTGTCCGGCTCTGCCCTCGTTAATGGCGGAGAGGCCGGAGTCCGAATTCTCGTATTCCCTCGATGATCCGCGACGCGCCGGCCGCGACTTCGCGACCGGCAGTGTTGCAAGAGTTCCGGGTTGGCCTTGACCGGGCCGTCCGTCAGGCCGCTGCCCTGGTGTTGCTGCGGATCTGGCGATCGATCCATTCATAGGTCTTCTCGAGACCGGAGCGCAGCGTCGCGGACGGTTTCCAGCCGAGCTTCTGCCCGATCAGGCGGTTGTCCGAGTTACGGCCGCGGACGCCGAGCGGACCGGGAATGTGTTTCTTGATCACCTTCTTGCCGGCGATGTCGGATACGAGATCGACAAGCTGGTTGATCGTGACCATCTCCTCCGACCCGACATTGACCGGACCTTCGAATTCCGACCGGGTCAGGCGTATGGTGCCTTCCAGGCACTCGTCGATATAGAGGAACGAGCGGGTCTGCGTGCCGTCGCCCCAGATCTCGACCTCGCCATGGTTGGAGGCCTGGGCGACCTTGCGGCACACCGCGGCGGGCGCCTTCTCCTTGCCTCCCTCCCAGGTGCCCTCGGGCCCGAAGATGTTGTGATAGCGCGCGACGCGGTTCCGCATTCCGTGGTTGCGGTTGTAGGCGAGATATAATCTCTCCGAAAACAGCTTCTCCCAGCCATATTCGCTGTCGGGCGCCGCCGGATAGGCCGAATCTTCCGCGCAGTTCGGATTGTCGGGATCCTTCTGGTTATGCTCCGGATACATGCAGGCCGACGACGAATAGAACATGCCGCGCACGTTCCGCTTCTGGCAGGCATCGAGCATGTTGAGGTTGATGGTCGCCGAATTGTGCATCACGTCGGCATCATGTTCGCCCGTGAAGATATAGCCTGCGCCGCCCATGTCGGCGGCGAGCTGATACACCTCGTCGAACTTGCGATCGGTGATCTGTCTGCAGAAATTCTGGTCGCGAAGATCGCCAACCACGAAATCATCAGCCTCGGTTTCCGCAAACGGTGGAAATTTCAGGTCGACACCGCGGACCCAGAAGCCCTCGCGCTTGAGCCGCTTGACCAGGTGTCCGCCAATGAAGCCACCCGCGCCGCAGACGAGGGCGGTAGGCATGTTCTTCGTCGCCATTAGATTTTCCTTTCCGCAGTTTTCGAACCGATTGCATAGTCAAATACTGTCTCAAATCGGTCCGTTACCGATTTGATGTCGTAGTTTTCGAGTGCAAATGACCTCGCTTTGGCGGCTGCATCTGCTCTCATGGCTTCGTCGTCGAGAAGCCGCAGCGCAGCCTTCAGGAAGGCCGCCTGGTCGACGGGATCAACGACCAATCCGGCGCCATTGCGGCGAACTACGTCGGAAGCGAGATTTTCCTGCGGCGCTGCAAGCAGCACGGGACGCCCGGCGCAGAAATAGGATTGCACCTTTGAGGGCACAGAGAATATTCCCGCCTCCGGTTCGATGGTCGCAACGGCGACGTCGGAGGTGGCGAGCACCATCGGGAGATCCGCAAAGGGTTGCAGCGGCAGCAGGATGAGATTGTCCAGTCCCAGCTCAGCCTTGGCCTGCTCGAGATGCGTGACGCCGACGCCCTGGCTGACGGTCACGACATTGGCGCGTCCCTTCACCATCTTGGCGAGCTGCACCAGCAGGTCCGGATTGTGCTTCAGCCCGAGCGTACCCGAATAGAGAAAGTTGAACGAGTTATTCAGTCCGTGGCGGCGGGCCCAGGCGTTGTCCTTCGGATGAGGCGCGATATCGTTCAGCGCGCCCCAGTTCTCGATCACAAAGACGTTGTCCTCAGTGCCGGTCCATTTGCTCGCGAGCGGCGAGAAAGCGTTCGTGATGACGACGACCGCATCGGAGCTCTGAAACTGGCGTCGCTCGAGAAATCGGTAATAGGCTCCGATCATGGCACCGGGCGGCCCCAGCTTCTTGCGCAATAGCTGCGATACCGCCACGCTGTAGAAGTCCTGAACCCAGAACACGAACTTCGACCCGGTCTGCTTGCAGGCGTTGACGATCGCCGACTGGGCTTCCGTTGGTGTATTTCCGGAGATTACAACGTCCGGTTTGTCCGACTGCACCAGCTTTGCAACTTCCTTGCCGTAGGCGACGTCGTCGAATCGGCGGCGCACGAAGGACGCCTTGTCGTAGGGGCGCGACAGCTTGACGCCGGTAAAGGAGAGGTGGGCGGGATCGGCAGACGATCTCTCCAGCTTGCCTTTTGGGCCGAGATCGCCGTGAAAGTAGGCGTGGCTGACTTCATGTCCGCGCAATGCCAGTTCGCGGCTGAGATCAACCTGAAACGGGTGCCCTGCGTAGTCGTGCACGAAGATCTTCACAACCGCACCGCCAATCCCGCAACCGGTACATGACCGTCACGGAAATGTTCACGAGGTGCGATCGTTCGCCGTGCGTCGATGGATCGAAGTAGTTGGTCGTCGATTTGCATTATCCTCAATTTCGAACCTTGTTGAACGCAGCGCCACTTGATGCGGCCGCAGACTTCATGTTTCGGAGGCACTCTGCTCGAATATTGGACAACAGCTGAGTGAGGCATGATCGCGGCTTCTATTCGACGAGTAAGAAAATCTTGTGTCGGTGAGAATTCAAAATCGGTGCCAAGTGGTGGCAGCGACGAGGACCATCACACGGCGCGCTCAAAAGTCGTCGAGGTGTGCGTTGTTGCCTCAAAGCGGCCACATAAGCAGTGCCTACGCGACGATGCCTTCATGCTGCGTTCGCGTCTGCACATTATCTTCTGCTGTCATCGTGCGGCCGGACAGAAGGCGACGCGTGCAGTGTGCTCTTCCAGTAGATCGATCCTTTGGGGGTCCTATGTCATCTAGGTTCGTTGCTATCGCCGTGGCTGGATGGCTTGCAGGATGCACTGCAGCTCTTGCGGATCCGATGACGCTGGATTTCTCCTGGGCGGGGGAGAAAGGCTGCGTCTCGCTCTTCCCGAATCCGGAATTTCATCTTGAGAATGTTCCCGCAGGCGCGAAAAGCGTGTCGCTGACGCTGACTCAAGGCGTCAGGGAAATGGGCGGAGAGGAACTCCCGCTGCCCCGGAACGGCATTTTACCTGCTGGAACCTTCCGAACTTTCGCTCCGTGCAATCCGGGCGTGTACCAGTGGACGGCGCAGGCAAAATCGGCGACCGGAGAAGTTTTGTCCGAGGCACGCAAGGCGCGCTACTATCCCTCTGACGAGGTTGCGGAACACAAGCCTTAATCTCCCGTGACGAACGGATGACGTCACCATTGGCTGGAACCGCACGAGCGCGTGCCGACCGTCGTTTGGCTTACACGTTGATTTGACGGAACCCATGGCGCGTACGCGGCCACATTGTCGCCGCTTGGCTGAACTTCGCGTCGCGATCACGTCTGCCGCAACCGCGGGCGTTGTGCTCACCGAGGAGCATATCTATGTTCTGCGATGCGGCAGGTAGCGCTGGCGGTTATCGTAACAATCCAATGGAACTTTGGTGGACGTGCCGACGACGTTGCCCGCAGCCTGCATAATCTGCGCGTCATAGATCCACGATAGTGGAACCGGTGTGTCCGCAGTGCACGGTAGCGTGCGCTGCTAGTATCTCATCGCGAAGAAGCCGTATTCTGAATCGATACCTTTGTACGTACCTGGAAATACTGCCCAGTCACTTTGAAAGAGAGAATTGCGCGAGGAGTGAGGCCAATCCTGTTTCGGCGACAAATCAGACTATCGAGTTTCACCGCGCTCCCAGTTTCCGAAGGCCATGCCGTCGTCATGGACGAGCACGAAGGCCTGTCGAGGTCGCAGTGCGCGCAGTCGCGTCAACGCCTCACGGGGCCGATCAGCTGTTGCATCGGCAAGCTCGCCGGTTGCGGCGCCGGAGTGGCCGCATGACCCGGACGGTACTTGTCACCGGTGGCGCGGGATATGTCGGCTCTCACTGCTGCAAGGCGTTCGCCAGAGCCGGCTGGAACGTCGTGGTGCTCGACAACCTGTCGCGCGGATGGCGCGACGCGGTGCGTTGGGGACCGCTGGTGGAGTGCGACGTTCGCGATTCACTCGCCGTGCGGAGCGCGATCGAGACGTATGAGCCGGATCTGGTCGCACATTTCGCAGCGTTCGCCTACGTCGGCGAGTCGGTTGAGAACCCGGCGATCTACTACGAGAACAACACTGCCGGCACGCTTGCGCTGCTGAACGGGATGCGCGCAACGGGGTGCCGCAACATCCTGTTCTCCAGCACCTGTGCCAGCTACGGCGTCCCGCAGCACATCCCGATCGATGAGAGCCATCCGCAAGCGCCGATCAATCCCTATGGCTGGTCGAAAGTGATCATCGAGCGAATGCTGGAGGATTTCGGCGCGGCCTATGGAATGGCGTCGGTGTCCTTGCGCTATTTCAACGCCGCCGGCGCCGATCCCAACGGGGAAATCGGCGAGCGACATGATCCCGAAACGCACGCCATCCCGCTTGCGATCGAGGCCGCACGCCGAACCGATCGGCCATTTACAATCCTCGGCACGGATTTTCCGACGGCGGACGGCAGTGCCATCAGGGATTACATCCACGTCAACGATCTGGCGCGCGCTCACGTTCTCGCAGGCGAAATGCTGGTCGAGCGGGGAGGCACACATGTGTTCAACCTGGGGACCGGCGTCGGCACCAGCGTGCTCGAATTGATCGAGGCGGTGAAACGGGTCGCCGGAAGCGAGCCGGTCGTGCGCCATGGCGCGCGCCGGGCCGGCGATCCGGCCAGGCTCGTCGCATCGTTCGCGAAGGCCGAGCGAGAGCTCGGCTGGCGGCCGCAGCAATCCAATATCGACTTCATTATCGAAACTGCACTTGAGTGGCGGGNCCGCCGGTCTGACCCAGCAGCGAAACGGCCATGCTCCCTTCTTTCGCAGACCTGCCGCCAGGCGAGGGGGTCACGCACGTAGCGGTGATGTCGCCCGCGGACATCGCCGGAACGGGATTGGGCGAGGGCATGACCGTGTTCTGGCTGGGCGACCGTCCGATCGGCCACATCCTGATGCGTGAGGGACTGCAGATCGGCTCGCGGATTGATCACATCGATGCCGACTTTCTCACCTCTATCGGGGACGAGTCGCAAAGGCAGGTCCAACCGACTGTCTCGGCGAGCGTGGTCATCTGTACGCGGGACCGGCCGGAAGAGCTCGCCGCATGCCTTGCGTCATTGCCGCGACAAACCTTTCGGCCGCGTGAGATCATCGTGGTCGATAACGCATCACGCGACCAGCGCACGCGCGATGTCGCGCTGGCCGCGGGAGTGGTCTACGTACGCGAAGATCGGCCCGGGCTCGATATCGCCCGCAATACCGGCGTGCTTCGCGCAACCGGCGACATCGTGGCCTTCACCGACGACGACGTCGTGCTTCACCCCCGTTGGCTGGAGCACCTGGTGGCCGCATTCGATCAGCCGCAGGTGGCGGCCGTGACCGGGCTTGTCCTTCCGGCCGAACTCGCAACCGAGGCGCAGCGGCACTTTGAAACCTATTGGGGGTTTGGCAAGGGTTACCGGGAGCGGGACTTCGACAGTTCAAGCTTCAAGTCACATCGCAGGGATGCATTCCCGGCGTGGGAAATCGGTGCCGGGGCCAGCATGGCATTCCGTCGCGACGTGTTTGAACGGATCGGCTTGTTCGACGAACGTCTCGATGTCGGTCAGGCGGGATGCTCCGGTGATTCGGAATATTGGTACCGCCTGCTCGCAAGTGGCTACACGTGCCGCTACGCGCCTTCCTCGGTGGCGTTCCATTCGCACCGGCGGACGATGGAAGGGCTCGCGAGCCAGATCTACTACTACATGCGGGGCCACGTCGCGGCGCTCCTGGTCCAGTATGAGCGCACGGCGCTCCAGGGGAACCGGGTGCGCGCTTACTTGTACCTTCCGACATGGTACTCCTACCGGCTGCTTCGCAGGGCCATCGGACGCAAGCGCATTGACGACCGCTTTCTCAAGGAGGAGATCGCCGGCTGCGTGTCAGGATTCCGCTTCTACCACAGCAAGGGGAAGTGCGAATGGTGACCGGTTCACGCAGCTCGATCGTCATCCCCGCGCGCGATGCCGAGAAGACCATCGCCAGGACGCTCGAAAGCGTGTTGGCGCAGACCGATCCGGGATGGGAAGCGCTGATCGTTGATGACGGATCCGTCGACGCAACGCCAGCGATCGTTGCCGGATACGTCGCGCGGGACACGCGCTTCGTTCTGCTCAAGTCAGACGGGCGAGGTGTATCGACGGCGCGCAATGTCGGCCTGTCCAGCGCAAGCGGTGAGCGGCTTCTGTTCCTCGACAGCGACGACTGGATCGACGCGCAATTCCTGGAGAAGATGAACGCGGCGTTGGATGAAAATCCTTCAGCGATCGCCGCCTGCTGCGATCATTGCCGCGTGATGCCTGACGGCGGCCAAAGGCCTCGCTATCGCAACGCAGTGGTTGCGGCCAATCCCTTCGAAGCGTTCGCGCGCAGTTGTCCCGTCGCGGTTCACGGCGTTCTGGTCAAAAGAAGCGCAGTCGTGGGGGTTGGTGGCTTTGACGCCAATCTTCGCACCTGCGAGGAATGGGATCTCTGGCAGCGTATCGCGCGAACTGGCGGCAACTGGATTCATGTCGACGAGTTGCTCGCCTATTATTGGTCGAGCGAACATTCCCTGTCCGGGGATGTCAGGCAAATGCTGTCCGACGGGACGGCGGTTATCGCTCGTGGATTTTCTGTCGATGAACGGGTCGCGAATCCGGCGGAAGAGCATCGGAACGGCGCATGCGTCGCTTTCGACAGGTCACAGGCGTCGGCGCATTCCTATTTTGCGTTGTGGTGCCGCGGCATCGATTGTGCTCGCGGCAACGAGAACCGCCTTTCCCGGGACGTGCTTGGCGACATACCGCAATTGGTCACCGCTGCGGATCAGATCGCGTTTTGCCTGCTGGACTCGATCTCGGTGGGGGCCCGCGCAACGCCCGCGAGATTGGCCCGTCGCTGGCAGGAGTTCGGCGCGCATGTGACCGAGCTGATCACTGCAATCGGACAAGCCTGGAATGATCCGGCAGAGGCCCGAAGGATCCAGTATCGGTTCGAGCGCACGCTGCTCGACTACGACGACCTCTCGGCGCCGCGGCAGCTTGCCCTGACAATGGGCCTCCGTGTCGATCTTCGGCAGCTGCCCGCGTTCTGTCCGCCCCAAGATGTGGACCGGCTCTACGTCTATGTCTGCGATGGACCGCAGGTGCTGGCCTTGCTCGATGTCGGATTGCTCGGAGCGGTGGATCGCGAATTCTGGGTGACGCTGGTCCGCGGGCATCTCGCTCACCTGCCTATTCCGGCGGGCTGGAATTGGCGACTCCGAGACCTCGGCTGGCCCACCAAGTTGATCAAGCGAGTTGGTCAACTCGTGCGGAGCGGGCCGGACAGCCACGAGCATCGACTGCGGGTGCTGCAAGAGCGCATGTCGAACGAAGTCGCATCGCGGCCTGCATTGAGCGAGCCGGTGCCGGGCATCGGCCACAGTCACGCTCTTGAAGAAGGCCCGCGCGACCTTGGACGGGCGTTGTTCTGGGACAGGTTCTTCGAAACAGAAGACCCTTGGAACTACGGCTCGCCCTATGAGCAGGAGAAGTACCGTCGGCAACTGGACTTGTTGCCTGCTGCGCGGCCGGAACGTGCGATCGAGTTGGCCTGCGCAGAAGGGCATTTCAGCCGGCAACTGGCGTCCAGGGTTGGTCACCTCCTGGCGTCCGATATTTCATCGACCGCGCTCGATCGGGCTCGCTTGCGATGCAGCGACATCCGGAATGTGGATTTCGTCAAGCTTGATCTGTCGGCTGACCGGCTCCCCGATGCTATGGATCTCGTCTGTTGCTCCGAGGTGCTTTACTACCTGGATGACCAAACCGAACTGCAGCGTGTTGCGCGAGGAATCGCGCGGGCCTTGCGCCCCGGTGGCCATCTCATCACGGCGCACAGTTACGTCTTGCAGGACGATACGTCTCGCACCGGGTTCGATTGGGAAAGCCCGTACGGGGCCGAGACGATTGCGCGGGTGATGGCAGAGTTGCCAGAGCTTGCGCTAGAGGCGTCGATACAGACCGAACTCTATCGCCTCGATCGCTACAGACGCCTAGCACCTGGCGAGGTCAAGCCTGATCCGCAGGTGAGGGCTGCGCAAATTGATGCGCCGATCGAACGGGAGGTTGCGCGATTTGTCGTGAGGAACGGCGCCGTCAAGCGGCGATCGGACGTCCGGCAATCGGAGCGACGCTCGCACGTTCCGGTCTTGATGTACCATCGCATTGCAGCCGATGGACCGGAGCAGCTTGCGCGCTATCGCGTCAATCCGGATGACTTTGCGGAGCAGATGTTGTGGTTGCGAAGAAATGGCTACCACACGATCAACTCGGAGCAGTTGGCCTGGTTTGTCGCCAACAACCACCCCTTTGAGGGCAGGCCGCTGCTGATCACCTTCGACGACGGGTATCTGGATTTTGCCGAGCAGGCCTGGCCGGTGCTGAAATCCAACGATCTCTCCGCGGAAGTGTTCATCGTCACCGATCTGGTTGGTGCGCGGGCTGAGTGGGATGCGTCATTCGGAACGCCGGCGCCGCTGATGGATGCCGACAGGATCATCGCGCTTGCCGGCGAAGGCGCGATGTTCGGCAGCCATCTTGCGCGCCATCCTCGAACCGACAGGCTTTCAAGTGCAGAGCTTGCCGAGGAACTGCTGCGGTCCCGCATCCAGCTCGAGACCTGGCTGGAGCGGCCCACCTCGTCGCTTGCCGCTCCATTTGGATGCACCGATCAGCGGTTTCGAATCCTCGCCGCGGAGTGCGGCTATAAGGCTGTATTCAACACGGTCGAGCGGGCCGCCGGCTTGCAGGACGATTTGCTCGACCTTCCGCGCATCGAGGTGAGGGGCGACCATAGTCTGGACGCATTCGTGCACTGCTTGGAGCAGTATCAATGAGTACAAGTACGTGCCTGGTCAGTGTCGTTATTCCAGCGTTCAACGCTGAGGCCACCATCGACGAGACGCTTCGCAGCGTCAGGTCGCAGTCGCATGAGCAGCTCGAGATCATCGTGGTGGACGATGGTTCCACCGACGACACGCTCGTGGTGGCGCAGCGGCATGCGGATCGTGATCCGCGCATTGCGATCATCAAGCAGGACAACGCCGGTGTGGCGGCCGCTCGCAATGCCGGATGGCAGGCTGCGCACGCTGAATTCATCGCATTCATCGACGCCGATGATCTGTGGGCGCCCGGCAAGATCGAACGGCAGCTCCAGGCGATGATTGACGGAGGAGAGCGGACCGGCCTCGTCTACAGCTGGTATGCCTGGATCGATGCCAAGAGCCGCGTCAGCGTGAAATGCGATCCGGTGTTTCACGCCGGCGAGGTGCTTGACTATCTGTTCGAGGGCAACTTCATCGGCAACGGAAGCGCGGCAATGGTCCGGAGGGAAGCCCTGATTGCGGCGCGCGGATTCGAAAGTGGTCTCCGCGCATCCGGTGCGCAGGGCTGCGAGGATCTGCTGTTCTATTGCCGCGTTGCTGAGACCTACCACTTCGCGGTGGTTCCTGCATATGAGATCGGCTACCGCTATTTGCCGAACAACATGTCCAGCGACATGACGCGGATGTTCCGCTCCTGGATGTTGGTTGCCGACGAGATGGCGGCTCGGCATCCCGATCGGATCGCCTTGCTCGATCGTGGAATCAGCAACTACGCAAGGTGGCTGCTCCGCAGAGCGCTGACGGGCGGCCATTTGCGGTATTTTGCATCGGTCCTCTCGCTGCTGTTCCAGCGGAATCCCGTGTTGGCCGTCAAGGTCGCTACGCTTAGCCTGCCGCGGGACATCCTCTCTGCAACGTGGTGGACGTTCCGGAATCTGCGACAGCGAGAGTTCCGACGGCCATTGCCGTCATTCCTGATCGGCGACCCCAGTCAATCCCGATGGCAGAAAGCATAGACGACATGAAGAGGCCGAAAGCGGCGCGGCGCGCGGCATTGGCCGAACTGTGGCGGCTCCTCAAGGTGGCTCCGCTGCCGCGTTGGGCGACGCCGCTGCTGATCGTGCTTGGCGTGGCTTCATCGCTGGCGGAGACGGTCGGGATCACGCTCGTGCTGCTCTTCTTCTATCTCGCCATGGGACAGGTGGAACTTGCCACGTCCACTAGCGGCTTTTTAGGCGATGCGCTCCGGCATGCGACCAGCTGGTTTCACAGCACGACCGAGACCGCGCTGGTGGTGCTTCTTCTGATCATCGTGCGCGGCGCGCTGGCCTTCGCCAATACGTTGATCAGCGCGCATGTCGGCGAGCAGATCAATGAAGTCGCGCGCAACCGCGTCCATCTGCAGTATCTGTCGACGTCATTTTCATTTTTCCAGCGTCATGACGAAGCCTACCTGATGGAGGTCCTCGGGACCGAGACGTGGTTGATCTCGGGAGCCTACAGCAGCCTTACCCGCATCATCGTCAGCTCCTGCTCGATCTTCCTGTTTCTGTCATTTCTCCTGGCGCTCTCGGTGAAGATTACGGTGATGGCTGTGGCAGCCTCGCTGGTCGTCTCTGCCGGGATGCGTCATCTTTCCCGGCCGATACAGGAGCTCGGTAGCGGTGTGAAGCTCGTTCATCAGCGGCTGGGAGAGCACATGCTGATGACCCTTCAGGGCATGCGGACGATCCGTGCGTATGGCCAGGAGAAGGTGCATCAGGAGCGCTTCGAGGGCGCGTCGGCGGAAGCGCGCCGGGTTGCGCTGGGACTCGCGCGTCTCTCCGCGCTGGTGTCTCCGCTCACCGAGGTCGGATATCTCGTGGTGCTGTGCCTCGTCATCGCGTCTGCCAACATGTGGGGAATCGGGTTCGCAACCAGCCTGACGGCGGTTGCCTTGCTCTATCGGTTGCAGCCGCATATGCGCGAGCTGGAGACCAGCCTGCTCTATATGGCGCAGATTGAGCCGCAGCTGCGCTCGATCCGGCTCATGCTGGCGAAGGACGACAAGGAATATCCGAAGCCCGGGCATCTCGCGATCGACCGGCTGGGCGACGGGATCTCGTTCCACAACGTGACCTTCCGTTACGACGCGGGGGCCGATCCGGCGCTGCGCGACGTCTCCTTTGACATTCCGGCGGGCAAGATCACCGCGCTCGTCGGCGCGAGCGGAGCGGGCAAGACCACGATCGTGAACCTGCTGCTCGGCCTTTATTCAGCGACGGAGGGATGCATTCGGGTCGATGGTCGTCCCATCGATGATATCCGCCGAACGGACTGGCTTGGTCTGCTCGCGATTGCCGGCCAGGACGTCGACCTCGTCGAGGGCACCGTGATCGACAATGTGCGCATGTCCAAGAGCGACGCGTCGGAGGCGGAGATTCTGCACGCGCTACGTGTCGCGGGTATTTCGGAGATGGTCGAGGCGCTGCCCGACAAGTACGACTCCTGGATCGGGCAGCACGGCACGCGCTTTTCGGGCGGACAGCGCCAGCGCCTTGGCCTGGCCCGCGCGATCGTGCGCAAGCCCGAGTTCCTGATCCTTGACGAGGCCATGAGTGCGCTCGATCGCTCGCTGGAGGAAAGCGTCAAGCGCGCCATCCAGCAGCAGCTCAACGGCCGCACCTTGCTCCTCATCACCCACCGTCTGGAGTCAGTGCTCGACGCGGATCACGTGGTGTGCCTCGAGGCCGGCCGGGTTAGCGCGGAGGGACCGCCTGCAAAGTTGCTTGCGGACTCGAGCAATGTGTTTTCCCGGAATCTTCGCGTCGGAGCCGTTCGGGCCGGCCATTGAAATTGCCAACGCGCGACAATTCAGCGTCTCCTCCCCGGAGAGGGTCAAGGCTTCCTGCAGTCGGAGTAGAAGGTACCGTTGGTCGCAACGATGCGCTCGATGCAGTGCTTGGGATCGACGACTGCGCCGTCGACCGTGAAATCGTAGGCCTGGTTCTTGATGATCAGCGCGTAACGGCCGGGCGTCAGCTCCAGCGCGGGATCTTCGCTGTGCAGCTCGTACATTTCCGGATTGTCGGGCAGCGGCGACACGCGGAACGGGAATGTGACGTTTCGGATCACCCAGCTGTCGCCATCCTCGGGTCGTTTGCCAGCGACCTCGGCGGAGAACTCTCGCGCGACCTTGGCGATCACGCGCACCTCCGCGCGGTCGGGCGCCGCATCGTGGCGGAATACGATGAACTTGGGACGTCCACTCGAGAGCATTGTGTGGCTCGGCGTTCGTAGCGCAGCCGACACCGCGACGCGGATATCGGGGGGACGGCCAGGCAGTAGCTCCATCTCGGCCAGGGACTCGCCTTCGATCGCATAGACGCCGTAATCCGTTGGTCGCAACGGATTGGGCTTCGGCGGCGGGACTGGAGCAGCCGCAGCCACCGCTGCGACCGGTGCGCGCTGTTGGACGGGGACCGTAGCCTGCTCCTGCAGGGGCGACCCGTGTTGCACCCAGGATGCCAGCCGGTGCCTCTGCTGGATGACGATCGCGGCTGCGCCGACGACGAGCAACACCGCAACGGTTCGCATCGCGAGTGGTGACAGCGGATGGAGGAACCTGCTGCGTGCTGCCGCAGTCGGATCGATCGAGGTGGCCGGCCGTCGTCGGCGGCCCGATCTGTCGAGGTCGGCGGCGGACAGGCTGCGCGCCGCGCCGGAGCCGTCTTGCAGCCTAGGGACTTGCGGTGGTGCCAGGGCGAATTGCTGCCTCGAAAAATCCTCGACGCCGCGAATGGCGGCTTCGAGGGCGAGCTGGGTCCGCTTGATGTCCTCTTCATCCGTGGACGTGAACTGTTCCCGTAGCTTGTAGCGGGCGAGATCGTAGACCGCTTGGCGCAGGTGCTCGGGGCTGTGCTCGACCGTGTCGATCATACGGGCGATGACAAGCGCGAACTGGACCTCGTTGGAACCTTGATCCAACGGGCCGTCATCGTTCGGCAACAAGCCGTCCGAACCCACCGGGTCCTGCGGAGTCGCTTTCTGCATGGTTACAGATTTAACCAGCTTCGATCACCGTTGTGTGAGCTTTTCGCTTAAACCAAATCGCGGCATTCTGACTAGAATATGTGCCAACGATGGCGGCGCCTTGTCGGCGCGGCCCGGCAGGTGAGAAGAGGGTTCCATGTTCCCCAGCTTGAAGTTCGGACGCGCGATGCCGGTGCTGGTCGGCGTGGCACTGAGCCTGGTTCCCAATTTCGCTTCGGCGATTACGGCTGAAGTGGCCCGAAAGTGCCATACGCTGACCGCGGCACAATTTCCGCCGCGCTTGCCCGGGAACCCGGCGGCTGGAAGTGCCAAAGGATCGGGGCGCGAGCAAACCGACTTTTACAACAAATGCGTAGCGAATGGCGGCAAGCCGGACGACAGCGCCGCTCCCCCCAACAGTGCCACTCCTGCCAAATGACCAGTTGAACCTTACCGATCAGGACGCCGCGGCGCCCGGCGTTCGCCGCCCGCGCTTGGTCAGCTGCGCGAGCGCGACGCAAGAGGAAGCATTCCGCCGCGAGGCGACGTCAGGCATATCCGTTCGGATTGGAGCTCTGCCAGCGCCAGTGATCGGCACACATGGCTTCAAGTGATCGAGTTGCCTTCCAGCCCAACAGCTCGGTGGCGTAGTCGGTTGCGGCGTAATAGGCGGCAAGATCGCCGGCGCGGCGCGGCTTGATCTCGTAGGGAATCTGCTTTCCGCTCGCCGCTTCAAATGCGCGGATCACCTCGAGAACGCTGCTTCCCGCGCCCGTGCCCAAATTGACGGCAAAGCACTGCGGGCTGCTCAGCAACGAGAGCGCGGAGACATGGCCATCGGCCAAATCCATCACATGGATATAATCCCGGACGCCGGTGCCGTCAGGCGTATCGTAATCGCCGCCCCAGACATTGAGCTGGTCGCGTCGCCCGATCGCGACCTGTGCCACGAATGGCACCAGGTTGTTGGGAACGCCCTTCGGGTCTTCCCCGATCAAGCCGCTCTCATGGGCACCGACCGGATTGAAGTAGCGCAGGATCGCCACGGCCCAGGTCGGATCGCTCACATATTGATCGCGGAGGATGTCCTCGATCATGAGCTTGGTGCGTCCATAGGGATTGATTGCGTTGAGCGGATGGTCCTCGGTGTAGGGCAGGAATTTCGGCGTGCCGTAGACGGTCGCGGATGAAGAGAACACGATCTTCTTCACGCCGGTTTTCTGCATGGCCTGGAATAGCCGGTGCGAGCCGATGACGTTCTGGTCGTAATATTCGAGTGGTTGAGCGACCGAATCCTGCACTGATTTCAGGCCGGCAAAATGCATCACCGCCGTGCACTTGTGTTGCGTCAGGACTTTTTCGATCGCGTCCTGGTCGCGGATATCGGCTTCGACCACCGTGAGCCGCTTGCCGCTGATCTGCTGAACCCGCTCCAGCGCCAGCGGGCTGCTGTTGCAGAAATTGTCCAGGACGACGACCTCTTCACCCGCCGACAGCAGGGCAACACAAGCGTGTGAGCCGATATAGCCGGCGCCTCCAGTTACCAGGATCATTCAGCGTCTCTGCGTTGTTGGATTGGATGTGCTGGCGGCATATGCGCCTATGGCAGGTCGGGGTCGGATAACCGTCATCATCGCACGGGAACGTTCTTTCTAAAAGTGTAACCAAGTCGAGGGCGAACGTCCTCATCGGCGCTGAGGATACAACGGCGATGGAACGGGTGGAATGGGCAAGCCACAACCGCGTTGGCTTTGCTCGCCTGAGAGGAGTGGAGGCGGAAAGGCGAACGTCAGAGACCAATTAGAGGAGACAAAAATATGACACTGCAAAATGTGGCGTGATGGTCGTTGTTCGGCCAACTTTCAAAGGGATGAGGTGGTGTCGTCTTTTGCAGCAAAGCTCGGACGCTTGAATCAGCAGAACGCATGTTGCTGCTGGGTGGCACCGTTCTTGCTCAGCCATAACGGGATCTTGTCAGAACTTGAGGCATATCGATGGAACGACGAATTATCCCCCTGATCATGTGCGGCGGCGCGGGCACGCGACTGTGGCCGGCTTCACGCCAGGTTCGTCCCAAGCAGTTCTTGTCGCTGTTCGGAGAACGCTCGACCTTTCAGGAGACGCTGCTGCGTGTATCGGATGCGACGCTGTTCGCGCGGCCGATCGTGATCACCAACGAAGCCTATCGCTTCATGGTGCAGGAGCAACTCGTCGAGATCGGCCGCGAGGCCGACGTGCTGCTCGAGCCGATGCGGCGCGACTCCGGTCCGGCGATTGCAGTGGGCGCGGTGTTCGCGAATGCGCGCGAGACGGACGCGATCGTGCTGGCGCTCGCCGCCGATCATCTGGTTCACGACACCAATGCTTTCGTCGCCGCATGCCGCGAGGGGCTGGTGGCGGCGGAGCAGGGCCGCGTCGTGACCTTCGGCGTCAGGCCGGAACGGCCCGCGACCGAATACGGCTATATCAGCCCGGGCGAGGTGGTCGCCGGCGAGGTGAGGGCGGTCGCGAAGTTCGTCGAGAAGCCGGACGAAGCGACTGCGGCCGGCTACATCGATGCGGGCTATCTCTGGAACAGCGGCAACTTCATGTTCCGCGCCGCTGTCCTGCTCGATGAATATCGCAATGTCGATGCGGACAGCGTCTCCACCGTCGAGCAGTCGGTTGCCGAGGCCGCGCGCGATCTCGGCTTCGTCAAGCTCGACCCGTCGGCGTTCGGTGCGGCCAAGGCGATTTCGATCGACTATGCGGTGATGGAGAAGACCGCGCATGCGGCCGTGGTGCCGGTGGCCTGCGGCTGGTCCGACATCGGCTCGTGGCGTCAGGTCTGGGAGCTCTCCGACAAGGACAGCCAGGGCAACGCGGCACGCGGCACGGCGGTGTTCGAGGATTCCCGCAACTGCAACGTCACGACCGACCGCGCGCTGGTGGCGCTCGAAGGCGTCGACGACCTCGTCGTGGTCGCGACCCAGGACGCCGTGCTGGTATCGCGCCAGCAGGACGCCAACGGGCTGAAGCGGCTGGTCGCGAAGCTGAAGGTCACGGCACCCGAGGTCACCGAGAGTCACGTCAAGGTGCATCGCCCCTGGGGCTCCTACCAGTCGGTCGACAATGGCGACCGCCATCAGGTCAAGCGCATCATCGTCAGGCCGGGCGGACGGCTCAGCCTGCAGAAGCACCATCACCGCTCCGAGCACTGGATCGTGGTGCGCGGCACCGCGCAGGTGACGGTCAACGAGTTGATCAAGACGGTGCACGAGAACGAATCGATCTACATCCCGATCGGCGCCGTGCATCGGCTGGAGAACCCCGGCAAGATCCAGCTCGAGTTGATCGAGGTGCAGACCGGCAGCTATTTCGGCGAGGACGACATCGTCCGCATCGAGGATGACTATCAGCGCGTGTGAGACTGTTCGCACGCGTCATTTGCCCTGAGTAAGCCGCAAGTGACTCGCCGTTCGTCATGATGCGGTGACAGAGAGTTTAAGCGGCAAGCTCAAGTTCTGAGCCGCGTCATCTCTGGCGTAGCAGCTGATACCATCGTGAAACGAGCACGCCGGCAATCCCGCCGGCGGCCTTTTCAAGTGCATCCATCACGGCTGGATCGCGGTCCGGTCGCAGTCCCTGCAACAGTTCGAGCGAGATCGCGATACCGACGACGATTGCGCACGTCAGAATCATACGGCCGGGGAAAAGCCAGGACAGGAGAAAGCCAAGAATCATGTAGGCGACGAAGCGCTCGAACACGACGACCTTGAGACTCTCGTGCCGGCCCAGCAGCATCGGCCGGCCGGAGAGCGATGTCAGGGTCGCGTAGCCGATCAACAGCAGGCAAATGACCGTCGCGGCAATAATGAAGATCCTACGCATCCTGCGCTTGTCCGTCTGAGTCCGCTTATGCGGTGCCAGGCGAGCTTGCCACACCGCCAGAGCTAAGCAAGGATCGGCCGGCGTCGCTTGGCCATGCACGTCGCCGCATCGCTAACCGGCGGATTGTCCGCGCAACTTCCTGAAGCGGTCGATCTGATCCTGGAGAGCAGCTAGCACCAGCCGGCCAGCGCCGATTCCACAGAGCCCGCCGACAGCCTTCACCAGCGCGTCGAGCACGCGACCGTGGCGATCGGGTGTCAGCAATTGCATTGCCTCCAGCATGTATGCGCTTCCGATGACGATCAGAACGATCGGCAGCATGCGCCGCGGATAGCCCAGCATCAGTGCCAGGCCCAGAATTGCGAAGGCTGCAAAATGCTCGAGTTGCGGATTGCCTATCGACGGCCGGTCATAGATTGGCGACAGCGTCACGAACGCAATGAAGGCGAGAGCCAGCCACCCCGCAATGCGGGAGATTGTTTGGGTCATAATGGACATAGGGGGTAGGCGGAGGCTGACCCGGCGGCAACCCGCAAGTCCGTAACATGGACGTTTTGTCGCGCCGATCGCCGATTATCGTTAATTCCGGGGCGCCGCTATCCGGCGTGTCCGGCCGTCCCAAATCTGCTATCAGACGGGCAAATGACCAAAAAGTAACATTCCACCTGTTGACCCGTTCATAGCCCATTCACCGCCGAAAGCCTCATTTGATGCAGGAAATGGCAATACCCACTCTCGGAGGCCAACGTGCGTCTGCTCGTCGTTGAGGATGACCCGGATCTGAACCGCCAGCTTACCGCGGCGCTCACCGATGCCGGTTATGTGGTCGATCGTGCGTTCGACGGAGAGGAGGGGCATTTCCTCGGTGACAGTGAGCCCTATGACGCGGTCGTGCTGGATATCGGCCTGCCGAAGATGGACGGCATTTCGGTGCTGGAGGCCTGGCGGCGGAACAAGCGGGTGATGCCGGTGCTGATTCTCACCGCGCGCGATCGCTGGAGCGACAAGGTCCAGGGCTTCGACGCCGGCGCCGACGACTATGTCGCAAAACCGTTCCACCTCGAGGAGGTGCTGGCGCGGATCCGTGCGCTGCTGCGCCGCGCGACCGGGCACGCCCAGGTCGAACTGGTCTGCGGGCCGGTCATATTGAACACCCGCACCAAGCGGGTCACGGTCAACGGCAATCCGATCAAGCTGACCTCGCACGAGTACAACCTCCTCGATTACCTGATGCACCATACCGGACGGGTGGTGTCGCGCACCGAGCTGGTCGAGCACCTCTACGACCAGGACTTCGACCGCGACTCCAACACGATCGAGGTGTTCGTCGGCCGCATCCGCAAGAAGCTGGAGGTCGATATCATCCAGACCGTGCGGGGCCTGGGCTACATGCTGGCGCAGCCGCCGTCAGCCGCTTGATCGGCGTGCGGGCATCGGCATGATCTGCGCCGAGGACTGGATTCGCCATGTCGAAGCCCGCTGACCAGATTTTCGAGACCGTGCTCTGATGCGCGGAAGCTCGCTTGCCACCCGCCTGTTCGTCTCGGCGACCGCCTGGGTCGTCGTGATCCTGGCGATCACCGGCGTCATCCTGTCGTCGGTCTATCGCGACGCGACCGAGCGAGCCTTCGATCGGCGGCTCAATCTCTATTTGCGAACGCTGATCGCCGAGGTGGCGACGCCGGACGAGCCGGCAGACCGCCAGTTCCAGTCACTGGGCGAGCCGCTGTTCGACCTGCCGCTGTCGGGCTGGTACTGGCAGATCACCCGCACCGACACCGAGAAGGGCGAGACCCGCGCCTCGCGCTCGCTGTGGGACAAGAAGCTGCCGAAGCTCGAGGAGCACGGCGCGGATCTGACCGCTGCCGGCGTTCGCCTCGGCTATGTCGACGGACCCGAGGGCCAGAGCCTGCGCATGGTGGAGCGCCCGGTCGACCTCGGCGCGGACGGCAAATTCCTGGTCAGCGTCGCCGGCGACGCCACCGAGATATTCGATGAGACGCGCAGCTTCGACTACTATCTCGGCGGCACCTTCGCGGCTCTCGGCATCGTGCTGCTGCTGACCACGATTTTCCAGGTCCGCTACGGCCTCGCACCGCTCAAGCGCATCTCCGAAGCGATCGCCGATATCCGCTCCGGGCGAGCCGAGCGGCTGGAGGGTCAGTTTCCGGTCGAGATCGCGCCGCTCGCACGCGAGACCAACGCGCTGATCGATGCCAACCGGGAGATCGTCGAGCGCTCGCGCACCCATGTCGGCAACCTCGCCCATGCGATCAAGACGCCGTTGTCGGTGATCGTGAACGAAGCCGGCGCCCATGCCGCCGATCCCTTCGCGAGCAAGGTACTGGAGCAGGCCGACGTGATGCGCGACCAGGTCGCGCACCACCTGGAGCGCGCGCGTCTCGCCGCCCGCATCACCATCGTCAGCACCATCACCGATGTGGCGCCGGCGATCGAGGCGCTGCGCCGGACCATGGAGAAGATCCACCGCGATCGCGCCATCTCGATCGAGGCGAAGGCCGATCCGGCGGCGCGGTTTCGCGGCGAGCGACAGGACCTGGAGGAAATGGTCGGCAATCTCGTCGACAACGCCTGCAAATGGGCGGCATCTCAAGTGCGCATCGAGGTGATGGTCGAGCATCCCAAGGAGGCGGGGGCCGGGCCCAGGCTGCGTATCTTGGTCGATGACGATGGACGCGGCCTCTCCGAAGCCGAGCGCGCCCAGGTGTCGCGGCGCGGCCAGCGGCTCGACGAATCAAAGCCCGGCTCGGGGCTCGGCCTGTCGATCGTGACCGATCTTGCGGGCCTCTACGGCGGCAACCTTGCGCTGCGGAGCGCCCCGATGGGCGGCCTGCGCGCCGAGCTCGTGCTGCCGGCGGTATAGGCGTGGCACCCGGTCCGGTCGCCGGTCTTGGCGCCGTCACTATTCCTAAACGGGTTCTTAACGCGCCCCCTCCTATGATCGGAAGCGGACACGCTTGCTGCGGTCCGCGGGGCACCAAGCATTCATTTCCGGGCGTATGAGCCAGAAATCGACCGAGCGGCTGAGGGATTATCTCGCGCAGCTTCCGCCGCAATCGCAGGCGCTGCTGATGCGGGAGCTGGAGCGCGCCGTCGAACGTGGCGAGGACGTCACGGTGGCCAATTTGGTGCTGGAGCAGCTCCGCAAGATCGTCCGTAGTGCCGAGGAAGACGAGGACATGCCGCCGCGCACCGACGATCCGGCGCGGTTGCTGTTTCGGCCGCTCGAGCCGTTCCTTGCCGAGACCAATTTCCCGACGCGACCGGGCCAGATCCGGCGCGCCTCGCTGCTGCCGATCTGGCAGTGGCTGGCCCGCGAGGGTGCGCCCCAAGCGGCCCGCGAATTCGAGACTGCGCTTGCGGCGATGCCCGAGGGCGGTCCGCTGGAGGCCGCGGCGCGCAAATTCCAGCTCGCGGCTGCGGAAGCCATCGTCAATATCTCCGCGCCGGTTCAGGGCGATGACCGCCAGCGCGCGCTGTCGCGCGTGGGTCCGACCAGCGTGGTCGAGGACCTGCTGCCGATCGGCCTGGTTTTGCAGGCCCGCGAAGCGCTGGATACGGTGGGAGGCCGGCTGCCAAGCCAGATCCGGGTGTTTGCCGATGCCCAGATCGCCTCCGTGACGGAGGCGCTCAAGGTTCCGGTGCTGCAGACGCCGCAACTGCTGCCGTTCGCATTGTCGTTGATCGCGCAGCGGTTGGTCGCGCCCTGGCAGATCATTCGCCTCGCCATCAAGGTGGCCGGCTCCGACGATGAGCTGCGGGTCGCCGCCACGCCCTACGGCATTGCCGTCACGATCGCGCTGCACGACCTGTCGTTCGTCGCGGCCTGCCTGCGGACGGATATCCGGCGCGGCCACTTCGAGTATGTCGGCGAGCAGCTCAAGACCCTGCATGACGGCGTCCGCGGCCTGCGTACGGAGCTCGATCTGCGCAACGACTCCGCTTGGGGCCGCCAGCTCACATCGGTCCGCGCCGATACATCCAATGCGCTGCAATCGGAAATCGACAGCGTGCCGGGCCGGGTCCGCCGGATCCTGCGCCAGCGCGCCGACAAGGACATCGCCGCGGGCGCCAAGATCGATATGTCCGAGGTCGAGGACGCAGCCGCGTTGATCGATTTCGTCGCGGTGTGCCGCACCTATGCCAGCGAGCTTGCGATCAACGAGGTGACGCTGCGTACATTCTCCGACCTGCAGCATTATGTCGAGCAGTCGACCGAGGGGTTGGTGCAATCGCTGCGCGGCGGCGATGCGCGGGTCCGTGCCTTCCGCCAGCAGCAGGTCAAGGCCGCGATCCGCTTCTGCGAGGTGCTGTTCGGTCATGACTACGCCTCCCTGATGAGCAGGGCGGCGGAGAATGCCGTGACCGGCGAGCGCAAATCGTCCCGCGCGAGCTAGCCGGCGCATTCCCGGTTCTGACTGCTGAGCCGGCAATGCATCACATGCCGATCACGAATAAATCATCGGTCGGCCGCTGGATGGTCCCTGCAAGGTCGGCTAGTCCCGGCCGCGTCGGACCGCCTCTTTTTCGGATTTCCAAGAGATGCACCTGAAACCACTGCTTGGCCTTGCGGCCCTTGCCGTTGCCGTCCTCGGCTCACCCCATGCCTACGCGCAGGCCGCCGACCAGCCCGCCTATGGATCCGAATTGCAGGGATTCGAATACCCCTATCCGGTCGCGCATTATCACTTCACGTCTCAGGGCCAGGAGCTGGATATGGCCTATCTCGACGTGAAGCCGCAATCGCCGAACGGGCAAATCGCCATGCTGCTCCATGGCAAGAATTTCTGCGCCGCCACATGGGAAGGCACTATCAAGGCGCTCAGCGAAGCCGGCTACCGGGTCATCGCGCCCGACCAGATCGGCTTCTGCAAATCCAGCAAGCCGGAACGTTACCAGTTCACATTCCAGCAGCTCGCGGGCAACAGCCGCGCTCTGCTCGCCTCGTTGGGCATTGAGCGCTCGATCGTGGTCGGCCATTCGACCGGAGGCATGCTGGCGATGCGTTATGCCCTGATGTACCCCGATGCGGTCGACCGCCTGGTCCTTGTGGACCCGATCGGCCTCGAAGACTGGAAGGCCAAGGGTGTGCCATGGCTCAGCCTCGACGGTTGGATGCAACGCGAAACGCGCGTCAGCGCGGACAGCATCCGCGCCTATGAGCGCGCCACCTACTACGCCGACACATGGGATCCGTCCTACGAGACATGGGTGCAGATGCTGGCGGGGATGTATCGCGGCCCCGGCCGCGCCGCCGTCGCCTCGAGCTCGGCGCGGCTCTACGACATGATCGCCACCCAACCGGTGTTCTACGAATTCGAGAAAATTACGCCACCGACGCTGCTCATGATCGGCGACAAGGACACCACTGCGATCGGCAAGGACACCGCACCTCCCGAGATCCGCAAGATGCTCGGCAACTATCCGGTGCTTGGCAAGGAGGCCGTGAAGCGGATTCCGCACGCGCAATTGATCGAATTTCCGGACCTCGGTCATTCGCCGCAGATCCAAGCGCCGGGTCGTTTCCACGAAGCGCTGCTCGCCTGGCTGAAGCATCCGGAGACGGGCGCTTCTCAGGTGAAATAGACGACCACCGCCGGGAGCGATTGGAACTGCGAAGGCTGGTGGCCTTGCCCAGATGCGCCACCAGCGCTTCTGGCTGATCATCTCGGGCCACCGGAACGGCCCCGCGGAGACCCTGTGGCTTACGCCTTCCGCCGGTCCAGCAATTGTCAATTGCCGGATTCGCTGCGGGTAGTGTAAAGCGATTCTGAGGTGGCGCTCCGGAAGCCGCCGTTCCACCCGGGAACCGCTTGATGACGCTGTGGTTTGTGTTCGCGCTGATGACGGTCGCCGCGATCTTTGCCGTGCTTTGGCCGCTCAGCCGCAGCCGGCCGGCGGGCACTGGCGGTAGCGAGGTCGTGGTCTACCGCGATCAGCTCGCCGAAATCGACCGCGACATGGCATCCGGCATCATCGCCGCGCCCGAAGCGGAGGCCGCCCGGATCGAGATCAGCCGGCGGCTGCTCGCGGCCGCCGACCAGAGCGAGAGTGAGGGGCCGGCGAAAGGCAATCTGAAGCTGCGGCGCATGGCCGCGACCCTGGCCCTGGTTGGGTTGCCGGCGATTGCGGCGAGCTTCTACCTCACGCTCGGCTCGCCCCGCCTCGGCGACTTCCCGCTTGCGGAGCGCAGCCGGGTCGTCGACGCCAACCAGCCGCTGGCCGATCTGGTGGCGCAGGTCGAGGCCCATCTGGAGAAGAGCCCGACCGACGGTCGCGGTTGGGCTGTGCTGGCGCCGGTGCTGTCGCGGCTCGGGCGTTACGACGATGCGGTCCGCGCCTATCGCAATGCCATCACCTATGCCGGCGACAGCGCCGATCGCCGTGCCGACCTCGGCGAAGCGCTGATGGGGACGGCCGGCGGTGTCGTCACCGCGGACGCCAAGGCGGAGTTCGAGCGCGCGGTCGCGCAAGCTGCCGATAATGCCAAGGCCAATTATTTCCTCGGTCTCGCGGCCGAGCAGGATGGGCGCAAAGCGGATGCTGCCGCAATCTGGCAGGGGATGTTGGCAAAGGCGCCGGCCGATGCGCCGTGGCGGCCGCTGGTGCAGGCCGCTCTGGTGCGGGTCGGCGGCGTTGCCGCGCCGGCGCTGCCCGACGGTGCGGTGGCCGCTGCGAAGGACATGAGCGAGACCGATCGCAACTCGATGATCCGCGGCATGGTGGATCGGCTGGCGACGCGGCTGAAGCAGAATGGCGATGATGTCGAAGGCTGGCTGCGGCTGGTGCGTGCCTATCTCGTGATGGGAGAGCGCGACAAGGCGATCAGCGCGCAGGCCGACGCCCGCCAGGCGGTCGCCAAGGATGCGGAGCGGTTGCGTCAGCTCAATGAAGGATTGAAGAATCTCGGGCTGGACGGATAACGCATGACACCGAAGAGTGTGCAGCGGTTTTCGGAGGACGTCATGCGCAAGGATGGACGATGACCAGGAAGCAACGGCGTTTGACCCTGATCGGCTGCGCGCTCGCGGTGCTTGGCATCGCCGCGGGGCTGGTGCTGAACGCGCTCCGCGACTCCATCGTGTTCTTCTCGACGCCCTCGATGGTCGCCGAGAAGCATCTCGGCCCCGGCACACGATTTCGGCTCGGCGGCCTGGTGAAGCCGGGCTCAGTCAAGCGTGGTGACAATCTCGCGGTGACCTTCACCGTCGCCGATGGCAGCGCGACCCTGCCGGTCGCTTTCAAGGGCATCCTGCCGGATCTATTCCGCGAAGGGCAGGGCGTCGTCGCTGAAGGTATGCTCGACCCCTCCGGCGTGTTTCGTGCCGACACCGTGCTGGCCAAGCATGACGAGAGGTACATGCCGAAGGACGTCGCCGACGCCCTGAAGAAGCAGGGGCACTGGAAGGATGACTATGCTGCCAAGCCGAGCGCTTCGGCGGCACCGACGCAGGGAGCCATGCGATGATCGCCGAAAGCGGACACTACGCCCTGGTGCTCGCGCTGGGACTGGCGCTGATCCAGTCCACCGTGCCGCTGCTCGGTGCGCGCTGGCGCGATGTCGCGCTGATGAATGTCGCGCGCTCGACCGCACTTGCGCAGCTGCTGTTCGTCGCCGCGTCGTTCGCAGCGTTGGTGACGCTGCACGTCACCTCGGATTTCTCGGTCGTCAATGTTTACGAGAACTCGCACTCGCTCAAGCCGATGATCTACAAGATCACCGGCGTGTGGGGAAACCATGAAGGATCGATGCTCTTGTGGGTGTCGATCCTGGCGCTGTTCGGCGGCCTCGTCGCCGCCTTCGGCAACAATCTGCCGCTGTCGCTGCGTGCCCATGTGCTCGCGGTGCAG
The DNA here is from genome assembly GCF_001542415.1 of Bradyrhizobium macuxiense. Taxonomy (GTDB): domain Bacteria; phylum Pseudomonadota; class Alphaproteobacteria; order Rhizobiales; family Xanthobacteraceae; genus Bradyrhizobium; species Bradyrhizobium macuxiense. The sequence continues at coordinate 59,044 of NZ_LNCU01000036.1, forward strand.
GCCTGGATCGCCAGCGCCTTCTATCTCTTCATCCTGATCACCTCGAATCCGTTCCTGCGCATCGCCAATCCGCCGATCGAGGGACGCGATCTCAATCCGGTGCTGCAGGACATCGGCCTCGCGGTGCATCCGCCGATGCTCTATCTCGGCTATGTCGGCTTCTCGATCTCGTTCTCGTTCGCCGTGGCCGCGCTGCTCGAGGGCCGGATCGATGCCGCCTGGGCGCGCTGGGTCCGCCCGTGGATCCTGATGGCATGGATATTCCTGACGCTCGGCATCGCGATGGGCTCCTACTGGGCCTATTACGAGCTCGGCTGGGGAGGCTGGTGGTTCTGGGATCCGGTCGAGAACGCTTCGCTGATGCCGTGGCTCGCCGGCACCGCGCTGTTGCACTCGGCGCTGGTGATGGAGAAGCGCAATGCGCTGAAGGTCTGGACCATCCTGCTGTCGATCTTGACCTTCTCGCTGTCGCTGCTCGGCACTTTCCTGGTGCGATCCGGCGTGCTCACATCGGTTCATGCATTTGCCACTGATCCGAGGCGTGGCGTCTTCATTCTGTTGATCCTCTTTATCTTCATCGGCGGCAGCTTCTCGCTCTATGCCTGGCGCGCGCCCTCGCTGAAACAGGGAGGGCTGTTCGCACCGATCTCGCGCGAGGGTGCGCTCGTGCTCAACAATCTGTTGCTCACCACGGCGTGCGCGACGGTGTTCATCGGGACGCTGTATCCGCTGGCGCTCGAGGTCCTGACGGGTGAGAAAATTTCCGTCGGCGCGCCGTTCTTCAATTTTACTTTCGCGCCGCTGTTCGTGCCGCTGTTGCTCGCGGTGCCATTCGGGCCGTTGCTTGCCTGGAAGCGGGGTGACCTGCTGGGCGCGGCACAGCGGTTGACGGTAGCCGGGATCGTCTCGCTTGTCGTGATCGCGCTGGTCTGGGCGTGGACCTACGGCGGTGCGACGCTCGCACCGCTCGCGATCGGCCTTGCGGTGTTCGTGATCGCTGGCGCGCTGTGCGATCTCGCCGAACGCGTCGGGCTGTTCCGCATCCCGCTATCGATTTCGCTGCGCCGTGCACGTGGATTGCCCCGTGCGACATGGGGCACCGTCTTTGCGCATGCTGGCCTCGGGGTTGCGCTGATCGGCATCGTTTGCGAGACCACCTGGAACAGCGAATATATCGGCGAGATGAAGGCGAACGACGTCGCCGCGGTCGCCAGTTATCAGTTGCGGCTCGACGGTCTGACGCAGCGGCAGGGTCCGAACTTCCGCGAGATGGTGGCGCAGTTCACCGTCAGCCGCGATGGCGAGAAGGTCGCGCTGATGACGCCGTCGAAGCGCAACTTCACGACGCGTGGCGCATCGACGACGGAGGCTGCGCTGCTGACGCGCGGCGCGAGCCAGCTCTATATCTCGCTCGGCGACACTGCAGCCGATGGATCGATTGCGGTGCGCATCTATCACAAGCCGCTGGTGCTGCTGATCTGGTGGGGGCCGGTGCTGATGGCATTCGGCGGCCTGCTGTCGCTGTCCGATCGCCGCTTGCGGGTCGGCGCGCCGAAACCGGCCAAGGCGGCGGCGCGCGCATTGCAGGCAGCCGAGTGATGCGGTCGCGCAGCCTCGCCGCTGGCCTGCTTGCCGCGACCCTGCTGTTCGGGGCGATGCCGGCACACGCCGTGCTGCCCGACGAGGTCATGGCCGACCCCGCCAAGGAGGGAAGGGCGCGCGAGCTCTCCAGGGAACTCCGCTGCATGGTCTGCCAGAACCAGTCGATCGACGATTCGGAAGCGCCGCTGGCGCGCGACCTCCGCCTTCTGGTGCGCGAACGCATCGCAGCCGGCGACAGCGACCAGCAGGTGCTCGATTTCCTGGTCGCGCGTTACGGCGAATTCGTGCTGCTGAAGCCGCGCTTCAACCCGCACACGCTGCTGCTCTGGCTGACCTCACCGCTGGCGCTTTTGCTGGGTGGTTTCGCACTCTGGCGCTTCAGCCGCCGGCGGGCAAATGCGACCAATGGCGGAGGCCTTTCCGATACAGCGCTGAGCGCAGACGAGCAGGCGCGCCTGGAGCGGCTCCTGGCCGCGGAATCTGCACCGGACAAGTCCGTTTAAGTTCCGCTAAGCCCCTCATTTACCTGCGCTATTCTGCCGCAGCCGCCTTGACTTAATTACAAAAGTTTAATTCCGCCGCCAGCGCGCTGTAAGGCTGGTGACCCCATGTTCAGACGCATCAGGTGCCGGCCCCTGCACCGACGATTCTGGCCTTGGAGATTTCAAAAAATGACCGACCGTCCCGACCTCTCTTCCCTTCCTTCCTACAAGGCGCCGAAGCGCTCCGTGTTCTCTGCGCGCAAATTCGCGCTGATGGCATCGGTCGTCGCCGGCCTCGGCGCCGCCGTTTACGGCTTCAGCCCCTCGCACGATGGTTCGCTGTTCACGACCCCGGCGCATGCGCAGGTCAACAATGAGGTCCGCAAGGTTCAGCAGCCGATCGGCTTCGCCGACATTGTCGAGCGCGTGAAGCCGTCGGTGATCTCGGTGAAGGTCAACATCCGGGAGAAGCTGTCCAAGGACGACAGCAATGAAGACTCGCCGTTCCAGCCGGGTTCGCCGATGGAGCGCTTCTTCCGTCGCTTCGGCGGTCCGGATGGTCTGCCCCCGGGTCTGCGCGGTGGGCCGCGTGGCGGTGGCGTGGTGACCGGCCAGGGCTCCGGCTTCTTCATCTCGGCTGACGGTTACGCCGTGACCAACAACCACGTCGTTGACGGCGCCGACAAGGTCGAAGTCACGACCGACGACGGCAAGACCTATTCCGCCAAGGTGATCGGCACCGATCCGCGCACCGACCTCGCGCTGATCAAGGTCGAGGGTGGTTCCAACTTCCAGTTCGCGAAGCTCTCCGACGGCAAGCCGCGGATCGGCGACTGGGTGCTGGCGGTCGGTAATCCCTTCGGTCTCGGCGGCACCGTGACCGCGGGTATCGTGTCCGCCTCCGGCCGCGATATCGGCAACGGTCCGTATGACGACTTCATCCAGATCGATGCGCCCGTGAACAAGGGCAACTCCGGCGGTCCGGCGTTCGACGTGTCGGGCGAGGTGATGGGCGTCAACACCGCGATCTATTCGCCGTCCGGCGGCAGCGTCGGCATCGCGTTCTCCATCCCGGCCGCGACCGTGAAGAGCGTCGTCGCGCAGCTGAAGGACAAGGGCTCGGTCAGCCGCGGCTGGATCGGCGTCCAGATCCAGCCGGTGACCTCCGACATCGCCGACAGCCTCGGCATGAAGAAGGCGGAAGGCGCGCTGGTTGCCGAACCGCAGGCCAACGGCCCCGCGGCCAAGGCCGGCATCGAGTCCGGTGACGTCATCACCGCCGTCAATGGCGAGCAGGTGAAGGATGCGCGCGAACTCGCTCGCACCATCGGTGGTCTGCCTCCCGGCAATTCGGTGAAGCTGAACGTGCTGCACAAGGGCCAGGACAAGGTCGTCAACATCACGCTCGGCCAGCTGCCGAACAATCTGGAGGCCAAGGCCGACAACGATAACGGTGACAAGGGCAATTCGTCCCGCGGCACCGACGTGCCGAAGCTCGGCCTGACCGTTGCGCCTGCCAACAGTGTGGCCGGCGCCGGCAAGGAAGGCGTGGTCGTGACCGAAGTCGATCCGAAGAGTGCCGCCGCCGAGCGGGGCTTCAAGGAAGGCGACGTGATCCTCGAGGTGGCCGGCAAGACCGTCGGCACCGCGGGCGAGGTGCGCGATGCGATTACTGCGGCGCGCAACGACAACAAGAACAGCGTTCTGATGCGCGTAAAGAGCGGCGGTTCGTCGCGCTTCGTGGCAGTCCCGCTCGCCAAGGGTTAGCTATGAGTTGGGAGGTGTCGCCGGCATCAGTCGCCCCCGCCGACGGCGCTTCCCGGGGGGCGGGCGCCTCGCTCGCTCCCTTTGGTACCTTTCGATGGAATATGCCCCCCTCTGTCGGAAGGTCTAAGGGCGGTGAGGTCCCCCAGCTTCACCGCCCGCTTTTTTCACCTCCGCACGATCCGGACGAGCGGAAACCGGTTTTCCGGACCGATCCTTCGGCAGCCACAATTCGAGATTACGCGCGGTCGTCTTGCATGTGCAGGCCGGCCGCGCCATGGTGAGAGAAGGCCAATTCCCGTGACCGCAACCGCCCCGCAAATGCGCATCCTGATCATCGAAGATGACCGCGAGTCAGCCGACTATCTGGTCAAGGCATTCCGTGAAGTCGGTTATGTCGCGGATCTCGCATCTGACGGCGAGGAGGGGCTGTCGATGGCCGAAACCGGTGACTACGACGTGCTGGTTGTCGATCGCATGCTGCCGAAGCGCGATGGCCTGTCACTGATCGGGAGCTTGCGCGACAAGGGCAACCGAACGCCGGTGCTGATTCTCTCAGCGCTCGGTCAGGTCGACGATCGCATCAAGGGTCTGCGCGCCGGCGGCGACGACTATCTGCCGAAGCCTTATTCCTTCGCCGAATTGCTCGCGCGCGTCGAGGTGCTGTCGCGGCGCAATGTCGGCCCGGCCGAGGAGACCACCTACCGGGTCGGCGATCTCGAGCTCGATCGGCTCTCGCATCGCGTCGCCCGCGGCAAGGACGAGCTGACGCTGCAGCCGCGCGAGTTCCGCCTGCTCGAATATCTCATGAAGCATGCGGGCCAGGTGGTGACGCGCACCATGCTTCTGGAGAACGTCTGGGATTATCATTTTGATCCGCAAACCAATGTGATCGACGTGCACATCTCGCGGTTGCGCTCCAAGATCGACAAAGGCTTCGAGCGGCCGCTGCTGCACACGATCCGCGGCGCGGGGTACATGATTCGTGACGGCATTCGGTAAACTGATCCGCACCACGGCGTTTCGTCTGACGCTGGTCTATCTGTTTTTGTTTGCGCTGTTTGCGGCGTCGCTGCTGGCCTATTTCGCGTGGAATACGCGGCGGCTGATCACCGAGCAGATCACCACGACCGTCAATGCCGAGATCGGCGAGATCACCGACATCTATAATCGCCGCGGCCTGCGCGGCCTCTTGTTCACGATGGGCAACCGCGCGCTGCGGCCGGGCGCCAACCTCTATCTCGTGACGGCGCCGAACGGGCAGGCGCTCGCCGGCAATGTCGGCTCCCTGGCGCCGGGCGTCATGGGCACCCACGGCTGGTCCGAGACGGCCTATCGCCGGCTCGACGATCAGGACAACACCGATCATCGCGCACTGGTGCGCGTCACCGAGATGACCAACGGCTTCCGGCTCCTGGTCGGGCGCGATCTCGAGGAACGGCGGCGGCTGTTCGGGATCGTCGCCAAGGCCGCGCAATGGTCGATCCTGGTTGTCGTCGTGCTCGGCATCGGTGGCGGCATCTTCGTCGCGCGCCGCGTGCTGCACCGGATCGACGCCATGACCGGCACCACCAAGCGGATCATGGCAGGCGATCTGTCCGGCCGGTTGCCGGTCGGCCGCAGCGGCGACGAGCTCGATCGCCTGGCGGAAAATCTCAACGCCATGCTGGAGCGCATCGAGGCGCTGATGGTGGGCCTGAAGGAGGTCTCCGACAACATCGCCCACGACCTCAAGACGCCGCTGACGCGGCTGCGCAATCGCGCCGAGGAGGCGCTGGCGCGGTCCAGCTGCGAGGGCGACTATCGCGCTGCGCTGGAGCGGACGATCGAGGAATCCGACGGCCTGATCCGCACCTTCAATGCCCTGCTGATGATCGCACGCGCGGAGTCCGGTCAGGCGCGCGGCAACATGGACGATTTCGACGGCGCCGACGTCGCCAACGGCATCCACGAACTGTACGAGCCGCTGGCCGAGGATGACGGTATGACGCTGCGGGTGAAATCCGCGCCATCGCCGATCCACGGCAACCGTGAATTGATCAGCCAGGCGCTCGCCAACCTCGTCGAGAATGCGATCAAATACGGCAAGCCTGAAACGGCCGCAGAACCGCCGAGCGCGGAGGCCATGGAGATACTGATCGAGGCGCGGCGTGACGGCGATCACGTGCTGCTCAGCGTCACCGACCACGGTCCCGGCATCCCCGAGGGCGATCGCAAGCATGCGGTGGAGCGCTTCGTCCGGCTCGAAGCAAGCCGCACCTTACCCGGTTCCGGTCTCGGCCTCAGCCTGGCCTCGGCGGTGGCCACGCTCCACGGCGGCGAGCTTCGGCTCGGTGATTCGCACCCGGGCCTGGTCGCAACCCTGGTCCTGCCGGCGCGGGCGGCCGGGAGTGACAGGCTTGCGGCTCAAACGCCGGATGTGCCACAGAAGGCGGCATGAATGCCGCCGCGCCGGGAAACGCGGATCGACAGGGGTTGGCCGCGCGATTTGCGGACGGACCGCGTGTCGCCGCGCCCCAATCCGCTGAACAGCGCCTGACCGACTGGTTCGCCGAGCTCGAGCCGGCGCAATCGGACGCACTCAATGCGTTGCTGGGACATCCGTTCGCACGGGACATCCTGCGCGGCATCGCCGAGGTCTCGCCATACCTGTTCGAGCTTGCGCGCGCCGACGCCGCACGGCTGATCCGGATCCTGTCCTGCGACCCGGAGTCGCATCTCACCGCATTGATTGAGAAGACATCGCGCGAGGTGTTCGCCGCCGGCAGCGAGGCCGACGTGATGCATCTGCTCCGCCGCACGAAGGCGGAGGCCGCGCTGATGATCGCGCTGTGCGACATCGGCGGCGTCTGGCCCGTGATGCGGGTGACGGCGGCGCTGACCGAGGTCGCGGTCACGTCGGTGCAATCGGCGCTGCGCTACCTGCTCAGGCAGGAAGTCGCCCGCGGCCGGATGACCGCGGCCGACCCCGAACATCCCGAAGCGGACTCCGGCCTGATCGTGCTCGCGATGGGCAAAATGGGCGCGGGCGAATTGAACTATTCCAGCGACATCGATCTCATCGTGTTCTTCGATCGCTCGGCCACGTCGCTTGCCGAGGATATCGAGCCGCAGCCGTTCTTCGTCCGCGTCACCCAGGCGATGGCGCGGATGCTGCAACAGCGTTCGGGCGAGGGCTACGTGTTCCGCGTCGATCTCAGGCTGCGCCCGGACCCGGCCTCGACGCAGGTCGCGATCTCCACCGACGCCGCGTTGCATTACTACGAGCGCGAGGGGCGCACCTGGGAGCGCGCCGCGATGATCAAGGCGCTGCCTTGCGCCGGCGATCCCAGGGCGGGCGATGCGCTGCTGGCGGAGCTCGCGCCGTTCGTCTGGCGCAAGCATCTGGATTTCGCCGCGCTCGCCGATGTCCATGACATGAAGCGGCAGATGCAGACCTATCGCGGCCAGAGCGAGATCTCGGTCGAGGGCCACAACGTCAAGGTCGGCCGGGGCGGTATCCGCGAGATCGAGTTCTTCGCTCAGACCCAGCAGCTGATCGCGGGCGGCCGGCACCCGGAGTTGCGCGTGCGGCCGACGCTCGAGGCGCTGAACGTGCTCGCCAACAGCAACTGGATCACCTACGAGGCGCGGGACGAACTGACCGCGGCCTACGAGTTCCTGCGCCGGGTCGAGCACCGGCTGCAGATGATCGCCGATGAGCAGACCCATTCGCTGCCGGAGGAGGCCGAGGCCGTCGAGCGCTTTGCGCAATTCTTCGGCTACGAGAACCGCGAGGCGTTCGCGAAGGACCTGCTCGGTCATCTCAAGGTCGTTCAAAGCCACTACGGCAAGCTGTTCGAGGGCGACGATCCGACCGGCACCGCCAAGCTACCTGATATCGACTACGGCGCCGGGCCCGAAGACGCACGTTTGATCGAGCATCTCGCACATCTCGGTTTCAAGAAGCCCGTTGCGGTCGCAGGCACCGTGCAGCAGTGGATCGAGGGCGATTATCGCGCGCTGCGCGTCGAGGCGACGCGAGCCGCGTTCCTCGAATTCATTCCAGGGCTGATCGACGGGCTCGCCCATGCCGAGGAGCCCGACGATGCGGTGGCGGCGTTCGACCGTTTCCTCGGCGCGCTGCAGCGCGGCGGTCGGCTGATCTCGCTGCTCAGCCAGAACCGCGATCTCGTTGCACTGGTGGCGCTGATCCTCGGCGCGGCGCCGCGGCTCGGCGACATGCTGGCGCGGCAGCCGCAGATCATGGACGGTCTGATCGACCCGCGCTTCTTCGGCGCCATGCCGGACAAGAAGGAACTGTCCAAGCGGCTCGCCACCACGCTGCAGGACGCATCGTCCTATGAGGACTTTCTCGATCGTCTCAGGTTGTTTGGCCAGGAGAGCCTGTTCCTGATCGGCACGCGGATACTGTCCGGCACAGTGTCGGCGCAGCACGCCAGCACCGCCTTTGCCGACGTCGCCGAGGGCATCGTGCATACCGTGCACGGTCTCGTCACCGACCAGTTCGCCGCGCAGTACGGCCGCATCAAGGGGCAGGAGACCGCGATCATCGCGATGGGCCGGCTCGGCAGCCGCGAGATGACGGCGTCCTCCGACCTCGATCTGATCCTGCTCTACGATTACGACCAGGAGGCGCCGGATTCCGACGGCGAGCGTTCACTGCATGGTGCGCAGTATTTTGCCCGCTTCACGCAGCGCCTGATCAGCGCGTTCACCACGCGCACCAATTACGGCGTGCTCTACGAGGTCGACATGCGGCTGCGCCCGTCCGGGCGCGCCGGACCGGTCGCCTCGCGGATCGACTCGTTCGCCGACTATCAGGAGCGCGAGGCCTGGACCTGGGAGCATATGGCGCTGACGCGCGCGCGAGTGATCTCGGCTGCGCCGCAGTTCCGCGAGCGGATCGAGGCGATCATCCGCGCCGTGCTGACGCGGCCGCGCGATGCGCCGATCACCGCCGCCGATGTCGCCGACATGCGGCGCGCGATTGCGGAAGAGAAGGGCGAGGACGACGTCTGGGACCTCAAGCTCGCCGCGGGCGGATTGGTCGACATCGACTTCATCGCACAATACCTGCAACTTGCGCATGCGGCGGCGAAGCCCGAGATCCTCAGCGTCTCGACGCTGCAGGTGCTCGACAATGCGGCAAAGCTCGGCCTGCTCGGGCATTCCGAAGCCGAGATCCTGCGCTCGGCGGCGCGGCTCTATCATGACCTGACGCAAATCCTGCGGCTCTGCGTCGTCGGCAAGTTCAACCCGGATACCGCCGGCGAAGACCTGCTGCGTGTGATGGCGCGCGCGGGCGACACGCCGGACTTTTCCGCGCTGGAAGCGCGCCTGCGCGAGACGCAGGGCGAAGTTCGCCGCGTCTTCAACGTGATCGTGGGCGGCGGTTAGAACGGGTGCGAATGCGTGCTCGGTGGCGAGCGCGACTGTCTTGGCGGCGTGTCTCGTCGGACGGTCTTGCCAGTGTGTCTTGTCGGAGCGTCTTGCCGGCGACCGGTTAAATGAAATCTTCCGACGGCGCGCGTTGCGGCTCGAAGTTTTCGATGAAGATGCGGATCGTGGCGCCGATCAGGAAGCACCCCTGCATCGCGACGACGCCGGAAATGAAGGCGACAAACCCCATCGTCAATCCATCCGCGTGTCCGACGAGAAAGGCCGCCGGGATGACGAGGAGCATCGCGGGAAGGCAGACATAGACCTTGAAGTAGCGTCCCAGCAGCAATCCGCAGATGCCACTCGCCAGAACGATCCCCAACATAACGCCTCCTCTATTATCCTTGTGGACGCAAACAACGCCCGCAGCCGACCTGAACCGGCCGCCGCCGTCAGGATATCCTGAGGGACATGCCACCATCCTGCCAAAGTCTTCAATCCCGGTAAAGTACGGCTTCGCTCAGCCGATTCGAGGCGAGGCGCCGCAGCCCCGCGTCAGTCGCCGAACCGATCAAGCTGTCGTTAACGCTAATGGCAATTGTGACCGGCGCCGCCGGAGGATAGCCGGGTGATACCTGTGCCTTTCTCTCCGATGATCCGCGATGCGTCGGGCGCGCGGTGACTCCGACTAGCGTCTGAAACGACGGCTTGGCCGATGGTGTCTGCCTGGCTCTGGAGAGGGACGAAAAAAGCGGAAGCGCCAATATCGACGCAATGGCCGTGTCCGGCGGCAAGGTCGAGCGCGCATATACGCGCTCGACCTGTAGGTTCGACTACCTGCGCTCGCGGGACTACGTGCGAGCGACAGTGAGTTGCAGCGTTAGAAAGTAAAGAAGCTGCTGTGCAACGCCGCGTTATGCGCGCTCTCTGCGGCCGCATCGGTCGAATGGCCCGTGACTGCGTCGTGCGCCGCGGTCGTCTGAGCTTCGCTCGCGAGCGCTGTCAGATTGCTGTGGGCCGCATCCCTGGCCATTGCGACATTGTCCTGGCTCCCGGTATTGGCGTCAGCATGCGCCTGGAACGCAGACGCATTGTTGCCAATGACTCCGGCCGTGGGCGATGGCGTGCTCGAACTGCTGGTTGCGGGAGGCGCGAAATCGAAATGAAAGCTGTCCCTCGCAGTTTCGACGGCGCCGGTGCTTTGCGTCGTTGCCGATTGCGGCGCGGTCGCGTGGCTGACGCTTGCGGTGTTGTTGTCGGCGACATGGCTGTCCAACGAGGTAGACGACGTCGTCGACGTCGACGTGGATGTCGACACCGGTGGATCGCCGAAATACTTCGTCCATGCCGCAGCCTCGAGCGGCTTGTTGTCGGTGGAACCCGTGAATCCATACGATCCACCGGAGTTCGAATCCCAGACGTTCACGAAACTGACGTTCACCCCTGACTGGTGCAGCGTGTCCGACAGCCACTTCACGAATGTCGGATTGTCGGTGAGACCCGCGCCGTCATGCGTATTGCCCGCACCGGTCTCGGCGATAGCAAACGGCTTACCGCTCGATTTGGCGAGATCGATCAGTTGCTGAAGCGTGGTCGCGTGGCCATCGCTGCCGTCGAGCGACCATTGGTTGGAAGCCGGGTAGGTATAGTAGCGCTGGAGATTGACGGGGTCTGACGCCCATTGCTTGACGCTGGAGTCGTAGACCGGCTTCGAGGAGTCGAGGACTTGCCCGCTCTTGTCCCAGTCATAGATGTGGGTCGACGATCCGTAGGGAAAGACGTCGCCGTAGACGTCGGCCGCGATGATATCCACATACTTGTCACCTGGATAAGCGCTCTGGATGACATTGCCGGCGTTGCTGTAGTTCGTCACGCCCGGGTTCCAGGCCACCTCGATGTTCACGCCCTCCGCGGTGCCCGCAGTGTGCAAGACCGTGTAGATGTGCTGGAATGCCTTGACCCAATCGGCACGCGTTGCGGCGTCGTCGCCCGCATAGGAGGGCATGGTGCTGATATTCATCTCCCAGCCGGGCCGCCAGATCTGCGTCGTGAAGCCATTGTCGGCCCAAGCCTTGACCATGTTCGTCAGCACGGAGTCGTACTTGCCGGCCGCGAAGTCCTTGTAGAACTGATCTGGCGTTTCCGAGCCCGCGGCCGTCGAGGCCATCGGTAACCCGATCACCGGCGTAACTCCCTTGAGTACCGGCGATTGCGCCATCGATTCTGCATTCCAGGTCGATTGACCAACCCAATCCGAGATGGGCTTGCGCTCGTCGCCATACTGGTCGAGGAACTGCGGCGTGGTTTTCATGAGAGTCGAGAAAGCGTTGAAGTTCGCTTCGAAACTCGCTTCCTCATTTGAATCAAAATAGTTCGGGTTCCCGACGAAGACGCCGAGAGGAAATGGCGTTGCGCCGGCGGTGTTCTGACTCATCGTTCTGTGCTCTCGCTGCTCTTTCCTTTCATTCGTCTCTAAGTACTCAATGCGAACTAATCGTGTCGTCACTCGACACCCAACCGCCGCATTCTGTGATGCATGCGACAGCTCAATCGTGATGTCGGGAATAGCGAGACTGTCAACGCTGAGAAAAACTCAGCTACTCCTCTGCAAAACGCGAAGCGTCGCTTGGAGTCTTAGTTGTGGAAAACGACGCGCGTTGCCGATGCCTCGCGGCGACGCCCGCAGGAGATGCGCGAGCTGACGTCGTTGCCTCGCGTGGTCGGCTCGCGACTCATGATTGTGTGGCGTTTCAGCTTCGACCGGTAGCGTGCTTTTGCGCGCGTATTTGTTCCGGCTACCGCTAGGCCTGCTTCAGCTTCTGCAGCGCGTCGCGGACGTCAGGATCGAGGCCGGCGCCGCCGGCGTCGAGATGGGCGAAGATCTGCTTGCGCATCCGCGGATCCCAGAATTTCCAGATGTGCTCGGAAATGCCCTGCACCGCGCGGTCGCGGCCCTGGCTCTGGAAAAACTTCCCGATCTGGTTCGCCATATAGACGAGCTTGTCAGGCGACGACGACATAGGTGCGCTCCTTGCCGGGCACGGCGCCAGTGACGCGTTCCGGATGCGTAAAGATTTCAAATCCGTCCGACCGCGCAATCGCGGCGAGTGTGATGCCGGCGCTATCGGCCATCCGCGCCGCAAGCGCTGTCGGGACCGACACCGCGACCATCAGTGGTGCGCCGATCGCCGCGGTCTTCTGCACCATCTCGACCGACACGCGGCTGGTCAGCAGCACGATGCCATCGGTTGCAACGACCTTGTCGCGCGCCAGTGCGCCGGCGAGTTTGTCGAGCGCGTTGTGGCGCCCGACATCCTCGCGCAGCGCCACGATGCCGCGTCCCGGTGCCCAGAACGCGGCAGCATGCACGGCGCGGGTCTGGTGATTGATCTCCTGCAACGGCGCGACCGCAGCCATCGCGGTCATGATCTCGCGTGACGAGAACGACCGTCCCGCGGGGACGACCGCGGCCGGGCGAACTGCCTCAGTGATGGAGTCGATCCCGCAGATGCCGCAGCCGGTCGGGCCGGCAATATGCCGCCGGCGCTCGGCGATCAGCGCGGCCTTCTCCGGCTTGAGCCACATCCTGAGCTCGATGCCGTCGTCGAGCTCGACGATGTCGAGCGTGTCGATCTCATCGGCGGATTGCACGATGCCTTCGCTCAGGCTGAAGCCGACCGCGAAATCACCGAGGTCCTCGGGCGAACCCATCATCACGGCGTAGGTGCCGCCGTTGTAGGTCAGTGCCAGCGGTGTCTCTTCCGGGATCAGGCGCGCGCCCTCGCTGAACGCGCCGTCGCGCCAGACCTTTCGGTTCGCCCTATGGACAGGCTCGCGCATCGCTACTCCGCGGCCTCCACGACTGGCGCGATGCGGCGGGAGTTGCGCGCCTGTTCGTCATAGGCCTTCTGCCAGTCGGTCGGGCCGTTCGACGGCGAGATCTGCACGGCGGTGACCTTATATTCGGGGCAGTTGGTCGCCCAGTCCGAGAAGTCGGTCGTGATGACGTTGGCCTGGGTGTCCGGGTGATGGAAGGTGGTGTAGACCACGCCGGGTGCGACGCGATCGGTGATCAGCGCGCGCAGCGTGGTCTCGCCGGCGCGGCTTGCCAGCCGCACCCAGTCGCCGTCGCGCACGCCGCGCTGCTCGGCGTCGTGCGGATGGATCTCCAGCCGGTCCTCGGCATGCCAGACCACGTTCTCGGTGCGGCGGGTCTGCGCGCCGACATTGTACTGGCTGAGGATACGACCCGTGGTGAGCAGCAGTGGGTAGCGCGGACCGGTGCGCTCGTCGGTCGCGATATATTCGGTGATGATGAACTTGCCCTTGCCGCGGACGAAGCCGCCGATATGCATCACCGGCGTGCCCTCCGGCGCCTTCTCGTTGCATGGCCATTGCACCGAGCCGAGCTCGTCGAGCTTGGCATAGGAGACGCCGGCGAAGGTCGGCGTCAGCGCCGCGATCTCATCCATGATCTCGGACGGGTGGCTGTAGTGCATCTCGAAGCCCATCGCCTTGGCGAGCAGGATCGTCACTTCCCAGTCCGCATAGCCGTTGCGCGGCGTCATCACCTTGCGTACCCGCTGGATGCGGCGCTCGGCATTGGTGAACGTACCGTCCTTCTCCAGGAAGGTCGAGCCGGGCAGGAAGACGTGGGCGTAGTTCGCGGTCTCGTTCAGGAAGAGATCGTGGACGATGACGCACTCCATCGAAGACAGCGCCGCCACCACGTGCTTGGTGTTGGGGTCGGACTGCAGGATGTCTTCGCCCTGCACGTAGAGCCCCATGAAGGTGCCCTCGATCGCGGCGTCGAACATGTTGGGAATGCGCAGACCCGGCTCCTTGTTGAGCTTGACGTTCCACAATGCCTCGAACTGCTCGCGCACCGCGTCAACACCGATGTGGCGGTAACCGGTCAGCTCGTGCGGAAACGAACCCATGTCGCAGGAGCCCTGCACGTTGTTCTGGCCGCGCAGCGGGTTCACGCCGACGCCGGGTCGGCCGACATTGCCGGTTGCCATCGCGAGGTTGGCAATCGCGATCACGGTGGTCGAGCCCTGGCTGTGCTCGGTGACGCCGAGCCCGTAGTAGATCGCGCCGTTGCCGCCGGTGGCGTAGGTTCGTGCCGCCTCGCGCAGATCCTTCGGGTTGACGCCGGTCATGATCGCGGTGGCTTCTGGGCTATGCTTCGGCTCCGCGACGAAGGCCGCCCACTCCTCGAACTCGCTCCAGTCGCAGCGCTCGCGCACGAAGGTCTCGTTGACGAGCCCTTCGGTGACGATGACATGGGCGAGCGCGGTCAGCACTGCGACGTTGGTGCCAGGCATCAGCGGCAGGTGCTGCGCCTTCACATGCGGCGATTCCACCATCTCGGTGCGGCGCGGATCGATCACGATCAGTTTGGCGCCCTGACGGAGCCGCTTCTTCAGCCGCGAAGCGAACACCGGGTGTGCCGAGGCCGGGTTGGCGCCGATGATCATGACCACGTCGGTGTCTTCCACCGAGTCGAAATCCTGCGTGCCGGCCGAGGTGCCGAAGGTTTGCGACAGGCCATAGCCGGTCGGCGAATGGCAAACGCGGGCGCAGGTGTCGACATTGTTGTTGCCGAAGCCGGCGCGGATCAGCTTCTGCACCAGATAGGTTTCTTCATTGGTGCAGCGCGACGAGGTGATGCCGCCGACGGCATCGCGGCCATACTTCTGCTGGATGCCCTTGAACTTGGCGGCGGCGAAGCCGAGCGCCTCGTCCCAGGACACTTCGCGCCAGGGATCCTCGATCCGTTCGCGGATCATCGGTTTCAGGATGCGTTCCTTATGGGTGGTATAGCCCCAGGCGAAGCGGCCCTTGACGCAGGAATGGCCGCGATTGGCCTTGCCGTCCTTGTAGGGCATCATGCGCACCACTTCCTCGCCGCGCATCTCGGCCTTGAAGGCGCAGCCGACGCCGCAATACGCGCAGGTGGTGACCACCGAATGTTCGGGCTGGCCGATCTCGATCACGGACTTTTCCGTCAGCGTCGCGGTCGGGCAGGCCTGCACGCAGGCGCCGCAGGAGACGCATTCGGAGCCGAGGAAGCTCTCGCTCATGCCGGGCGAGACGCGGCTGTCGAAGCCGCGGCCGGCGATCGTCAGTGCGAACGTGCCTTGCACTTCCTCGCAGGCGCGGACGCAGCGCGAGCAGACGATGCATTTCGAGGGATCGTAGGTGAAGTACGGATTGGATTCGTCCTTCGGCATCCAGGCGGCGTTGGCTTCGCCGTTGGATTTGGCGAAGACGTGGTTCTCGCCCTCGTAGCCGTAGCGGACGTCGCGCAGGCCGACCGCGCCGGCCATGTCCTGCAGCTCGCAGTCACCGTTGGCCGCGCAGGTCAGGCAGTCCAGCGGATGGTCGGAGATGTAGAGCTCCATCACGCCCTTGCGCAGCTTCTTCAGCCGCTCGGTCTGGGTGTGCACGACGAGGCCTTGCGTCGCGGGCGTGGTGCAGGAAGCGGGCGTGCCGGCGCGTCCCTCGATCTCGACCAGGCAGAGCCGGCACGAGCCGAAGGCATCGACCATGTCGGTCGCGCAAAGCTTGGGGATCTGCGTACCGGCCTCCATCGCCGCGCGCATGATCGAGGTGCCCTCGGGCACCGTGATGCTCTGGCCGTCGATGGTCAGCGTGACCATCGTATCGGCCTTGGATTTGGGCGTTCCGAAATCGGTTTCGTGGATCAGCGACATCGTGATCTCCCTTACTCCGCGGCCTGCAGCGTGGCCGGTGCCGGGCCAAAATCTTCCCGGAAATGTTTCAATGCGCTCATCACGGGGTAGGGCGTGAAGCCGCCGAGTGCGCAGAGCGAGCCGAACTTCATGGTGTTGCAGAGGTCCTCGACTACGGCGAGATTTTCTGCGACGCGCTCGCCGTTGATGATCTTGTTGATGGTCTCGACGCCGCGGGTGGAGCCGATCCGGCACGGTGTGCACTTGCCGCAGGACTCGATGGCGCAGAACTCCATAGCGAAGCGCGCCTGCTTGGCCATGTCGACGCTGTCGTCGAACACGACCACGCCGCCGTGCCCGATCAGGCCGTCGCGCGCGGTGAACGCCTCATAGTCGAACGGAGTGTCGAACAGGGCGCGCGGGAAATAGGCCCCAAGCGGACCGCCGACCTGCACCGCGCGCACCTCGCGTCCGGTGAAGGTGCCGCCGCCGATGTCGTCGACGAGCTCGCCGAGCGTGACGCCAAACGCCGTCTCGAACAGACCCCCATGCTTGATGTTGCCGGCAAGCTGGATCGGCATGGTGCCGCGCGAGCGTCCCATGCCGAAATCGGCATAGGCCTTGGCGCCGTTGTCGAGGATGAAGGGGATCGCCGCGAACGACAGCACGTTGTTGATCACGCTGGGGCGGCCGAACAGGCCCTTGTGCGCCGGCAGCGGCGGCTTGGCGCGCACGATGCCGCGGCGACCTTCGAGGCTTTCGAGCAGTGAAGTCTCCTCGCCGCAGACATAGGCGCCGGCGCCGACGCGCACCTCTAGATCGAAACTGTGCGCGGAGCCGCCGATGCGATCGCCGAGGAAGCCCGCGCGCTTCGCGGCGGCAATCGCGGCATTCATGGCCTCGACCGCGTGCGGATATTCCGAGCGGATATAGATGTAGCCCTTGGTGGCGCCGACGGTGATGCCGGCAATCGTCATGCCTTCGATCACGACGAAGGGGTCGCCTTCCATGATCATGCGGTCGGCGAAGGTGCCGCTGTCGCCTTCATCGGCGTTGCAGACGATGTATTTGCGGTCGGCGCTGGCCTGAGCCACCGTCTTCCACTTGATGCCGGTGGGGAAGCCGGCTCCGCCGCGGCCGCGCAGGCCCGAGGTGGTGACGTCGGCGAGGATCTGGTCCGACGTCAACCTCAGGGCTCGCTCCAGCCCCTTGTAGCCGCCGTGGGCGCGGTAGTCGTCGACCGAGCGCGGATCGACCACGCCGCAGCGGGCGAAGGTCAGGCGGGTCTGCCGCTTCAGCCAGGGGATCTCCTCTGTGACACCAAGCCGCTGGGGATGCTGGCCGTTGCCGGCCATCGCGTCGAGCAGGGTAGGGACATCTGCCGGCGTCACCGGACCGAACGCCACGCGGCCCTGGGCGGTGGCGAGTTCGACCATCGGCTCCAGCCAGTAGAGCCCGCGCGAGCCCGTCCTGACGATCTCGACGGTGATACCGCGCGCCGCCGCGGCCTGCGCGAATGCCAGGGCGACGTCATCGGCGCCGACCGCGACCGCGCCGGCATCGCGGGGAATGAAGATCCGCATCGTCATCGCTGCGCCTCCGCGACCAGCGCGTCGATCCGGGCCTCGTCGAGCCGCCCGACCAGGCGGCCATCCAGCATCGCCGAGGGGGCGGTGGCGCAGAGGCCGAGGCAGTAGATCGGCTCCAGCGTGACGCGCTGATCCGCCGTGGTATGGCCGAGGCAGATGCCGAGTTTGGTCTCCGCCCGCGCGGCCAGTGCGTCGCCGCCGGCGGCCTGGCAGGCCTCGGCGCGGCAGAGCTTCAGGACATGCCGCCCGGCCGGCTCCTTGCGGAAGTCGTGGTAGAACGTGAAGACGCCGTGCACCTCGGCTCGGGACAGATTGACCGCTTGCGCGACCATCGGGATCGCCGGCTCCGGCACGTACCCGAAGGCCTCCTGCAGCGCGTGCAGGATGACCAGCGTGGCGCCCTCGAGCCCGGCACGTTCGGCGATGATTTCGGCGCCGCGCGCCTCGTCCCAGGGTTCGTATCCCGATGTCATCCGCGCTCTCACGATCAGTTTTCGATTGCGCGTATGAGAATTGGAATCCTTCGAAACATCAATAAAGCCGTCTCATGCGGCGATTGCGAAACGCGATTAATAGCGTTGCGCAATGAGTCGATTTAGGATCGCAATAATGATCTGAAATCACGGACTTCCGCCGTGCTTTTAGGGTTAGGATCGTGCCGCGGTCGTGCTACGTGTGACTGTGTTGGGACACCTTTTTGCGATGGGGGTTTGATCCTTGATCGACAAGTTGGAACTTCTGTTGGCGCTGGCCAAGGAGCGGCACTTCGGGCGGGCTGCGGAGGCCTGCGGCGTCACCCAGCCGACCATGTCGACCAGCCTCAAGCAGCTCGAGGAAATCCTCGGCGTCATGCTGGTGCAGCGCGGATCGCGCTTCCAGGGCTTCACGCCGGAAGGCGAGCGCACGCTCGATTGGGCGCGCCGCATCGTCGGCGACGCGCGGGCGATGAAGCAGGAGATCAACAGCCTCAAGGACAAGCTGTCGGGCGAAATCCGCATCGCCGCGATCCCGACCGCGCTCGGCATGGTGGCGTCGCTGACGACGCCGTTCCGGGCGAAGCATCCCGACGTACGCTTCCGCATCCAGTCCTGCACTTCGGCGGACGTGCTCGGCCTGCTCGAAAATCTCGAGGTCGATGCCGGGCTGACCTATATCGAGAACGAGCCGATCGGCAAGGTCCGCACCATTCCGCTCTACAACGAGAGCTATCGCTTGCTGACGGCGCCCGATGCGATGTTCGGCGACCGCAAGCAGGTGACGTGGAGGGAAGTGGGCACTGTGCCGCTCTGCCTGCTTACGCCCGACATGCAGAATCGTCGCATCATCGATCGCGCGCTGACGTCGGTCGGCGCCGAGGCGACACCGACGCTCACCTCGAATTCGCTGCTCGTGCTCTATACTCACGTGAAGACCGGGCGCTGGGCGAGCGTGATGCCTGCGAAGCTCGCGGAAACGCTCGGGCTCGCCGACGCCGTGCGCAGCATTCCGATCATCGATCCGGTAGTGGACTACAGTATAGGATTGGTGATCCCGCAGCGCGATCCGATGACGCCGTTGATCGCAGCCTTGGTGCAGGTCGCGCGCGAGGTCGCGCCGACGCTGGAGACGCAGTAGCTGCCGGCAATCAGCCGAGGCTGTTCCACCGCGGTTCCCCGTTTGCAGTAGTCGCGAGGCCGCGCCTGCTTGCGAAGCAATTGCCGCTCGGCTCGGGTGATCTTGTCTGCACGGCAATGATGGAACTCCTCGGCGGCTCGGCGGTTTCATTGCGGCGTTCCGTCCAGCGAGCAGGAGAAGCTTTGAATCGCCGCCAATTACTCCAGGGATCGGCCGTATTGCCGACACTGATGGCTTTGCCGTTGCGAGAGGCCGCAGCCGCAGGGAACACCTCGGACGAAGCCTTCAATCCCTCCATGGTGAGAGAGCTTGCCCGCAATCTCGCCAGCAAGTCGTTCGAGGCTCCCGACGAGAAGTTGCCCAGCGGTCTGAGCGACCTGACCTACGATCAGTACCGGTCGATCCGCTTCGTGCCGGAGCGCGCGCTCTGGCGCGGCGCGAAACTGCCGTTCCAGGCCCAGTTCTTCCACCGCGGCTTCTTCTACAAGAACAAGGTCATGATCTTCGAAGTCGCCGACGGCAAGGCGAGTGAGATACGTTACAGCAAGGACGATTTTTCCTTCGGTGAGAAGGTGCCCGCCTTCACCGAGACGGATCTTGGCTTTGCCGGATTTCGTATCCACGCACCGATCAACAAGCCTGATTACTACGACGAGGTCTGCGTCTTCCTCGGGGCGAGCTATTTTCGTGCCGTCGGCAAGGACGAGACCTACGGGCTGTCGGCGCGCGGTCTGTCGATCGACACTGGCGAGACCAAGGGTGAGGAGTTTCCCTACTTCAAGGCGTTCTGGCTCGAGCGGCCGGTGCCCAATGCGACGTCGCTGGTCATTCATGCCTTGCTCGACAGCAAGAGCTGCGCGGCGAGCTATCGCTTCACGATCAGGCCTGGGACGAGCACGGTGTTCGATGTCGAGGCGTCGCTCTATCCGCGTGCCGATCTCGAGCATGCCGGCCTCGCGCCGATGACGAGCATGTTCTTCTTTGGGCCCAACGATCGTAATGAGGTCGATGATTTCCGGCCGTCGGTGCATGATTCCGACGGGCTTGCGATCTACAACGGCAAGGGCGAGAGCCTCTGGCGTCCCCTGAGCAATCCGCGCGACCTCCAGATCAGCACGTTCCAGGACGTCAATCCGCACGGCTTCGGGCTGATGCAGCGGGAGAAGAATTTCTTCGCCTATCAGGACATCGAATCGCGCTTCGAGAAACGTCCGAGCCTGTGGGTCGAGCCGATCGGCGACTGGGGCGAGGGCGCGGTCATCCTGTTCGAGATTCCGACCAAGGAGGAGATCCACGACAACATCGCCGCGTTCTGGCGACCGAAGGCGCCGCTCAAGGCCAAGAGCGAGAATAATCTCACCTATCGCCTGCATTGGGGACCGGACGCGCCGAAACCCCACTCGCTTGCGCGCTTCACGCGCAGCGGCATCGGCGCCCGCGGCGAGGGCAGCAAGTTGTTCGTCCTCGACCTGATCGGGGACAATCTGAAGGGGATCGATCCCAGCAGCGTCAAGGGCGTCGTGACGGCGGAGAAATCCGAGGTCACGAACATCGTCACGCAGCCGAACCCGAACACGGGTGGATGGCGGCTCAGCTTCCAATGTGCCGTCAAGAAGGACCCGATCGAGCTTCGGGCCTTCCTTGCCACCCAGGATGACAAGCAGCTTTCGGAGATCTGGATCTATCGATGGGCGCCATAGTCACGTCGTCCAACACCGACGTCGCCATAGCGGCCGACGGCTTCCTTCCGCAGGAGAGTCCGCTTGCGATGTCCGCGGCCGATCTCGGCCGGCCGCCGCGCGCGATGGGGAAGCCGGTGTCAGTTGGCACGGGCATGGTCATGCGCCGCGCATTCGTCCTTTTGGTAACGGCGGCGCTGACCGGCGCGGGCGCCTATGTGATGTACCTGGTCGTCAAGGTCGGAGGCGTGACGATCATGGAAGGCATGGTGCTCGCGCTGTTCGTGGCGCTGCTTGCCTGGGTCGCGTTCTCGTTCGCATCGGCGCTTGCCGGCTTTTTCGTCCTGCTTCGACGCAAGGGGAACGCCTTGCCGATCCGCGACGATGGCCCATTGCCGCCGCTCGCGAGCCGGACGGCGGTGCTGCTCCCGACCTACAACGAGAATCCGCATCAGCTGATGGCGCGCCTGCGCGCCATCTACGAATCCATCGAGGCGACCGGACAGGCCGAAAGCTTCGACTGGTTCGTGTTGAGCGACACGCGCGATCCCGATATCTGGATCGCCGAGGAGCAGGCCTTCCTCGAACTGTGCGATGCCTGTGGCGCGGGGCGGCTCTATTACCGGCATCGGGCCGACAACATTGCGCGGAAGTCGGGCAATATCGGCGAGTGGATCACGCGGTTCGGCGGCGCCTACCAGTTCATGATCGTGCTCGATGCCGACAGCCTGATGTCGGGCGACACCATGGTGCGGATGGTTCATGCCATGGAGAGCAATCCGCAGGCGGCGCTGCTCCAGACGCTGCCGGTGATCGTCAACGCGCGCAGCCTGTTCAGCCGCCTGCAGCAGTTTGCCGGAAGGCTGTACGGGCCGATGATCGCCGCTGGCGTGGCGTGGTGGCACGGCTCCGAAGGCAATTATTGGGGTCACAATGCCATCATCAGGATTCAGGCCTTTGCGGAGCAGGCGGGCCTGCCTGAACTCTCGGGGCGAAAGCCGTTCGGCGGACATATCCTGAGCCACGACTTCGTTGAGGCCGCGCTGATGCGGCGCGCCGGCTGGGGCATCTATATGGCGCCGATGCTCGGCGGCAGCTTCGAGGAGGTGCCGCCGTCGCTATTGGATTTTGCCGCGCGTGACCGGCGCTGGTGCCAGGGCAATCTCCAGCACCTCGCCGTGCTGACCACGCGCCGCCTGCACTGGATCTCGCGCCTGCATTTCATGACCGGCATCGGCTCCTACATCACGGCGCCGCTCTGGCTTTCGTTCCTGGTGCTCGGAATCCTGATCTCGTTGCAGGCGCGCTTCATTCGTCCGGAGTATTTTCCGAAGGGCTTTTCGCTGTTCCCGAACTGGCCGGCGCAGGACCCCGTGCTCTCGGCCTGGGTCTTCGGCCTTACCATGGCGCTGCTGATCGTGCCGAAGCTGCTCGGCTTCCTCCTCCTGCTGACGCGGCGGGACGTGCGCCGGCAATTCGGCGGCGGCTTTCGGGCATTTGCAGGTGTCATCGCCGAGGTCCTCATTTCGGCGATGATCGCGCCCGTCATGATGGTGTTCCAGTCGATTGCAGTCGTCGAGATCCTGCTCGGCCGGGATGCGGGCTGGCAGACGCAGCGGCGCGACGACGGCGAGGTCGAGTGCCGGGAGCTCTACCGGAAATACGGCGTCCCGACCGCGTGCGGTGTCGCGATGGCGGCAAGCGCCTATGCGGTGTCGTTTCCACTGCTGCTCTGGATGTCGCCGGTGATCGTCGGCCTGCTGTTTGCTATCCCGATCGGGGCCTGGACCGCGAAGCCGGAGATGCGCGCGCTGTTCGTGACGCCGGAGGAGGTGAAGCCGCCCCACGTGCTGGTTCGCGCCAATGAACTGGCTTCGTCGCCGGCATCAGCTTCGTCGCCTGCACTGGCGACGCTGCGGCAGGATACCGGATTGCTGCATCGTCATCTCTCATCGCTTCCGCCGGCCAGGCGCGGCGACCCGGGTGACATCGATCTTCACCTGGCCGTGGCGCGCGCACGGATTGAGGCAAGCGATAGCTTTGACGAGGCGGTTGGTCATCTCACCCCTCGCGAGACGCTCGCCGTCCTCGGCGATGCTGCCCTGCTGGCGGGAGTGCTTGCGAAGTAACGTGCTGTGGCTAGGCAGCGGCGGGCAGCTTGGCCTGCAGCGTGCGCGGGTCGCGGGGCAGCGTGACCCGAACCACGGTGCCGACGCCGAGCTTGGAGCGCAACCGCATCGAGCCGCCGTGCACGTTGGTGAGCGAGCGCGCGATCGCGAGCCCGAGGCCGGAGCCCTGGTAGGTCTTGGTGAGCTGGCTCTCGACCTGCTCGAACGGCTTGCCGAGTCGCCGCAGCGATTCCGGCGCGATGCCGATGCCGCTGTCGGCGATCAGCAGCACGATCGAGTCATCCAGCATCTGGCCGCGCACCAGCACGCGGCCGTGGTCGGGCGTGAACTTCACCGCGTTGGAGAGCAGGTTGACGATGATCTGCTTGACCGCGCGGCGGTCGGCGACCACCGAGATCGTGCTTTCGATGTCCGACTCCAGCGACAGTCCCTTGTCCTCGGCGCGGCCGGAGACCACCCGCAGGGACTCCGCGAGGATGCCGGAGAGGTCGAGCGGCTCCATGTCGAACTTCATGCGGCCGGCTTCGATCTTCGACATGTCGAGAATGTCGTTGATGACATCGAGCAGGTATTTCCCTGACGTCAGGATGTCGTGGCAGTATTCCTGGTACTTGTCCGAGCCGAGCGCGCCGAACAGGCCGCTGCCCATGATCTCGGAGAAGCCGATGATGGCGTTGAGCGGCGTGCGCAGCTCATGGCTCATATTGGCCAGGAATTTCGACTTCGCGGCATTGGCGTCCTCGGCGCGGGTCTTTTCCTGCGAATACTTCAGGGCGAGATCGGCGAGCTCGCCGGCCTGTCGTTCCAGCTCGCCTTGCGAGCGCTTGAGGTCGATCACCGAGGCACGCAGGCGCAGATCGTTGTCGACTAGCTTCTGCTCGTGCTCCTTGATGCGGGTGATGTCGGTGCCGACGGAGACGTAGCCGCCGTCCTTGGTGCGGCGCTCGCTGATATGCAGCCACTTGCCGTCGTCGAGCTGCGCCTCGAAGGTGCGGGCGCCCGGTGCGAGGGCGTGGGTTTCCTGCAGGCGGGTGCGGACCTCCGGCATGCTGCCGACCTCGACCACCGTCTCGTAGGAGGTGCCGGGGATGACGGCGGACTCCGGCAGCCGGTGCAGGCGCTGGAAGTGCGAGTTGCAGAGCACGAGGCGGTCCTCGGCATCCCAGAGCACGAAGGCTTCGGGAATGGTCTCGATCGCGTCGCGCAGCCGCAGGTCGGCTTCGACGCTCTTCTCGGCCAGGCTCTTCTGCTCGGTGATGTCGACGGCAATGCCGATCAGGTGCAGGCCGCCGTCGGCCGCGGCTTGGCTGAGCTCGCAGCGCACGCGGAGCCAGATCCAATGCCCACCGACGTGCTGCATCCGGAAGCTCTGGTCGATATGGTCGATCTTGCCCGAGATCAGCTGGTCGGCGATGTCGAACAGGTTGATGTCGTCGGATTTCACCAGCGCGTTGACCTCGCCGAAGGTGAGCAGGTCGGTGCGGGAGTCGAGCCCAAGCAGGGTGAACATCGATTGCGACCAGAAGATCCGGCCGCGCGACAGATCCCAGTCCCACAGCCCGCAACGGCCGCGGTTGAGCGCGGTGTCGATCCGGCCGCGCACGGCGTCGTTGATCAGGTCGCCCTCGCGGGCGCGGGTCGATTGCCAATGAAAGGCGAAGCCCAGGATCAGCACCACGAAGCTCGTGGTCGCCGACAGCGTCACCGAGAGCGCGGCGTCGGATCCCCAGATCGGCTCGTTCACCTCCTGGATCACGACGACCTGGCCCGGCAGCGACTTGACGAGGCGCGAGATCGCCAGCGCGCCGCTGCCGTTCGGCAGCGTCATGTCGCTGACCACGCCCTGCTGGCCGGGCGCGACCAGGAGCTGCGCGGTGGAGATCACGTCGAGGACGCGGTCGCTCTCACCGAGGCCGTCGATCGGCACGCGCGCCAGCACGCGGTGATCGGCGCTGGTGATGATGACGTGGCGGCCGGGCGCGATGCCCCATGACGGGATCAGGTCGGGCAGCAGTTCCTGCATGTGCTCGATGTTGTTCAAGCGATCGCGACGCACCGAGGTCAGGCGATCGAGACGCTCGGCGAGGATGTCGGAGAGCGCGGCAAGGTCGCGCTTCGTCGCCCCGCGCTTCTGCCGGCTCTGGTCGATGACCTGGACGAAGGCGCCGAGGCAGATGGTGATCAGGAAGGCGATGATCAGAGTTGGGACAGCGCGGCGCAGTGCAGGCTCGGCCGTAAGAAGCCTGTGATATGCCGGTTTTGCGATCGACTGCGCCAATCCCTTGATCGAATCGGATTGGACGCACGCGTTCGCTGCATGCGCACGCGCCATGCCCTAGACCCCCACGCTAAGCTGGTTTTTTAGCCGGTTCGGATGCTCCCCACGTCGCATCCGAATCAAGATGATTTGAATCCAGATTTTCGAGGCTGTCGAGAGTCAACGATTCGTTAATGCGAAATAATTCTTGTCCAAGAGAGAATCGGTCGGCGAAAAACGAGTCCGAAACGGGAACGGCTCCGTAGAACTACTCGCGTGGCGGCTCTGCGTGACTGATCACGCGCTTGATGGTCGGGAACGCGCGGCGCAGCGCGCGCTCGATCTCATCGACGCTGTCGTGCACCTTGATCACGCTCATCGCGGGCGCGGCCCGGCAGTGGAAGTTGACGATCTCGCCGGCGTCGCTGTTGCGGACCCGCACATTGTGGATGTCGTGGATCGCGCCGCCGGCGGCGAAGCCGGTCAGCGCGGCCTTGATGGCCTCGACGCGGTCGGGGGCGGCGTCGGTTCCCCACGGCAGTTCCGGCTCGAGCGGCTCGATATGGGTGTCGACTTCGACATCCTCGCCGAAGTCTTCGCGGATCGCGCGCTCGAGGTCGTGGGCGATCGCGTGCGCCGCATCCAGTGCCATCTCGCCGTCCACCTCGAGGTCGATGCTGACGATCAGCTTGCCGCCGAGATCGTGGACGGTAACATGGTGGATGGCGAGGCCGGAATTGCGCGCGATCACCATGATGCGCTCGCGCACGCTCTCATTGTCGCGCGCGACCGGAACGGCGGTGAAGGTCAGGTCGGCATCGCCGAACGCGTTGGATACCGCATCCTGCGCCTTACGCTTGATCTCCTCGACGCGATCGATCGGATAGGTGCGCGGCACCGTGGCAATCGCATCGATGAAATGCGTCGCGCCGACCATGCGGACGCGCAGCCGGTCGACGTCGACGACGCCGGGCACCGCCCGGATCGCGGCGGTGGCCTTCTCCAGCGCGCCTTCGGGCGCACGGTCGAGCAAGGTCTCGACCGTCTCCCGCGCCATCCGCAAGCCGAGCAGGGCGATCATGACCGCGACTGCGATCGCGGCTGCAGCGTCACCCCACCAGAAGCCGAGCCCGGCCAGCACCAGACCGATGATGACGGCCACCGACCCCATCACGTCGGATGCGAAATGCAGTGCGTCGGCGGCAAGCGCCTGGCTCTTGGTGGCGCGCGCCGCCCGATGCAGCGCGCGGGCGCGCCACAGGTTCACGGCGATGTCGAGCACGAGAACGATGAACGGAATGGCCGATATAGTGGGGGGCGGCGCTCCCTCGCGCAGGTGGCTGTAGGCCTGGACCAGGATGCCGCCGGCCAGCACGTAGAGCAGGGCGATGATGCCGAGCGCGGAGACGCTCTCGAACTTGCCGTGCCCGTAATGATGCTCGGCATCCGCCGGCTGGTCCGACACCCGCACCACCGCCCAGGTGATGATGGTTGCGACCAGGTCGATGGTCGAGTGCAGCGCTTCGGAGATCAGCGCGAGCGATCCGATCGCGATGCCGACGACGAATTTCGCGGCGGCCATGCCGCCGCTGGCGAGGATCGAGATCGCCGCGACCGACGTCTTGGTGCTGGGGGCGTGGGCTGTCATGGCCGGCTGTTTATCAGGGAGTCTGACAACATCAAGTGTCGTTCACGACGCGCAATCGCCACTCACTTGCAACAGCAGCGATGTTGCGAATGAGTCCGAATTCAGAAGTCGTATCGTGCAAGCTTGGTAGTTCATTCCGGGTGCGAATCCATATTCTCGCGGCGCGTCTCCGCCCGAGGTCCGCAAAATCATTCGCCCTCAAAAGCAAGAGGGCGCAGGGAATGCCGGGTGCGCGCTGCACCCGCGGTCCCGTGTGCAAAAGTGGAAAACGATACGCACACGAGCATACAGGTTCAGCGGAGGCACTCCGGCATTCCCTGCGCGATGGTTTACGGCTTATACGTGCTCCCCGGCGAGACCGGGCTCTTTTGTCACCGCCTGCGCAAAAGCGCTTTCGCGCTTTGCAGTGGGACACCTCCCACTGGGGCGTCAGGACCACACGATTTCACCGTCCGCTTCAGCCACGCTCGTCAGCCGTGACATCAGCGTCCACCGCATCTCACCGCAACACCCGTGACGATCGCGAAGCGCCCCTCGATCGGGTGAGACGGACGGATTATTACACGAGATTTCAATTCTGATAAACAGAAATATTTTTGCCGCAGAGGCTTGACGCGTTTTGCTGAGTTGCCCGTCGTGTCGAATTGGCAACAATCAGCGTGACTATACGGGAGAAACGATCCTGCTTATCAGGAGACGCCAAGCGCGCTATCATGCTGCTCCTTGAACAAGACTGATCGGGTGCTGGGGCGCTGATCGATCCTGACGGATGGCCGAGGCGGGAGTCTCGGATGACATTGGACGGAAGAGGGACACGCCAATGAACTCCACACCCACTCCGAATGCAGGCGAACCCAATGAGGGCCTGACCGCGAGCGCGGATCAACGACTCGAGGAAGCCCACAAGCAGATCGCGCGTGCCGATGAAGAGCTCACGCGCTTGAGCGAGCAGCTTGCAAAGATGGAGCGCGATGCCGCGCGCCCACCTTCGGCCGCACCTAGGCTGTCCTCGGTCGAACCGGCCCCCACGTCGTCCGGGCCCGGTCCTGCTTCGTCCGGACCCGGCCCGCAGCAACCACCGTCCGGAAGGGCGGCGTTCCGAGCCTTCGCCGCCTTGTCGCTGGCGGCGTGCATCGTTGTCGCTGCCCTGGCTTCGCAATCGTCTTACGGTGCGCGAGCCAAGCAGGTTGTCGCTCGGTGGGTGCCGCAGCTCGCTTCAACTCAAGCGTCGCCGCGGGATAATCCGCCGCTTCCGGCGCAGCCCGCTTCATCTCCTGTTCAAGTTGCCGCGGCGGACGCCGCACCACCGCAAGCCGCACCACAGCAAGCCGCGCCAACGCAAGCGATGCCCGTGGCTC
>NZ_LNCU01000036.1:87253-90572 GCF_001542415.1 Bradyrhizobium macuxiense
CCCGCCGCAGCGCAGGACACCGCGCCGAAAGCGACGCCGGACCCCGCACCGGCAGCAACGCAGGACGCTGCGCCGACAGCCAATGCAGCGCGTTCCGATCAAACCGAGCTGCTGCAATCGATTGCGCGCGATCTCGCGAACGTGCAGCGAGACATCGAACAGCTCAAGGCGGACCAGCAACAATCGGCCCGCGAGAGCTCCAAAGCCATTGAGCAGCTCAGGGCGAGCCAGGATGAGATGAAGCGAGCGCTCGCGAAGGTTTCCGAGCAGAAGCCGTCACCGCCTCCGACGCAAGCGGCTCCGGCTTCGCGCAAGCCGCAGCGGACATATGAGCCGCCGTACGCGAGAGCACCGCCTCGGATTCCAAGGGAGTGGATCTACGACGACTGGTAGCCGTCGATGTGGTGAAGAGAAGCGACTGAGCACGAACGCGACCGACGCAGCGCCTACGGCGAAAATCAGACGAGCAGAGCGTATGGCGAGCCAGCGTAGCGCGATCCACGATTGCTTCTGAAAAAGATGGCTGATTGTGCTACGCTACGGTGTGTACTCAAGCGCGAGCGCTGTCACGGACCGCTTCTGGCTCCACGCGCACATTGGCCAAAATGCTACTCACGCACGGTCGAAGAAGCTCTCTTCAGCCATGCTGCTGACGCATTCTCTGTCTTAGTCGGTGAGAACTGAAAACACTGCGTGAGGAACCTCCCCGGTTCCCACAACGGTTCTGTCGCCAGGATTGGCACGAGCCCGCAAAAATACTGGTGCGAGTTCGAGAACGCCTCCACGTTCGCTCGACCATGTTTTGCGGCATCGGGAACCGAACGATCGAAAAAATCAATTGAGGAGTTGTGATGCTGTTCGGCTCGAGCGCCGCAATTTGCGGCGCCGTGGTTGCGCTTGCCATTTCTGGTACCGCCGCTCGAAGTGAAAATGGTTCGGTTCATTCAATTGCCGTCGTCGATGCCGCCTGTGGGGATGCGATCGTTGGCGCGGCATCCATGTACAATCCGTTCAAGCCCGGATGGCGGGAGGGCGGCTCGAACACGGCCTCCGGCGAGCGCTATGACCCCTCCGGCTGGGCGGCTGCGATCAAGACGAGCTTGCGTCGGAAATTTGGTGGGGTCGAATTTGGCGCTCGGCCGAAATACGCGCTCGTTGAGGCTGCAGGCAAGAAGGTCATTGTCAAGATCAACGACGTGGGGCCATTGACGCCTGGCCGCATCATTGATCTCAATGAACGGACGATGAGCTATTTCGATCCAAGCCTGCAGCTCGGGGTCATTAACGACGTAAAAGTCAGCCCGCTTGCAGGGGATTATTGGATTCCCGGACCGATTAGCTGAACGTCGCAGGCGAATGAGGGCACGGCATCGTAGGGTCGGGTGAGCGCAGCGAGATTCATCTCGCCGCGCTGATATAACTAAAGGGGTGCGCTTCCGCCTTTGCTCGTCGAGCTACGGCGGACAGGTCGCTCCGCTCATCCTACGCGCTGTGCCATCAACCAGTCGGCCTGATGGGGAGGTTACGCCGGATCGAGCGCGCTGACGGTGACGTAATATCCGTCAGGATCCCGCAGCGAAAACTCCTTGGTTCCAGTGTTGGGATTCAGATGCGGCTCTTCTTCCAGCCGGCCGACAAGCGCGTGCGCCCTTGGCAAGGCTATGTCGAAGTTGTCGACCCGGAAGAACAAGAGAAGGCCGTTGCCGGGCTGGGCGTCGTGGGGGCTTGTCAACGAAGGATGCTCATGGGCGCCCCACTTGTGGAGACAGAGCAAGACCGTTCCATCCGGGTCGATGATTTGCCCGAAGCAGTCGTGGGCGGGAGCGATCTCCGGCAGGCCGAGCAGCGACTGGTACCACTTTAGGCTCTCCGGCACGTCAGCCACGCCAATGATCGTCCACGTGCGCTTCATGGATTTCCTCTGCGGCCCCTTTTTCCCACACGAATGGCGATGCGGCAACGACGCAACCTTGCGCCCGCAAGTGGAGGACGCCACGGATCTCTGGCGCTTGGCACCTTGCGGAAAGTTCATGAAGCCTTTTGTTCGATCGGGCGTTGTTCGTTGACCTTGAATGGCCAGGCGTTCCGAAACCATTGACGTGGAGGGCACTATGCAGCGGACCCTCATATCCGCTTCCGCAGCTATTCTTCTTGGTCTAGCGGCCGCGCATGCCCAAACCGGCATGCAATCGAATGATCAAGCGGGGACAGGTGGCAGAACCATCGCGTCCGACCCACTCAGTGTTCCGACAACACCCCTGCCGTCGTCGCACGGATCGAGTTCTGGTGGCGGAGCGAATGTGTCGAGCACGGGCGCGACGGGTGGCGGCACGTCGATCAATCCCGAAATTCCCCGGCAATTGCCTGGAGAGGCGTCCAACACGTCGACACAGGCAGCGAAGACCACGACGTCTGGATCCGGAGCGTCGGCCGGCGCAGCAGCCGGCGGTGGCTCGTCAGGTGGCACGAGCTGCGGTCCGCAGGTTCCTACGACGGATGGCGGATCGGCCAACCTGACCGAAATAGCGGGCGGCTTGTCGCTCGGCGGATGCTAGGCCGCGCATCCTGTGGCAGCAAAGATCCGGGTTGAATAGTCGCCGCGCGGCCTCGCATAATCCTCGTTCATCCGGAGGAATGGCGATGCAGTTGCGGGTCTTTGGGCGCACCGGGATGCAGCTCTCCATCCTGGGCTTCGGCTGCGGAGCGGTCGGCGGCTTCATGGTGCGCGGCGATCCTGCCGAACAGGAGCGAACCATCGCGCGGGCGATCGCCGCGGGCGTCAACTATTTCGACACGGCGGTGCAGTACGGCAATGGCGAATCCGAGAAGAACCTCGGTCGCGTCCTGCAAAGGCTGAAACCGGCCAACGCGGTCGTGGGCACCAAGGTCCGTTTGCCGCCGAGCGAGTTCGGCCGTGTTGCTGATGCCGTCAGGATTTCGCTCGAAGGCAGCCTGGCCCGCTTGCATCTCGACCGGGTCGACATCTTCCATCTGCACAATCCGATCACCGGCAATGGCGGCGGAACCACGCTCAGCGTCCGGCAGGTGCTCGACGATGTCGTTCCTGCGTTTGAGCGCCTGCGGCAGCAGGGAAAGGCTCGGTTCCTCGGGATGACGGCCGTTGGCGACACAGCGGCGCTTCAGCAGGTGATCGACGCGCGTGTCTTCGACAGCGCGCAAGTGGTCTACAACATGCTCAACCCGTCCGCCGCGACGCAGCTGCCGCCCGATTATCCGGCGCAGGACTATGGGCGGTTGTTCGATCACACCACGGCCGCAGGCGTTGGCGTCGTGGGCATCCGTGTCCTGGCAGGCGGCG
>NZ_LNCU01000036.1:90615-101061 GCF_001542415.1 Bradyrhizobium macuxiense
GAGCCGATCGGTTCGGCGTTGAGCTACGATGCCGATATCGACCGCGCGCGCCGTCTGACAGCGCTAGTCAACGATGGGTTCGCCGGGAGCCTCACCGAAGCCGCAACAAGGTTTGCGTTATCTCACCCGGCGATGGGCACGATCCTGGTCGGCATGGCGACGCCGCAGCAGTTCGAGGATGCGCTTGCTGCCGTCGAGAAGGGGCCACTGTCGCAAGCCGCGCTCGATCGGCTGTCGGAATTGCGGCAGGCGTTTTCCGGCGAGCCGCGATGATCGCGGCCTGAGGATGGGGATCGCTCTGCGCTCCACCTATCCTGCGGTGTTCGGATGCATTTTCGTCATTGCGAGGAGTGAAACGACGAAGCAATCCATATCTCAGGATGCGGCGTGATGGATTGCTTCGCTTCGCTCGCAATGACGATCTCGGTCGAGTGGGTCGCTACAGCGTCACCACGATCTTGCCGAGGTGCTTGTTCGCTTCCATGTGCTCGAACGCCTTGCCGATGTCGGCGAACTTGTAGACCTTGTCGATCGGCAGCTGCAGCTTGCGTGATTCCACTGCGGGCCAGATGTCCTTTTTGACCTCGTCGAAGATCTCGCGGATCTCCTCGATGCTGCGGGTGCGGAAGGTGACGCCGATGTACTGGATGCGGCGCGCCGCGTGCAGGTCGAAGTTGAAATCGGCATGGGTGCCGCCGAGCCGGCCGACATTGACGATGCGGCCCTTGACCTTGGTCGCCTTGAGATTCTGGTTCGCGACCGGTCCGGAGACCTGATCGACAATCAGATCGACGCCTTCGCCGCCGGTGGCCTGCAATACCTGATCGACCCAGCCGGGATCCTTGGAATCCACGGCGAGATCGGCGCCGAACTCCTTCAGCCGGCCGCGGCGCATCGCGTCGGTCGAAGATCCCACGACGAGCTTCGCGCCCTTCAGTTTTGCGATCTGCATCGCCATCAAGCCGACGCCGGAGCTCGCGCCCTGGATCAGCACGGTCTGGCCCGCCTGCAGCGCGCCATTGGTGACGACGGCATTGTGCATGGTGGCGAGCGCGACGGGGAGGGTGGCGGCCTCGTCGAAGTTCATATTCGAGGGGCTGCGGAACAGCCTGCCGTGATCGGCGAGCGTGTACTCGGCAAACGCCGCGCCGCCCGAGCCCATGATCCTGTCGCCGACCTTGACGCCCTTGGCCTCGGGACCGAGCTCGGCAACTTCGCCGGCCCACTCCATGCCGAGCACGGTGCCGGCGCCGCCGGCCGAGCCATGGGCGTGGCCCTTGGTCATGCCGATGTCGGCGCGGTTGAGCCCGCAGGCATGCACCTTCACCAGCACCTGCGTGCCTTTCGGCTGCGGCTTCGCGACTTCGGTGATCTCGGGGCCATTGGCCCCATACACATAGGCTTTCATGGGCTTGTTCTCGTTTGTGTCGTCTGACGCGAGATGATCTTCAATTCCGTCATCCTGAGGTGCGAGCGCTTGCGAGCCTCGAAGGATGCACGGCCCCAGTCGGGCCGTCGCCCTTCGAGACGCGCTTCGCGCTCCTCAGGGTGACGGATCACGCGGGCCGAATGTCAGCTCATCCTACTCAAAACCTATTCGGCAGCCTGGCGCTTGCCGCCCGACATCATGCTATCGAGCCGCTCGCGGATGATCGCCTCCGCTTCGTGCACGATGCGCGACACGAGCTCGGCGCAGGACGGGATGTCGTGGATCAGGCCCTGCACCTGGCCGGCCGACCAGATGCCCTCGTCGGCATCACCGGTGGCGTAGACCATCTTGCCGCGGGCGCCGGCGACGAGCTCGCGGACGTCCTCGAACTTGGCGCCTTCCTTCTCCATAGCCACCACCTTGGTCGAGATCGCGTTCTTGGCGACGCGCGAGGTGTTGCGCATGGTGCGGAAGATCAGCTCGGTCTCGCGCTCGTCATTGGCGACGATGCGTTCCTTCACGAGCTGGTGGATCGGGCTCTCCTTGGTGCACATGAAGCGCGTACCCATGTTGATGCCTTCGGCACCGAGCGCGAGCGCGGCGACCAGGCCGCGCGCATCGCCGAAGCCGCCCGAGGCAATCATCGGGATCTTCACCTTGTCGGCGGCGGCGGGAATGAGGATCAGGCCGGGGGTGTCGTCCTCGCCGGGATGTCCGGCGCATTCAAAGCCGTCGATCGAGATCGCGTCGGCGCCCATGCGCTCGGCGGACAGCGCATGGCGCACGCTGGTGCATTTGTGCAGCACCTTGATGCCGTGCTTCTTGAACTCGTCGACATGCTCCTGCGGCTTGTTGCCGGCGGTCTCGACGATCTTGATGCCGCTCTCGATGATCGCCTGGCGATATTCGGCATAGGGCGGCGGCTTGATCGCCGGAAGAATGGTGAGGTTCACGCCGAACGGCTTGTCGGTCAGCGCACGGCAGCGCGCGATCTCCTTGCGCAGATCGTCCGGCGTCGGCTGGGTCAGCGCCGTGATCATGCCGAGCGCGCCGGCATTGGCGACGGCCGCGACCAGCTCCGCGCGTCCGACCCATTGCATGCCGCCTTGCACGATCGGATGGTCGACGCCGAACATTTCGGTGAAGCGTGTCTTGATCATTCTGCCCTCGTTTCCATCATAATTTTCCGTCACGCGGACGGCCGCGGGCGGGTGTTTTGGATGTCGAGCGGCAGGATGCAGTCCTGTCAGGCAAAAGTCTATCCTGCAGGGGCGGCGGGCCCATGCGGAAATGGCAGGCCGACGCACGCGGTCAGGCGAGGGACGAGCTGACCGTTCGACGCATCTGCTCGAGCGCCGGCGATCAAGCGTGCCGGGTTCGACGCAACCCGCGTCGATGCAGCGATGATATCAAGCCGGCACGGCCTGCCGCACCGAGGTCGTGGCTTGCTCGTCGAACGCGGCCGAGATGTCGCGCATGCTGACGACGCCGATCAGGCTGTAGTTCTCGATCACAGGCACATGGCGGATGTGGTGCTTGTTCATGAGATGGCGAACGTGATCGAGCGTGTCCCTCGAGTTGCAGGACACGAGTTGCTGCACGGCGACGAATTGCGATACCCGCATGCCGGCGCCGGCCGGGCCGTGCGTGGCGATCGCGCGCACCACGTCACGCTCGGTGAACATGCCGACGGCGGTGTTGCCTTCGGTGCGGACGACATCCTTGACCACGAGCGCGCTGATATTGCTGGCGCGCATCAGTTGCGCGGCGATCGCGACGGTCTCGTTCATGCGAACCGTGGCAACGCGGGCGTTTTTCTTGCGCAGGATATCTCCGACTTGCATGGCAACCTCCTTTGGGGTCATCAACAACGCAATTTTGGTATACATAATGCCAATTGTCAACAGGGCGATCGCCCGAATTCACCGACAGGAATCGCGATAAGCGGCAGGATTTCTGACGCTATCGATGATTGCTCCCGGCCGGACCTGAAGTCACGCATCGCATCCGGTGGGTTCATTGTATCTGGTATACCTCGGATAGTAGGAGGCAAAATGAAAAGAGGCGCACCGAGGTGCGCCTCCAACATTTCAACCGGCAATTCGCGATCAGGCCGTCTTGGCGCTGGCCGCCGTCGCGGCCTCGGCGGCGGCCTCGTTGCCGTGGATGAAGGCGCGCCGCATCGGCTTGATCACGAACACCGCCATCAAAGCGGCGGTGGCATTGAGTGCGACGGCGATCACGAACACCGCGTGCCAGCCATAGTTGGCAGCGACGATGCTGGCGGCCGGCACGAGGAGCGCCGCCGTGCCCTTCGCCGTGTAGAGCATGCCGTTGTTGGTGGTCGCGAACTTCGCACCGAAAGTGTCGCCGCTGGTTGCGGGGAACAGCGAATAGATCTCGCCAAACACGCCGAAATAGACCGCGGTCGCGAGTACGAACACCAGCGGATGATGTCCCCAGGTCGAGAGCGTGAGCAGCATCAGCGCGCCGGTGCCGAAGGCGATGAACATGGTGTGCTCGCGGCCGATATTGTCGGAGACCCAGCCGAAGAACGGACGTCCGAAACCATCGAAGATGCGGTCCAGCGAGATCGCAAAGGTCAGCGCGGCCATCTGGAAGCCGGCGAGCGAGACCGGCGTGGTGGCGATCTTGTAGTCGTGCGCGATCGGTGCGATCTGCGCCGCCGCCATCAGCCCGCCGGCGGCGACCATCACGAACACCAGATACATGACCCAGAAGATCGGGCTGCGCAGCACCTGCGGCGGCGTGAAGTCGATCTTGGTCTGCGGCAGGTTGAGCTGCTTCTTCTTCGGCGGGATCGCGACTGTGGGCGGACGGATGAAGAACGCGAGCACGAACACGACGAGGCCTTGCCCGATGCCGAAATTGAAGAAGGCGGCCTGGTAGCCGCTCGTGGCGATCATCTTGGCGATCGGCACCACGGTGAGCGCAGCACCGGCGCCGAAGCCGGCTGCCGTCGCACCCGCCGCGAGGCCGCGGTGATCCGGAAACCACTTCAGCGCGTTGCCGACGCAGGTGCCGTACACCGAGCCGGCGCCGATGCCGCCGAAGATGGCGGCGGCATAGAGCATGGTGAGCGAGTCGGCATAGGAGTTCAGCACCCAGGCCAGCGCGATCATGACGCCGCCGAACATGATGACGAGGCGCGGACCGTATCTGTCGACAAACCAGGCTTCGATCGGCACCAGCCATGTCTCGGTCACCACGAAGATGGTGAAGGCGAGTTGGATCGATGCGCGACCCCAGTGATGCGCGCCGTCGATCGGATCGACGAACAACGTCCAGCCGTACTGGAGGTTCGCGATCATCGCCATGCAGACGATGCCCATGACGAGCTGCAGCCAGCGAAAGCCACTGGACGAAGGTTGTGCTTGCGTGACAGCCGTATTGCTGGAAACCATCAAGTCCTCCCGAGCGCGCTCTAGTTCTTGTGACCGAGTGTCGCAATTGTTGTGACTTTTCGTCACAACGCTCGGATGTTGGTATACTATATTCCAGAAAGCAAGCCCATCCTTGCGCTGCGTCGCAGCAAAATTGGCATGCAAGGCGGCGCTTGGTTCCGCTTTCGCCGATTTTTGGGCAAGCAAAAACGCCCGGCGTTGGCCGGGCGTTCGGTCGACGGGATCTGCACTCAAGGCTTACGCCGTCGACTTCGCCACCACGATCCTGCGCCAGGGTTTGAGCACCACGATCGCGAGCAACGACGCGAGGATGTTGGCGCCGGCGGCGATGATGAACACGTTGTCCCAATGGCCCGACGACTGCTGCATGTAGTTGGCGATCGGCACCAGCAGTGCTGCGGTGCCCTTCGCCGTGTAGAGCAGGCCCGCATTCGTCGTTGCGAACTTCGCACCGAACGTGTCGGTGCAGGTCGACGGAAACAGCGAGTAGATCTCGCCCCAGGCGAAGAACACGAAGCCCGAGAGCAGAACGAACCAGACGGGATCGTGTCCCCAGAGGTAGAGCATCCAGATGCCGACGCCTTCCATGCCGAAGGCGATGAACATCGTGTTCTCGCGGCCGATCATGTCGGAGATCCAGCCGAAGAACGGGCGCGTCAGGCCGTTGAGGACGCGATCGATGGTTGCTGCGAAGGTCACGGCCGTCATGGTCATGCCGACAAGCGTCACCGGAATGTTGTCGACCTTCCAGTCGACCGCGATCGGCTTCAGGTTCGCCGTCACCATCAGGCCGCCGGCGCCGACAATCACGAACATGAGGTACATCAGCCAGAAGATCGGGTGCCGCAGCACTTCGGTGGGCTGATAGTTGCGGCGGGTCTGAACCAGGTTGGCATTCTGTGCGACTTGCGGCACCTGTCCGGCCTTCGGCGCCAGCAGGAAGAAGGAAAGCAGCACGATGACGATGCCCTGGCCGAGGCCGAAATAGAGGAAGGTGCTCTGGAAGCCGGAATCCTTGATCATCGCCTGGATCGGAGCGACGGTCAGCGCCGAGCCCGCGCCGAAGCCCGCGGCCGTGATGCCCGCCGCGAGACCGCGCTTGTCGGGAAACCATTTCAGCGCGTTGCCGACGCAGGTGCCGTAGACGCCGCCGGCGCCGATGCCCGCGATGATCATGCCGAGATAGTAGCCGTTGAGCGTGGTCGCCTGCGCGTTGATCGCCCAGCCGATGGCGCAGAGGATGCCGCCGACGAGCACGACGATGCGCGGACCGTATTTATCGACGAACCAGCCTTCGATCGGCACCAGCCAGGTCTCGAATAGCACGAACAGGGTGAAGGCCCACTGGATCGACGCGCGGTCCCATCCGAATGTCTTCTGGATATCGGGGACGAAGAACGTCCACCCGTACTGATAGTTTGCGATCATCACCATCGCGGCGACGCCGATCGCAAGTTGTGTCCACCGATAGGTGTCGCTGACGCGCGCGGCCGCGGGGGCCGCAGTTGCCTGAGCCATATCCGACATTGATCCTCCCAACGCGCTTATCGTCATTGTGATTGTCGCGCGCGGCAGTCATCTTGGTATTCGATATGCCAAGGTTCAAGCTGTCGTGTGTCTAACGTGCGCTTATGCCGCAGCGTTACGCGAGGTCGCGTTCAGCGCGCGGCTCAACGCAAGTAGAAGGCGCAAACAAAAATGGCCCCGCAGATCGGGGCCATTGCAGCAAACTTCAATATCGGTTCGCTCTCGCGACGCAAACCGTACGATCGCGCGCGCGGGAGTCGGGCGCAGGATTCTTGCGGGCTCAGAGGCCGAAGCGCGGCAGGTCCCCGTTGCGATTCGAGATCTCCGCGCTCTTCATCAGGAGGCGGTCGATCGTGGCCAACAGGCGGCCGAGCAGGGTGGTGGACGGCGCGAGCGCAATAGCAGTGGTCTTGGACATTGATATCCCCTTTGTCTGGAGGCCAGCGAGGTGCCGGCTCATCGTCTGGGGTCAATCTAGGTATGCCAGATACCAGGCACAACGATCTTGTTTGCATAGCAGCATTCAAGACGTTGCAATGCAGCAAAAATATCTCGATTGGCATCCCAGATCAGGAGGAAAGGCAGGCCCGCCGAGCTCAGAATTTCCAGTCAAAACTGGCTTTTACCGAGTGATCCTGCACTCGATCGGCGAGCTGTCCGACATACGCGATGCCGACGCTAGCTTGCGCCGTGACCCGCAGGTCGAGCCCGCCTTCGACCAGCGCCGCGTTGCGCGCCAGCGGCACGCCGGCTGCGGTGAAACTGGTTCCCAGACCCTGGAATGCAAGCGCCGCCGTCGGGGTCACGTCGCCAAACGCGTACTGCCAGGCTACCGAGGCACGCGGCGTCAGCAGCATGCCGTTGTCCAGGGCAAAGCTTGTGGCGATGCGGGCGCCGAGCGAGGAGTAGCCGACATCCTCCCTGTTGGCGGCGCCGAGCAGCGCGGCGGCACCGGTACCGCCGGTCTCGCTAAAGCTGTCGGTGTTGAGGTGCGCCCAGGCGAGGCCGGCGAAAGGCTCGAGTGCGGCGCGGCCGAGCGTCAGGCCATAGCCGATCTCACCGAACACCTGCGCCGTGGTTGCGTCATAGCGAGCACGCGCCGTGTCGAAGAAGCCCGGGAAGACGATCGAGCGGTTGGTGTCGAGCGTGCTGAAGCTTGCTGCTGCGCCACCGCGCAGATTGAACGCACCGTAGCTCGCGCCGACATAGCCGGCGAGGTGTGCGGTCTGGACATCGGCCGAACTGCTGCGATCGCCGACATGAACGGACGAACTGGTGTAGCCACCGGCGATGCCGGCGATCCAGTTCGTCGCGAAGCGATGATCGACTCCGCTGAAGAAGCCGGCGAGGTCGCGCGTCATGCCGGCCGCATTGCCGTCGCCGTTCAGCCGACCCCAGGCGCCCAATCCCTGTGCCCAGAACGTGGTGTCCGGAATCTGCGCAGGGGCGAGCGGCGGCGCCTTCAGCGGAAACGCCCGCCGGTCAGTGCCGGCATAGGCGAGGGCGGAGCTGACCGACAGCGAGTCCATCGCAGCGGTCTCCGGGCCACCCGAGCCGAGCGCCGCCATCGGTCCGGCGCTGCCGGCGAAGGCGGCTTGCCGCAGCCGGCCCAGCACGGCGTCGCGGAGGTAGCGCGAGTCATCCAGCATCGCGGTCTGCGCGCTGGCGTGCACCTCGCCCGATAGCGCATCGAACGCCTGCCGGGCGCCGGCGGCGCCCTGGTTCAGCAAAGCGACCATCAGCGGATCGCGCTGTTGTCCGCTTGCATCCAGCGCCCCGGCCACGGCGATCTGGTTCGGTGTCTGCGCGACACTCTGGAGCGAGGTGGTGTTGCGGGCGAGCGTCAGGAAGACGTCGTTGGCGTCGTAGCTCAGCGTCGGCGTCAGGAATGTCAGGCTGCTGGTGACGTCGCTGAAAGTGCCGCTGACGCCGCCATTCGCGGTGAGGATGGTGTAGACGGTCTGCGGCGCATAGGTGCCGGTCTGTGCCAGCGCCAGCACATTGCCGCCGGCCAGCGTCGCGGTGCCGCTGGCCACGATCTTGTCGGATCGGCCGGCCGCATTGGCTTCGACCTGGTAGATCGAGCCGGCCGCGAAGGACACGTTGCCCGCGACGCTCAGCGTGCCGATCGAATTGCCCGGCGTTACCGTGCCGCCGCTCGCAACGCTGAGCCCGCCAATGGTGCCGATGCCACCGATCGTCGCACCGCTGTTCACCGTCACGGCGCTGACCAGGTTTGCACCGGCGTGGCTGTCATCGCCGACCACGAGCTTGCCGGCGTTGACGGTGGTCGCGCCCGTGTAAGTGTACTGGCCGTTCAGTGTCAGCGTGCCGGCACCCAGCTGGACGACATTGCCGGAGCCGCTGATTGTGCCGGGGAAGCTTATTGCATCCGAGCGATTGAAGGCGAGCGTGCCGTTGTTGGTGACGTCGCCGATGGTTGCGCCGGTGGTGCCGCCGTCACCGAGTTGCAGCGTTCCTTGCGAGATCGTGGTGCCGCCGGTGTAGCTGTTGTTGCCGGTGAAAGTGGTGGTGCCCGTGCCCCTTTGCGCGAACGCGCCGCTGCCGGAGATAGTACCGCCGAGTGTGTAGTTGTCGGAGCGGTTGACGGCGAAGGTGCCGTTGGCGGTGACGTCGCCGGTGATGGAGCCCGACGTGCCGCCATTGCCGATCTGCAGTGTGCTGTTCGAGATCGTGGTGCCGCCCGTGTAAGTGTTGTTTCCGGTCAATGTCAAAGTGCCGGTGCCGGTCTTGGTGAGAGAGCCTCCGCCAACGATCACGCCGCTCACAGTGAGATCGGCGTTAGTCTCGAACGTGCCGTTGCCGGTCAGCGTGACGCCGCGACCTGTGGTGAACGCCACCGTGTTCCTCAGGGTGCCGCCGTTGAAGGTGAGGCCGCCCGACGCGGTGCCGAGGTTGGAGTCGGATGCCACCGACAGCGTTCCGGCTGCGAGTGTGGTGCCGCCGCCATAGCTGTTGGTGCCGGTGAGGATGGTGATGCCGGTGCCGCTTTGCACGAACGCACCGCTGCCGGAGATGGTGCCACCGAATGTATAGGTGTTGGAGCGATTGACGGCGAAGGTGCCGTTGGTGGTGACGTCGCCGGTGATCGAGCCCGAGGTGCCGCCATCGCCGAGTTGCAGCGTGCCGGCCGAGATCGTGGTGCCGCCGGTGTAGCTGTTGCTGCTGGTGAAGGTCAGTGTTCCGGCGCCGGACTTGGTCAGCCCGCCGCTCCCTCCAAGCGATGAGCTGACGACGAAATTGTTGGCTGCATCGGCGATGTCGAAGCCGCCGCCGCCCCAATTGATGGTTCGCGACGTGCCGGTGAAGCTCGTTCCGGTCACCTGCAGGGTGCCGCCGTTGAAGGTGAGGGGGCTCGAGGCTGCTCCGAGATTGGCGTCTGAAGACACCGACAGCCTTCCGCCCACCAGCGTCGTTCCCCCGGTGTAGGTGTTGGCGCCGGAGAGCACGATCGTGCCGGTTCCGGTGACCGCCACGCTGCCCGCGCCGGATACCACGCCGGAGACCGAAAGACCTGACGTGGCCGAGTTGAAGGTGATGAGAGAGCCGGAGCCGAGCACGACGTTGTTGCCGAGCGTCAGCCCACCGGCTTGTGCCGCGATAGTCGCTCCGGCGCCACTGATCAATTGAATATCGCCGATCAGGGTCGAGCCGGTCTGCAAATTCAAGGCATTGCCGGTTCCGCCGAAGCGGATCGCGGCCGCGTGGGTCACGCCATCAGTGTTGAGGCCGCCGCTGATCGTCCCGGCATTGTTGATGGTGCTGTTTCCATTGGTCATGACACCGATGCCGGCGGCACCTGTGCCGTTCCCGGCACCGCCCGTGATGGTGCCGGTGTTGCCCAGCGTATTGCCGCTGCTGGCCAGATTGACGCCGGTGCCGCTGTCGCCGGCGGAGGATGCTCCAGAGGCACCGGTCGCGCCGTTGCCGCCGATCCCTCCGGTAATGCTGCCCGTGTTGACGATCGACGTTCTATCGCCAAGCACCAGCAAGCCGTCGCCGCCGCCTCCGCCGCCACCGGCGAACCCGCCACCGACACCCGCT
>NZ_LNCU01000036.1:101204-146380 GCF_001542415.1 Bradyrhizobium macuxiense
CGCCGTCACTCACAATACTGCCGGTGCCATTTCCGCCAGCGCCGCCGTTGCCGCCTTTGACGGTCACTCCGCTGTTGATGGTCAGGGATGTGCCCGAAAAATACACTCCTGTGCCGCCGCCGCCTCCGCCCGACGCGAAATTGAACCCGTCCGGTCCAGTGCCTCCGGTAACGCCGGTGGTTGTTGCTGACACGACGGCCGTTCCGGATGCTGTCGAGCCAGGGGCGCCGCCGGATCCTCCAGCGCTTTCTCCAGCACCGCCGATCCCGCCCGTGCCGCTGCTGCTCGGGCTGCCCGGCGTTTGCACTGTGACGCCCCCCACAATGGTGCTGCCGTTGCCGCCGACGCCATTGCCGCTGCCGCCGAGGCCGCCACGGTCGAAAGCGACGCTTCCCCCGGCTGCACTGCACGCCGTGGTGTCGGCCGTGCAGGCCGCCTGGGCGTGAGCTGGAACCGCAAAGCCTATCGTGCCGAGGATCAGCGCAAGCG
This sequence comes from Bradyrhizobium macuxiense, assembly GCF_001542415.1. Lineage (GTDB taxonomy): Bacteria > Pseudomonadota > Alphaproteobacteria > Rhizobiales > Xanthobacteraceae > Bradyrhizobium > Bradyrhizobium macuxiense. Next base: position 101,694 of record NZ_LNCU01000036.1, read on the forward strand.
GTGACACGGTGGCGAGCGCACGAAAATACTTTTCGCGCAATCTTGCCTCAAGACAACCAGAACGTGCCTTGTCGAATTGTCCTACAACGGGACGTTCCGCTGCGTCTTCCAATGGGGTCACCGCGTTCAGTCCCGGTCGTAACTCGAATTGTTGCAACTTTCGCCGGGGCATCCGTGTTGCAGCCCGAGACGACGTCGCGCGATGTGTCGGACTCGACACAGCAGAGAGATTCCGCAACCGAATGCGATCTGGCCACTACCCAAAAGGGTATACCAACGCGCGCACGAGCGATAAGACGGCGAGCGAGGCTTTGCTGCAACATGTAGGCACGTCGCGACGTTGCAGCGATAGCCGAAAAATCAAATCAAACGCTTTCGATCAGAAGCCCATGGAACGGGACAGCAAACTCGACGCCGAAATCATTCGCCTCTACGAATCCGAGCCCAACCTGCACACGCTGCCAGGCGTCATGTTCGCCTGCGTCGGCCGCCTGGTTGATGCGGAGGTGGTAAGCTTTACCGAATTCCATCGTCCGAGCTGGGATTTCCGATCGTTGATTTCGGTCGGAGACGATCCTGATGTCCGCGCCCGCGGGATGCAGGCGTTTGCGAAGCACATGCATTCGCATCCGTTCTGGCAACACGATCCGGCGTTCTATGGCGAGCGTGCGCTGCGCGAGTCGGATTTCTTCAGCGATGAGGAATTCGTCGAGTTGCCGATCGCCAAGGAGGTGTTCCTGCCGTCGGGGGCGCGGCGGATCATGGGAATCGCGTTCGAGCACGCCGGCTACGTGGTCACGGTTGTCGGGCATCGCGTCGTGGGACGGCCGGCGTTCAGCGACGATGAGCGCGACCGGATGCAGGGCTTTCGGCCGCACATCCTACGCAGCTACCGCCAGTCGCAGGAGCGAACGCTGGCGGCGCTGACGCCGAGCGATCGACTACGGCTGGCATTTCCCACGCTCACGCCGCGCCAGATCGAGGTGGCGTCATGGATCGCTCAGGGCAAGTCGAACGAAGAGATCGCTGCCATCCTCGGGGTCGGACTCGATGCCGTGAAGGCGCACGTCAAGGCGATCAACAGCAAGATCGATTCCGACAGCCGTCGTGCCGCGATCGCGATCGCCCACACCACGCCGCCGTTCGCCGACCTGCCGCCGCTGTGGAAGCTGGGTGTGCAGGGCTGACCCGCGCCTGATGGGCTCGGTCCCTCCACAAACTCGTCATGCCCGGGGATACGCGAGCGGAAGCGACGCCGTCCTTCTGACGGCTATGCCGGGCCATGACGGTGCGGAAAGCCGATTGATGCCAAATGCGATTGCCCGCGCTGGTCAGGGAGGGCAGGCGAACTCCCACTCGCGCAGTTCGCCTGACCGCCATCTGCTCAACGTTCCCGGCCCGGGTCCTTGCCGATCCTGCCAATGGTGAGAAGTCCCGCGAGCGACAGCAGGGCGAGGGCCAGGCTGCAAAGGAACGTGGCCGCGGGTCCAAGCGCGTCCCACAGGGCGCCCGCGATGATGCTCGAGCCAAGCATCGCGATGCCGGTGAACAGGTTGAAATATCCATAGGCGGTACCGCGCAGCGAAGCGGGCGAGGCGTCCGCGACCAGCGTTGCGAAAAGGCCTTGCGTCAGTCCCATGTGCAGGCCCCAAAGGATGACGCCGAGCGCGACCCCGCCGAGATTTGCAAAGCCCGCAAGCGCGAGATCGGCGGCGGCAAGGCATGCGAGGCCGAGCCCGAGCAGGCCGGTGCGGTCGATCCGGTCAGCCAGCACGCCGGCGGGATAGGCCGACAACGCATAGACGATGTTCATCAGCACCAACACCGCGGGCACCCACATCGCGCCAAGTCCGACATCTTGCGCACGCAGGATCAGGAACGCCTCGCTGAAGCGGGCGAGCGTGAACACGACGCCGATCCCGACCACACGCCAGTAAGCTCCTCCAAGATTCTTCGCAGCGGCGAGGCTAAGCGGATTTTTCGCGGCGCCGGCGTCCGCGTGCCGCTTCGGCTCCTCGACGGCAAGCACGATCAGCGCAAGCGAGAGAAAGGCCGGGAGCACGGCGACCCAGAAGACCACGCGGAAGTTGTCGGCGCTGGCCCACATCAGGGCGATGGCGAGCAGGGGGCCGAGGAAGGCGCCGACGGTGTCGAGCGATTGCCGCAGCCCGAAACTCGCGCCGCGCAATTCGGGGGGCGCGATATCGGCGACGAGCGCATCGCGCGGTGCGCCGCGTATGCCCTTGCCGACGCGATCGATGAAGCGGGCGGCGACCAGCCAGCCGACAGTCGGCGCCAGCGGGAACGCCGGCTTGGTGATGGCGGCAAGTCCATAGCCAAGCGCCGCGAGCAGCTTGCGCTTGCCTAGCCAATCAGATAGCGCGCCGGAGAAGATCTTCGTGATCGAGGCGGTCGCTTCCGCGATGCCCTCGATGAGGCCGACCGTCACCATCGAGGTGCCGAGCACGGTGACGAGATAGACCGGCAGGAGCGCGTGGATCATCTCGGAGGAGACGTCCATCAGCATCGACACGAAGCCCAGCGCCCAGATTCCCGTGGGGATCCGGGCGGATGAGGAAGGTTGGTTGGGTTTGGCCGTCACGTGCCGCCTTTCCTGCTCGGGTGACAAAAACTGCATCAGGCGGGGCTTACCATGGTTTCGGTGCGGCGAACTCCATCCACTCTCCGGCGGGCGCTGTCGGTCATCGCCCGCGTGAGTGCCAGCGCATCGCATATGCTAGCACAAGGTCGAGTCTGATATGGTGCTGCATGGCCTCGAGCGCGGCCGTCCTCGATAGGACGTCAGCATCGCTCTCGGCGTGACCTGCCCAACGCCTCTGCCAGGCCGGTCGGCTTCGTATCGGATGAACGGCCTGCGCGTGCAGCGATCTCGGCTTGCCGCGACCGGTGTCCGCCCTGCTGAACGTCCTGCTGCGCCTTGTGACGCGATCACGCATTCGATTCAAATTTTCCTCTGCACCTCCTGTGATTTGGATCACGGCAGTACACGCTTGGCGTGCATTAGTGTCAGAAGCAAGCGGGATCGCTTAGCGACCACTCGCGACAACCGCTGGCGCCACGACACGTCCGCGGCTCACTAGCTTTCAACAGGAGGGACACACTCCGAGGAGAACAGCATCATGACAAACATCTGGATTCGTTCCGCGACCAACTCGTTCGCATTCCTTCGCATGGACACCTCCAAGGTGACCAGCTTCAACGGCGCCGGAAGCGGCACCGTGAATTGTCAGTTCTATGGACCGGGAAGCGAGCCGGTCACCGCGCCCGGCAACGATGAAGTCTTCCTGTTCGTTGCACTCTCTGACACGGCCTTCGCACTCAGATCGACCGTTTCTGCACATGCGTATCTGCGCATGGACGGCTCGGGCGTGACTGAATTCAATGCGGCCGGAAGCGGAACGGTCAACTGCCAGTACTACGCTCAAGGCACCCAGCCGCAGGTTGCGCCCGGGAACGACGAGGTGTTCCAGTTCGTTCCGATACCGAACAGCCCCGTGGTCGCGATCCGCTCCTTCAACCATCCGAACGCCTATCTGCGGATGAATGCTGCCGGAGTCGAGTCGCGGCGCGGGAATGGCAGCGGCATTGTCAACTGCCAGTATTATCCTCAGGGGACCCTGCCGCAATGGACGGCCGGAAACCTCGAGGTGTTCTACGTCTCTGCCGTGCCGCTCCTGGCTTGATCGTCCCGAGGACGGCGAAAGCTTGAGGTCTGACATCGTCGGCGCTGCTTGTCGCGGCGCCGACGATCAGGCGCGCGGCGCTTCGCTTCAAACGAGATGCCTGACGCCGAGTTCAGCCCGCTGCCGTACCGCGCCGCCTTATGTCCTCATCCAAAAGAAAATGGCCGCGGTTGTCCGCGGCCATCTGTGATCTTAAGCGCGTCGCTTACTCCGCCGCCTGCTTGCGCGGCGGATCCAGCGCGCCGGAGTCGTGGATCTCGGCGACCTGGTGATCGGAGAAGCCGAGCACCTCGCGCAGGATCTCGTCGGTGTGTTCGCCGAGCAGCGGCGATCGCTGCACGTCGCTCGGTGAATCCGACAGCTTGATCGGGTTGCCGACCGAGAGATACTTGCCGCGGGTCGGATGATCGACCTCGACCACGGTGCCGGTCGCGCGCAGCGACTGGTCTTCCGCGAGTTCCTTCATCGACAGGATCGGACCGCAGGGGATGTCGTCCTTGTTGAGGATTTCCATCGCCTCGAACTTGGTCTTGGTCATCGTCCACTGCTCGATGCGGGCGAAGATCTCGTTCAGGCGCGGCAGGCGGGCCGCCGGCTTGGCGTAATTCGGATCGGTCTTCCAGGTCGGCTCGCCGATCACGTCGCAGATCTTCTCCCAGACCGGGGCCTGGGTGATGAAGTAGATGTAAGCGTTCGGATCGGTCTCCCAGCCCTTGCACTTCAGGATGCGGCCGGGCTGGCCGCCGCCGGAATCGTTGCCGGCGCGCGGCACGGCGTCTCCGAACGGAATGCCTTCGCCGAACTGGCTATATTCCTTCAGCGGACCGTGGGCGAGGCGCTGCTGGTCGCGCAGCTTGACGCGCGACAGGTTCAAGACGCCGTCCTGCATCGCCGCGGTGACGCGCTGGCCGCGGCCCGAATGGGTCCGGTGATAGAGCGCGGTGACGATGCCGAGCGCGAGATGCAGGCCGGTGCCGCTGTCGCCGATCTGCGCGCCGGTGACGAGCGGCAGGCCGTCGCGGAAGCCGGTGGTCGAGGCGGCGCCGCCGGTACACTGCGCGACGTTCTCATAGACCTTGCAATCCTCATACGGGCCGGGGCCGAAGCCCTTGATCGAGGCGACGATCATCTTCGGGTTGATGCTCTGGATCTTCTCCCAGGAGAAGCCCATGCGGTCGAGCACGCCGGGACCGAAGTTCTCGACCAGCACGTCGCAGCTCTTGATCAGCGCGGTCAGCACCTCCTTGCCCTTCGGGTTCTTGGTGTCGAGCGTGATCGAGCGCTTGTTGTGGTTCAGCATGGTGAAATACAGGCTGTCCACGTTCGGGATGTCCTGCAGCTGGCCGCGCGTGATGTCGCCGACGCCGGGGCGCTCGACCTTGATCACGTCTGCGCCGAACCAGGCCAGCAACTGCGTGCAGGTCGGGCCCGACTGGACGTGGGTGAAATCGAGAATGCGAACGCCCGTGAGCGCCTTGGTCATATCGTGTGCTCCGTACTCTGTAGGCCCCTGCACCCGCAGGGAGTGATTGGGGTTAGGGGGTGACTTACTTCTTCTTCAGAACGCTCTGTGGATTGAGGTTGCCGATGCGGCCGCTCTCCGAGCCCGCTGCCGGATCGATCACTGCGTTGATCAGCGTCGGCTTGCCGGAATCCAGCGCCGCGTTGACCGCGCGCTTCAGCTCGTCGGGCGAAGTCGCGTTGACGCCGACGCCGCCGAAGGCTTCCATCATCTTGTCGTAGCGCGAGCCCTTGACGAACACGGTGGTCGCCGGATCGGCGCTCACATCGTTGACGTCGGTGCCGCGATAGATGCCGTCATTGTTGAAGATCACGACGCAGATCGGCAGCTTGTAGCGGCAGATGGTCTCGACCTCCATGCCGGAGAAGCCGAAGGCGCTGTCGCCCTCGACCGCGAGCACGGGATGGCCGGTCTCGATCGCGGCCGCGATCGAATAGCCCATGCCGATGCCCATTACGCCCCAGGTGCCGACGTCGAGCCGCTTGCGCGGCTTGTGCATGTCGACGACGCCGCGGGCGAGGTCGAGCGTGTTGGCGCCTTCGTTGACGAAAATGGTGTCCGGACGTTCCGCGATGATGGCGCGCAGTGCGCCGAGCGCACCGTGATAGTCCATCGGCGAGGCGTTGCTCATCAGCTTCGGCGCCATCTTGGCGACGTTCTCGTCGCGCTTGGTCGTGATCTTGCCGACCCAGTCGGCCGGCGCCGCGGTCCAGTTCGCGCCCATGCCCTGCAGCAACGCGGTGACGCAGGAGCCGATATCGCCGACCACGGGGGCGACGATCTCGACGTTGGAATCCATTTCCTTCGGCTCGATATCGACCTGGATGAACTTCTTCGGAGCTTCGCCCCAGGTCTTGCCCTTGCCGTGCGACAAGAGCCAGTTGAGCCTGGCACCGATCAGCATCACGACGTCGGCGTCCTTCAGCGCGGTGGAGCGCGCCGCACCCGCGCATTGCGGATGCAGATCGGGCAGCAGGCCCTTGGCCATGCTCATCGGCAGGAACGGAACGCCGCTCTTCTCGACGAAGGCCTTGATCTGCTCGTCAGCCTGCGCGTACGCCGCGCCCTTGCCAAGGATGATCAGCGGACGCTTCGCGCTCTTGAGCACATCGAGCGCGCGCTTGATCGCCGAAGGCGAGGGGATCTGCTCGGGTGCTGCGTCAATCACCTTGACCAGCGATTTCTGGCCGGCATCGGCATTCATCACCTGGGAGAACAGCTTTGCCGGCAGGTCGAGATAGACGCCGCCCGGACGGCCCGACACCGCGGCGCGGATAGCGCGCGCAAGGCCGATGCCGATGTCCTGGGCGTGCAGCACGCGGAACGCCGCCTTGCACAGCGGCTTTGCGATGGCGAGCTGATCCATCTCCTCATAGTCGCCCTGCTGCAGGTCGACGATCTCGCGCTCGGAGGAGCCCGAGATCAGGATCATCGGGAAGCAGTTGGTGGTGGCGTGCGCCAGCGCGGTGAGGCCGTTGAGGAAGCCGGGCGCCGACACCGTGAGGCAGACGCCGGGGCGCTTGGTCAGGAAGCCCGCAATCGATGCCGCATAGCCGGCGTTCTGCTCATGGCGGAACGACAGCACGCGAATGCCCGCCGCCTGGGCCATACGGCCCAGGTCCGTGATCGGGATACCCGGCACACCGTAGATGGTGTTGATGCCGTTGAGCTTGAGCGCATCGATGACGAGGTGGAAGCCATCGGTCAGTTCTTGCTCGGTACCCGGTGCCTCGGACTTCGCGGCGGTATTCAGCATCGGCATCGTCTCCCTGATCGTTCTTGTTCGGACGATCTCATGGTCGTCTGAAGCGTGTGGACTCAAAGTAACTAAGTGAACAGCTCCTGGCCGTGCGCCTCGACATAGGCGGCAAGGCCGAGCGTGTGATCGCGGGCCCGCTTCTCGGCGAGCTCGGTGTCGCGTGCCTCCAGCGCCTCGATGATCCCGAGATGCTCGGGCAACGAAGTCGCGGTGCGGTCCTTGCGGCCGATCGTGAGCTGGCGATAGCCGCGCACATGCAGCAGCAGGTCGTTGGTGAGATCGACCAGCACGGGCGATTCCGACAGCGAGATCAGTGCCTGATGGAAGGCGATGTTGGCCTTGGAATATTCCTCGACGTGATCTTGCGGCAGGCGATCGGGGCCGAAATCTCTGAAGAAGTCGCGCAGCGCCGTGATGTCCTTCTTGCGCGCGGTGGTCGTGATCAGGCGCGCCGCCATGCTTTCCAGTGCCGCCCATGCGCGGATCATGTCGACGATCTCGGCCTTGCTGCGGCGGACCACGACGATGCCGCGGCGCGGCACGGTTTTCACGAAGCCGTCTTGCTCGAGCATCGCGATCGCCTCGCGGATCGGCGTGCGGCTGACGCCGAGCCGTTCCGACAGCGCGCGCTCGTCGAGCATGACCGGCTCAGGCGTCGCGTAGATGTCCATTTTCAGAATCGCTTCCTTCAAGGCCTCGTAGGCCTTGTTCTTGAAGCTCGTCTCCGGAGCGATCCGGACGATGGCGATGTCTGTGTCTGCCATGATAGGCGACGCCTTGGTCTGTTTTGGATCTGGCACGACTCGTCTCCTCCTCTTGGAGACGTCTTCTTAGCAGAAGAAATTACCTAAGTTTTTGGCATGCCAAATACCAGAATGTCAAGATACCTTTATTTTTGGCGCTTTTGAGCATTCAGCGACCTTGACAATTTCTTCTCTGGCATACCAAATGCCATAAAATTTGTCCCAGGAGGAAGTCAATGTCAAACTCAAAGGATGCGGTCCGCAAAGTTCTCGATGCGGTCAAGGCCGACAGGCGCACGAGCCTCACCGCGCCCGAGGGCAAGGTGGTGTGCGACGCCTACGGCATTCCGGTGCCCAAGGAAGGCGTTGCCAAGTCCGCCGCCGATGCCGCGCGGGTCGCCTCCGACATGGGCTTCCCGGTGGTGATGAAGATCGTCTCGCCCGACATCCTCCACAAAACCGAGGCCGGCGGCGTCGTGGTCGGCGTCAAGAGCGCCGCGGAGGCCGAGAAGAGCTACGAGACCATTCTCGCCAACGCCAGGAAGTACAAGGCCGACGCCAAGATCGAAGGCATCCAGGTGCAGCAGATGCTGGGCGGCGGCACCGAGGTCATCGTCGGCTCCATCACCGACGGCTCGTTCGGCAAGCTGGTCGCATTCGGCCTCGGCGGCGTGCTGGTCGAGGTTCTGAAGGACATCACGTTCCGTCTCGCGCCCGCGACCCGGGAGGATGCGTTGTCGATGCTCGACGGCATCCAGGCGCACGAGATGCTGAAGGGCGTGCGCGGCGGCGATCCCGTCAATCGCGAGGCGCTGGCCGACGTCATCGTCAAGGTCTCGCAGCTCGTCAGCGATTTCCCCGAGATCGTCGAGCTCGACCTCAATCCCGTGTTCGCGACCAGGAAGGATGCGATCGCGGCCGACGTCCGCATCGTCGTCGACTTCAACTACAAGCCGCGTCCGGCGCCGCGCCCGACCGAAGAGATCATAGCTGCGATGAACCGCATCATGCAGCCGAAGGGCGTTGCGGTGATCGGCGCCTCCGCGGAGGACGGCAAGATCGGCAACTCCGTGATGAAGAACCTCGTCAACGGCGGCTACAAGGGCGAGATCTATCCGATCCACCCGAAGGCGGGCGAGATCCTCGGCTACAAGGCGTACAAGAGCGTCAAGGACGTGCCGGGCGTGATCGACACTGCTGTGTTCGCGATCCCCGCCAAATTCGTCGCCGGCGCGCTGGCCGAGTGTGGCGAGAAGAAAATCCCAGGTGCGGTGCTGATTCCGTCGGGCTTTGCCGAAGCCGGTGCGCCGGAGCTGCAGGCCGAGATCGTCGAGGTCGGCAAGAAGTACGACATCCGCCTGATGGGGCCGAACATCTACGGCTTCTACTACACGCCGGCCAATCTCTGCGCGACCTTCTGCACCGCCTATGACGTCAAGGGCCACGCGGCGCTGTCGTCGCAGTCGGGCGGCATCGGCATGGCGATCATCGGCTTCTCGCGCTCGGCGAAGATGGGCGTGTCGGCGATCGTCGGCCTCGGCAACAAGTCCGACATCGACGAGGACGATCTGCTCGCCTTCTTCGAGCAGGACCCGAACACCAATTTGATCGCGCAGCACTGCGAGGACCTGAAGGACGGCCGCGCTTTTGCGGAAGCCGCCAAGCGCGTCTCGAAGAAGAAGCCGGTCGTCGTGCTCAAGGCCGGCCGTACCTCGGCCGGTGCGAAGGCGGCCTCGTCGCACACCGGCGCGCTGGCCGGCAACGACAAGATCTACGAGGACGTGTTCAAGCAATCCGGCGTGATCCGCGCCCGCAGCTTGCGGCAGCTGCTCGAATTCGCCCGCGGTGTGCCGGTGCTGCCGACGCCGAAGGGCGAGAACGTGCTGATCATCACCGGCGCCGGCGGCTCCGGCGTGCTGCTGTCGGACTCGGTCGTCGACAACGGCCTATCGCTGATGCAGATGCCGCCGGATCTCGATGCCGCCTTCCGCAAGTTCATCCCGCCGTTCGGTGCGGCCGGCAATCCCGTTGACATCACCGGGGGCGAGCCGCCGATCACCTATGTCAACACCGTGAAGCTCGGCCTGTCGGACGAGCGCATCCACGCGCTGATCCTCGGCTACTGGCACACGATCGTCACGCCGCCGATGGTGTTCGCCCGCAACATGGTCGAGGTGAAGAAGGAGATGGAGGCCAAGGGTTTCGTGAAGCCGATCGTCGCCTCGCTCGCCGGCGACGTCGAGGTCGAGGAGGCCGCCGAATATCTCTACCAGCACGGCATCCCGGCCTATGCCTATTCGACCGAGCTTCCGGTCGAGGTGCTCGGCGCCAAGTACAAATGGGCGCGCGGCGCGGGCCTGCTCTGATCCCGTGGGTCTGCTCTGATCCCACGCTGACATGAACCAACGATGAATGCCGCTTCGGACAACATCCGAAGCGGCATTTTTCATCTGCGTCGGAACTGACTGCAATTGCAGTGAAATCAGACCTGCTCGCGACGTTGCCGTTTTCGAACAGGAACAACTCATTCCTCCGGCTGTTGAAAGGCGTCTATCAAACTCGGAGGAGGAGAATGATGACGAAGCGTTTTGTTGTTTCAATTGTCGCTGCGTCGCTGCTCGCATCAGGTTCGGCTTTTGCGCAGTCGACTACTGCAGCGGGCGCCGCGAACGGTGCGCGGGCGGGCGGCGATGTTGCGGGGCCGGTCGGCGCGATCGTCGGCGGTACCGTTGGCGCCGCGGTCGGCGCCGGGCTCGAGATTCCGAATGCCGTGATCTCGTCGATCCCGCGCGACGAACCTTCAGTCGTGGTGCACGAACGCGTCGTGGTCGGCGAGCCGTTGCCCGACACGGTCGTGCTGCGCCCGGTGCCGCGTTACACCGAGTATCGCTATGCGGTGGTCAATGATCGCCGCGTGATCGTCGACCCGCGTACCCGCATGGTGATACGGGTCATCGAGTGATCGAGCTGGAAGCTTTCTTGATTGCCGACATCCTCGCGGGCCAGTCGCCCGCGAGGATTCGTTGGACTTGGTGTTGTCTTGGCGGATAGCCGCAGCGCCGCCGCGGATGGCAAGGTCGATTAACGGCGCCGCTAAAATCGAAGCCCTTCTGATAATTCGGCTTTAACGGACGCACGATTAGGTGTCGGCTGACGGCAAACGTGCCGGGCGCGCGGTAGGTGCCTGACGCTGTGCGCCGAGGGAGGCGCTTCCACCATGTCAGCTCAGATCGATACGGATTTCGCGAGCGAGGATCGCGCCCGGGCGGAAATCGGCGCTGCGGTCAGATATCTGCTCAAGGATGCGACAGGCCGTGCCCGGGACGAGATCGTCGAGGGGATCACCGCGCTGGTCCGCGACGTCGCGAGCGCGCCGCCTGCGCCTGAAAATCCATTGAGGCCGTCACCGATGAGCGGCGTTGCCTACAAGACCTTTCTGATCGACGCCTACCGCCGCGATACCGACCGGTGGCGTGCAACGATCCGCCGCTCGAACGGCAAGAAGATCCGGATTGCCTTTCCGCCCGCGGTGCGCGACGAAGCCACGACGTCGGCCGACGCCATCACTGCCGAGAAAGCCATCGAGTTCGCAAAACGGGCGATCGACGCCGGCGAGGTGATTTGATCCGAACCGGCGGAGCTGTCAAAGGTACGGCTGTCTCTCGGAAAATTAAGGCTGGCGGCGAGCGCCCCGACATCGGTATATCCTTCCATCGCCGCATAGAGTTTGCGGGTCCAACGATGGGGACAGTCATGCCTTCCGAACTCCGCTCGCCCCGTCTCGCCGTCCTGATTGACGCCGACAACGCCTCGGCAAAGATCGCCGACGGATTGTTCGAGGAGATCGCCAAGATCGGCGAGGCCAGCGTCCGCCGCATCTATGGCGACTTCTCCAATCCCCGCTCCAGGAGCTGGGCCGATATTCTGTCGAAGCACGCCATCATTCCGCAGCAGCAGTTCGCCTATACGACCGGCAAGAACGCTTCCGACATCACGCTGGTGATCGATGCGATGGACCTGCTGCATAGCGGCCGGTTCGATGGCTTCTGCCTGGTGTCGTCGGACAGCGATTTCACCCGCCTTGCCGCTCGCATCCGCGAGCATGGCGTCGATGTGTTCGGGTTCGGCGAGCAGAAGACGCCGGAGAGCTTCAGGCAGGCCTGCCGCCGATTCGTCTACACCGAGAACCTGCTTGCCGGGACGGTGAGCAACAAGGACGCTGCCGCAGGTCCGAACTCGCTTCAGCCGCCCGACGCCGCGACCCCTGTCATCAAGAAGGTCATCACCCAGATGGAGAGCGAGGACGGCTGGGTGACCCTTGGCGAAGTCGGACGACAGCTCGCCAATCTCGCGTCCGATTTCGATCCGCGGACCTACGGGTTCCGCAAGCTGAGCGATCTCGTGCGCAAGACCAACTCGTTCGAGATCGATCAGCCCAAAGGCGGAACGACGCGCATTCGCGTCAAGCCCACGGCCGCTTCGCCTTCGCCTCCAAGGCGGCGAAGGTCCCGCAAGCCTGCGGAATGAACGGGCAGCCCACGACTATCGGCATGGCACCGGCCCGCTTTTGACATAAGGCGGCCGTTGGCACGAAGCCCCGATCCACTACAGTGCTCCCCAACCGCGGGACGCGTGTGCGTCCGCTACAACAGGTCCAGGGGAAGCAAGCATGGGTCGGAAGATCGCGATCGTCGGAGCTGGCGCCGTCGGCGGGTATGCCGGTGCGCACATGGTGCAGGCCGGTGAGGACGTCACCTTCATCGATCCCTGGCCCGAGCATGTCGAGCACATGAGAAAGCACGGGCTGCGCGTGACCCATGCGATGGACATCGCGGAATTCTCGGTTCCGGTTCGCGCGCTCCACGTCACCGACGCGCAGCAACTCGCCAAGGAGAAGCCGGTCGACATCGCATTCGTCTGCATGAAGTCATACGACACGGCCTGGGCCACCATGCTGATCCGGCAATATCTGGCGCCGGACGGCTATGTGGTGTCGCTGCAGAACTGCATGAACGAGGAGACCATCGCCGGCATCGTCGGCTGGGGCAAGACGCTCGGCTGCATCGCGAGCAGCATCACCGTCAATTTGCCGGAGCCCGGCCACATCCATCGCGGCGCCGGCAAGGGCGGGGCGGCGCACACGGTGTTTCGCGCCGGCGAGGTGCACGGGCGCATCACGGAGCGCGCGGAAGAAGTCCGCCGTCTGGTCGGCTATTCCGACAGCGCGAAGGTGACGAGCAATCTCTGGGGCGAGCGCTGGTCGAAGCTGGTCGCCAACGTGATGGCCAACGGACTGTCGGCCTGCAGCGGCCTGCCGGGCGGCGAGATCCTGCAGAGCGAGCCGCTGCGCCGCTTCTCGACGCGGCTCGGCAGCGAGGCGATCCGCGTCGGCCAGGCCTACGGCTATCAGCTCGAAGAGATCCTGCATCTGCCGCCCGAGACCATCGCCCGCGCCGGCGAAGGCGACGAGGCCGCAATCCGCGCCTGCGACGAGCAGCGATTCAAGGACAGCAAGCGCACCTCATCCGCTCAGCGCCCCTCGATGGGCCAGGACATGCAGAAGGGCCGCCGCACGGAGATCGAATTCCTCAACGGCTTCGTGGTGCGCGAGGGCGAAAAGCTCGGCCTTGCCTGCAACGCCAACGCCGCCCTGACCGACATCGTCAAGCGCGTCGAGCGTGGCGAGTTGAAGCCCGACCCGACGCACATCACCGAGCTGCGGATGAATTGAGCTAAACCTTGAGTCTCCCGCCGTCATTGCGAGGAGCGAAGGGACGAGGCAATCCATCTTTCCACGCGTGCGGCAGCATGGATTGCTTCGCTTCGCTCGCAATGACGGGACGAGAATTGCGCGAAGCGCTGCGACCTGCGCCGAGGTGCACTACAACAACTGCCTTACCCCCATGCCGTGCATGAACCGCTCGCGGATCTGCACGGGATCGCGGCGCGTCGTGCCGGTGCCGGGCTTGTCGTCGATGCGGACGCCGATCAGGGTCGGCGCTGTGGCCGTCATCGATTGCTCGATCAGCCGCTCGAAGTCGTCTTCATCCGCGGCCCAGGAGCTCTTGGCGAGGCCGCTTGCCAGTGCGACCGCGACGACATCGGTGTGACCGGCGGCCGGCGTCGGCTGGCTGCCGGTGATCTGATAGATGCCGTTGTCCATCACCACCATGGTGAGGTTCTTCGGCGCCTGCGTTGCGATCGTCGAGAGGCAGCCGAGCTGCATCAACAGCGAGCCGTCGCCTTCGAGCGCGAACACCCGCCGCTTCGGCTGCGCCAGCGCGACGCCGAGTGCTATCGGAAAGGCGAGCCCCATGCTGCCCAGCATGTAGAAATTCTGCGGGCGATGGCCGGCGGCCCAGAGGTCGAAATTGGTGTTGCCGATGCCGCCGATCACGGCCTCGTCCTTCAGCTTGGCGATCAGGCGCTGGGTGAGATCGAAGCGGTTCATCACCTTGGTGTTGCGTGCTGGTGTTGCGGTCATGGCTGATCTCACTTGTCGAACGTTTTGCCGCCGGTCAGAAGCGGCGAGAGGATCAGCGCCACGGGCGCCTGGGTGGTGACGGCCTGCTTGATCGAGCGGTCGGCGATGAACTCGAGCTCGTCGAGCCGCGTGACGGTGTGGTGTTCCACGGCAAGCGAATCCAGCACCGGGCGCATGGTGCGGCAGACCAACGCCTGGCCGTAGTTGAACTCGCCGAGCGTGCCGCGCTCGGAGACGAACATGATCAGCGGGATCTGGTAGGGCACCGCGAGCGAGGCCAGCACATTGGCGAGCGTGGCAAAGCCCGAGGTCTGCATCAGCACCGCGCCGCGCATCCCGGCCATCCAGGCGCCGGAGACGATGCCGACGGCCTCTTCCTCGCGCGCGGTCGGAAACGTCGTGAAATAGGGATCGGCGTGCAGATTCTTGATCAGCGTGGTCAACACCCGGTCGGGTACGTAGGGGACCAGGCGGATCTCGTTGCGCTTCAGCGTCTCGAGCACGATGCCGTGCCAGGTCGTCGCGGGCGACGCCTGCTTCTGAGCTGAGCTTTGTTCCGCTGATGCGGCCATCCCGTTCTCCCTCGTCGCGCGACGCTTGTGGCCGCTTGCGGGTGAAAACTTGACGTGGTGCACGGGATTGTCAACATGCCCCGGCCGCAACGCGATCTGCGGATTTCGGCGATACGGCGCCGATCCGGCGTGCGATAGAAATGACAACAATAATGACGGGAGGGTGTGCATGGCCGGGTGGGTCTGGCGGACGGCCGTCGCGGCAGCGGCGATGATCGCGGCCGGCATTGCCTCGGCCCAACCGTTCCCGACCAAGGCGGTTCACATCCTCGTGCCATATCCGCCCGGCGGCGGCGTCGATGTGCTGACGCGCACGCTCGCCGATACGGTGTCGAAGAGCTGGAGACAATCGATCGTGGTCGAGAACCGGCCCGGCGCCGGCGGGGTGATCGCCTCGCAGGCGATCGCGACGTCCGCGCCGGACGGCTACAATCTGATCATGGTGGCGAGCGGGCATGCCACCAATCCATTCCTCTATCCGAAACTGCCCTACGACACCTTCAAGGATTTTTCGCCGATCTCGCTGCTCGCATCGTCGCCGAACGTGCTGCTGGTGCGGACCGATTCACCGTTCAAATCGGTTGGCGACGTTATCGCCGCGGCGAAGGCGAAACCCGGCAGCCTGTCCTTTGCGCATGCCGGTAACGGAACTTCGACGCATCTGGCCGGCGAGCTCCTGAACAATCTGGCGAAGATCGATCTGGAGGCCATCCCCTACAAGGGCGGCGCGCCCGCGATCAACGATCTGCTCGGCGGCCAGATTCCGATGTCGTTCAATAACGGGCCGGAATCGGTCGGGCAGCTGCAGGCCGGCACGGTGCGGGCGCTTGCGGTGACGACCGCGACGCGCGCGCCGTTCCTGCCCGACGTGCCCAGCATGTCGGAAGCCGTGCCCGGCTACGACACCGAGGTGTGGTGGGGGCTGCTCGGGCCCGGCGGCATGCCGGCCGACCTGGCCGGACAGATCTCGCGTGATTTCGTTGCAGCGCTGAATACGCCGTCCGTGAAGGAACGTCTCGGCAAGCTCGGCGCGATTCCGATCGGCAGCACGCCGGACAAGTTCGATGCCAAGATCCACGCCGACTATGACAAATGGGGGCCGATCATCAAGGCCGCCGGCATGATGGCGGAGTGAGCCGATGACGACCTCCGAGATCCCGGCCTGCCTGCCGCCGCGCCCGGTCACGCCGCCGCGCGAGGCGCTGCCGCCGAGGGCCTGCGACACGCATGCGCATGTGTTCGGTCCGGGGGAGCGCTTTCCCTATGCCGCCGATCGGAGCTACACGCCTCCAGACGCGCCGTTGCAGAAGTATCTCGGCATGCTCGATGCGCTCGGCTTCGCGCGCGGCGTGCTGGTACAGGGCAGCGCGCATGGCTGCGACAATTCAGCAATGCTGGATGCGTTGCAGCGCGAGCCCGCGCGCCTGCGCGGCGTCGCCGTCGCGGATGCCGATGTGTCGGCGGGCACGCTGCGGCAATGGCATGTGCTCGGCGTTCGCGCGCTGCGCTTCAATCATTTCTTTCGCGGCGGCCAGCTGCACTATCGCGGCGGCATTCCCTTGAGCGTGGCCGAAACCCATGCGCCCGTGATGGCCGAGCTTGGCTGGCACCTGCAGCTCTGGATCGATGTGAAGGATCTGCCCGCGACGATCCCGGCACTGAAGGCGCTG
The DNA here is from genome assembly GCF_001542415.1 of Bradyrhizobium macuxiense. Classification (GTDB taxonomy): domain Bacteria; phylum Pseudomonadota; class Alphaproteobacteria; order Rhizobiales; family Xanthobacteraceae; genus Bradyrhizobium; species Bradyrhizobium macuxiense. Next base: position 118,148 of record NZ_LNCU01000036.1, read on the forward strand.
GGATTGCCTGTCGTGGTCGATCACATGGGCCGAACCGATGCACGCGCCGGCGTCGACACCGAGGGCTTTCAGAGCCTGCTGCACGCGGTCGACGAGGGCTGGTGCTGGGCCAAACTCTCCGGGGCGCATCGTCTGAGCCTCAAGGCACCTGACTATCCCGATGCGCGCCCATTCCATGAGGCGCTGGTATCGGCCAATTCCGAGCGGCTGGTATGGGGCGGCGACTGGCCGCATCCGCGGGTCGAAGGCGAGATGCCCGACGCCGGCCATCTGCTCGACCTGTTCCACGAATGGACGCCGGATGCGGCGGCACGACACCGCATCCTCGTCGACAATCCCGCAAGACTCTATGGCTTCCCAAACTGAGAGCTGCTCGAAGACATGACCGTCAACAACAAGCGCGTGTTCTACGTCAAATACCTCGCCCACGACATCTACGTCGACATCCTGAAGAAGCGGCCGGACGTGCGGCTCGACCGGCTCGAGAACGAGACGCCGGAGGCGCAGTTCGCGCCGGTCCTGGCGGAAGCGCATGCTTACCAGATCGGCGCGGCACGCGACGAACTGGCGCCGCACTTCCATGCCCATGCCGAACTGCTGAAGCGTGCGCCGAACCTGTTGATCGTCTCCTCGAACGGCGCGGGCTTCGATCCCGTCGACGTCGACGCCTGCACCGCGGCAGGTGTGCTGGTCGTCAACCAGTCCGGCGGCAACGCCAATTCGGTCGCCGAGCACGCGCTCGGCATGATGCTGACGCTGTCGAAGCGCATCATCCAGTCCGACCGCCGGCTGCGGCGCGAGGCCAATGTCAATCGCAACGACCTGATCGGCAACGAGCTGAAGGAGAAGACCGTCGGCATCGTCGGTCTCGGCAATGTCGGCCGCCGTATCGCCGAGCTCTGCAAGGGCCTCCTGCACATGAAGGTGATCGCCTACGATCCCTATCTGACCGCGGAGGAGATGGCGAAGCGGGGCGGGGAGAAGGTTGAGCTCGACGATCTCCTCCGCCGCGCCGACTTCGTCTCGATCTCGTGCCCGCTGGACAGCAAGAGCAGGGGCATGATCAACACCCGCGAGTTCGCGCTGATGCAGCCGCACGCCTATTTCGTCACCACCGCGCGCGGCTTCATCCACGACGAGAAGGCGCTGGAGGACGCGCTGCGCGAGAAGCGGATCGCCGGCGCCGGCCTCGACGTCTGGGCCAAGGAACCGCCGCCGCCGGATCATCCGCTGCTCCAGTTCGACAATGTACTGGCGAGCCCGCACACTGCCGGCGTCACCCGCGAGGCGCGGATCAACATGGGCCGCATCGCCGCCGAGCAGATCCTCGACGCCCTCGACGGCAAGCGCCCGCCGCGCATCATCAATCCCGAAGTCTGGCCGGTCTACGCGAGAAGGTTCGAGAGGGCGTTCGGGTTTATGCCGGGGTAGGTCGACGTCCATTGCTGTCTACGGTGGAGTCAGCCAAGTGAGGTGAGCACGCCGGTCAGGCTCGCTCCGTCTTTGCGGAGGCCGCACAGCTGCGCGGCCAAAATATCGAAAACAACCCCATGCAAAGGAGCCGGCAGCCGCCGGCGCTCGGCTTGGCAACTTGACACGTCGGGCAACTCAGGAATATTTTTCCAATATTCCGAAATCGTGCAAGCGCCCCGCCTTGCGGGGGAGGGTTACCGCAAGGAGCCTTTCAGCCGGTGCGTCCCTTACGGGATGGCGAGCCGCGCGCGTGGGCTGTGTGCCCAAAAAACGCCGGAGAAAATCTCCTTCGCCGGAGCCTTGATTGAAGCAACAAACCCACTGCCGAACCGCCGCCCGGCAATGCGTCCGTTGTTATTTTCCCTGAGATATCGACGACTTAGCTCGAAAGCTCCATTTTCCCTTCATGCTCGAACAATCCGGGCACGGAAGGAAATCTATCATGCGACAGGTCCAGACATTGCTCCGCACCGCGAACGCCAGGATCGGCCGCCGCCTTGCGCAGATCGTCGCGATCGCCGCGGCCAGCCTGCCGCAGGCCGGCGCATAATTTTCCCGCGGCTCGCGAGCAGTCGCACACGACCCCGCCGAATTAACTCACTCCCATTTCGGGTTAGTGCTAGCGTGGTACCTCTCCGGCTCTCTGCCGGTTCTGCAGGGAGGGTTCCATGTCACGCTTCGTCGTCCAATTCATGAAGGACGTGCTCGGCGGCAACGGCCGCGAGCGCGAGGTCTGCCAAAGCGCGATCGAGATCGATGCGTTAAGCGAAGGGCAGGCCACCGAGATGGCCAAGCTCAAATTCTGCGAGCAGCAGTCGCTGTGCGACTGGTCGCTCCATGCCGACCGCATCCGGATCGATGCGGCCGACCTTCACGCCTGAGTTGACGCTGCCGCGCCGCGCTCACTGCTCTGGCAGGATGCGCACCGCGCCCTTTGCCGCGCTGCTCGCGAACGCCGCATAGGCCTTCAGCGCGGTTGAGACCGCGCGCTTGCGCGGCGCGGCCGGTTTCCATGCGGCCTTGCCCTTCGCGACCATCGCCTCACGCCGGCGCTTGAACTCGGCGTCGTCGACCGCGAGGTTGACCTTGCGGTTCGGGATGTCGAACTCGACGATGTCGCCTTCCTCGGCAAGCCCGATCAGGCCGCCTTCGGCGGCTTCCGGCGAGACGTGGCCGATCGACAGGCCCGACGATCCGCCGGAGAAGCGGCCATCGGTGATCAGCGCGCAGGCCTTTCCGAGACCCTTCGACTTCAGATAGCTGGTCGGATAGAGCATCTCTTGCATGCCGGGGCCGCCGCGCGGCCCCTCATAGCGGATCAGCACGACATCGCCAGCCTTCACCTTGTTGCCCAGGATGCCTTCGACCGCTGCGTCCTGGCTTTCGAAGATGCGGGCAGGGCCGGAGAACTTCAGGATGCTCTCGTCGACGCCGGCGGTTTTCACGATGCAGCCGTCCTCGGCGAGGTTGCCGAACAGCACGGCGAGGCCGCCGTCCTTGGAATAGGCATGCGCGGCGTTGCGGATGACGCCCTTTTCGCGGTCGAGATCGACCTCGTCGAAGCGGCGATCCTGGCTGAAGGCTTCCTGCGTCGGCACACCGCCCGGCGCGGCGCAGTAGAAGGTGCGGACCTTCTCGCTGGTGGTGCGCACCACGTCCCAGCGGTTGAGGGCTTCGCCGAGCGTCGGGCTATGCACGGTCGGTCCATCAGTCGTGATCAGCCTGGCGCGATCGAGTTCGCCGAGGATCGCCATGATGCCGCCGGCGTGGTGCACGTCCTCCATATGCACGTCCTGCACCGAGGGCGCGACCTTGCAGAGCACGGGCACCTTGCGCGAGAGACGGTCGATGTCGGCCATCGTGAAGGGCACCGCGCCCTCGCGCGCGGCGGCGAGCAGATGCAGCACGGTGTTGGTCGAGCCGCCCATCGCGATGTCGAGCGTCATCGCGTTCTCGAACGACTTGAAGCTCGCGATCGTGCGCGGCAGCACCTTGGCGTCGTCCTGCTCGTAATAGCGGCGGGCGAGATCGACGATCAGATGGCCGGCCTCGACGAACAGGCTCTTGCGGTCGGCGTGGGTTGCCAGCACGGAGCCGTTGCCGGGCAGCGCCAGGCCGAGCGCCTCGGTCAGGCAGTTCATCGAGTTCGCCGTGAACATGCCGGAGCAGGAACCGCAGGTCGGGCAGGCCGAACGCTCGATCACCGCGACCTCGTCGTCGGTGACGTTCGAATCCGCCGCCGCAACCATAGCGTCGATCAGGTCGACCGCGCGCTTCTTGCCCTTGAGCTGGATCTTGCCCGACTCCATCGGTCCGCCCGAGACGAACACGGTCGGGATGTTGAGGCGCATCGTCGCCATCAGCATGCCGGGCGTGATCTTGTCGCAGTTCGAGATGCAGACCATCGCGTCGGCGCAATGCGCATTGACCATGTATTCGACGCTGTCGGCGATCAGTTCGCGCGAGGGCAGGCTGTAGAGCATGCCGTCATGGCCCATCGCGATGCCGTCGTCGACGGCGATGGTGTTGAACTCCTTGGCGACGCCGCCGGCCTTCTCGATCTCGCGCGCGACGAGCTGGCCGAGATTCTGCAGATGCACGTGGCCGGGCACGAACTGGGTGAACGAGTTGACCACCGCGATGATCGGCTTGCCGAAATCCTCGTTCTTCATGCCGGTGGCGCGCCAGAGGCCGCGCGCACCCGCCATGTTGCGGCCGTGGGTGGTTGTGCGGGAGCGATAGGCGGGCATCGTAAATCCTTGGGCTATGGGCGCATTTTTAAGGGAGAAGGCGTCCTTATGCCCGTCTGCGCCAGCCGATTCAAGCGCGGAACCGCATGGCTGGATCGCGGTATTTGGGCAATCGCGGGCGGCCCGCTTGATCTCGGTCGGCCCGGTGCCTTAGGTGGACGCACCGGGATGCCGGACGACGACAACGAACAACAAGCAGCGAAACGGGAGAGACGCGTGGCAAGACTGCCTCTGATTGATCCGGAGACGACGAGCGGAGATATCCGCGCCTCGTTCGACCGCATGCCGGTCAAGCTCAACATCTTCCGCATGCTCGCCAACGCCGAGACCAACATGATCCCGGCGATGCGGCTCGGCAATTCGATCCTGCACAAGCAGAAGCTTTCGGCGGTCAATCGCGAGCTCCTGATCCTGCAGGCCGCGCAGCTCGAAGGCGGCGCCTATGAATGGCGCCAGCACGTGCCGATCGCGCTCGGCGTCGGCGTCAAGCAGGCGCAGATCGATGCGGTCGAGCGCGGCCGATACGACGATGCGGCATTGAACGAGGCTGAGCGTGCGCTGCTCACCTTCGGCCGCGAGGTCGTCGAGAACGTGCGCGTCGGTGACGCCGTCTTTGCCAGCACGGCCAAACATTTCAGCAATCGGGAGATCGTCGAGGCGATCATCACGCTCGGCTTCTACATGATGATGGCGCGGTTGACGGAAGCCACCGAGACCGATCTCGATCCGGCCGCCGGCATGGCCGTGTATGACGGCGGCAAGAAGCCGGGCTGAGGCGATGTCGGAGAGTTCGCTCGATGCCAAGCCGGAGCGCTATGTTCGCCCCTTGAGCGCGGAGTCCGCGGGCACAGCACCTGGCAAGGGACGGCTGAACGGCCGACGCATCCTGGTCGTCGGCGGCGGCCAGCGCGTATTCGATGCTGCGACCGATCCGATCGGCAATGGCCGTGCCATGAGCCTGCTGTTCGCGCGCGAGGGCGCGCATGTCGCGGTTGCCGATCTCAACCGTACGTCGGCCGAGGATACGGTCGCGCGCATCGCAGCGGACGGGGGTCGTGCCTTCGCGATCGCGGCCGACGTCACCGTCGAGGCCGATGTCATCAGGATGATCGGCGAGGCGCATCAGGTCATGGGTGGGCTCGACGGCATGGTCCTGAACATCGGCACCTTCGGCAAGACCGGGCTCGACAATGTCAGCGCGGAAGATTGGAACAGGATCTACGACGTCAACGTCCGTGGCCCCATGCTGTGCTGTCGTGCCGCCTTGCCGAAGTTCGAGAATGGCGGCTCGATCGTCTTCATCTCCTCGATCGCGGCGCTGAAGGCCGGCTCGCAGATGGCGGTCTATGATTCCTCCAAGGCCGCGCTCGGCGGATTGATGCGCAACATCGCGCATACCGGCGCGCGGCGCGGCATCCGCGCCAATCTCGTTTATCCCGGCCTCGTCGACACACCCAACGGCCGCGAGGCCGGCGCCGGGCGGCCGTCGCGCGGCAAGGGCCACGTTCCGTTCGGCCGCCAGGCGACCGCGTGGGAGGTCGCATACGCGGTGCTGTTCTTCATGTCGGACGAAAGCGTTTACGTCACCGCGCAGACGCTCGCGGTCGACAGCGGGCTGAGCGGATTGTGAACCGTCATTCGGCGGCGATTGCGGTAGGCGACGAGAATCCTGCCCTTGGCTTGGCCCTTGCCACACGTCCGTTCTTGCGGCCGAACTGGCTACCGGCCAGCAGTTTCGCGGCGGCCTGCAACTGCTCGCGTAGCCACTGATTGGTGGTGTCGCCCTCGGCGGTGGCATGCCAGTAAAGATAATTGACATGCGGGCTGATCGGGAACGGGCAGGGGAAGCACTGCAACAGCCCCGGCTGTTCCAGCACCGAGGCTGCGCTTTCGGACGCCGTCAGCAGCATGTTGCTGCGGCTGACGACGTGGCAGGCGGTCGCGAAGTTCTGGCATTGCAGGCGCACGGTGCGCTTGATGCCGAGGCGCTGGAACTGGAAATCCTCGAACGACAGCCCGCTGCGCCGCGACGTCACGCAGACATGTTCCAGGCGCAGATAGGTCTTCTTGTCGAGCCGCGTGCGCAAATCGGGATGGTCGCGACGGGCGAACACCGCGATGTGCTCGGTCAGGATCCGTTCGCGCCGCACCTCCGCCGATAGCGGCAGCAGCGTATCGATCGCGACGTCGAGCGTGCCGGCGGCAAGCTCCCGCTCCAGATTGTTGCGCTCGCTGCGTACGGTCGCGATCTCGACCAGCGGTGCGACCGCACTGATCCGGTTCACCAGCGCGCTCAGCATCGGCGCCTCGAGATTGTTGCGCAGGCCGATCACGAACCGCTTCGGCGTCTTCGCCGGATCGAAACGGTCGGTGTGGGTCAGCGTCGTCTCCAACCCGTTGAGCGCCTGGCGCACGGTGGTGATGATCTGGCGTGCCAGAGGTGTCGGCGTCATCACGTGATGGCGGCGCACGAACAGCGGATCGTTGAACATCGCGCGCAGCCGCCCGAGCGCGTGGCTCACCGCCGGCTGGGTCAGATTGAGACGAATGCAGGCGCGGCTGACGCCGCCCTCGGAATAGATCGCATCGAACACGACGAACAGGTTCAGATCGATGTCGCGCACATGCATGGAATTAATCAATCCGTATCCGCCGAATGCATTTGACGAATACTAAGCGGCACTCTTAAAGTCGCAAGCAAAATAATACCTGGAGGAAACGATGAGCGTGCAATCGCCATCGCGCGGCGTCGCTGTTCCGGCGGCGCCATCACGTTCGGCCTCGATCTTCGCCAAGCCGAGCCAGGAGCAGATCGTGCTCCTGATCACGATCGCGCTTCTGGTCGTGTTCGGCCTGACGCTGAACGGCTTTGCCAGCGTTTCCAATCTCCTCAATCTGTTGCGCAGCATTTCCATCCTCGGCGTGCTCGGGCTCGGCATGGGGCTGATCGTGATCAGCCGCGGCATCGACCTCTCGGAGGTCGCGATCATGGCGGGCTCCTGGGCGATCGCGCTGATCGAGATGCAGAACGGCATGGCGGTTTTCCCCGCGGTGCTGCTGGCGCTGGCGATCGCGGTGCTGATCGGCGTCGTGAACGGCGTGATGGTCGCCTTCGTCGAGGCGCCGGCGCTGTTCGTGACGCTCGCCGCGGGCTTCGTGATCTACGGCCTCGCATTCTGGATCGCGCCGGCCTGGGTGGTTTATGCGCCGAAGGACGCGCCGGGGCTGATGTATCTCGGCGCCGGCCGGCTGTTCGGCGTCCCGGTTCCGATCCTGGTGTTCGCCGTGGCCGCGATCGCGATGCATTTGTTCCTGTCGCGCACCTCGATCGGCCGCTTCATTTATGCGCAGGGCGACAACCCGGAGGCCGCGCGGCTGACCGGCATCCCGCTGCGTCCATTGATCGTGCTGGAGCACGTTCTGGTTGCATTGCTCGCCTGGATTGCAGGTATGGTCTGGGTCGGCACGACCGGCAGCATGCAGATGGCGATCACGCAGGGCACCATGATCTTCGACGTCGTGCTCGTCGTCGTGATCGGCGGCATCAGCCTGATCGGCGGCCGCGGCAGCGTGTTCAGCGTCGTGGTCGGCTGCATCCTGATCGGCACGCTGCTGAACGCCTTCACCATCATGGACGTCAACAGCGAGGTGCAGAACATCATCAAGGGCGTGGTGCTGCTGGCCGCGATCGTGCTCGACAACTGGCTGCACCCCCGCGACGAGGAGACGGCGCGGCAGGGTGACTGACGCGGGCGCGGCGCGCGCGCCGTCGCGACGGCAAATCAGACAATCAATCATAAGAATATCTGTGTGGAGGAGACGATGAAGACGACCAAGTTCTGGACGATCCTGCTTGCCGGGGCGACGCTCGCCGCGTTGCCGTTCGTGGCCAGCGCGCAGGAGGAAGGCACCAAGGCCGGGCGCGAGCTGCGCGCCGCCTACGACAAGGCGCTGCAGGGCAAGACCATCGCCTATCTGCCGATCGCGCTCGGCGTGCCCCTGTCTGACGAATGGGGCCGCGTGGTGCACGAAGAGGCAGAGTGGCGCGGCATGAAATACATCGTCCGCGATCCCAACAACAATCCGTCGGCGATGCAGCAGGCGCTGACTGCGCTGGTCGACCAGAAGCCCGACGTTCTGATCGTGCAGAACCCGAGCGTCACACTGTTGATGAAGGACCTCAAGCGCGCCGAGAGCCAGGGCACGCATGTGATCCAGGTCAACATGGCCTCGAACTACAAGTCGAGCGCTTTCGTCGGCGTCGACTGGCGCGAGATCGGCAGGTTGCTCGCCAACGAAACGGTCAAGGCTTGCGGCACCGGCTCCGGCAAATCGGGCAAGGTCCAGATCGTGCAGGGCGAGTTGACCGCGGCCGCCAGCGTCGATCAGGTCGGCGCGATCATGGAAGTCCTGAACAAGGACCCGAACATCAAGGTGGTGTCGAACCAGGCAGCGAACTGGGACGCCAACACCGCGCTCAACATCACCGCGACCGTGATCCAGCAGCATCCCGATCTCTGCGCCTCGATCGGCTTCTGGGGCATCATGGAATCGGGCGCCGCGCAGGCGATCCGCAATGCCGGCAAGATCGACGCCGTGAAAGTGTTCGCCTCGGGCGAGGGCTCGCAGCTCGATTGCGATCAAGTCAATTCGGGCAATTTCTCCAAGTTCCTGAGCTACAAGGCGACCGAGCAGGGCCACGACCTGATGTTCGCGGCCGAAACCCTGCTGGAATCCGGCGACAAGCCCGGCTCCCGCAATCTCGCCTATTTCACGCGGCCGATCTGGCTCGACAAGTCGAACGCCTCCGGCGCCAACTGCTTCGCGCTGCCTAAGAAGAACTAACAGCATGATCCGGAAAAGTGGGCACCGGTTTTCCCTCGCGACAAACGCGGGACGCGTTTGCGCGGAGATCATGCTCAAACAGGGAAACGAGATCATGAAGCGATTGCTTGCAATCGCTTCATGATTGAGGGCGCGGCGGCCGGCGCGGGGGGCATTCCCGCGCCGGCCGTATCAACGAGCATGATCCGGGCCCGGAGGGTCGCGTCGGCGCGAAGGGGAAGCCGGATCGAGGGAGTGCTTCGCAATGTCGATGGCAGTTGATTCCTTTGCCGCATCGGTGCGGCGGTTCTCACCCCGGCTCCTGCTGTCGGAGCTCCTGCTCAAGCAGTGGTTCGAGCCGGTCGTTCCCTTCACCGTGATGATCGGGTTGTGGGCCTATTTCGCGCTCACGATTCCCGATTACGCCTCGGTGCAGAACTCGGTGTCGCTGCTCAGGTTGTTTGCCGAATTCGGCTTCGTGGCGCTCGCGATGGGCTTCTGCCTCGTCACCGGCGGCATCGACCTTTCCGTCGGAGCGATCTTCGCGCTATGCAATTTCGCGGCACTGTATTTCCTCTTGGTGCGCGAATGGCCTGTCGGCCTCGCGGTGCCGGCGACGCTGCTGGTCGGTGCGCTGCTCGGCAGCATCAATGGCTTCCTGATCGGCTTCCTGAAGACGCGGCCGTTCCTCACCACGCTGGTGACGCTGATTATCCTGCGCGCCTCGGTCAATCTGCTCAACACCTCCTATGCGCAGGTGTTCGCGACCAATTCGATCGACAGCGACGCCTGGGATTTCATCGGCGGCGGCAGCGTGCTCGGAATTCCCGTCAATGCGGCGACGCTGTTCGTGGTGCTGCTGATCTGCCACATCTTCCTGTCGCGCTCGCGCTATGGCTGGCACCTCACCGCGATCGGCGCAAGCCGCAAGGCGGCGCGCCATGCCGGCATCCGCGTCCGCCTGATGCTGTTCATGACCTACGTGCTGTCGGGCACGCTGTGCGCGGCGAGCGGCATCTTCTATGCCTCACGCCAAGCCTCGACGGATTCCACCACCGGCGTCGGTTGGGAGTTCCAGGCGCTCACGGCGGTCGTGCTCGGTGGCGTCTCGCTCGCCGGCGGCAAGGGCACGGTGTGGCGGGCGATGATCGGTGCGCTGATCATCTTCCTGCTGACCAACGGCCTGGTGCGCATGGGCATCCCCGGCTACGTCACCTCGGCCGTGACGGGCCTGATCCTGCTCGCCGCCGTCGGCATCGACGTCAAATGGTCGAAGAACCGCGGCAAGGCGATCCAGAAGATCTACGTCAATCCGGCCTTTGTGCCGCTGGCGTCGGCGCCGTCGGTGCAGCCCGGTGCTGCGTCGCCTTACGCGCAGAACGACCGGCTGATTCACGCGCAGGCGATCGGCCTCGACCAGGTCGAGGGGCCCGAGGATGTCATCCTCGACCGCCAGGGCCGGGTCTATGGCTCGACCCGCGACGGCAATGTGATGAGATTCTCCGGCCCGAACTTCGAGACCCGCGAAGTGTTCGCCCATATCGGCGGCCGGCCGCTCGGCATGCAGTTCGATCGCGACGAGAATCTGATCGTCGCGGTCGCCGGCATGGGTGTCTACGGCGTCGCGCCTGATGGGCGCATCTTCAAGGTTACCGACGAGACCAACCGCACCTGGTACAAGCTGAACGACGATTCCCGGCTGCGCATGGCCGACGACCTCGACATCGCGCCCGACGGCAAGATCTATTTCAGCGATTGCACCACGCGCTACGAGATGACGACCAACACCCTCGACATCCTCGAGGGCCGGCCGAACGGCCGCGTGGTCTGCTACGATCCCGCGACGAAAACCACGCGCACGGTGATCAACCACTTCTATTTTCCGAACGGGATATGCGTCTCGCATGACGGCAAGTCGATCCTGATCGCGAGCACCTCACTGTGCAAGATATTCCGCCACTGGATCGACGGGCCGAACAAGGGCCGCACCGAGATCCTGATGGATGAATTGCCGGGCAACCCCGACAACATCAACCGCGCCTCCGACGGCACCTACTGGCTGGCGCTGGTCGGCATCCGCACGCCGACGTTCGACCTGGCCGCGCGAAAACCCGGCTTCCGGCTGCGCATGGTCAAGCAGGTGCCGACCGACGAGTGGCTGGCGCCTGCGCTCAACCATGGCTGCGTGCTGAAGTTCAACGAGCAGGGCGAGGCGCTGGAATCGTGGTGGGACCCGACCGGCATCTCGCATTCGACGTTGACCTCGATGCGCGAGCACCAGGGCTATCTCTATCTCGGCGGGCTCGAGAACAACCGGATCGGCCGCATCAAGCTCGACGGCGTCGATGAGAGCTGGACCGGCTACGATGCGTATTGGGGCGCGAAAAGCAGGGTGACGAGGTAATGGGACTGTTCGATCATCTGTTGCGCGACATCAGAAGCGTCATCGACCGCGACGGCGGCCAGAACGCGATCCCGCCGCTCGACGGCGCACTCAGCCCGAACGACCGGCTCGACACGGCGACGCCGATCGGTGAGCCGCTGCCCGGCATCGACGACGTGATCGCCGACGGCCGCGGCGCGGTCTATGTCTCCGCCGGGCGCAACGTCTGGAAGCTCAGCGGCAGCGACTTCACGACCCTCACGCTGGTGGCCGAGTTCGAGGACGAGGCCGGCGGGCTTGCGCTGCATCCGGATGGCCGCTTGCTGGTCTGCGTGGCGGGCAGGGGCCTTGCCGCGATCGATCCGGCGAAACCCGCTCCGCGCTGGCTGGAAGTGGCCGACGGCCGCGCCCTCACGGGGCTGTTGTCGGTGGCTGTGGCACCCGATGGCCGCATCTATGCCGTCGAAGGCAGCACCGGTCGTCGTCCTGATCAGTGGCGTCACGACGTGATGGAGAAGCGCGCCAACGGCCGCCTCGTCACCTGCGGTGCCGGCCTCGACAATCCGCAGGTGCTGCTGCGTGACCTGCCATATCCCTATGGCGTTGCGGTCTCGGCCGACGGCAAGAGCCTGTGGCTCACCGAAAGCTGGACGCATCGGCTCAGCCGGTTCGCGCTCGGCGGCAATGGTCTCGGTCCGCGCGAGATCGTCGCGGGCAACATGCCGGGCTATCCGGCACGGCTGCATCCGGACGGCCATGGCGGCTTCCTGCTCGGCATCTTCGCGCGCCGCACCCACCTGATCGAGTTCGTGCTCAAGGAAGACGATTTCCGCGCGGAGATGATGGCGACGATGCCGCTGGACTACTGGGTGGCGCCGGCGCTGGTCGGCGGCAGCGATTGCCTGGAGCCGATGCAGATCGGGGGGGTGAAGGCGCTCGGCATCCAGAAGCCGTGGGCGCCGCCGCGCTCATACGGCCTGCTCGTGCATCTCGACGCTGAGGGCGACGCGTCGGACAGTTTGCACAGCCGCGCCGGCGGCCGCTTCCATGGCATTACCGCGGCCTGCGCGACGCCCGGCGGCATCGTGATTGCCGCGCGCGGCGCCGGGCGCCTGTTGCTCCATACGGGAGACCTGCGATGAATGACGGCGTGATGCAGGCGGCCCCCAATGCCGAGAGCGCGGCCCGTGAACCGGTGCTGAAGATCACCAACGGCTCGAAGATCTATGGCGGCGTCCACGCCATCGAGGGCGTCAATTTCGATCTCTATCCCGGCGAGGTGCATGCGCTGGTCGGCGAGAACGGCGCCGGCAAGTCGACGCTGTGCAAGGCGATCGCCGGCGCAATCCAGCTCACCTCAGGCGACTTCCTGCTCGACGGCAAGCCTGCCAATTTCGAGCAGCCGCGCGACTCGCTCAATGCCGGCATCTGCATGGTCTATCAGGAGACCAGCCTGGTGCCGACCATGACGGCGGCGCAGAATATCGAGCTCGGCAACGAGAAGCTCTTGACGCGCTTCCGCACCCTGAACATCCAGGCCCAGCAATTGCTGCAGTCGCTCAACTTCCATGTCGATCCGGCGACGCCGGTAGCGCTGCTCGGCACCGCCAAGAAGCAGATGGTCGAGATCGCGCGCGCGATCTACAACAAGGCGCGCATCATCATCTTCGACGAGCCGACCGCGTCGCTCACGCCAGAGGAGATCGTTCACTTCTTCCATCTGGTGCGCGACCTGCGCGCCCGCGGCGTCTCGATTATCTACATCTCCCATGCGCTCGAGGAGTCGCTGCAGATCGCCGATCGCATCACCGTGCTGCGCGACGGCAAGCTGGTGATCACGGCAGCCGCAAAGCAGCTCACGCGCGACGCGCTGGTGCAGCACATGGTCGGCCGCGAGGTGGCGCAGGCGGTCTACGGACGCAAGGAAAAGACCCATCAGCGCCGCGAGAAGGTGCTGACGATCGAGAACGTCACCATGGGCATGGCGGTCAAGAACATGTCGTTCTCGGTCTATGCCGGCGAGGTGGTCGGCATCGCCGGCCTGATCGGCTCGGGCCGCACCGAGATCGCCAAGATCGTCTACGGGGCGCTGAAGCGTAACCTCGTCAACGGCGGCACCATCCGGCTGCGCGGCAAACCGATCCGCTACCGCGTGCCGCGGCAAGCGATCAATGACGGCATCGCCTATATCACCGAGGACCGCAAGGCCAACGGCTTCTTCGAAACCATGGTGGTCGACGACAACGTCTATATCGGCAGCCTCGCCACCCGGAAGGGCTGGAGCTTCCTGCTGTCGCGCGCGCGCCGCAGCAAGCTTGCGAACTACTGGGTCGAGCGGCTCAAGATCAGCGCCTTGCAGCGCAAGGCCAAGATCATCGAGCTCTCGGGCGGCAACCAGCAGAAGGTGGTGCTGGCGAAGACGCTGGTGCAGGAACCCTCGATCATCATCTTCGACGAGCCGACCCGCGGCGTCGACGTCGGCACCATCCCGCATATCCACGGCGAAATCCGCCGTCTCGCCGACGAGGGCAAGGCGGTAGTGGTGATCTCGTCCTACCTGCCGGAGATCCTTGCGGTGTCTGACCGCATCCTGGTCGCCCGCACCGGCCGCATCGTCGCCGAATTCGATGCCGCCGATGCGACGCAGGACAAGATCCTGTACGCGGCGGTGCATTGAGGTTACGCCGCTTCTCTTCGTCATTCCGGGTTCGACGCTTCGCGTCGCCCCGAACGAGATGCAAAGCTCGGGCGATTCCTGTCGCGAGAACGTGGACGTATGATCCGCAGGCCGTGCCACACGTTCAGTGTCGTCCCTGCGGAAGCAGGGACCCATAGCCACCAATGCCGTTTGGTTTGCGGCGCTCGGGCCACAGCCTTTTTTCAACAACAGAGCCCTATGGTTATGGGTCCCTGCTCCCGTGCGCAATTGCGCACTAGGCAGGGACGACAGTTGCGGGACGGGCGCCATCCCACCCTTGACAATTATTTTAAGTATAAAATAATATCCGGCGTCGGCTGACGGCAGATCGCTGCCCCGGCCGCCGAAGCCAACGGGAGATCGCCATGCGCATCGTTTGCATTGGGGGCGGGCCGGCCGGGCTCTACTTCGGCATCCTGATGAAGATGCTGGACCCCGCGCACCGGATTTCCGTGGTCGAGCGCAACCGGCCCTATGACACGTTCGGATTCGGCGTGGTGTTTTCCGACGCCACCATGGACAACATGCGCAAGTGGGATCCGGTGACTGCCGACACGATCGAGCAGGCCTTCAACCACTGGGACGACATCGAGGTCCTGATCAAGGGCCGGCGCATGCGCACGACGGGCCACGGCTTCGTCGGCATCGGCCGCAAGCATCTGCTCAACATCCTGCAGGCGCGGGCCGAGGAGCTCGGCGTCGAGCTGATCTTCGAGCGTGAGGTCAATTCCGATCTCGAATTCCCCGACGCCGACCTGATCGTGGCGTGCGACGGCGTGAATTCGAAGATCCGCACCAAATATGCGAAAGACTTCCAGCCGGACATGCTGATGCGGCCGAACCGCTATATCTGGCTCGGCACCAACCGTCCCTTCGACGCCTTCACCTTCGATTTCCGCAAGACCGAGCACGGCTGGTTCCAGGCCCACATCTACAAGTTCGAGGAGGGCGCGGCGACCTTCATCGTCGAGACCACCGAGGAGGCGTATCTCGCCCACGGCCTCGACAGGATGGACCAGGATGCCTCGATCGCATTCTGCGAGAACGTGTTCGCCGAAATCCTCGAGGGCCATCATCTGGTCTCCAACGCGCGCCATCTGCGCGGCTCGGCCTGGCTGTCCTTCCCGCGGCTGATCTGCGGCAAATGGACCGCCTTCAACGGCAACAGCCATGTCGTGCTGATGGGCGACGCCGCACACACCGCGCATTTCGCGATCGGCTCGGGCACGAAGCTCGCGCTGGAAGATGCGATCGAGCTGACCAACCAGTTCAAGAAGCACGGAGCGATCAGGGAGAATATTCCCGCGGTGCTGGCCGGCTATGAGGAGCTGCGGCGCGTGGACGTGGCGCGGATCCAGAACGCCGCGCGCAATGCGATGGAATGGTTCGAGGTGGTCGGCTCACGCTATGCCGACACGCTGGAGCCGGAGCAGTTCATGTATTCGCTGCTGACGCGCTCGCAGCGCATCAGCCACGAGAATCTGCGGCTGCGCGACCAGACCTGGCTCGAGGGCTATGAGCGCTGGTTCGCCGAGCGCAGCGGGTTGCCCGCTACCAATGACCGCGTCACTCCGCCGATGCTGACGCCGTTCCGTATCCGCGGGCTGGCGCTGAACAATCGCATCATCGTCTCGCCGATGGCGATGTATTCGGCGGAGGAAGGCGTGCCCAACGACTTCCATCTGGTGCATTTCGGCTCGCGGGCGCTCGGCGGCGCCGGCCTCATGTTCACCGAGATGACCTGCGTGTCGCCGGAGGCGCGGATCACGCCTGGCTGCTGCGGGCTGTGGAACGACGAGCAGGCGGTGGCCTACAAGCGCATCGTCGATTTCGTGCACCGCAATTCGCAGGCCAAGATCGGCATTCAGCTCGGCCATGCCGGCCGCAAAGGATCGACCCGCGTGGCGTGGGAGGGCATGGACGAAGCGCTGCCCGATCACAATTGGCCGCTGGTGTCGGCTTCATCGGTGCCTTATCTGCCCGATGGCCAGGTGCCTGAAGCTATGACCCGTGCCGAGATGGACGAGATCCGCGATCAGTTCGTCGCGGCCGCCAGGCGCGGAGCAAAAGCCGGCTTCGATATCCTGGAGCTGCACTGCGCCCATGGCTATCTCTTGTCGAGCTTCCTGTCGCCGCTGACCAACCGCCGCACCGACGACTATGGCGGATCGATCGCAAAGCGCGCGCGCTATCCGATCGAGGTGTTCGGCGCCGTCCGCGAGGTGTGGCCGGCCGACAAGCCGATGTCGGTGCGCTTGTCCTGTCACGATTGGGCGGAGGGCGGCAACACGCCCGAGGATGCGCTCGAATTCGCAAGGCTGTTCAAGGCCGCCGGCGCGGACTTGATCGATTGCTCCTCAGGCCAGGTCTGGGCCGACGACCATCCGGTCTACGGCCGACTCTACCAGACGCCGTTCGCCGACAAGATCCGCAACGAGGTCGGCATCGCCACCATCGCGGTCGGTGCGATCTCGGAAGCCGACCACGCCAACTCGATCATCGCCGCCGGCCGCGCCGACCTCTGTGCGATCGCGCGGCCGCATCTGGCCGATCCGGCCTGGACGCTGCACGAGGCCGCGAAGATCGGCGTGAAGTCGGTTCCCTGGCCGAAGCAATATCTGTCGGGCAAATCGCAATACGAGGCCAATCTCGAACGCGCCGCGGGAGCAAAGGCATGACGCGATTCTGGCCCAATGCCCATGCGCTCGTCACCGGTGCCGGTTCCGGTATCGGCGCCGCGACCGCGATTGCGCTCGCCAAGGCCGGCGTGCGCGTCAGCATCGCCGGACGCCGGATCGAGACACTGGAGGCGACCGCTACACAGCTAGGCGATCGCACCGGCGCGGTCGTTGCGATCGATGTGACCGATGGGGCCGCGGTGAGCGGCGGTGTCGCGCAGATCGAGGCCGAGAAAGGTCCGATCGACGTCCTCGTCAACAATGCCGGCAAGGCGTCCAGCGCACCGTTCGACAAGACCGATGCGGGGCTGTGGGCGGACATGCTGGCGAGCAATCTCTCCAGCGTATTCCTGGTGACGCACGCGGTGCTGCCCGGCATGGCGCAGCGTGGACGCGGGCGCGTGATCAACGTCGCCTCGACCGCGGGCCTGACCGGCTATGCCTATGTCTCGGCCTATGTCGCGGCCAAGCACGGCGTCGTGGGCCTGACCCGATCGCTGGCGCTGGAATATGCCCGGCGCGGCGTCACCGTGAACGCGGTGTGCCCCGGCTATACCGACACGCCGCTGGTGGCGGATGCCGCGGCCAACATCGTCGCCAAGACCGGGCGCAGCGAGCACGAGGCGCGCGCGGCGCTGGCGAAGGTCAATCCCATGCAGCGGCTGGTGACGCCGCAGGAGGTGGCCGATGCCATCCTCTGGCTCGCCTCCGAGGGCGCATCGTCAATCAACGGACAAGCCGTGGCGGTCGCCGGCGGCGAAGTCCTTACCGGGTGAAGGAACAGGTTATGTCCGAGATGAAAGCAAAGCTCCGTCCGTTCAAGGATTATCCGGCGAAGCACTTCCGCTGGTCGGCCGATGCAAGCGGCCGCGTCGCGACCATCACGCTGAACCGGCCGGACAAGAAGAACCCGCTGACCTTCGAGTCCTACGAGGAGCTGCGCGATCTCTTCACCAATCTCAGGTCAGCATCGGATGTGCGCTCGATCGTGCTGACCGGCGCGGACGGCAATTTCTGCTCCGGCGGCGACGTGTTCGAGATCATCGAGCCGCTGACGCGGATGGCGATGCCGGATCTGCTCGCCTTCACGCGGATGACCGGCGAGGTGGTGCGCGCGATGCGCAAATGTCCCCAGATCATCGTCGCCGCGATCGACGGCATCTGCGCCGGAGCCGGCGCGATGCTCGCGCTCGCCTCCGATCTCAGGCTGGCGACGCCGCAGGCCAAGACCGCGTTCCTGTTCACCCGCGTCGGCCTTGCCGGCGCCGACATGGGCGCCTGCGGATTGCTGCCGCGGGTGATCGGGCAGGGCCGCGCCGCCGATCTGCTCTACACCGGACGCGCGATGAGCGCCGACGAAGGCCTCGCCTGGGGCTTCCACAATCGTCTCGTGCCCGCGGCCGAGCTCTCAGTCGCCGCGCACGAGCTGGCGCGTTCGCTTGCGGACGGGCCGTGGTTCGCGCATGGGGTCACGAAAACCATGTTCAACCAGGAATGGGCGATGGGCGTCGACGAGATGATCGAGTCGGAAGCGCAGGCGCAGGCGATCTGCATGGTCACGGGCGACTTCCGCCGCGCCTTCGACGCCTTCGCCGCCAAGCAGAAACCGGCCTTCGAGGGCAACTGAGATGAGCGAGATCCTGCAACCGGACGGATGGGCCAAGCCGATCGGCTACGCCAACGGCGTGGCTGCGCGCGGCAAGCAAATATTCATCGCCGGCCAGATCGGCTGGAACGGGCAATGCGTGTTCGAGAGCGACGATCTGGTCGCGCAGATCGGCCAGACCCTGCGCAACATCGTCGCGGTCGCCGCCGCCGGCGGGGCCGGACCTGAGCACATCGTGTCGATGACCTGGTTCCTGCTCGACCGCAAGGAATATTCAGCGCGGCTGAAGGAGATCGGTGTTGTCTATCGCGACGCCATGGGACGGCGCTTTCCGGCGATGACGGCGATCCAGGTCGCCGGCCTGATCGAGGACCGCGCCAAGGTGGAAATCCAGGCGATCGCGGTGGTGCCGGATTGATGATGACGCGCCTTGCCGACAGACCCGTCATCCTGAGGTGCGAGCGGAGCGAGCCTCGAAGGATGCACGGCCCGGCTGGTGGTCGTCGACCCTTCGAGACGCGCATTCCGCGCTCCTCCAGCGACAAAGGCTACGCCTTTGCGCGGGGGTGACGGGGTGTATGGGTGGATGCCGCGACAATGTTAATCCTAAGCCCGAATAGCGCCGTCGGGCCGCAGGTTAAGACGACAAAGCCGCTTGCGGCTGGATCACGGGCCGTGCGACCCTGAGGGCAAATGTAGAACGTCCTGTGTTCGAGTGGAGTAAGGGACGATGAAGGCGATAATCGTCGGAGGCGGAATCGGAGGCCTCACCACGGCGCTGATGCTGCGCTCGCGCGGTATTCAGTGCGAGCTCTACGAGCAGTCCGAGACCATCCGCGAGCTCGGCGTCGGCATCAACACGCTGCCGCATGCGATCCGCGAGCTGGCCGGGCTCGGCCTGCTTGATAGACTCGACGACGTTGCGATCCGCACCTACGAGCTGTTCTATCTGACGCGGCACGGCCAGCAGGTCTGGCACGAGAAGCGCGGGCTCGATGCCGGCCATGACGTGCCGCAATTCTCCATCCATCGCGGCCGGCTGCAGGGCGTGATCCATCAGGCCGTGATCGAGCGCCTCGGCGCGGATGCGATCCGCACCGGTTGCCGGCTCGGCTCGTTTACGCAGGATGAAGGTGGCGTCTCGGCCTATTTCTTCGATCGTGCTGGCAGCCATGTCCACACCGCGCGGGGCGACATCCTGATCGGCGCCGACGGCATTCACTCTAAGGTGCGGCAGACGCTGTTTCCAAACGAAGGCGGGCCATGCTGGAACGGATTGATGCTGTGGCGCGGCGCCACCGATTGGCCGGCATTCCTGACCGGACGATCGATGATCATCGCCGGCGGGTTGAACGCGAAGGCGGTGATCTATCCGATCGCGCCGGGATCGAGCCCGGCGAGCCGGCTCACCAACTGGGCCGTGCTGGTGCGGATTGGTGACGGCTCCTCGCCGCCGCCGCGCCGCGAAGGCTGGTCGAATCTCGGCCGGCGCGACGAGATGATGCCCTATGTCACGAGCTTCACGATCCCGCAGGTCGATTTCGCCGGCTTGATCAATGCGACCCCCGAGTTCTGGGAGTATCCGTGCTGTGACCGCGATCCGTTGTCCTATTGGTCGAGCGGCCGCGTCACGCTGCTCGGCGACGCCGCGCATCCGATGTATCCGGTCGGCTCGAATGGCGCCTCGCAGGCCATCCTCGATGCGCGGTGCCTCGCGGACATGCTGGCGCGGTCGGAGCATCCGCGCCAGGCGCTGGTTGCCTATGAGCGGCAGCGCCTGCCGATGACCGCCGATATCGTGGCCTCCAACCGCCGCGGCGGGCCGGAAGGCGTGATCGACGCCGTCGAGCAGCTCGCGCCGCAAGGCTTCACCGACGTCGACACCATCCTCAACTACGAGGCACGCGAGGCGATTGTGCGCGGCTATGCCGCGAAGGCCGGCTTTGCCGCGCGCGTAGTCGCGCGGGGGTAGGTCGCGGTAGGAGACGGGGCGTCGGCCCTCTCCACATCGTCATTGCGAGGAGCGAAGCGACGAAGCAATCCATCTTCCCGCCCGCGGCGCTATGGATTGCTTCGCTTCGCTCGCAATGACGGGCGTATGTTACGCCGGAGGCGGCGGCAGGAAGTGGATGTTGTGTTCGGCGGCGAGCTTCACCACGTCGTCCGGGTTCTGCTCCTTCATGTTGTGGATCGCCCAGAACAGGTCGTACAGCCTGCGGGTCGGCGACACCCAGAACAGCGTCTTCGCCGGCTGCTGCGACTTGTTGAAGATGCCGTGCGGCTTGCCCATCGGCAGGCGCACAAGATCGCCGGGGGTGGCGGATTCGTCGGCGCCGTCGAGCATGAAATCGAGCT
The DNA here is from genome assembly GCF_001542415.1 of Bradyrhizobium macuxiense. Classification (GTDB taxonomy): domain Bacteria; phylum Pseudomonadota; class Alphaproteobacteria; order Rhizobiales; family Xanthobacteraceae; genus Bradyrhizobium; species Bradyrhizobium macuxiense. The sequence goes on from NZ_LNCU01000036.1 coordinate 138,915, forward strand.
TGCCCTCGAGGAGGTAGAGGTACTCGTCCTGGTCGGGATGGATATGCGGAGGAACGAAGGTGCCGGGCGGAAAGGTCGCGTGCCAGGAGAACGAATGCTCGGTGCGGGTCTTCGGCACATAGGTCTGACCGAGGATGCTCCAGGAGATGCCCTGGAGGCCTTCATTGGCGCGGGTGATGCCGGCGATCTCGTCTTTCATGGCTCTACTTCCTCCTGTCGATTACTTGGCCGCGCAGTCCTTGGCGTAGCGGTCGCCGTAGTTCGAGAACACCTTTTCGACGATCTCGGTCTGGAACTTGCCGTCCGGCCGCTTCGCCACCTTGGTGAGGTAGAAATCCTGGATCGGATAGCCATTGTTGTTGAATTTGAAGTTACCGCGCAGCGAGGCGAAGTCAGCCTTCTTCAGCGCAGCCGCGATCGCGTCCTTGTTGGAGAGATCGCCCTTCACCGCCTTCACCGCGCTGTCGATCAGCATCGCCGCGTCATAGGCCTGCATCGCATAGGTGCCGGGCACGCCGTTGTAAGCGGCCTCATAGGCGGCGACGAACTTCTTGCTCTGGGGATTGTCGAGATCTGGCGCCCAGTTCGCGCCGCCGAACATGCCGACCGCGGCGTCTTGCTGTGCGGGCAGAGTAGACTCGTCGACCGTGAAGGCGGACAGCACGGGCACGGTGGTGCCGGCCTGCTTGTACTGCTTCACCAGGTTTACGCCCATGCCGCCCGGCATGAAGGTGAACAGCGCGTCCGGCTTCAACGAGGCGATCTTGGAAAGCTCGGGCTGGAAATCCAGTGTGTTCAGCGGCGTGTAGGATTCCTCGACGATCTCGCCCTTGTAGTCGAGCTTGAACCCGGCGACCGAGTCGCGGCCGGCCTGATAGTTCGGCACCAGCAGATAGACGCGCTTGTAGCCGCGGTCCTGCGCGACCTTGCCGAGGACCTCGTGCACCTGGTCGTTCTGGTACGACGTCACATAGAAGAACGGATTGCACTCCTTGCCTGCGTAGCTCGACGGCCCCGCATTCGGGCTGATCAGGAAGGTTTTGCTCTCGGTCACCGGGCGGTGGATCGCCAGCAGGATGTTGGAGAAGATCGGGCCGACCACGAAGTCGACCTTGTCGCGCTCGAGCAGCCCGCGCACCTTGGTCACCGCGGCATCCGGCTTGAGTTCGTCGTCGGCGTTGATGATCTCGACGTCGCGGCCAGCCATCTTGCCGCCGAGGTCCTTGATCGCGAGCGCAAAGCCGTCACGTACCTGCTGGCCGAGCGCCGCCGCCGGGCCCGAGGTGGTCACCAGCACGCCGATCTTGATCTTGCCCTGGCTGCTGTCCTGTGCGATCGCCGGAGTGATCGCGAGGCCCAGTATCGCCGCCAGTCCCGCCAAACGCGTCAGCTGTTTCATGTCTCTCCCCCTGGCATTGCCTTGTTGCTTTGGCCTCAGCTTATTCTGACGAGCGCGACCGCTGCAAGCGATGCGGCATGGCGTCCGGACGATGTCGGCGCGGCATGCAAGCGGCGCGCCAATTGCTTGAAGCCTAAAGAAATTGCAGGGTTGAGCTGCCGAAACCGCGTCGATTCGCAATTGTCCTTGCGGCGCGCCGCGAATTGCTTGAAGCTCAAAACAATCCATCCGACCGCAGCCCGCCGCGGAGGCATGATGGCCGCATGAACCTCGATTCCGAAACCAAAGCCGTTGAATTGCCCGACGATCACGGCACCGAGCTGCGGCTCTGGCTCCGCCTGCTGACCTGCACCACGCTGATCGAAGGCGAGGTACGCAGCCGGCTGCGCGAGCGGTTTGATGTGACGCTGCCGCGCTTCGACCTGATGGCCCAGCTCGACAAGGTGCAGGACGGCATGACGCTGTCGGACCTGTCGAAGCGGATGATGGTCTCCAACGGCAACGTTACCGGCCTGGTCGAACGTCTGGTCGAGTCGGGCCATCTCGATCGCCGTACCTCGGAGACCGACCGCCGCGTCCAGTTCATCCGGTTGACGAAACTCGGCCGCGCGGAATTCCGCAAGATGGCCGGCGAGCACGAGAAATGGATCGCCGATATCTTTGGCGACCTGTCGCCAAAGGACATGCGCGAGCTGATGCGGTTGCTCGCCAAGGCGAAGGGCTCGGCGCAACGCGCCGCCAAGGCGAGGACGCCGTAGCCGTGGCCGAGATCGATTACGAGGTCGAGTACAACAATCGCGCGCGGGTGCCGGAGAATCCGGCACTGATGGCCGGCTGGGCGCGGGACTCCGCCGCCTATCGCGAGCAGCATCCGCCGCGGCGGCTGGCCTATGGTCCCGGCAGCCGCAACATCATCGACCTGTTCGAGGCAGGCCGCGACGGTCCGCTCGTCGTCTTCATCCATGGCGGCTATTGGCAGGCGCTCGACGGCTCGTCGTCGAGCCACTGCGCGCGGGGACTGAATGCGCACGGCATCAGCGTTGCGGTGCCGACTTATGATCTCTGTCCCAACGTCACGGTCGGCGACATCATCGGCGAAATGCGTGCGGCGTCGCGCGAGCTGGCAAAGCTCGGCCGTCCGCTCGTGGTCAGCGGACATTCGGCAGGCGGCCACCTTGCCGCGTGCATGCTGGCGACCGATTGGCCGGCCTACGATGCGGCGCTGCCGACAAATCTGGTCAAGGCTGCTTACGCGATCTCGGGCCTGTTCGAGCTCGAACCGCTGGTCGGCACCTCCGTCAACAAGGCGCTCGGCCTTGACCGCGCCGCAGCAAAGGCTGCGAGTCCGCTGCTCTGGACGCCGCCCGAGGGAAAGACGCTCGACGCCGTGGTCGGAGGCAATGAGAGCGCAGAGTATCACCGGCAGAGCCGGACCATCGCCGACGTCTGGGGCAAGGCCGGCGTTGCAACGCGTTTCGGCGTTGTACCCGATGCCAACCATTTCACCGCGATCGCGCCGCTCGCCGACCCCGACTCTGCAATGGTGCTGCGGCTGAAGGAGCTCACACAGATCTAGGGGCCAAGAGGATTTTCCGATTTCCACCCTTGCGCCGAATTATTTTAAGTATAAAATAACTGGCGACGGGAACGCTGCCGGGCGTCCTCGTTATCGGTCTTCTCGATGTTGGTCTTGGCCTTTCTGGGTGGAAAGCGAGGGGCAATCGAATGTCAGGTGATATTGCCGGGCTTGGCCCGTCGGGACACGTTGACGATTTCGCGCGGCGCAACCTGCCGCCGGTCCACCAATGGCCGAAGCTGCTGCTCGATCGGCCGGAATTCAGCTATCCCGACTATCTCAACGCCGCGGTCGAACTGACCGACCGTATCGTCGAGCAGGGCATGGGCGATCGTATCGCGCTGATCGGCAACGGCCGCCAGCGCACCTACAAGGAATTGACCGACTGGTCGAACCGCCTGGCGCATGCGCTGGTGGAGAATTACGGCGTCAAGCCGGGCAATCGCGTGCTGATCCGCTCGGGCAACAATCCGGCACTGGTAGCGGCCTGGCTTGCAGCGACCAAGGCGGGCGCCGTCGTCGTCAACACCATGCCGATGCTGCGCGCTGGCGAGCTGGCGAAAATCGTCGACAAGGCCGAGATCTCGCTGGCGCTGACCGACAGCCGCATTGCTGATGAGCTGGTCGCCTGCGCCAAGACCAGCAAATTCCTGAAGCAGGTCGTCAACTTCGACGGTACGCAGAACCATGACGCCGAGCTTGACCGGATCGCGCTGAACAAGCCGGTGAAGTTCGACGCGGTGAAGACCGGCCGCGACGACGTCGCGCTGCTCGGCTTCACGTCGGGCACCACAGGCGAGCCGAAGGCGACGATGCATTTTCATCGCGATCTCCTGATCGTCGCCGACGGCTATGCCAGGGAAGTGCTCAAGGTGACGCCGGACGATGTGTTCGTCGGCTCGCCACCGCTTGCCTTCACCTTCGGCCTCGGTGGGCTAGCAATCTTTCCGCTGCGCTTCGGTGCCACGGCGACTCTACTGGAGAATGCGGCGCCGAGCGAGATGATCAAGATCATCGAGAATTTCAAGGCGACGATCTGCTTCACCGCGCCGACAGCCTATCGCGCCATGATGGCCGCGATGGACAAGGGGGCCGATCTGTCGTCGCTGCGGATCGCGGTCTCTGCGGGCGAGACGCTGCCGGCGCCGGTGTTCGAGAGCTGGACGAAGAAGACGGGAAAGCCGATCCTCGACGGCATCGGCAGCACGGAGTTGCTGCACATCTTCATCACCAACCGCATCGGCAGTGCGGTGGGCGGGACCACCGGCAATCCGGTCTCCGGCTATGAGGCGAAGGTCGTCGACGAGAACATGAACGAACTGCCGCCGGGGACGGTCGGCAAGCTCGCCGTGCGTGGGCCCACAGGGTGCCGTTATCTGGCCGACAGCAGGCAGACCAGTTATGTCCGCGACGGCTGGAACATCACCGGCGATGCCTTCGTCAGCGACGCGAACGGCAGGCTGTCGTTCGTCGCGCGCGCCGACGACATGATCATCTCGGCCGGCTACAACATCGCTGGTCCCGAGGTCGAGGCCGCGCTGCTTGGGCATCCTGATGTCGCGGAATGCGCCGTCATCGGTGCGCCCGACGAGGAACGCGGGCAGATCGTCTCGGCATTCGTCGTGCTGAAGCAGGGCGCACACGGCGACGATCTCGAGGTCAAGCTGTTACAGGATCACGTCAAGGCGACGATCGCGCCGTACAAATATCCCCGCGCGATCTCCTTCGTGGAGGCGCTGCCGAAGACCCAGACCGGCAAGATCCAGCGCTTCAAGCTGCGCGAGGCGAGCTGAGAAGGCGACGGCTCTGGCCGTCGCCCCGAGGAAAGGTTAGTGCGCGCCGGCGCCGCCCGCTGCACCCTTCGGCTTGCCGGTCAACACGATCGCGATCGCGGCAAACACCAGCACCACGCCGATCACGGCAAACGCATCGCTGAAGCCGAGCACCAGCGCCTGACGCTTCACGGTATTGCCGAGCGCCACGATCGCCTGATGCTGCGCGGCAGCTGGATCGGTGACACCGCGGCTGAGGAAGTAGTTGGTCATCTCCGCGATCCTGGTCCGCACCTCCTCGCGGCCGAGGTGGACGGACTGGCCGATGATGTTGGAATGGAACTGCTCCCGCTTGGTGACGATGGTGGAGAGCAGCGCGGTGCCGATCGCGCCACCGAGGTTGCGCATCATGTTGGAGATGCCGGAGGCAGCCGGCGCGTCCTGCGGCGCGACGCTGCCGAGGCTGACCGCGGACAGCGGAGCGAGCGTCAGGGCCTGGCCGACGGCGCGGACGATATTCGGCAGGAAGAACTGGTCGCCGGAATAGTCGAGCGACATCTCGATATTCATCAAGGAGGAGATTGCGAACAGCGACATGCCGGCAAAGGCGATGAAGCGGGCATCGATGCGCTGCATCAGCTTCGGCACCAGTGGAATCAGGATCAGTTGCGGCAGCCCGGTCCAGGCCAGCACGTTGCCGATCTGCTCCGCATTGTAGCCCTGCACCTGGCCGAGATAGGCGGGCAGCAGGTAGACGGAGCCGAACAGCGCGAACCCGAGAAACACCGCCGAGATGGTGCCGAAGCCGAAGCTGCGCTGGGTCAGCAGCCGCAGACGGAGCAGCGGCTTCTCGACCACGAGCTCGATCAAGATGAACAGGCTCAGGCTGATCGCGGCCACCACCGCGAGCTTGATGATGAAGGGTGAACCGAACCAGTCGTCCTTGTTGCCCTCCTCGAGCACCGCCTGCAGAGCCGACAGGCCGACCGCCATCGTCACGATACCGGCCCAGTCGCCCTCGCGCAGTAAATGAAGCTGCATCGGCTGGCGTTCGAGGGTGAAATAAAGCGTGATGACCATCACCGCGGTTGGGATCACATTGACGAAGAAGATGGTCTGCCAGCCGTAGTTCTCGGTGAGGTAACCTCCGATGGTCGGGCCGATTGCCGGCGCGAAGGTGACGGCAAGCGCGAACATCGCGAGCCCAATCGGCTGCTGCGGCTTCGGCAGCTTGGTGAAGACCAGCGTGAACGCCATCGGGATCAGCACGCCGCCGAAGAAGCCCTGCAGGCCGCGCATCGCGATCATCGACGGCAGATCGTGGGTGAAGGCGCAGGCGACCGAGAACACCGCGAACAGCGCGGCGTGGCCGATCATGATCTTGCGGAACGAGAAGACGCGGCTGAGATAGTCGGTGAGCGGGATCACCACGATCTCGCCGATCAGGTACGACGTCGAGATCCACGAGCCGTTGTCGACGCCGGTGCCGATGCCGCCCTCGATGTTGAGGAGGGAGGCATTGGTGATCTGGATGTTCAGGATCGCCATGAAGGCGCCGATCATCGCCGCAAAGACCGAGATCCAGACGACCGCGCTGGCGCGGTTGGGATCGACGGCTACGGCTTTGGCGCTGGGCGAGGCAGCCGGAGATGGGAGCGCGAGGTCGGACATGACATCACCTATTTGAAGGAGGCGACAGCGACTTTCGGAGTGGACTTCGAGTGCGAGGCGGGAGCCGGATGCGACAGCGTCGCGATGGTCGGGATCACCGACATGCCCGGCCGCAATTCGACGGACGTGGCATCGAGCGCGATCTTCACGGGGATGCGCTGCACGACCTTGGTGAAGTTGCCGGTGGCGTTGTCCGGCGGCAGCAGCGCGAATTCCTGACCGCTCGCGGGCGCGAGGCTGTCGACGTGACCGCGCACGACCTGTCCGGGGAACATGTCGACCGCGATCTCGACCGACTGGCCCTTGCGGACGTCGGTCAGCTGCGTCTCCTTGAAATTGGCGATCACATAGGCGCCGGTGGCCGGCACCAGCGACATCAGTTGCGTGCCGGCCTGGACGAACTGGCCGGTACGCAGCGTGCGGTTGCCGACGACGCCGTCGATCGGCGCGACGATCGTGGTGTAGCCGAGATTGAGTTCGGCCTGGTGCTGAAGCGCGGTCGCGCGTTGCTGCGCCGCGACAGTCTGGGCGATCTCGGCCTTGAGCAACTCCACCTGACGCAGTGCGGAGGCGAGGTTGGCGGTATCGCGCGCGATGGCGGCTTCCGCGCTGGCGTAGCGCGACTGCGCCTGCTGCGCGTTCTGCACGCTGCCGAAGCCGGTACCGGCGAGGTCGGTGTAGCGCTTGTTCTCCTGCGCGGCGAAAGTCTGCGTCGCAGTATCGACCGCAAGCGTCGCGCGCGCCGCCTCGATCACGGACTGCTGTACCTCGAGCTGGGCGCGCTTGCTGGTCACGGCGGCTTCGGCAGCGGCAACGTCGGCTTTAGCCTGGTCGAGCGCCACCTTGAAGTCCCGGTCGTCGATCCGCGCCAGCACCTGGCCGGCATGCACGTGCTCGTTGTCGCCGACCAGCACGTTGCTGAGATAGCCGGAGACCTTGGGAGCGATCGTGGTGTTGTCGGCCTTCACATAGGCGTCGTCGGTGGAGACGAGAAAGCGCCCGACGGTCCAGTAGTCCCAGCCATACCAGGCCGCGCCCGCGAGGACGG
>NZ_LNCU01000036.1:146394-246343 GCF_001542415.1 Bradyrhizobium macuxiense
CCGCCAGCAGCAGGCGGCGCAGCTTGCCCTTCAGGCCGGCGGGGGCCTTCTCCGCTTCGGGATTCGCGATCAACTGCTTGGCGACATCGGCCGGAACCTGGCTCTCGGCCTTGAAAGACGTTTCGTGCTGGCTCATGGCGGCGGTCCTCATCGTTATATCCCATTGGAAAGATTTGCTATTTTCCGAAATCGGCCAACAGGACAATTAGGAAACTTGATGTTTTCCAAAATAGAGCGCATATTGGGACTGTCAATAGAATGACAGTCATCATCTGAAAGCATGGCTCGCGGATGAACGGAAACGACACAGGCCAGACAAAGGAAAGCGCGTCAGTGCCGGAGCGGCGCGGCCGCGGACGGCCGCAACTTCGCTCCGACGACGAGACGCGCGCGGTGATCTACGAAGCGGCACGGTTCGAATTCGCGGAGCGCGGGTTCGCCGCGGCGAGCATCGCCGACGTGGCTTGCCGCGCCGGCGTTTCCACGAAGACGCTTTACCGCCTGATCCCGACCAAGCTGGCGCTCTTCGAGGGCATGGTAACGGACCGGATGGACAGGTTCGTTTCCATCGTGAATCTCGGCGCCTGCGATGGTCGCGATATCCGCGCGGCGTTGGAGACTGCGCTTTTGACCTGCGCCGATCTCGTGCTGGCCGCCGAGGTCATCGCGATCCAGCGCATCATCCTCGCCGAGGGCGACAAGTTTCCTGACCTCGCCGGGATGTTCTACGAAAAGGCCATGCAGCGCACTGTCGGCGTGCTGGCCGCGTGGCTCGGCGTCCAGCGGAAGCGGGGGCGGATAGTTCTTGATGATGTTCAGGCCGCTGCGGGCATGCTGCTCGGCATGTTCATGTTCCAGCCGCAGCGCGACGTGATGTTCGGGCGCAGGCCGGTGCCGTCACGGGGTGAACTCGAAGCTCGTGCCAAGACCTGCGCGGCACTCTTCCTGTCGGGATGTGCCGCGCCGGTTGACCAGAGCGCCAGGCAAAGCGGAGATGCATGATGCCGAAGCCGGCCGCAACCTTCACATGGAAGGCTGAGTCAGGACCTGCCGGATCATCCGTGCAAGATCGGATTTGCGATAGGGCTTCGGCAGCAGTGTCACGTCGGGGTCGAGGCGGCCGTGATGGAAGATCGCGTCCTCGGTATAGCCTGACGTGAAGAGTACGCGCACCGAGGGCAGCCTCGCGGTAACAGCATCGGCCACCTGCCGGCCATTCATGCCGCCGGACATGATGACGTCGGTGAACAGTACGTCGCAGACAAATCCCTTGTCGATCGCCGCCAATGCCTCGGGGCCGTTGGCGGTGACCATCGTTCGATAGCCGAGCTGCTCGAGCTGGGCGCTGACATAATTGCGGACCAGGGGATCGTCCTCGACGACAAGGATGGATTCATTGCCGCCGCGTGCGTCGACGGGCGGGGGCGGCTCGGCATCGACCGTCTCGCCGCTGCTGCGCGGCAGATAGAGCTTGATCGAGGTTCCGTGGCCCTCTTCGGAATAGATCTTGAGATGCCCGTTGGATTGCTTGATGAAGCCGTAGACCATGCTGAGGCCGAGACCCGTGCCCTTGCCGGTGTCCTTGGTGGTGAAGAACGGCTCGAACACTTTTTCGCGGATCGCCTCGGGAATCCCGCTGCCGGTGTCGCTGACCGCGACCATCACATATTCGCCCGGCGTCACATCCGGATTGGCGGCGGAATAGGTCTCGTCGAGGACGACGTTGCCGGTCTCGAGCATCAGTTTGCCGCCCTCGGGCATCGCATCGCGCGCATTGACGGCGAGGTTGAGCAGGGCAGTCGCCATGTGGTTGGGATCGATGAACGCCGGCCATGCGTCGGGCTCGGTCGACGTCTCGATCTCGATCTGCTCGCCGAGCGAGGGGCGCAGCAGCCGCGCGGTGTCCTCCACCAATGTGTTGAGATCCGCCTCGCGCGGCTGCAGCGGTTGCTGCCGCGAGAAGGCGAGCAGATGCTTGGTCACTTCGGCGCCGCGCGAGGCCGCGTCGCTGATCATCTTGGTGACCGAGGACAGCGCGGCATCGTGCGCCACGGCGTCGCCGAGAATGTCGATCAGGCCGGTGATGACGGTCAGGATGTTGTTGAAGTCGTGCGCGATGCCGCCGGTGAGGTGGCCGACCGCCTCCATCTTCTGGACCTGGCGCAGCTTCTGCTCTTCTTCGAGTTGTTCCCTGGCGGCCTCGACCTCGCGCGCGCGCATGAAGATCTCGGCTTCCATCTGCTCGGTGCGCTCACGCAGCCGGTCCGCCAGCCTGTCCTGTTCGGCGCCACGCTGTCTCAGCTGGATGAATTCGGTGACGTCCTCGACGCGGTGGATGATGTAGGTGAGGTGCCCGCCCGGTCCGAACACCGGCGTGTTGCGCGGGCTCCAAAAGCGCACCTCGAAACCGCCGCCTTCTGAATCGGGCTTGCGGATGTCGTATTTCTGTACCGACATGGTGTCGGCTCGCCTGAACTGGACGACACGCTCGAGCGAAGCGCGCAGGTTTCGCACGCCGTCGGCGGCCGGATCGTCCGGATTGTCAGGGAATATCTCGAACAGTTCGTGCCCGAGGATCGAGGCCCGCGCAGTCTTAGTGGCGCGCAGATAGGCTTCACTCGCCGCCACGATGCGAAAGTCGGGTGGAGTCAGCACCAGATAGAGGCCGGGTGCCGCCTCGAACAACGCCTTGAAGTCAGGCATCGGCGGGGACGGGGTCTGCAGGTCATCCTCCCTGGAGGGAAATGGAACTGTGCGCGTTCCGCGTCCAAGATGTCGCATGCACACCAGTCGAGCGCAATTACCAAGGTGTGGTACCACCTTGGCTTTTCAACCCAGCGCACACGGCTCGGCGCGTGGCCGACCGCCGGTTAAGGTTAAGACGACACCTTCATTTGTAGCGGATCCGTCGGGTCTGTGATGCATTTGCCGCACGCACGGCGCAATCGACAGGACGGTTCCGCGTCCCGATTGCCGTGGCAACCAATGCGCGAGAGTGCGCCGGTCGGGTCGCGTGCTGCACGCAAAACTCGAATTCTTGGATCGCTTCTAAGAGCGCTTCTATTAGAGAAATTGTCATCGCTCGCGTAAGCCCCGAGCAAATGTCACGTCCGACGTGAGATCGGCGCGACATGAACTCCGTTGCAGTTGGGCAGGGCGCGTTGAAACATTTACCTCTCTTGCGAATCGCCGCGTTGGCGACCGCATCCGTATTGGCGTTGTTGCCGCAGTCATCTCTGGCGCAGGGAACGACGACGTCGCCGCAGCAATCCGGCGCGCAGGCGCTGCCGCCGGTGGTAGTTGCGTCTCCCGAGGTACGGCGGCGAGCGAGCACTGCGGCGCCACGTCGCATCCAGCGTGCAGCGCAGCCGACGGCGCCACAAAAGCCTCCGCCGGTTCGCAACACCAGCATTGTCGAGAGCCCGCGTGGTCCGATCCAGGGCTATGTCGCTCACCGCAGCTCGTCCGGAACCAAGACCAACACGCCGATCATGGAGACGCCGCAGTCGGTGTCGGTGGTCGGCAACGAGCAGATCCGCGACCAGAAGCCCGGCAAGTTCGACGAGACGCTGCGCTACTCGGCCGGCGTGCTTGCCGGCACGTTCGGCGCCGACACCCGCAACGACTGGTTCCTGATCCGTGGCTTCAAGTCCGACGACGTCGGCCTGTTCCTCGACGGCATGCAGCTCTTCTATACGTCTTATGCAAGCTGGAAGCTGCAGCCGTTCGATCTCGAACGCGTCGAGGTGCTGCGCGGTCCCTCGGCGGTGCTGTATGGCGGCTCCAGCCCGAGCGGCATCGTTAACGCGATCAGCAAGATGCCGACCGCGGAACCGATCCGCTACATCGAGACCGGCGTCAACAATTTCGGCAACGCCTATCTCGGCTTCGATCTCGGCGGGCCGGTCGCGACGCAATCGCAGGACGGCAAGCTGTTCTATCGCGTCGTCGGCCAGGTGCAGAATGGCGGCACCCAGGTCAACTTCACGCCCGACAACAACTACTTCATTGCGCCGTCGGTGACCTACAAGCCGGATGCCGACACCACATTCACCGTGCTCGCCTCCGCCTCGCGGAACGAGACGCGTGGCATCAACTTCCTGCCTTATGTCGGCACCGTCACCAATGCGCCGTTCGGTCGGATTCCGACCAGCCTGTTCCTCGGCGATCCCTCGATCGATAACTTCACCCGCGAGCAGGAGATGCTCGGCTATCAGTTCGAGCGCAATCTCTCCGACAACGTCACCTTCCGTCAGAATGCTCGCTTCGCGCATGTCGACGTGACCTATCGCGGCCTGGTCGGCAACGGTTACGCCGACATGGCGGCCGGCGATCTCGGGCGCTACAATTGGTATGCGAAGAACACGGCCAACCAGGCCGATCTCGACAACCAACTCGAATATCGCTTCGGGACCGGCTCAGTGCAGCACACGATGCTGTTCGGGCTCGACCTGAAAGACTACCGGATCGACGACTACCAGAACTTCCAGTTCGGCACCACGCCGTCGCTCAACGTGTTCAATCCGGTCTACGGCCTGGGAAGCCTGCCGTTCACGAGCGCGCCGTTCCGCAACTTCCTGATCACCCAGGAGCAGCTCGGCACCTACCTGCAGGACCAGATGAAGCTCGGGCGCTTCACGCTGGTGCTCAGCGGCCGCAACGACTGGGTGTCGACCAGTCAGGCCGATCGGCCGAGTGGCGTCACGCTGCTCAATCGCGAGGACAGCAAGTTCAGCGGTCGTGCCGGGCTGATCTACAATTTCGACAATGGCGTCGCGCCCTACGTCTCCTATGCGACGAGCTACAATCCGGTGATCGGCCTCAACGCCTCGAACCAGCTGCTGCTGCCGGAGACCGGCCAGCAGACCGAGGTCGGCGTCAAGGTCGAGCCGAAGGGCTTCGACGGCCACTTCACCTTCGCCTGGTTCGATCTGAAGCGTCAGAATGCGCTGACCACCGATCCGAACAACCCGTTGCTGCAGAACCAGACCAGCGAGGTCACCTCGCGCGGCTTCGAGGTCGAAGCCGTTGCGAATCCCTTGCCCGGGCTGAAGCTGATCGGCTCGCTCACAACCTATGATCTCTTCACCAGCAAGGATCTCAACCCGGCCCTGATCGGCAAGACCCCGACCAACACGCCGCAGCAGATGGCCTCGCTCTGGGGCGACTACACCTTCCAGCAGGGGCCGCTGACGGGTTTCGGTTTCGGCGGCGGCGTACGTTACGTCGGCTCGTCCTTCGCCGATCAGGCGAACACGCTGGAGGTCCCCTCGGTGGTGCTCGGAGACGCTGCGATCCACTATGAATGGCAGGGCTGGCGTGCCGCGCTGAACGTCATCAACATCGTCGACACCATCTATGTCGCGAGTTGCTCGTCGACGACCTCCTGCTTCTACGGCGATCGCCGGCGTGTCACAGCTAGTCTCGGTTACAAATGGTGACGGGGAGGGACGTCTGAAGGCGCGAACCATCAGGGTCTGGTCGCTGGTCCATACCTGGACCAGCCTGATCTCGACCGTATTCCTGTTGCTGCTCTGTCTCACCGGGCTGCCGCTGATCTTCCACCACGAGATCGACGAGGTGCTCGGCTATGCGCCGCAGCCTGAAGCCGCGGCCGGGCGGCCGGCGCTGCCTCCGCAACAGATCGTGCAGGCGGCGCTCGCAGCCGATCCGGGGCGGGTGATGCAGTACGTGTCATGGGACAAGGACGAGCCCGGCATCGTCATGGCTTTCACCAACAACGCGCCCGATGGCAAGCCTGACAATGCTACCGTGCGGGCCTTCGATGCGGTGACGGCGAAGCCGCTCGGGCTGGTCGGCGTCGGTCCCATCCTGATCGTCCTGAAGCTGCACACCGACATGTTCGCCGGCCAGCCCGGCAAGCTGTTCCTCGGCGGGATCGGCCTGCTGTTCGCGGTCGCTATCATCTCCGGCGTGGTCCTGTATTGGCCGTTCACCCGCCGCCTGCGCTTCGCCACTATCCGCGATCGTTCCGCGCGCCGGGTGGCCTGGCTCGACTGGCACAATCTGATCGGCGTGGTCACGGTCGTCTGGGCGCTGGTAGTCGGCCTCACCGGCGTAATCAATACCTGGGCGGAGTTGATGCTGAGCCAGTGGAAGGCAAACGAGCTCGCCGAGATGGTGAAACCCTATGCCGGCAAGCCACCCCCGGCGAAGCTCGCGTCGCTCGATCAGGTCGTAACCGAGGCGAAGCAGGCTGCGCCCGGTATGGAGATTGCGTTCATCGCATATCCGGGAACGCCGTTCACCTCGTCGCATCACTACGCCGCCTTCATGCGCGGCGATACACCGCTGACCTCGCGGCTGCTCAAGCCCGTCCTGCTCGATGGCGAAACCGCCGAGGTTTCCGACACGCGGGCGCTGCCGGCCTATCTGCAGGCGCTGTTGATCTCGCAGCCGCTGCATTTCGGCGACTATGGCGGCATGCCGCTGAAGATCATCTGGGCTGTGCTGGATATCCTGACGATCCTCGTGATCGGCAGCGGGCTCTATCTCTGGTTGGCGCGGCGACGGAAGCGCGCCCGCGCCACGGCCGTGGCTCATGCGGTGCCGGCGCAATGACGGCGTCCTCCGGTCGATCGCAGCGCTGGATTGCCGTGTTCGGTGCGCCCATCGTGCTCGGCGTGCTGTCGATGGTAGGGCTCTTAGCCGCGCTGCTGCTCGGCGACGTCGGCCGTTATCTGTCTTGGCTCATGGTCGGCGCGCCGGTCCTCGTGATCGCCTGGGCGTGGCTGCGGCTTAGGTTTCGCTGACGAGCGCCTAACGTGTATTCGGTAGGTAGCGCCAGCCCTCCTTGCCGAGGAAGTCCATCATGGCCTGCGCTGGCGGCAGCAGGATCTTGTCGGTGCGGCGGATCGCGTGCCACTGCCGGACGATGGGTAGTCCCTTCACCTTGAGCACCACGAGCCTGCCGTCCTCGAGCTCGTGAAAGACGGTGTGCTGGGAGATGAAGGCGATGCCGAGCCCGGCCATGACCGCCTGCTTGATGGTCTCGTTACTGTCCATCGACATGCCGACCTTCGGCGTCAGCTCGACCCGCTGCAGGAATTGCTCCATCAGCATCCGCGTTCCGGATCCCTGCTCGCGGGTGATGAAGGTCTCGCTCGCGAGCTCCGAGACGGCGACGTGTCGCCGCCGCGCCAGCCGGTGATCGGGCGCGGCAATGATGAAATGCGGATGACGGCCAAGCAATCGCATCTCGACCTCGACGTCGGCGGGTGGCCGGCCCATCACGGCGATATCGAGATTGTAGCCACGCAGCGCCTCGCGGATCTCCTCGCGGTTGCCGATCCTGAGCGTGACCTCGATCTTGGGAAAGCGGCGCGAGAACGCCGCGATCGCGAACGGCACGAAGTATTTCGCGGTGCTGACCGCGCCCATCGCGACGCGTCCGCCGCTGCGGCCCGCGATCATGTCGAGCGATTGCTCGCAATCCTTCAACGCCGCCTCGATCCGTTCGATCAGAGTGAGCACGTGGGCGCCCGCATCCGTCACGGCCATGCCGTCGCCGGTGCGCTGGATCAACGGCAGCCCGGCGAGCGCCTGCAAATTGCGGAGCTGCAACGTCACCGCGGGCTGGGTCAGGTTGAGGCGGTTGGCCGCCGACGTGATCGAGCCGGCCTCGTGCGCGGCGGACAGCGCGCGCAGCTGGCGGATGGTGAGGTCCCGCGAGAAGTGGCCGGCCATGACGAGCTCCCATAAGAAATACTTTGCCCAGACCAAAGATAATAAAATTTCCCTAATTCGGCAATTCGCGCGTTGATAGTGGCGAAGGCGACTCCGGTGTGGGGATCGCCAGTCGAAGCCTCGGCAAAGAGGGCGCGATCAAAGGGAGAGGCCCGTGGAGATTCGTCCTTCATTGCATGCCCATCTGGAATGGCCGGCGCAGCAGAACCCGATGCGTGCGGCCACGGTCGCGGCGATCGAAGCGCTCGCCGGCGCCGCGATCGACCTCGCGCGCACCATTGCCGCCGGTTCCCTTGCCGGGTTTGGCGCGGAGAGCGGCGGCATCAATCCCGACGGCGACCGCCAGAAGACCCTCGACATCGTGGCCGACCGCCTGATGCGCGACGCGTTGCGAACCGCGCCGGTTGCGGCCGTGCTGTCCGAGGAAGCGGAATTGCCGGAGACGCTCGACGCCGATGCACCGCTCTGCGTCGCGATCGATCCGCTGGACGGATCCGCCAATCTCGAGAACAACATCTCGGTCGGCACGATCTTCTCGATCAGGCCGAAAACGCACGACATCATCTCGACCTTCTTCGAGCCCGGCACCGCGCAATGCGCCGCCGGCTGCTTCATCTATGGCCCACAAACCGTGCTGGTGCTGGCGCTCGACCAGCGCGTCGACTGCTTCACGCTCGATCCGCGCACAAGCGAGTTCGTCCTGACCGGGCGCGACCTGAAGGTGCCGCCGGACACGCCGGAATTCGCCATCAACGCGTCGAACCGGCGGCACTGGAGCGGGGCGGTGCGGGGCTACATCGACCAGTGTCTGGCCGGTGTCAACGGTGAGCACGGGCAGGATTTCAACATGCGCTGGATCGGTTCGCTGGTGGCCGAGGCCTATCGCATCCTGGTGCGCGGCGGGGTGTTCCTCTACCCGGCGGACGCGCGCCAGGGTTACCGCGAGGGTCGGCTGCGCCTGCTCTATGAAGCCCATCCGATTGCGCTGATCATGGAATGGGCGGGCGGCGCTGCCTCGAGCGGCCGGTCGCGCATCCTCGAATTGTCGGCACGCACACCGCATCAGCGCGTGCCCCTGATCATGGGATCGACGCGCGCCGTGCGCGACGTCGATGCGGTCCACCTCACCGTCGAGCCGTTGTTCGAGAGCAGCGATGCCCCGCTGTTCGCGCGGCGCGGTCTGTTCCGCTGAGGAGGATCGTATGTCACGTCGACATCCCATCATCTCGATCACCGGCTCGTCCGGTGCCGGCACCACTTCGGTGAAGAAGACCTTCGAGAACATCTTCCGCAGGGAGAATGTGGTCGCGGCCTATATCGAGGGCGACGCGTTTCACCGCTACGACCGTGCCGAGATGCGCAGCAAGATGCTGGAGAAGGCCGAGCACGGCAACAAGCATTTCAGCCATTTCAGCCCCGAGACCAACCTGTTCGAGGAGCTGGAGAAGCTGTTCCGCGACTATGCCGAGACCGGCACCGGAACGACGCGGCATTACGTGCACGATGAGGAGGAAGCGCGGCTCTATGGCGCCAAGCCCGGCACCTTCACCGAGTGGGAGCCGCTGCCGGAGAATTCCGATCTCTTGTTCTACGAGGGACTGCATGGCGCCGTGGTCACCGATCAGGTGAACGTCGCGCAGCATGCCGATCTCAAGATCGGTGTCGTGCCGGTCATCAATCTTGAATGGATCCAGAAGCTGCATCGCGACCGCAGCCATCGCGGCTATTCCACGGAAGCCGTGACCGACACCATCCTGCGGCGCATGCCCGATTACGTGAACTACATCTGCCCGCAGTTCACCGAGACCGATATCAACTTCCAGCGCGTGCCGACGGTCGATACCTCGAACCCGTTCATCGCGCGCTGGATACCGACGCCGGATGAATCGATGGTCGTGATCCGCCTGAAGAACCCGCGCGGCATCGATTTCCCCTACCTGCTGTCGATGATCCCGCACAGCTTCATGTCGCGCGCCAACTCGATCGTGGTTCACGGCGCGAAGCTCGATCTCGCGATGCAGCTCATCCTCACCCCGCTGATCCTGCAACTGATCGAACGAAAGAGGCGAACGATATGACCGCACTTGCGTCCGTAGCCAACCGCCCAGACGTCGGCCATGCCGAGATGGCGAACGCCATCCGCTTCCTCGCCATCGACGCCGTGGAGCAGGCGAAGTCCGGCCATCCGGGCATGCCGATGGGCATGGCCGACGTTGCGACCGTGCTGTTCTCGGATTTTCTGAAGTTCGACCCGGCCGATCCTGCCTGGCCCGATCGCGACCGCTTCGTGCTGTCGGCTGGTCACGGCTCGATGCTGCTCTATGCGCTGCTCTATCTGACGGGTTACGAGAGCATGACGCTAGACCAGCTCAAGGCGTTCAGGCAGTGGGGATCGAAGACCCCGGGGCACCCGGAATACGGCCATACGGCTGGTGTCGAGACCACGACCGGACCGCTCGGGCAGGGCATCGCGACCGCGGTCGGCATGGCGCTCGCCGAGCGGCTGATGAACGCGCGCTTCGGCGACGACCTCGTCGATCACTTTACATACGTGATCGCCGGCGATGGCTGCCTGATGGAAGGCATCAGCCACGAGGCGATTTCGCTCGCGGGGCATTTGCGGCTCAACCGGCTGATCGTGCTGTGGGACGACAACCGCATCTCGATCGACGGCGCCACCTCGTTGTCCTGCTCCGACGACCAGGCCGCACGGTTCAAGGCGAGCGGCTGGAACGTTTGCAGCATTGACGGCCACGATCCGCAGGCCATTGCCGCGGCGATCGGGCAGGCGAAAGCCAGCGATCGTCCGTCGCTGATCGCCTGCCGTACCGTCATCGGCTTCGGCGCGCCGAACCGGCAGGGCAGCGAGAAGGTCCACGGCGCACCGCTTGGCGCCGAGGAAGTCGGCAAGACCCGCGCCGCGCTGGGCTGGCCATATCCGGCGTTCGACGTGCCGGATGCCGTGCTGGCCGAATGGCGCGAGATCGGCGCACGTGGCCGCGATGCCCGTCGCGCCTGGATCGAGCGTTCGCGCCGCGCCTGCAACGGCGAGCGGTCTCCGTTCCATGATGCGCTGAACCGGAGGCTGCCCTGCGCCTACGCCGAGGCGATGGCGACGCTGATCGCGCGCTTCGGTTCCGAGCGACCGAAGCTTGCGACCAGGCAGGCGTCGCAGCAGGTGATCGACGTGATCGCGCAAGCCTTACCGAACCTGCTTGGCGGCTCGGCCGATCTCACGCACTCCAATCTCACGCTGGCGAAGACCCAAGCTCCGGTGCGGCCGGAAACGCTCGACGGCAGCTACATTCACTACGGCATTCGTGAGCACGGCATGGCCGCCGCGATGAACGGAATTGCGCTTCATGGCGGCTTCATTCCCTATGGCGGCACGTTCCTCTCTTTCGCCGATTACAATCGGCCGGCGATCCGGCTTGCGGCGCTGATGGGCATCCGCGTCATCCACGTGATGACCCATGACTCGATCGGGCTCGGCGAGGATGGACCGACGCATCAGCCGGTCGAACATCTCGCCGCGCTGCGCGCCATCCCGAACCTGTTGGTGTTTCGTCCGGCCGACGCGATCGAGACGGCGGAAGCCTGGGACTGCGCGCTGAGGGCGGAGACCTCGCCGTCGGTCCTCTGCCTGTCGCGGCAGGCGCTGCCGACGGTTCGCGACGGCAGCAAGAATAACCAGGTCGCGCTCGGCGCCTATGTCCTCGTCGAGCCTGACTTCGCGCGTGACGTCACCCTGATTGCGACGGGTTCGGAGGTGTCGATCGCGCTCGAAGCCGCAAAGCTGCTGGCGGAAGAAGGAATCAAGGCCGCGGTCGTTTCGGCGCCGTGCTTCGACCTGTTCCGCCAGCAGCCGAGCGACTACCGCGCCAAGGTGCTGGGCGAAGTCCCGCGCGTCGGCGTCGAAGCCGCGGTCGAGGGCGACTGGGCCCGCTGGCTCGGCGAGGACGGCGCCTTTGTCGGCATGACAGGCTTCGGCGCCTCGGCACCGGCCGACGTGCTCTACCGTGAATTCGGCATCACGCCCGTGGCCGTCGCTGACGCGGCCAGGCGCGTGATCCGTCAACCGAACTGAAAGGAGGACCCCATGGCGCGGATAACCCTGAGGCAATTGCTGGATCACGCCGCCGAGCGCGGTTACGGCGTGCCGGCCTTCAATATCAACAACATGGAGCAGGGCCTCGCCATCATGGAGGCGGCGGCCGCCTGCGATGCGCCCGTCATCATCCAGGCCTCGCGCGGGGCGCGGGCTTACGCCAACGACATCATGCTGGCGAAGATGATCGATGCGCTGGAGGAGATGTATCCGCAGATCCCGCTCTGCCTGCACCTCGACCACGGCAATGAGGAGGCGACCTGCGCCACCGCCATCCGCTTCGGCTTCACCTCAGTCATGATGGACGGCTCGCTCAAGGCCGACGCCAAGACCGCGGCGGGCTATGACTACAACGTGGACATCACCCGCCGCGTCGTCGAGATGGCGCATTGGGTCGGCGCCTCGGTCGAGGGCGAGCTCGGTGTACTCGGCTCGCTCGAGCATGGCGGCGGCGAGCAGGAGGACGGCCACGGCGCCGAGGGCCAGCTCAGCCATGACCAGCTTCTGACCGATCCGGACCAGGCCGTCGATTTCGTCCGCGCGACGAAGGTCGATGCGCTCGCGATCGCCATGGGCACCTCGCACGGTGCTTACAAGTTCACGCGCAAGCCCGACGGCGAGATCCTGGCGATGCGCGTGGTCGAGGAGATCCATACGCGGCTGCCCAACACGCATCTGGTAATGCACGGCTCCTCGTCGGTGCCGCAGCCGCTGCAGGAGATGTTCAACCAGTTCGGCGGCGAGATGCCGCAGACCTGGGGCGTGCCGGTCGAGGAGATCGTCCGCGGCATCAGGCATGGCGTCCGCAAGGTCAACATCGACACCGATTGCCGTCTCGCGATGGCGGCCGCCTTCCGCAAGGTTGCGGTCCAGGCGAGGAGCGAGTTTGACCCGCGCAAGTTCCTCAAGCCCGCGATGGACGCCTTGCGCGAACTCTGCCGCGACCGCTTCGAGCAGTTCGGCACGGCCGGCAATGCCGGAAAGATTAAGGTGGTGCCGCTGCCGGAGATGGCCAAACGCTATCGCGCCGGCGCCCTCGATCCGCAGATTGGCAAGATGACACAGGCGGCCTGACGCCGCGGCGAACGACAGGAGATTCAGATGAATGTGCAGCAGTCGATGACGGTGCGCGGCAAGGATCGCTACAAGTCCGGCGTGATGGAATACAAGCGCATGGGTTACTGGGAGCCTAACTACGAGCCCAAGGACACCGATGTCATCGCGCTGTTCCGCGTCACGCCCCAGGATGGCGTCGACCCGACCGAAGCCTGCGCGGCGGTGGCCGGTGAGTCCTCGACCGCGACCTGGACCGTCGTGTGGACCGACCGTCTCACAGCCGCCGAGAAGTATCGTGCGAAATGCTACCGCGTCGATCCCGTGCCGAACTCGCCGGGCAGCTACTTCGCCTACATCGCCTACGACCTCGATCTGTTCGAGCCGGGTTCGATCGCCAACCTGACCGCATCGATCATCGGCAATGTGTTCGGCTTCAAGCCGCTGAAGGCGCTGCGGCTCGAGGACATGCGGTTTCCGGTCGCCTATGTGAAGACCTTCCAGGGCCCGGCGACCGGCATCGTCGTCGAACGCGAGCGGCTCGACAAGTTCGGCCGTCCCTTGCTCGGCGCCACGATCAAGCCGAAGCTCGGCCTGTCGGGCCGCAACTACGGCCGCGTCGTCTACGAGGCGCTGAAGGGCGGGCTCGACTTCACCAAGGACGACGAGAACATCAACTCGCAACCCTTCATGCATTGGCGCGAGCGCTTCCTCTACTGCATGGAGGCGGTCAACCGGGCGCAGGCTGCGACCGGGGAGATCAAGGGCACCTACCTCAACGTCACCGCGGCGACGATGGAGGATATGTATGAGCGTGCCGAGTTCGCGCGTGAGCTCGGCTCCAACATCGTCATGATCGATCTCGTGATCGGCTATACCGCAATCCAGTCGATGGCGAAGTGGGCGCGCAGGAACGACATGATCCTGCATCTGCACCGCGCCGGCCACTCGACCTATACGAGGCAGCGCAGCCACGGCGTCTCGTTCCGTGTGATCGCAAAGTGGATGCGGCTCGCCGGTGTCGACCACATCCACGCCGGCACGGTGGTCGGCAAGCTCGAGGGCGATCCGAACACGACGCGCGGCTACTACGATATCTGCCGCGAGGATTTCAACCCGCTGCACCTCGAGCACGGCGTGTTCTTCGATCAGCACTGGGCAAGCCTCAACAAGCTGATGCCGGTGGCCTCCGGCGGCATTCATGCCGGCCAGATGCACCAGTTGCTCGACCTGCTCGGCGAGGACGTCGTGCTGCAATTCGGCGGCGGCACGATCGGCCATCCCCGCGGCATCCAGGCCGGCGCCACCGCCAACCGCGTCGCGCTGGAGGCCATGATCCTCGCCCGCAACGAGGGCCGCGACTACGTCCATGAAGGTCCGGAGATCCTGGCCAAGGCGGCGCAGACCTGTACGCCGCTGCGCGAGGCGCTCGACGTCTGGAAGGACGTCACCTTCAACTATGAGTCCACGGATGCTCCCGATTTCGTTCCCACGCCGAGCATGGCGGTCTGAGAGGAGTTTCTCATGCGCATGACCCAGGGCTGCTTTTCGTTCCTGCCCGATCTCACCGACGAGCAGATCGCCGCGCAGGTGCAATACTGCCTCGACAAGGGCTGGGCGGTGAATATCGAATTCACCGACGATCCGCATCCCCGCAACACCTATTGGGAGATGTGGGGCCTGCCGATGTTCGACCTGCGCGATGCCGCAGGGATCATGAAGGAGCTCGCCGACTGCCGGCGCGTCTATGGCGACCGCTACGTCAGGATCTCCGGCTTCGATTCCAGCCACGGCTGGGAGTCCGTTCGCATCTCCTTCATCGTCAACCGGCCGCGCGAGGAGCCCGGCTTCCGGCTCGATCGGCAGGAATCCGTCGGGCGCAACATACGCTACTCGACGCATGCTTACGCAGCGACGCGCCCCGAGGGCGAGCGCTACGCCGACCAGTAACCGCGTCCGGGGCGAAGCCAGGCGGATTGCTCCCTCGACCGTCCTGGTCCGGATGCACTTCTCCGTCGTCGCTGCCGCGCGGCGACGGAGCTTTTCGATACGAGAGGACGATGACGCAGACGCAAGAACAGATCCGCGAGACCCCGCTCGAAACCGTCGACCTCCGGCACGAGTTCGCCGATCTCGGCATCGGCGCCGTGCTCGACCAGCTCGATTCCGAATTGATTGGACTCAAGCCCGTGAAGACTCGCATCCGCGAGATCGCCTCGCTGCTGCTGGTCGAGCGCATCAGGCAAAAGATGGCGCTGGCGACGACATTCCCGACGCTGCACATGTCGTTCACCGGCAATCCCGGCACCGGCAAGACCACGGTGGCGCTCAGGATGGCCGGCATCCTGCATCGGCTCGGCTTCGTGCGCCGCGGCCACGTCATCAGCGTCACGCGCGACGATCTGGTCGGGCAATATATCGGCCACACCGCGCCGAAGACCAAGGAGATCCTGAAGAAGGCGATGGGCGGCGTGCTGTTCATCGACGAGGCCTATTACCTCTACCGGCCCGAGAACGAGCGCGACTACGGCCAGGAGGCGATCGAGATCCTGCTGCAGGTGATGGAGCAGCAGCGCGAGGATCTGGTGGTGATCCTGGCCGGCTATGGCGACCGGATGGAAAAGTTCTTCCAGAGCAATCCGGGCTTCCGCTCACGCATCGCCCACCACATCGACTTTCCCGACTATTCGGATGCCGAGCTGCTCTGGATCGCCGAGCTGATGTTGCAGCAGCAGAATTATCGTTTCTCTCCGGAAGCACGCGAGGCCTTCATCCGCTACATCGCCGCACGCAAGGTGCAGCCGTTGTTCTCCAATGCGCGTTCGATCCGCAACGCGCTGGACCGGATCCGGCTGCGCCAGGCCAACCGGATCGTAGCCAAGCTCGATCGCACGCTCAGTGCCGACGACGTGATGTCGATCGAGGCCGGCGACGTGCTGGCGAGCCGTGTGTTCACAAAGGGCGCCGGCGCGGCAGGCGAGGGGCGATGAACCAGGCGCTCGCAGCGATCCGGACCGCCGGGATGCGGGAGGTCATTGCGAACGCCCGCGCGCTGATCTTCGATGTCGACGGCACGCTCGCCGAAACCGAGGAGGTGCATCGCCGCGCCTTCAACGAGGCCTTCGCCGCGGCCGGTCTCGACTGGTTCTGGGACCAGGTCACCTATGGGCGGCTGCTTCGCGTCGCCGGCGGCAAGGAACGCATCCGCGCGTTCGATCAGCGCAATGCGGCCCCATTGCTGAGTTTTGCTGACATTGCTGAGCTGCATCGGATCAAGACTGCGCGCTATGCTGCGTTGATCGCAGCCGGAGGATGTCCGCTGCGGCCCGGCGTGCGCGCATTCCTCGGAAGTGCGCGCCGCCGCGGCCAGCGCATGGCGATAGCGACGACGACGTCGCATGGCAATATCGACGCGCTGCTCGCGGTCGCGCTCGGCCTCGACTGGGCCGATCTGTTTGAGACCGTCGTCGCCGGCGACGATGTTCCCCGCAAGAAACCCGCGCCCGACGTCTATCTCGAGGTGCTGACCCGGCTCGGGCTCGGCCCGGCGGACTGCATTGCTGTCGAGGATTCCGGCAATGGTCTCGTTGCCGCATCGCGCGCCGGCATTCCCGTGGTCATCACCCGCAGCGCCTACTTCGGCGATGATGATTTCGCCGAGGCGCTTCTGGTTGTCGATCATCTCTCCGAGATCGACGGCTAGCGGCCGCTGCTGCCGCCGAGCGGCGTTTCGATTAATTTCTTCCGATGATTAAATAAATCACGCTTGCATCCATGGCATACTCGGGGCATCCTCGGCCAGAACCAGCGCCATACCGCCAGAAGTCCTGACTTATGGCGGCGGGTGCCAACAATTCCGGGAGGCAGCGCCTCATGATCCTCCACGCCTAGGGTCAATTTATTCGGGTGATTAAATAAATGGTGCTTGCATTCCATAGCACAGTAGGGGCACCATCCACCAAAAGTTGCCGAAAGCAGTGCCAAACCACCAGAGGTCTGGGGCGCTGGTGCTTGCCAGCAATTCCGGGAGACAGCGCCTCATGATCCTCCACGTCATTCCTACGGCTCATTCGTCCCACGGCGTGACTCGCGGGTGACCACGGAACTGCAGGATCGATATGGCTGATCGTGCGGAGTGAGCATGGCGCTGTTGACGAGTTCCAATCGACATTCCGCGATTTCGGTTCGTGACGGCCCCGGCGCCGATCCGACATCGCCGTAGATCCGCGACCAGCCAACGAATGATAGCCGTCGATTGACGCTGTCCAAGGCAACGGTACCCAACTCAAAAAGCCAAGGGAGTGACGCATGTTCAGATTGAAGGTCTCGTTGTTCGCGCTGGCGTTGGCATGTCTCGCCGGGGCTGCGTCCGACGCATTCGCCCAGAGCAAGCCGACCGTCGGCATCGCGATGCCGACCAAATCCTCGGCGCGCTGGATCGACGACGGCAACAACATCGTCAAAGTGCTGAAGGAGCGCGGCTACGGCACTGACCTGCAATATGCCGACGACGACATCCCGAACCAGCTCTCCCAGGTCGAGAACATGGTGACCAAGGGCGCCAAGGTGCTGGTCATCGCGGCGATCGACGGCACCACGTTGTCTGACGCGCTGAAACAGGCCAAGGCCCAGGGCATCACGGTGATCGCCTATGACCGCCTGATCCGCGACACGCCCAACGTCGACTACTATGCGACCTTCGACAATTTCCAGGTCGGCGTGCTGCAGGCGCAGTCGATCGAGAAAGCGCTCGGCCTGAAGGAGGGCAAGGGGCCCTTCAACATCGAACTGTTCGGCGGTTCGCCCGACGACAACAATGCCTACTTCTTCTACAACGGCGCGATGTCGGTGCTGAAGCCCTATATCGACAGCGGCAAGCTTGTGGTCGCCAGCGGCCAGATGGGCATGGACAAGGTCGCGACCTTGCGCTGGGACGGTGCGACGGCGCAGGCCCGCATGGATAATCTGCTTAGCGCCTTCTATGGCAAGAAGCGTGTCGATGCCGTTCTATCCCCCTATGACGGCCTATCGATCGGCATCATCTCCTCGCTCAAGGGCGTCGGCTACGGCAGCAAGGATCAGCCGATGCCGTACATCAGTGGCCAGGATGCCGAGGTGCCTTCGATCAAGGCGATGCTGCGGGGCGAGCAATACTCGACCATCTTCAAGGACACGCGCGATCTCGCGAAAGTCACGGCCGACATGGTCGATGCCGTGCTGAGCAAGAAGGACGTCACTGTCAACGACACCAAGACCTACAACAACGGGGTCAAGGTGGTTCCAGCCTATCTGCTCAAGCCGGTCGTGGTGGACAAGACGAATTGGCAGAAAGTCCTGATTGACAGCGGCTACTACAAACAGTCGCAATTCGACTAGGACGGATAGGCAGGTGGGCCATGGCTGATAGCGCCGAGCGCGATCGGCGCTGCGGGACGTGATCAGATGACGGCAATGCTTGAGATGCGTGGCGTCAGCAAGAGCTTTGCCGGCGTGCAGGCATTGCGTGATGTCAGCCTGACCGTGGAAGCCGGCCAGATCCATGCGCTGGTCGGCGAGAACGGCGCCGGCAAGTCGACCCTGATGAAGGTGCTGAGCGGGGTCTATCCCGCCGGCAGCTATGAAGGGTCGATCTTGTTCGACGGCGAGGAGCGGCGGTTCCGCGACATCAACGACTCCGAGGCGCTGGGGATCATCATCATCCACCAGGAGCTGGCGTTGATCCCGCTGATGTCGATCGCCGAGAATATTTTTCTCTCGCGCGCTCCGTCGCGGTTCGGGGTGGTTGACCGCAATGCGGTATACCGGCGGACCGCAGAGCTGTTGACCCAGGTCGGTCTGCGAGAATCGCCGGATACCCTGGTCACCGATCTCGGCGTCGGCAAGCAGCAGCTGGTCGAGATCGCGAAGGCGCTGTCCAAGAAGGTGCGTCTCCTGATCCTGGACGAGCCGACCGCCAGCCTCAACGAGGCCGACAGTGCCGCGTTGCTGGATCGATTGCTGACATTCCGCGAGCAGGGCATCGCCTCGATCCTGATCTCGCACAAGCTGAACGAAGTCGCACGCGTGGCTGACCGGATCACGGTGCTGCGCGACGGCCGCACCGTCGACAGCCTGGATTGCGGGACGGAGCGGGTCGATGAGGACCGGATCATCCGCAGCATGGTCAACCGCGATCTCGCGCATCGCTTCCCCGAGCGGAAGGCCGAGATCGGCGATCCCGTCATGACGGTGGAGAACTGGTCGGTATATCACCCGCTGCATACCGGGCGGCAGGTGATCAAGAACGTCGATTTCAAGATACGCCGCGGCGAGGTGGTCGGCATCGCCGGCCTGATGGGGGCGGGCCGCACCGAGTTCGCCATGAGCCTGTTCGGTCGAGCCTGGGGCTACAACGTCTCCGGCAAGATAAGCCTCGATGGACAAGAAGCTGACCTCTCCAGCGTGCCGGCCGCGATCCATGCCGGCCTCGCCTATGTCACCGAGGACCGCAAGCAGCTCGGGCTGATCCTTGCCGAAGACGTCCGCAAGAACGTAACGCTGGCAAGCCTTCGCCAGGTGTCGGATCGTGGCGTGATCGACGATGTCGTCGAGTTGAAGGCCGCGAGCGATTACCGCAAGCGGATGCGGATCCGCTGTTCCGACGTCTATCAGGAGACCGGGCAGCTCTCGGGTGGCAACCAGCAGAAGGTGGTGCTGTCGAAATGGCTGATGACCGATCCGAAGGTGCTGCTGCTCGACGAGCCGACCCGCGGCATCGATGTCGGGGCGAAGTACGAGATCTATTGCGTCATCAACGAGCTCGCGGAGGCCGGCAAGGGCGTCGTGGTGATCTCGTCGGAAATGCCGGAACTGCTCGGCATCTGCGACCGGATCTGCGTGATGAATGACGGCGCCTTCGTCGGCGAGTTCGCGAAGGACGACGCGACGCAGGAGAAGATCATGCGTGCGATCATGCGCAATGTCAGGATGTCCGGACGCGGCGCGCATGACGATGCTGTGAGGGTGAGAGGAGGAGCACAATGACCGACAAGACGGTGTCACTTCCCGAGACCCCCAAGCATTCCGGCTTCATCAAGAACAATTTGCGCAACTACGGCATGCTGCTGTCGCTGGCAGCGATCATGCTGTTCTTCGAGATCGTGACCGACGGCACGCTGCTGCAGCCGCTCAACCTCACCAATCTCGTGCTGCAGAACAGCTACATCGTGATCATGGCGCTCGGCATGCTGCTCGTGATCGTCACCGGCCATATCGACCTTTCGGTCGGCTCGGTTGCCGGTTTCATCGGCGCGGTCGCGGCGGTGCTCATGGTGCGCTACCATGTCGGCTACCCGATCGCCTTCATCGCCTGTCTCCTGGTCGGTGCCGCGATCGGCGCGGCGCAGGGGTACTGGATCGCCTATTTCAAGATTCCGTCCTTCATCGTCACGCTGGCGGGCATGTTGGTGTTCAAGGGCCTTGCGCTCGCCGTCCTCCAGGGGCAGTCGGTCGGGCCGTTCCCGTCGACCTTCCAGAAGCTGTCGTCCGGCTTCATCCCCGAGCTGTTTCCGAGCGCCGGCACGCTCTATCCGACCTCGCTCCTGATCGGCATCGTGCTGGCGTTCGCGCTGGTGCTGGCGAGCGCCAAGAGCCGGGCGCGCGAACAGTCGCACGGCATCGAGGTCGAGCCCTACGCGTTTTTCATCGCCAAGAGCATCGCGCTGGCGGGCGCGGTGCTCTACTTCACCTATCTGATCGCCTCGCATCGCGGGTTGCCGAACGTGCTCGTGATCATGACGGTGCTGATCGTGCTCTACGGTTTTGTCACGCGGCGCACGGTGATCGGCCGGCAGATCTATGCCGTCGGCGGCAACGCCAAGGCCGCGAAGCTGTCGGGCGTCAAGACCGAGCGGCTCACCTTCTTCACCTTCGTCAACATGGGTGTGCTGGCGGCGCTTGCTGGGCTGGTGTTCGCGGCCCGGCTCAACACCGCGACGCCCAAGGCAGGCCTCGGTTTCGAGCTCGACGTGATCGCCGCCTGCTTCATCGGCGGCGCCTCGGCCTATGGCGGTGTCGGCCGGGTCGGCGGCGCGGTGGTCGGTGCC
The DNA here is from genome assembly GCF_001542415.1 of Bradyrhizobium macuxiense. Lineage (GTDB taxonomy): Bacteria > Pseudomonadota > Alphaproteobacteria > Rhizobiales > Xanthobacteraceae > Bradyrhizobium > Bradyrhizobium macuxiense. The sequence goes on from NZ_LNCU01000036.1 coordinate 167,347, forward strand.
ATGATCATGGGGGTGATGAACAACGGCATGTCGATCCTCGGTATCGGCATCGATTATCAGCAAGTGATCAAGGGCCTCGTCCTGCTCGGCGCCGTCTGCATCGATGTCTATAACCAGCGCCGCTAAACGCCACGCAGTCACATTTCTGCGGTAGGATCCCGACTCATCGCAGGAGAACGCCGCGTGAAATTGTCCCATGCCGATGCGCTGACCATCGGACAGATCCTGGCCGAAGCCGGCCGCACCGAGATCATGCCGTGGTTCCGCCGCGTGCGCGAGATCGAGGTTCGTACCAAGACCTCCGCGTTCGACGTGGTCACCGAAGCCGACGAGGCCGCCGAACGGTCGATCTCGGCGGCGCTGCTGGGCGCCTTTCCCGGTGCCGCCATCATCGGCGAGGAGGGCACGTCGCGCGATCCGTCTGCGCTCGACCAGGTCGGCACGGCTGATCTCGCTTTCATCATTGACCCGATCGACGGCACGCGCAACTTCACCTGCGGCCTGCCGCTGTTCGGCAGCATGGTTGCCGCCACCATGCGCGGCGAGATCGTGTTCGGCGCGATCCATGATCCGGTCTGCAACGACACCGCGTTCGCGCTGCGCGGCGAGGGCGCCTGGCTCGAGACCCAGGGCGGCAAGCGCTACGATCTGAAGGTCGCCGCTCCTGTACCGGTCAAGGAGATGGACGCGGTGATCGGCGTCAACTTCCTTCCCGAGCCGCTGCGAGCCACCGCTGCCGGCAATCTGTCGAAGCTCGGCATGAGCGCGTGGCTTCGATGCGCCGCGCATGAGTACCGCATGGCGGCGTCGGGGCATTGCCACCTGCTGTTTTACAACAAGCTGATGCCGTGGGACCACGCCGCCGGCTGGCTGCTGCATCGCGAGGCCGGCGGCTACAGCGCGCATTTCGACGGATCACCCTACAAGCCGGCCAACCTGACCGGCGGTCTGCTGTGCGCGCCCGACGAAGCGAGCTGGCATGCGGCGAGGCAGGCGATCCTGACGCCGGCGGGATGAGCGTTCGCGGCGTATGCTGAGGCTTATTCCTCGCTCGCCGTCTGCCGCAGCATGAAGTGACCGAAGGCGGAAGCGATCGGCTTGGCCGGATCGTCCTGCCAAGCTTGCGCCTCGAACGCGACGACTCTGCGCCCCTGCTTGACGATCGACACCCTCGCGTGGCTGTCGAGCGCGCGGCCCGAGCGTAGATAGTTGATGGTGAGACCGATCGGCTTCGGCCGCGCCTCGACGCCGAGCTCGCGCGTGACGCCGATCACCGCCGTGGTTTCGAGAAAGGCGCCGGTGATGCCGCCGTGGATCGCGGGCAGGATCGGGTTGCCGATGATCTGTCGCGAGAACGGCATCACCAGCGTGTCGTCCTGACCTGTGCGGATGCCGAGACATCGCGCGAACGGGCTGCCGGCGAACGGGCCATCCGGATCGTCCGGTGCCTCGAGGAGCGGCAGCGACGTACCGATGGCTTCCAGGCGATCGCTCAGCATGTTGGTCCGGTTGGCGTCGATCATGAAGCAGGCGGTCGCGGTGGCGACCGGATCGTCCTCGGACTCCTGATAGGCAGTGGCGCGCACGAAGGCGATCAGGCGGGTGACGCGATAGCAGACCGCATGCGCGCGGATGTCGAGGCCCGGCGTCGCGGGCTTCTGGTAGTCGATGCGCAGGTCGAGGGTCGCGATCGCGCGCGTTCCGTCGAGCGCGAGCTGCACGGCCATGCCGCAGCTCTCGTCGAGCATCGCGGTGACGACGCCGCCGTGCAGAACGCCGGTCTCGGTGTCGCCGACGAACTCGGGGCGATAGGCCAGCCTCGACCAGGCTTCGCCGGGCGCGGCACGGTCGAGCCGCAGCCCGCTGATCGCGCCGTAGATGGAGCGGCGAGCCTGGATGGCGCGCGCCAGGTCGTCAAATGGCAGGGTTGGGTTCGAAGTGTCGGTCATGGCGATGCTTGTAGACCAAGGCGCCAGGCGGGCAAAGGGGCCAGCCGTGTGCACCGGTGCATCCACACCGTCGTCCCTGCCTAGTGCGCAATTGCGCACGGGAGCAGGGACCCATACTCCGCGGCGGCTGTAGTGATGGGGACTCGTCGTTCCAGCATCGTTCAACAATAACCATTCGTGGTTATGGGTCCCTGCTTTCGCAGGGACGACTTAGGAGTTGGTTTTGCAGTCCGCAGCCAAACAGCGCGGTGTCATCACCCGCTCATGCGGGTGATCCAGTATTCCAGAGACAGGTGCGATCGAGTCGAGAGGCCGCGGCGTACTGGATCGCCCGGTCCCGTCTACGCCAAGGCTCCGACGGGGCTTGCGGTCTCTGGCACGCCGAAGCTTTAGCGGAGGCGGCGAGCCGGGCGATGACAGGTGGGATTGGGACGCAGCTTTGTATTCTCGCGATATGAATTGTCGCGCGCATGATGCGAGCGTGCAGCTCTGCGCTGGTGTAGATGCCGCCGCCGGAAATCTCAAATGATTCCCGCAGGTAGCGGGCAGGGCCGGCCGACGCGTCGTGACAGCCGGTCTTGGCGTTCCAGTCGTGAGGCCTTGATGCTCGCTCAGGACTTGCCGCTGAGTCTCGTCGCGATCGCGCGGTAGCCGCGCATCCACATGTGATCGAGATCGAGGTCCATCGGCAGGGGTTGCGAGGAGACGCGCGCGATCACGGTCTCGTCGACCGGGTCGACGTAGATCCACTGGCCATGGATGCCGACCGCGGCAAACGGCGTCTCGCTGCGGTCGATCGTGTACCACTTGCTGCGGTAATTGCCGTTCGGAAACACCTTGGTCAGGTCGCCGCGCGCCCAGGCCTCGGCATTGCCGTTGTGCCTGATGTCGTCGATCCACCAGCTCGGCACCACCTGCCGTGAATTGCTGACGCCGTGATTGCGCATCATCTCGCCGAAGCGGGCGAGATCGCGCAAGGAGGCGCAGATGCCGCCGGCGACACGCGCCGCGCCGCGGGAATCGACCGCGATATAGGCGTCGTGCTCGGCGCCCATCGGCTGCCAGATATAGTGCGACAGGATCTTGGCGTAGGAGATGCCGCAGGCGCGCTCATAGACCCAACCGAGCACGTCGGTGTTGGTCGAGACATAGTGGAAGGTGTGGCCGTGCGGCGTGCCGTTCGGTCGCAATGTCCTGAGATAGTCGCGCAGATTGGTCGGCGGCAGGCTCGGATCCGGCGGCTCCCATCCGGTGGAGCGGCGGTAGTTGATGACGTCGCCGTCGCGCGCCATGTAATCCTCGTCGAAGCGGATGCCGACGCTCATGTCGAGCAGGTGGCGCACCGTGCAGGCGCCGCCATAGACCGATCCCTCCATTTCCGGGATGTAGCGCGTGACCGGCGCGTCGGGATCGAGCTTGCCGTTATCGGCGAGGATGCCGCCGAGCGTGCCGGCGATCGACTTGCTGACCGAGAAGATCAGGTGCGGGGTATCAGGCGTCAGGTCGTGGGCGTACCACTCGAAGACGATCTGGCCGCGATGCGACACCACGATGCCGTCGGTGTGGCTGCTGCGCAGCGCCTTGCTGACGTCGATGGTCTCGCCACGCAGGTCCGCGAAGCTGACATCATCGAGATAACGCGGCGCAAAGGAGAGCGGCGAGGGCTCACGCGAGCGGGCGATGTTCGCGGTCGGCAGCAACTCGCGCACGTTGCGGAACGCCCACTCGCTGTAGGGATGCTGCCGCCAGTTGGCGAGCGTGACCTGGTCTTCGGCTGCCGCTGGGAAGGCGGCCATGATGCGTCGCGAATTCATTCTTGGTCCGGCTCTCTATCAGTGAGGGTGCGGCTTCATACCATGGGTCGGATCGAGGTTCCGCGTGCACTGCACGACCCGCAATCCACCGGATGGTGGAGCCGGCCGGCGAGTTACCTCGGCGTAAGCCTACCGGAGCTGTGATACGCCAGCGTTTGGCCCGCAATTTGCTTGACTATGTTCCGCGACTGCCCCAGCGTGACCGACCACGCGACGCGCAGACGTCCGTCATCGGGAAACATCGGGAGGGAAGGTCATGTTCGCGCTTTTGGGCCGACCGGATCCAGCAACCACGCAGGCTGTCAATTTCGCGAGGGGGATTCTCGAGGGCTCCGCGACGGCGTTCTACGAGGTCGATGGCCAGCTCAACCTCAACCGCTTCGTGCTCTCAAGCAATGTCCCGGTGAGCTTTCACGACCGGTATCTGGCCGGAATGAACCGGCTCGATCCCTTGCATCCGCGTTCCGCGAGTGACCAGCCGATTGCCCGCCTGAGCGTCGCCCTCGATCGCTGCGCGACTGCTGAGGCCGCGACCTATCGCGCCTTTGCCGGCCAATGCGGCGTCGCCGACATGATCGAGTTCTTCTTCCGCCGCAACGACCGGATCGTCGCCGGAATGAGCGTGCTGTGGGCGCCTGGCTGCAAGATCCCCGACGGGAGCATGAACATTGCAGAGAAGATTCACGACTATCTCGAGTTCAACCTGACCAGTCGCCTCCAGTCCAACGGCGAGGAGCCGGCGCGCTACGGCCTGACCTCGCGCGAGATGGAAGTCGTCGAGCTGCTGTGCTGCGGCCGCACCAACCGCGAGATCGGCGAGTGCCTCAGCATCGGTCTGGCGACCGTCAAGACGCATCTGATCCACATCTTCGAGAAGCTCGGGGTGGAGACACGCTCCGCCGTCGTCGCGCTGATGTCGCGGCCGCATTGAGACTGCGGAGTAGTTAGGAAGTCTATCCACGTCATTGCGAGCGGAGCGAAGCAATCCATCGCTCCACTTGCGGAGAGATGGATTGCTTCGTCGCTTCAGCGCAAAATTGCTCTGCAATTTTGTCGCGAGCTCCTCGCAATGACGGATGAGGGCTGGCTCTTAGCGTCCACCGTTCGGTCGATTGCTGCTACGGGCAGGGCAGGTCGAGAATCCCCGAGATCGGTGTCGTCTTCGACAATGTTGGCGAGCGGCTGCCGCTTGCGACATTGAGGGAGGCGACATGCGCGATTTCATGGCCATCGGCCGGTCGGTGGCGGTTGCTGAACGCGGCATGGCCGCGACCTCGCATCCCCAGGCCACGCTCGCCGCAGTCGAGATGCTGAAGGCGGGCGGCAACGCCGTCGATGCCGCGGTGGCGGCGGTGGCCGTGCAGGGCGTCGTCGAGCCGCAGATGACCGGGATCGGCGGCGATTGTTTTGCATTGTACTCGCCCAAGGCCGGCGAGCCGGTCGCACTGAACGGCTCGGGNGGGCCGCACGCCCGCCGGGACCGATATCGGCAAATATGCCGAGAGCGGCCAGCGCGACATTCCGCCGACCGCGCCGGAGGCGGTCACCGTGCCCGGTGCGATCGATGCCTGGTGCCGGCTGGTCGCCGATCACGGCAGCAAGTCGCTGGAGGAGATTTTCCGGCCTGCGATCGCGGCAGCCGAGCAAGGCTTTTGCGTCACGCCGCGGGTCGCCGAGGACTGGCGCCGCTTCCGCGCGCGGGTCGAGATCGACACCAACGCGGCGGCGCAGTTCCTTCCCGGAGGCGCGGCCCCCGCGGTCGGCGATATCAGGACGCAACCGGCGCTGGGCCGAACCTTGGGCAACATCGCGCGGCACGGACGCGATGCCTTTTACGCAGGCGAGGCGGCCGATGAGATGGTGAGCATCCTGCGCGGGCTCGGCGGCGCCCACATCGCGGATGATTTCGCCGCGCAGGCCTCCGACTATGTGCGCCCGATCTCGGCGCGCTACCACGATCACGACGTGATCGAGTGTCCGCCCAACGGGCAGGGCCTTGCCGCGCTGATGATCCTGCGCACGCTCGCAGGTTTCGACGTCGGCACGCTGTCGCAGGCCGACCGCATCCATCTGCTGGCGGAAGCGACCAAGGCGGCGTACCGCGCCCGCGACGCCTTCTGCGATCCCGCGACCAGCAACATCGATCCGGGCTCGTTCCTTGCCGAGGATTACATCGCCGATATCCGCAGTCGCATCGACATGGCGCGTGCGTCGACGCCCGCGACCTGGGACGACATTGAGCATCGCGACACCGTCTACGTCACCGTGGTCGACCGCGACCTCAACGCTGTCTCGCTGATCAATTCGCTGTTCTATCCGTTCGGCAGCGGCATCTATGCGCCGAAATCCGGCATCCTGCTGCACAATCGCGGCTGGAGCTTTCGCGCCAGGCCGGGACACGCCAATTCGCTCGGGTCGCGCAAGCGCCCGATGCACACGATCATCCCGGGCCTGTTGCGCAAGGACGGCAAGACCGTGATGTCGTTCGGCGTGATGGGCGGGCATTACCAGGCCGCGGGCCATGCCAATCTGCTGTCCAACATCTTCGACATGAAGATGGACCTTCAGGCCGCGGCGGAGGCGCCGCGCTCCTTTGCCTTCGACGGCGTGCTGTCGCTGGAGACGACGATTGCGCCCGCGACCCGCGACGAGCTGCGGGCGCGGGGACACGATGCGCGCTTCTCCGAGGAGCCGATCGGCGGCTGCCAGGCGATCCGCATCGACCACGCGCGCGGCGTCCTGTTCGGCGCGTCCGATCACCGCAAGGACGGGTTGGCGCTGGGGTTCTGAGGCGAGATCCGCCACCTGCACTGCGGGAGCGGAGCGAGCATCCACCGGATGGTGGATTGTTCCGAACCGCGACTTGCCGAACCTTTTTGCTCAGGATGCCGGCCGGCCCGTCCGCGGATCTGCGGCCTCCGCTGCGTGTCCATCGGCGCCTGCCGACACGTATTTCAACCGGGAAGATGATGCAGATGCACAAGAGCTTCGCCGACGCGGTGTTTCGCAACGGCCGGATCTACACGTCGAACCGAAAGCAACCCTGGGCGACATACGCTGCGGTGAAGGCTGGCCGGTTCGTCGCCGTCGGCGGGGAGCGCGACGTCGCGCCGTTGATCGGCGAGGGCACCGCGATCGTCGATCTCGGCGGGCGGATGGCGATGCCAGGGATCGTCGACATCCACAACCACATCATGATGGGCGGGCAGGCCGATCTCTACGAGCTGCGCTTCGCCTCCAGCGACAGCATTCCGCGGATCGCGGAGACGCTGCACAAGGCCGCATCCGCCGCGGCGCCCGGCGCCTGGATCGTCGGCGGTCAGTTCGGCAACAATCTGCTGAACGAGCTGAACACCGCGGAGTCCTTCGCGCTCTTGGATGCCGCATGCCTCGGGCATCCCGTCGTGCTGCGCGACGACAGCTATCACAACCGCTGGGCCAGCTCGGCGGCGCTGCGGCTCGCCGGCGTGAAGGCGGACTCGCCAAATCCGACCGACGGCGAGATCGGCCGTGACCTCAGGACCGGCACGCTCACCGGCGTGATGATCGAGGCTGCATCCGGCCTGGTGGAGCGGGCGCTCGCGGCGTCCGGCCACTATACGGCCGAGATGGACCGCGCTGCGGTGGCGCGCTCGATCTCGGTGCTGAACACCTATGGCGTCACTGCGTTCATCGACGCCGCCAGCATGCAGCCGATCATGGCAGCGCTGAAAGGGCTGGACGATCGCGGCGAGCTCACGGCGTGGGCGGTTTGCGCCATGCCGGTGGTCGAACCTGGCTTCATGTTCGGCAAGGCGGGCGAGGAGCTGTTTGCGCTGCGCGAGGAGTATCGCGGCGCCCATGTGAAGCCCGATTATGTGAAGGTCTTCCTCGACGGCGTGCCCGGCGCCAAGACCGCGGCGTTCCATGAGCCTTATGTCGCTGACCCCGTGCGCGGCTGCTGCTTCCGCGGCGCGACCATGCTGACCGTGCCGGATTTGATCCGCTGGCTCGGGCGCTGCGAGAAGCTCGGGCTCGCCGCCAAGATCCACTGCGCCGGCGATGCCGCAGTGACGCAGGCGCTCGATGCGATCGACGTCGTGCGCAGCTTCAATGGCCCGACCCATCTGATTCACCAAATCGCGCATGCGAGCTACATCGCGCCGGACGACGTGCCGCGCTTCGCCGAGCTCGGCGTTGCTGCCGATCTGTCGCCGATCATCTGGTATCCGACCATCTTCCTCGAGGCGCACAAGGCCGCGATGGGCGACGAGCGGGCGCAGCGCTTCTGGCCGAACAAGGATCTGAAGAACGCCGGTGCGCTGATGGCTGGCGGCTCGGACTGGCCGGTGATCCCGATCCCTGATCCCTGGCAGGGCATCGAGGGCATGGTGACGCGGCAAAACCCGACCGGCGATTTTCCCGGGAAGTCGCTGTGGGCCGAGCAGGCGCTCGACCTTGCGACCGTGATCGACATCTACACCATCGACGCCGCGCGCGCGGCGGGGCTCGACCAGACCATCGGCTCGATCGAGATCGGCAAGTCGGCTGACCTGATCGTGCTCGACCAGATGATCTTCGACATCCCGCCGGACCAGCTTGCCGACACGCGGGTCGAGATGACCTTCTTCGAGGGCCGCAAGGTGCACGAGCGGACGTGAAGCGATGGACACGGTGGATCATCATATCCCGGTCACGGTTCTCACCGGCTTCCTCGGCAGCGGCAAGACCACGGTGCTGAACCATCTGCTGCGCCAGCCGGAGCTCAATGGCGTCGTCGCCATCATCAACGAATTCGGCGAGGTGGCGCTGGATCATCTCTTGGTCGAGGGCAGCGAGGATCGCCTCGCGCTGCTCGACAATGGCTGCATCTGCTGCTCGGTGCGCGAGGATCTGATCGAGGCGCTGGCCGATCTGGCGGCGCGCCGCACCGCGGGAACGATCCCACCGTTTCACCGCGTGCTGGTCGAGACCACCGGCCTTGCCGATCCGGTGCCGGTGCTGCACACGCTGATGACCGCGCCCGGCATTGTCGGCCGCTATCGCATCGACGGCGTGGTCGCAACCGTCGATGCCGTCAATGGCGCACGCACGCTCGACGCCCATCCGGAAGCGACGAGACAGATCGCGGTCGCCGACCGGCTGCTGGTGACCAAGACCGATCTCGCCTCGGCCGATGTGCCGGCGCGGCTCGATGCGCTGCTCGCGGCGATCAATCCGGTTGCGGTTCGCCATCACGTCCGGAACGGGATCGTCGACCCGGCGAAGGTGCTCGATGCTGGCCTGTTCGATCCGTCCGCAAGATCGGCCGACGTCGTACGCTGGTTCGAGGCGGCGTCGCAGGCCGCGAACGCGCCGCATGAGCACGCGCATCACTGCGAGGGCGAGCACTGCGATCACCACGGACATCATGCACATGATCAAGGCATCTCGTCCTACAGCCTGATCATCGACGAGCCGATCCAGCGCGATGCGTTTGCACGCTGGCTCGACTATGTCGCGGCGCTGAAGGGCGAGGACCTGCTGCGCTTCAAGGCGATCGTCAACGTCGCCGAGCAGCCGGATGCTCCTCTTGTGGTGCACGGCGTCCAGCACGTCTTCCATCCGCCGATCATGCTTGACGGCTGGCCGTCGGCAGACCGGCGCTCGCGGCTGGTCTTCATCGTGCGCGGCATTCCACGCCAGATCATCGAAAACACATTGTGCAAATTCGCGGCCGTCAGCCGCGCGTCAATCCAGCGATCTGCGGCTTAGGGCAACGAATATTGCAACGATTGGTCAGGGAGAGGGACATGACTGAGAATTCAAAGACGACATCACCAACGGCCGGCCGGCTCAACCGGCGCACGCTGCTGAAGGCGGCGGGCGCGACCGGCCTTGCGTCCGCGATGAACGTGCCGCTGGTCAACATAGCGCGTGCCGCCAGCAACACGATCAAGATCGGCTGGGTCGGGTGCCTCTCCGGTGTCCGCGCGCCGTTCGCCGAGCCGGACACCTGGATCCACGAGCGCATCAAGACCCGCCTCAAGGACGGGCTGAAGATCGGCGGCAAGACCTATCAGGTCGAGTTCGTCTTCAAGGACAATCAATCCGACCCGAACCGGTCGTCGGTCGTGGCGAGCGAACTGGTGCTGCGCGAGAAGTGCGACCTGATCCTGATCGAAGACGGCGACGCGCAGGCGCCGGTGCAGGAGCTGGCCGACGCCCGCGGCATTCCCTCGATCTCGACCATGGTGCCGTGGCAGGGCTGGATGTTCCCGCGCAAGGGCACACCGGACAAGGGCTTCCCCTACAGCTTCCACTTCTTCTGGGGCGCCGACGATGTCGTGAAGAATTTTCTCGGCATGTGGCAATCGGTCGACACCAACAAGAAGGTCGGTACGCTCTACATCGACAATCCGGCCGGTCAGGCCTTCTCCGATCCCAAGGTCGGTCTGCCCGGCGGCATTACCAAGGCCGGTTACCAGGAGTTCTCGGCCGGCAAGTTTCAGATCGCGACCGATGACTTCACCAACCAGGTCTCCGCCTTCAAGAACGACGGCGTCGATATCGTCTCCGGCTTCACCTACGGCAATCACTGGGTGACGCTGTGGAATCAGGCGGCACAGGCCGGCTTCAAGCCGCAGATCTGCACGGTGGCGGCGGCGTTCCTGTTTCCGAGCGCGGTGAATGCACTGGGCGATCGCGGTGACGGCATGTCGAGTGAGGTGTGGTGGACGCCGGCCTATCCGTTCAAGTCGTCGTTGACCGGCCAGAGCGCCGCCGAGCTCGCCGCCGAGTGGGAGAAGACCACCGGCAAACAATGGACTCAACCGATCGGCTACGCCCATGCCCTGTGGGAGGTCGCGCTTGCGGCCTTGCAGAACAGCGATCCCAAGGACAAGAACTCCCTGCGCAACGCGATCGCGGGGCTCGACATGGAGACCGTCGTCGGGCAGGTCAAGTTCAAGGATAGCCCGATCAAGAGCGTCGCCGTGACCTCGCTGTCGGGCGGCCAATGGCGCAAAAGCAAGGGCGGCAAGTCGAAATACGAGCTGCTCATCGTCCACAACGGCACGGCCCCGTTCATCCCGAAGCAGGCCGACCTCCAGTTGCTCTCAAAGCTGAGTTGAGATGGCACCGCTTCTGCGCGTCAGCGGGCTGTCCAAGCGCTTCGGCGAGATCATCGTCGCCGACGGCGTCAGCTTCGAGCTGGCGCGCGGCGAGTGCCTGGGCGTGATCGGCCCCAACGGCGCCGGCAAGAGCTCGCTGCTGAACCTGATTGTCGGCCTGCTCTCGGCCGACGGCGGGTCGATCTTGCTGGACGGCAAGGAGATCACCGGCCTGCCGCCGCATCGCAGGGCGCGCATGGGCCTGGGGCGGGCGTTCCAGATCCCGCAACCGTTCCCGCATCTGTCGGTCTATGAGAACGCGCTCGCGGCTGCATCCTTCGGTGCGGGCTTGCACGGCGAGGCAGCATCGACCTGGACCATGGAGGTGCTGCAGCGGACCGGGCTCGACGCCAAGGCCGACAAGCTTGCCGGGGCGTTGCCGCTGATCGACCGCAAGCGGCTGGAATTCGCCAAGGCGCTGGCTTCCAAGCCGGCGCTGATCCTGCTCGACGAGATCGCTGCGGGGCTAACCGAGCCCGAGGTCGAGCGCCTGGTCGCGATCATCCAGACGGTCAAGGCCGATCACGCGATCATCTGGATCGAGCACATTCCGCACGCGCTGCGCGCGGCGTCCGATCGCATCCTGGTGCTCAATTTCGGCCGCAAGGTTCTGGAGGGACCGCCCTCCGAAGTCATGGACAGCGCCGTCGTGCGCGAAATCTATATGGGACTGAAGGCCGATGGCGTTACTTGACGTGAGTGGCCTGCAGATCTTCTACGGCGATCTCCAGGCGGTGTTCGACATGAGCTTCACCGTCGCGGACGGCGAGGCCGTCGCGCTTGTCGGCGCCAACGGCGCGGGCAAGTCGACGTTCCTGAAAGCCCTGGTCGGGTTGAACGAGGAACGAAAGGGCGCGGTGCATTTCGACGGCGTCGACATCTCGCAGATGCCGGCGGAAGAGGTGTCGCGGCTCGGCCTGATCATGGTGCCCGAGGGCCGGCTGCTGTTCGACTCGCTGACCGTCGAGGAAAACCTGCTGATGGGCACCGTGAACCGGCGCTCCGGGAGCTGGACGCTGCGCCGGGTGTTCGACCTGTTTCCGATCCTCGAAGAGCGGCGGCGGATGTTTCCGGGGCAGCTTTCCGGCGGCCAGCAACAGATGGCGGCGATCGGCCGTGCCCTGATGTCGAATCCAAAGCTGCTGCTGTGCGACGAGATTTCGCTCGGGCTTGCGCCCGTCGTGGTGGAGCAGATCTATCGCTCGTTTGCGGATATCCGCCGCGAGGGCGCCGCGGTGGTGCTCGTGGAGCAGGATGTCAAGCGGGCGCTCGCGACGTCGGAGCGGATCTATTGCCTGCTGAAGGGACGGGTGTCGCTGACCGGGCCGGCGCAAGGCTTGCAACCCGAGCAACTGACGCATGCCTATTTCGGCAATTAGTGAGAAGTACGATGAGATCACTCCAGCCAGCTTCCGTGCGGGCGGTTCACCTCTCCTCCTGTGGGAGAGGTCGGATCGCATCGTCAGATGCGATCCGGGTGAGGGGTTACGCCCTCTCGTGGGACCTGAACACCCTCACCCAGCGCTTGGCGCCGACCTCTCCCCAAAGGGGAGAGGTGATGCTTGTGGAGAGGCCGGTGCACACAAAACGCATCTGGCGCATTTTGACGACGGACCGGTGAGACATGATCTGGGTTGAGACGTTGATCAATGGAGCCCTGCTGGGCGGCCTTTATGCGTTGCTCGGCATCGGACTGGCGCTGGTGTTCGGCGTGATGCGCGTCGTCAATATCGCGCATGGCGAGTTCATGGTGCTGAGCGCGTTCTGCGCGGTGTTCCTCGCCAATCTGTTTCCCACAGTGCCGCCGCTGTTGATGCTGATCCCGGTGATTGCGCTGTCCTTTGCGGTTGGATGGATCTATCAGGCCGTCATCGTCAACCGGGTCGTGACGTCGCCGGATCCGCTGTCGCCGTTGCTGCTCACCTTCGGCGTGTCGGTGATCCTGCGCAACGTGATGGTCGAGGTGTTCGGCGCCGACGTGCGCAGCCTCCAGGTCGGTGAGCTCTCGCGCGCCAGCCTCGAAATCGGCGGCCTGAACATCGGCATCATGCCGCTGCTGACGCTGGTGCTGGCTGCACTGCTGTTCATGGTCCTGCAGCTGATCCTGCGCCATACAGAATTCGGGCGGATTGTGCGGGCGACCGCCGACAGGCGCGACATCGTCCGCCTGTCGGGGGTCAAGCCCGATCGCGTCTATAATTACGTCATGGGCCTGTCGCTGGCGCTTGGCGCGATCGGCGGCGTGCTGCTCGCGGTGCGTTCGAGCTTCACGCCGTTCTCGGGGGCCGAGCGGCTCCTGATCGCATTCGAGGTGGTCGTGCTCGGCGGGCTCGGGTCGTTCTGGGGCGCGTTGCTCGGCGGCATTGCGCTCGGCATGGCGCAGCTGATCGGGTTGAAGATCGATCCGAATGCCGGGCTGCTCTATGCGCATCTGCTGTTCTTCATCATGTTGCTGATCAGGCCGTCGGGCCTCGTGGCGAGCAAGGTGTGACGCCGATGCCGACACGCACGATTCTCGCAGCAACTGGCCTTGTCCTGGTCGCCGTGGTCGCCGGCGCGCCCTTCGTGCTCAACGAGGGCTTTCTGCGGCTCGCCACCGAGTGCCTGCTGCTGCTGACGATGGCGCAGATGTGGAACCTGCTCGCCGGCTATGCCGGGCTGGTGTCGCTCGGCCATCAGGTCTTCATCGCCTTCGGCGCCTATGCGCTGTTCCTGACGTCCGGATGGCTCGAGGTCAATCCGGTCTGGGTGCTGCCGGTGGCACCGCTGGTTGCGGCCGCCGTCGCCGCCATCATCGCCTTTCCGCTGTTTCGGCTGCGTGACGCCTATTTCTCGATCGCGATCTGGGTGTTCGCCGAGATCATCGGCGCGTTCACGATGAAATCGCAAGCCGTTGGCGGCACGTCGGGGGTGCCGCTCGCCACCAGCGAGCTGATCGATTTCGACTGGTTCGAGCCGATCATGTTCTGGCTGGCGGGGGGCCTGACGCTGGTCACCATCGCGGCGCTCTACAGATTGATGACCTCGAGCTTCGGGCTGGGCTTGATGAGCGTGCGTGACAACGATCTGGCCGCGATGAGCGTCGGCGTCGACGTCCAGCACAACCGCTTCGTCGCCTTCGTGCTGTCGGCGGCGGGATGTGGCCTCGCCGGTGCGCTCAGCTTCATGGGCAATCTGTTCATCGCGCCGCTCGCGGCGTTCGACGTCAACTGGTCCGTCTACATGATGTTCATCGTTATCATCGGCGGCATCGGCACGCTCGAAGGTCCGATCCTCGGCGTCGTCATCTTCTTCGGCCTGCGCGAGCTGATGACCGGGCCGCTCGGGCTGACGGGCGGATGGTATCTGGTTGGGCTCGGCGTCATCGCCGTCATCGTCATGATCGTAGCCCCGCGTGGGATCTGGCCGGCGCTCCGCGACCGTATCGGGGTGCGCCTCCTCGATGTCCACCGCACTGCGCCGCGTCCTGCCGCAGCCTCAGTCCTGCCGAGCGTCTCGGAACAGACGGCGGGATGAGCGGAGACTTCATGCCGCCGCCTTTGCCTGTATGCTGGCGACAGCAGCTTTGAGGAGAGGGCGGAATGGTTCTGATATCCCGTCGTGTTGGTTGGGCATTGACCGGCGCGGTCGTCGCGGCGCTGGCTGTGCCGCTGCCGTCGCAGGCCGAGCACAGGGTTTGGCCGGAGGTGACGGCGACACACCCGATGGACGGGCTCACCGCGGACGAAATCCAGTCCGTGTCCAATGTGCTCCGTGGCGCCGGCAAGTTCAGCGACACCACGCGGGTCGTCTCGATCGCGCTGGAGGAGGATCCCAAGGACGAGGTGCGGGCATGGCGACCCGGACAGCCTTTCGCGCGGCGCGCGGTGGCGACGCTGCTCAACGATGGCCATCTCTATGAAGCCCACGTGGATCTCGCCGCGCGCAGTCTCGCCGGTTGGGACGAGGTCAAGGACAAGCAGGCCGCGCTGACGATCGACGAGCTGATCTCCGCCGGCGATCTGCCGAAGCAAGATGCGCGTTGGGTGGCCGCGATGGCCAAGCGCGGCATCACCGATTTCAGCAACGTGCTGTGCCTGCCGCTGACAACCGGCCCGGTGACCGACCCTGCGCTGCGCGGGCATCGCCTGCTCAACGTTCCCTGCCTCGACAAGTCGGGGGCAGGTAACAATCTGTGGGGCAAGCCGATCGAGAATTTGATCGCGCAGGTCGACCTCACGACCAAGTCCGTGGTGTCGGTGATCGATCTCGGCGTCGTGCCGCCGCCTTCCTCGACGCCGTCGCACGCCTATGCCGACTCCGGGAAATACCGCAAGCCGCCGAAGCCGGTCGAGATCGCGCTGCCGCAGGGCAGTAACGTGATGGTGGAGGGCGGCCAGGTCCGCTGGGACAATTGGTCGTTCCACGTTCGCCTCGAGCCGCGTGTCGGCGCGGTGCTGTCGCTGATCCGCTACGACGATCATGGCACGTGGCGCGACATCGCCTATCAGATATCGGCGAGCGAAATGTTTGTGCCTTACATGGATCCGGACGAAACCTGGTCGTTCCGCGCCTATATGGATATCGGCGAATACGGCTTCGGGGTGCTGGCGAGTGAATTGCAGCCCGGCAAGGATTGTCCTGACAGCGCGCACTTCCTCGACCTCACGATCTCCGACACCAAGGGCATGCCGGTTGTCTCCAAGGGTGCGGTCTGCATCTTCGAGCGTCCGACTGGCGATCCGATCTGGCGCCACAGCGAGTTGCTCAACAACACCGCCGAGGTGCGGCCGAACACCGAGCTCGTGGTGCGGATGGCGCCGGTCGTCGGCAATTACGACTATCTGGTCGACTACGTGTTCGACCGCGCCGGCAACATCGACGTGCGGCTCGGCGCCTACGGCATCGATGCCACCAAGGGTGTTGCGAGCCGGACTTTGAGCGATCCGACCGCTGCGCAGGATACGGCTTATGGAACGCTGATCGACGAGCGGCTGCTCGCGGTCAACCACGACCACTACATGACGTTCCGGATCGATATGGATGTCGACGGCACCGGCAACCGTCTGGTCGAGGACCGCTTCAGCGTGCGCAAGCTGGACCGGGGTCCGCGCAAGAGCCTGTGGCAGGTCGATACCAAGCCTGTCCCCACCGAAGGCCCGATCACGCTGCCGCTCAATGCGGCCCAGTTCAGGGTCGAGAGCACCGGCGAGACCAACAAGCAGGGCTACCACACCAGCTATCAGCTGATGCCCGGTCATTCCGACGTCTCGCTGCTGGCGAAGGACGAGCCCATCCAGCTGCGCGCCGGCTTCAGCGCCTACACGCTGTGGGCCTCGGCCTACGCAAAAGACGAGCGATACGCTGCCGGCCTCTATCCGAACGAAAACCCAGAGGTCGACGGCCTGCCGAAATGGACCGCGGCGAAACGGCCGATCGAGGATCGCGATCTCGTGCTGTGGTACACGGTCGGTTTCCGCCACGTGCCGCGCGCCGAGGATTGGCCTGTGATGCCGGGGCTGTGGCACGGTTTCCGGCTGCGGCCGTTCAACTTCTTCGATCGCAATCCGGCGCTCGATGTGCCGCCCGCGGCCGACGCCAAGGATACGAAATGAGAGGACGTCTGCATCGCCTTGCTGCAGTGGCCGGCGCCCTGCTGACGGCCCTCGTGACGCAGCCGGCCATGCGTGGCGCGATGGCTTCGCCCAATGCGGCAGGCGAGGACGCGTCCTTGCTCTATCTGCAGGCCAGTGACTGGGAGAAGCAGCCGGCGCCGCACAAGATCGCGCTCGCGGCCGACTTCATGCGGATTTTCTGCACCGACCAGACCATGTCGCCGGTCTCGCTGGCCGATTGTCTCGACCGCGACAAGGCCGATGGCGCGCTGTTCGAACGGGCCATCGCCTGCGTGAGCGCGAGATGATTTCTGCGCGCAGTCTTATCCCCGTCATTGCGAGCGAAGCGAAGCAATCCATTGCGCGGCAAGTGCAGCTATGGATTGCTTCGTCGCTATCAGCGCAAAATTGCTCCGCAATTTTGTCGCGAGCTCCTCGCAATGACGAGGAAATTTCACAACAGCTCAGCCGGCCGCTGAGAGGCCGGCGTCGATCCCTGCGGCGATCTTGCTGACGTCTGCGGCCGTCAGGATCAGGGGCGGCGACAGGATGATGGTGTTGCCGGAGACGCGCAGCATCACGCCGGCCTCGTAGGCGGCGTCGGCGACCTTGGCCATGGTCTTCTTGTCCGCCACCTTCTTGCTGTCGCGGTCGGCGACCAGCTCGAGCGCGGCCATCAGCCCCTTGCTCCTGACGTCACCGATCAGCTGATGCTTGTCCTTGAGCTTTGCGAGCGCAGCAGCGAGCTCCTCACCGCGCGCGGCTGCATTCTCGTTGAGCTTCAGGCGCCGGGTCTCGGCCAGTGCCGCAAGGCCGGCGGCGCAGCCGACCGGGTGGCCCGAATAGGTGTAGCCGTGTCCGATCGAGCCGAATGAGCTTGTGTCGGCTTCGAAGGTCTCCGCAACGGCTTCGCCGATCAGTGTCGCGCCGAGCGGGAAATAGCCAGAGGTGATCGCCTTGGCCATCGTCATCATGTCCGGTTTCACACCCCACAACCGCGAGCCCGACCACGCGCCGGTGCGGCCGAAGCCGGTGACGACCTCGTCCGCGATCATAAGGATGCCGTGACGGTCACAGAGCTCGCGCGCCAGCCTCATGAAGCTCTCCGGCGGCACGATCACGCCGCCGGCGCCGAGCACCGGCTCCATGATGAAGGCGGCGATGGTGTCGGCGCCCTGGAACGCGATCTCGTCCTCCATCGCCGCCGCGCAGAGCTGCGCGAGCCGTGCGGGATCGGTCTCGTTGAAGGGATTGCGATAGGTCGAGGGCGCCGGGATGTGAAACACGCCCGGCAGCAGCGGCTCGTAGTTGCGGCGGAAGTTGGCGTTGCCGTTGACCGAGGCGCTGCCGAAATGCGTGCCGTGATAGCCCTTCTTCAACGCCAGGAACTTGGTGCGGTCCGCCTGGCCCTTGATCTTCCAGTATTGCCGCGCGAGCCGCAGCGCGGTTTCCACCGAGTCGGACCCGCCTGAGGTGAAGAAGGCGCGCACCATGCCTTCCGGTTTGAACCATTCGGTGAGCTCGTAGGCGAGCTCGATCGACGGGCCCGTCGAGGTACCGCGGAAGCCCGAATAGTAGGGCAGCGCGTTGAGCTGATCGGCGATCGCCTTCTTGATGGGATCGCAGCTGTAGCCGAGATTGACGTTCCAGAGGCCGCCGACCGCGTCCAGCACAGTCTTGCCGTCGATATCGGTGACGTGGACACCCTTGGCCTGCATCACGATCCGCGGCGGTTGCGCCCGCATCTCGGCGGGGTGGGCCATCGGATGCCAGATCGGCTTGGCGTTGTTCTCGACCAGGAAGTTTCTGTCGCGCATGATGGTTCTCTCGCTCAGTCGAATTGCAGCCCGAAATGGCGCAGCGCCTCGCGGTAGGAGGCAGCGGGATTCTTCACGTCGAACAGCACCGTGCGCAGGTGGCAGGCTTCCGCGCCCGCGATGTTGCGGTGCTGGTCGTCGACGAACACGCAATCATCGGCCGCCAGCGACAGCGCGTCCAGCACGCTCTGATAGGCGCGCGGATCGGGCTTCAGGATCCCGGTATGCGTCGCGTCCATGATGGTATCGAAGCGCGCCAGCACGGGGAGGCGGGCGCGGAAATCCCCGCCATAGAACAGATCAAGCTCGTTGGAGAGGATCGCGAGCCTGAAGCCGGCATCGGCCACGATCCGGATCGCGCGCCCGGCTTCGGGACGGATCACGGTTTCAGGATCGGCGCCGCGCGCGCGCTTGACGAAGGTCTCCATGTCGGGCCAGTCCTCGCCCAGCATGCGCCCGACCTCGCGGCTGCGCGTCAGCCAGTAGCCGCGCTCGGAAATCTCACCGCGCTGCATCGCCGCCCAGAGCGGATCGCTCTCGGGGTCGAACGGACCGCGCCATGTCAGCGTGCCCGGCGCGAGGCCGAGTGTGCGCTCAGTCAGGTCGTGGGTCTCGAACAGGGTCTTCGAGATGACCCCGCCGAAATCGAGCACCAGGGCTCCGGCGATCGGCCTGTTCACGCCGCTACCGTGGTGCGGCCGGCCGGCACGATACCGGCCTCGACCCAGCGGTCGAAGATGGCGAGCACCGTCTCGTTGAAGACAGTGCTGTTGATGTGGTCCGCGATCTCGTGCAGCTCGACTGGGGCTGCGATCGCCGCGCGCATCGCGTCGACGAAGGTCGAGAGGGCATCGGGATCGTGCAGCGGTTCGCCGGCGCGGTCCCATTGCTGGATGCCGCCGGCCGGCAGCACGAAGGCGACCGGCGCCTTGGCATGAGACAGCTTCTCGGCGATCGCGCCCGCGATCCGGCGGCGGTCCACCGGCCGCGACGTCGCCGATGCGAGCAGGCGGTTATGCGCATGGAACGGACGATCGGCGAGGTCCTGCGGGATCGTCAGCCACGCCGGAAAATCCACCATGTCGACGGCACCGGGCGCGACGATCTGCGGGATGCCGGCGCGGCCGGCGTTCTCCAGCCGGTCCGCACCCGAATTGACCACGGAGCCGGTGAGCTGGTTGGCGACCTCCTGCAGGCTGAGATCGAGCACGGCAGCGAAACCGCCTTGGGCGGCGATCGACTCCATCGCGCGGCCGCCCATGCCTGTGGTGTGGAAGATCACCACTTCGTAGCCGCGCTTCTCGAGCTGCGGCTTCAGTTCGACCATGTAGCGCAGGCAGCTCTTGCCGAGCGAGGTGATCGCGACGACCGGCCGCTTGTTCTGCGGCCTGATCGCGCTTTTCGCAGCGCCGACGATCGCACCGCAGGCCTGCGACAGCACCGCGGTGCAGGTGCCGTTGAGGCCGTAGAGACCGCCGGCCCACAGGATCATCATCAGGTCGGCGGCGACGCGCTCGGGCGGGATCAGATGCGAGAATGCAACCGTCGAGACGATCATTTTGGGCAGGCCCAGCGGCAGCGCCTGCGCGACGTCGAGCGCGAGATCGGTTCCCATCGTGCCGCCGATCGCGATCACCGCGTCGATGGCGTCGCGCGCGGCGAGATCGCGTGCCAGATTTGCAGCGCCAATTGCCATCAGCGACATCGCCGAGTTCTCGTCGCCACTGGACGCGATGTCCGCGATCGTGGTCTGCGCCGCCGCGGCCACGGCATGCTTGTCGTGTGCGGCCTTGTATGGCGGATCGCCGAGCACGCTGATATCCATCATGATCGTCCTGCCGCCGGCCTTCGCGATGCAGTCGCTCATGAACTTGAGTTCGTCGGCCTTGGTGTCTCCGGTTCCGATCAGGAGGATGCGGGGCTGCGTGATCTCTGGCATGATCTTGTCAGTGCTCGGCGGCGGGCGTGAGGGAAGTGGGCTGATTTGCACCGAGCGGGCAAGGCGTTCGGCCATCGTGCGATCACGCTATGGGGACGGTGGTCGCGGCGACATCCACCTATCGGTTGATTGCCGGCAAAGCCTTGAATTGGCGAGGATTGCGCTCACTAGCGTTCCGCCGGGCGGGCGCACTTTGCCATAGTCACAGTCTCATATGCAGCAAGCCCAGATCGATCGATTGAGGTCGGCCGTGATTCCGGCCCAGCAGCTCTTTGTCGGCGGACGGTCGACACAAGCCTCCGGCAACGCGCGGCTCGATGTCGTCTCGCCGATCGACGGCCGGGTGCTGACCACGATTGCCGATGGCGATGCGACCGACATCGATCTCGCGGTGAGCCGTGCGCGACAGGCGTTCGAGCAGGGCACCTGGTCGCGTGCGGCGCCGGCGCAGCGCAAGAAGGTGCTGCTGAAGTTTGCGGAGCTCATCGAGCAGCATGCGCTCGAGATCGCGGTGCTCGGCGTGCGCGACAACGGCACCGAGATCGGGATGGCCTACAAGGCCGAGCCGCTGTCGGCCGCCGGAACCATCCGCTACTACGCCGAGGCGGTCGACAAGGTCTATGGCGAGATCGCGCCGACCTCAGGCGATGTGCTTGGCCTCGTGCATCGTGAGCCGCTCGGCGTCGTCGGCGTGATCGTGCCGTGGAATTTTCCGCTGATGATCGGCGCCTGGAAGATCGGCCCGGCGCTCGCGGCCGGCAACTCGGTCGTGGTGAAGCCGCCGGAGCTGGCGTCGCTGACTTTGTTACGGCTCGCGGAGCTCGCCAGCGAGGCGGGATTGCCCGACGGCGTGCTCAATGTCGTCACCGGCCGCGGCGCGTCTGCCGGCGAGGCGCTCGCGCTGCACATGGACGTCGATGCGCTGGCCTTCACCGGCTCCGGCGCGGTCGGCCGCCGCCTGCTGGAATGCTCCGCGCGGTCGAATTTGAAGCGCGTTCATCTCGAGCTCGGCGGCAAATCGCCCAACATCGTGTTCGCCGACGTGCCTGATATCAAGCAGGCGGCGAAGGTGTCGGCGAACGGAATCTTCCGCAACTCCGGCCAGGTGTGCGTCGCCGGCTCGCGGCTGCTGGTGCAATCCGCGATCTATGAGCGCTTCATGGACGAGTTGCTGCAGGTAACGGCAAAGCTCCGGGTCGGCGATCCGCTCGAGCTGACGTCGGACATTGGGGCGATTTCGAGCCACGCGCAGTTGCGCAAGAACCTCGACGCCGTCGCGCGCGCCGAAGAGCAGGGCGCGACGCGACTGGCCGGCGGCGAGCAGATACGCATCGAGAGCGGCGGCAACTTCATGGTACCCGCGATCCTTGCCGACGTTACGCCTGCAATGGACCTGTGGCGCGAGGAGGTGTTCGGCCCCGTGCTCGCCGTCACGCGGTTCGAGCGCCAGGAGGAGGCGGTCGGGCTCGCCAATGCGACGCCCTACGGTCTTGCGTCGGCGGTGTGGACCGGCAGCTTGTCGAGGGCGCATCGCATGGTGCGTGCCGTCAGGGCCGGTGTCGTGCATGTCAACACCTATGGCGGGGCGGATATCACCGTGCCGCTCGGCGGCTTCAGGCAATCCGGGTTCGGGCGGGACAAATCGCTCCATGCGCTTGATGCCTATACCGATCTCAAGACAGCGTGGATTGCCCTATGACCGTCGCGGCCGTTGAGCGCAAAGCCATCGTGAACCGGCTGCTCGATGCCGAGCAGGAGCGCTTCAAGGCGTTGCACCCGCGCTCGGCTGCGGCCTGGCAGGACGGTAAGCAGCATTTTCTCTATGGCGGCCCGTCGCACTGGATGCGGCGCTGGGCCGGCGGTTTCCCGGTTTATGCCGATGAGGCCGATGGCGCGCATATCAGGGATATCGACGGGCGCGACTACATCGATTTCTGCCTCGGCGATACCGGCGGCATGTGCGGCCACGCGCCCGAGGCGGTGACGGAGGCCGCGACGCGCCAGCTCAAGCGCGGCACGACGATGATGCTGCCGACCGAGGACAGTCTTTGGGTTGGCGCCGAGCTCTCGCGCCGCTTCGGCCCGAAATACTGGACGCTGACGACATCGGCGACCGACGCCAACCGCGCCGCGATCCGGATCTCGCGTATGATCACCGGCCGTCGCAAGGTGCTGGTGTTCTCCGGCTGCTATCACGGCGGGGTCGAGGAGGCGCATGTCGAGATCCGTGACGGCCGCGTCGCGCTGCGCAACATGATCCATCCGAACGGCGTCGATCATGACGCCGTCAGCCGGGTCATCGAGTTCAACGATGTGGCTGCGCTGGAGGCCGCGCTGGCGCATGGCGACGTCGCCTGTGTGCTCACCGAGCCGCTGATGACGAATTTCGGCATGATCCCGGTCGATCCCGGCTTTCACCGCGCGTTGCGTGACCTGACCCGCCGCGTCGGCGCGATCCTGATCATCGACGAGACCCACACGCTGTCGTGCGGGCCGGGCGGCTACACGGCGGCTAGTGGCCTCGAACCCGACATCTTCGTCGCGGGCAAGGCGATCGCGGGCGGGATTCCGGCTGGTATCTTCGGCCTGAGCCAGAAGATCGCTGAACGGCTCTGGACGATCGTTCCGCACGTCAATCCGCGCGAGCGGCAGTCCGCGCATCTCGGATTTGGCGGCACGCTGGCCGGCAATGCGCTGACCGTTGCGACCATGCGCGCG
Organism: Bradyrhizobium macuxiense; assembly: GCF_001542415.1. Classification (GTDB taxonomy): domain Bacteria; phylum Pseudomonadota; class Alphaproteobacteria; order Rhizobiales; family Xanthobacteraceae; genus Bradyrhizobium; species Bradyrhizobium macuxiense. The sequence goes on from NZ_LNCU01000036.1 coordinate 190,308, forward strand.
GTGCTGGAACAGGTGCTGACGCCAACGAACTACGAGCACATGATCGCCACTGCCACGCAACTCGCGAGCGCGGCCCGTGGCCTGATCGAGGCTAGTGATCTGCCCTGGCACGTCACGCAGGTCGGAGCACGCGCCGAGATCATGTTCATGCCACAGCCGCCGCGCAGCGGTGCGGATGTCATTGCGGGCCGCCAGCCCGATCTCGAGACCCTGCTGCACGCCTTCTACATGAACGAGGGCATCCTGGTGACGCCGTTCCATACGATGTTCCTGATGTGCCCGGCGACGTCGGCGCAAGACGTCGATCGCCACACCGCCGTCTTCGCGCGCTTCATCGATCTGTTGCGGCAGGCCGGAGCGCTCTGATGCAGAAGCCGCCATTCGATCTCGCGGGAAGGGTCGCCATCGTCACCGGCGGCGGCAGGGGCATCGGCGCCGCCATCGTCACGCGGCTCGCACAGGCCGGCGCGACCGTCGCGATCGCCAACCGGACGCCGGACGTTGCCGAGGCGCTGGCGCGCGAGCTCGCCGCCGACGGATTGGCGGCGCAGTCGGTGCCGTTCGACAAACTCGACCGGGCGAGCTTGCGCCTGCTGGTCGACGGCGTCGCCGTGCGACACGGCCGGCTCGACATCATCGTGCACAATGCCGGCGGCTGTCCCTGGTCGTCGCTGGAAGAGCTCGATGAGGCGAGGCTGGAGGAGGCGCTGGCGCTGAACCTCAGTGCGAGCTTCTGGCTGGCGCAGGCTGCGATCCCCCATATGCGCGCGATCGGCTTCGGGCGGATTCTGGTGACGTCATCGGTCTCCGCACGCGTTGCGATGGGCGGCGGCGCGCATTATTCGGCGGCGAAGGCCGGCGTCAACGCCTTCATTCGCGGCGCCGCATTCGAGCTGGCGCGTGACGGCATCACGGTCAATGGTGTCGAGGCCGGGTTCATCGAGAAACCGGGCCGTGGCACCATGAGCCAGCCGGAGAACAAGGCGAAGCTCGAGCGCTTCATCCCGATGGGGCATATGGGCAGCGCAGACGACATCGCCTGCGCGATGCTTTATCTTGCTTCCGCCGAAGCCGAATATGTCACCGGGCAAACCATCGTCGTCGACGGCGGTTCGACCCTGCCGGAAACCGGGTTTGCCGTCGAACGGCAATGGGGATTGTAGATGCCGCGGCTCGAAGGAAAGACGGCGCTGGTCACGGGAGCCGCGACCGGCATCGGCCGTGCCACGGCACTGCTGCTGGCGAAGCATGGCGCGCGCGTGGTGTTGTTCGGCCTTGGCGAAACCGAGCTGCAGGGGGCCGCAGCCGAAGCCGGCGGGCTCGCCGTTCACGGCGACGTCACCCAGGCTGCTGATATAGCGACGGCGATCGGGGCCTGCGGCGCGCGGCTCGACATTCTCGTCAATGCCGCCGGCCTGATCATCCCCGATCAGCCCGCAAACGTCTCCGACCACGTGTGGGCCAAAACCCTCGACGTCAATCTCACCGGGACGATGCGCGTCTGTCGCGCGGCCCTGCCGCTGCTCCGGCAGCGCGGCGGCGCAATCGTGAATATCGCCTCCGTCGCCGCGTTCAACGCCAGCCCGGATAGCGCGAGCTACGCGGCCAGCAAGGCGGCTGTCGTCGCCTATACGCGCTCGCTGGCCTATGCGCACGGTGCCGACGGCATTCGCGCCAACGCCGTGGCGCCCGGATGGGTGCGCACGCCGATGAGCGACTACGAGATGCGGTTGCTTGCGGAGCAGAACGGCACGACGCCCGACGCAGAATCCCAGGCGATCGAGCGGCGGATCGCGCTGGGACGGATGGCCGAGCCTGCGGAGATCGCAGCCTGCTGTCTCTTTCTGGTGTCCGACGAGGCGTCCTTCGTGACGGGCGCTGTATTGGTTGCCGATGGCGGTGGCCGCGCACCGACGCAGCATCGCGCGGTTTAGCGGCGCATCATCCCCAACACCTTCAGCCAGCCTGGTGCTGGCCTTGGACCGATCATCGCGCAAGGCACGTCGACGACGCCGTCAACCGTGCGGCGAGATCGAACCTGCGCGCCTCTCGTTCCGCCCTTCCTCCGGCTTCCCCTCAGCTCGGCGCGATCTCCCATTGACAGGTCAGTCGTTCTGATAGAATTATAACACAGTAAGTTGTAATAATAACAAAATGTCACCATCGTAGCAGCGATGGGTTAGCGGGAGGAGAATGTGGAGCCGTCTGGTTCGGTTGCAGCACAGCCCGGGCCGCCGACGCCGCTTGTGATGGTCAACGGCATCAACAAGCGCTTTGGCGGCGTGCGTGCGTTGCGCGACGTGAACCTGGAGGTCCGGGCCGGCGAGGTGCTCGCGCTGCTAGGCGAGAATGGCGCCGGAAAATCGACGTTGATCAAGATCCTCAGCGGCGTCCACGCCCCTGACGGCGGCGCAATCGAGATCGAAGGCCGGCCGGCGGCGTTCGACAGTCCGGCCAAATCGCGCGAGGCGGGGATCGCCGTCGTCTACCAGGATCTGAGCCTCGTTGAATCGCTCAGCGTTGCGGACAATCTGTTGCTCGGCCGCGAGCCGCTGGCCCGCTTCGGCTTTGTCAGGAAGCGCGCGTTGATGGCGCAGGCCGAGGCGTTCCTGGCGCAACTCGGCATTCCCCTGGATATCAAGGCGACCGTGGGCTCGCTGCCCTTCGCCTACCGCCAGATGACGGAGATCGCGAAGGCGCTGATGGGCGAGGTACGGCTGCTCATCCTCGACGAGCCGACGTCTTCGCTGACATCAGACGAGGTCCGTATCCTGTTCGACGCGATCGGCAAGGTGACGCGCCGCGGCGTCGGCGTAATCTATGTGACGCATCGGTTGAACGAGGTGTTCGAGATCTCGCAGCGTGTCACCGTGCTCCGCGACGGCGCCAACGCCGGCACCTTCGTCACCGCAGATACCGACATGAAGCGCCTTGTGAATGCGATCGTCGGCAGCGATCGGTTGGCGCCGGCGGCGCCTCGCGCCGCGCCGCCCACCACCGCTTCCTTCGAGACGGCGCAGGTCCTGTCCCTGTCGAACGTGTCAAACGATCGGCTGCGCGCCGTCGACCTGTCGATTCTCAAGGGCGAGATCCACGGCCTGGCCGGACTGATCGGCAGCGGCCGCACCGAGATTCTCGAGACGATCTTCGGCCTCCGGTCGGTCGACGACGGTACGTTCGAAATCGACGGCCGGCGATGGCTGCCGAAGAACCCGGCCGACGCGATCGATCAGGGCATCGCCCTGGTGCCCGAGGATCGTCACGTGGGCCTGGTGCTGGACCACTCGATCGAACGCAATGTCACGCTGTCGCGATTGCCCTATTTCTCGCGTTGGGGCTGGATGCAGCAACGCGCTGCCGGCAAGCGCGCCGAGACCGCGATCAGCAGGCTCGCGGTGAAGGCGCAGGGCGCATCGAGCTTGGTCAGGACGCTCTCCGGCGGCAACCAGCAGAAGGTCGTGTTCGGAAAGTGGAATGATCCGCGTCCGCGCGTGCTGCTGCTCGATGAACCTACCGTCGGCGTCGATGTCGGCGCGCGCGAGGAAATCTATGGCGTGATCCGCCATGCCGTCCGTGACGGCACCGGCGTTCTCGTCGTCTCGTCCGACTTGGTCGAATTGATCGAGCTCTGCGACCGCATCTCCGTGATCGTCGACGGCCGCGTCGCCCGGACCTTGCTGCGCGGCGAGATCGACGACGCCGAGGAACTGCACCATCTCCTTCAACTGTACCAGGCCTCCGGCCCAAGCGCATTGGACAAAGGCGCATCGCAAGAGCTGCCAGCATGACCGAATTGACCGCACCCAACATCGTGACATCGCCGACACCATCTGATCGCCGGCGCAAGCTGTTGCAGAACCTGCTGCGTGGCGAGCGGCCGTACATGCTCTACATCGCCTTCGTGATCCTGCTCGTCGTGTTCAGCCTGTCCTCGCCCTGGTTCCTGTCGGTCGAGAACTTCCTGAACATCGGCCGGCAGACCACGCTGGTGTCGATCATTGCCGTCGGCATGACCTTCGTCATCATTGCGCGCCAGATCGATCTCTCGATCGCATCGACGCTGGCGCTCTCGGGCATGGCGGCTGCGCTGGCGATGAGCCATGTCGACAACAGCTGGATCGTCGGCGCCGCGGCCGGGCTCGGCACCGGCGCGCTGGTCGGATTGCTCAACGGCATCCTGACCACGCAGCTTTCGATCCCGTCCTTCCTCGTGACGCTGGGCACGCTCAGCATGGCGCGCGGGCTGGCGATGATGGTGACCAACACCAAGCCGGTCATCATCACCAATGAGACTTATTTTGCGATCTTCGGCGAAGGCTCGTTCTTCGGCATACCTGTGCCGATCGCCTGGACGCTGGCGGCGATGATCGTCGGCATCCTGCTGCTGCACTACAATGTGTTCGGTCGAAGGATCTACGCGGTCGGCGGCAACCCGACCGCGGCGCTCTATTCCGGCATCAATACCAAATGGGTGACGACGGCAGCCTTCGTCCTCACTGGGACGCTGGCCGGTCTCGCGGCGCTGGTGCTGTCGGCGCGTTCGCATGCGGCGCGGCCCGACGTCGTCCAGGGCATGGAGCTCGACGTCATCGCGGCCGTCATCCTCGGCGGCTGCAGTCTGTTCGGCGGGCGCGGCTACATCCTGGGAACGCTGTTCGGCAGCCTGATCATCGGCACGCTCAACAACGGCCTCGTGCTGCTCGGCGTCAGCTCGCCGATGCAGCTCGTGATCAAGGGCGCGATCATCGTTGCCGCGGTTGCTTTCACCAAACGCTAGTCGTGGTCAGGCGCATCGCATGAGGACAAGGTCATTGCGCTGCGCGGGTAGGGGTAAGGTCGCTGGCCCTCCGGTCAATCGGCGACCAAAACGGGAGGAAACAATGAAGCCAATCTTGCGACAAGCCTTGCCGCTGACCGCGCTGATCGCGGCCACGGCGATCTCGATTGCTCCCTCGGCCCGCGCCGAAGTGCCGGCGACCTGCGTCAAGGGCGTCGATCTCGCGACACTCGGACCGAAATCGATCGTCGGCCAAGGGCCGCATGGCGAGAAGGCCGCCTCGCCCGAAGTGCTGGCGCTGTCGGACGCCGATGCCGCCAAGGTCAAGGAGAAGCACTTCAAGGTCGGCATCTCCATGCAGACCGTCAACCTCGACTGGTCGCAGCTGCAGATCCAGGGCATCACCGACACGCTGAAGAAATATGGCGTGACGGTCACTGGCGTCGCATCGGCCGAGTACCAGGTGGACAAGCAGATCGCGGACATCGAGAACACGATCCAGCAGCATCCGGACGGCATCATCTCGATCCCCGTCGATTTCACCGCGACCGCGCCGACCTACAAGAAAATCGCCCAGGCCGGCATCAAGCTGGTCCTGATGGACAGCATCCCTACCGGCCTCAAGCACCCGGAGGAATATGCGGCGATGGTCTCGGCTGACAGCCAGGGCAACGGCCAGATCGCAGCGCAAATACTTGCATCCTGCGTGGCGCAGGGCGGCACCATCGGTCTCGTCAATTTCGGCGTCGACTATTTCAGCACCAATGAGCGCACTAAGGGCGTGCGCGAATGGATGAAGAAGAACCGGCCGGACATCAAGATGAAGCAGGTCGATTTCACCGACCCGCCGAAGGTCTCGCAGATCGCGGGCGACTTCCTCACCGGCAATCCTGACATCAAGGGACTGTTCGCGGTCTGGGATCAGCCGGCGCTGGACACGCTGAGCTCGATGCGCGCCCAGGGTATCGACATTCCCGTCACGACCGTCGACCTCGGTCTACAATCGGCGATCGAGATTGCCAAGGGCGGTCCGTTGAAGGCGACCGGCTCGCAACGGCCCTATGACCAGGGCGTCGCAGAAGCGTTGGCAATGATGAACGCTCTGTTGGGCAAGGAGACGCCGGCCTGGATCGGCGTGCAGTCGCTGCCGGTGACGCAGTCGAACGTGCTGGAATCCTACAAGACGGTGTTCAAGAAGGAGCCGCCGCCGGAGCTCGCTGACGCCTGCAGCAAGGCCAAGCCCGCCTGCAACTGAGGTTTCGGATTCCGATGCGCGGTCCCGCAAGGCCGCGCGTTGTGAAGCAGCCTGATCCGGGCGAGCCAGCCCCCGCCCGGGTCAGGTTGCGTTGGTCACATACGCGACGGGAAGACTGCGGAAGTGCTTGCGCATGTCCGATGACGCGGCGCCGCCGACGATGATCCGTGAGAACGCGCCGATGTCCGAGAAGAACGCCGGCTTGAGGCTGCCGAGCTTGCTGGCATCGACCACCAGGATGCTCTCCATCGCGGTGGCAATCACGGCCTGCTTGATTGCGACTTCGTGAAAGTTCGAGCAACTGGCGCCGCGGGTCCAGTGCACGCCGCCGGCGGATATGAAGGCCTTGTTGATCCCGAGTCGTCGCAGGTACGACAGGCCGTCGTCGGACGAAAACGACTGCGACGAGGGATGGTAGAGCCCGCCCATCAGCATCACCTGCGTCGCCGGTCGCCGCGTCACGATCGACGCCACGTTCATCGAATAGCAGATCACCGAGAGCGGCAGATCCTCGGGCAGGCAATCCGCCAGCGACTGCATCGTGGTTCCGCAGTCGATGAAGATCGTGTCGCCTTCCTTGATCGAGGCGGCGGCGGAGCGGCAGGCGAGCAGCTTGTCCTGGGTGTGCTGGTCGATCTCCTGCTCGAACGTGTACTTGATCCCGGTCGGCGACGCCGCGTTCACGACATAGCCGCCGAGCAGGGCGAGTGCCGCCTCGGGACCGGCGAGATCGCGTCGCACCGTCATTTCGGAAACCTTGAGCAATTCGGCGGCATCCTTCAGGTGCAGCGCGCCGCTGCTCTCGACGGCGCGGCGCAGCCTTTGCAGGCGCTGAACGCGCGTCTCGCTTGGTCGTGTCGGTGTTTCAGCCATTTTGGTCACCGAGCTTGCTTATCCGGTTGACAATGATCTTACAATGTTGTGAGTTTATCAACGGTAGCATGTTAGAATAATAACATGGAGCCCACAGGGACAATCCAACGTCTGGTCATGTCGTGCGTCGGCAGGCTGCGTGCTCCAGCGCGCAAGGTCTGGGAGGATCACATGTTGCAATCCGGACATCCAACTTATCTGGCGTTTCAGTCGATTCGCTAGCACCGCGGGCGTCTCGATGACTCACAGCGTCCTTATGCAGAATCCGTCAGCGTTGCCGGTGCAGCCGCATGCCCGCGGCGAGGCGCAACCCTATCCGGTCTCACGCAACGGCGGCCGTCCGCTCGAGATGGATTGGGTCGACGAGATTAGGATCAATCTGTCTGCCGCTGAACGGCGCGTGGCGAGCCTGCCGGGCCGGCGCACGGTCAAGAAAGACGCGCAGGCGGCGTGGCTCCTCAAGGCGGTCACCTGCATCGACCTGACGACCCTCAATGGCGACGACACCGCCGAACGCGTGAAGCGCCTTTGCGCCAAGGCCAGGGCTCCCGTGCGAAACGATATTCTCGAGGCGCTCGGCTTTGCCGGGCGAGGGCTGCACACCGGCGCGGTCTGTGTCTATCACCGCTTCGTCGCCACGGCGGCTGAAGCACTCGACGGATCGGACATTCCGGTCGCCGCGGTGTCGACCGGATTTCCCGCAGGCCTCGTGCCCCATGATCTGAAGCTCAAGGAGATCGAAGCTTCGGTTCGGGACGGCGCGCAGGAGATCGACATCGTCATCACCCGCGAGCACGTGCTGACCGGCGATTGGCGCGCGCTCTACGCCGAGGTGAAAGATTTTCGCGCCGCCTGCGGCACTGCGCATCTGAAGACCATTCTGGCGACCGGCGATCTCAAGACGTTGCGCAATGTCGCCAAGGCGTCGATGGTCTGCATGATGGCCGGCGCCGACTTCATCAAGACATCGACCGGCAAGGAAGGCGTGAACGCGACATTGCCCGTGACGCTCGCGATGCTGCGGATGATCCGGGTGTATCAGGAGCGCACCGGCTACAAGATCGGCTTCAAGCCGGCCGGTGGAATCTCGACGGCAAAGGACGTGCTCAACTATCAGTTCCTGATGAAGGAGGAATTAGGCCGCGACTGGCTGGAGCCGGATCTGTTCCGCATCGGCGCGTCGAGCCTGCTTGCCGACATCGAGCGCCAGCTCGAGCACCACGTCACCGGCCGCTACTCGGCCTTCAACCGCCACCCCGTGGGATGAGACTCCGGCGATGAGCGTCGCACAATACTACGAGACCATGGAGTATGGTCCCGCTCCCGAGGCGGACGGCGAGGCCCGTGCTTGGCTGAAGCAGCACGGCGCCGTGTTCGGGCATTTCATCGGCGGCAAGTTCGTCGTGCCGCATTCCGGCAAGCATCTCGCGACGATCGAGCCCGCCACCGGAAAGGCGCTGGCGAAGATCGCGCAGGGGTCGTCTGCGGATGTGGAGGCGGCCGTGAGCGCCGCGCGCACCGCGCAACCGCTGTGGGCAAAACTCGGTGGTCACGGCCGTGCGCGCCATCTCTACGCGCTGGCGCGGATGCTGCAGCGGCATGCCCGGTTGTTCGCGGTGCTGGAGGCGATCGACAACGGCAAGCCGATCCGGGAAACCCGCGATCTCGACGTGCCGCTCGCCGCGCGCCATTTCCAGTATCACGCCGGCTGGGCGCAGTTGCAGGAGCGCGAGTTCGCCGATCAGGTGCCGATCGGCGTGATCGGGCAGATCATCCCGTGGAATTTCCCGCTGCTGATGCTGGCGTGGAAGATCGCGCCTGCGCTGGCTGCAGGCAATACGGTGGTGCTGAAGCCAGCGGAGTTCACCTCGCTCACAGCTTTGCTCTTCGCCGAGCTCGCGGCGGAGGCGGGCCTGCCGCCGGGCGTGCTCAATGTGGTGACGGGCGATGGTGCGACCGGCGCGTTGCTGGTCGAGAACCCCGGCGTCGACAAGATCGCCTTTACGGGATCGACCGAGGTCGGGCGGCTGATCCGTCAGTCGACCGCAGGGACGGGCAAGTCGCTGACCCTCGAGCTCGGCGGCAAGTCACCCTTCATAGTCTTCGATGATGCCGACATTGACGGCGCCGTGGAAGGCGTGGTCGATGCCATCTGGTTCAACCAGGGTCAGGTCTGCTGCGCCGGTTCGCGTCTGCTGTTGCAGGAAGGCATCGCGGAGACGTTCCGCCGACGCCTCGTCCGCCGCATGGAAACGCTGCGCGTCGGCATGCCGCTCGACAAGGCGATCGACATGGGCGCCGTGGTGGCGCCGGTGCAGCTCGAGCGGATCAAAACGCTGGTCGAGACCGGGGTGAAGGAGGGCGCCGAGAAATACCAGGCGCCCGGCGAGATTCCGTCGGAGGGATGCTTCTACCCGCCGACCCTGCTCTGGAACGTGCATCCGTCCTCGACCGTGGCGGTCGAGGAAATCTTCGGGCCGGTGCTGGTGGCGATGACGTTCCGCACGCCGGATGAAGCCGTGATGCTCGCCAACAACACGCGCTACGGGCTTGCCGCCAGTGTGTGGAGCGAGACCATCGGCCTGGCGCTGGATATCGCGCCGAATCTCCTGGCCGGCGTGGTCTGGGTCAACGCGACCAACCTGTTCGACGCCAGCGTCGGCTTTGGCGGCTATCGCGAGTCCGGCTTCGGCCGCGAGGGCGGACGCGAGGGCATGTATGAGTATCTCAAGCCCAACGCATGGAGCGGACGCAAGGCGCGGGCCAAGGCATTGCCACCGCCGACCCAATCCGCCGACAAGGCCGGATTTGGTGTGCCGCCGATCGACCGGACAGCTAAACTATTCGTCGGCGGCAAGCAGGTCCGTCCCGACGGCAATTATTCGCGCGTGGTGCTGTCGCCAAAGGGCCGGCATCTGGGCGAGGCCGGCGCGGGCAATCGCAAGGACATCCGCAATGCGGTGGCCGCCGCGCGGTCTGCTGAAGCATGGGCGAGGGCGACGGCGCATAATCGCGCCCAGATCCTCTACTACCTTGCCGAGAATCTCTCGGCGCGCGGCGACGAATTCGCCCGGCGCATCGCCGAGATGACGGGTGTCTCGGGCGCAAGAGCGCGTGCGGAGGTCGATACGAGCATCGAACGGCTGTTCAGCTATGGGGCCTGGGCCGACAAGTTCGAAGGCAGCGTTCATGCGCCGCCGCTTCGCGGTGTTGCGCTCGCGATGCACGAGCCGATCGGCGTGGTCGGTGTTGCCTGTCCCGACGAGGCGCCGCTGCTCGGCTTTGTCAGCCTGATCGCCCCCTTGATTGCAATGGGCAATCGCGTGGTCGCTGTGCCGAGCGAGCAGCATCCGCTGGCCGCGACCGACTTCTACCAGGTGCTGGAGACGTCGGATGTGCCGGGCGGCGTCGTCAATATCGTCACCGGCAGCCGCGACGAACTGGTGAAGGTCCTTGCCGAGCACGACGATGTCGACGCACTCTGGGTGTTCGGTTCACAGGACGCCTCGGCGATCGCGGAGCGGCTGTCGATCGGCAATCTCAAGCGTACGCTCGTCGATTACGGGCTGATGCTCGATTGGTACGACAGGGCAGCGTCTGAAGGTCCGATCCTGCTTCGCCACGCCGTGCAGGTGAAGAACATCTGGATTCCTTACGGAGACTAGAGAGATTGTCTCGCAATGAGGCGAGACGCGATCCGGACCGTCAGAGTCCGGACGATTTCGAGGAAGGGAGGGAGGCAATATGCTCAAGAGCATCAATCCGCTGCTGAATGCCGACGTGCTCTATGCGTTGCGTGCCATGGGGCATGGAGATCGTCTGGTCGTCTGCGACACCAATTTTCCGGCCGACTCTATTGCGCGCCAAACCGTTCTTGGCCGGCTGCTGCGCATCGACAATGTCAGTGCCGCGAAGGCGGTCGAGGCCGTCCTCTCGGTGCTGCCGCTCGATACTTTCGTCGATGACGCGGCGATCCGGATGGAGATCGTCGGTCAGCCGCAGGAAGTGCCGCCGGTCCAGCGCGAGGTGCAGGGCGAGATCGATCGCGCCGAGGGCCGGTCCTGGCCGCTCGTCGGTGTCGAGCGCCACGCCTTCTATGAGAAGGCCAAGGGCGCCTATTGCGTGATCGCGACGGGTGAGCGCCGCTTCTACGGCTGCTTCCTGTTCAGCAAGGGCGTCATCGCACCGGACGGAGAGTGATGCCATGAGCAGGAACGGCGTCGCCATCCTCGGCGTCTTCGTCGTCGATCTCGCCTTCCGCGCCGGCAACATGCCCGCGATCGGCGAGACCATTGCCGGATCGGGATTTGCCATGGGCCCCGGCGGCAAGGGATCGAACCAGGCCGTTGCGGCGGCACGCGCGGGCGCCGGCGTGACTTTCATCTCGCGGATCGGCAGCGATGCCTTCGGCGACCTTGCGATCAAGACCTGGGAAGCCGAGGGGATCCGGCCGCGCGTGGCCAAGACGGCCGAGGCGCCGACCGGCGCGGCATTCATCTATGTCCACGAGACGCGCGGCGACAATGCGATCATCGTGGTGCCTGGAGCTGCCGGCGGCCTCAGTCCGGCCGATGTCGATGCGGCGGCCGATGCTATCCGGAGCAGCCAGGTGTTCGTGACTCAGCTCGAACAGCCCGAGGATGCGGCACGGCGCGGGCTCGAACTCGCGCATGCCGCGGGCAGCATCACGGTGTTCAACCCTGCGCCGGCGATCAAGTTCGACGCGAGCCTGTTTGCGCTCTGCGACTATGTCGTCCCCAACGAGACCGAGGCTGAGGCATTGACCGGCATCGCTGTCAGCGATCTTGCCGGCGCCCGCCGTGCGGGTGACGCTCTGCTGGCCAAGGGGGCCGGGACGGCGCTGATCACGCTCGGTGAGCGCGGCGCGCTGTTCCATGGACGCGATTGCTCGCTGCATGTGACGCCCTTTGCCGCCGGCAAGGTCGTCGAAACCACGGGCGCGGGCGACGCATTCGTCGGCGGCTTCGCGGCTGCGCTGGCGGATGGCGCGGATCCACTCGAGGCGGCGCGCTTCGGTTCGGCGACTGCCGGGATTTCGGTAACGCGAGCCGGGACGGCGCCCTCGATGCCGCGGCGCGCGGAGATCGAAGCTCTGTTGAGGGAGTGATCCTCTCCATGATGCGGAATGATCCGATCAAGCATGTCTTCATCTGGCCGGCGGTGCTCGTCGTGCTGGCGATCTCGATCTTTCCGCTGATCTATTCGCTCACCACGAGCTTCCTCAGCTATCGGCTGATTCCGCCGATCCCGCCGCGAGTGGTCTGGCTCGGCAACTATGCGATGTTGCTGCAGGAGCCGCGCTTCTGGAACGCGATCTTCACGACGACGCTGATCGCCTTCATCGCAGTCGGGCTGCAATACGCAATCGGTTTCAGTGTGGCGCTCGCGCTGAACGCGCGTGTCCCGGGCGAGCGGCTGTTTCGCGTCGCTTTGCTGCTGCCGATGCTGCTTGCGCCGGTTGCCGTCGCGCTTGTGGCGCGCATGATGTTCAACCCGACGATGGGGCCTCTCAACCAGTTCCTCAGCCTGTTCGGCCTGGTCAACCTGCCGTTCCTCACCAATGGACATTGGGCGCTCGCCTGTATCATCGCGGTCGAGGTCTGGCAGTGGACGCCGTTCGTGATCCTGATGATGCTGGCCGGCTTGCAGACGCTGCCGGAGGATGTCTACGAGGCGGCCGAGCTCGAGAACGCCAGCGCCTGGCAGCAGTTCTGGGGTATCACGTTCCCGATGCTGCTGCCGATCTCGGCGGCGGTCGTCTTCATCCGCCTGATCGAGAGCTACAAGATCATGGATACCGTCTTCGTGATGACGGGCGGCGGACCGGGCGTGGAAACCGAGACGCTGACGCTGTTCGCCTATCAGGAAGGCTTCAAGAAGTTCAATCTCGGCTACACGTCGGCGCTGAGCTTCCTCTTCCTGATCGCGATCACGATCATCGGCGTCACCTATCTGGCGTTGCTGCGGCCGCATCTGGAGAAACGCCGATGAGCGGGCAGGGTCTGACCGGACTGTCGTTGTGGAGCCGCCGCCTCGTCGCTGTCGGCGTTCTCGCCTGGTGCCTGGTCACAGTGTTTCCGCTCTATTGGGTGGTCGTGACGGCGTTCAAGACTCCGCCCGGTGTCGTCGGTGGTCCGACCTACCTGCCGTTCATCGACTTCACACCGACCTTGCAACCCTTCATCGATCTCTATCAGGGGATCCGCGGCGAGTTCTTCCGCACATTCCTGAACTCGACCATCGTCGGCCTGTCGGCGGCGGCCATCGCGACAACGATTGGTGCAATGGCGGCCTATGCGCTGGTGCGGTTCGAATTCAAGGTTCGGCTCGGCGCAGGCTTTGCCTTCTTCCTGCTCGCGCTCGGCGGCTATCTGGTCTTCAACAACACGCTCGGCTTCACCCGGCCGCAGGCGCTGCTGCTTGCGTTCCCGATCGCGCTTGTCGTCGCGATCGTGGCCAATCGCCTGCCTCTGCCCGGACCGATCCTCGGCAACGAAGACATCCTGTTCTGGTTCGTCAGCCAGCGCATGTTCCCGCCCATTGTCACGGCCTTTGCGCTCTACCTGCTCTATAGCGAGATCGGCCGGCTCGGATTCCAGCTGATCGACAGCTATGTCGGGCTGACGCTGTGCTACGTCGCATTCTCGCTGCCGATCGTGGTCTGGCTGATGCGGGACTTCTTCGAGGCGGTGCCGATCGAGGTGGAAGAGGCCGCGATGGTCGACAACGTGCCGAGCTGGCGCATCTTCTTCGGCATCGTGGTGCCGATGTCGATGAACGGGCTGCTGGCGACCTTCATGATCACGCTGGCCTTCGTCTGGAACGAGTTTCTGTTCGCGCTGTTCCTGACCAATTCGAGGTGGCAGACGCTTCCCATTCTGGTGGCGGGACAGAACAGCCAGCGCGGTGATGAATGGTGGGCGATTTCCGCCGCGGCGCTGGTCGCCATCGTTCCAATGATGATCATGGCGGGCCTGCTGAGCCGGATGATGCGGTCGGGCCTGCTGCTCGGAGCCATCAAGTAAGAAAACTCAGTTAGGGAGGACCATACGATGTTGCGACGAACATTTCTGATGCTTGCCACTACACTTGCGACGGCTTGCGTTGCCGGTCACGCCAACGCGGCCTGCAGCCCTGACTATACCGGCGTCACCCTGACGGTGGCGTCGCAAACCGGACCCTATATCGCGTCCGCGCTCAAGCTCGGCGCTGATGAATGGACCAAGAAGACCTGCGGCAAGGTCAATGTCGTCGAGTTTCCATGGTCGGAGCTGTATCCGAAGATCGCGACGTCGCTGACGGCATCCGATGCGACGTTCGATCTGGTCAGCTTCGCGCCGGCCTGGCTCCCCGACTTCGTTCCCTATCTCAGCGAGATGCCCAAGGAGATGCAGTCCGGCAAGGATTGGGACGATATCGAGCCAGCCTATCGCGAGCGCCTGATGGTGTGGGAAGGCAAGATCTACTCGCAGTCGATGGACGGCGACGTCCACACCTACACCTATCGCACCGACCTGTTCAGCGATCCCAAGGAGAAGGACGCCTTCAAGGCCAAGTACGGTTACGACCTGGCGCCGCCGAAGACCTGGAAACAGTATCTCGACATCGCCGAGTTTTTCCAGCGTCCGGACAAGGGGCTGTGGGGGACGGCGGAAGCATTCCGGCGCGGCGGCCAGCAGTTCTGGTTCTTCTTCAGTCACGCGGCGGCCTACACCAACAACCCGAATTATCCGGGCGCGATGTTCTTCGATCCGGAGACCATGGACGCGCAGATCAACAATCCGGGTTGGGTGAAGGGGCTGGAGGAATACATCCGGGCCTCGAAGCTCGGACCGCCGAACGCGCTGAATTTCTCGTTCGGCGAGGTGAACGCGGCCGTGGCCGGTGGCCAGGTGGCGGAGTCGATCGGATGGGGCGACACTGGCGTCATCGCCGCCGACCCCAAGCAGTCGAAGATCTCGGGCAAGGTCGGTTCGGCGATGCTGCCCGGCTCGGATGAGATTTGGAACGCCAAGACCAAGAAGTGGGACAAGTTCCCGAGCGTGTTGCCGGGGCCGTTCATGGCGTTCGGCGGCTGGCAGATCGCGGTGCCGAAGGCCGGCAAGAACCAGCAGGCAGCCTGGGACTTCGTCAAGACGCTGACCAGCCCGGAAGTCTCGGGCCAGGCGGCGATCACCGGCGGCAGCGGCGTCAATCCCTACCGCAAGTCGCATACCGCCAATCTGCAGCTGTGGAGCAAGATCTTCACGCCTGAAGAGGCCAAGGAATATCTCGGCGCGCAGTCCGACTCGATCAACGCCAAGAACGTCGCGCTCGACATGCGACTGCCCGGCTATTTCTCCTACACCGAGGTCGTGGAGATCGAACTCGGCAAGGCACTCGCCGGCCAAACCACGCCGCAGGCGGCGCTCGACGCGATGGCAAAGGAGTGGAATCGTCTGACCGACGAGTTCGGCCGCGCCAAGCAACTCGCCGCCTATCGGGCAGCGATGGGCCTGCCGCCCAAGAACTAGCAGAAGAACTGGCATATGATCGAAGCCTTCCGGATGGCGCGTGAGTGTCATCCGGGCGGCTGCAACGGCCGTCGGCGAGAGGCGGAAAAAGGACTCCATGGCGCACGTCGAGATCGAGAACGTCAGCAAGGCATACGGGCCCTACAAGATCATCGAGGGGCTCGATCTCAACGTGGCCGACGAGGAGTTCGTCGTGCTTGTCGGCCCATCCGGCTGCGGCAAGACAACGACATTACGGATGATCGCGGGGTTGGAGACGGTGACCAGCGGGACGATCCGGATCGGCAATCGCGACGTGACGCAGTTGCGCCCCGGCCTGCGCAATTGCGCGATGGTGTTCCAGAACTACGCGCTCTATCCGCATATGACGGTTGGCGAGAACATCGGTTACGGCATGAAGGTGCGGGGTGAATCTCGCGCCAGCGTCGAGAAGGCCGTCAAGGACGTGGCGCGCGTGCTCGACCTCGAGCAGTATCTCGACCGGCGTCCGAAGCAGCTCTCCGGCGGCCAGCGCCAGCGCGTCGCGATCGGCCGCGCCATCGTGCGCAGCCCTGATGTCTTCCTATTCGACGAGCCGCTGTCCAACCTCGATGCCAAGCTCCGGATCGAGATGCGCACCGAGATCAAGGCGTTGCATCGTCGCCTCGCCAAGACCATCGTCTATGTGACGCACGACCAGGTCGAGGCCATGACCATGGCCGATCGCGTCGTGGTGATGAACCGCGGCCGGATCGAGCAGGCCGCCGATCCGATCACGATCTACGAGAAGCCGCGAAATCTCTTTGTCGCAGGTTTCATCGGCGCACCCAGCATGAACTTCATCCATGGCGAGATCGTCGCCCGCGACGGCGCGCTGGTCTTCACCGAGCCGTCGGGGACGGCGTTGACATTGCCGAAATCGCGCGAGGCGGCCTATGGCCGCAGCGTCGGCAAGCCCGTGGTGTTGGGCGTGCGGCCCGACCATGTGGTTCACCAGGCGGCGCCGGCGGGCAGCTCCGTCCGCATGATCGTGAAGGATGTCGAGCCGCTGGGGCCGCATACGCTGGTGATCGGCAATGTCGGTGCCTTTCCGTTCACGGCGCAAATGCAGGTCGGTGTGGCCGCGGAGCCGGACCGGCCCTTTGACGTGGGGCTCGATCTCGACCGCACGCATCTTTTCGACCGCGCGTCAGGGCAGGCGATCGGCGCGGCCTGATTGCCCGTGTGGCAGCCGTCGGCCTATCGGCGCGACGCGCTCATGAACAGCGGGCGGAAGATGTCGAGGAAGCCGGTCGCGGCCGGCGTCAACGCGCGATTCTTCAGCCGCAGGATCCCGATCCGGCGCACCAGCGTCGGCGAGACCAGCCGCTTGACGACGACGCCGCGCGGGGCGCGGGGCGGCAGCGCCGATGCCGGAACGATCGAGATGCCGACATTGGCCGCGACGAAATCGAACAGGGTGCCGAACTGTTCGACGACGGTACTGTGCTTGAGCACGATGCCGTTGGCGGTCGCGACGCTGTCGATCTGCTTTCGCAGGCCGGACCCGGTCGGAAGCGAAACGAAAACTTCGTTGCGAAGCTCGCGAAGACCGAGCGTGGCCTTGCCGCAAAGCGGATGCCGCGACGGCAGGATGGCGAAGCAGGACTCCTGCACCGTATCGTCGGCGACCACCTCCTGGCCGAGCCCGGTGACGTTGCCGACGGCGAAATCGGCGAGTCCACTCCGGACGTCCTCATAGACCTCGCTGCCGAGCCCTTCGCGCAGGTAGATTTCGACCCCGGGATGCGCCTTCCTGTATTTCAGCACGGCCTCCGGCACCACATGATGGGTGAGCGATAGCAGGCAGGAGATGATCAATCGTCCCTTGATCTGTCCGCCGAGCGCGCGCGCGTTGTCGACCTGGGTGCCAAGATCGTCGAGCAGGCGTTGGGTCGACGCCGTGAATTCGCGGCCGGGTGCCGTCAGAATCACGTTGCGCGTCGATCGCAGGAACAGCGAGACGCCGAGCTGTCTCTCGAGTTGAAGCACCAGCCGGCTGACCGCGGACTGCGTCATGCCGAGGTCGGCCGCGGCCGCCGTGAAGCTTCCATACACCGCAACTGAATTGGCGGCGCGAAGATGTTTGAGGCTGACCTCGAACTGCCGTGGGCGACGCATGATCCATTCCATTTCTGCATCAATAATCCGGATCGGAAAATATTTGACCTCAATGCAGCCGACGTCAACGATGAAGAGGACAAAAACGAGTAAGGGAACGCCGGATGACAGAGAGCCAGACGACGAAGCAGGGCGCGCTGCAAGGCATCCGGGTGCTCGATCTCACACGCTTTTATTCCGGTCCGTTCGCGACCCTGATGCTGGCGGGCTTCGGTGCGGAGGTCATTCGTATCGACGGACCCGAGCAGGGGGATCCCACCATGACGGGCCCGCCGTTCCTCGGAAAGGACGGCGTCTCGCTGGACCGTCGTCATGACAGCGATCTCGGTCTCGCTTATCTCAAGCGTTGCCGCGACAAGAAGTCGATCACGTTGAACATGCGCACGCCCGAGGGCATGGAGCTCTTCCATGCGCTACTGCGCAAGTCGGACATCCTGGTTGAGAATCTGCGTCCCGGCGCGGCGGAGCGGCTCGGAATCGACTACGAGACAAACCGGCAGGTCAACCCCGCGATCATTCACTGTGCGCTCACCGGCTATGGCTCGACCGGCGCCGATCGGCGCCTCAAGGCCTACGACCTGATGATCCAGGCCGCGGCCGGCCTGATGTCCATCACCGGCGCTCCGGGCGGGGGCCCGAGCAAGGCGGGCACCGCACTTGCGGACGGGATCACGGGAGCCTTTGCCGTCTCCGGCATCCTCGCCGCGCTGACCGAGCAGCGCATATCCGGGCAGGGCCAGTTCGTCGACGTCTCGATGGCCGACTGCATGCTGTCACTGGTGCTCGACGAACCGCTGGATTGCTACGGACAGATCGGAATGGCGCCGCGCCAGGGCAATCGCATCATGCGGTTTTCGCCGTTCAACACCTATTCGACGCGCGACGGCGCGATCGCGCTCGGTGCCGCCACGAACGAGGACTGGCTGGCACTTCTGCGAGTGATGGACCGGCTGGATTTGGTGCAAGACGAGAAGTTCATGAACACCGGTTGGCGCGTCGGCAACAATGCCACCATCGACGCCATCGTCACCGAATGGACGTCGCTTCGGACCACGGCCGAGGCGATCGACGCGCTCAATCGTGGCGACGTGGCCGCCAGCCCCATTCGTGACATCGACGACATCCTCGCCTGGGAGCATCTGGGCGCGCGAGACATGCTGCAGGCGGTCGACCACCCGACGGAGACGTTGGATCAGCGGGTCGTCGGTGCAGGCTTCCCGATCAAGATGGGGCGTACGCACAAGGGATACACGGCCCCGGCGCCGACGCTCGGCCAGAACAACGAGGAGATCTATGGCGGTCTGCTCGGCCTGTCGGGACGGAGGCTCGACGATCTCAAGGCTCGGCAGATCATCTGAAGCAACCAAGGGCGGCACATGCATGCCGTCCCCAAACGGGGAAACGTCGAGGACGATCATGAGAAGGAAACGAGACGTCATATTTGCAACGGCCGTGTCGCTGATCGGAGGTGCGATTGCGCTGCCGGCCCATGCCGAGGATACGCCACCGCCGGTCAAGATCGGGGTGCTCACCGACATGTCGGGCATGTACCGGGACATCATGGGGCCGGGATCGGTGCTTGCGGCGAAGATGGCGGTTGAGGATTTCGGCGGCAAGGTGCTTGGGCGCCCGATCGAGGTCGTCTCCGGCGATCACCAGGCGAAGCCCGACGTCGGAGCAGCGATTGCCCGCAACTGGTTCGACAATGGGGGCGCCGACGTGATCGTCGACGTGGCGCAATCCGCGGTGGCGCTCGCCGTCCAGGAATTGGCGCGGGCGCGCAACAAGATCGTGATTCACGGTGTCACCGGCAGCCCCGCGATCACCCAGCAGGCCTGCGCACCCACCGCATTCTCGTGGTCGCTGAATGCCTATGCGATCTCGGCGCCGTTGCCGAAGCCGCTGATCGAGCGCGGGCTCGACACCTTCTTCTTCCTCTCGGCCGACTATTCCTTTGGCAAGGCGATGGAGGACGCTGCCGCGGGCGCGATCAAGGCGGCTGGCGGAAAGGTGCTGGGCTCGGTGCGCTTCCCGCAGAACAATCCCGACTTCAGCTCGTTCCTGCTGCAGGCGGTGTCGTCGAAGGCCAAGGTGATCTGGCTGATTTCGGCTGCTGAGGACACGACCAACGCTCTGAAGCAGGCGAAGGAATTCGGCATCGCCGAAGGCGGCCAGCTCATCGTCGTGCCGCTGACCTACATCACCAACGTGCACGCGCTGGGAATTGCCAACGTACAGGGGCTGACCTTCGCGACGCCGTTCTATTGGGATCGCACGGCCGAAACCCGCGCCTGGTCGGAACGCTTCTTCAAGCAGCACCAGGCGATGCCGACTATGGACCAGGCCGCGGTCTATTCAGGCACGCTGCACTACCTCAAGGCCGTGGCTGCCGCCAACAGCCTGGACGGGCTGAAGGTCGCCGACGAGATCAGGAAGCTGCCGGTCAACGATATGTATGTGCAGAACGGCGCCGTGCGCGCTGACGGATGGCTGATGCATCCGTTCTACATGGCCAGCATCAAGGCCCCGGGCGGGGTCAAGAAGCCCTGGGACTACTACACCATCGAGAAGGTCATACCGGCGTCCGAAGCAGCACAACCGCTCTCGGAAAGCCAGTGCCCGCTCGTCGCTCAGTCACAGTGAGATCGAAAGGAGAGACAATGTCTCGCGAAATTCTCAAGATGTACTCCGACTACAAGAGCCCTTACGCTTGGCTTGCGTTCGACCCGGTGTTCGAGCTGGAGAACCGGTACAACATCAAGGTGCAATGGCGCCCCTTCCAGCTCCGGATCAAGGGCTCCGGCCAGCGTAGCGTCTATTCGGAATACAAGGTCAAGTATTCCTACATGGATGCGCGGCGCAGCGCAAACGAACGCGGCGACAAGAAGATCATCCGCGGTCCCTTGAAGATCTTCGACACCGCACCGGCGCTGATCGGCGGCCTGTTTGCGGAGAAGCAGGGACGTCTGATCGAATACAGCCGTCTGGTCTACGAGCTGTTCTTCCGCCGCGAACTCGCGGTCGACGAGGTCGACGCGGTCGAGCGCTTCATCGAGTCGCTCGGCATGTCCGGCTCCGAGTATCTCGCCTATCTCGAAGGCGATGGCCGGCGCGAGTATGAAGAGGCGCAGCAGGAAAGCCAGCAGGATCATATCTTCGGTGTTCCAATCTGCGTCTTCCGCGGCGAGCAGTTCTGGGGCAACGACAGGGTGCCGATGCTCGAGCGGCGGCTTCAGGAGGTCGGCCTTTCGCTTGCTTGCGAAAAGCAGCCGGCCTGAGCGGCGCGGAGATCCCGATGATCGATCTTCATTTCGCGCCGACGCCGAATGGCTGGAAGGTCTCGATCATGCTCGAGGAGTGCGAGCTGCCGTACACGGTCGTGCCGGTCAACATCACCCGTGGTGACCAGTTCAAGCCGGAATTCGGGAGCCTCAATCTCAACCGGCGGATTCCCGTCATTGTCGACAGGGATCCGCCGGAGGGAGGAGATCCTCTCGCGATCGCCGAATCCGGAGCGATTCTGCTCTACCTCGCGGAGAAGACCTTGCGCTTCGTTCCGTGCGATCTGCGCGGGCGCCATTGCATGCTGCAATGGCTGATGTGGCAGATGAGCGCGCTTGGACCGATGCTCGGCCAGAACGGGCACTTCTCGCTCTATGCCCCAACCAGGATCCCGTACGCGATCGAACGCTACCGCAGCGAGGCGCGCCGGCTCTATGGCGTGCTCGACGATCGGCTGGGCGAAACCGGCAGCTACGTCGCAGGCGATGACTACTCGATCGCCGACATCGCCTGCTTTCCCTGGGTGATGACCCACAAGGCGCAGGGTTTCACGCTGGACGAGTTCGTGCACGTCAGGCGCTGGTATGCGGAGCTGCGAGCACGGCCGCTGCTGCAGAAAGGCCTCGAGGTCGGCCGGCGCGCGGTTCGCAAGACGCTCGACGACCGGGCGCGGGAACATTTGTTTGGAACGAGGCCGGTGGCAGCGGACCGGCCCGTCGAAGCGTCAGAAACGCAACGATTGGACAATTGAGATGACACTGCCTCCGAAGATGCTCACCGGCTATCGCGTCCTCGATATCACCCAGTTCGTCGCAGGGCCGACCTGCACGCGCCTTCTGGCAGAGGCCGGCGCCGACGTCATCAAGATCGAGCTGGCGCCATTCGGCGATCGATCGCGGTTCCAGGGTCTCAAGCCGCGCGATCCCGCCTACAAGAACACATCGCAGAGCACCTATTTCTTCCAGCAGAACCACTCGAAGCGAAGCCTGGCGCTCGATTTCAAGAGCGAGAAGAGCCGCCAGATCCTGACCCGGCTGGCAGCCAAGACCGACGTCCTGGTCGAGAATTTTACGCCCGGCGTGATGGAGCGCGCCGGTCTCGGTTACGAAGCGCTGAAGAAAATCAATCCGCGGTTGATCATGTGCTCGATCTCCTTCGCGGGTCAGACAGGGCCGTTGAGCGACAAGCCCGGCTTCGACTACATCGCGCAGGCGTTCTCCGGAATCACCGGAGTCATCGGCGATCCCGAGGGCAAGCCGGCGCAGGTCCCGGTCGCGATCGGAGACGTATCGACCGGTGTCGCCGCGGCGATGTCGGTGGGCTTTGCGCTCCTGCACCGCGAACGTACGGGGGAGGGACAATTCATCGAAGCCACCTTGCTCGATACCTATTTTCACATGCATGAGGCGAACGTGCCGAAGGTCGCCTTGCGAGGGGATTCCTTTGTACCCCAGCGGGAAGGGTCCTTGCACCCGAACGGCGGGCCTGTCGGCGTGTTCGATTGCGGGCGCGGAGAGTTTCTCGTGATCTGCGCGCTGGCGCATCAATGGCCGCAGATGGTTCGTGCGCTGGGGCGGCCGGAACTCGAGAAGGATCCGCGATTCGAGTCTGCCCGCGCCCGCGCAGACAACAGGGTGATGGTGGGCGAGATCGTCGAGACCTGGCTCAAGACCTTTCCATCCCGCGAGGCGGCCGTTGCCGCACTCGAGAAGGAACGGATTCCGTGCGCGCCGGTGCTGACCTTGAATGATGCGATGGCCCAGCCGCATCTGGTCGAGCGCGGCACGGTTCGCTATGTGAACGACCCGCAGATCGGCAGGTTCGCCATCCCGGGCGGACCGACGCGCTTCTCGGACTGGGAGCCATGCCCTGACCTCAAGGCCGATCTTCTCGGCGAACACAATGAGGAGATCTTGGGCGAGCTTGGGCTAACCGGCCAGGAGATCGATCAGCTCTATGCCGAGAACATCCTGGTGCAGGATCGCGACTTGCGCGCGGAAAGGCAACAGCGCCGCATCGCCTGATCGCGAGCGAGGGTGCCATGGATGACCAGCGAGGGCGGTGCGACAACTTAGCCGGAGTTTCGGGCGCGGGAAGTCATCCGCAGTCGTTGCGTGGTTACGGCAACATCCTGTTGCGGCCGCAACGCAAGCAGCCGCTATGGGACGATCTGAGCCAGACCCGCGATTGGGCCGACTTTGCGTCGATCATGGCGGTGGCGAGCCAGATATTATGACGCGCCGCCCGCGGTCCGGTCGACCGCTGGCACAACCTGCTCGGCATCGACAACTGCGACCACGGCATTGCGCTCGACCGTATCGCCAGCCTTGACGTGAATTGCGCTCACGATGCCGTCGACCTTGCTGGCGGGGCGAAATTCCATCTTCATGGATTCCATTACGACCACCGCATCGCCCGCCTTCACGGGATCGCCGACGGCAACATTGACGTTCAGAACCACGCCGGTCATCGGCGCTCGCAACTCGCCGCTGACCTCGGCTGTCGCGCTGATGTAGCCGAGATAGGGCATCGCCGTCATCGCGTGGTGCTTCGGTCGGTCCTGAACGAAGATCGTCTGGTCCTGCTGCTGGATGCGAACGGTCCGGTGCTGCGATCCGGTCACAGCCGAGAACACGTGGTCTCCGAGGCTGGTCAGCCTGACGCGGATGCGTGCGTCATCGATGCCAATCAGCATTGAGCCGTCGGGAGCAAGCGGAGCAAAGCGAATCTCCGCTTTCGCGCTCCCGCTCTCGAGGTGCAGGATCGGAATTGGCGACAGCCCGTCGTCGCCCGATCTCATCTGCCATCCGGTGAGCTGCCGCATCTGCCAGGGATCGGTCGAAGCAGTCGGGCGGCTCTGCAGCAGCCAGAAGCAGGCCGCCATCGCCAGCGCTTCGACGTCGAGCGCCCGGTTCTTTGCCGTGAGAAACTCAATATCGTCGTCGATCAGGCGGGTATGGAATGTGGCCGTCCGCGTCGAGGGCAGGGCAATCAGGCGCCTGAGAAAGTCCCGGTTCGTCGTTAGGCCAAGGACCGATGTGTCGTCCAATGCCGTTGCCAGCCGGTCAAGCGCTGCGTCGCGCGTGTCCGCATGGGAAATCAGCTTGGCCAGCATCGAATCGTAGTGCGGCGTAACCACCGAGCCGGTCTCGATTCCGGTCTCGACGCGGATGTTGCCGTCCGGAAACTGGACATGGGCGAGCTCGCCGGTCGCCGGCAAGAAGCCATTGTCAGGATCCTCGGCGCAGAGGCGCGCTTCGACTGCGTGGCCGCGGAGACGGACCTGATCCTGCGTGAAGGGCAGCCCTTCGCCAGCCGCGATCCGGAGCATGAGCTCGACGATGTCGACGCCGGTCACCATTTCCGTGACGGGATGCTCCACCTGCAAGCGTGGATTGACTTCGAGGAAATAGTAGCTGTCGCCGCTGACAATGAACTCGACGGTACCGACGCCGCGATATTTCAGGCGTTGGCCTAGGCGGACCGCGTCGGCCAAGATGCCTTTGCGGATCGGATCGGGGAGGTTGGCGGCCGGCGCTTCCTCGATCAGTTTCTGATGGCGGCGCTGCAGTGAGCACTCGCGCTCGAACACGTGGACCACACGGCCCTTGCCGTCGCCAGCGATCTGCACCTCGATGTGCCGGCCGCGCTGGACCAGCTTCTCGACAATGAGGCCGGCATGGCCAAAGGCATTCTTGGCCTCGCGCATGGCGGACTCGATCTCCTCGTCGAGCCGGTCCAGCGACGTGATCGCGCGCATACCCTTGCCGCCGCCGCCGGCCGCAGCCTTGAGCATGACGGGAAGACCGAGTTCTCTGACGATCCGCGCGATCTCGCTCGGATCTTCGCTTAGCGCTGTGCTGCCCGGGACGGTCGGCACATCAGCGGCTGACGCTTCGGCCTTGGCGGAGGCCTTGTCGCCGAGCCGTTCGATCGTCTCCGGTGTGGGGCCGATGAAGATCAAACCGGCGGCCTCCACCGCGCGGGCGAAAGCGGCGTTTTCCGCGAGGAAGCCAAAACCTGGGTGTATGGCCTCC
The DNA here is from genome assembly GCF_001542415.1 of Bradyrhizobium macuxiense. Lineage (GTDB taxonomy): Bacteria > Pseudomonadota > Alphaproteobacteria > Rhizobiales > Xanthobacteraceae > Bradyrhizobium > Bradyrhizobium macuxiense. The sequence goes on from NZ_LNCU01000036.1 coordinate 215,205, forward strand.
GCGCCGGTGGCTCGGGCCGCGGCGATGACAGCTTCAATGTTGAGATAGCTTTCGGCCGCCGGCGCGTCGCCGATCTCCACGGACTCGCCGATCAGCTTGACAGCGAGAGAACCGGCGTCCGCGGAAGAATGGACACCGGCAACGGCGATGCCGAGCCGCCTGCAGGTGCGGGCGATCCGGCATGCGATCTCACCGCGATTGGCGATCAGGATCTTCTTGAACACAGGGCCTCCCATTACATCCGGAGCACGCCGAAATTCGTCGGCTGAGGCGGCAAGCGGCCGGCAAGATCGAGCAGCAGGCTCATCACCTGACGCGTTTCCAGCGGGTCGATCACCATGTCGCACCAGGTGTTGCGCGCGAAATTGTAAGCGTTGGCGAATTCCTCGAATGTCTTGCGGGTCGGCGCCATGTAGGCTTCGCGCTCCGCCTCGGTCCAGCTGGTACCCTCGCGCTTGTGAACCTCGTCGCGGACCATCGCGAGTGTGGTGGCGGCTTGATCCGGCCCCATGATGGCCGAGCGACCGTTCGGCCACATCATCATGGCGTTGGGCTTGAAGGCGCGGCCGCACATTGCGAGATAGCCGGCGCCATAGGCGTTGCCGATGATCAGGGTGTATTTCGGCACGTTGGCGCTCGCCATCGCCGTGATCATCTTGGCCCCGTCCTTGGAGATGCCGCCTTCCTCCGCCTCGCGGCCGACCATGAACCCGGTGACATCTGCGATGAACAGCAGCGGAATGTCGCGCTTGCAGCAGAGATCGATGAAGTGCGTCGCCTTCAGTGCGCTTTCGGAAAACAGCACGCCGTTGTTGCAGAGAATGCCGACCTCGAAGCCCATGATCTTGGCGAACCCTGTGATCAGGGTGTCGCCATAGAGTGGCTTGAACTCGTGGAATTCGCTGCCGTCGACCAGGCGTGCGAGAATGTCGCGATTGCTGGTGGGGATGCGGGGATCGGAGCTGATCAGGCCGTAAATCTCCTTCGGGTCGAACGCCGGCTCGCGTGTCGGCGCTACTGTCCGGCGCTGCGCCGGGATTTCACCCAAATTGGCCACAATGTCGCGGGTGATCGCGACGGCGTGCCCGTCATTCTCGGCCAGGTGATCGGTGACGCCGCTGATGCGGCTGTGCATCTCGCCGCCGCCGAGCTCCTCGATACCGACCTCTTCGCGGGTTGCGGCATAGACCAGCTGCGGGCCGCCGAGGAACATCGCGCCCTGATTGCGCACGATCACGGTTTCATCGCACAGCGCGGGCATATACGCGCCGCCCGCCGTCGAGGGGCCGTGGACGATCGCGATCTGCGCGATTCCTTCGCCGGACATCCGAATCTGGTTGTAGAAGATCGAGCCGAACTGTCCCTCGTCGGGAAAGATGTTCGGCTGATCGGGCAGGTTGGCGCCACCCGATTGCACCATGGTGATGCAGGGCAGGCGATGCTGCCAGGCAAAGCGCTGGGCGCGGACGTGCTTCTTGCAGGTGATGCCGTAATAGGTGCCGCCCTTCACGGTCGGCTCATTGGCGATGATCATGCAAGGGCGACCCTTGATGATGCCGACGCCGGTGATGATGCTGCCACCCGGCGGCACACCCTCATACATCCCTTCGCCGGCGAGCTGGCAGAACTCGAAAAACGGCGATCCCGGATCGATCAGCGCGGCGATCCGCTCCCGCGGCAGCAGCTGATTGCGTTCCTTGTGCAGTCGCCGCGCGCGCTCGGGGCCGCCGAGCGCTGCCTCGGCGCGGCGCCGGTAGAGATCGGCGATCCGCGCCTCGTAGGCCTGCCGGTTGCGGCGATATTCCTCGCTGCCGACAGCTACATCTGACTTCATCATTGTCATGGACGGGTCCTAATAGCTGCGCGGCAAGCCCATGACGTGCTCGCCGATATAGTTGAGGATCATCTCCCGATTCAACGGCGCGGTCTTCAGCAGACGCACGAATGGGTAGAGGTCGAAGATGCCATATTCCTTGGTGAAGCCGTTGCCGCCGTGGCACTGGATTGCGGTATCCACGGCCTTGATGCCGGCATCTGCTGCGGCGAGCTTGGCCATGTTGGCGAACTCGCCGGCTTCGCGGCCTTGATCGAAAGTCCATGCCGCCTTCAGCGTCATCAGCGAGGCCAGCTCGACATCGGTGCGCGCACTCGCGAGCGGATGCTGCAGGCCCTGATACGCACCGATCGGCACATCGTTAAAGACCTTGCGTTCGCTTGTGTAGGCGACGGCGCGGTTGAGCGCATAGCGCCCAAGGCCGCAGCAGATCGAGCCGACCAGGATGCGCTCGGGATTGAGGCTCTTGAACAGGATGCCAAAACCCTTGTCGATTTCGCCGACGACGTCCTCCGGGCCGAGTTCGACCTCGTCGAAGAACAACTGCCATTGGGTCTCGGGCGCGGGGATGCTCACGGGGATGTACTGCTTCTGGACGCCCTTGGCCTTCAGGTTGACGATGAAGAGCGTGAAGCCTTCCGTCTTGCGCTGCACTTCTGTGTGCGGCGTGGTGCGGGCCACGACCAGCGCATAGTCCGAGCCGTCGGCGTCGGTGATGAAGGTTTTCTGTCCGCTCAGTGCAAAGCGGTTGCTGCGCCGTTTCGCGACAGTTGCGGTGCGGATGGTGTTGGTGCCCGCATCAGGCTCGGTGATCGCGAAGCAGAAGCGGGTGTTGCCCCGGCATGCATCGGGCAGATAGCGCCTCTTCTGGGCCTCGGAGCCGTACTTGGCGATAAAGCCGAGGCTCATCGCGGCACCGACGACGAGGTTCAATAGCGGGATGCCGTTGTTGGAGAGACCTTCGAGAAACAGGTGCATCTCCACCATGCCCTGGCCGGCGCCGCCATATTCCTCCGGCACCATGGTTCCGACAAAGCCGTCCTCCGCGATCTGCCGATAGAGGGCTTCGGGGAAGACGCGCTTCTCGGCGCATTCCATCCAGTATTTGCGGTCGAACTTCCGGGCGATCGCGTCGCCATAGTCGAGAACCTGCCGCTGCTCCTGCGTGAGATCGAAGTCCATGCGTCCTCCCTAGACGGCACGTCGACGTACTGATCGGCACGATCATTCTTAGGCGGCGGGGCCGTCGACTTCAATGACAAAATCTAACGTTTGTTAGAAATTGGTGCGGCAAATCAGGCCGCAGAGAGCAGGGCGATCAGATATTGCGGAACCGCGGCAGGGTCACCTCGTCCGTGACCTTTTCGAGGGCGAGCTCGACCGGCATGTCGAAGGTCACTTCATCAGGAGGCCCGCCGGTATAGGTGCTGATCATCCGCGGCCCTTCCTCCAGCTCGACCAGCAAGACAGCGTAGGGCAAGTCGGCCTTGAACGCCGGTCCGGGGGCGCGGTGAACGACGCTGAAAGAATGCACCTTGCCGCGTCCGCTGGCGGGACGATGTTCCAGCTCTTCGCGCCCGCAGGCGCGGCAGGTGGCCTGCTGATAGTATTGCACGTTCCCGCAGGCCACGCAGTGCTGAAGAAGCAGTTGGCCATCACGCAGGCCGCGCCAGAAGGCGGCCGTGTCGGCGTCGGGCGTTGGCAGCGGCTTGCGGGCAGCTTCCTCGGCTGAGATCACAGCGTGTCCTCCGTGCCGAGCACCGTCGTGGCGTTGGTGGCAAACCCGGCCCCGAGACTATGGACCAGGCCAAGTTTTGCACCCTCGACCTGGCGCGGTCCGCAGTCGCCGCGCAATTGCGCGACCACCTCGTGGAAGTGAAACAACGATCCGGGAATGCCGGAATGGGCGAACGAGAGCAGGCCGCCATGGGTGTTGGAGGGAATCTTTCCGCCATAGGTCATCTGTCCGTCGGCGACGAAGCGTCCACCTTCTCCCTTCGGGCAGAAGCCGAGGTCTTCCAGCATCATGATCACGGTGCCGGTGAAGCAGTCATAGACGCCGGCGACATGCATGTCGTCGGGAGCATAGCCTGCCATCTTGTAGGCGCGCCGGCTGGACTCAACGGCGCCCGTCACCGTCAGCGACGGCATCAGGAAGATGTGTTCGTGCGTGTAACATTCGCCGCCCCCGAGGATGTAGACGGGCTTCTCGATGCCGAGTGTCTTGGCGCGCTCCGCAGACATCAGAATGAACGCAGCACCTCCGTCCGAGATCAGCGAGCAGTCGAGCTTGTGATACGGCGTCGTCACCATGCCGGAGTTGAGGACGTCGTCTACCGTGATCGGCGTGGTCTGCTGCGCGCCCCGGGTCAGCGAGGCGTGGCGGCGCTGGGTGACCGCGACCTTCGCGAGTTGTTCGGGCGTGGTGCCGAACTCCTTCATGTGCCGGTGCGCCGTCATGGCGAAGGTGTTGGCGACGGGAATGCCGAACGGCATCTCGTATTGCTGGTCGCGGCTTTCCGTTAGGGATCGGAGCGCGAGGTCCGGGGTGAGACCGGTCATCAGGCTGTCCGCGGCCACCACGAGCACGACCTCTGCCAGTCCGCTACAGATTGCCGACGCGCCGATATTGAACATCGTGGCCGCCGTCGCGCCGGAAACCTGTAGGTTGTTGGAGAAGGTCGGCTGGATGCCGAAATACTCGCTGAAAGCCACGCTGAAGCGATGGAAGGGCGAGGCCATGGCGTGGCTCGACAGAACGCCGTCGATCTGGCTCTTGTCGATGCCGGCGTCGGCGACAGCCTTCTTCGCCGCATCGGCCGCGAGCCATAGCGGACTGCGGCCGGGGACCTTGCCGACGGGCGATTGCCCGATCCCGACGATGGCGACCTTGCCGCGGAGAGTGTCCTTGTTCATGGCGCGACCTTGGTGAGGCGGGTTTCGAGCTCGTGGCGCTGCACCTTGCCGCTGGTCGAGCGCGGGAAATCGGCGAAGTCGATGAAGTGAAACTGCCTCGGACGCTTATAGCCGGCGAGATCGCGCCGGCAGAGCTCGACGAGCTCGGCCTCCGTCAGGCTGTCGTCCCGGCATGCAACGAACGCCACCGGCACCTCGCCCCATTTGGCATCGCGTGCCCGCACCACGGCGACCTCCGTGATCCGCTTGTCGGTCAGGAGGACGCGCTCGATCTCGGCGGGGTAGACGTTCTCGCCGCCGGACTTGATCATGTATTTGGCGCGGTCGACGAAATCGAGCGTGCCGTCCTCATTGCGGCGGAACACATCGCCCATGTGGAACCAGCCGCCGCGGAAGTCGCGCGCATTCACCTCGTCCGCCTGCCAATAGCCGGAAAATACCGTGCCGCCGCGGATGGCGAGCTCGCCCGGATCGCCGAGTGACACCTCATTGTCGGCGGGATCCACCAGCTTGACCTCGCAGAAGGCGTTCTGGCGTTTCGAGAGCCGCGTCGGCGCGACGCCGATCGGGATGAGATCCCGCGTGGCGGGCGGTAGCCCGGTCTCGGTCGAGCCGAAGCTGTTGAGATAGGGCGCCTTGATCAGTTCGGTCGCCGCCGCAATCGCATGCGGCGGCACCAGGTCGGCCATCGCACCGCAGACGCGTACGCCCTTTGCGATTGTTCGTTCCGCTCGCATGCTCTCGACCAGTGCTTCCACCATGCCGGGGATCAGCACCAACCAACCGATGTGATGCGAGCTGATTGCCTGCAGCAAAGGTTCGATCCGGAAGCCGTCGATGATCACGACCGTGCCACCGCGCAAGAGCGTGGCGAGGCCGTGGTCGGTGGAAGCCATGTGGAACAGCGGAGCCCAGGCGACGAAGCTCTCGGATGTCGTGATCCCGAGTTCCGACGTGAAAACCAACGCGCGCATGATCATCGCGCGATGCGAGATCACGGCACCCTTGGGCAGGCCCGTGGTTCCGCTGGTGTAAAGGATAACGAGCCCGTCCTCGGGCTGGGCCGTCGGAGGAATGCCGCGAGCATCCTGCTGTGCGAGAAGGCGTTCATACTGCGGGCCCAGCTCGATTTGCGGACAGGAGGGTCGGGATCCCAGCGAAGCCGCCAGATCGGGTTCGACGACCAGCAATTTGGGCGAAACAAGCTCGACGCAGTAAGCGAGCTCGCGTGGCGACAGGCGCCAGTTCAGGCATGCGGTGATGCCGCCGAGATTGGCGGCGGCGAGCTCGATCTCGAAATATTCGGGGCGGTTGCGGGAGAGCAGGGCGACCCGGTCGCCGCGCTGGAGTCCCTGCGCCGCCAGCATGGCGCTGGCGCGGCTGACGCGGTCGAGAAGTTCGCCGTAGCTGATGCGCCGGTCGCGGTATTCGATGGCGATCGATCCCGAATTCAGCGCAGCATACGTGCTGAAGAGTGCGCCGACGGTCGCGATGGAGCCCGCGCGCGCGGGAAGGTTATCCTGGCCGGTCATCGTGTTTCCTCAAAGGACGCGCTGTCTTTGTCGACAATCTTGGTCCAAACTCCGAGCTTGCGAGGCCCGTCGATCGGTCCTAAATTCTAACATCTGTTAGAAAGAATTGATAGGCCGAACGCGCCGTGCGCGGCGAGGGAACAACGAGGAAATGCCGATGTCCAACCGCTACGCCGCCTACACCCGCCTCAAGCTCGATTATCCCGCCGAACGGATCCTGCGGCTGACCTTCGACCGGCCCGAGACCTACAATTCGGTCGATGCCGAGACCCACACGCAGCTCACCAACATATGGCGGGATATCAACGACGACCCCGGCATCAACGCGGTCATCGTCACCGGCGCCGGCAAGGCGTTCTCGGCCGGCGGCGACTTCGAGCTCATCAAGAGCATCCTCGACAATCCGGTCGCGCGGATGGCGACCTGGAAGGAAGCGAAGGATCTCGTCTACAACGTCATCAACTGCAACAAGCCGATCATTTCTGCGATCAACGGCGTCGCCGTCGGGGCCGGTCTCGTGGTCGGCATTCTCGCCGACGTTTCGATCTGCGGAAAGTCGGCGCGGATCGTCGACGGTCATACCAGGCTCGGCGTCGCCGCCGGTGACGTGGCCTGCATCATCTGGCCGCTGCTGTGCGGGCTTGCCAAGGCCAAGTACTATCTTCTGACCTGCAAGCCGCTGTCGGGCGAGGAGGCCGAGCGCATCGGGCTGGTGTCCCTGTGCGTCGAGGACGCCGATCTGCAGAAGACTGCCCTCGAGACGGCGCAGGATCTGGCGACCGGTGCGCAAAGCGCGATCCGCTGGACCAAATACGCGCTCAACAACTGGTTGCGCGTCAACGGACCGCTGTTCGATACGTCCACCGCACTGGAACTGCTGGGGTTCAGCGGTGTGGAAGCGCGGGAGGGGCTGGCTTCGCATCTCGAAAAGCGCAAGCCGTCATTCCCGCCGGATTGCCCGATCTGACAATCAGCTCGCCGCGAGCTGCTGCCGGATCTGCGCGATCGCTTCGGGATTGGCCAACGCCGAGAGATCGCCCGGATCCTTGTTCTCGAACACGGCGCGCAGCACCCGGCGCATGATCTTCATGTTGCGCGTGCGCGGCAGGTCGTCGACCAGGACGATCCTCTCGGGGCGATAGGATGCGCCCATGCCGCGCACGAGTGCGGCTGCGAGCTCATCGGCCAACCCGTTCGTGCCGGCGATGCCCGGCATGGGCACGCAGGCACAAACGATCGCCGAGCCCTTGACGGGGTGCGGAATGCCGAACACGGCCACCTCCGCGAGCTTGCCTGTTCCGATCAGGATGCCTTCGAGCTCCGCCGGGCCGGTGCGCTTGCCGGAAATCTTGATCGTGTCGTCCGACCTGCCGAGAATGTAGTACAGGCCGTCATGTCCGCGCATGGCGAAGTCGCCGTGCACCCAAAGGCCGGGAATTGTGCTCCAGTAGCTTTCTAGGTAGCGCGCGTCGGCCTTCCACAGGCTCTTGGTCAGGCCGATCGAGGAGTGTCGGAGCACCAATTCGCCGACCTCGCCGTCCGCCACGCGCTTTCCGGACATGTCGACGATGTCGGCGCCCATGCCGAGCGCCGGGCGCGAAAACGCGCACGGATTCATCGGATGGTTGGATGTGCCGGTGAAGATGCAGCCGCCGATCTCGGTGCCTCCGGAGATATTGATGATGGGGATGGCCTTCTTGCAGACATGCTCGAAGAACCAGGTCCAGGGCGTTTCGGTCCAGGCCTCACCGCCCGAAGCCGTGATCCGCAGGCTGGAGAGGTCGTATTTGTCGACCTCGTCGCCATAGCGCATCAGGCTGCGGACGATGGTGGGCGATACGCCAAGATAGGTCACCCGGTGATCGGCGATCAGGCGCCAGAAGCGTCCTGTCTCGGGGTAATCGGGCGTGCCTTCCGCGATCAGCAGGCTGCCGCCGGCAAAGCTCGGAATGCAGGCGCACATGGCGCCGACCATCCATCCCATGTCGCTGAGGAAGAAGAAGCGGTCGGATGCCTTGAAGTCTCCGCAGATAATGATGTCGCGTGTTACCATAGTGCCAATGAAGCCGATATGGGTCCACACGCATCCCTTCGGCTCGCCTGTGGTGCCCGACGTGTAGAGCAGGATCGCGGGATCTTCGGTCTGCATCTCGACGGTTGCGATGTCGCTCTCGGCCGTAGACACGATGTCGTGCCACCAGAGATCGCGGCCACGGCGCATCGGCGTCTCGATATCGAGACCGTCACGTTCGACCACGATCACATGGCGCACGCCGGGAACAGACTCCAGTGCGACATCAAGCACCGGTTTGAGCGGGGCGGCAGTGCCCCGGCGCCAGGTTCCGCTCGCTGTTATCACCGCCTTGGCACCGCCATGGTTCAGCCGGGCCTCGATCGGGCTTGGACCAAAGCCCGAGAACAGCGGCATGACGATCGCACCGATCTTGAGGATGGCGAAGAACGTCACAAACGTCTCGGGCAGGTTGGGCATGTAGATGGCCACCACATCGCCCCGGCCGAGGCCGAGCTTGCGCAGCGCGCTCGCCAGCCGGTCGACCTCGGCGGCGAATGCCGCGTAGGTCAGGCTCCGCTGTTCGTTGCTATCTTCGCCTTCCCACACCAGGAAGGTTTGATCCCAGACCGGCGTGCCGCGATGCTTGTCGAGGCAGTTGAGGACGATATTGGTGGTGCCGCCGACGCACCAGCGCGCCCAGGGCTGGCCGCGCGACAGGTCAAGCATCTGATCATATTGCCTGTAGAACCTGACATCGCAGAACCGGAACACTTCCGCCATCAGCCATGCGGGGTCCGCATCCGCCTTGGCTGCCAATGCGCCGTAGTCCGGCTGGCCGGTGGCGCGCAGAAAGGCGGTGAGGTTGCTTTGTTCCACCAGCTCCGGCGGTGGCGTCCATAGATATGACATCGGCGACAACGTGCCCGTTGTTTTTGATCCGCTCCGGAGTATTCTAACAGATGTTAGAAATGACGGAAGCGAACAATGTCCGACCAGGAACCGGTGCGCTACGAGATCAGCGAAGGCGTCGCAACTGTGACGATCGATCGGCCGGAGCGCAAGAACGCGCTCTCCGTCGAAGCGATGAACGGCTTGACCGAGGCTTGGGCACGGGCGGAGGCTGATGCTGCAGTGCGCGCGATCATCCTGACGTCGACCGATTGCGGCGTGTTCTGTGCCGGCCTCGACCTCAAGCAGGCGGCGGAGATCAGGGCACGGGACGGCGTCGATATCCTGACCCTGATGCGGGACCCGATGCAGACCGCGATGCGGAAAGTGACGAAGCCGATCGTCGCGGCCATGACCGGCTCGCTGATGGCCGGTGGCATGATGCTCGCGCTGAAATCAGATCTTCGGGTTGGCCTGAGCGGCAGCCGAGCCGGGATCACCGAGGTCAAGATGGGGCGGGGCACGCCGTGGTCCGTGCCCATGCTCTGGATGTTGCCGCAACCATTGATGATGGAATTGGTGCTGACCGGCGAGACAATGCCGATCGAGCGTCTGGCCGCGCATGGCTTCCTCAACTACCTGGAGCCGACGCCGGATGCCGTGCGCGCCCGCGCCTTGCAGTTGGCGCGCGCAATCGTCGAGGGCGCGCCGCTGTCGGTGAAGGCCGCCAAGGCAACTGTGCTCGCGGCGATGGATCTCGGCTACGAACGAGGCGCGATCGAAGGCGACCGCCTGCATGTCGAGGTCTACGCCAGCCGGGATGCGATCGAGGGGCCGCGCGCCTTCGCCGAGAAGAGGAAGCCGAACTGGCAGGGACGCTAGGGCGCGCCATTACTTCTTGATGCCGTCAAACACCATCAGCTGGGTTCGCCGGGCAAGCTTGAGCACGTCGTCCTTGCTGTCGAGCCTGAACCACTCGACGGTCCAGTTGAGTGCGCCAATGACGAAGATGCGAAGCGGCTCGATCTCGATGTCGGCGCGGATCTCGCCGGCTTTGCGCGCGTCGAGGAACAGCTTGTCCCAATAGCGCGCGTAGGCGCGCCGCAGCGGCCGATGCGGCTTCTTCAGATGCTCCTGCAATTGGCCGTAGATGCGGATGTTGGCCGAGGTGAAGTCACTGGATTCCAGCAGCGCCACGAGATGAGCTTCGATCGCAAGCTCGATGCGCCGCCGGTAGGTTGCCTGACCGGCTCCTTTGACGGCGGCCTTCACCGATTCGAAGACGTGGCGTAGGCCGCGATCGAGGATCTCGTCCAGGATCGCTTCCTTGGAATCGAAATAATAGTAGATGCTGCCGGCTTCGATGCGGGCGGCGGCCGCGATCTGGCGCAGGGTGGTTGCCGAGAAGCCCTGCTCGCGAAAGAGCTTGGCCGCCGAGTGCAGGATCAGGTTTCGGGATTTTTCAGCCTTCGTGGGAAGACTTGCTTCCTGCTTCGCCACAGTGGCCTTCGGCGCACGCGGCCTGGAAGGCGCGTTGCCCTTTGATGCATTGCGCTGGCGGCCGCTGGAGTCCAATAGAAACCGCCGTCTCTTCCACGTTGGCGATGTGATCCCGTCGATTATTGGCGATGTTTTTTCACCGGGTCAACCGCGCCGTTCCCGCGCCTCGACGGCGAGCGAGACCGCGCACCGTTCGAAGAGGGGACCTCGACGCTGTTAAGCGATCGTCTTGAGATACAGGCTGGGGTCGAAATACTTGCTCGCGGGGGTGAAGTCCTTCACGCCTGCATTGGCCATGAAGAAGTCGGTCGACTGCTGCAGCCAGTTCGTGACGGTGCCGTCCGAATAGAGGCGCTTCCAGTCCCGCGACGTGAACATCTTCTGGGCCTTGAAGGACTCGTTGATGTCGCTGAGCGGGGTCTGGCTGTAATGGCCCTTCTGCAGCTTCTCCATGGCCTCGGTGCTGTTCGCGACGATGTAATCGTTGGCGTCGGCCCAGCCGCGGATGAGCTTGGCGAGCGTCTCCTTGTTCGGCTCGTAGTAGTCGTTGGCCGCGGCCCAGCCGCCGATGATGGCGGCCTGGGGGTAATAGGCCGATGCGTCGGCAAGCTTGACTGCGCCCGGCACCTTGTCGCGCACCGTCACGTTGAAGGGGACCCAGAGCGCGACGGCCGGCACCGCGCCGGAGACGAAGGCCGTCACGGCAGCCGGCATGGTCTGGTTGACGAGCTCGACATCCTTGGGATCGATCTTGTTGGCGCGCAGCGCCTTGTCGAGGAACACATGCGCGGTGGTCCCGGTCGCGGTCGCGATGCGTTTGCCCTTGAGGTCCGCAAAGGACTTGATGCCTTGATCGGAACGCACCCACAGCTGGGCGGTCGCAACCTCAATGTCGTTGATCAGGAACACCTTGCCCTGTCCCCGGGCCGGGAAGTTCGAGAGCACCGCGCCGGTGGCGAGAACGTCGAGGCTGCCGCCGATCAGCGCCTGGAAGATTTCGAGGCCGGTGTTGAACTGGCGCAATTCGAGATCAAGGCCCTCTTTCTCGAAACTGCCCCGGTCCATGCCGGTCCAGATCTGGCCGTCGACCGCGACCGTGTGCAGATAGCCGACACGAAGCTTGGTCCGGGCCTGCGCGATTGCGGGCGCGGCCGCCGCGAATGTCCCCAGGGCGAGACCGGCGGTCGTGGTCAGGAATTGTCGGCGATCCATGGCGTTACTCCTCAATATCTATAACTATTCCGAGAATGACGCTGGGCGCATCTGCGCCTGCTGCGCACGGTATTCGTCCATTACGAGCTGTCTGATGTGGCTACGGAGCTCGCCGAACTCGGGGCGCTCCTCGATGGACTCGTCGCGCGGATAGGGGAAGGGGACCTCGATGATCTCCTTGATCTTTGCAGGCCGCGCCGTCACGACGACGATGCGTGACGCAAGGTAGATGGCCTCTTCGACGGAGTGGGTGATCAGCATGACCGTCTTGCCCTCGGCGGCTAGCACCTTGAGCAACAGGTTCTGCATGTTGGCCCGCGTCTGGGCGTCGAGCGCGCCGAACGGCTCGTCCATCAGAAGGAACTGCGGCTTGACCGCATAGGCGCGGGCGATGGCAAGGCGCTGGCGCATGCCGCCCGAGAGATGTTTCGGATAGGAGTTGGCGAAATCGGCGAGGCCCATCAGGCTGAGGTAATGGTCGCAGATCGCATCGCGCTCCGAATCCGGAACACGGTTGGCCTTGAGCTTCAGGCCGAATGCGATGTTCTGCTTCACCGTCAACCATGGGAAGACGCCATACTCCTGAAAGATGACACCACGTTCGGGGCCGGGACCGGTCACGGGAGCGCCGTCAAACAGCACCTTTCCGGTCGTCGGTTTCTGGAAACCCGCAAGCATGCTCATCATCGTGGTCTTGCCGCAGCCGGACGGGCCGATCACGGCAATGAAGTCGCCGTCGTTGATGTCGTAGGAGACATCCTCGACGACATTGAGCCGGCCTTTGGGCGTCTCGAAGGCAAGCGAGACGTGGTCGAACTGCGCGCGTTTCTTCATGACATTGCCCGTTCCTGCCAGACCAGAAGGCGGGCGCTGATCTTGCGCAGGATCAGGTCCATGATCAGGGCAATGACGCCGATGCAGATGATACCGACATAGATGACGTCGAGCAGGAAGTAGGTCGATGCGTTCTGGATCATGGCGCCAAGTCCGCGCTGGGCCGCGATCAGCTCCGAAGCCACCAGGGTCGCCCAGGCGACACCGAGCGCTACCCGCAGCGCGGTCAGGATATGCGGCACGGTGAGGGGGATGATGACCTTGCGGAAGATTTCGAATTCGTTGGCACCGAGCGTCTTCGCGACGCGGATGTAGAGCGGCGTGATCTGCGAGACGCCCTCATACATCACGATTACGCCGGAGAAGAACGCGGCGTAGAACAGGATGACCAGCTTGGCGAGCTCGTCGACCCCGAAATAGACGATCACAAGCGGGATCAGCGCGATCGGCGGCAGTGCGCGGAAGAAGTTGATCATCGGGTCGGCGAAGGTCCGCGCCGGGCGATACCAGCCGAGCAGGAAGCCGACCGGGACGGCGACCAGGATTCCAAGGACTACGCCGAGCACCACGCGACGCGAGGACACATAGATGTCGAGCAGCAGGTTCTCGCGCGTCAGGAGTTCGTAGAACTTGGCTGCGACCTGGTGCGGTGCGGGAATCAGCGAGGCGTTGACGAACCCGCTCCAGCGGACAGCGTACCAGAGCAGGATGGCGCCGACCCACGGCGCAAGTCCGAGCAACAGGCGTCTCACGACCTGTCCATTCATTCCGACGCTTCCTACCTTGCAATTGTAGTTGATGCCGGCAAATTCATATTATAAATAGGATGACCATACAAGGACAATTTCACCGCGCTCGGCGTGCGGGTTTCCGGCATGACATCACAGGCTTTCACGATCAAGAACGTTCAGGCGTTCTGCTATCGCTATCCGCTGGCGACGCCTGTCGTCACATCGTTCGGCAGGATGTTGAGCAGGCCCGCGGTCTTCGTTCGCGCCGAGGACACGGACGGTGTCGTCGGATGGGGTGAAGTCTGGTGCAACTTCCCCTCGACGGGGGCCGAGCATCGTGCGCGTCTCGTCAACGAGGTGCTGGCGCCGGCCGCGGTCGGCGTGGTGATCGATCAGCCGACAGAGCTGTTCGACAAATTGACGTCAGGCACGTCCGTTCTCGCGCTTCAATCCGGTGAGGCCGGCCCCTTCGCGCAATCGATTGCCGGTATCGATCTGGCGATCTGGGATCTCTACGCACGGCGGCAAAAGACGGCGCTGTGGCAGGCGCTTGGTGGCGCGCGAAGCCAGATCAAGGTGTATGCAAGCGGGATCAACCCGACGGGCTCGCGCGGGATGGCGGAGGCGGCACTCGTGAGAGGACATCGCGCGCTCAAGCTGAAGGTGGGCTTTGCACCCGAAACCGATCGCGCCAATCTGTCCGCGTTGCGCGACCTCGTCGGTGCGGGACTGTTGGCGGCGGATGTCAATCAGGCGTGGTCGGTCGAGCAGGCGATCGAGCTGGCGCCGCGGTGGCAGGAGTTCGGTCTCGCCTGGCTCGAGGAGCCGGTCCGCGCGGATCGTCCCTGGCAGGAGTGGGAGACACTTGCCGCCAACGCAAGTGTACCGCTTGCGGCGGGAGAGAACATCGCAAGCCGTGCCGGTTTCACGCAGGCATTGACGGGCGACGTGCTGTCCGTCGTGCAGCCCGACATCGCGAAATGGGGTGGCCTGTCGGTTTGCGTTGACATTGCGCGCGATATCATCAGGTCTGGCAAGACGTTCTGTCCACATTATCTCGGCGGCGGCATTGGCCTGTTGGCTTCGGCGCATCTCCTGGCGGGCGTCGGCGGCGCGGGACTTCTGGAAGTCGATGCCAACGACAATCCGCTGCGCGATCGGCTTTGCGGTCCGGTTCGTGATGTGCGCGACGGCATGATCACGCTAGGCGATGAGCCGGGCCTTGGGATTGAGCCGGACCTGGCTTCGATCGAACAGTATCGGACGGCCTAGCATGGCGGCACGAGGTTACGACTACATCATTGTCGGCGCCGGCTCCGCGGGCTGCGTCGTGGCGAACCGCCTGTCAGCCGATCCGTCATGCCGTGTGCTGCTCCTGGAGGCCGGCGGTTCGGATCGGAGCTTCTGGCTCAACCTTCCGGTCGGGTACTATCGCACGATCTACAACGAACGCTTCTCGCGCTTGTTCAAGACGGAGCCGAGCGAAGGCAGTGGCGGTCGATCGATTGTGTGGCCACGCGGCCGCGTGATCGGCGGCTCCTCCTCGATCAACGGCCTAATCTTCATCCGTGGCCAGCATGAGGATTTCGACGACTGGGAGCGCCTCGGTGCGACCGGCTGGAGCTACCGCGAACTGCTGCCGTATTTCCGGCGCTACGAGCGCTATCGCGGCGGCGACAGCCAGTATCACGGCGGCTTCGGCGAGTTCGAGGTGTCGGAGCTGCGCAACGACAACCCGGCGTCAGCGGCGTGGGTGGAGGCGGGCGTCGAGTTCGGCCTGCCGCGCAATCCTGACTTCAACGGCGAGTCAACCCTTGGAGTCGGGAGCTACCAGCTCGGAATCGGCCGGCACTGGCGCAGCAGTTCGGCATCGGCGTTTTTGCGTCCAATCCGCGGGCGCCAGAATCTGACAATCATTATGGGCGCGCAGGTCAGCAAGGTCCTGTTCCGGGGCCAGAAGGCCGTTGGTGTGGAGTGGATCAAGGACAAGCAGATCGCTTCCGCATCCGCCGATCGTGAAGTGATCCTGTGTGCCGGCGCGTTGCAGTCGCCACAGCTTCTGCAATTGTCCGGGGTCGGTCCAGCCGATCTGCTCCGCCAGCACGGCATCCCCGTCGTGGCCGACACGGCCGGGGTCGGCGAGAACCTGCAGGACCATTATCAAGCGCGCCTGATCGTGCGGCTGAAGGATCGCATTTCGCTGAACGACCAGGTGCGCAACCCTGTCGCGCTGGCGACAATGGGGCTGCAATGGATGTTTGCCGGTCGCGGTCCGCTCACGGTCGGGGCCGGGCAGGTGGGCGGCGCGGCCTGCACCGAATACGCCGCTAGCGGGCGACCCGACGTGCAGTTCAACGTCATGCCGCTGTCGGTCGACAAGCCCGGCGATCCCTTGCATAACTATTCCGGCTTCACCGCCTCGGTCTGGCAGTGCCACGGCCGGTCGCGAGGGCGGCTTGCGATCCGCTCGACCGACCCGTTCGATCAACCGCGGATCGAACCCAATTATTTCTCGGACGAGATCGACCGCAAGATCATCGTCGCGGGACTCAAGATCCTGCGCGAGATCTACCAGCAGAGAGCCTTTCGGCCGCTGTGGGATGTCGAGATGGTTCCGGGCGAGGCCGCTACGGATGACGCCGGGCTGTGGGAGTTCGCCCGCAACACGGGCGGGACGGTCTTTCATTGCGTCGGCACGTGCCGGATGGGGAGCGATGATCAATCCGTGGTCGATCCGCGCTTGCGCGTGCGCGGCGTCGAAGGGCTGCGGGTGATCGATGCGTCCGTGATGCCGCAAATCACGTCCGCCAATACCAATGCGACGAGCCTGATGATCGGCGAACGGGGCGCGGCCCTCGTTCTGTCCTGATCAGATATCCTGACGCGGGGAGCGTGTGATGGACTTGAATTCCGAGAGTCACGTTCCGAAGTACGCGCAGATTGCCGACATCTTCCGTCAGCGTATCGCTCGCGGCATCTGGGCCAAGGGCTTGCGGTTGCCAGCCAACGAGGAGCTGGCCGCCGAGTTCGGGGTCTCCCGCGTGACCATTCGGCAGGCCGTCGAGCTATTGTCGCGCGAAGGTGTCATCGAAGCGCAGCAGGGGCGCGGCACGTTCGTCACGGGCACGGTGAAGCAGGACCGCTGGCTGAAGGTCGAGACGACGCTGTCGGACCTTGCCGAGATGTACCGCGACACGTCGCCCGAGATCATCAATATTTCCGAGAGCCGCACCGATGCGCCGCTGCTGCCGGAAGACGGCAAGCCGGCCTCGAAATACGTCTTCATGCGACGCGTTCATTCACGCCAGAAGGAGCCGTATTGCGTCATCTCGATCTACCTGGACGAGAAGATCTTTCGGCGCCATCCGAAGCGTTTCCGCAACGAGACGGTGATCCCGATCCTCAACGATCTCCGTGATCCCGAGATCGCGCGGGCGCGGCAGACGCTGACGATTGGAACGGCGGATCTCGAGGTCGCGCGGCTGCTCAAGGTGCCCTTGAATTCGCCGGTCGCCGAGGTGCGCCGGGTGTTCTCCAGCGCCGATCAGACGGTGATCTATCTGGGCGAGGTGACCTATCGCGGGGATTTCGTCCGCATCGACATGGATCTGCGGCCGTAGCGCCCGGCAGTGCTCTAAGGCGCGATGAGATTGAGCTGAATCGTCATCGCGCTTTGGCTCTTTGTTTGAGCCTGATCTCCGCGCAAACGCGTCCCGCGTTTGTCGCGAGGGAAAATCGCTTCACACTTTTCCGGATCATGCTTTAGCGGAAGAACAGTTCCTCGTTGCGGCGCTCCAGCTCCTCGCCGTAGGTCCGTAGCACGTGCGACTCGCTGACAACCCCGATCGCGGCGCGGTGATCGCTGCGGTCGATCACCGCCAGGGCGTCAGCTTCGCTGCGTGCGAACATCTTCATGATGTCGCGGATCGAGGCGCTGGGCAGCAGGAATTCGTTGGTCTGTCGCGCCAGCGTCGCGAGTGTCTGATCGTCGGTCTGATCGTCCTGGGCCGCGGTCGAATAGAGGTCGGCCGAGGTCACGATACCGGCGTAGGCCCCCTTGGGATCGCGCAGCACGATCTGCCGGACCTGCGCCGGGGAGAAGGTCTTTTGCGCCTCCGCGATTGGCATCGTGCTGAGCGCGCTTTCGAAGTCGGTGCGCATCAGCGACGTCGCGCTGAGTTGGCGAACCCAGCCGACGTCCTGCGGGCCGCGGATCACTTCTCCGCGCAGGTGGAAGCGCCAGGTAGCGAAGCTGTAGCCGAACAGCTCGCGGACGATCAGGGCGCACACCGATGAGGCGACCACGGCCCCGACCGTGACCGAGAAGTCGCCGGTGATCTCAAGCGCGAGACAGACCATGCTGAAGGGGGCACCGAGAACACCGGTCCCGAATGCGGCAAGCGCGGCGATGGCCGCGGTTCCGGGTTGCAGGGCGATTCCCGGCAGGAAGCTCGTGACCACGATGCTGTAGAGCTGTCCGAGCAGCGCGCCCAGCAGGAGCGATGCGAAGAACAGGCCACCGCGAAATCCGGATCCGAGCGAGACTGCGGACGCCGCCATCTTGAACAGAATGGTCGTCGTCAACAGCAGCCAGGTGGGATTGCTGACGAGCAGGATCTGCATCGCGCCGTGACCCGCGCCGAGCACGGTCGGCGTCAGCAGGGCTAGGCTGCCGAGCAGCGCGCCGCCCAGTACAGGCCGCAGCGTGCCCTTGAAGATCGAGATGCGCTGGAAGCAGCGCTCGGAGAAGGCGACTGCCACCATCACCAGGATGCTGGCGAAGGCGCAGAGGACGCCGATGACGGCGCTCTGTCCGACCATCTCGACCGAAACCGGCGAAGGAAAACCCGGGACCATCAGGAAGGATTGATGAGTCAAATGGCGCGCGACGAGCCAGGCCGTGACTGCGCTGGCGATGACCGGGACGAGCCCCGCGGACGTATAGGCGCCCAGCACGACCTCGAACGCATAGAAGGCGCCGGCCAGCGGGGCCGAGAAGGCGGCGCTGATCGCGCCGGCGGCGCCGTAGGCCACGAGCAACCGCATGTCATTTCGGCGGGCGGCCAATCGCTGTCCGAAATGCGAGCTGAACATCGAGCAGATCTGGGTATAGCCGGCCTCCAGTCCGACCGAGCCGCCAAATCCGTTGGACAGCAGCGTTTGCAGGGAGATCAGCAGACTGCCCCTGAACGAGAGGCGCCCGCCGTAAAGGGCATTGGCCTCGATGGCGTCGGCGAGCTGCTGCCCCTTGACGCGCTTAGCGAAGAACCGCGCCACCACGGCCAGCACGACGCCGCCGATGGTCGGGATCAGCAAGGTGCGCTGCCAGGAAATGACGCCGGTGGCGCTGAGATGTGCGTCCAGCGGAATATCGAACAGGAAGGAATGGGTGGCCTGGCTCAGATAGGAGATCGTGGCGACGAGCAGTCCCGAGAGCAACCCGATCACGATGGCAACCGCGACAAGGCCGGTTTCCCGATTCCGGACATAATTGCGCAACTCCGCAGGCAGCAGATAGACTGCTGCCGCTGGGCTCTTGGGCGTATTGACCGGCGACGTGACTGTCATGCTGCGCCTTCAACGCCGGAGCGCACAACGCGAAAACCAATCTTGTTGGTCGAGCTGTCCAGCGTGTCGGCGCTTCGTGCCGCAATGCGGTACGGGTTGCAACAGGATTCACGGCAAAAAGCCAGCTGCCCCGCAAAAGCCCGGTTTGGCCTTGTAACGATGTTCCAGGTGATATGCGGTCGGAGCGGCGGCCCTTGCGTTCCGGGACTGGCTGCGGGCGACAGGATTGTGCCAGATGGCCGCAGATTGCTACAGGCCCGCCTCCAAGTCCCGTGACGACTAGTGGGCGCACCAATGGTAACCCAACTCAACAAAACGCCACGAGAAGATAGGAAATGCCCATGTCGGAGAAGGTCGCAGTCATTGGAATGGGCCAGATGGGATCCGGGATGGCAGGACGCCTCAAGGAATCCGGTCTCGACGTCGTGGGTTATGACGTCAACGCGGACCAGCGCGCGCGACTGACCAAGGATGGCTTCCGGATGGCCGCGAGCATCGTGGAGGCGCTGGATGGCCGGGCGCTGGTGTTGACGAGCTTGCCCGATCCGAAGGCTGTGACCGATGCCTGGCTCGGCGCCGACGGAATCGTCGCACACGCCGCCAAGGGCACATTGTGCATCGAGCTCAGCACCATCGATCCGCAGACGATGCGCCAGGCAGCCGGGGCCGCCGCCGCGCGCGGCATCGCCGTTGTGGATTGCCCCGTCAGCGGCAGCCCCAACGAGGCGCATGCCGGCAAGCTGATCCTGATCGCGGGCGGCGAACAGGCAGATGTAAAGCGCGCCGAACCTATCCTCAAGCTGCTCGGCACCGACTGGAAGTACACGGGTCCTGTCGGCACGGCAAAGGTCGTCAAGATCGTCAACAACATGATGTCGATGGGCAACGTGCTGGTCGCCGCGGAAGCCTTCGCCCTCGGTGTTGCCGCCGGCGTCGAGCCCGAGAAGCTCTATGATGTGCTGTCGGTCAGCGGCGGCCGCTCGCACCATTTCACCAAGCGCTTCCCCAACGCGCTGAAGGGTGATTTCTCGCCGGGCTTCAAAATGGAGCTTGGCGAGAAGGACCTCGCGCTCGGTGTCGAACTGGGACGAATGACCCGGATGCCGACGCCGTCGGCGTCCGCGACCCGCGAGCTCTATGCGCTCGCGCTGGCCGAGGGATTCCGCGGTCAGGACATCGTCGCGTTGCTCGCGATGTATCAGAACTGGGCCAAGCCGGCCTGACGCGAGAGGAGAACGGCAGGGCGGCATCCTTCATCCCCAGACAGTCCGACAGGTCATTCGGGTCTCTCGTCTCATGCGGGCTTGGCGACCGGAGCGCAATCGGCTTACATAGAGGCAGACTGGTCGCTTCCGGGGACAAACCACAAAGGATGCCGGCGTCACTGCTTGCCAATTTGACGGAACGGCCGTCCTTCAACCGCGTCCTCATGCGGACGTTGGTCGTGGTCGCCTACGTGATCATCTTCGCGCCGGTCGCCATGATCGTTGCGACCAGCTTTTTCGCCCAGGAGATCGTCAGCTTTCCGCCGCCGGCGCTGACCTGGGACTGGTACCTCAACGCCTGGGATAAGCCGGAATTCCTCCGCGGGCTGGTCACGAGCCTTCAGGTCGCCTTGCTCGCGGCTGCCATCGGCGTGCCGATCGGCACAGCCGCCGCGCTGGCTATCGTGCGCGGCCAATTTCCGGGCAAGCAGGTGATCGGCGCGCTCCTGCTTGCGCCCCTTGCCGTGCCCGGCGTCGTGGCGGGCTCGGGACTCTACATGTTCTATGTGCTTGCGGAGAACGCACTCGACCGCGACATCAAGGCGACGACGCAAGGGCTCGTCGCCGCTCACGTGCTCCTCACCATTCCGTGGACCGTGCGGCTGGTGGTCGCAAGCCTGCAGGGCCTCGATCGCGCGGCGGAGGAGGCGGCCGCCAATCTCGGCGCGGGCCCCTTCACGGTGTTTCGCCGGATCACGCTGCCGATGATGCGGCCCGGGATCGTGGCCGCGGCGATGTTCTCCTTCATCCAGAGTTTCGAGAACCTAGACCTGTCGCTGCTCCTGGTCGGTCCCGGTCGCATCACGCTGCCCGTCGCGATGCTCAATTATCTCGAATTTCGGATCGACCCGACGCTGGCCGCGGTCGCGACGGTGCAGATCCTGATCGTCGGAGTGCTCATGGTTGTGACTGACCGGTTCGTCAAATTGTCGCGGGTCGTCTGATGGCAAGCCTGTCGATCGAAAACCTCACCAAGCGGTTCGGGACTTCGGTTGCCGTCGACGGTCTCGATCTTGCCGTGCAGGAGGGGGAACTGGTCGCGCTGCTCGGTCCTTCCGGTTGCGGGAAGACCACGACCTTGCGCATGGTTGCAGGGTTTCTCCCGCCGACCAGCGGACGCGTGCTGTTCGACACGGAGGACGTCACCCGTCTGCCTGCGCACAAGCGCTCAACGGGCATGGTGTTCCAATCCTACGCGTTGTTTCCGCACATGACCGCAGCGCAGAATGTCGGTTTCGGCTTGGAGATGCGCGGGCTCGGTGCCGCGGAACGGCAGGCCCAGATCGAGAAGGTGCTGAAGCTGGTGCGGCTGTCGCATCTTGCCGCTCGCTTCCCTCGTGAATTGTCCGGTGGGCAGCAGCAACGCGTCGCGCTGGCCCGTGCATTGGTGATCAAGCCGAAGCTCTTCCTGCTCGACGAACCGCTCTCGAACCTTGACGCCAAGCTGCGCGCCGAGGTCCGCATCGAGATCAGGGCACTGCAGCAGCGGCTCGGGCTGACCACGCTCATGGTGACTCATGATCGGGAGGAGGCGCTGACGATGGCCGATCGCCTCGTCGTGATGGAGAGCGGGCGGGTGCGGCAGATCGGATCGCCGCGTGACCTCTATGATGCGCCGCAGGATGCGTTCGTCGCGGATTTCGTCGGCCGCTGCAATATCCTCGCCGGCCGGCGCGAGAGCGAGACCCAATTCCGCACCGAAAGCGGGCTCGTCTTATCGGTCGACATCGCGCCGAACGAGAGCAAGAATGCGAATGCCTTCGCGCTGCGACCGGAACGGATTTCGATCCAGCCGGGCGCGAAGGGCGATCTCCATGGGGCGGTTCAGGCCGTGACCTATCTGGGATCGCAGACCGAATACCATGTGCGCATCGGCGAAGAGATTTTCGTGGTGATACAGCAAACCCCCGATGCGAACGAGCCGCTCGCCTCGGTCAGACCCGAAGATCAGGTGTCCCTGCACTGGGACCGCAAATCCCCGCGGTTGGTCCCGCAAACATCCGTTTGAGGAAAATTGCCATGATATCGCGACGTCATTTTCTGTCTGCGGGAGCCGGGGCTGCAACGATACTGGCTTCCGGAACGCCCGGTGCGCGCGCGGCATCGGGGCAGGTCGTGGTCGGCACCTGGGGTGGCGACTACGGTCAATTGCTTACCGATCTCATCGACAAGCCGCTGCTCGCGCCGAAAGGCATCGAGGTGCTGCAGGACGTCGCCAATGCCGACCCCAGGAAGACCAAGCTCCTGGCCGAACGGCAGAGCCGGCGCGGATCGATGGATGTGGCGTGTCTCTCGGACAGCGACCACTATATTGTCGCCGGCACCAATGTGTTCGACGCGGTCGATGCTACCAAGGTCTCACGGCTCAACAAGGTGTTTCCCGAGCTTCGCACCGATACCGCCATCCCTCATATCTATTCGGCGCAGGTGATCCTTTACAACGAGAACCTGGTGAATACTCCGCCGACATCCTGGGCCGATCTCTGGGATCCGAAATGGCGTGGCCGCGTCGGCCTTGCCGATATCCTTTATCCCGCGAATACGTTGGCCGCTGCGCTTGCCGGAGGTGGCGGCGTCTCCAACTATGATCCCGCCGAAAAGAAGCTAATGGAGCTGCGGTCGCTGGACGTGAAGATCTATCCGTCCAATGAGGCGCTCGCGGCCGGACTTAAATCCGAGGAGGTCTGGCTCACGACCATGTGGCTGGCGCGTGGCTTCATGTGGAAGAAGGCGGGCATCCCGCTCTCCCATGTCGTGCCGAAGGAGGGGGCGGTGGCGATCGTGTTCGAAGCCAGCGTGCCGCGCAATGCGCGGAATAAAGAGGGCGGTTTTGCCTATCTCGACGCGATGCTCGATGCCAAGGCGCAGATCGCCTTCGCCGACAAGATGGGATACGTGCCGACCGTCTCGGACGCGGTGCTGCCGGAAGATCTCGCCAAGCACGTCAGCCTCAGCGAGGCCGACCGCGGGAAGCTCCTCAAGCCCGACTACAAGTATCAGACCGAGCGCTCGCAACGCACGCTCGACTTTTGGAACAAGCAGTTCAAGGGCTGATAGTCCGGTACTGACGTTCGCGCGCGGCGCAGCGGACTGAGCGGGGTTCGGGATTTGGCTTTCGCAAACGAGCATCGCAGCAAGGACGGAGCGGACGTCAGATCCGCTTCGCCCGGAATGGCGTTGCTGGTTCTGCCGGCCTGTCTTCTGGTGCTCGGGCTTCTGATCGGCCCGATGGCCTTGATGTTCCGGATCTCGCTCAATCAGTTCAGCCCGACCCAGTTGATGATCGAGGCATTCTCGTTCAGCAACTATGTGCAGGCAGCGGCGGACCCGTATTACCAGGAGGTCATCCTGACGACGTTGGGAATGGCACTGCTCTGCACGGCGTTGACGCTCGTCATCGCCTTTCCGACGGCTTACTGGCTCGGGCGTCTGGAGAGCCGCTGGAAAAGCCTGGTCGTCATTGCGACGCTGTTTCCGCTGCTGGTCGGCAATGTCGTACGGTCAGCCGGTTGGATGGCGCTCTTCACGCGTGAGGGGCTGATCAACATGGTCCTTCTGAAGGCTCACGTGATCAGCGAGCCGCTGACATTGATGTATACGCCGAAGGCGGTAGTGCTCGGCATCATCGCCGTGGTTCTGCCCTACATGATCCTGACCATCGCAGCCGTGATCGAGAGTATTCCTCGCGATCTGGAAGACGCGGCTGCCAATCTCGGGGCCTCAGCATTCCAGCAGTTCTGGCGTGTGATCCTGCCATTGTCGGCGCCGGGCGTCGCTGCGGGGTCGATCCTGGTCTTCGTTTTGTGCATGAACACCTATGCAACCGCGGTGCTTCTCGGCGGGCCTCGTTTCAAGATGATGGCCCCTGCCATCTTCGACCAGTTTGTGCGAGGCAATAACTGGCCGATGGGCGCCACGCTGGCCTTTATGCTGCTCGCTGTCACCATGAGCTTCACGATTTTCGGCAGCATCGCCTTTGCCCGGCGCTATCGGATGAGATAGCTGCGCAACGAACAAGAAGACCCGCTGAACAAGAAGGAAATGCCCCCATGGTCGATCAGGCGAAATCGGAAATGTCTCCGGGCGATGAGCTCGCGCGGATTCGCAACAAGGGCGAGGTTCCGGTCGTTGCAAAAGCAACCTCGCGCGATCGCGGCATTGGGCCGTTCAAGCGGCTGGCGCTGCGCAGCGCAACCGTCATCGACGGCACCGGCGCGCCGCCGATCGGTCCGGTCGACATCATCGTCGAGGACGGACGTATCGTCAGCCTGAAGAAGGTTACGGGTTATGGCGCCGGCCCGGGCGAGCCGGCTGACCACGAGATCGACTGCCGCGGTAAATGGGTGACGCCGGGCTTCGTCGATTGCCACGCCCATGCCGGCGTTGCCTTTCACTCCGCCAATGGCTGGGTGCCGCCGGTCGACTATGTCTACAAGCTCTGGCTCGCCCATGGTGTGACTACCGTGCGCGAAATGGGCTCGATGAACGGCCTTGGCTGGGTGATCGACCAGCGCGAGCGGTCGGAGGCGAACACCATCGCTGCTCCCCGATTGCTCGCCTATGCCTATTTCCCGGCAGTCAACGACATGGTCAAGACCATTTACACGCCGGAGCAGGGCCGGGAGTGGCTGCGCAAGGTCAAGGGGCGCGGCGCCGACGGCATCAAGTTCTTCGGCGCGCCGCCGGCGATCATGGAGGCGGCGCTCGATGAATGCAAAAAGCTCGGCCTCCGCTCGGGCTGCCATCACGCGCAGATGGCGGTGACTCGCATGAACGCGCTCACCACAGCGCGCTGGGGCCTGACCAGCGCCGAGCACTATTATGGCTTGCCCGAAGCGCTGTACGAGGATCGCGTCGTGCAGAATTTCCCGCTCGACTACAACTACACCGACGAATATTTCCGCTTCTCGATCTCGGGACAGATGTTCGGGCAGGCCGCCAAGCCCGGCTCGCCCAAATGGGAGGAGACGCTCGAGAAGTTCCTCGAGATCGGCTTCACCTTCGTTCCGACCTTCACCATCTACGACGCCAACCGAGACCTGATGCGCGCCCGCCAGGCCTATTGGCACAAGGACTACACCTGGAAGTCGATGTGGGACTATTTCACGCCGCAGCGCGGCGGCCACGGCTCCTACTGGTATCGCTGGTCCACGCAGAACGAGATCGAGTGGAAGGAAAACTACCGGCTGTGGATGGCGTTCATCAACGAGTACAAGAACCGTGGCGGACGCGTCTGCGCCGGCAGCGACTCAGGCTTCATCTACCAGATCTTCGGCTTCGGCTATGTCCGCGAGCTCGAGCTGTTGCAGGAAGCCGGTTTCCATCCGCTCGAGGTGATCCGCGCCGCTACCTCGCAAGGCGCGGCGCTGTGCGGCATCCAGGATGAGGTCGGCACCATCGACATCGGCATGCGGGCCGACATGCTGGTTCACGACCACAATCCGCTCACCGACTTCAAGCTGCTCTACGGCACTGGTGCGATGCGGTTCAACGATGCGACCAACGCGGTCGAGTGGCATCGCGGGCTGAAATACACCATCAAGGACGGCATCATCTACGATACCGAGGGGCTGCTGGCTGACGTTCGTGAGCTCGTGAAAGCGAGCTGGGAGAGCGATATTCCCGAGAAATATGCATCCCGGATCGCAGCCGAATGAGCGGCGACGGGCTCGATTTCTTCGTGCTGACGGGATTCCTAGGTTCGGGGAAGACCACGCTGTTGCGTGATTTCCTTGGGCGTCCCGAGGCGGCCGATACCGCCGTGATCGTCAATGAGGCGGGAGAGATCGGGCTCGACGGCATCGTGCTGCGCGAGAGTAACGACGAGCTTCCGATTGCGACGCTGGCCAATGGCTGCGTCTGCTGTCAGATCGGAAGCGATCTGGCGTTTACCATCGATCGCCTGATCACGACGCCACGGCCGGCCGACGCCCGTCCGTTGCGGCGCATTATCCTGGAGACCAGCGGGATTTCGATGCCGGGGCCGGTGCTGCGCACGCTCGCAACATTGGCCGAGCACCGGATGCGGGTGGCCGTGATCGGCACCTTCGATCTCACGCGCGGCGGCGACGTGGCGACCTATGAAGAAGCTGTGGCGCAATGGGCGGCGGCGCATCGCATCGTCGCGACCAAGACCGACCTTGTCGCGCCGGCTGATCTGACCAACGCAACATCCGCGATCGCGGCGTTCAATCCGGTGGCCGAGGTCGTCGCGACCGCGGATCGCACGAGCGCGGTGAAGGCCGCATTTGCTCCATTGACGACGCTGCCTCGGCTGGACATCGCAGCGGTTTCCGGAAATGCGCACCCGCGTGTTGCGCTGTGTCTTGCCAGGCCAGCGAGGGAGATCGCATATCCCGATCTCGCCGCCTGGCTCGACAACCTTGCCGGTGCGCTCGGCGAACGGCTGCTGCGGATCAAGGGCCTGGTGCAGGTCGTCGAAAGTCCGCGGCCGCTGCTGATCGAATGCGTCGGAACGATGTTCTCGCCACCAAGGACGCTCCAGGTCGAATCCGCGCCGTTGTCCGGCCTCGTGATCATCGCGCGTGATGTGGACGAGGTAGAGCTTGGGCAAGTTGCGCCGCTCGGCCTATTTGACCTTTCGTCGTGGAAGGCACCGGACCGGAACGGCACGTCCGCACGCCGCGCCCTCAAGGCCGAGTGGGTCGCCTAATTCATGAACGACGACGCAAATCCCAACCGCGCCTGGCATGTGCCGCCGGCAGCCTATCTGGCGCGACGGTCGCCGAGCTTTCGGTGCGCGGCGCCGCGCTCGCAATACGTCGCGATGCGTGACGGCTGCCGGCTTGCGGTCGACGTCTATGTTCCGCAGTCACCGACCACAGCGGAGGGGGAGACCTTTCCGACTCTCGCTTTCTTCACGCCGTACTACCGACGTTTCAAGCTGCGGCCGGGCGGCGCGGGCGAGGCCAATCCGAACACCGGAAAATTCCGCGACTTCTTCGTGCCGCGCGGCTATGCGGTCGTGGTCGTCGATGTGCGCGGCACCGGCGCCAGCTTCGGCACGCGCGATGGCTTCCGTTCGCCGCGCGAACGTGACGACAGCCGCGAGATCGCCGATTGGATCGTGGCGCAGCCATGGTCCAACGGATTGATCGGCGCGACCGGCATTTCCTATCTGGGCGCAGCGGCCGACTTCCTGGCGTCCACCGGCCACACCGCGGTGAAGGCAATCGCGCCAATTTCGTCGGTCTGGGACACCTATGCCGACAATTACTTTCCCGGCGGCGTTCAACTGAAGTCACTGACCAAGGTCTATGACGAGCTGATGATCGGGCTCGACCACGATCGGCGCGATATCCTCAAGCAGTTTTCCTATTTCAACAATCCGGATTTCGAGGGGCCGCAGCCGGTCGATGAGGATCCGGACGGCGTTCTCGTGAGGGACGCGATCCGGCAACATCTCAACAATTTCCGGCAGACTGATTTCATGGCGGAGTTCAGATTCCGGGAGGAGGGGTTGCCTTATGATTCCGAATACACCTCCGCCTCGATCAGTCCATATTCGGTCGCGCACAATATCCGGCCGGACGTTGCCATCCTCTCGGTGTCCGGCTGGTTCGACGGCGCGGGCTACATGAACGGCGCGATCTCGCGTTATCTCACCAAGACCGACAATCCTCGCCATCTTCTGCTCGGCCCCTGGGACCACGGCGCGCGGATCGACGTCTCGCCCTGGCGGCGCGTGGTCGAGCCGGAATTCCCATTGCTTGGGGAAGTGCTGCGCTTCTTCGACACCTATCTGATGGGTCTCGACACCAGGCTGCGCGACGAAGCACCGGTTCACTATTTCTCTGTCCATGCAGAGGAATGGCGCGCGGCGAAGAGCTGGCCGCCGATCGAGGCGCAGCAGAGCTTCTTCCTTGCCCCCGACGGGCAGCTTGCAAAAGCCGCACCCTCGGCAGGCGAAGATCACCAGCAGGTCGACTTCACCCTCGGTACCGGTACCCAGACCCGTTACGAGCGTATCGCGGGCATTGACAGTCGCGAGTATTACGCGGACTGGCAGGGCCGTACCGCCAGGATGCTGAGCTACACGTCGGAGCCGCTTGAGACGGCTGCCGAGCTTGCCGGTCATGGTCTGGTCGAACTCTGGCTTTCCGCGAGCGAGCGCGATGCTGCGCTGTTCATCTACCTGACAGAGGTCGAGGCTGACGGCAGCGAACGCTATGTCACCGAGGGGCTGTTACGGGCCCTGCACCGGAAGGAACAGACCGCGCCCGACGCCTATCGCACCACGTGGCCGTTCCGCAGCTTTACGCGTGCCGATGCCGCACCGCTCCATTCCGGTGTTGTCGAGCGCATCCGGATTCCGTTCCTGCCGGTGGCATGGCGCTTTTCCACCGGAAGCCGTATTCGCCTGTCGATAGCAGGCGCCGACGACGATCATTGCGGACAGGTGCCGCATGGACGCCCGCCACTTCTGACGATTTTTCGGGGAGGGGCCAGTGCGTCCAGATTGGAGCTGCCGCTTGCATATGTGTGATGCTGCGATTGCATTCGCAGCAAGAGTGCGGTGATCGCTACCGAATAACAAAGGGCCTACATGTCCGCAAATCAACCGTTCTGGTCGTCACTCACTCCCGCCGAACACGAATTCCAGTACAACCCACAGGCGGCATTTCCCAATTTCAAGGATGCTCAGACCGGTCGGGCGGCGACCAACGCCGAAGCGCTGACGCGGCTGGCGCGCCGCGCGGATCAGGCCTATGGCGATCATCCATTACGCACGGTGGACGTCTATCCGGCCATGATCGGAGGCGAGCCGGCGCCGGTCCATGTCTTTATCCATGGCGGTTATTGGCGCGCCCAGGACAAAGAGAACTTTGCGTTCGTCGCCGCGCCGCTGGTCGCCGCCGGCATCACCGCGGTCATCGTCAATTACGAGCTCTGTCCGGCTTCGACTCTCGACGGCGTCGCCGAGTCTGCCATTGCGGCCGTCGACTGGACGCGGCGTGAAGCCGCGCGCTTTGGCGGCGACCCCCGCCGGATCAGCCTGTCGGGGCACTCGGCCGGTGCCCATCTCGTGGCCGAATGCCTGGCGCATGACTGGGCGAGGGCGGGTGTAGAGCCCGCCTTCATTGTCGGTGCGGTCATGATCAGCGGCATCTACGATCCGCGTCCGGTGATGGGGACCAGTGTTAACGCCGAAGTTCGCCTGGCCGAAGACATTGCAGTGCGGCGGGACGTCGAACGCCGGCAGGTCTTCGTCAAGTGCCCGGCGACCTTGTTCGTCGGTGGTCTCGAACCCTGGCACTGGATCGAGCAGACCTACCGCTACTCCCATCATCTTCATCGAAGCGGCATGACTCCCGAAGTCCACACCCTGCCGCGCTGGGGGCATTTCGATATCCTGAACGAATTCACCGAGGCGGGAAGTCCGATCCTGAACGCCGTGCTCGCCAGGGCGAGGCGCTAGAGCATGATCCGGAAAAGTGTGAAGCGGCTTTCCGAAAAGATCATGCTCAAACAAGAAGCTAAAGCGCGATGACGATTCAATCTGATCTCATCGCGCTTTAGCCCGCCACTGGGTCGAAACTCGGGCCAAGGTCCGGTCGCCTGCTCATCGTCGCGCGTGGGGTTCAGCTCGCGATCCGCATTTGTGACGGCGCCGTCGCTGGCGCGTCTTGTCAAGCCGCGTGCTGCCGAAACCTAGCTTGGAGAATGACGTCAAGGCGCTCTCCGACTATGTGCGTATAATCTAGTACCCGCTTTTCTTGGAACGTGAGTCGTGATTCAAGGTCGGGATGATACCCGAAGCAAGAGAAGTCCGCCTTTCGAGGAAAGATCGCAAGGTGCTTGAGGCGTGTTGTCGCTCACCGATGACATTGCAGCGCGATTTGAAGCGGGCGCGGATAGTCCTGTTAGCGGCGGACGGGCGCAGCACCCGGTCGATCGCCAAGGAAGTTGGGGTCCAGCCGCGGATTGTCAGCGTTTGGCGGCATCGCTATGCCGACCAAGGCCTTGAAGGGCTGCAAGACAAGCCGCGGCCCGGCAAGCAGCCGATCTATACGAAGACGACCGACAAGCGGATTCTGAAGCTGCTGGATAAGCCGCCCCCGCAAGGGTTTGCGCGCTGGACCGGCCCTCTGCTGGCCGAGGCGCTAGGCGATGTTGACGTCCAATATGTCTGGCGGTTCCTGCGCAGCCACAAGATTGACCTCGCGGCTCGCAAGTCCTGGTGTGAGAGCAACGACCCGAACTTTACGGCCAAAGCCGCCGATGTCGTTGGCCTTTACGTCGCCCCGCCGGCGAAGGCTATTGTGCTCTGCGTGGACGAGAAGCCCTCGATCCAGGCTTTGGAGCGAGCGCAGGGCTATCTGAAGTTGCCCAATGGCCGCGCCTTGACCGGCCAGAGCCACGATTACAAGCGGCATGGCACCACGACATTGTTTGCAGCGCTCGAAGTCGCCACCGGAAAGATCATCGCTACGCATTCAAAACGCCGTCGCCGTGTCGAGTTTCTCGATTTCATGAACAGCCTCACCGCGGCCTTTCCGGGCCGAAAGCTTCACGTCATCCTCGACAACCTCAACACCCACAAGAAGAATGAGAGCTGGCTCAAGGCCCATCCCAATGTGCAATTCCATTTCACACCGACGAGTGCGTCCTGGCTCAACCAGATCGAGGTATGGTTCTCAATCCTGCAGGGGCAGTCGCTCAGCGGCACCTCCTTCACAAGCCTCAAGCAGCTTCAGGAACACATCGATGCCTACGTCAACGCCTACAACGACAAAGCCGAGCCCTTCGTCTGGACCAAGAAAAAGATCCGTCAACGCCGTTTCAAGGGCCGCCGTATCAATCAACTCTGATTCCGGGTACTAG
>NZ_LNCU01000037.1:0-16768 GCF_001542415.1 Bradyrhizobium macuxiense
TGCCAGCCATGCCAGGATCTGCTCTCGTTGTGATCGAGCCCGAATTCGTTTTTCGCAGTTTCAAAGCTGTCTTCGATCGCCCATCGATGGCCTTCGACCGCGACCAGCGTTTCAATTGATGTTCCTGCCGGGCACCAGGTCGAGAAGAAGGCGAGGTCATCATCAGCGATACGACGCCGGATCAGCAGACCGCGTGTCCAAAGACCTTGATCGACGCTGTTGAATTCTTCGGCATCGAGATCGGCTAGTTCGAGATAACACCAATCGTGCAGCCGCGGTCCTTTGGTTCCGGCACCGGCCGACAGGCGCTTCCAGTCGGATGGGCGTCGCGTCCGGGCGAGTTCCGCAGCCGTCCCGGCGACCGGCGGTCGCTTGCCCCAGGATCGGAATACATGAGCGCTGTTGACCCCAAGCACGTAGCCCTTGCCGGCCCGACGCAATTGCTGTTCGAGGTCGCCAACACCGTAAACGGTATCGCCGGCAACCCAGTTGAATGGGACAGACGCCGCTATCGCCCGTGCGATCATTCTCGTCGCAAGCTTTGGCTTGGTCGCAAAACCGACGTCGGCAGGCACGTATGTGGCTTCCAGGCGATCTGGATCGTCGGTCCATTCCTTCGGAAGATATAATGCGCGATCGATGAACGCATGGCCATGACGCGAAACGTAGGTAGCGAACACGCCGATCTGGCAGTTCGTAATCTTGCCTGCCGAACCGGTGTATTGCCGCGCCACGCCGCACGACGCCTTCCCCTGTTTGAGAAAGCCGGTCTCGTCGATGACGAGGACCGCATCGTCGTCTGCCAAATGCTCCATCACATAGTCGCGGACAATATCGCGCAAGGCATCGGCATCCCAATCGCTGCGACCCAAGATCGCCTGTTGCCGCCAAGGACCAGGATCGCCAGCGGCCTCCGCGCGCATCCAACCGGTCTTGCGTTGCTCATCACCGAGCAGACCTTCCAGAAACAGGCCCGCGTTCCTCGCAACACGTTCTTGCCCGAACAGCGGACGTATCCGCTTCTTAACCTCCCGAAGCGACGCAGCCCACAACGCAAGCGTCTCTTCAACTGACGCTGCCTGCGCCCACAATCTTCGAATCATGGTTGCCCATGGATTCACAAACTCTCAGAAAACACAACTGTAATGCTAGTCGCCGTCGGGATTCACGCCACGGCGGACCCAGCGTCGGAAATTTTCTTTGACCTCGGCCGGCAAGGGTGCCGGCCTGCGCGTCGCCTCGTCGATCATGACGGTGATGGCCTTCGCCGACGCCACGCATCTTCCTTCTGAAAACACCACCTGGTCGAAGGTGGTCGATGTCCGTCCGAATTTGACGAGGCCGAGCCCGAGCTCGATCTGGCCGGGCCAGTGCAGCTCGGCGCGGAAATGGATGTCGAGCCGCACCATGATCCAGCTCAGCCCCTGCGGCATCAGCCCCATGCTGCGATCCTTCACCAGCGTGACACGGCCGGTTTCGAAATAGGTGGCATAGACTGCGTTGTTGACGTGGCCGTTCGGGTCGAGATCGGCAAAGCGCACATTGTCGGACAGGCGATAGGGGAAATCTTCCAGGCGCGGCGTATCGTCGGCGCGGATCGGGGCGTTCACGAGAGGGGTCTCCGTCGGTTTCCGCCCATACAGCCGACTTGTCGAAGTTCAGCAAGGGGTTGCCGCGCCAGCCTCTGCCCCTATTATGCATGCCACGATCCGGCATCACCTCCCGGCTGGACAGGCGAGGGCCGTCCCAGTCGATTTCAACCGAAAAGAAGCGGATATGAGCGAAGTCATTAAAACCGATGTGCTGATTATTGGCGCAGGTCCCTGCGGACTGTTCGCCGTGTTCGAACTTGGTCTGCTCGACATGAAGACGCATCTGGTCGACATCCTCGACAAGATCGGCGGCCAGTGCGCCGAGCTTTATCCGGAGAAGCCGATCTACGACATTCCCGGCATTCCCTTCGTCACCGGACAGGGTCTCACCGATCAGCTGATGGAGCAGATCAAGCCGTTCAATCCGACCTTCCATCTCAACGAAATGGTGGAGACGATCGAGAAGATCGGCGATCCGCTGTTCCGCGTGAAGACCGATGCAGGTCAGGTGTTCGAGGCCAAGGTCGTGGTGATCTCCGCGGGCGGCGGCTCGTTCCAGCCGAAGCGGCCGCCGGTGCCGGGCATCGAGGCCTATGAGGGCACGTCGGTGCATTACGCCGTGCGCAAGATGGAGCAGTTCCGCGACAAGAGCATCCTGATCGTCGGCGGCGGCGACTCCGCGCTCGACTGGACGCTCAATCTGCATCCGGTCGCCAAGCGCATCACACTGCTGCACCGGCGCGACGATTTCCGCGCGGCACCGCACAGCGTCGAGCAGATGCGCACGCTGGTTGCCGAGGGCAAGATGGATCTGAAGATCGGGCAGGTCACCGCGCTCGAAGGTGCAGGCGGCCAGCTCTCGGGCGCGACCATCAAGGCGAACGACAATGCAGTTTCGACGATCGCTTGCGATACGATGCTGCCGTTCTTCGGACTCACCATGAAGCTCGGCCCGGTCGCGAACTGGGGCGTGGCGCTCGAGAACAATCTGGTGCCGGTCGACACCGCGGCGTTCGAGACCAACGTTCCCGGCATCTTCGCGATCGGCGACATCAACACCTATCCGGGCAAGCTGAAGCTGATCCTCTCCGGCTTCCACGAGGGCGCGCTGATGGCGCAGAAGGCGCATCGTTATGTCTATCCAGACAAACGATTGGTGTTCCAGTACACGACATCGTCATCGAGCCTGCAGAAGAAGCTCGGCGTGAACTGATTGCAGCCGAATTGTGACCGGCAGTCTTGGCGCGGATCATGTCCGTAGTTGTGCGGGGTACTAGAACACTCCGCGAAATGGACGTAGACTCCCGTCATCGGTTTGTCGATTGATCAGGTGATCACGATGCGGAACACGCTATCCAAATTTCGGCTGATCCTTGCGATCGCGGCAGCCTTTGTCGTTGCGCTTCCGCTTGCAGCTTCGGCGGCAGAGCCTTCTGCCGCCGGCCTCTGGCAGAAGGTCGTTGATGGTAAACCGGACGGCTGGTTTCTGGTGATCGATCACAACGGCGTCTTCGAAGGTGTGATCGCGAAGATATTCTACGAACCCGGAGAAGCGCCCAACCCGATCTGCGCGAAGTGCACCGATGATCGCAAGAACGCGCCTTGGCTTGGACTTCCCTTCATCCGTGACATGAAGCGCAACGGTCTGAAGTACGAGAACGGCAACGTGCTCGATCCGCGCGACGGCAAGATCTACAAGGCCAAGATGACGCTGAGCGCCGATGGGCAGACGCTGACCATGCGTGGCTATCTCGGCATCTCGCTGTTCGGCAAGGACGAGGTTTGGACGCGGCTGCCGGATGCCGAGATGGCTCAGCTCGATCCGGCGATCGTCGCCAGATACATGCCGTCGCTCGCGGCCGTCAAGACGCCGCCGGCACCGCCGACCACGACGAAGCGGCATTAGGAATCCGAAGAATAGAAAATCGTACTTCGTAGGTTTGGCGCGCATCGACTCGCAGCCAAACCCTCGCAGCTTGAAAACCGCTACGTTGAAACAGCGATCGTCTAGCGCTGCTGAGGCGCGGCCGGCAGCAGCGGTGCGACCGGTTCGGAAATGACTTCCGGCACGACATTGTCGAGTTGCAGCACGCTGGCGGCAGCAGGTACGGCGGCGTCCGCCATCGCCGCGTGTCCTTCGGCGGTGGGATGTACGGCGCCGCCGTAAACGGCGGAGAGGATGCCCCACGTCGCGTCGTGGATATCGGACGGCTGCATCGACGACGGCAGCCCCTGCGGATAGGTCATCGCCGCGAAATAGCTGTCATTGGCGTCGCGGATCCAGCGCGCGCGGGGCAGGTAGGCGCGATAGTCGCCAGCGCTGCGGCCGCATTTCAGCGGCTGGCTCGCAGCCGCGACAATGTCGGACACGAAGCTGTCGCCATTGGCGGAAAAGCAGTCGCGGTCGAATTCGGGATCGGTCGCTGCGCGCGCGCAGAAGCCATGGCTTGCAAACGCGTCCTGATGCGCATCGACGAACGTCATGCGGTCTGTTCGCGGATCGCGGCAGATGGTGCCGGACTGGCACTGTGCCAGCGCCTTCAATTGCGGCAGGAATTCGTTCTGCACGAAGCCCGAGACGGTCGCGAGCCGCTGCGGATCGGCGTTGAAGGAGGGATGGATATCAAAGCCGGCGCGGCCGCCGGGGCAGGGCGCACCGCCATTGTTCAATGCCGGATTGGCATAGGCTGTGTAGATGACGTGCGAGAGGTCGCCGCCGACCAGCGGCTTCAGCGCGTCGCGCAGCTTCGCGAAACCCGACGGCAGATCGCGCGCCAGCGCCGAGCGGGCATCGTCGACGGTCGCCAGCGAGCCGCTGCGCTTGAACAGCGTGCGTTCGGTCGGCGTGTCCACGATCACGTCGGCGACGAGACCCGAGAAGTAGATGTCGTTGGCGCCGATCGACAGCAGCACGAGATCGAGCGTCCGGTCCGGCTGGCGCCGTTTCGCGGCGGCCAGCGCCGCGCGTAGTTCGGCAATCTGGCCGTTGACCGTGCCCGAACAGGAGCTGGCGTTCTTGGTCGGCAGGCACTCCCGCGCCTGCTGCGATCCGAACAGGCCGTCCGAG
This sequence comes from Bradyrhizobium macuxiense, assembly GCF_001542415.1. Taxonomy (GTDB): domain Bacteria; phylum Pseudomonadota; class Alphaproteobacteria; order Rhizobiales; family Xanthobacteraceae; genus Bradyrhizobium; species Bradyrhizobium macuxiense. The sequence goes on from NZ_LNCU01000037.1 coordinate 4,660, forward strand.
ATCGTGGCGCCGGTGCAGGCCAGCGGCAGATAGGTCACCGCGATGTGCGGATACTGCACGGCGAGCGCCAGCGCGGTGCGGGTCTGATAGCTGTAGAGCGAGCGGTGGCAGGCCGAATTGAGCCAGAGCGCGCTATGGCGCTGCCAGTTCGACAGGGTGTCGGGCGCCTCGCAGGCGCGTCCTCCCTTGAAGCCGGCGCGGCTCGGCCGGTAGTACTGTGCGCCGCCGAGATAGGAGCGGAAGCAGAAGCCCTCGTCGGACAGCGCGATAGCGCGGTCGGGATTGCCCTCGCCGGATGCGATGCTGTCGCCGAGGCCGGCGATCAGGAAATCACGCACCGCGATCTGCGTCGTGACACGCTGGTCCGCTTCCGAGCCGCTCGAGACGTCGACGGTTGCGACCGTGGTACGGCCGTAGCGGACGCGCAAATTGACCGGCTCGGCGCAATCGAATGTCGAGGATTGCGGCCCATCGCCGTCGTCGAACGACCACGCGCAGGTGGAGCCGACCGGAACCGAGCCGGTGAGGCGGACCGAGATCGCATGGTCGATCGGGGTGAGATAGTTTTCCTTGACGTTGTCGCGGGTGCAGGGCTCGTTGATACGGCCTTGCAGGTCGATACAGAGCCGGTTGACCGTGTTGCGCGCCCAGCCGCGGCCGTCGCTCTGCAACTCCAGCGCCTGCTCCGAGGCGAGCACGGTGCGCCCGAGGCCGCTCTCGACATGGAGGCGGAAGTCGCGTTCCTCGCGGAACAGGCGGAAGCGGTTGCGGACCTCCCAGGAGATCTGCAATGGGGTGTCCTGCGCCTGGGCGGCGGTCGCGAATGCCGCCACTAGCGCGCTGCCGAGCAGCACTGCGCAGACCGTCAAACGAAAGGAAAATCGAGCCAAAAAACCAACCATGGCGCGTTTGACGTCAACGGTACGGCAAAAATAAGAGAGGCGGGTTAGGGGAACAAAAAACCGGCGCGGGGACTGATAACGTCGATGTTACTGCTTCAGCCGCCTGATCCGCTGCTGTCGGCTTTCGATCGGCTGCCGCACGGTCGCCGAAGCCGTGCAGGCCTGACTAAGTCGCTTTCGTTCCTGCCAGGGCTGCACCACGTTGAGCCACAACTCACGCATGCCCATGATCGAGATCGAAATCCCGAATGGGATCAGGAAGTAGAGGATACGGAACACGACCAGCGTCGCCAGCAGCTGTTCCTTGCTGAACTCCGGCAGCGCCACCAGCATCGCGGCATCGAACACGCCGATCGAGCCGGGAGCATGACTGGCGAAGCCGAGCAGGGTCGCGAGGATGAAGACGACCGCCAGCGAGACGAAATCGATATGCGGCTCGGTCGGCATCAGGAGATACATCGCGAGCGCGCAGAAGCCGAGATCGACCACGCCGATCAGGACCTGCAGCAGCGTCAGGTTCGCCGAAGGCAGCACCACCTTCCAGCCGTTCTGGCCGAGCTCGCGGCGCTTCTCGCCGGTGAGGAGCCAGACGAAATAGGCGCCGATGCCGGCGAGGCAGCCGAATGCGATCAGCCGGTTCATCGACGGCGGCAGCAGGTCCATCGCTGACGCTGCGCCCGGGTGCCAGGCCATGCCGATACCGAGCACGAAGAGGTTGCCGAGCCAGAACGTCAGTCCCGACAGGAAGCAGATCTTGGCGACGTCGATGGCGGTCAGGCCGTAATCGGAATAGATCCGGAATCGGATCGCGCCGCCGGTGAAGACGGTGGCGCCGATATTGTGGCCGATCGTGTAGCTGGTGAAGCTCGAGAGCGCCGCGATCCGGTAGGGGACGTGATTCTTGCCGATCGTGCGCAGCGCGAAGAAATCGTAGAACGTCAGTGTGCAGAATGCCCCGACCACGCAAAGGGCCGCGAGCCCGATCCGGTGCGGCGCGATGTCGGTCAGCGCCGTGAGGATGATACCGGTATCGACGCCCTTCAGCGTCCGGATCAGCGTCGTGACCGCGAACACGATAATGAGCACACTCGCAGCGATCCCGAGCCGTTTCCAGCCGATCTTTTCCTTGAAGCCACGCCCGAGCGTGGTCAGCAGCCGATGCATTCATCCTCCCGGCGGGGCGGCAAATTTCAGTGGGACCCGGTCACGGACGACGACCGGTGACGGGCAGACGCACCGTGCGCGATGACCCATAAGGCAAAACCGGCGCGTTGTGCAGTCCTTGACAAGCCAAGCTTCGGCTCCCCTCCGTCGTCGTTGTCATATTGGCTACATATGTCCTGGTCATGCGGAATGTGAGTCGCAGCCAAGGCATCTGCGGCGTCCGGTTCACCGCACGTTCCGGTGTTCCGGCTGATTTCGTCCAGATTTTTCCATTTTTTGCGCTGCGGCGGAGTCGCCATCCCAATTCCCGAATAGACGATATGCATGGGGGTTGGGGACGTCGCAGCCACCGGCGTCGTTCACCAAAGCAGCAGGTCGGCGCGGATGTGGGGCGCCCGGTTGGGACGGCAAGCCCCCGATAGAGCATCAGTCCGTAGGTCTATTGAGGCAAAACGCCGCGCAACGTGGCGCACGTGGCCTGCGTCGATCATGGCCCGACGACATCCTTCGATCCAAAGCGAAGTGTCCGGTCGAAACGAATGCCTATGTGTCGCATTGATCGCGAGAGCGAGGTGAGCCATGCAACCCATATCCATGAACGTCCGGTCCTTGCCGGATCCGCGCGCAGCGTACCGTCCAGGGCCGAGCAGGCTTGCGATGACGCTGACGCTCGCCGCGATGAGCCTCGGCTACGGCGTCGTGCAGCTCGACGTCACCATCGTCAACACCGCGCTCAATGCAATCGGTGCCTCGCTCGGCGGCGGCGTTGCCGAACTGCAATGGGTGGTCAGCGCCTACACCATCGCTTTTGCCGCCTTCATCCTGACCGCGGGCGCACTTGGCGATCGCATCGGGGCCAAGCGCATTTTCATGGCCGGCTTCGCGATCTTCACCGCGGCTTCAGTCGCCTGCGCGTTCGCGCCCGACGCCGTGACGCTGATCGCGGCCCGCTGCGTGCAGGGACTGGCCGCGGCCATCTTGGTGCCGAACTCGCTCGCGCTGCTCCGCCACGCCTACGCTGACGAGAAGGCGCGGGGACGTGCCGTCGGCATCTGGGCCGCGGGTGCGAGCCTCGCATTGACCGCGGGGCCGTTCGTCGGCGGCGGGTTGATCACGCTGGTCGGCTGGCGTGCGATCTTCCTGGTCAATCTGCCGATCGGCCTGGCCGGGCTGTGGCTGGCGTGGCGCTTTGCCGGCGAGACCACGCGCCACCAGCAGCACGAGCTCGACCTGCCGGGCCAGCTCGCCGCGGTTGCTGCCCTCGGCACGCTGGCNGGGCGCGCTGATCGAAGGCGGCGCGCTCGGCTGGAGCCATCCCCTCGTGGTCGCGGGCTTCGTTCTGGCAGCGGTTTTCGCCGTGCTGTTCGTGTGGCGCGAGGCGCGCGCGGCGCAGCCGATGCTGCCGTTGTCGTTATTTCGGCGGAGGATCTTCGCGCTGACCTCGCTGGTCGGCCTCCTCGTGAACGTCGCGTTCTATGGCCTGATCTTCGTGGTCAGCCTTTACTTCCAGCAGGTCAACGACCTGTCGGCGTTCGCGACCGGTCTTGCTTTCGTCCCGATGCTGAGCGCGGTCCTGCCGGTCAACCTGATGGCGCCGCGCGTCGCCGAACGGATCGGCGCGCCGGCGACCATCGCGCTCGGCGCCACGATCGCCGCTTTAGGATGTCTGGCAATGCTCGGCATCGATCGCGACACGAGCTATCTCGCGATCTTCCTGCAACTGATTGCGCTGGGCGGCGGGCTCGGCCTCCTGGTGCCGCCGCTGACATCCACGTTGCTCGGCAGCGTCGAGCCGCAGCGCGCAGGGATTGCCGCGGGCGTGCTGAACGCCACGCGGCAGACCGGCAGCGTGCTCGGCGTTGCGCTGTTCGGGTCGCTCGTTGGCCAGCCCGCGGCGTTCGTCAATGGCTTGCACGCATCGCTCGTCATCTCGGCCGGCGTGCTGCTGGCGGCAGGCGCGTCGATCTGGATCGGCGCGTCATCACAGGCGCGGCAATGATCGAAGCAGGTGATTGCGGAGTGGCGCCGGCGCGCTGCGTAGCGCCGGCAATTGCGGCTCGCCCGGCTTCGGGAAAATCCTGTCACGCCGTTGAAGGCTTCTTCACCATGGGCGGAACCCGGTCTGGTGCCGGTTACCGTTCGTACACCAATGGGGTCGCTTTTATAGGTCCATAACGGGGGCCTATATGTATCGCGTACTCACCTGCCTCACCTTGGAGCATGACTGGCGGCTGGTCGTCCTTGGCGGGGTGATCTGCATGCTCGCCAGCGCCGTCGCGATCAGCCTGTTTCACCGCGCCCGCGCCGCGCACGGCCGCGCGCGGGACATCTGGATAGGCCTCGATGCCGCGGTGGGCGGTTGCGGCATCTGGGCCACCCACTTCGTCGCCATGCTGGCGTACGATCCCGGCATGGGCGCGGGCTACAACATCCCGATCACTGTCATGTCGCTGGTCCTTGCCGTGGCCGTCCTGGCCGTCGGACTTGCGGTCGCCTCGCTCGACGGACGCTGGTGGACGGTCGCTGCCGGCGGCTTGATCGTCGGGATGGGCGTCGCAGCGATGCACTACACCGGCATGTCGGGCCTCGAATTGCCCGCGCGCATCATGTGGTCGCCCGGCATCGTCGTCACTTCGGTCGCGTTTGGCGGCCTGTTTGCGGCACTGGCACTCATCGTCGCCGCGCGCGGTGATAGCTTCGGCTATACCGCAACCGCGACCGGCCTGCTGACGATTGCGATCGTCTCGCACCACTTCACCGCGATGGGCGCGGTCACCCTGATCCCGGATCCGACCATCGTTGCTGACGGACTTTCGGTTTCGCCGTCGGTGCTGTCGTTCATGACCGCTGTCGCGGCCTTCGCCATTCTCGGCATTTCGCTGATTGCCGCCATGCTCGATCGTGGTGCCAAGACCGAGCTTCACAAGCAGAAGGTCGTGCTGGATACCGCGCTCGAGAACATGTCGCAGGGGCTCTGCATGTTCGATGCCGACGGCCGCATCATGCTCTTCAATGAGCGCTATGGCGAAATAATGGGGCACAGTCGCGTGCCGCTGCAGGGACGCCTGCTGATCGACGTCCTGCAGGATCTTCGCTCGGCTGGTGAGTGGGACGGCGATCCGGAGGAATTCAGCGCCGGCATGATCTCGGAGGCAAAGGCCGGCAATACCGCGACGCGGATCATCGACCGCAATGGTCGCGCGATCCGCGTCGTCGACCAGCCGATGAAGGGCGGCGGCTGGGTTGCGACCTTCGAGGACATCACCGAGTGGCAGCAGGCCCAGGAGCGGATTTCGCACATGGCGCGGCACGACGCGCTGACCAATTTGCCGAACCGGACGCTGTTCCGCGAGCAGCTCGAGAAGGCGCTGCGGCTCGCCAAGCGCTCCGACCAGGTCGCGGTGCTCTGCCTCGATCTCGACCATTTCAAGGAGATCAACGATACGCTCGGGCATCCGGTCGGCGACGCGCTGCTCCGGGAAGTGGCGCGCCGTCTGGGCGAGTGCGTGACCGAGCGCGATACCGTGGCGCGGCTCGGCGGTGACGAATTCGCCATCGTGCAGTTCTGCAGCAACAGCGAGCCGTCGGTGGTGTCGGCGCTCGCCAGCCACGTCGTCGAGAGGATCGCCACTCCTTACGAGATCGGCGGTCACCAGCTCGTGATCGGCGTCAGCGTCGGCATCTCGCTTGCGCCCGAGGACGGCAAGGGTCCCGATGAGCTCCTGCAAAAGGCCGATCTTGCGCTGTATCGCGCCAAGGCCGACGGCCGCGGCACCTACCGCTTCTTCGAGACCGGGATGGACGCACGCGCGCAAGCGCGGCGCATGCTGGAGCGTGACCTGCGGCTGGCGCTGCAGCGCGACGAGTTCGAGGTCCACTACCAGCCGATCCGCGACGTTGCGGGCGATCGCATCGTGGCGTTCGAAGCATTGGCACGCTGGAACCACTCGCTGCGTGGTCTGATTGCGCCCAACAACTTCATTCCCGTTGCCGAGGAGACCGGCCTCATCGTTCCGCTCGGCGAGATCGTGCTGCGCAAGGCCTGTACGGACGCAGCGGGCTGGCCCGAGGACATTGCCGTTGCCGTCAACCTGTCTCCGGTGCAGTTCAAGAACCCGAATCTGGTGGCGTCGGTGAAGGCGGCGCTGCAAGCGTCCGGCCTGTCGGCGGATCGCCTCGAGCTCGAGATCACGGAATCGGTGCTGCTGCAGAACAGCGAAGCGACGCTTGCCGTGCTGCACGAGCTGCGCGGGTTCGGTGTCCGGATCTCGCTCGACGATTTCGGCACCGGCTATTCGTCGCTCAGCTATCTGCGCAGCTTCCCGTTCGACAAGATCAAGATCGACCGCTCCTTCGTCACGGATCTTGCGACCCGCGACGAGTCGATGGCGATCGTGCGCGCGGTCACCGGTCTCGGCAAGAGCCTGGGAATCGTGACCACGGCCGAGGGCGTCGAGACCGATACCCAGTTCGATCTGTTGCGCCGCGAGGGCTGCACCCAGGCGCAGGGCTATCTCTTCAGCCCGCCGCGGCCCGCCGCCGATGTGGCCAAGATGCTGCGCAGGCAGCCTGAGCGGTCCGCGGCCTGATCGGGTGAGCGTCTAACTCTTGCGCAGGGCAAAATAGGCGCCGCAAAACGCCATCGCCGCGCCGAGACACAGCGCGGCAAGGCCGGCGAGCGCGGCCGAAATGGCCGAGACGGAACTTGGCGCTGACGCAGCCTGGCTGGCACCGGCGAGGATCAGCACGCCGACGACGATCAGGAATCCCCGCATCCTTTGCGGGATCCGGCCGGACACCGCACTGTGCATCAGGTTGGCGGTGAAGTAGCCGCCCGAAAACCCGACGGTTGCGATCAGCCACCAAGCGATCGCCGCACCTGCGGGCATGAATTCGTGCGTGTCGGAGCGCCACAGCCCGCCAAGATCGAGTCCGTAGCTCGCGCCAAGCATGTGCACGGCAAGCGCCAGCAGCACTCCGGATACCATCGCGCCGCCGAGGATCAGGTAGCGCGGAAAATAGGTCGTCTCGGGCATGTGTCGCTTGTAAGATAAAGCCGGCGCGGGGCGCAAGCATCGACCGGCGCGAGATCCTGTGGAGAGGCATGTGTCATGGCGAGTGGCTTGCTTGCGCTGATGGTGGCTGCGCTGTTCACCGGGGCGGCGTTCTATGTGAATTTTGCCGAGCAGCCGGCGCGGCTGACCCTCGACGACCGGGCATTGCTCACGGAATGGAAGCCGTCCTACCTGCGCGGATTTGCGATGCAGGCGCCGCTCGCCATGATCGGTTTCATCCTCGGCATGATCGCGTGGTGGCAGGCATCGCATCCGGCCTTCCTGATCGGCGCGATCGCGATGATCGCGCCATGGCCCTGGACGATCTTCGGCATCAAGCCGACCAACGATGCGCTGCTTGCCATCACGCCAGACAACGCAGGCCCGGAGTCGCGAGCGCTGATCGTGAAGTGGGGCGGGCTGCACGCGGTGCGCACCGTGCTTGGTGCCATCGGCTCGCTCGCCTTTCTCTGGGCATGCCTGGAGCAGTAGGAAGGTGACATGACGGCCGCTGCCGCCGAACCGGGTGCGGAGCCTGTGCGCTATGCCTACAAGGCTTCGCTGATCGGCTCCGCGCATCAATTCGAGCTGACCGATGCCGGGCTGTCGTGGACGATCGCCGGCAGATCGGGCGTGTGGGACTATGCGGACATCTCCGCGGTCAAGCTGTCCTATCGCCCGGTGTCGATGCAGCAGCAGCGGTTTCGCGCCGACATCGACAACGCCAAAGGCGGCCGCATCGCGATCCTGTCGACCACCTGGCAGACCGCGACGCTGATCGCGCCGCAGGGGCATCTCTATCGCGACTTCATCATCGAACTGCATCGCCGGATGCAGGCGGCCCGCAGCAAGGCCGTGCTGACCGCAGGCCTCGGGCTGAAGACCTATACCGCGGCGCTCACACTGCTGGCATGTCTCGCCATCGCGATGACGGGATTGTTGCTGCGCGCGCTGGCGACGTCGGAGTGGACGGGCGCGCTGTTCCTGGTCGGCTTCGCCGCGCTGTTCGCCTGGCAGGTCGGCGGCTTCATCACGCGCAACCGGCCGCGGCGCTACAGCTTCGATCACTTGCCCAACGCGTTGCTGCCGGCAGTGGTCCGCAAACAAGCGCAATGAAATGTGACTTCGTCTGCGCATCCCTACGCGGCATCGTCTGTGCGCGATGTCGTGGCCGGAGGGCAGGGGCGTGGAGGATCGAAGCTTGCGGATTCCGTCCAATGACGAGATTGCCGCGATCAATGCACGGCATTTGATCCAGACGCCGCTCAGGCCCGCCGACCTCCTTTTTGTGTTCGGCACACGCATGGACGTCGCCGAGCGGGTGGATACGGCGGTCGGCCTCTGGCGCGACGGGCTGGTGCGCTGGTCGATCGTGAGCGGCGGCGTGACGCCAGGCGATCATCGTTCCGAATGCGCGATCATCAAGGCTGCGATGGTCGAGCGCGGCATGCCGGCCGAGCGCATCCTCGAGGAGCACCGCGCGCAAAACACCGGCGAGAACGTGATCTTCTCGCTTTCCGTGATCGACGCTGTGCTCGGGCGCGACAGCATCCAGAGCGTGATCTGTCTCGGCAACACCTGGACCGCACGGCGCTATCCGATGACACTGCAACGGTACTGGCCGGAGGTCGAGAAGATGCTGGTCACCGTCGATACTTTCGCGACGCCGCGTGCGCTCTGGCACACCGATCCGGAATTCCGCCGCCGCATCCTGATCGAATGGGACAAGATCGAGCCCTACAAGGCCAAGGGCTTCATCGCGGAGTGGCCGGTCGCCTGAAGGCTCCTGGCGCTATTCCGTCGAGGCGAAATCCTCTTCCGTCGCGCCCAGCATTCCCGCGAGCGTCCGCAGGCCGAGGTCGAGCTGCTCCATCGGCGGGGNGGGGCCGCAAGCGCGAGCCGCACCGCGTTGGGCGCGTGTCCCGGCGTGGCGGCGAAGGTCGTCGACGGCGTCAGCGCGATATCGCGGCGTGCTGCGGCGGCGACCAGGGTCTGCGAGCGCCAGTGTTGCGGCAAGGTCAGCCAGAGGTGATAGGATTTGGGGTTGGTCTGAATCTCGAAACCGGCCAGATGCTTCGCCGCGATCTGCTGGCGACGGCCGGCATCGATCCGCTTCAGACGCGACAATTCGGCGGCGGTGCCGTCGGCCATCAGCCGCTGTCCCGCGGCGAAGGCATAGCCCGATGCCGTCCAGCCGCCCGAGCGCACCGCAGCCATGATGCTCTCGCGCAACCGCGCCGGGGCGACGATGAAACCGAGCGCGAGGCCCGGCGCCACCTTCTTTGACAGGCTGTCGAGCACGATGCAGCGGTCAGGCGCGAGCGCGGCCAGCGGCACCTCGTCGTCGAGAAAGCCATAGACGGAATCCTCGATGACGATCAGGCCGAGTTTCTCGACCACGCGCAACAGCTCGGCACGGCGCTCGGCCGGCATCGTGATGCTGAGCGGGTTCTGGATCGTCGGCTGGATGTAGATCGCGGACAGATGAGCCTCGCGGTGCGCCTTCTGAACGGCGTCCGGACGCACGCCATGCTCGTCCATCGCGAGCGGCACCAGCGTGACGCCGAGCCGCGCGGCGATGCCCTTGACGAAGGGATAAGTCAGCGCCTCGACGCCGCAGCGCCCGCCGGGCGGTACGACGGCAGCGAGTGCCGCGGCGATGCATTGTCGTCCGTTGGCCGTGAACACGATCTGGTCGGGATTCGGCGTCCAGCTCCTGCGCGCGAGGAATTCCGAGGAAATGGTTCGCGCCGCACGGGTGCCGAAGCTGGTCGCCGGCCGCAGCGCGCCCTCGAGTACCTCGGGCCGTTCGAGCCCTTCGAGGCTCTTGGCGATCATCGTCGCCTGGTGCGGCAGCAGCGGATAGTTGAATTCGAGGTCGATACGGGCGCCGCGCGGCTCGGTGGGGGCCGCGATCCCGCGGCGTGCCTCGCCGGATACGAACGTGCCTCGGCCGACTTCGCCGACCACGAGCCCACGCCGCAACAGTTCGGTATAGACCCGGCTCGCGGTCGAGACGGCGATCTTGCGCTCATAGGCGAAATGGCGCTGCGGCGGCAGGCGGTCGCCGGCCTTGAGCGCGCCGGAGGCAATCTCGGCGGCAACTGCATCCGCCAGCTTCAGATACTCGAACCGCGACATTATTGCACCGAGAGCAATGTTTTACTTGCTCCGAGAAATGTACCGGATCATTTAAGACAGAACAAGCCCGCGATTGTACTGAGGAAAGCGCAAGCAATCCGAAGTCCTGGACGGTGCAGGTGCGCGAACGAGCGCCTGCGCCAACGGCATCGCTTGGCCGCGCGGGCACCGAAGGAGATGACAATGACCACGATATCCTCAGCCGCGGTGCTGCCCGCGCGGCCAAGTTTATTGGGCAGATTGCTCCGATTGATCCGAGGCTGGAGCGATGCACTCGCGACCTATTGGATGCGCCGCGAGGCGATCAAGACCCTGCAGCAGCTCGACGACCGGTCGCTGCGCGATATTGGGATCTCCCGCTGCCATATCGAGACCGCCGTCGCCGGCAATCTCGATCTGGAGCTCGTTCGTATTCGCTGAGCCTGCCGGATGCGGCGCTGGCCACGAGCTTAGTGCCGTACCACGAGCACGGAGCATTTGGCGTAGCGCACGACGTGCCCGGCGTTGGAGCCAAGGAAGTAGGTGCGCATCGCCGGGCGGTGCGAGGTCATCACGATCAGGTCGGCCTTCATAGCGATAGCCTCTTCGAGGATCTCGTGATAGATGCCGCCCTGGCGGACCACGCTCGAGATGCGTGACGGGTCGATGCCGGATTCGCGCGCCACGATGGCAAGCGCCTCTTCCGACGTTTCGCGCTGCTGGCTGTCGAAATCCGCCGGCACATATTCGGCGAGCATCACCGGCGTCATCGGCAGGACATTGAGCAGGCGCACCGAGCCGCTCCATGTCTGTGCGAGCGTCGCCGCGGTTGCGATCGCAGGCTTCGCCAGATCGGTATCGGCGAGGTCGATCGGCACGAGAATGGACTTGTACATCTGCGCCTCCTGTCCGCGATTGGTCTGGAGCCGTTTCGTCCCTGTGACGCCGGGACGCGTGCCTCTTCTTGTTATCGTGCGATGCGTTCTTGACGCGAACGGGTCCCCCTGTCGCGCAAGGGAACTATAGCATGGCGCGGCCGTGGTGTCCGCCCGCGTCAGCTGCCCGAGGCCTGCTTCAACAGTTTTGGGCTGACGAACAGCACGAGCTTGCCGCGGCGAAACGACACCTCGTTCCAGTCGTTGGTCGCGAAGTCGAAGACGGCCAGTCCCGAGGTCGGCAGATTGTGGCTGAGCGCGCGCCTTGCGGCGTCGTCGCCGCTGCCGGTCAGGGTCAGCGCGAGTTCATGCATTCCGGGATTGTGCCCGACCAGCATCAGCCGCTTCGGGTCGGTGGCGGATGCCATCCGGATCGTGGTCAGCAATTGCGTCGGATCGGCGCCGTAGAGTTCCGGCAGGAATTCGACTTTCGGCGGCCGCGCGACACCCTTCATCGCGTCGCGTACAATCTCCCAGGTCTGCGTCGCGCGGACCGCGGGTGACACCAGCGCCAGGTCGGGGACGGGTGGATGATGGGCGATCCAGCCGCCGACCTCCGCCGCATCGCGGTGGCCGCGATCGTCGAGACGACGGTCCTGGTCCCGCCCCGAAGGTGCGTCGGTTTCGGTCTTGGCATGACGCAACAGCAGCAAACGGCGCATAAACTTCCATTTCGATTCGTTCGGGTCGAATTAATTCTACAGGCTCATGTCCTGGACAAGGTGACAAGCACCGCAGCGGTTCGTAAGAAAACGCCATGAGCGAGACTTCCACAAGTGCGACAGGCGGCCCCGATGACGCGGCCTCGTCATTCCGTGCGCGTTTGGCGTTCGACCTCGATGTCGACATTTGTGTGGTCGGGGCAGGGCTCGCCGGCCTGACGGTGGCGCGCGAGGCGGCGCGGCTCGGTGCGAGCGTCGCCGTGCTCGAGGGC
>NZ_LNCU01000037.1:16776-26418 GCF_001542415.1 Bradyrhizobium macuxiense
CCGCCATATCGGCTGGAACGCCTCCGGGCATAATCTCGGTACCGTGATGCCGGGTTTCGGTCTGCCGATCGCGGACCTGATCGAGCGCGTCGGCATCGAGGATGCGCGCGAGTTGTGGGCGCTGTCGAAGGAGGGTGCCGACTACGTCCGCACCGCCGCTACCGAGGATTTGATCCCGGGCATCGGCTACAGCGAAGGCGCGCTGGAGGTCGCCAATGTCGATGTCGGCGAGGCGCTGATCGGTCGCCTGCAGATGCTGGCCGAGGATTTCGCGACCGACGTCGAAGGCTGGCAGGTGGATCACGTTCGCAGCGTGCTCAAGACCGGCCGCTATTTCCATGGCGTCTATTATCCGAAGGCGTTCCAGATCGACGGCCGGAAATATGTCCACGGCCTCGCGGCGCTGGCGACACGGATGGGCGCGCGGATCTTCGAGGATACGCCGGTCGTCAGCATCGACTTTTCCGGCGTCCGCAAGCGCATCGTGACGCCGTCGGCGCGGTTGCGCGCCGGGCACATCGTGCTCGCGGGCAATGTCCATCTCGGTGCGCCGCTGAAGCGGCTGTCGGACACGCTGCTGCCGGTATGGCGCTACGCGGCGCTGACGGAGCCGCTCGGGGACCGGCTGGCAGGGGCGATCGCCTTTTCCGGCTCGGTGGTCGACAGCGATGGCATCGATCACTTCCGGATCGTCGACGGCGATCGCCTGTTATGGTCCAGTCCGGAGACCACCTGGGAGGCGCGCCCGAAGCGCTTCGGTGCCGCAGTGCAGCGCCGGATCGCCACGCTGTTTCCGCAGCTCGGCAAGGTGCCGATCGCCGAAATGTTCGGCGGCGCGGTCGGCGTCACCGTGCACGGCATGCCGCAGATCGGCCAGCTGCGCCGGGGCCTGTGGGTCGCGAGCGGCTTCGGCCGGCAGGGGCTCAACACCTCGGCTTTGGCCGGGCAGTTGATCGCGCGCAGCATCCTGTGGGGCGACGACCGCTGGCGGCTGTTTTCGCCGTTCGAGCTGGTCTGGGCGGGCGGCACCACCGGGCGCGTCGCCGGCCACGCCATCAGCCTGTGGACAAGGGGCGCCTCGTCCGCGGCAGGCTTCCTGGCGCGCCAGCGCGAGGGCGCACGGGCAAAGGCGCAGGTCCGTGAGGCGCGGCTGGCCGAGGCCAATCTCAGGGCGGGAACCAGGGGGCCGGCGCCTCGCCGTCCGCCACCGGGCGCCGCGCGTCCGGCACCGCCACGAGCGCCGGTACAGGGCGACGGGGAACCGTATCCGCAGGCCTCGCAAGAAAGTGAGCGGATCCCCGGCGGACCGATGTAACGTCTCGCGGCGGCCGGCGTATTTGATGGCGAACCACGGGCCGTCCGCATCGGAGAAGATTGATGATCGATCGCCGTATCCTGCTCGCATCCGTCGCCAGCCTGCTCAGCATCGTCTCCTTCCGTTGGCTCCGCGCCTCGCCCGCGAAGGCAGCCGAGAAATTCGAGGTCGAGAAGACCGACGCCGAATGGCGCGCGCAACTCACGCCGCAGCAATATGAGATCCTGCGCAATCAAGGCACCGAGCGGCCGGGATCGAGCCCGCTGCTCAAGGAGCATCGCAAGGGCATCTTCGCCTGCGCCGGCTGTGACCTGCCGCTGTTCTCGTCCGACACCAAGTTCGAGAGCGGCACCGGCTGGCCGAGCTTCTATCAGCCGCTGGAGAACGCGGTCGGCAAGACTGAGGACCGCACCTTCGGCATGTTGCGCACTGAAATCCATTGTCGCCGTTGCGGCGGCCATCTCGGCCACGTCTTCGACGACGGCCCGAAGCCGACCGGATTGCGTTACTGCATGGATGGCTTCGCGCTGGTGTTTCACCCGGCCGTGCCGTCAGCCACCTGAAGCTTTTTCCCGGCAATTGTTGCCGCCCCCGGCAATTGTGCCCCGGTCCAACGACCGGGGCATTTTTTTCAAGCGGATGATTTTGTTACATTTTGTTTCATGGCACGAGGCTTGCGACATGCTCCGCCGATGCGGCTGATCCTGGAATTTACGAGTCGCCGGAAATTGAATTTGGAGAACATGTCATGGGTATCTTCGGCGCTCTCACCACCGCAGTCGGCGGCCTGCGCGCGGGCTCGTATGCGCTCGAGAACATCTCCGGCAACATCGCGAACTCGCAAACCACGGCGTTCAAGCGCATCGACACGTCTTTCCTCGACCTCGTGCCGCAGACCGCGCTGACCGCTCAGCTCGCCGGTGGCGTCACCGCGCAGTCCCGCTCCACCAACACGGTGCAGGGCGACGTGCAGTCGGCGTCGGTCGCGACCTTCATGGCGATCAATGGCAACGGCTTCTTTGCCGTGCAGAAGCCCGGCAGCTTCAGCGACGGCTCGCCGGTGTTCGACGGCGTCGACCGCTATACCCGACGCGGCGACTTCCAGCTCAACAAGGACGGCTATCTCGTCAACGGCGCGGGCTACTACCTGGAGGGCGTACCGATCGACCCGACCACCGGCAATCCCTCGGGATCCTCGCCGCAGGTCCTGCGGTTCAAGAATGACTTCCTGCCTGCGCAGCAGACTACCAAGATCGACTATCGCGCCAACCTCGCGTCCTATCCGCTCACCACGAAGCACGACACCTCGGTTCCGGGCTCCGAGTTGATCCGGCCGGGCTCGTTCAGCTCGGGATACAACCCGCTGGTATTGGGGACGCCGGCCGCCCCCTATACGGATTCCTCGACCACCGGCACGGTCCAGAACAACAAGGCGACGCCCTCGGTGCCGAACACCGGCAATACCGCGCTGTCAGGCGTCGCCGGCTCCGACTCGATCAACGCCAATTTCGTTGCCGGCGACACCATCACGGTCAATGGCACGGTTCTTACCTTCGTCGCCTCGGGTGCCACCGGCAACCAGCTCAACGTCACCGACGACATCTCGACCCTGCTGCAAAAGATCGACTCGATTACCGGCACGGGCACCGCGTCGTCGATCTCCGGCGGCTCGATCACCTTGCATTCGGGCACGTCGGCCGATCTCTCGATCACCAGCTCGAACTCAACCGCCTTCGCTGCACTCGGCTTTGCCGGCGGCAAGGCGACCGCAACCCGTGGCGGTGGCGGTACCGTCGGCACCGGCCAGGTGATCGGCAACGACAATTCGGCCTTCCTCGACCAAAGCGTCTCGGGCGGTGCGGTGACGGCCTACGATGTATCGGGCGCGCCGGTGAACCTTCAGTTCCGCTGGGCCAAGACCGACAGCTCTTCGCTTGGCGCCGGACATACCGATACCTGGAACCTGTTCTATCAGGTCAATCCCAATGCGACGGGCACGCAGGTCGGCTGGCAGAACGTCAACATCAACTTCACCTTCGGATCGAACGGCCAGATGTCGCCGCCGATCGCGTCGGTGACCCTCAACAATGCCGTCGTCAATGGCGTGTCGCTCGGCAGCCCGGTGATCAATTTTGGCAGCGGCGGCGTCACCCAGTTCGCCGATGCCAACGGCAACGTCCAGGTCAACCAGATCCAGCAGGACGGCTTCCCCGCCGGCCAGCTGCAATCGGTCAGCGTCTCCACCAACGGCCGCATCGTCGGCAACTACACCAACGGCCGCAACATTGATCTCGCCGAGATCTCGGTCGCGACCTTCAACGGCACCAATTTCCTCAAGCGCATCGACGGCGGCGCGTTCGAGGCGACCGACGAGTCAGGTGCTGCGCTGTTCGGCAAGGCCGGCACCATCGTCGGGTCGTCGCTGGAAAGCTCGAACACCGACATTGCCGATGAATTCACCAAGCTGATCGTGACGCAGCAGGCCTATTCGGCGAACACCAAGGTGATCACCACCACCAACTCGATGGTGCAGGATCTCCTCAACGTGATGCGCTGATTACGGCGATGATGCGCGGCATGAGTAGAGGCGAGTAACAGATCATGGGTTTGAGCCAAGCCCTTTCCACCGCGATGTCGGGCCTGCGTGCCACGCAGGCCTCGCTGTCGCTCGTGTCGTCGAACGTCGCCAATTCGGAGACGCCGGGCTACACCAAGAAGACGCTTAACCAGGTCGCGGGCACCACCGGGGATTACGGATCGAGCGTTTTCATCAGCGGCGTCAATCGCCAGCTCGACGAGTTTCTGCAGACCCAGCTTCGCACCGAGACGTCGGGGGCATCTTACGCCGACATCCGCTCGACCTATCTGGCCAACTTGCAGAGTGTTTACGGCAATCCCGACTCCACCGGGACGATCGAGGACACCTTCAACAAGCTCCTGACCGCGATCCAGGGCCTGTCGACCAGCCCGGACTCCCAGTCGGCCCGCATTGGTGTCGTCAATGCGGCGCAGGCGATGGCGCAGCAGCTCAACGCGACATCGCAGGGAATCCAGAGCCTGCGCGCCAATGCCGAGGCCGGCATCAATGACTCGGTCAATACGGCCAACAACGCTCTGACGCAGATCGCCCGCATCAACACTCAACTGCAGGCCAGCGGCCTGACCGATGCGTCGACCTCGGCGTTGCTCGATCAGCGCGACCAGTACATCACGCAGCTGTCGCAGCTGATGGACATCCGCACCGTCACCAACGGCCAGAATCAGGTGACCGTATTTACCAATTCCGGCGTGCAACTGGTCGGCACCGAGGCCGCTCAGCTCAGCTTCAATGCGCAGGGCACGATGACGCCCAACGCGCTGTACAATTCCGATCCTACCAAGAGCACCGTCGGCACCATCAGCATCACATTCCCGCATGGCGGCAGTTACGATCTGGTGTCGACCAACTCGATCCGCTCCGGCAAGATCGCGGCCTATCTCGAATTGCGCGACAACACGCTTGTGAAGGCGCAGGCGCAGATCGATCAGTTCGCCGCGTCGATGGCGAGCGCATTGTCGGACAAAACGACCGCGGGCGCTCCGGTGTCGTCGGGCGCGCAGTCCGGCTACGACCTCGATCTTTCGGGGCTGCAGAGCGGCAACGTCATCCATATCAGCTACAAGGACAACACCACCGGAGCCACGCACAACCTCTCGATCGTCCGTGTCGACGATCCGAGCGTGCTGCCGCTCAGCAACACCGCGACCGTCGATCCAAATGACGAGGTGCTCGGGATCGATTTCTCCGGCGGCATGAGCTCGGTGCTGGCGCAGCTCAACGGCGCGCTCGGCACGACCGCGGGGCTGCAGTTCTCCAATCCGTCCGGATCGACCCTGCGCGTGCTCGACGACGGTGCCGCCAACCGTACCGACGTGACGGCTGCGTCCGTCACCACGACGGTGACCTCGCTCACCTCGGGCGATCCGCAGCTGCCAATGTTCACTGACAACGGCGCGCCCTATACCGGCGCGATCACCGCCAACGGCTCGCAGATGACCGGTCTTGCCGCCCGCATCAGCGTCAACAGCTCTCTCGTCGGTGATCCCTCGCGCACCGTCGTATTCTCGACCAATCCGCCGACCGCGGCCGGCGACACCACGCGCGCCAACCTGCTGCTGTCGCAATTGTCGACGGCGTCCTACAGCTATTCGCCGCAGACCGGCCTCGGCACCAATAGCGCACCGCTCACCGGCACGCTGTTGAGCTTCGCACGGCAGTTCATCAGCCAGCAAGGCGAGGCGGCGACATCAGCCAAGCAGCTCGCGGATGGACAGGACGTCGTGCTCAACACGTTGCAGAGCAAGATGAATGCCACGTCGGGCGTCAACATCGACGATGAAATGGCGCATCTGCTGGCGCTTCAAAATGCCTATTCCGCCAATGCGCGCGTGATGTCGTCCATCAAGCAGATGTACGACACGCTGATGCAGGCGATGTGAGGGATCAATGTCGATCGACGGCGTTAGCGGCCGGACCTCCTATATCGGGTCCACCATCCTCAATTTGCGCAGCCAGCTCAACGATCTGACGACGCAGCTCGCGACCGGCAGGATCTCGACGACCTATGCAGGGCAGGGGTCGGATCGCGGCTTCGCGCTCGGCCTGCGCGCGCAGATCAGCAGCATCAACGCGTTTTCCGACACTGCGGCCAATCTCAACACGCGCCTCGGCGTCGCCAACCTCTCGTTGCAGGGGCTGATCGACATCGGCACCCAGGTGAAGAGCGCCGCGACGACGGCGACCCTGACGCTCAACAACAACGGCCAGACCTCGGGCCAGATCACGGCGCAGGCCGCCTTCGCCAACGCCGTTTCGATGCTGAACAGCCAGTCGGGCGACCGCTACCTGTTTTCCGGCCGCGCCATGGATACGCCGGCCACGGTCCCCGCCGACACGATGCTCAACGGCACCGCGACGCAGGCCGGCCTCAAGCAACTGATCGACGAACGCAAGCAGGCCGATCAGGGCACCAACAATATGGGTCGTCTGACGGTGTCGTCGCCGGCAGCGACGACGACCGTGACTAGTGTCGCCGAGGACGGCTCGGCCTTCGGCCTGAAGCTGTTATCGGTGCAATCGTCGCTGACCGGCACCACGGTGTCGCAGCCGACCGGCACGCCGCGCACGACGTCGGTCGATCTCGGCGCCGTAAATCCCAATGAAGGTGATAAGATCAAGTTCAACTTCACGCTGCCCGACGGCACGACGGAAGCGATCGAACTGACCGCGACGAAGACGAGCCCGCCGCCGTCGGGCTCGTTCCTGATCGGTGCCGACACCGCAGCCACCACGGCGAACCTTCAGTCGACGCTGACCTCGTCGATCAAGACGCTGAGCGACACGTCGCTGGTTGCTGCGTCAGCCGTCGCGGCGTCCAACAATTTCTTCAATCAATCGGCGACCGTCTCCGGTACTGCGGTCAACAACCAGGGCACTCCGCCGACGCCGATCACCGGCGCGACCGCGCTGTCGGGGGCGGCAGGTACGGACTCGCTGTCGACGAGCTTCGCGGCCGGTGACACCATTACGGTGAACGGGACGCCGATCACTTTCGTGGCGTCGGGGGCAACCGGCAATCAGGTCAACATCACCGACAGCGTTCAGACGCTGATGGCGAAGATCGACCAGATCACCGGCACCAAGAATCCGTCGACCATCAGCAACGGCGCGATCACGCTGCACGGGGCCGACGGCGCGAACCTGTCGATCTCGAGCTCGAATTCAGCGGCGCTCGGCGCGCTCGGCATCGCCAACAATACGACCGCGACGCCGGCGCCGCTCCGGGTCGGCGGTCCGCCCTTCGACACCGCAACCGGACTGGTGGCGGGAACGCCCGCAAACACCGTGTCCTGGTACACCGGCGAGAGCGGAACGGATTCGGCGCGCGGCACCGCGGTCGCGCAGGTCGATCAGACGATCACCGTGCAGTACGGCGCGCGCGCCAACGAGCAGGCGTTTCGCTACATGCTGCAGAATGTGGCGGTGTATGCGGCGGTGACGACCGACGCCAGCAATCCGAATGCCAACGCGCAGGTGACGGCGCTCGCGCAGCGGGTTTCAGCGAACCTCGCTCCGCAGAACGGACAGCAGCAGATCCAGGACGTGCAGGCCGAGTTCGCCGGCGCGCAATCGGCGACCAAGGCGGCCACCGATCGCCAGACCCAGCTCAAGGGGATGGCGCAGACGATGCTGGACTCGATCGAGGGCGTCAACCAGGACGAGGTCGCGACCAAGATCCTGGCGCTGCAGACCAGCCTGCAGGCGTCGTACCAGACCACGTCGATGCTGTACCAGACGACGCTGCTGAAATATCTGCCGATCGGCTGATCGCTCGGCTCATCTCCGGATACGAAAAAGGCCTCCTTGCGGAGGCCTTTTTGTCGTTGGGACGAGCAGCGCTCAGGCGCTCTTGCGCGTGTCGTCCTGCCCCGACGCCTGCAGGTTTCGCGCGGTTTCCAGCACCTTCTCTTCGTGCGCGATCAGCTTCTTGGATTCCTTCAGCGCGTGATAGAGATCGCCATTGAGGATGAAGTTGTTGATACCTTCGATGTACGGCCAGGCGCTCGGCATCGCGGTCAGGATATCGCGCACCAGGCTGAAATAGGTCGGGTGATGCGCCATCGGATCCGGCGACAGATACATCAGCTGCACTGCGAGGTAGATCAGCTTCGCCGGCGTATCGGCGGTCTCCGGCGTCAGGATGTCCTTTTCGCGCAGGATCGGGATGCGGTCGCCGTCGATCAACAGGCGGGCGCGCTGATCGGTGTTGGTGATCACGCAATTGCCGACGATGATACGCTCGTTGGGCTTGAGTTCGACCTTCAGGGCCATGCCCGTTCTCCTTTGTCGGCCGCTGCGCGGGGCGTTGTTGCTGCAGATCGAAATTGAGTTCGGCACTGCTTAGCAGCCGCCGCAGCAGCTCTGGGCCGATGCTGCGGCGATCCTTTCCGATGATGGTTAACGCTTGGTGTACGCCGGCCGTGCCTGCATCCGCCTGTCCCAGGAATGATCTGCGATCTCAGTAGTTTTCAGGATGAGCTTCATCTAGTTTCGACTATTTTTTTCTCTTGTGTTTAGTTTAAATGCCTCCCAGGAGATTTATTTTTCCTTTTCGGCTTGTTTCGCACGATCGGGCCATCCGCCCGATCAGAAAGGATCGGCGCGGTTTGTTCCCTCGGTTTCACACCAGAAAGGTATGAAAATGTCCGATCTTGTTCTCTCCGCTTCCGTTCGTCAGAACCTTCTCTCCCTCCAGTCAACCGCCGATCTGCTCGCCACCACGCAGAACCGTCTTGCCACCGGCAAAAAGGTCAACGCGGCGCTCGACAATCCGACCAACTTCTTCACGGCGCAGTCGCTCGACAACCGTGCGAGCGACATCAACAACCTGCTCGATGGCATCGGCAACGGCGTGCAGATCCTGCAGGCCGCCAACACCGGCATCACGTCGCTGCAAAAGCTCGTCGACACCGCGAAGTCGATCGCAAACCAGGTCCTGCAGAGCCCGACCGGTTACACGACCAAGGCCAATGTCGATGTCACCGGCGGCGGCGCCGGCACGGGCACCACGACCGCGGCCGATCTCAACGCCGGCAAGCTCGGTGGCTCCGTGCTGACCTTCAAGACGTCAACCGGCAGCCTTGTTGTGACGATCGGATCGACGTTCTCGTCGGGCGGCGGAACGGCCACCGTTCAGACGCTGGATCAGTTGAACAGCGTGCTGTCGTCGAACGGCGTTTCGCTCACGGCGTCGCTGTCGGCAACGCCCGATACGCTGACGTTCACCTCGACCAACGATGCGGCGAGCCAGACCATCACCAAGACCGGCACCGTGCCGACCGGCGAGGGCGTCGATATCGGCGCCACCACCGCGACCATCGGTACCGTCAATGCCGCGGTCGCGGATCCGAACTCGCAAGCGAGCCGCGCCAGCCTGGTCAACCAGTACAACGCGGTGATCCAGCAGATCACCACGACGGCCCAGGATGCGTCCTTCAATGGCGTCAACCTGCTGAGCGGCGACAACCTCAAGCTGGTGTTCAACGAGACCGGCAAGTCGACGCTCAATATCCAGGGCGTAACCTTTGACGCGGCAGGCCTCGGTCTCGGCGCGCTCAAGGTCGGCACCGACTTCCTCGACAGCGCCTCGGCCAACAGCATCATCACCAGGCTCAGCAACGCGTCGAGCACGTTGCGGTCGGAAGCCTCGACGCTGGGGTCGAACCTGTCGGTGGTGCAGATTCGTCAGGACTTCTCCAAGAGCCTGATCAATGTGCTGCAGACCGGC
>NZ_LNCU01000037.1:26459-35253 GCF_001542415.1 Bradyrhizobium macuxiense
CCCGCCAGTCGATCGCGGTATCCGCATTGGCGCTCGCCAATCAGAGCCAGCAGAGCGTGCTCCAGCTGCTCCGCTAAGCGCAGCGACAAAGGGTTCTGAAACGGCGGGGGACAGCTCCGCCGTTTCTCTTCATTTGCAGGTATTTCAGTATCTGTCCGTGCCGTGAGAAAGGCACACTTGGTAACGGCTGCTAACCATATTTAAAGGCGTTTCCGGCATATAAATCGAGCAATCTTTTGCAGTCTTTGCGGCTCGAGAAATCCGCATCCATCGAGGTCATTGAATGTCGAACGCAGCCCAGGCCTACGCGCGCACGTCCGCAACGACGGCGTCTCCACGGGAAATCGAAGCGCAGGCGCTGTTGAAGGCTGCCCGGCAGCTGCAGGAAGTCCAGGCCAACTGGACGGGACCCGGCAAGGAGATGGAGCAGGCGCTGCTGTTCAACCGTCGTCTGTGGTCGATCTTCATGAGCGCGGCGGAGGGCAACGACAATCCGCAGCCGCTCGAGATCCGGCAGAACATCGCCAACATCGCCGTGTTCGTGATGAAGCAGACCGTCGAGATGCAGATGAATCCCGATCCGGCGAAGCTGAAGTCGCTGATCGACATCAACTGCAATCTCGCCGCCGGCCTGTCCGGCCGCGCCTGATCGGCCGATCGCGACGGAGCCCGGCATGGCCGATCTGATGAGCATCCTGTCGGCCAACTACAAGGCGGTCGGGCTGACCGTTCCGTCGAACACGCCCTATGTTGCCGTCGATCCGAAGCTCTATGAAGGCGGCTGGAGCGGCAAGTACGCCAACAACAAGTCGTTCAACATCACGGTGTCGAACGTCTCGGGCTTCCGCGCCAAGGTGCACTATCAGAGCGACGGCACCAGCAAGTATCAGGACGTGCTGATCAAGGACGGCGGCTTCAGGGTCGGCGATACCAAGTTCACGCTGGTCCAGGCCGGTACGGCGCTGATCAAGAACGTCGTCAGCGATCCGGCGACCGGATCGACTTATCTCGATCAGGCCTACGCCAACCAAACGACCTGACGGTTCGGTTGAGGTTGCCTAATCCTACTGCGTCACAAGGTCCTCGGGGTAACGGCCATTCTCGTCATTGCGAGCGAAGCGAAGCAATCCATCGTGCGGCATACGTGGAAACATGGATTGCTTCGTCGCTATCGCTCCTCGCAATGACGGGCCGCGGAGATTCACAGCCTTTTAGATGAAGGCTTAGGCGCTTGTGACGCAGCAAGATTAGACCTCACGGTCAGTCGGATGCGCGCGGGGCGGCGCATCCTTGCCGAGGTCGAGCGTGTGGAAATAGGCGCGGCGGCGCAGCACGGCTTCCTCCGGGTACTGCCTCACCACCAGATTGGTACGATTGTCGACCACCTGATAGACCACGGCGGATGCATCGCGGTCGATGATGATCTGGTTCTTGAACGTGGCTGCCTGAGTTGAGGCCTGCGCATTCGCGGCATTCGCGTCGATCGAAACGCGAACGGTCGGCTCCGGAGCGGTGACGCTCTGGCTCGGCGGCAGTTCGGTCGCAACCGCTTTCTGCGCCGTCGAGCTTGCGGGAGATGCGATCGGCGCTGCAACCGGTGCCCCCACCGGCTTGATGTTGAAATCCGTACTCATGGCAGCCTCTTAGTGCGAGAGCACTAGTTTGCTTGAGTCAAATCCCAACCCCTCACGATCCGCAACTCTACGGGGAACCTCTCAATAGGCTGTTAGGGAACACGCTGAACGGGGCGCTGACCGACCCGTGTCGAATTGAGGAAAATTTGAGCGAGTGCTGCGCGCCTCAGAGCGAACGGCTGACGGCGAGCGGCGTCATGTTGCGCGGGCCGGGCGCTGCGCGCCGTCCGGCCGCCGTGTAGGTGTTGGGGACGTTGCGACGCTGCACCTCGGCATTGACGCCGCGCACGATCCCTTCGGAGACCGCGTGCGCGGTCGCGAGCACCGTCAGGTTGACCTGCAGCATGGCGCGGAACGTCTCGTGATGGCGCCGCAATGCCGCGAGCAGCTCGGGCTCCGTCTGCGACAGCATCTTCTGCATGGACTTCAGATGCTCCACCGCGATCATGTAACGCCGCGACAGGTCCGATTTCTGCGTCTCCAGCCGCATGCCCTCGCGCACCTTGCCGGCGCGCACCAGCTCGGTTTCCTGCTCGACGACGCCGAGCAGCGCGCTCATCACGTCCATCAGCTCCTTGGCGAGCCTCGCGACGTCGGGAGGTGTCGTCATCGCCGGCCGTGCCGTGGGGGCCGATGCGGGCCGCTGCTGTGGGCGCTGATTCATCACGCTTCTCCTCGAGCCGAACTAGCCTTGCTTCGCTTGCTGAATGATCAGCGAGCGGAACACTTCGTTGGAAATGCCGACGCCGCCGGCTTGGGCGAACTTCTTGGCATACTGGTCGGTCAGCATCGATCGCCACACGCCGGTGCCGACCGTGTTGCCGAACGGGCCGTCACCGTTCAGGCCACTCGTCATCTGCGAGAACATCGAGTTCAGGAACATCGATTCGAAATCGGTCGCAGTCTTCTTCGCCTTGGCCTGGGCTTGCGCCGGCACCTTGGTCAGCGCGTCCTCCAGCACCGGATCGGGGCGGCTGTTGTAGAGCGGCATCAGCGCCTGCCGCGGCATGCTGCTGCCATTGCCGTTGATCAGGCTACCCATCACATCACCTCGATGTCGGCTTCGATCGCGCCGGCGGCCTTGATCGCCTGCAGGATGCTGATGAGATCGCGCGGCCCGATGCCGAGGCCGTTGAGACCGTCGACGAGCTGCTGCAGCGACACGCCGCTCTTCACGACCGCAAATTTCTTGCCGTCCTCGGTGACCTGGACATTGCTGCGCGGCGTCACCACGGTTCGTCCGCGCGACAGCGGATTGGGCTGGCTGACCTGCGGGCTTTCCGAGATCGTGACGGTGAGGTTGCCCTGCGCGACCGCAACCGTGGCGACGCGGACGTCGCGGCCCATCACGATGATGCCGGAGCGTTCGTCGATCACGATCTTGGCGGCAAGATCCGGTTCGACCTGCAACTGTTCGATCTCGGTCAGGAAGGCGACGACATTGCCCTTGAACTCCGGCGGGATCGAGAGCTGCACGGTGGAGGGATCGAGCGGCTCGGCGGTCTTGACGCCGAGATAGTCGTTGACCGCGGCGGCGATGCGCTTGGCGGTGGTGAAGTCGGCGTTGCGCAGCGCGAGCCGCACATTGGGCAGCCGGTTGAGCGCGAACTCGATCTCGCGCTCGATGATGGCGCCGTTGGCGATACGGCCGACCGTCGGCACGCCGCGCACCACCTTGGCGGCCTCGCCCTCGGCCTGGAAACCGGAGATCGCGAGCGTGCCCTGCGCCACCGCATAGACATTGCCGTCGGCGCCGAGCAGGGGCGTGACGAGCAGGGTGCCGCCGCGCAGATCCTTGGCGTCGCCGAGCGCGGACACAGTGACGTCCATGCGGGTGCCCTGGGTGCCGAACGCCGGCAGATTGCCGGTGACCATCACCGCGGCGACGTTGCCGGTGCGGATGGTGGCGCCGCGGATGTTGACGCCCATGCGTTCGAGCATCGCCTGCAGCGACTGCTTGGTAAAGGGGATGTTGTTGAGGGTGTCGCCGGTGCCGTTGAGGCCGACCACGAGGCCGTAGCCGATCAACTGGTTCTGGCGCACGCCCTCGATATTGGCGAGATCCTTGATCCGCGACGTCGCAGCGGCAGGCATGGCCGAGGCCGCCAGCGCCAGCAACGCGGCGCAGGCCAACCCCAATAATCTTACGGTGCGGATGCCAGGCATCCCGATGCTCCCCTCGAACTCACAAATTGGATCACGCGACACTCCCATGACGGCGATCCGCCGTTAACCATGCGAGCCCTGTGCCATGTCGTTTCGTCGGGGCAGGGTATTGATATGTTTATCGAAATTGTCGGGCCGCTGCTCGCCACCGGTTTGGCAGCCTGCGCGAAACTGCCGTGCAGCGGCAGAAATTGCCGGGTCGTTTACGCGCCGTTAACCATAAGACGGCGATGCTCTCGGCAATCAGGCCTGCGGGATCACCACGATGCGCATCTACGGACCGAACGGCACCACGCTTGGCACGTCGACCAGCTCCACGCGCCGCACCTCGTCGAGCGGTTTCGCGCTGCCGGATGCGACGTCCGCGCAGGAGGAGGTCCGCTCCGCCGCTGCGCCGATGGCCGCAACCAGCCTCGACGCGCTGCTGGCGCTGCAGGGCGTGGAAGACCCGACCGAACGCCGCAAGCGCTCGGTTGCCCGCGGCAAGGGCGCGCTCGACGTGCTCGACGACCTCAAGCTCGGCCTGCTCTCCGGCAATTTCGATTCCTCGACCGTGAGCCGGCTGCGCAACGCGGCTGCGAACCTGAAGGAATCCTCCGGCGATCCCGGCCTCGATGCCGTGCTGGGCGAGATCGAGCTCCGCGTCGAAGTCGAGCTCGCCAAGGCCGGTCAATACTGAGCGCAACGGCGTTCGCCTTGCTCGTCTCCCGAGGTTAGGCCGCCAGCGCCTTGCGCTGCGTATCGTAGCGGCGCTGCGCGGCCAGCACCTCCTTCAAATTCTGCTCGGCCCAGTCGCGCAACGGATCGACCGCTTCGGCAAGCGTCAGTCCGAGCGGTGTGATCGAATATTCCACCGTGACCGGGACGGTCGCGATCGCGCGACGACGGAGCAGCCCGTCGCGCTCCAGGCTCTTCAACACCTGCGACAGCATCTTCTGCGAGATGCCTTCAATCGCGCGGCGTAACTGATTGAAGCGCATCGGCTCGCTGCGCAGCAGCAACAGGATCAGCACCGCCCATTTGTCGCCGACCCGGTCGAGGATCTGGCGCGTCGGGCAATTGGCGGAATAGGCGTCCGGTTTCAGGCTGGCAGCTTTCATCGCGGTTACTCCGGCGTAATCAGGTGAGGCAAGAGTGCGTTCTTCACACCTACATCCGTATTGCTATCTAGTCACTATTAGAAACCAACCATCGGAGACTTGAGATGAAGATCGCCATTGCCGGCGCGTCCGGCCAGGCCGGCTCGCGCATCACCGCGGAACTCGCCCGCCGCGGCCACGCCGTCACCGCCATCGCCCGCAACCCCGAGAAGATTGCTGCGCTCGCCAACGTCACCGCCAAGAAGGGCGACGTGAACGACCAGGCCGGGCTTGCCGCACTGTGGGCGGGCCACGACGCCGCGATCAGTTCCGTCCATTTCACGGTCAGCGACCCGGCCAAGCTGATCGGGGCGGCCAAGGAGTCCAGGGTCGGCCGCTACCTCGTGGTCGGCGGGGCCGGCAGCCTCGATGTGGCGCCCGGCGTCCGGCTGGTAACAACCCCGAATTTCCCGCCCCAATACAAGGCCGAGGCGTCCAAGGGCGCCGAATTCCTCGATTTGCTGTGGCAGGAGAAGGAACTCAACTGGACCTTCCTGTCGCCCTCGGCGCTGTTCGTGGCGGGCGAGCGGACCGGCAAGTTCCGTCTCGGGACCGACCAGCTTTTGATCGCTGCAGACGGCAAAAGCTCGATCTCGTTCGAGGATTTCGCAGTTGCACTCGCCGACGAAATCGAGCGCCCGGCGCATATCCGGAAACGTTTCACGGTCGGCTACTGACGGGGCAGGGCGCCCCCGTACTGGCCCGGATAAGTTTGCCTGTGCAAGGCCTTGGGGGCGGCCCCGCTTTGCCGGTGGCAGATATTGTCTGTCACATGACGTGGCTATATAAGGCGCCGCGCGGAGGGGAGATGTTCCCTCCGCTTCACAGGGACATGGCTGCCTTTGGAAAAGCTGAAGAACTACCGGCCGACTGAGAAAGAGCCTTTCATGAACGAGCGGCAGCGCGACTATTTTCGCGCCAAGCTCCTCGCCTGGAAGGATGAGATCCTCCGCGAATCGAAGATCACGCTGCAGACTTTGCAGGAAGAGAACGTCAATCATCCCGACCTGGCCGACCGCGCGTCCTCGGAAACGGATCGTGCGATCGAGCTTCGCGCCCGAGATCGTCAACGCAAGCTGATCTCCAAGATTGACGCGGCACTCCAGCGCATCGAAGACAACACCTACGGCTATTGCGAAGAGACCGGTGAACCGATCTCGCTGAAGCGGCTCGAAGCCCGCCCGATCGCAACGCTGTCGGTGGAGGCGCAGGAACGCCACGAGAAGCGCGAGAAGGTCTATCGCGACGAATAGTGGCGGCTGATCGCCACTGTTTGATCCCGGCGCGCACGGGTTGTAGAGTCGCGCCGCTATGATGACACGTACTCTCAACATCGCTTCGGCCTTTTTCCTGGGCTGATCCCGCTTCCGCGCGGAAGCGCTGATCGACCCCGCGCTCCACCTCGCGGGATTCCAGTGAACCGAATGAGCCGGCCGGGTTCCGCGCATCGCGGACCATCAATGGCTGGCGACAGCTTGAGAGACAATCATGAACGATCGAGACGACGCGCGTGCGCTCAGCGACGCGCAAATCGCGCAATTCATCGAACAGGGTTTTGTCAGGATCGACAACGCCTTTCCGCGGGAACTTGCCGAGCAGGGTCAAGCCATCATGTGGCGCGACCTGCCGTGCAGCAAGCATGATCCGTCGACCTGGACGCGGCCGGTGATCCGGCTGCCGGGATATGGCGGCNGCGAGCCGTTCCGGCAGGCGATCACCATGCCGTTGCTGCATCGGGCATTCGACCAGATCGCCGGTCCCGGCCGCTGGTCCCCGCGCGACAACATCGGAACCTTTCCGGTGCGCTTTCCGCATCCGGACGATCCCGGCGACGCCGGCTGGCATGTCGACGTCAGCTTTCCCGGCGACGATTGCGATCCGAACGAGCGGCATGACTTCTCCGCCTGGCGGGTCAACGTCGTCTCGCGCGGGCGAGCGCTGTTGATGCTGTTCCTGTTTTCCGATGTCGGCGAGGACGATGCGCCGACGCGGATCAGGGTCGGCTCGCATTTTCAGATGGCGCGATATCTGGCGCCGGCGGGCGAGGCCGGACGTGCGCGCATGAGGCTCGACAAGGTCGGCGCCGATTGCGAGGTGGCGCTGGCGACGGGCGAGGCGGGCACGGTCTATCTGTGTCATCCCTTCCTCGTGCACGCGGCACAGAAGCACCGGGGAAGGACCCCGCGCTTCATGGCCCAGCCGGCACTGGGCGCGGGCGAGCNGAGCCATACCGGCTCGAGCGGGAGGACGGTGCATACTCGCCGGTCGAGGTCGCGATCCGGATGGCGCTTGGGATGGGGTGAGGTGGTTTGATCCTTGAATAGCAAGGCCTGTCCGCGAACTTGGTCCGCCTCTCCCGCTTGCGGGGGAGGCCGACGCGCGCAAGGCGCGCGGCGGGTGGGGGCTCTCTCCCCACGAAGAACCTCGCGCGTGGAGATACCCCCACCCCGACCCTCCCCGCAAGCGGGAGAGGGGGCGCAGCGCCGACGTGGGGGCAGCTCGGCATACTCAGGCGATTCCAGCTCCAACTGTTGTCCCACTAATCGCGACATTGCGGCGCGGGCCGAAAGCCTTCGACCACGCCAGCAACTCCCGAAACGCAGGGATCAATCCCCAGGCCGAATCCGTCAGCTCGTATTCGACCTGCAGCGGCTTCTCGACCAACACGTTTCGCGACACCAGCCCGTCGCGCTCGAGCTCGCGCAGCTGCGCTGTCAGCATGTGCTGGGTGACCGGCGCGAGCGCCCGGCGCAGCGCGCCGAAGCGGACGCCGCCGTTCATCAGCTCGAACAGGATCTCGAGCTTCCATTTGCCGCCCAGCGCGTGGATCGCATGCTTGAATTCGATCAGCAGGGCCGGGTCGGTCGGGCAGCTCTCGCCGTCGCCGCCGCAACACACATCCGTAGTATTGTTTTCCATACTGGTCTCGAAATTCATCCTACTTGCCCCGGTTCAAATAATGACCAGATGCGGCGTGTGCAGGGTGGGCGGCGCGATTTCCGCAAGCCCTGGCGAACAAGGAGAAGGGCGACAACATGAGCACGGTTCTGGTCACCGGCGGCTCCGGCTTTATCGGCGTACATACCATCCTGCAGCTGCTGGCCGCCGGTCACGAGGTGCGGACCACGGTGCGCAACCTCGACCGCAGCAAGGACGTTCTGGCGATGTTGCGCGCGGGCGGTGCGTCGTCTCCCGACAAGGTCGGCTTCGTCGCCGCCGATCTGTTGCGTGACGACGGCTGGCGCGAGGCGGCGGCCGGTTGCGACTACGTGTTCCATGTTGCCTCGCCCCTGGTGTCCTACGAGCCCAAGGACGAGAACGAGCTGATCGTGCCGGCGCGCGAAGGAACGTTGCGCGTGTTGCGCGCGGCGCGCGACGCCGGAGTCAAGCGCGTCGTCGTGACGTCGTCCTTTGCCGCGATCGGCTACGGGCATCCGCTGCGCTCGACGCCGTTCGACGAGACGGTCTGGACCAATCTCGACAGCAACGACGTGCAGGCCTACCCGAAATCCAAGACGCTGGCCGAGCGCGCTGCCTGGGATTTCATCGCGCGCGAGGGCGGCGGGCTCGAGCTTGCCGTCGTCAATCCCACCGCGGTGTTCGGCCCGGCGCTCGGCCCCGACTTCTCGGAGTCGATCGGCATCATCAAGGCACTGCTCGACGGTGCGATGCCGGCGGTGCCGCGGATCCATTTCGGCCTCGTCGACGTGCGCGACGTTGCCGACCTGCATCTGCGTGCGATGACGTCGCCCAAGGCCAAAGGTGAGCGCTTCCTCGCGGTGTCCGGCGAGACCATGTCGGTCCTGCAGATTGCCCGCGTGCTGCGCGCTAAGCTCGGCAGTAAGGCGAGGCGGG
>NZ_LNCU01000037.1:35295-38458 GCF_001542415.1 Bradyrhizobium macuxiense
CCGCGCGGCGCAATCCACTGGCCCGCGCAGCCCTGCCGCTGCTCGGCAAGGTCAGGCGATCCACCAGCGCGAAGGCCCAAAGCCTGCTCGGCTGGCGGCCGCGCAGCAATGAGGAGATGCTGGTTGCGACCGCCGAGAGCCTGATCAAGCTTGGCCTGGTCAAGACGTGATCCGGCTAATTGTCTGACATGCTTGCAAGACTCGTCTCTGAGTGCTGAATTGCCACCAGCAAACAGAACGACAGGGAGGCTGCGCCGATGGACAGGATCCTCGCGGCCGCGAAAGCGATCGCTACCGCCCGCCGCAGTCGCGCGCCGCTGAAGGCGTTGCCGAAGGACGTCGTGCCCCGCGATGAAGCCGAGGGCTATCGTGTGCAGCGCGCGGTGCACGATCTCGTACGCGGACAGGTCGGTAGCCTCGTCGGCTACAAGATCGGCTGCACCAGCGCGGTGATGCAGGAATATCTCGACATCCCGCATCCCTGCGCCGGAGGCGTGTTCGAGAAGGTCGTGCATGACAGCGGCGTGCGCTTGCCGGCGACCGACTACGTCCACGTCGGTGTCGAGTGCGAGATCGCGGTGCGGCTGGCGCGCAATCTTGCCGCCAGCGAGGCGCCGTTCACCGCCGAATGGGTCGCGGAGGCGATCGAGGCCTATCATCCCGCGATCGAGATCGTCGACGACCGCTACGTCAAATGGGAGGCGCTCGGCGCGCCGACGCTGATCGCCGACGATTTCTTCGCCGCCGGCTGCGTGCTCGGTCCGGCAGTGCCGCGCATCACCGGGCCCGACCTGCTTCGCGTCACGGGACGTGCTGTTGTCAACGGCAACGAGGAGGGACGCGGCACCGGTGCCGACGTGCTCGGCCATCCCCACAATGCGCTGGCCTGGCTCGCCAATCACCTCGCCGCCGACGGCAAGGGCCTGCACGCCGGCCAGATCGTGCTGACCGGCAGCCTGATCAAGACGGTGTGGCTGAAGGCCGGCGACAACGTCGTGATGGAGCTCGACGGGCTCGGCAAGGTGGAAGCGACGTTTACGTGATGCGATTTCGTCGTCATTGCACGTCCGTTTCCAGATGACGGATGTCGTCCCTGCGAACGCAGGGACCCATAACCACGGAAGCTGGTTATGGCGCGGCTCCGGAACGACGAGTCCCGTTGGCAACATCCGCCGCGGCGTATGGGTCCCTGCTTTCGCAGGGACACGGCGAGTTTGTGGCGGCGTCGCGCATTCCGCGAACATGCTCACACCAACAATTCGACCTTGCCGTCGCCGAGGCGATAGATGCCGCCGACGACCTTCAGCTTGCCCTGATCGACCGCGGCGCTGAGGATCGGCGTCGCCAATTTGAGCTTGTTGATGTTGTCGATGACGTTCTGCCTGGTCGCATTCGCCAGGAGATCGCCGGGCTTGCCCTGGCTTGCCTTCACCGCCGGCGCGATCGCCTGGACCAGCGAAGGCAGATGGCCGGGCAGGGTGGTGTTGTCCTTCAGCGACTTGATGGTGGCGTCGACCGCGCCGCAGCTGTCGTGGCCGAGCACCATGAACAGCGGCACGTTGAGCACCGACACCGAATATTCCAGGCTCGCGACCACCTCGTCGCTGGCGAAATTGCCGGCCACGCGGCAGACGAACAGATCGCCGCGGCCGCTGTCGAAGGCATATTCCGGCGCGATCCGCGAGTCGGCGCAACTCAGGATCCCGGCGAACGGATTTTGCCCGCCGGCCAGCGCCTCGCGCTCATGCCTGAAATCATGCCGGCGCGAGACGCCCTCGACATAGCGGGCGTTGCCCTTCACCAACCGGTCCAGCGCAGCGTCGGGCGGCAGCACGTTCTGCGGCTTCGGCGGCGGCTTGGTCTCCTTGGCGACGGCGTGTGATCCCAGCGCGACGCTCGCTGCGAGGCCGATCGCGCCGATCATGAGATGGCGCCGGGATGGTTGCGCGGAAGCTGTGACGTCGCAGAGCTGGCACATCAAGGTTCTCCGTGGTGAAACGAGCACGGTGATCTAGCGAGCATAGTGGCGACAGTATCATTGCGAAGGCGTCTTTCCCAACATGGCTGTCGTCGCTGTGGTTGCTGGATGGTTTCGTGACGGCGCCAAGTTCTCCGTTGTCGTCCCTGAAATCGTCAGATGGTTGCCAAGTTCTCAAATGTCGTCCCTGCGAAAGCAGGGACCCATACTCCGCGGCTTGTGTTGTGAATGGGGCTCGTCGTTCCAGCATCGCTTAACGATAAACATCGGTGGTTATGGGTCCCTGCTTTCGCAGGGACGACATCGAGTGTGTTCTGTGATCTGTCAGTCAAACATCCACGTTCTCGCGACATGAATTGTCCGAGGCTTGCATCTCGTTTCGCTCTCCGAACTCGCAGAGGGCGCAGGGAAAGCCGGGTGCCCGTTCTCCACATACACCCACAAGCATAGACGGCGAGTTCCTTATACGATTGGCTGCATAAGCAGCCCCTGAACCCCTACCGGGCCGGTTCCTCGTTGGGACCGGCCTTTTTTCTGCCCGCCCCTAGAAGCCGTTTAGAGAGTCACTGAGAGGCGTTTGGTTTGGGTGGTGCCAAGGTCCAGCCGGTCAAAACAAACGCACAGGCGACTCTGCCTGCCGGGCTGGCGCTGGCAAGCCGTAGAGAGTGCAACCCTAAACGACAAAAAGCCCGATGCCGGTCTATGGCATCGGGCTGTTTTGGTTGAGTTCAGCGATTAGTCAACTTGACCGGAAATACAAAGCCGTCGAGTCCAAGCTTTATTGCCCGATCAATTTCCGCGTCGAGTTGAGCATAGAGCTGCTTCCGCTCCCGCCGAACTAAAATCTTTTCGGCTTCCGCTTGCAGCTCGGCCTGTGTCCGCATCCGGTAGGTTTTGGCCTTACGATCGTATTTGAGCGGGTGAACCATAACCTCCGCAGTCGTCTCTGCCATTGATGATCCTCGATGTCATGCGCCGTGAACCGGCTCAAGGCCGGTCACGGTCGCAGAATGTGAAATTTGGGGAAGGTCGCGGCTTCCGTTTTGCTGGCCCGATGCCTGACGGCTTGGCTCTGATGGCGGAAGATACCTGATCGCGCGACGATCACGATGTATGTCGCTTGCCGGATCAATGCAAGTCGTCAGTGAAGTACAATCCGCCGCTCGCCTGCAGCAACCTCGCCGA
>NZ_LNCU01000038.1:0-3213 GCF_001542415.1 Bradyrhizobium macuxiense
TGCCAGCCATGCCAGGATCTGCTCTCGTTGTGATCGAGCCCGAATTCGTTTTTCGCAGTTTCAAAGCTGTCTTCGATCGCCCATCGATGGCCTTCGACCGCGACCAGCGTTTCAATTGATGTTCCTGCCGGGCACCAGGTCGAGAAGAAGGCGAGGTCATCATCAGCGATACGACGCCGGATCAGCAGACCGCGTGTCCAAAGACCTTGATCGACGCTGTTGAATTCTTCGGCATCGAGATCGGCTAGTTCGAGATAACACCAATCGTGCAGCCGCGGTCCTTTGGTTCCGGCACCGGCCGACAGGCGCTTCCAGTCGGATGGGCGTCGCGTCCGGGCGAGTTCCGCAGCCGTCCCGGCGACCGGCGGTCGCTTGCCCCAGGATCGGAATACATGAGCGCTGTTGACCCCAAGCACGTAGCCCTTGCCGGCCCGACGCAATTGCTGTTCGAGGTCGCCAACACCGTAAACGGTATCGCCGGCAACCCAGTTGAATGGGACAGACGCCGCTATCGCCCGTGCGATCATTCTCGTCGCAAGCTTTGGCTTGGTCGCAAAACCGACGTCGGCAGGCACGTATGTGGCTTCCAGGCGATCTGGATCGTCGGTCCATTCCTTCGGAAGATATAATGCGCGATCGATGAACGCATGGCCATGACGCGAAACGTAGGTAGCGAACACGCCGATCTGGCAGTTCGTAATCTTGCCTGCCGAACCGGTGTATTGCCGCGCCACGCCGCACGACGCCTTCCCCTGTTTGAGAAAGCCGGTCTCGTCGATGACGAGGACCGCATCGTCGTCTGCCAAATGCTCCATCACATAGTCGCGGACAATATCGCGCAAGGCATCGGCATCCCAATCGCTGCGACCCAAGATCGCCTGTTGCCGCCAAGGACCAGGATCGCCAGCGGCCTCCGCGCGCATCCAACCGGTCTTGCGTTGCTCATCACCGAGCAGACCTTCCAGAAACAGGCCCGCGTTCCTCGCAACACGTTCTTGCCCGAACAGCGGACGTATCCGCTTCTTAACCTCCCGAAGCGACGCAGCCCACAACGCAAGCGTCTCTTCAACTGACGCTGCCTGCGCCCACAATCTTCGAATCATGGTTGCCCATGGATTCAGAAACTCTCAGAAAACACAACTGTAATGCTAGGACGAACGATCGGCGCGCGTTCCGACAACCGATCCTGGGTTCTTTTGACCGGGGAATTTCGAGTGGCTGCCGCGGCGCAGCGTGCAAAATCAAATTCGCCGTTACTGTCTGCGACAAATTAACCCGACGGGCAGCTCAGAAAAATCCGTCAAGCCCGTGCGGCGAAAATATTTCTGTTTTTCGGAATAGCAACTCAGTGTATGAATAGGCCCGTCTCACCCGACACGAGGGGGCGGCTCGCGATCGTCACGAACGTGGTGTGAGATGCGGTGGACGCCGAATGCGTGACTGACGAGCACGCGTGACGCGGACGGCGAAGTCGTGCAGGCCTGACGCCCTAGTGGCAGGTGTCCTCGTTCAAGACGCACTTGCGTCTTGAACGGGCGGTGACAAAAGAGCCCAGTCTCGCCGGGGAGAGTACGAAGTAAGCCGTAACCCATCGCGCAGGGAAAGCCGGGTTGTTTCCGGTTACACCTGTGGTCCTACCCCCGAGCTTTCTACCCATTGCTCGGGGCCCATGGGTGCGATCGGCGCCCGGCTTTCCCTGCGCCCTCTGTCTGAGAAGAGGGCGAAACGAAGATCAAGACTCGGGCGCAAAGCGCCGCGAGAATGCGATTTCATATCCTCACGTTGTTTGAAACGTTGAACCGAAAGCCTGCGGTTTACGCCGGCAGGAGACCCGCGGCGCGATAGCCTTCGATCAAGGAGTCGTAGAGCGAAATATCGGAGCGGCTTCTTGCCATGAGCTGCGCGCCGGCGACGGCGGCGAAGATAGCGCGGGCCCGCTGTTCGCTTTTCCTCGAACTGACCAGACCCGCGGCTGACAGCAGCTTGCTCAGCCAGGCCACGTTGACGTCGGCAAATCTCTGGACCTCCCGCTTCACTGCGTCCGGCAGGTCATCATATTCCGCCGACATGACGCTGCAGAGGCACATGCGATTGTTGTTTTCGAGCGCCTTGCGAAACACATCGGGATATCGACGCAGGCAGCGAACAGGATCCGGCGTTTCTGCCAGCATGGTCTCGAGCTCGGCGGCCGTGTCCTCCCAGTAGCGCCGCGCGACCGCCACGCCGAGATCGGCCTTGCTCGGGAAATGGTGGTAGATGCTCGCGGCCTTGATGCCGACGTCATCAGCGAGATCGCGGAAATTCAGGCCGCCATAGCCACGCGCCTGCGCGGTCAGCCTTGCGGCCGCCAGGATGGCCTCCCGAGAGCTTGAGCTCATCTCATCGCCTCACTGCTTCGTTACCTACCAAGTGACAGGTAGGCGTTGACGGAGCGGATGTGAAGCCCTCACATCCAGCCTACCAAGTGGCAGGTAGATAAAAGAGGAGTCATCATGAAGATTTACGATTGGCCAACCGGCCCATACCCGGCCCGCGTTCGCATCGCCCTGGCCGAGAAGAACCTGCGGTCGCGCGTGCAGTTCGTAACGGTCGATCTCTACAAGGGCGAGCACAAGCAGCCCAACTTCCTCGCCAAGAATTACTCGGGCACACTGCCGGTGCTTGAGCTCGACGACGGGACTTTCATCGGCGAATGCACGGCCATTACCGAATACCTCGACGCGCTCGATGGCGCGCCGACGCTGACCGGCCGGACGCCGCGCGAAAAGGGCGTGATCCACATGATGAGCAAGCGCGCCGAGATAGAGCTGCTCGACGCCATCAGTGTCTATTTCCACCACGCCACGCCGGGGCTTGGGCCTCATGTCGAGATCTATCAGAACGCCGAGTGGGGGGCCGTCAGCGCGATAAGGCCATCAGGGGGATGCACTACTTCGACGGCATTCTGAAAAGACAGCCGTTCGTCACAGGCGAGGCGTTCACGATGGCCGATATCACCGTCATTGGCGGCTTGATCTTTGCGGGGCTCCTGAAGGTGCCGGTGCCGGCGGAGTGCGAGGCTCTCATAGCCTGGTACGCAAGGATGCAGGCGCGTCCCAGCGTCAAGAACCGGATCACGATGTCCGAACCGACCGAGGTCTCTGCTTGAAATCGTAGTCCGTGAACAACTGCTCTCGCGGGCGTTGCCCGCGGAGATCAGCCGGAGCTTGACCC
>NZ_LNCU01000038.1:3231-44647 GCF_001542415.1 Bradyrhizobium macuxiense
CATCTTCTCGTCGAGCGGCGGGCTACGGTTCCACGATCTTCAACGGCGCGAAGCGTTCAATAGGAACGCGTGCTGCGGCCGCGCTGACGCGCAAAGGCATAGTGTGGATTGATGCCGCAAGTGGCGAACGTGCCGGAGGCGCTCGCCATACATTGAGCACGGGTATGGAAAGCACAGTTCCCGGGAAAGCCCCAATGTCTTCCCTGCAGACAATATTTGGCGGCGGAGGCGGCATCGGTGCTGACGGCGAAGGCTGTGACAGACAGCATGAAAGCCAGAGCGAGGGGGGCGAGGCGGCGCATGAAAACGATCCTCCTTGAGAAGAGGTGGCATGTACGCGCATCATGCAAGCCGCCAACTTCGAATTTGTTCCTTCGCGAAACATGGATTTGAGAACCCGTGCGATGATGCAGACCTTTGCGGGCGCTCCGGGTCCACATCGCCTCTCTGTGCGAAAGCATGTAAAATTAAACGCTAAATGACGAATGGCAAATATCTTCAAAGGGCGGTCGCCCCGGCGCAAACGCGGGATGTACGGCACGCCCTCGCATGGTACGCCATCAGCATCGTCCCTATCAGGAGTTGATGCCTCATGTCAGTTGCGACCGCCGCCAGCCGGCAGCCTCAGACCGCCGCCGAGACCGATCCGCAAACGCTTGGCTGGATGCAGGGCTTTCCGCCGCCGCAAGACAAGACCATCACCTTCCAGGACGGCTCGTTCCGCAGCTTCCCCGAGCTGCGCTGGGCGTGGAGCAATGTACGGCAGCTGGTGCCGACGGTGAACGTCTGGCGCGGGCCGGGACCTGCGTCGGTGCTGCCGCGCGAAGACCATGATATCGGCGCCTCTGCGTCGGTCACCATGGACGGCCGTCCGATAACCTTTGCGCGCATGCTCGAGGAAACCTATGCTGACGGCATCGCCGTGCTGCACCGTGGCAGGCTGATCTACGAGCGCTATTTCGGCGCGCTGAAGCCGCACAAGCCGCATATCGCGATGTCCGTGACGAAATCCTTCACCGGCACGCTCGCCGGCATTCTGGTCGCGGAAGGCAAGATCGATCCGCAGGCGCCGATCATCGAGTATGTGCCCGAGCTGAAGGCCAGCGCGTTCGGCGATGCGCGCGTGCATGAGGCCATGGATATGACCACGGGTCTCCAATACACCGAGGTCTATACCGACAAGAACTCCGACGTCTGGGGGCTTCGGCGCGCCAACGGCATGGCGCCGATCCCGGAGGGCTACCAGGGCGCCACCACGATTTTCGATTTCCTGTGCGCGCAGAAGAAGCAGGGCGAACACGGCAAGGCCTTCGCCTACAAGACCGTCAATTCCGACGTGCTGGCCTGGATCTGCCGGCGCGCCAGCGGCATGACGTTGTCCGATCTGCTCTCCGAGCGCATCTGGACGCCGATGGGCGCGGAAGAGGATGCGCATTATCACGTTGACCGCGTCGGCACCGAGAGCGGCGGTGGCGGACTGTCGACGACGCTGCGCGATCTGGCGCGCTTCGGCGAGACCATCCGCAATCACGGCCGCTTCAACGGACGCCAGATCGCGCCGGCTGCCGTTGTCGAGGACATCGCGCGCGGCGGCGATGTCGAGAAATTCAAGCCGGCCGGCTACACCACATTGCCCGGCGCCTCCTACCGGAACCAGTGGTGGGTGTCGCACAATGCGCACGGCGCCTATATGGCGCGCGGCGTTCACGGCCAGGGCATCTACATCGATCCGAAGGCCGAGCTGGTGATCGCGCGGTACGCCTCGCACCCGATGGCGGGCAATGCCGCCAACGATCCCGTGACGCTGCCGGCCTACATGGCGCTGGCGAAGGATCTGATCGCGGGTGGCTAGGGCCGTAGGGCAGCTCGCAGCCAAGTGAGTTCCTTGGAGGGCGTCGTGATGTGGGGTGATCTCAAATGGTCTGCGTCTGAAAAGAAGGCCGCGCGTCGTGCTTACGACGCGGCGCTGGATGTTGCGCTCGCCAGCGTGCTGGCCGAATTCAAGCGACTTGCTGCAGCCGCGGCGGCGCCGGAGGACTTGTGGAAGATCGAAGACTACCTCCGTCGGCAACGCCGGGAAATCGACGAGATGTTCGACTATCGCTATTCGCAGCTTCCGCTGGTCTTTGCACGCCTCATTCGAGAGGGTTATCTGGATGAAAGCCTGCTTGCCGGCTTGTCAGACGAAAAGCGCGAAATCATCCGCTCGTTCCTCACACAAGCCGCGAGGAGATAAGGGCGCGGCAACGAGTCGACGAAATGGCGCATCTGCTGTTCGGGCGGGCTCAACCTAGCCGGGTCGAACAGCGTTTGTCGCGTCACGAATTTCGCGACAGCTTCTCGAAGCGCTTGATCAGCCGCTCGCGCTTCAGGCGCGACAGCCGCGTGATCCAGAACATGCCGTCGAGCTGGTCGATCTCGTGTTGGTGGCAGACCGCGCGCAAGCCCTCGGACTCCTCGGTCTGCATGTTGCCGTCGACGTCCTGATAGCGGATGCGGACGCGCGCATGGCGCTCGACCTCGTCGACGACACCGGGCATCGAGACGCTGCCTTCCTTGTGCAGGATCATCTCGGGCGAGGCCCGGATGATCTCCGGGTTGACGTAGGTTCGCGGACCTTCGGCGGCGTCGAGGTCGAGCACCACGACGCGCAATGCGACGCCGATATGCGGCGCGGTGATGCCGATGCCGGGCGCGTCGTGCATGGTCTCGAGCAGGTCGGCTGCCAGCTCGCGCAGTGCGTCGTCGAACACGCTCACCGGTTCAGCGGGCAGCGCCAGCCTGACATCGGGATAGCGGACGATGGGGCGGATGGTCATGCGATCGAATTAGGGTGCGTACTCATGAATTCAGGCCATGTCCGCTTCGCTCCGCTAACCGCGCGTCGCGCACGGCCTGAGCGACCTTCGTCGCCTGCGACACGCGTCCGATTCTCGCGCCGGCAACGATCTTTCTCCGGCGTTCGCTCGGCTTCGGCACCATGCCTTCGCTCGCGGTCACGCCGGCCGGGGGATGAGTCGTGAAGTTCGCGGCCCGATGCAACGCGAGGGCCTTTCGAGCGGCTTCGACATGCGCGGTCCGGGTTGCCAGATTGTGCAGACGCCTGAGCTCCGTGTTCACCCGCTTCAGCGCCGCGGCGAAGACCTGCTTCCGTTCTGAAGCATGCTTGGCGGTTCCCGGGAAGCTTGCCCCGCGCGGCTCGGCCTTTCCGCGTCCCTCGCGCTGCTTTTGTCGGCCCAGTGTTCGCTCCTTGTCTCGCATCTTGCGCAAGCGGGGGCGCATGGCCTCGAGCTCAGCCACCTCGACGTTGTAGATGGCGGGATGATGCGTCAGGCTGATCGTCTCATGCTCTTCGTGGCTGAGAATGCTGCGTTCGAACTTGCAAGCGACCGACATTATCATTCCTCCGTTTGATTTTCTTGAATCCCGCGTCGAAGGAGACGTGCGGCTTATCATAGCTCTGATGCCGCTGGATGGCCAATCGGCCATCGCAGTCGCCGCTCAGAGACGTTTTTCGAAGAACAGATCGGGGTAGGGGTCGTCGTTGAAGCGCGGGATCTCCGTCCAGCCGCTCCGGCGGTAGAGCTGACCAGCTTCCGCCAGCGCGCTGTTGGTGTCGAGCCGCAACACCGCGATGCCGAGTTCGCGCGCGGTGCTCTCGGCGGCCTCCATCAGGCGTCGGCCAAGGCCGAGTCCACGCGCTGATGGCGCGACCCAGAGTCGCTTGATCTCCGCCACTTCACCGCCGCTGCCTTTCAATCCGACGCAGCCGAGCGGCAGGCCGTCCGACATCGCCACGATGAAGGAGCCGCGCGGACGCACCATGTCCTTCGCGTCGGGATCGCGCGACAGCTTGACGTCGAACCCCTGCTTGAATCGTCGCGCGAGCTCGGCGTAGTAAGCGCCGAGGCAGTAGCGCGCCTCGTCGCTGCGCGGGTCCGTGTCTTGCAAGATCGTGCCGTCGCGTCCGAGCGCCGAGGCGATCAGGTCCATCGCCGCCAGCAGTGCCTCGCGTTGGGTGTGGCGGGNCCTCGGCCTGCCGATCGCCGCCCGGCCGCCGTCAGCCGGGCGATGCGACGGCGCGCGTCACTCTCATGCACCGTCGTTTCGATCACCCCTTCGTCTTCGAGGCTGCGCAACAGGCGGCTCATCAGGCCGGAATCGAGGCCGAGATAATCCCTGATGTCGCCGACATCTGTGCGTCCATGCCCTATCGCGTTCAGCACGCGCGCCGCCCCAAGCGGCCGGCCGCGCCCGAGAAACGAGGTGTCGAGCGCGCCGACGGCTGATGTCACCGCGCGGTTGAAGCGACGGACGCGAGAAACCGGATCGAGCATATATCTGACTTTAGTCAGATATTACGTCCTCGTCAATTGGCGGACCCAGACCAAATCGGCACCCGGCTTTCCCCGCGCCATCTGTTCGAGGGAGGGCGGAAAGTGATGCAGAGCTCGGGCGGGTTCGTGTCTCTTAGAATGCAAAGCTCCGTCCCCACCAACATCTGTCATCGCCCGGCTCGCCGCCTCCGCTAAAGCTTCGCCGCGCCAAGGATTCATAGCCTCGTCGAAGCCTTGGCGTAGACGGGACCGGGCGACCCAGTACGCCGCGGCCTCTCGCTCAAGCACAAACGTCTCTGGAATACTGGACCATCCGCGAATCCGCGGGTGATGACACCGAACGGGCTGTTTGACAGTTGGAAGCTCGCGCCGGGCATCGCGAGGGGCATCACTCCCGGAAATATCGGCGTGCCCACCACACCGACGGCGCCGCGATCACGGCGCAGGACACAACTGCAAGGGCTGTTGCCTGAATGCTGAACTGGCACGCCATCACGATGACGGAGAGCAGGGTGACCCAGGCGCGCCAGGCATTGCCGAGCTGCAGCGTGCGGCGCTTCTGCTGCAGCTCGGCCGGCTCGGTGCTGCCGGTATCCCTGATCCAGTTGTAGACGGGCAGGTTGGTGATCTTGGTGATGCTGCTGCCGATCATCCAGAGCACGATGCCCGCGGTGAACCACCAATGATGAAAGCCGTACATCGCGAAGTAGAAGATGACAGCGAGGATCGGAATCGTCCCGATCGTGACGGTGAACGGGTCGCTCGTCGCGGTGCGCAGGAACGTCTGGGCGAAATCCTTGAAGGCGAGCTCGTCCATGCCGTTCATCACCTTCTGGA
Organism: Bradyrhizobium macuxiense; assembly: GCF_001542415.1. GTDB lineage: Bacteria > Pseudomonadota > Alphaproteobacteria > Rhizobiales > Xanthobacteraceae > Bradyrhizobium > Bradyrhizobium macuxiense. The sequence goes on from NZ_LNCU01000038.1 coordinate 8,406, forward strand.
CGACGCCCGACACGAACAACAGGATGCCGGCGCCGAGCGCGTTCATTGCGAGGATGGCGGCTTCAACACCAGTTTGAGTCATGGTGGTTCCTCCTCGAGCTCAGTGGGAGGCTCTCACGCGGCCAGACCTGCGTTCAGAGTTGATATTTACAATACAGTATCGTAAAGTAATGTCAATGAAGCGACCCCGGCGCGTTGCTCGAAGTCCTGGACGGCCACGCAACGTCGACGTCGACGCGGCGATCCTCGGTGCGGCCGTCGACCTGTTGATCGAACGCGGGGTCGAGGGGACGACCATCGAACAGGTCGCCAAGCGCGCCGGCGTCACCAGGCCGACAGTCTATCGGCGGTTTCCCGACAAGAGTCAGATGCTGGTTGCCGCGATCCACATGGCGCATGTCGGGCAGCAAACCCTGCCGGACTTGCCGCAGTGCCGGGACGTGGAGCAGATGCTCGCACTCTGGGCCCAGGCGATCGCCGAGCCGCGCGCGCGCAAGCTCATCCGCCGCCTGATGACCGCGCTGCCGCATTATCCCGATCTGCGCGAGGCGTACTGGAATGCGAGCTTGAAGCATCGCGAAGCGTGGATCGAGGCGGTGCTCGCGCAAGCCCGTGACCGCGGCGACTTCCCGCTCGATGCGGATCTCGGCATCGTCAAGCAGATTCTCACCGGCGCGGTCGCAACGCATGTCACGGCCTGTCCGGACTCGAGCACGAAGGCGGAGGTCGAGGCCTATCTCGTCGCGGTCCTGCGGCAGACCTGCTACGAGAGGGGACCGGCGACGACGCGATCGCGCCGGCGCTAGTTCGCCAGGAACCCGACGATCTCGCGCAGCAGCTGTTCTCGCCCATGCTGCGGCCGATCCAGATGCACAAAATGCGTGGCGCCGGGCAGCGTGACCACGCGCAGCGCCCTGGCTCGCACCGCATCATGCGCGAAAGCCTCTGCATCCTCGGGTCGGCTCCAGAAATCGAGCTCGCCGCGGATCACGAGCGCATTGGCCGTGATCGACGACGCGTCGAACAGGCGTCGTCCGCTCGCCTGGTAGAAGCTGTCTTCGATCGCACCCAGGGGCGCGCGGAATGCCGGCGGTTTTTGCGTACCCGACGCTGGATCGCTGTCCAGCGCGGCCTTTTGGTATGCCGCGACGAGAGCAGGATCGCGCCAGGCCGCCTTGTCGGAAATTGGAATCGACTTGTCCCAGCCCGACACCAGCGAGTTCGCGTCGTTGCGTGCATAGGCGCCGATCGTCGGACTGATGCGGTCGGGATGCACCGGGTCGCTCACTGGCGACCCTGGCCCGAACTGCGCGTGGCGATCCGAGCCGCCGTACAGTGCGTTGAGCGTGACGAGGTGTGCGACCTGCTCGGGATGCTGGGCCGTGTAGTAGGCCGCCCACATCCCGCCGGTGGCCCAGCCGAGCAGGGCGACCTTCGTGCTGTGCGACCGTTGTCGGACTGCCGCGACCACCGCGGCGATGTCGCGCGCGACTTCGTAGGCGTGCACGACCGGACGGTTTGCCTCCGCCGGCTGATCCAGCTCGGGTGGACGTTGCGAGCAACCGTAGCCCCTGGCGTCCATGACGTAGATGGGCCGTGCCGTGCGCAAGGCGAGGTCCGCGGCAAGCGAGCCGTCGGGCACCGTGAGGTCGAAGCTCGCGATGCCGGGTACGCGCGCGCCGTGGATCAGGATCAAGGGCTGGCCGCGCTCGCCACTGCCGGGAGACTGCAACTCGCGGACGCACAGACGCAAGCCGTCATCCGTCGTGACTTGAAAATCTTGTCGCAAAACAGCGCCGCTGATCGCGCCGGCCGCATTGACGGTTCCGGATGCCAGAGCCGCCAGGGTCAGGAAGAAATGTTTCATGAAGTCCGCAACCATCCCGTTCGTATGGGGCGATCGGAGATTAGGGTGGCTACGAGATGCGATCCAATACCGTTTGCCGCAACACGCGATACAAGGGACGTATCGCGGCAGCGTCGCCATGGCGACGCGTCAACGAGCACTGTTCGATGCGAGCAAGGCCGCAAGCGCCGGGGAGCTGTCGTTCCGGCGCCAGGCAAGCGCGACCTCATAAGGCACGGCAGCGTCGCCGATCGTGCGGAAGACGACGTTGTCCCAGCCCGTGGTCCTGAACAACTCCGGCACCAGCGCCACGCCGAGCCCTGCCGCGACCAGTCCGACGATCGTCTCCATCTGCACGGCGCGCTGCGCAACTTGCGGCACAAAGCCGGCGGACGCGCAGGCGCGCATGACGCGGTCGTGAAGCCCGGGTCCTTCGCTTGCAGGAAACAGGATCCACGGTTCGTTCGCCAACGCTGCCAGCTGCAGTGGCGCATCCGGCTCCGCCGCGAGGGCGTGTAGCGATGGCAGTGCCATGACAAGTTCGCTGCGCAGGATCGTGCGCGTCGCGATGTGTTGCTCGGTGCCTTCTGGAAGCGGCAGCGCGACGATGGCGAGATCGAGCCGATCCTCCAGCAGCGCCGTGATCTGGCGCGCGGTCGGTGCTTCCATCAACTCCAGCGCCACGTCCGGATGGGTTTCGTGAAAATCCGCGATCAGCCCCGGGACGATGTGGCGGACGGCGGTGGCGACAAAGCCGATGCGCAGCGAGCCTACGAGACCCGCGCCGGCACGGCGTGTCAGAGTGACGGTCCGCTCCGCCTGGGCGATGGTCCGTCGGGCCTCGTCCCGCAGCACTTCGCCGGCGGCCGTCAGGCGAGTGATCCGGTTGGTGCGCTCGAAGAGACGGACGCCAAGCTGCTCCTCCATCTGCCGGATCGCGGCGGTGAGCGGCGGCTGCGCCATGTTGAGGCGGTCGGCGGCCTGCCGGAAGCTCATGGTATCTGCCACGGCGAGGAATTGCTGAAGCTGGCGCAGGTTGAGCATCGCGATCACATTGGCGGCATCGCGACGCAAGATCAATCGTCTTCGACGGGTCGTGTCGGTGTGGTCGCCGCCGGTATTTGCGATCTAGTGCAAATGCCGCAGCTTGTCGGGGTTCCTTACCACATAGATGGCCGCGACCTTGCCGTCCTCGATGTCGAGCGCCGTGGTCGTCAGCTCGCCATCGGCCTCGCGGGTGATGAAGCCGGGCAATCCATTGACGAAGCAGATGCGAACAAGCTGCGAGCCACCCGTTCGAAATTGCGGGACCAGGGACGCATGGACCTGCATCACGGCGTCGAATCCGAAGATCGGTGCCGCCGCGGCCGGACGCTTGCCGCCGCCGTCGGCATGAACGCTGACATCGGCCGCGAGCATCGCGCCGAGCGCCTTCATGTCGCCGCTGCGCGACGCCGTGAAGAACGCTTCGGCGAGCGCAAGGCCGCGCTGCCTCTCCACCTGGAAACGCGGGCGCGTCTCGCGGACATGGCCACGCGCGCGGCCGGCAAGTTGCCGGCAGGTCGCGGGCGTGCGCTGGATGGTCGCCGCGACTTCCTCGAAGCCGAGACCGAACACATCGTGCAGCAGGAAGGCCGCACGTTCCAGCGGCGAGAGCCGTTCCAGCGCCAGCATCAGCGGCAGGGTGACGTCGTCCTCGGCCTGCTCTTCGACAACAGGATCAGGAAGCCAAGGACCGACATAGGTCTCGCGCTGGCGGCGCGCGGATTTGAGCTGATCGAGGCAGAGTCGCGTGATCATGCGACGCAGGAACGCTTCGGGCTCGCGCACCCCGCTGCGCTCGGCCTTCATCCAGCGGATGAAGGCTTCCTGCACCATGTCCTCGGCATCGGCCACCGAGCCGAGCATGCGATAGGCAACGCGCATCAGCGTCGGGNGCGCAGCGGCGCGAATTCCGCCGCTGCGTCCTCGGATGGTGCGCGCGTCGTCAAGCGGCCGCCATCCTGGCCTTGACGGCCGCCGGATCGATGAACCCGCCGAAACCGACCGCGATCCGGTTCCAGCCGTTGATGATGTTGATCAGCAACGTCACCTTGACCTGCTCCTCAGGCGTGAAATGCGCCTTGAGGGCTTCGTAGGCCGTCACATGCGTGTGCGCTTCGCAAATTCGCGTCAACGCCTCGGTCCAGCCGAGGGCTGCGCGTTCGCGATCGGTGTAGCAGGGCGCCTCTTGCCAGGCCGACAGCAGGTAGATGCGTTGCTCGGTCTCACCCTTTTCACGGGCATACACCGTATGCATGTTGATGCAGTTGGCGCAGCCGTTGATCTGGGAGGCGCGGATCTTCACGAGCTCGGCGAGCTTCGGGTCAAGGCTCGCAGCGATCGCAACCGACGCTTCGAACCAGATCTTCATCATTTGAGGGGCCGCAGCGAGAGGGTCAAGTCTGGCAGTCATGATGGGGTCCTCGGTGGGGGGATATGCCATCAAGACGAACGAGGAACGGCCGGCGTGACATGCAGGCCGAATATTTTTGAGTCGAGGCTGTTATCGCAGGCGTCCCACGACATCACGCGCGGTCGCAGTGTTGGTTCACCGCTGGAATGCGCGCAGTTCGTCGCTTACACGATCGATCACGCTGCCCCAATCGCCAAGGGCCGGCTGCCGGAGCAGCTTCGCCGTCGGATACCAGGGGGTATCCGCGCGATCCCGCATCCAGCGAAAATCTGCCGCATGGGGAAGCAGGATCAGGACCGGCTTGCCCAGCGCGCCCGCCAGATGCGCAACGGCGGTATCGACGGAAATGACGACATCAAGCAGCGAGATGACGGCCGCCGTATCGGTGAAATCGGCGAGCTCGTCGCCAAGGTGAAGCAGGTTCGGGAGATCGCGCAAGACGTCGCGGTCCGCGCCGCGCAATTCGGTCTGAAGACTGACGCATTGCATGGCCGGGCTCTCGAACAGCGGAGCGAGCTGCGCGAGCGCGATCGAGCGGTTGGCGTCGTTCTTGTGGGTCGAAGAGCCGGACCAGACAAAACCCGCGCGCGCTCTTGCGGGTGGCAAGCGGGATCGCCAGCGCTCCAGGCGCTCTGCTGGCGCGGCGAGGTAGGGAGTGGACGCCGGAACGGTTTCGACCTCGGTCTTGAAGGCGAGCGGAAGACTGAGCAATGGACAATGCAGATCGAATTCAGGAAGCGCCTCGCCGGCGGCGATGACCGTGATGTCCTTCAGCTGCGACAGCAGCGGCTGCAACTCCGCCTGAACCTCGCAGATGACGTTGGCACCAACGTCCGCCAGCAGCGGTGCATAGCGGATGAACTGGATGGTGTCGCCGAATCCCTGTTCGGCGTGCAGCCGGATGGTCTTGCCGCCGACCGCTTCATCTCCCAGCCACAAGGGCGCTTGAAATGTCCGGCGCTGCCGCGCGAAGGCGCCCGTCTTCCAGCGCCATTCATAGGCCTTCCAACCGGCTGCGAAATCGCCAAGCGTTAGGCGGGTCATCGCGGCTTCGAAATGAGCCTCGGCGAAGTCAGGGGCGACAGCCACCGCCGCCTTCAAGTTCACGAGGGCTTCCGCGGGCCGGTCAAGCCGGCGAAGGGTGTGACCACGGTTGGTCAGGATCTGCGGATGACCAGGCATCGCGGCCAGCGCAGCATCGTAGCTCGCAAGCGCCTTGAGCGGCTCGTTCAACCTGAGCAAGGAGTTGCCGCGGTTGACTAGCGCGCCGACATGGTCGGGCTTGCCTGCAAGCGCGGCCTCATAGCTCGACACCGCTTCAGTGAAGCGGCCGAGTTCGAGATAGGTATTGCCGAGATTGTAGAGAAATTCCGGATGATCCGGCACCAGTTGCAGTGCGCAGCGATATCTCGAGATCGCCTCGTCGTAATATCCGGCGGTATGCAGCGCGAGCCCGAGATTCGACATCGCATCCGACGAGCCGGGATTGGCCTTGAGAGCGGCAGCCAGAAAGCGCAACGCCTCCGCCATGCGGTGACGCTGGAAATGCAACATTCCAAGCAGATGAAGCGCATCGAAATTGCCGGGCGCGTGTTCGAGAATGCCGGCGCAAAGCCTCTCGGCCTTGTCGAACTCGCCCTTGTGGAAGGAGCCATACGCCTTCCGCTGCATGCGCGACAGATTCAGCATCGGCGGGGCGTGTGTTCCAGTGTGCCGGCAAACGGGGTGGATTCGAATCGAGTTGCCGGCTCAGCGTAGCATTTTCCCCGGCGGCCGGTCGGTTTCACCAGATGTCAGCGCGACAGCACCAGCACGTTGCCGGCCAGGATTGCCCCGGCGCCCGCGAGGACGGGCCAGCCCAGAGTGAGGTGCTCGAACAGCGCCGACAGCACGAGCGCGATGAGCGGGACCACGGCGAGCGTATAGGCCGCGCGGCCCGGGCCGAGCCGGCGCACCAGCTCGAAATACAGCATGAAGGTGACGCAGGACGCGGCGATGGCGAGATAGAGGAAACTCAGCAGATACGAGACCGACGGGTCGATCGCGAATGTCGTACCGGTCGCCAGAGCCCAGAGCGCGCTCGCCGCCGCGCCGGCGAAGGCGCCCCAGCCGAGCACGGCGACAACGGGCAGGCCGGCGTGCTGGTTGCGCGCGCCGATCGTCGTTCCGGCGCCGGTCGCGAGCGCCGCGACGAGCGCCCAGCCGAAACCCGCAAGCGGTGCAACTCGCGACGCGGCAGCGCCAGGCACGAAGATCACCGCGAGGCCGAGGATGCCGCAGAGCGCACCCCATACGAAGCCGGAAGAGATCGCGATGCCGAGTGCCGCGCGTGCCATCAGGGCCGCGAACAGCGAAGATGTGGACAATACGAGCGCTGCAAGCCCGCTCGGCATCCGCGCGGTCGCTTCGTAGAAGGCGATGAAGGCGACGGCGAAGAACAGCAGTCCCTGCAGAGCGACGGCCCATCGGTCCTTCCGGGGGATCGCAAGCGGTACACCGCGGATGAGGCCGTAGCCGAGCAGGATGAGGCCGGCCAGCGCCATGCGCAGTGCCACCGACCAGGGCGCTGACGTCACGCTGGCCTGCATCGCGGTTGCCAGCGCGCCGCCGCCCCAGAGCATTGCGGTCAGGGCGAACAGCACGGCGGTCATGAGCTGGCGGCGTCCTCGACCAGCGAACGCCATCCGCCGGCGTCGATGCGCGCGCTTTCGCCTTCCAGCTTGTCGAGGGCGGTATCGAGCGTCGCACGCTCGGTGTCCGACAGGCGAGCGAGCAGGCGAGCCTCGATCGCGCTCCCCAAGGTGGCGATCCGGTTGAAGGCTGCGCGGCCGCTGCATGTGATGCTCACCGCAGCGAAGCGCCGGTCGGTCTTGCCCGGCCGCCGCACCGCAAAGCCGAGTTCGACGAGTTGGCCGATGCCGCGGCTAACGGCGAACGGATCGAGCGCGCAGGCGCGGCCGATTTCGGAAGCATTGGCGCCGTCGCGCTCAGCGACGACGGCGAGAATGCGCCAGCCGGCCTGGCTCAATCCGAACGTCTCGCTGTAGAAGGCCTCGAGCGGGCGGGCGACCTGCGCTGCGACCAGGAACAGGCGGTACGGCAGCCAGGCGCTAAGCTTCAACGCATCATCGGGAGCTGGGGCAAGCCTTCTCATGCGGCAAGGCAAAGTGCAAGTATATTGCAAATGAATGATCAGCCTCGTGCTGCCTGCCCGAAAAAATCCCGACACACTTGTCACTCCCATCGTCCGCCGCCGCCGCGCCAGACTACGTGCACGAACCATGACGAGAGACGGGGAACAGCGTTCCGTCCCCGGCGTTCGTCCCTTCAGGAGGTAAAGCACCATGAGCAAATCATCCGAAAACGGTCGCGCCGCCATGCAGACGCCACCCGTCGTGTCGCAAGAAGCCTGGGAGGCTGCGCGGCTGCAGATGCTGGCGAAGGAGAAGGCGCAGGTGCGGGCGCGCGATGCGCTGGCCGCAGAGCGGCGGCGGATGCCGTGGATGGCCGTCGAGAAGGCGTATGTCTTCGAGGGGCCGAAGGGCAAGATGAGCCTGCTCGATCTGTTCGAGGGCCGGCGGCAGCTCGTCGTCTACCGTGCCTTCTTCGAGCCCGGCGTGTTCGGCTGGCCGGACCACGCCTGCCGCGGCTGCTCGCTCGGCGCTGACCAGGTCGGCCATCTCTCGCATTTGAACCAGCGCGACACCACGCTGGTCTATGCCTCGCGCGCGCCGCAGGCCGACATCGCGCGGCTGAAGGCGCGGATGGGCTGGGAGATGCCGTGGTACACGATCACGGATAGCTTCGACGCGGATTTCGGCGTGGCTGAATGGCACGGCCACAACGTGTTCTTCCGCGACGGTGACCGGATTTTCCGCACCTATTTCGTCAACAGCCGCGGCGACGAGGCGATGGGGACGGTGTGGAGCTATCTCGACATCACGCCGCTCGGCCGGCAGGAGGTCTGGGAGGACTCGCCGCAAGGATATCCGCAGGGCCCGACCTACAAATGGTGGAACTGGCACGACAATTACGAGGCCGAGGCCGCGCCGAACGCGAAATGGGCTGCGGTCACCGACGCCGGCGAAGCCGCGTTCCGCAAGATCGCCGAGGAAGAACGCAAGGCGCTCTAAAGCGCGATGAGATTAGGTTGAGCTGGAGGGGCGTCGAAGGATCACCTCTCCCCGGCGGGGAGAGGTGATCCGAAACCTTGGCGAGTCGATCCAACCAAAATTCATCCCGGTTTAGGAGCCGGGCAGGAGGGCGCGATCGCGTCCTCCCTATCGATCGTCGTCCTGTGCCGCGATCGCCTTCAGCGCGGACAGGGTCTGTCGCAGTCCGCGATCGAGGCGTTTGTCGCGGCGGATCACCACGGCGAGCCGGCGGTACAGCTTTGGCGATAGCGAGCGGACGGCCAGATCCCGCGGCTTCGCTTTCGCCGAGACGGCCATGCCTGGCAGGATGGCGCAGCCGAGGCCGGCGCGCACCATCTCCTTGATCGCTTCGACGCTGCCGAGCGACATCAACGGCTTCAGCGAGACGCCGCCGCGCGCCAGCCATTCGTCGGCGGTGCGCCGCGTGTTGCCGCCGGGCTCGAACAGCACGATCGGCCTCGTCGCCAGCACCGCCGGCGTGATCCGCGCCGGAAGCGGCATATCGGGCGGGGCGATCAGGACGAACTCATCGTTCAGCACCGGCGTGATCTCGAAACTGCGCCCCGACACCGGCAGCGTGACGAGCCCGATATCGATCGTGTTGTCTTCGACCGCCTTGGCGATCTCTGGCGTGTTTCCCGTGGTGACCGTGAGCTCGAGGCCCGGCAGCGCAGCCCGCAGTTCCCTCAGGATCGGCGGCAGCAGGAAGATGCATGCGGTCGCGCCGGTTCCGAGCCGCACGCGTCCCGCGGTGCCGGTCGTCTGCTGTGCGACGGCGTCGACGGCCGATGTGACGGCCGCGCTGATCTGTTCTGCGTGCGCCAGCAATGCGACCCCGGCCGCCGTCGGACGGGCCTTTCGCCCCACACGCTCGATCAAAGTCGCATTCAGGCTCCGTTCGAGCTGACGCACCTGCAGGCTCACCGCGGGCTGGGTGAGCTGCAGCCGTTCGCCCGCCGCCGAGAAGCTGCCGCTCTCGATCACGACCCGGAAGCTCTCGAGATAGTCGAGGTTGAGGTTCTTCATCAAAGCATCTCTTATGCTTTGCATAAGCCGTCAAAGCTTCCCTTATATAGTGCCAGGACGCATGTTCGGGCAACAAGACAGCGTTGTCCGGAATGGGAGCAGGCATTGTCCGGCCATCGGCGGTGTCTTCGTTGAGCTGGGGCGCTATCTTGTGGCCTCGCCGCATCCGCGCATCCGCTGCTGGCAGGCCCTGCGCGAACTGGACGATCGCCTGCTGGCCGATGTCGGGCTGTCGCGGAGCGACGTTGAGATGAGTCGGTGGAGCCTGCAATATGCGCCGACGCGCCGCCGCAGCACAGGCATGACGGCGCCAGACGAGAGAGGAAGGATGAGCGACGTCAAGGACACAGTGATCCGCGATGCGACGGAGGTCGACATGGCGGAAGTGCAGCGCATCTACGCACACCACGTGCTGAACGGACTGGCGACCTTCGAGGAAGTGCCGCCGACGCTCGACGAGATGCTGAGGCGCCGGGACGCGGTGCTCACTGCCGGGTTGCCGTATCTCGTGGCCGATGTCGACGGATGCGTGGCCGGCTACTCCTACGCGACAGCGTATCGCCCGCGGCCGGCCTACCGCCACACCATCGAGGACTCGGTCTATGTGTCGGAAACCCTGCGCGGCCGCCGCATCGGCGCCACGCTGCTCAAGGCGCTGATCGAACGGTCGGAGGCGGGGCCCTGGCGGCAGATGGTCGCCGTGATCGGCAACAGCGGCAACGCCGGTTCGATCGCACTGCATCGCCGCATGGGCTTCGAGATGGTCGGGACGCTGAGATCAGTCGGCTTCAAGCTCGGGCAATGGGTCGACACCGTGCTGATGCAGCGATCGCTCGGTCGCGGCGATGGCGCACTGCCGTCCGACCTCAAGGAGACCTCGCGGTGATCGCACGCCGGGTCGTGGTCGCCCTCGGACTTGGTCAACTGATCTCCTGGGGCGCTACCTACTATTTGATCGGAGGCTTTGGCGAGCAGATCGGCGCCGACCTCGGCTGGAGCCGCGACATCGTCTACGGCGGCTTTGCCGTCGCGCTACTGGTGATGGGGCTGATGTCGCCGCTTGTCGGCAGATTGGTGGATCGTCGCGGCGGTCGCGACGTCATGGTCGCGGGCGCGATCGTGAACGCGGTCGGATGCACGGGCCTCGCCGGCGCGCACGAGGTCGGGACGTATTTCGCAGCGTGGATCGTGCTCGGCCTCGGGATGCGGCTGACGCTGTATGACGCCGCTTTCGCGGCGCTGGCCCGGATCGGCGGACCGGACGCGCGCCGGGCTATGTCCGGGATCACGCTGCTCGGTGGATTGGCAGCGACCGTGTTCTGGCCGCTCGGACACATCCTCTCGGAAAATTTCGGCTGGCGGATCGCGCTGCTCGTCTATGCAGGCTTCGCGCTTCTGACGATTCCGCTCTCGCTCATGACCCCGAACCGGCGCTACGCCGGCCCGTCGAGCTCCGATGCGACGGCGCCGAGGAAACCGCTTGCATCCAATCCCCGCCAGGTGGTGGTCGGGGGCGGGCTCTATGCGGTGACTACGACGGGTGCGAACTTTCTGAACGCCGGCATGTCGGCGCACATGATTGCTGTTCTGACCGGGCTTGGGCTCACCGCCACGGTTGCCGTGTGGATCGCGACATTGCGGGGGATCGGTCAGTCCGCGGCCCGTCTTTGCGAAGTTCTGTTCGGCGGGCGCATGGATCCGGTCGTGCTCAACCTGCTGGCCTGCCTGGTCATGCCGCTCTCCTTCATCGCCGGATTGTTCAGCGGGACGTCGAAGGAGATGGGGATCGCCTTCGCGTTACTGTACGGCGCCTGCAACGGCATCCTGACCATCACCAGGGGGACGCTGCCGCTCATCCTGTTCGATCATCGCAGCTACGGGACAATTGTCGGCCGGCTGATCGTTCCGAGCTTCATCCTGCCCGCGGCCGCGCCGCTGATCTATGCGATGGTCATCGACCGGGTGGGCAATGCCGGCGCGCTATATCTCTCCATCGGCCTAGCCTTGATGACGCTGCTGGCGGCGATCATGCTGAAGCTGCTGTTTCCGAGACCATCTTGAGATCCGCGCCGAACGATACTGCTTCAAAAACAAAAGCATGGGAGGAAAAAACATGGCGTCGCCGATCAAGGGCCGTCTCGCAGCGCTGTTGCTTGCTGCAGGCTTGCTGACCGCCGGAACCGGATACGCGTCAGCCGAATCCGCCACGCCTTCGCTATCGCCGGGCGACCGAACCGTCGCCCTGCTCAAGAAGCTCATCGCCTTCGACACCTCGAACGCGCCGGGCGACACGCGGGCGCTCGCCGAATATCTGAAATCGCAATTCGCGCCGCTCGGCGCCGAGGTCGACATCTTCGTCGCGCCGAACGGCAAGGCCGCGCATTTCATCGCGCGGCTGCGCGGCGACGGCTCCAAGAAGCCGGTCCTGCTGGCGGCGCATGCCGACGTCGTCCCGGTCGAGCGGGAGAAGTGGACCGTCGAGCCGTTCGCCGGCATCGAGAAAGACGGCCTTATCTACGGGCGCGGCGCGATGGACTTCAAGGGCGGGCTCGCGGTGTTCGCAAGCGCAGTGATGCGGCTCGCGGAAGAGAAGACTCCGCTGGCTCGCGACGTGATCTTCCTGGCCGAGGCCGATGAAGAGCAGGGGCAGTACAGCACGGTGTGGTTGGCGAAGAACCACTGGGACAAGATCGATGCGGAGTTCGCGCTGAACGAGGGCGGCTATGTCCTGCAGCAGCGTGACGGCTCGGTGCGGCAGATCAACATCACCACGGCGGAGAAACTCTCCGTCACCTTCGCGCTGAAGGCCGCCGGTCACTCGGGCCATTCCTCGCGCCCGTTCCCGCCCGGCGAGATGGCCAACACGCGCCTGATCGCGGCGCTGGCAAAGCTCGCAGCGTATGATCCGATGGTCAAGCTCGTACCGGCGACCGAAGCCTATTTCAAGGCGCTCATCCCGATTACCTCCGAGCAGACGGCATCTGATATCAAGCAGCTCCTGAGCGCGAAGGGGCAGGACGATCTCGAAGCGGCGGGCAAGAAGCTGGTGGCCGACAATCCCAAGGACAGCCTCCTGCTGCACGCGTTGCTGCGCGACACCACGGTGATCACCATGATCGACGCCGGCATCAAGCCCAATGTGATCCCCGGCGATGCCAAGGCGGTCGTCAACACGCGGCTGCTGCCGGGAACGACGACCGATCAGATGATCGCGGAGATCAAGCGCGTGATCGACGATCCCGACATCGAGGTCAGCATCGTCACCCCGGCGTCGCAGGCGCAGGCCAGGGACAATTATCTGATGCGCACCAACATCCCGGCGTCGCCGGTCAATACCGCACTCTACGATGCGCTCAACCGCAACGCGAAGCAGATCTGGAAGGACGCGGTGCTCGTGCCCACGATGTTCGAGGCTGGTACCGACGCCACCGCGTGGCGCGAGCGCAACGTGCCGGTCTACGGCATCTATCCCTATCCGCTCGACGACGACATCCTGAGCCGGATGCATGGCAACGACGAGCGGATCGGCGTCGAGGCCATCAAACAGGGCTCGGAGTGGATCTACAACACGGTGCTCGAGGTCGCGAAGAAGTAAGGTCAATCCGGAAGGTAGTTGCCGAGATAGTCGCGTTTGCCGAGCGGAACGCCGCGGTGCCGCAGGATGGCGTAGGCGGTGACGACGTGAAAGAAGAGGCTTGGCAGCGCGAAGCCGTAGAGGTAGCGCCCTGCCGGCATTTGTGATGCGCCGGACGGTAGAGTGATGATACGCTCTGCCGCGTGCTCGAATGCCTCGATGGGCACGGTGTCAATGTAGTCGCGTGTCCTCGATAATCGCGCGTGGGCTTCCGCAAGGGTGCGCTCGTCGTCGGCGAAGGGCGGCGGGTCGTAGCCGGCAAGCCGTGCCGTCGCGCCCTTGGCGTGATCGCTCGCGCGCTGAACCTGCCCGGCCAGCGTCAGCATGTCCGGCGCGAGGCGCGCTGCGAGCATTGCGTCGGGATCGAGGCCGTGTTCGCGGGCATGGGCCTCACCTTTGCGCAGGATATCGGAAAGCGCATCGAGCATCTGCCGAAACACCGGCACGGAGGGCGCGTAGAGGGGGCCGGTCATCGGCTTTCTCCATATGTCATCGGATTTCAAGACGCGGCCTGTTCGCGGGGCAGCCACAGTGACAGCCAGCCGCCGAGTGCGAGCAGGGCGACGTTGCAGCCGAGCGCGATCGTGAAGGTGTACGCATAATCGTCGGCGTCGGGATGCGGCCCGAGCAGGCCAAAGAAGATGCCGCCGATGATTGCGACACCGAGCGCCGCGCCGATCTGGAAGGTCGAGATCATCATCCCCGATGCCAGCCCGGCGTGGCGCGGGTCGATGCTGCCGATGACGGCCTTGATGACGGAGGGCATCACGGTACCGAAACCGAGACCGGCGCACACCAGGCCGATCGTCAGGCTCTGTGGCGGCAGCATGCCGCTGATGGCGAGCATCACGACACCGAAGCCGATCACCTGCAGGGCGAAGCCTAGCGTCAGGGTGCGGACGCCGAGCCACTGCATGACGTAGGCCGACACCAGCGAGGCGAGAAAGAAGCCGATGGCGAAGGGCAGTGTGGCGAGCCCGGCGGCCAACGGAGATTCGTGCAGGCCGTTCTGCAGATAGACGGCGAAGGTCAGGTAGAAGGACGACAGCATGTAGAAGGCCAGCGCCATCACCAGCCCGATCACGAAGTCGCTGTTGCGCAGCAGGTGCAGCGCGACCAGCGGATCGCCGCCCCGGGCAGAGAGGCGCGCTTCGAAGCGGGCGAAGATCGTGAGCATGAGCGGCGAGGCCAGCAGCATCGCGATGATCCACACCGGCCATCCGGTTTCGCGGCCCTGGATGAGCGGATAGACCAGCAGGCCGAGCGTCAGCGACAGCAGGATCACGCCGCCGATGTCGATCCGCTGCGCGTGCTCCGCGCGCGAATCCGTCAGGAACAGCAGCCCGCCGATGAAGGCAATCAGGCCGATCGGCACGTTGATGAGAAAGATCGCCTGCCAGGCCAATCCGAACGGATGGGCCGACACCAGAACGCCGCCAAGCACCTGGCCGCAGATATTGGCAAGGCCAAAGGTCGCGCCGTAGTAGCCGAGGGCGCGGCCTTGCTCGGCCGCCGGAAACAGCACGCGGATCGAGGCGAGCACTTGCGGCGCCATCACGGTCGCTGTGAGGCCTTGGAGGATCCGCCCGGCGACCAGGACGGTAGGTGACCATGCAATGCCGCACAGCACGGAGGCGATCGTGAAGCCGGCCACTCCGGTCAAGAACATGCGCCGGCGCCCGAAGAGATCGCCGAGCCGGCCGCCCGTGATCAGGAACACCGCGTAGGCCGCGGCATAGGCCGAGATGACGAACTGGACCTCGCTCGCGGTTGCGCCGAGATCCCGGCGAATGGCTGGCAATGCGAGGTTGACGACGTTGAAGTCGAGGATCGGCAGGAAGGCGCCGGTGAGCAGGATGGGCAGCGCCAGCCAGCGCCGCGGATCTCCCATCGCATGACCGGTGTGGTCGAAGCGCAGCGTTTCGGCAGTTTCGCTTGTCACCATCCAACTCCTCTGCATCGTCGACGTCCCGGCGCGCCGCAGCGGGTCGATCGAACCATGGAGGGGAAGATGGCCTGTCCATCTGCGATATGGTATTATTCAGTATCGCCAAATGAGTTTGCAAAAATGCGCAGCGCGCTCGACTGGAATGATCTTCGCCTCGTCCTGGCGGTCACGCGCGAGGGCAGCCTTTCGGGAGCCGCGCGCCGGCTGGGCGTCACGCACTCGACGGTATTTCGGCGCCTCGGCGCGATCGAGGCTGCGATCGGAACGCGCCTGTTCGAACGTTACCGCGACGGCTATGCGCCGACCCCGGCGGGCGAGATAGCGGCCGCATCCGCGGCCCGTCTCGAGGACGAGGTGCTCGCACTCGAACGCAAGCTCGCCGGGCAGGATCTCAGGCCATCGGGCCCTGTGCGGATCACGACGACCGACACGCTCGGTGCGATCCTGATGCGGCATTTGCCTGGGTTGCGCGCCGCCTATTCGGAGATCGAACCCGAGATCACCATTTCGAATACGATGGCGAACCTGACGCGTCGCGAGGCCGAGATCGCCATTCGCCCGACGCCGGCGCCGCCGGAACTGCTGGTGGGGCGACGCGTCGCTGATATCGCGCACGCCATCTACGGATCGCGCGCCTATTTCGGCCGGCGCAACGACAAGGACCTGTCGGCGCATGACTGGATCGGGCTGGACGATGCGCTCGCGGGGACCGTGATCGCAGGCTGGCTGCGGGAGAATTTGCGCGCGGCGCGCATCACCTGCCGCGTCGACGCACTTCCTGCGCTACGCGATGCGGCGGTTGCCGGGCTGGGGCTCGCGCTCCTTCCGTGTTACGTCGGCGACCTCGCACCCGGACTGCGCCGGGTCACGCCGAAGACGCCGGCCGAGCCCCGATCGGCGCTGTGGCTGCTGACGCATGACGACCTCAAGCGCACCGCCCGCATCCGCGCCACGCTCGACTTTCTCGCAAAAGCCCTTGCGTCAGAGCGCGCACTGTTCGAGGGGAAGCGCGCCGATACCGCGCGGCGATAGTTCACGGGCGCTCGCCGATCAGGCGCGGGATATGCCGTTCATTACCTCCCGGGTGCGATGACGGGCGTTGCCGGCGGGTGCACGATGTTCGCGAAAGGCGCTGGCGAGGATTTTCAGCGCGGCGCGCGATCGCGGATCCGAGAGCGTCGACAGCAACACGATCTCTGACGGGGGCAGGGCGGGAAGGCCGAACCGCTCGCTCACCTCGATCGTGCCCGACGGGGCGACTCGGCGTGAGAAGACCGAGATGGCGAGGCCCGCCGAGACCGCCTCGGCGACGGCAAACGCCCCGCATCCGAGGAACGTTTCGGTCCACGGCAGTCCTGCCGTGTCGAGCGCGCGCGTCGCGGTGTTGAGGATGCCGCAGGACGGCGAGGACGCGGCCAGCCGGATCGGCTCGCCTTCGCTATGGACGAAGTCCGGCGTGGCGAACCAGCCGAAATGATCGGGGCCAAGGATCTCGCCGTCGCGGCGATCGTCCTCCCGGAAGATGATCACCGCGTCGATGATCCCGCGATCGAATGCATCGAGCAGGTCGCGGGCATCGTCGAGCCGCACCTCGATGGTGAGCGCCGGGTCATGCGCGTTCAGCCGCGCCAGCAATGTGGGAAGCTCGGGCGCGCCGACATGGGTTGCGATCCCGAGCGAGAAGCGGCGGCGTGCCGACGATAGTTCGGCGACGGCGCGGTCGTGCGCGGCGAGGAAGGCCCGCGCGGAGTCGAGGAATACCGCGCCCTGCGCCGACAGCCGCACCAGCCGCGGCGTCCGCTCGACCAGCCTGTGGCCGACCCGCTCTTCCAGCCGCTTCAGCTTGACGCTGATCGCGCCTTGCGTGGTGCCGAGCGCGTCGGCGGCGCGGGTGAAGCTCTGCAGATCGGCAATCGTCACGAACGCCTTGACGGCATCGACATCGAGTGTGGTCACGTCAATCATCCGGGTTTGTTGTCTCTGAAATATCTAGTCATCCAATTCCAAGATGTTCAAGCGCCGCCTAGCTTTGCGACAGGTCAAACGCGGCGCACGGCCAATCCGTCGCCGCTTCAATTGATTGTGTGCCGACGCGCGTGCCGCTGCTGCCAGTACCCTGGCAGCAGCGTGGGCTATGGCGTTGGCGTCGCAATGTCGAAAGGCTGAACCATGCCCAATGAACTGAGCCGTCGAGGCGTCGTCGTCCTAGCAGCCGTATGTCTGTCATGCCTGATGTTCGGACTGGAGATATCAAGCATTCCTTCGATCCTGCCGACACTGGAGCAAGTGCTGCACGCCGACTTCAAGCAGCTGCAGTGGATCATGAACGCCTACACGATCGCGGTCACGACAGTACTGATGGCGGTCGGAACGCTGGCGGACCGGTTTGGCCGCAAGCGCATGTTTGTCATCGCGATCGCAGCGTTCGGCCTGACGTCGTTGATGTGCGGGGTTGCCGACAATGTCGTGACGCTGATCGTTGCTCGCTTCCTGCAGGGGGCGAGCGGCGGCGCGCTGCTGATCTGTCAGATCGCGGTGCTCTCGCATGAGTTCCAGGGAGGGCGGCAGCGCGCAGTCGCCTGGGGCTGGTGGGGCGTCATCTTCGGCATCGGGCTTGGATTTGGACCGATCATCGGCGGTGCGGTTGCCGCGGTGCTGAGCTGGGAATGGGTGTTCCTGGTCCACGTGCTGTTCGCGGCCGTGGCGCTCGTGCTCACCATCGGCGGCGTGCACGAATCGAAGGACCCGAAGGCAAGCAGCCTCGATCTCGCCGGCATCGTGACGTTGTCGCTGTCGGTGTTCTGCCTGGCCTACTACATCACGCAAGGACCGGATCTTGGTTTCGCGAGCCCCGCGGCGCTTGCGATTATCGGCGTCTCCGCGGCGAGCTTCATCGCGTTCCTGGTGGCCGAGAAGGTCACCCGGCGGCCGATGTTCGACTTCTCGGTGTTCCGGATTCCCGCTTTCTCCGGCTCGATCATCGGCTCGGCCGCGATGAACCTGAGCTACTGGCCCTTCATGATCTATCTGCCGATCTGGTTTCACGCCGGTCTCGGCTATGACAGCGTGTCGGCCGGTCTCGCGCTGCTCGCGTACACGCTGCCGACATTGGTGATGCCGCCGTTCGCGGAACGGCTGTCGCTGCGCTACCAGCCGGGCCTGATCATTCCTGCGGGGCTATTCACGATCGGGGTGGGCTTCATGCTGATGAAGTTCGGCAGCGCCGCCGTGCGGCCGGATTGGTCGACGATGCTGCCGGGGTGCCTGATTGCGGGGATCGGTCTTGGCATCACCAACACGCCGGTCACCAATACGACGACAGGCTCGGTCTCAAGCGACCGCGCCGGCATGGCCTCGGGCATCGACATGAGCGCGCGGATGGTCTCGCTCTCGGTCAACATCGCACTGATGGGCTTCATTCTGGCGAGCGGCGTGCTGGCACACCTGAGGTCAGTGCTGCCCGTGCTCGACGCGGCCCAATTGCGCTCGCTCGCCGAGACAATCGCCGCCGGCAACGCCGTGTCCATGCCCGAGCTGACTGATGCGGTCGTGCATCAGGCGCTGGCGAGCGGTTTTGGCTGGGTGATGCTCTATGGCGGGATCGGCGTCTGGATCATGGCCGCGATCAGCTTCGTGATCTTCAACGCGCGGCTGCTTCGGCAGCCCCGGGTGCAGTGCCCGGAATGATATCGCCGATGCAGGGATGGGCGCCCGTTGCCCGCCCAACAGCACGTTTCTTCGCGCCGGGCGTCTGCGCTGCGCGCATGTCGCGCATGACAGGATCCGCACGGCTTGCCGCTGGCGGCGAACAGGGGCAGGCTGCGCCGGTGCAATTCCGATCCGAGGTAAAATCGATGTCGCGTGTGTCCGCCAAGACGAGAGATGATCTGCCGGCCGAACTCA
This sequence comes from Bradyrhizobium macuxiense, assembly GCF_001542415.1. Lineage (GTDB taxonomy): Bacteria > Pseudomonadota > Alphaproteobacteria > Rhizobiales > Xanthobacteraceae > Bradyrhizobium > Bradyrhizobium macuxiense. The sequence goes on from NZ_LNCU01000038.1 coordinate 27,372, forward strand.
GGCCGCTATGGGACAAGATGACGACCTATGGCGCGTTCGAGAACCAGGCCGGCGTGATGGCGCAGCGGCCGCCGATCTTCAAGCACATGTGGTCCCTGCTGGTCGACCTGGCCGATGAGGCCGTAGTGTCGAAGCGGCACCTCGAGCTTGGGCTGGTGACGGTATCGCTCCTGAACAAGTGCGACTATTGCGTCTCGCATCATGCGCCGAAGCTCGCGATCCAGGGCGTTTCGCAAGCCGGCGCCGAGCGGCTGCTCGATTACAAGGACCATCCCGAGCTCGATGACGTCGACAAGCTCGTGGTCGAATATGCGATCGCCGTCACCAACAACTGGGACAGGACGCGCGACGAGATATTCAATCGCCTTCGCGAGCACTTTTCCGAGGCGCAGATCGTCGAGCTGACCTGGCGGATTGCGCTGTGCGGCGCCTTCAATCGTTTCAACGATATCCTTCAGCTCGAGGTGGAGGACGGCGTTCCGCATCGCGAGGCGGCCGAGTGACGGCGTGATCAGGTGATCGAGATGTTGGCGCCGAGTATCGACAGCACGAATTCAGCGCGGGCCGGTGGCGAGGTCTTCGGCAGGGTGATCACGTCGTAGCCGAGTTTCGGCAGCGCCTTCATCAACCGCTGATACTCCTCGGTCGCAGCCTCGAGGCTGTGCTGTCGCTCCGCATCGGTGACGTAGATCTCCGGCCACGGCGGCGCCAGGAACACCCGCCCATGATAACGATGCTCGGCGCAGAGTGATTGCAGCACCGGCTCTCCGGTCAGCGCCTCCAGTGCTGACGCCGCATCCACCAGGCCGCGGTCGAAGAACACCCATCCGGAATGGGCGTTCGCTGTCGCTCTGTCCTTCAATGCCATCTCGATGGCGCGGCGGAGAAACGCCGCCAGATCGACCCAGGGCAGGGCGCTGCCGCCTGACGCCAACTCCTCGGCAATGATGCGACGGCCAGGCTCCTCAACAACCGGATAGCCGCGCGCACTCAATTGGGCCAGCAGCGTCGACTTCCCGCCGCCTGAACATCCGGTGATCAGAACGAAGCTATTGTCCAAGAGGTGTCCTTTCATGGAGCGTGAAACGGGAAGCGCAGGCAGGCCGCAGATGCGGGTCGCCTGATGTTGCTTGCAGTCTATTGGGGATTTGCTCGGAGCTATCTCGACGAACCCCTGGAAGATAGCGTCTTTGTCCAGGGGAGACAATTCGCCTGCCTGGGTGACGAATTCTCGGCGGCACATACTCTGTTCACCCAGCGGCGCGGCCCATTTGGTTGGATCGATTCGGGGAGAGGGAGCAGATAGTCCGCCAGCCATGCTCGCAAAAAAGTGAGCCGGGGCGACACGGGGCTGTCGGTTCCGGCCTATGCCGTTCGTCTTCCACCCAGAACCGACTGCACTGGGAGATCTGGAATGAGCAATTCGACCTATCGCTGGGTGATCGTCGCCGCCGGCGGCCTGTTGGGCTGTGTCGCGATCGGCGGGATGTTCTCGCTGCCGGTGTTCCTGCGGCCGATGGCGGCCGAGACCGGGTGGTCGGTGACCGGCATTTCCAGCGCGATGACGATCGGCTTTCTCGCGATGGCCTTCACCAGCATGATGTGGGGCGCGCTGTCGGACCGGTTCGGGCCGCGGCCGGTGGTGCTCACCGGCTCGGTGGTGCTGTCCTTGAGCCTGGCGTTGGCGAGCCGGGCGCCGTCGCTGCTGGCGTTTCAGATCCTGTTCGGCGCACTGGTCGGCGGCGCGACCGCTGCGATCTTCGCGCCGATGATGGCCTGCGTCACCGGCTGGTTCGACACCCATCGCAGTCTCGCCGTCTCGCTGGTGTCGGCCGGCATGGGCATGGCGCCGATGACCATGTCGCCGTTCGCGGCATGGCTGATCTCCTCTCACGACTGGCGCACCTCGATGCTGATCGTGGCCGGCGTCGTCGGCGCAATCATGATCCCGGTTTCGCTTCTGGTGCGCCGACCGCCCGGGCTGCAGAACCCGCAAGCGGGCGCAGCATCCGACAATGGCGGGCCCGCGATGTCGCGGTCTGAGGCGCTGCGCTCGCCGCAATTCATCATCCTGATCGCGACCAACTTCTTCTGCTGCGCCACCCATTCGGGGCCGATCATCCACACCGTGAGCTACGCGATCACCTGCGGCATTCCGATGATCGCCGCGGTCACGATCTATAGCGTCGAAGGACTGGCCGGCATGGGCGGCCGCATCGTCTTCGGTCTGCTCGGTGACCGCTTCGGCGCCAAGCGCGTGCTCGTGCTCGGCCTGCTCGCGCAGGCGTTCGGGGCACTCGGCTACGTCTTCGCGCGCGAGCTCGCCGCGTTCTACGCGGTCGCGGCCGTGTTCGGCTTCATCTATGCCGGCACCATGCCGCTTTACTCCGTGCTGGTGCGCGAGAATTTTCCGCTGCGGATGATGGGCACCGTAATCGGCGGCACCGCGATGGCCGGCAGTCTCGGCATGGCCACGGGACCGCTCGCCGGCGGCCTGATCTACGACACCTTTGCGAGCTACACGTGGCTCTATGTCGGGTCGTGGGCGGTGGGCCTCGGCGCCTTCCTGATCATGATGACCTTCAGGCCGTTCCCCGCGGCGAGGAGCGTTGCTCCCGTGCCGGCCTGAACAGTGCGAGGCGTGATCGGTCAGGTGCCGATCACGCCATGCGCGTCATGCCCGGCTTCGCTTCGGCCGCCGGATTGCGCGCACCGAGTTTCTAGTGTGTCCGGCGCCGCAGAAGAAACGGTCGCCGCCATCGGACTCCAGCCCGGAGACGTGCGCGCCCTGCGGCATCTCGAGCCGTTCCAGAACTTCGCCGGTCTGCGGATCGATATGCCTCACCTCGCTGGCATCATCTTCCCATGTGCCATGCCAGAGTTCGCCATCGACCCAGGTGACGCCGGTGACGAAGCGGTTGCTTTCGATGCTGCGCAGGATCGCGCCGGTCTCCGGATCGATCTGGAGGATCTTGCGGTCGCGATATTGTCCGACCCAGAGCGTACCTTCGGCCCAGGCCAGGCCGGAGTCGCGGCCGCTGCCCGGGGCGGGGATGGTGGACACCACGCGGCCGCTCTTCGGCTCGATCTTCAGGATGCGGTCCTCGGAGATCTGATAAAGGTGCTTGCCGTCGAAGGCGGTGCCGGCATGGGCCGCGACCTCGATGGTGCGCGTGGTCTTGCCGCTCTCGGGGTCGAACGCGATCATCCTCTCGCCCGCAGCGAACCAGACCTGCTCGCCGTCGAAGCTGACGCCGCCGACGCTATCGACCCCGTCGAAAGCGTATTCCTTGATGATATGGGCCGGTGACGTCTTCATGCTGCACTCCTGTCGTTCGATTGTGGCCTGATGCTAGCCGCTCGGCAGCGGGGCAGGGAGTAACAAGGTGGTCGTGAATCCCGGGATCGGCGGCGTCATCCAGCGTCGCGCGCGGGCGCGGCCGACCGATTGCACCTTGCCGGTAGCGGCCAGCGTGTCGAGCGCGCGCTGCACGGTGCGCTGGCTCGCGCCGAGCGCAAGCGACAGCGCCGAGCTCGACCACGCCTCGCCGTCGGAGAGGAAGGCGAGCACCGCGGCATGCTCCTCCTCGACCGGTTGCGCCAGCACCACGACCTCGCGCCGGCCGCGCGGCGCCAGCACAAATCCTTCGGGCGTCGCGCGCAGGTCGGCGAGCGGCCGCAGCGCGCGGCGCAGCCGCCCGATCTCGACCCGCAGTCGGGCGCGATGCGATTCATCGGCATGCTTGCCGCGAAACGCGCGCGCGATCAGCGTGCCCCGCGACACATCCTGCGGCCATGCTTCGCCGAGTGCGCGCGCGAGGGAGAACAGCACCGGCCGGCGGGTCAGCGAGATCGTGGTGCTGGAGTTGCGGACGACGTAGCGGCAGGCGTCGACGACCAGAGCCTTCGATCCCATCAAGGCCTCGACGTCGTCGAGCAGCAGCGGTCGCTCGCTGCCGCGCGCGATCAGGCGGGCCGCGGGCGTGGTGAGCAGACGCGCCGTGATGTCGACCTCGGCGGCGAGTGCCGCGATCCCGGCGCGGCGTGCCGCGACGCCGGCGCGTGCGAGCGCTTCGCGTGCCGGCTTGGTCCGCAGCCGACGCATCGCGATGCCGGCCACGACCAGTTCGTGGCCGACCCGGAGCGCGGGCGGGAACGGTGTCGGGTCGAGCTTGGCGAGCATGCGCTCGGCCTCGTCAAGATGCCCGATTAGCAGCAGGCGGCGGATTTCCAGACAGCCCGCATGGGCAGCGTTCAAGGCATCGCCATGCGCGTCGAGCGCCGCGCGCGCCGCGGCAAGCGCCTTTGCGGGAAAAGAGAGGTCGCGTGACACCAGCGCGATCTCAGCCTCGGCAACCACGCAACGCGCCCGCGCAACCGCCTCGCGCGGACCGAACGCGCGCCCGGCTCGCCGCAACAGGTCCTTGGCGCGGGCGAAATCGCCGAGCCGGGCCATCGTAATGCCGCGCAATGCCAGCGCCGGCGCGTCGTCGCGCAGGGCCACCCGTTTCAATGCGCCGAGAAGGTCACCCGCCGCGAGTGCGCGCGCCGCGGCAATTATCAGCGAGTCCATCCGAATCCCGACACACTTGTCACTCTCGCCCTCCGAGGCCTGGGCTTAACCTAGCATATGGCCGCGGAACATCATGTCCAAGGAGACCTATGCGATGACCAGTCACCAAATTGGAACGCGCGAGCAATGGCTTGCAGCTCGGTTGGACCTGCTGCAGGCAGAAAAGGACCTGACGCGGCGCAGTGATGCGTTGGCCCGACAGCGGCAGGCCCTGCCATGGGTCCGGATCGACAAGGACTACCGGTTCGATACCGACAACGGCAGCGCATCGCTGGCGGATCTGTTCCGGGGCCGTTCGCAGCTCCTCATCTATCATTTCATGTTCGGCCCCGATTACGCCGCCGGCTGTCCGTCCTGCTCGATGATCGCCGACGGTTTCAACGGATTTGCGGTCCATCTCGCCCACCACGACGTGATGCTGTCGGCGGTGTCGCGGGCGCCGCTCCCCAAGCTGCAGGCCTACAAACAGCGGATGGGCTGGACGTTTCCATGGGCGTCGTCGTCGCCGAGCGACTTCAACGCCGACTTCAATGTCTGTTTCACCGAAGATCAGCAGGGCACGGGCATCGACTACAATTACCGCCGTGAACCGCCTTTCGTGCGGCGCGATGAGCCGCTCGGCGGCGAGGCCCCGCGGTCCCGGTCGCATTCCGCGATGTGCGGGACCGACCGGGCAACCTTTCTTCGTGAGCGGCCCGGTATGAGCGCTTTCGTCCGCGAGGACGGCGCGATCTATCACACCTATTCAGCCTACGGACGCGGTCTCGACGGTATCTGGGGCATGTATCCCTGGCTCGACCGCGCACCCAAAGGTCGCAACGAGACCGGCGGCGCCTGGTGGCGTCGTCATGACGAATACGACGCGGTCTGATCCGTTCAGGGAGGCGGGCGATGAGCGATAAGATCACATCAATCGTCGGCGCGCGGCCGCGCGGACACGGTGAGGCCGTGGCGCGCATTCTGTCGCTGGCGGCGGCGCCGACCTTCGCGATCATGGCGCTGATCGCCGCGGCCGCGCCGGCCGACATGCTCTGCGCGGCCATGCAGGGACCGTTGTCGCTTCAGGGCATGGTGCCGATGTATGCGCTGATGAGCGCGTTCCATCTGGCGCCGTGGCTGCGGCTGGTCCGATGACCGGCTCACTCCTCCGGCAGCGCGAAGACCGCGCATGGCTGTACGATGCCGCGCAGCTCATGCGTGCCGAGCGCGACCATCGGCATGTCGGTCTCCGCGGCCAGCGCGCCCGAGACCAGCACGGTTTTCTCCAGCGGCTTGCACAACCCNCCGGCTGACCAGGTTGACCGCAGACCCGATCGCCGTGAAGTCGAGCCGGTCAGCCGCGCCGATATTGCCCCAGAGCATCTCGCCGAGATGCAGCGCCGCGCCGAACGGCAAAGGCGGCAGGCCGCGGCCGCGCCGCTCGGCATCGAGATGCGCCATGCCGAGGCGGGCGGCCGAGATCGCGCGCAACGCCGCCTCGCACGCACTGCGCGGGCTCGTCGTCACCGGAAAGATCGCGAGCAGGCCGTCGCCGATGAATTTCAGCACCTCGCCGCCAAAGGCGTGGATGGCGCCGGCGATGCGATCGAACCAGGCGTCGAGTGCGGCGATCACCTCGGCCGGCGGATGGCTTTCGGACAGCGCGGTGAAGCCGCGCAGGTCGGCAAACAACAGCGCTGCCTTGATCGTCTCGCCGGTGTTGCGGCGCAAGGGTGCTGCCAGCACGCGCGCCGCGCTGCGCCGGCCGAGATAGGCCTCCAGCGCCGCCGTCAGCGTGACGCGCGCGGCAAGTGCGGCAAGCGGTGCCGCCGTGAAGCGCGCGGCAAGACGCAGCTGATCCGCGTCGTCGGCCGTGAGGGGGCGAGTCCCGATCCAGCCGAGCGTCGGTCCATCCGGTCGCGGCCCGATCGTGTCTTCGTGGATCGGACCCGGCGTGAGCCCGCTGAGCCAGCGGCGTCCGGCATCCCCGGCCGCCGCCGTATCGAACATGGCAAAGGCTTGCTGTGGTGCGAAGCCGAGCGCCTCGATCACGTCGCCGCTATCAGCGCGCCACAGCCAGGTGCGCCTGGCGATCAGCGGGTGTGGAACCTCGAGTGTGAGCGCGCCGCCGGCAAGCGGCAGGCCATCCGCAACGAGATGTGCACCGAGTTCCGCGAGCAACCGGTCGGCGCCGGCGCTCTCGGCCGCGATGTCGACCAGCCAACTCAACGTCGAAGACAACTGCATCGGCGCATCATGAGGTTGGCACCGTACCCTTGTCACGCGTTATCCCCTAAACTCGGCGGCCATGGGAGGACCGATCATGAGTGAACCCTTCGTCATCAGGCGAGAAATCCAGATCGCGGCTCCACCTGCCTCGGTGTTCGCGTTCCTGACCGACCCGCAGAAGATCGTGAGCTGGATGGGGCTCGAGGCATCGACCGAGCTGCATCCGGGCGGACTCTATTTCCTCAAGGGCGTCGGCGGCGATCACGCACGTGCGGCTCGCGGTGCGTTTCGTGAGGTCGTGCCGGTGCATCGTCTCGCCTACAGCTTCGGCTGGGAGGGGCGCGAGGAAGTGCCGCCGGGATCAAGCCTGATCGAGATCGACCTGATCGACAAGGACAGCGGCACGCTGTTGCGCATGACCCATAGCGGACTCCCGAACGCCGAGCAGTGCGCCAGCCACGAGAAGGGATGGGCGCACTATCTGGGGCGGCTCACGCTGGTGGCCGCCGGTCAGGATCCCGGTCCCGACCACGGACCGGCGCGCTAGGAGCGCTCATGGGAGGACGCCGCCGCAGCCGGACTCGCTGCAGCGGACCGACAACACCTTTAGGTAGATATAGCGATATACACGTTGTTGTGATTGTGTGACCTTGTGCGCGCTCCAATAGGATCGACGCCGTCTGCGATATTTCCAAGCACCAGGATTTTTCCCGCGAGGTCGATATGGACGCACTCACACTTTTCATCATCCGTCACGCCGAGAAGCCCGGCGACGCCTGGCCGGGCCCAGGTTTCATGGCCAATGGCGTGTCCGACACCGAGTCGCTCGTGATCCGCGGCTGGCAGCGCGTCGGCGCGTGGACAGCCTTGTTTGGCACCGCTCTCACCGCGGGCGACTATGCCAAGCCGGATGCGATTTTCGCCGCCACGCCCGGCAGCGACACCGATCCCAATCAAGGGCCGAGCCGCCGGCCTGCCGAGACGATCTCGGCGCTCGCCGCGCGTCTCGCCATCACGCCGAACGAGGGCTTCGGCAAGGGCGACGAGAAGGCCCTGGTGAACGCCGTGCTGGCGTTGAAAGGCGTCGCGCTGGTGTGCTGGGAGCACAAGGCGATCATCTCCGACATCATTCCACGGATTCCCGTCAGCAAGGGCAAGCCGCCGACCAAATGGGACGGCAGCCGTTTCGATGTCGTGCTGCGCTTCGACCGTGCCAAGGGCGACGACAAGTTCGCGTTCAAGGAACTGTTTCCAAAACTGCTGTCTGGCGATTCCGACAAGCCGCTGGATGGCTGAGGCGAGCGTTACTCGAGCCCGAGCGCCTTGCGCGACTTTCGCGTCAGCTTCCCCGCGACGAGCGCATGCGCCTGGTTGAGATAGGCCTTCAGTTCGGCGTCGGGCAGGGCGTCGTTGCCGACAAGCTGCACCCATTTGGCGCGCGCCAGATAGGGCGCCGGCCGTGCGAGCTCCTGCTCGATCATGAGCTGGTAGGCCATGTTCGACACCTTGAACATGAAGCCACCGCCGAGCCGTTCGACGAAGCCGCCGCCCAGCGCGAACATTTTTCCGCCGACCTTGAAGACCGACGTGCCTTCCCATTGCACCACCTTGGTAGCAGCGGGGAGGCGCAGGCAGTGAGCTTCGAACGTCTTGAGGCGCATGCGTGGCCAGAGGTTGTGAGGAATCGCCCAGCATTAGTCCGGGCGCGCCAATGCCGACAAGTCTCTGACGCCGGAGAGCAATAGGACCGGCTCACCCGGCCACTGTCGCCAGCGCTCCGGGGGCTGCCGAGGCTCTTCACGAAGACGTGCCTTGCGGATTTCGCATCTCAAAACATATCGTAAGATATGTTTTACGGAATAAAGCACAGAGGAGCATCTATGTACCGTTACCGAGACGACGACGGCTTCCGGTTTGGAATTTTCGCCATGGGCCGGCACGGCGGGCGGCATCGCTTTGGCCGCGGTGGGCACGGCTTTTTCGGGCGCGGCGGCGACCGCGACTTTCCGGGTTCGCGACGGCTCTCGTCGCAGGACCTGCAACTTGTCATTCTGGCGCTGCTCTGCGAGCGGCCCGCGCATGGCTACGAGCTGATCAAGTCGATCGAGGAACGTTCGGATGGTTTCTACAGTCCGAGCCCGGGCGTGATCTATCCGGCGCTGACTTTTTTGGAAGAGATTGGCCATGCCAGCCTTACCCAGGACGCGGCACGCAAGCTCTACAGCATCACCGAGCAGGGCAAGGCGCATCTCGCCGAGAACCGCGCCACCGCGGACGCGATCCTCGCGGCGCTGTCGCGGATCGGCAGTCGCATGGAGGAGGTGCGCGAGGCCTTCGCCGGCGTCAGCGATATTGACGGCGATGCCTCCGACGAATTGCACCGCGCGCGCCGGGCGCTGAAGCGCGCGTTGCGCCTCAAGCACGGCGCCGATGTCACCGAGGCACGGCGGATCGCGAAGATCCTGGAGCGCGCCGCGGCGGAGATCCTGCAGCAGTGACGCAGTCTGGAAGGGGGCATGACATGTCGACCGATCGTCCGCACGGTCCGATCCAGGATCCGCGTATCAATGCCGTCATCGATCGCCTGCAGGCGCCGCCCCGGCGGCCGCCTGCGGGGGGCGGCCCACGCGGCAGTCCGATGCGCAGCGGCAGCCGTGATCCGCACGACTATGCCGAGCAGGGGTTCTCGATCAACCCTGACCAAGGCGAGTTGATCTATCTGTTGTGCCGTGGCCTGCGCGCCACGCGCGTCGTCGAGTTCGCAACCTCGGTCGGCATGTCGACGTTGTATTTCGCGGCTGCCATGCGCGACAATGGCGGCGGCAAGGTGATCGGATCGGAGATCGTGCCTGCGAAGGTTGCGACCGCAAAGCGCAATCTCGCCGATGCAGGCCTCGCGGACTATGCCGAGATCCGCGAAGGCGATGCGCGCAAGACGCTGCGCGATCTCGGCGGTCCCGTGGATTTCATCCTGATCGATGGCTGGCCGGACGGAAACGGTCCGACGCTGGCGCGGCAGGTGATCGAGATCGTCGCTCCGCAGCTTCAGGTCGGCGGCTATGTCATGAACGACAATGCCGAGCCCGATTTCCTGGCGTTCGTGCGCGATCCCCGGAACGGTTTCGTGTCCATCACGCTGCCGCTCAAGGGCGGCACGGAGCTGTGCCTGAAGGTGGCGTGAAGGCCGCGCCGGTTCGGCAGAGCGAACCGTCCGACCCGGTTGCTGGCGCGATTGTGAATCGCGCCGACGGCACGCTCGGCTGGATTTTGTGGACGCTTGCTGCTCTGCTCCGGTCCAACCGGGAGTGAAGCGCCGCATGTCCATCTCAGACCCATCGACCCATCCGCTGGATCGCCCGATCTGGCATGCGCTGACGACGCGGCAACAGGCGTTGGCGGAAGGCGGCACAGACGCGCGGCGCTTTCCAGTCGCGATCGCGCCCTTTGCCGACATGGTCGACATGTCGGAGAGCAGCTTTGCGGCGCTCGGTGCGTTGCTGTCGGGACCAGAGATCGCGGTGCTGTTCACGCCGGATCCGGTGACTGCACCGCCGGCCTTCAAGGTGCTGCTGGCCGAGACCGGCGAGCAGATGGTCGGGACGCCCGCGGCGTGTTCTTTGCCCGGTGTCGACATCGTCACGCTCGGCGCGGCCGATGTTCCCGCGATGACGGCGCTGATCGAACTGACAAAGCCCGGACCGTTCAGCACGCGGACGCATGAGCTCGGCACCTTTCTCGGCATCCGCGTCGATGGCGAACTGGTTGCGATGACCGGTGAACGGATGAAGCCGGGCAACTACACCGAGATGACCGCCGTCTGCGTGCATCCCGCGCATCGCGGCCGCGGCTATGCCCAGGTGCTGCTGTCGGCGGTCTCGCGCCAGATCGTGGCGCGGGGCGAGATTCCCTTCCTGCATGTCTTCACCAACAACATTTCGGCGATCGCGCTCTACCGGCGCCAGGGCATGGAGATCCGCCGCCGTCTGCACGTCACGGTGCTGCAGAAGCAGGGGTGAGGCGGGAATGTAGGCGGATCGCGCGTAAGCGTCTTTGCGAAGACGGTGACAAGCAAGCCCAGCCTCACCGGGGCGAGCACGTATAAGCCGTAAACCATCGCGCAGGGAAAGCCGGAGCCTCCGGTTACACCTGTGGTCCTACCTCCCGCGTTTTTTTGTTGCGCGGGACCCATGGGTGCGATCGGCACCCGGCTTTCCCTGCGCCTCTGTTCGAGAGAGTGGCGAAACGAAATGCAAAGCTCGGACAGATCGTGTCGCGAGAATGCGAATGTATGACTCTCCGAATGGACGACTCTCCGGCAGTTCAACACGCTCGCTGTCGTCCCTGCGAACGCAGGGACCCATAACCACCAATGATGATTGTTGAGCCACGCTGGAACGACGAGTCCTGTTCACAACATCCGCTGCGGCGTATGGGTCCCTGCGTCCGCAGGGACGACAGTTGGAGAGGCTTGGGCCTGATCCGTTCGCTTCGTTTCAGCCTCGCTACCAGTTCCGCCTTTCAATACGCGGCGTTGGATGCAAACATGACACTGCTGTCGATGGCCGGGAAATGCTCTCCTCGATCCGCGACCGGCGCAGGAACGGGGAAAACACATGACAGTCGAAACGGCCGCGGCGGAGCAGGGCGAGGCCAACCGATGGACGACCGTGGCTGTCGTTGTCGGCTGCGGCGTCGCCGCCGCGCTCCAGGTCGGCAAGGTGCCGATTGCCGCGACCATGCTGCGGACCGATCTCGGCATCGACCTCGCTGCGATCGGGACCATCGCGGGTATCTTCGCGGTGCTGGGGCTTGTCGGCAGCATTCCGGCAGGCCTTGTCATCGCGGCCACCGGCGAGCGCCGGATGCTGCTGTTGGGGCTCGGCGCAATCGCGCTCGGCTCCGCTTCGGGAGCGCTGGCGCCGTCGCTCTGGGTGCTGCTGGGGTCGCGTCTGCTGGAAGGCCTCGGCGTCTTGCTGGTGGCCGTGGCAGCGCCGGCCTTGCTTGGACGCCTGGTGGAGCCCCGCGCGCGCGCAATGACGATGGCGCTGTGGAGTTGCTACATGCCGTTCGGCATCGCGACCGCGATGCTCGCCGGCCCCTATTTCCCAAGCTGGCGCGCGATGTGGTGGACGAGTGCGGCGATCGTGATCCTGTTGCTCGCGCTGGTTTACGTCATGGTGCCGGACGCCGCGCCGAAGTCCGGTCAGGCGCGAACCGGCCTGTTCGCGCAAGCCGTCGCGCTGGTGCGGCGATCGACGCCCGCGCTGCTGACGGCGTGCTTTGCGCTCTACAGCCTGATGTTCTTTGCCGTGTTCAGCTTCCTGCCCATCCTGCTGACCCAGCATCTCGACCTGTCGGGTCGCGGTGTCGGCGTGCTCAGCGCCGTGGCTGCGCTGGCAAACGTCATCGGCAATCTCGCTGCCGGCCGTCTGCTTGCGCGCGGCGTCGGCCGCGACGCGCTGATCGGAGCGGCTGCGCTCGTCATGGGCGTGTCGGCACTCGGGATCTTCATGCCTGTCCTCGGTGGCTGGGGCGCATTCTGGCTCTGCCTCGTATTCGCCGTCAGCGGTGGCCTGATCCCCGCGACCCTGCTGTCGTCAGCGCCCGCCGCCGCATCATCGCCGGCCACGGTGCCCGTCATGATGGGGTTGCTGATGATGGGCAGCAATCTCGGTCAGGTGGTCGGACCGATCGCCGTCGGTATGACGGTGTCGGCATGGGGCTGGAGTGCCGCCGGCATCATGGTGCTTGCCGCCGCAATCTTCGCCGGTGTCGCTGCATGGCGGCTGGCTGCGGCCCGGCAGACGACGGGCTGATATGAGGAGCTGCCGGCTTGACGTCGCGGATGCGGCAGTCGAAGGAGGGGATGTCTCTTGCCCCAACGACAACAGGAAATCGTCATGACACGTGTGCGCTGTATCACCGAAATGGGCATGGGCGTCGACGTCCATGGCCGCGACGCCACCAAGGCCGCGAAGCGCGCGGTCTCGGATGCGATCCGCCACTCCAGCCTCGGTTTCTTCCGCATGCTCGGCAAGACCGCAAACGACATGTTCGTCGACGTCACGATCGCCGTGCCAAATCCGCAGGACGTCGACACCGCGGCGGTTGCCAAGGAACTGCCCTACGGCACCAAGACGGTGAAGGCGATCGCGGGCGGGCTCGAGATCCCGTCAGATCAGGGCAATGATCCGATCCTGATCGCCAACGCCGCCGTGATCGTGAGCTTCGACGACGGCAAGACCGGCTAGGCACTCCAATCTGGTTCGCGGACAAGCCGAAACGAAGAAGGGGGGAAACCATCGTGACACAGGATAGCAGCGAGTATTGGAAGCGGGCCCGCGTCGAGTTGCGGGCGGCAGGCTTCGAGCCCGACCGTGCGATCGCGTCCACCGCCGTCGTCACGATCGCCAGCGCCTACACCAATGCGCATCGCTGCAACAACCGGGTGCGGACGATCACGGACTTGCTCGTCGAACTGCTTGCGGAGCGCGGCGGCCAGGGGCTGATCGTCGGCGCGCCGGCGGTGTCGGACGCGCTGACCCAGGGATCGCCGACCGCGGGCTACAGCCTTACGTCGCGCGATGTCGTCGCCGATTGCTTCGAGATCGGCCACTACGCCCATCACGGCGATGCGATGATCGTGATCTCCGGCTGCGACAAGACCGGCGCGGCGGCGCTGATGCCGCTGGCGCGGACCAACGCGTTCGGCCTCGTGCTGTATCCCGGCACGAGTTCGCCGGGCCGGGTGTCGTTCGGCACCTGGGCCGCAAAGGGCGAGAACCTCACGATCATGGATTATGCCGAGGGACGCGCGGCACATGAGGCCGGCCGGATCTCGGCGGAGGAAATGCTCGAGCTCGAACGCAATGTGATGCCGGGCAGCGGCACCTGCGGCGCGATGTTCACCGCCAACACCATGAGCACGATCGCCGAGGCCATCGGCATGATGCTGCCGCACGGCGCCTCGCATCCGGCCGATTACGGCGCCGGCAAGGATATCCACGCCGACGTCCGCGCCCAAGCGCGCGCTTCGGTCGATGCACTGTACCGGCTGATGGCGGCGGGCATCCGCCCGCGTGACATCATGACCGAGCGCGCCTTCGAGAATGCGATCGCGACCGTCTATGCGATGGGCGGCTCGACCAATATGTACCTGCACCTGCTCGCGGTGGCGCGCGAAGCGCAGGTGCCTGTGACGATCGAGCGGATCCAGGCGGTGGGTGAACGGATTCCGCTGCTCGCCAATTTGCAGCCGCATGGTCCGTTCGCGATGGGCAGCCTGCACGCGATCGGCGGCGTGCCCATCGTGATGAATGAATTGCTTCGCAACGGCCTGCTGCATGGCGACGTCATGACGGTGACCGGCAAGACGCTGGCGGAGAATCTCGCGGCGGTGCCGACGCTCGAGCAGATCGCGCGCCAGGAGATCGTCTCGCCCGTGTCGAACCCGGTCGCGCCGCCCAACCGGCATATCAGCGTGCTCAAGGGCAATATCGCGCCGGAGAGCTGCCTGTTGAAGCTGTCGGGCAAGACGCTGGAGAAGGGCGTCTTCCGCGGCACGGCGCGGGTGTTCGATTCCGAGGCCGACACGATGGCGGCGATCCGCGCCGGTACGATCGAGCGCGGCACCGTGATCGTGGTTCGCAATGTCGGTCCGGTCGGCGGTCCCGGCATGCCGGAAATGGTCATGCTGACGATCCAGCTTCAGGGCCGGGGCCTCGGCGAGGATGTTGCGCTGATCACCGACGGCCGCTTCTCCGGCGTCTCGCACGGCATCCTGATCGGCCACATCTCGCCCGAAGCGGCGCGCGGTGGCCCGATCGCCGCGGTGCGCGATGGCGATGTCATCGTGATCGACCCTGCCGCGCGGACGCTCAATGTCGAACTATCCGCGGACGAGATCGCAAGGCGCATGGCCGAATGGCGCGCGCCGGAGCGTTCGGCGCGGCCCGGATCGGTGCACGACAAGTACACCCGGCTGGTGTCGTCAGCCCATTATGGATGTGTGCTCTGACGGATCGACGCCACGAGGATCGGGCAGGGCGGGCGCTAGTCGCCGTCCCTGAAATAGTCCGGTTTGCCGGTGGTCCAGGTCTCGCCCCAATGCTGGCCGCCGCCGTCGACGGTCAGTATCTCGCCGGTGATGAACTTTCCGGAGGGACCGGCGAGATAGACGCTCGCCTCCGCGATGTCCCAAGGCGAGCCCGGGCGCATCATCGGGTTGGAGCGCGGATAGGCGGCGCGCGCCTGCTCGCTGTAGACGTTCCAGCCTTCGGTCTCGATCGCGCCGGGCGCAATGCAGTTGATGCGGACATTCAACGGCGCCCATTCGACCGCAAGTGCGCGCGACAGCCCGATCACGCCGGACCGCGCGGCAATCGTGTGCGCGATGCCGTAGAGGCCGTGCGTGGTGACCACGACGATGTTGACGATGCTGCCGGGATGTTTGCGGTCGCGCCAGCGTCGCGCCGCCGATTGCATCATGTACCAGGTGCCGTTGAGATTGGTATTGATGACCGCGTTCCAACCCTTGACGGAGAAGTCGATCGCGGCTTGCGGAAACTGACCGCCGGCGCTGTTGACCAGGATGTCGACGCGGCCATGCGTAGCCCAGATCGCATCGAACATCGCGTTGACGGCGTCGGGGTCCTTGATGTCGGCGACATGCGCGGATGCCTTGAGGCCACGGCGCCCGAGATTGTCGACGAGCGCATCGAGCTTATTTCCATCGCGCCCGACCACGACGACGTCAGCGCCGAGCCGCGCAAACAGCCAGGCGATCGCGCGGCCGATGCCGCCAGCTCCGCCCGAGACGATCACCACTTGACCGGCCTGCGCATTTGTTGCGAACACGGTCGGATGGATCGCCAGTTCGTCGTCGGAGAGGCCGAGCTTCTCCGGCTGCGGTTGATCGTTCATGGTCGGTCCGGCCCTTGCGGCTTGTATCGAGGTCCGTACATTAGCTACTTTCCGGCGCAAAATTCGCCGTTCTCGAATTGAAGTGATTTGGAATGCGTGCTGAAAAGACGACACCCCGCCGGCGATAGCGGCGGGGTGTTGGTAAAGCGTTGGTGATCTTCGGCGCGTTTCTAGTTTGACGATTTCTCATTGATGGCGCGGCCGATGTTGATGAGATTATCGGAGATCACGCCGAGTCCGACCCAACGCTTCATTCCATCTTCGCCCTTGTAGCGACAGCGGCTGAGCCCGTGTCGCCGCTTCGACACGCTGATGCGGCCCTCACATCCGGTACGCCATTTCTGACCGTTGCGGAACCAGCGCTTCTTCTGTTCGCGTCGGCGCTCAGCGCTCTTGGTGGAGCGGTTGGGAATGCACACACGCTTGACACCCTTGGCTTTGGCAGCGGCCTCGTTCTTACCGGAATAGAAGGCCGCGTCGGCAGCAACCAAGTGCGGCACGCGTCCGATCGCCGCCTGGTGGAGTTCGAGCGCGGGAATGAGCAGGTCGGAATCGTTGGGCCGCTTGTCATAGACCTCGAAGTCGATCACGATCTGGTTCTCGGCCTCCTGCAACTTCACCATTTTGCCGAACTCGTTGGGCTTGCCCGCCTTGCCTTTGCGGATGACCTCCGTCGAAGGCTCGAACACGCTCAAAAGCTTACCTTCCGAGCGCGTATCGCCGCGATAGATCCGGGCCCTGGTCTGTTTCATGACCTGGTTTACTCGCGGCACCATCTCGTCGATCTGATGGCGCAAGCGATCGAGCTTCAATTGCCCCATCGCATTGGGGGCCTGCTTCACTCCCGCGGCGATCTGCGCCGAGAACTGCTTTGCCTGTCCGACCACGCGGCTGGCCGAATTGAGCAACCGCCCGTAGGCACCCTTGAGCTTCTCGGAGCTCTGCTTCACCCTGGAGCGTGCGGCCCGCGCAATGTCGAGCACCCGCAGCTTCACGCTGCGACTGCGATCGCGCAACTTGGTACCGGTCTCTCCAGCGATCTTGGTGACCTCCTTCATGGTGCGGATGAGCACGCGCACGCCGTCGCCCAGCAGGCTCGAGTCGGTCGGATAGTGGACATTGGTCTCCACCACCGTGGTATCCACGCGCATCCGCCGGCCTTCCACAACTCCTTGATCCTGCGCGATCTTCACCATCCGTCCGTGGACCTGCTTGATCACCTTTGGGCCCACCGCCAGGCCCCACCGGCCGATGGTCTTGGCATCTGGCATCTTGCCACCGCCGATCCGAGCGAAGTCGCGGTAGACGAGATTGGCGCGTACTTCGCGCTCGAGCACCTCGTAGCTCCAGTTGCGAACGTGCTTGAGAACGAGCAGTCGCAGCACCATCTCCGCCGGCGCACCACGCCGCCCGCGGCTGCGGCTCTTGGGATGTCGCTGGCCGAGCGCTTCGTACACCGCCGTGACAATGGCATCGTCATCCAGGATCCGGTCCGCGTGGTCCATCCAGTCCTCACGCAGGCCGGCCACTTCCTCAGCGACCCAGTGATCCCCAAACCTCAGCTGTGCCCGCC
>NZ_LNCU01000039.1:0-10393 GCF_001542415.1 Bradyrhizobium macuxiense
AGAGTCTGACTCAAAAAGCGTGTTGGGGCCTGGCGAGGCGTCTGATCAGGAGCCTGAGATGGGCGACGAGAAGCCAAGCGACTTCGGTTGCCGCGGAGCCCTCGAAGTCCTTGGCGAGACGACGGCACCTGCCGAACCAGGCAAAGGTACGCTCGACGACCCAGCGTCGGGGTAAGAGCTGGAAGCCTTTGACGCCGGGTGGCCGCTGGACAATATCGATGGTCCATTGGCCGCAATGGGACAGTGCGTCGAGCAGCTGTTTGCCGCGATAGACTCGGTCAGCAAAGACATGCTGAAGCCTGGGGAAGTGTTCTCTCAGATGTTCCAGCAGAGGGACAGCACCGTGGACATCCTGAACGTTGGCGGGATGCACGTGGACTGCCAGCAGCAGACCATTGGTGTCAGTGACGATGTGCCGCTTACGTCCATGAAGGCGCTTGCCGGGGTCGAAGCCGCGTGGCCCGCCGGCCTGCGTCGTCGGAGCCGTCTGGCTATCGATGACGGCAGCCGTCGGTCCCGGCTTGCGCCCGAGTTTCCGCCGCGCTTGCCGGACCAAGGCTCCGACGATCCGGTGCCACCGGCCACTGTCGCGCCAGGCATAAAAATAGCCTTGGACCGTCGAGTATGGCGGGAACTCGCTCGGCAGGGCTCGCCATTGGCAGCCCGTCGACAAAATGTAGAAGATCGCCTGCACGACCTCGCGCAAATCGACTTCCCGCGGGCGTCCTCGTCGCTGTCGCGCCGGCATCTTCCGGGATATCAGCGCCCACTCCGCATCGGTCAGATCGCTTGTGTAGCGCAGCCCTTTGCGTTGATACTCGACACGAGTGATTTCGGTCCACGGCATCGTACCCTCCCTCGAATCTTCGCAAATCCGAAGGAATCACAGCCAACCGAAATCACTCACTCCTTTTTCAGTCAGGCTCTCAGGATGAGGTCTGAATGTGTGGAAGAGGCCTACACCACCACGCTCAGCCGCTTCGCCGCTCGCGTAATGCCCGTGTACAGCCAGCGGGCGCGGCTGTCCTGGAACGCAAAGCTCTCGTCGAACAGCACCACGTCGTCCCATTGCGAGCCCTGCGACTTGTGCACGGTCAGCACGTAGCCGTAGTCGAACTCGTCATACGGCTTGCGCTGCTCCCACGGCACGCCCTCGACGCCGCCGTCGAAGCATTCGCCGCGCACCGAGACCTTGGTGACCTTGTAGCCGAAATCCTCGTCCGGCATCACGCGCATGGTGATGATCTTCGATTTCGACTGCGCGCGCGCCTTCACCCGCCACAGCCCGCCGTTGAACAGGCCCTTCTTGCGGTTGTTGCGCAGGCAGACCAGCTTGTCGCCGGCCACGGGCAGGGGATCCTCGATGTTCTGCCGTTGCCGCACCCGCATGTTGTAGGCGCGGCGGGTGTTGTTGCGGCCGACCAGCACCTGATCGGCGCTCATCACGCGGTCCGGATCGAGCTCCTTGCGCGAGACCACTTCGCTATCGCCGTGGCGGCCGATCTCGAGTTCGCGGCCCTCGCGGATGTCCATCGACAACCGCACGATCGGATCGTCCTGTGCCTGGCGATGCACCTCGGTCAGCATCGCGTCCGGCTCGGCGTCGGTGAAGAAGCCGCCGCCCTGGATCGGCGGTAATTGCGCGGGATCGCCGAGCACCAGCAGCGGGCAGTCGAACGACATCAAATCGCGGCCGAGCTCGGCATCGACCATCGAGCATTCGTCGATCACGATCAGCTTGGCTTTCGAGGCCGGCGCGTCGTCCCACAATTCGAAGCTCGGCTGCTCGACGCCGGATTCGCGGGCGCGATAGATCAGCGAATGGATCGTGGAGGCGCTGTCGCAGCCCTTGTTGCGCATCACCAGCGCCGCCTTGCCGGTGAAGGCGGCGAACTTCACCTCGCCGTCGACACCCTCGGCGATGTGGCGGGCGAGTGTGGTCTTGCCGGTTCCGGCATAGCCGAACAGGCGAAACACCGGCGGCGTGCCGTTCTGGCCGGGCTTGGCTTTCAGCCAGTCGGCAACAGCTTTCAGCGCGGTGTCCTGATGCGGCGTAAATGTCGTCACGTGAATATGTCTTGGCGCTTTCGGAAGGATGAGCGCGCGACCGATAGCGCCGCGACTCAAGCGAACACAAGCTAAACATTCATGCGCTCCGATCAAGCCAGCTTCCGCTGCGCGGAATTGGAGTTTCGCGCCCAAGGCTAGACTTGATCCGAGCCGGCACTAGACTGACCCAAAACAACAATCGGTCGGGACCGCAGCAAAGTGGTCGAGACCACAACAAGTGGTCGG
This sequence comes from Bradyrhizobium macuxiense, assembly GCF_001542415.1. GTDB lineage: Bacteria > Pseudomonadota > Alphaproteobacteria > Rhizobiales > Xanthobacteraceae > Bradyrhizobium > Bradyrhizobium macuxiense. The sequence continues at coordinate 2,296 of NZ_LNCU01000039.1, forward strand.
GGACACGACCTTGGGAGTGACGCCATGAAATTCGGCATCTTTTACGAGCTGCAACTGCCGCGACCCTGGAACGACGGCGACGAGCTCAGGCTTTACCAGAACGCGCTGACGCAATTGGAGACCGCCGACCGGCTCGGCTACGATTACGCCTGGGTCGTGGAGCATCACTTCCTCGAGGAATATTCGCACTCGCCGGCGCCGGAATCATTTCTCGCTGCGGCAAGCCAGCGCACCAAGGACATCCGGCTCGGCCACGGCATCTTCCAGCTCACCACCAACCATCCGGCGCGCGTCGCCGAGCGGGTCGCGGTGCTCGATCTCCTGAGCAACGGACGCTGCGAGTTCGGCATGGGCGAGAGCGCCTCGATCACCGAGCTGACGCCGTTCGGCCGCGACATGGAGACCAAGCGCGAGGTGTTCGAGGAAGCTGTTCAGGCGATCTTCCCGATGTTCACCAAGGTCGGCACCGAACATCACGGCAAGTATTTCGATATTCCGTTGCGCAACGTCGTGCCGAAGCCCGTGCAGAAGCCGCACCCGCCGCTCTGGATGGCCTGCTCGCAATTGCCGACGATCGAACGCGCCGGAGAGAACGGATTCGGCGCGCTCGGCTTCCAGTTCGTCAGTGCCGAGGCGGCGCACGCCTGGGTGCACGCCTATTACAACGCGATCACCAAGCGGCTGAAGAAGCTCGCCGACTACGAGATCAACCCTAACATGGCGCTGGTGTCGTTCTTCATGTGCGCGGAGACGGATGAGGAGGCCCGCAGGCGCGCCGACGGCGCGACTTTCTTCCAGTTCGCGTTGCGCTACTACGGGCAGGCACAGAACCGGCAGCGGCCTGCGCCGGGCACCGTCAACATGTGGGACGAGTACAACAAGTGGAAGCGCGAGAATCCGGACGCGCAGGAGGCCGCGCTGCGCGGCGGCCTGATCGGTTCGCCGGAAACGCTGCGCAAGAAGCTGCGCCGCTTCCGCTCATCGCATATCGACCAGGTGATCCTGCTCAACCAGGCCGGCAAGAACACGCACGAGCATATCTGCGAGTCGCTCGAGCTGTTCGCCAAGGAAGTGATGCCGGAGTTCCAGCACGATCCCGAGCACGAGGCCTGGAAGAAGGGCGTGCTCAGCGGCGCGATCAAGCTCGAGGAGATCGACACCGAAGCGTTCAGAGATCGCTATGGTAAACTCGCGGTCAGTGTCGGGCAGAAGAGTGCGGCTGCGGGATGATCGATTCCTGAAGCTTCGGCTCTGAGTGAACCAGAGCCGAAGCTTCAGATTCCTGCTTTGACGCGTTGTCTTCACGCGAACCGGTATCCACTTCGCTCGACAACGCTCCTGTGCGGCGATCTCGCGATCTCGTGAGGAAAATAATTCGCTACACACTGTTCGCGTTCTAAAAGAAACGACATGTGCGATGCCCGCATGAAAGTGCTGATATCGCTATTTTTCCGGAGTGCTCGACAGCTTCATTCGCCGCCCCCATCATCCTGACATCGCATGATCGTGCAGCGCAGCGCGCGATCGTCAGGAGAGTTTCTGCAATGAAGCGTCGTGAGTTCCTCGAATTGTCGCTCGGCTCCGCCGCCGCAGCTGCGCTGTCACAGCGCGCGCAGGCGCAGACGGGCACGAAGGAAATTCGTATCGGCTATCAGAAGAACGGCGTGCTCGTCATCGCGCGCCAGCGCGCCGCTTTGGAAAATCATTTCAGGCCGCAGGGCATCGACGTGAAATGGGTCGAGTTCTCCGCCGGCCCGCCGATGATGGAGGCGATGAATGTCGGTAGTGTCGATTATGGTGCAGTCGGCGACTCGCCGCCGATTTTCGCGCAAGCCGCGGGCGCGGCCATCGTCTATGCGGCAGCGCAGCCGATCATCAACGGGTCAGGCATCCTGGTGCCGCAAGCTTCGGCAATCACGACGATTGCGGATCTCAAGGGCAAGCGCGTCGGCTTCACCAAGGGATCGAGCGCCCACAACATCGTCATCCGGACGCTGGAGAAGGCGGGCCTTACCTATAACGACATCACGCCGGTCTACCTGACCCCACCGGACGCCGGACCCGCCTTTGCGAATGGCGGCATCGATGCCTGGGCGATCTGGGATCCGTATTTCGCAATCGGCGAGACCAGACAGAACGGTCGCATTCTGGTGAACTCCCGCGAGATCACCAAGACCAACTCGTTCTATATCGCCAACCGCGACTTCGCGAAGAACAACGGCCAACTCCTGCAGCAGATCGTCGATGTCACGACGTCGACCGCGGCGTGGGCGCAGGCGCATCCCGAAGAGGTCGCGAAATCGTTGAGCGCCGTCACCGGCGTTCCGCTCGACATCCAGATCATCGCGGCCAAACGGGCCGGGTTTTCGGTCGGACCTGTCACCGACGATATCGTCGCAACCCAGCAGGGCGTCGCCGACGGGTTCTTCAAGCTCGGCCTGATTCCGAAGCAGATCGCGATCCGCGACATCGTCTGGCGCAACACCCAGACCTGATCGCCTGTTCCTTGGTCAATTCAATGCAGAGGACGTCACCCATGACGCGTTTGTTTCGACGCTGGATCGCCCGCGCGGTGCTGTCGCTCAGCGTGGTCGCCGCGACGGTCGGTGCGTCCTACGGCCAGGAGAAGGTCGTCCGTATCGGCTATCAGAAATACGGCAAGCTGGTGCTGCTGAAGAGCAAGGGCTCGCTCGAGGAGAAGCTGAAGGGTGCGGGCTACAAGGCGGTTTGGACCGAGTTTCCGTCCGGACCGCCGCTGCTCGAAGCGCTCAATGTCGGCGCGATCGATTTCGGCAACACCGGCGAGGCGCCGCCGATCTTCGCGCAGGCCGCCGGCGCACCGATCCAGTATGTCGCCTACGAGCCGGCGGCGCCGAAGGGCGAGGCCATCCTCGTGCCGAAGGACAGTCCGATCAAGTCGGTCGCCGAGCTGAAGGGCAAGAAGGTCGCGCTCAACAAGGGCTCCAACGTCCATTATCTCCTGGTCAAGGCGCTGGAGAAGGCGGGTGTCAAATATTCCGAGATCGAGCCGGTGTTCCTGGCGCCCGCCGATGCGCGCGCCGCCTTCGAGCGCGGTGCTGTCGATGCCTGGGTGATCTGGGATCCGTTCCAGGCCGCGGCCGAGGCGGCAACCGGGGCGCGCACGCTGGCCGACGGCACCGGCGTCGTTGCGAACTATCAGTTCTATTTCGCATCGAAAACGTTCCTGCAGCGCGATCCGAAGATCGTCGGTCTCGTGCTCGCGCAGTTGAGCGAAGTCGATGACTGGGCGAAGGGCGACATCCACGCCGTGGCCGAACAGCTTGCGCCATCCATCGGGCTCTCGGTGCCGGTGGTGGAGGTCGCGCTGAAGCGCCAGGCCTACGGCATCAAGCCGGTCACCGATGCCGTGATCGCCGACCAGCAGCAGGTGGCCGACACGTTCTTCGCGCTCGGCCTGATCCCCAAACAAATCAAGATTTCTGACGTCGCATGGAGGCCGGGAACGTGAGCACCCCAACCAACGCCAATATCCTCTGGTTTCTGCCGACCCACGGCGACAGCCGCTACCTCGGCACGTCGCAGGGCGGACGCGAGGTGAACTTCAACTATCTGCGCCAGATCGCGCAGGCCGCGGACCAGCTCGGCTATTACGGCGTGCTGCTGCCCACGGGACGGAGCTGCGAGGACTCCTGGGTCGTGGCATCAGCCGTCGCGCCCTGGACCGAGCGGCTGCGCTATCTCGTCGCGGTGAGGCCAGGCCTGCAGTCGCCGAGCGTTGCCGCGCGCATGACCGCGACGCTGGACCGGATCTCGAACGGCCGCCTGTTGGTCAACGTCGTCACCGGCGGCGACCCCGTCGAGAACAAGGGCGACGGCGTCTTCCTGTCCCATGACGAGCGCTACGAAGTGACGCGTGAGTTCCTCAAAGTCTATAGCGACCTGCTTGCGGGCAAGACCGTCAATGTCGAGGGCAAGCATATCCGGATCGAGGATGGCCGGCTCTTGTTCCAGCCCGTTCAGTCGCCGCGCCCGCCGCTCTATTTCGGCGGCTCCTCCGACGCCGGCATCGATGTCGCGGTCGATACCGTCGACAAATACCTGACCTGGGGCGAGCCGCCGGCGCAGGTCGCCGAGAAAGTCGCGCGGGTGAAGGCGGTGGCTGCGCAGCGCGACCGCAAGCTGTCGTTCGGCATCCGCCTGCATGTGATCGTGCGCGAGACCAACGCGGAAGCCTGGAAGGCCGCCGACGAGCTGATCCAGTATGTCACCGACGACACGGTCGAGGCCGCGCAGAAGATCTTCGCGCGGATGGACTCGGTCGGTCAGCAGCGCATGGCGCAGCTGCATGGCGGGCGGCGAGACCAGCTTGAGATCAGCCCGAATCTGTGGGCCGGCGTCGGCCTGGTGCGCGGCGGCGCCGGCACCGCGCTGGTCGGCGATCCCCGGACCGTGGCCGCACGGATCAAGGAGTACCAGGACATCGGCGTCGATACCTTCATCCTGTCCGGCTACCCGCATCTCGAGGAAGCCTATCGCTTCGCCGAACTGGTGTTCCCGCTGCTGTCGCTGGCACGTCCGGACAACGTGACGCCGATCCGCGTCAACACCGGGCCGTTCGGTGAAACCATCGGCAACGACTACCGTCCGCAGAAACAGGCATCGCAGTCATGAGTTTGATAGACAGTCTTCCGCGCGTTCGCGCACCCAAATTGCCGCGCGTCGACAGCCTGATCCCGTGGATCGTGCCGCTCGCGATCATCGTGCTCTGGCAGCTCGCCTGCGTTACCGGCTTCGTGCCGTCGCGCGTGCTGCCGGCGCCGACCGACGTCGCGCTGGCGGGGTGGAAATTGCTGCTCTCCGGCGAGCTGGCCCGCAATATCTGGGTCAGCTTCTGGCGCGCCAGCATCGGCTTTTTGATCGGCGGCAGCATCGGATTCGCCTTCGGTCTCGCCAACGGCCTGTCGCAGCTGTCGGCGAAGCTCACCGACACCACGCTGCAGATGGTTCGCAACATCCCGCATCTGGCGCTGATCCCGCTCGTCATCCTGTGGTTCGGCATCGACGAGTCGGCCAAGCTGTTCCTGGTCGCGCTCGGCGTGTTCTTCCCGATCTATCTCAACACGCTGCACGGCATCCGCACCGTCGATCCGCAACTGATCGAGATGGGCCGCATCTACGGCATGAGCGACGGCGAGCTGTTCCGCCGGGTCATTTTTCCCGGCGCGCTGCCGTCGATCTTCGTCGGCCTGCGCTTTGCACTCGGCATCATGTGGCTGACGCTGATCGTGGCCGAGACCATCGCGGCCTCGTCCGGCCTTGGCTACATGGCGATGCAGGCGCGCGAGTTCATGCTGATCGACGTCGTGGTGCTCTCGATCCTGATCTACGCCTTGCTCGGCAAGCTCGCAGACAGCGCCTCGCGGGCGCTGGAGCGCTTGACCCTGTCCTGGCACCCCGCCTTCCAGAAGAAGTGAGAACGAGAATGCAAGAAGTGCTTCATTTCCAGTCCGCAGATGCCGAGCCGGTCGAGCGCGCCGATATCCTCACCGAGGCGCGGCAGTTGCGGCGGGCATCGGAAGGCGCGGCGCGGGGGCTGTCTCTGACCGTCCGCGGCCTGCGCAAATCGTTCGGCGACAACGATGTATTGCGCGGCATCGATCTGCATATTCCGGCCGGCCAGTTCGTCGCGATCGTGGGCCGCAGCGGCTGCGGCAAGAGCACGCTGCTGCGCCTCGTCGCGGGGCTCGAGAAGCCGACCGCGGGGAGCATCGCTTTCGGCGAGCAGCCGCGGGCTCAGGATATACGCGTCATGTTCCAGGAGCCGCGCCTGCTGCCCTGGGCGCGCGTGCTCTCGAATGTCGAGGTCGGGCTTGGCCGCGAACGGTCCTCGGCCGACGCGCAGGCGCGTGCCGAGCAGGCGCTGGTCGAGGTCGGTCTCGGCGACAAGCGCGCGCAGTGGCCCTCGGTGCTCTCGGGCGGCCAGAAGCAGCGCGTCGCGCTGGCGCGGGCGCTGGTCAGCCAGCCGCGCGTGCTGGCTTTCGACGAGCCGCTCGGCGCGCTGGACGCACTGACCCGGATCTCAATGCAGCAATTGCTCGAACGGGTCTGGCGCGACCAGGGCTTCACCGCGATCCTGGTGACGCATGACGTCGCCGAGGCGGTGGCACTGGCCGACCGCGTGCTTGTCATCGAGGACGGCCGCATCGCGCAGGATGTCGCGATCGACCTGCCGCGGCCGCGCCGGCGCGGCTCGGCCGAACTGGCTGCGCTGGAAGGTGAGATCCTGAAACACCTGCTCGAAGGCAGCGAAGACACGTCCGACCTGTGAGGTTGCCATGAACTCCGTTGTCCGAAACATCTCGGTTGCTCCCGCCGCCTCCGCTGGCGACTTCCGCGGCGCGATGCGTCATCTCACCGGCGGCGTCAGCGTCATCACTGCCGGCCGCGGCGCGGATGTTTCGGGAATGACGGTGACCTCGGTGTCGTCATTGTCGGTGGATCCGCCGTCCCTGATCGTCAGCATCAACCGCGCGGCGTCGTCATGGCCGCTGATCAAGCGGCATGGCGTGTTCGGCGTGAATATCCTGACGGCGGACCAGCTCGACATCGCCGAACGCTTCACCGGCAAGGGCGGGCTGAAGGGGGCGGAACGGTTCGCCGGCGCCGGATGGACGACGCGTGCCTCGGGCGTGCCGCTTCTGGTCGGCGCGCTTGCGGCGGTTGATTGCGAGGTCGAGGAGACGATCGAACGGCATTCGCACGCTATCGTGATCGGCCGCGTGCTCGACGTGATCGCCTCGCAGCGCACCGCTGCGCTGGCCTACTGGCACGGCGAGTATGTCGCGATCGACCGGGAGGAAGATGCCGCGAGGCTAGCCGAGGTCAGCCTGCCGTCGCGTCACGTCCACGCGCGAGGCCGCGTTAGCTGACGCCCCGTACCACCGCTAAAATGTCACGACACAGCAGGCCCGGTTTCGCAACCGCGATCCATCCCGGATCACGCGGGATCCAACCCTGCTGGAAAGCGTTCTCGCTAGAGCAGCACGGTGAGTGTCGCGGGGGGCGCGGCATGTTGCCGGTGGCGCTTGGCCGGGCGGCAGACTAAAAGGCGGGATATTTCGGGGGCGTGACGGTTCGATGAAGCGCGTGGGAATCTGGCTGTTCTATCTCGTTGGCGCGCTCGCCATCGGCTATCTCGCGCTGTACGCCTATGTGACGTTCACGGGCCGCACCATCACGCCCGGCGATCCGATTCGGATCTTCCGCAAGCCCGACGCGCCGAGCTATTCGTGATCCGAGGCAATCGCGTCGATTGCCTCGCCGTTTGGGTTCCTCAGCCTGCCGCCGCCAGCCGCTGATAGTCGGGTGCGCCGTTGCCGGCCGGGGTGATCGGGATGCCGCCGTCGGCATATTCGTTCAGCTTGTTGCGCAGCGTGCGGATCGAGATGCCGAGGATGTTGGCGGCATGGGTGCGGTTGCCGAGGCAGTGCTTCAGCGTCTCCAGGATCAGGTCGCGTTCGACATCGGCGACGGTGCGGCCGACCAGCGCCCGGGTGACCTGCTCGGCGGCGAAGGTGGCGTGTGCCACCGCGGGCGCGGTCTTGGCGAGGTCGAGGCGGTCGCCGTCGGGCGTGAGAATCGCCTCGGGCCCGATCTCGTCGCCCTGCGCCATCAGCACCGAGCGATGGATGGTGTTCTCGAGCTCGCGGACGTTGCCCTGCCAGCGGTTCGCGGTCAGGATCCGCCGTGCGTCGGCTGAGATCGGGCGCACCGGCACGCCATTGGCTTCGGCGTATTTCTTGGCGAAGTGCTGCGCCAGCTCGAGGATATCGGCCGGGCGGTCGCGCAGCGGCGGGATCTTCAGGTTGACGACGTTGAGGCGGAACAGCAGGTCTTCGCGGAAGGTGCCTTCGCGCACGGCCTCGGCGAGGTTGCGGTTCGAGGTCGCGATGATGCGGATGTCGACCGGCACGGGCCTGGTGCCGCCGACGCGGTCGATCACACGCTCCTGGATCGCGCGCAGCAGCTTGGACTGCAGGCGGACGTCCATTTCGGAGATTTCGTCGAGCAGCAGCGTGCCGCCGGTCGCTTCCTCGAACTTGCCGATGCGGCGGGC
>NZ_LNCU01000039.1:10415-30804 GCF_001542415.1 Bradyrhizobium macuxiense
GGGCGATCGCGCCGGTGAAGGCGCCCTTTTCGTGGCCGAACAACTCGGACTCCAGCAGATGCTCCGGGATCGCCGCGCAGTTGATCGAGATGAACGGCCGCTTGGCGCGAGCCGAGCGGGAGTGGACATAGCGCGCCAGCACTTCCTTGCCGGTGCCGGACTCGCCGGTGATCATCACCGAGGCATCCGAGCCCGCGATCTGCTGCGCCAGCTTGATCACCTTGCCCATCGCCTCGTCGCGCCAGACCAGGTCGCGTGCGTCGTTGGCGACCGCGGCGAGCACGGCTGCGATCAGTTCGGGGTCGGGCGGCAGCGGGATGTATTCCTTGGCGCCGGCGTGGATCGCGGCGACTGCGGCGCGGGCATCGTTGGAGATGCCGCAAGCCACGATCGGCACATGGATGTGCTCGGCGTCGAGCCGCATCACCAGGTCGCGGATGTCGAGGCCGACATCGACCAGCAGGAGGTCGGCGCCCTTGCCGCCGCGCACCACGCTCAGCGCCTGTTCGGCGGCTTCCGCGTGGGTCACGGTGGCGCCCTTGTCCATCGCGATCTTGGTCGCGGTCGTGAGCTGGCCCTTCAGGGTGCCAACGATGAGAAGCCGCATGATAGTCTCCTGTTCGTCTGGTCGCGCGAACCGCGCGGAACCGTGTGAGGTGTTACGAGCGTTCAGCCTTGATGATTTCGGTCATGGTCACGCCGAGCTTGTCTTCCACCAGAACTACTTCGCCACGCGCCACCAGGCGGTTGTTGACGTAGATGTCGATCGCTTCGCCGACGCGGCGGTCGAGCTCGAGCACCGTGCCCGGTCCGAGCTTCAGGAGGTCGCCGACATCCATCTTGGAGCGGCCGAGCACGGCCGAGACCTGCACCGGCACGTCGAACACCGCCTCCAGATCGGCGGCAATGCGCGAAGCATGTTCGTCTTCGTTGTAGCCGACATCGTCGATCCCCGGCGCCTCGGCCGAGTTGAGATCGGGAAGCGGGACGTGTGCGTCGGTGTCGCTCATGGTTCAGTCCTCATCGCCGTCAGCCGGCCTGACCGCGGGACGCCAGATAGCGCCCGACAAGTTCGTTGATCTTCGCTTCGATCGCGGCGCGCTCCAGCACGACGCCGCCATCGGCCCATTCGATCCGGCAGTCGCCGGTCGCAATCGTCGGTTCGGCCAGGATCACCAGCCGTCCCTGGAAGCCGCTATGCGCGGCCATCCGCTCGATATTCTCGCGTGCGCTTTCGTAGAGTGCATCGTTGATGCGGACCACGAGATGCGGCGTCGACACCAGATGCGAGAAGCAGTCGCTGACCAGCGCGGTGATCTCGCCGAGCGGCTCGCGGGCGACCAGCTCGCTGCAAAGCTTGCGGGCGACCGCGACCGCGACGTCGACGGCCTCGGTCTCCATCCGTGTCTCGATGCCGGCGAACCGCGCGGCGATCCCCGAGATTGCGCTGCCGATCTGCTCCAGCGCCTGCGCGGCGCGGCGGTCGCTCTCGACCTTGGCCTCGCGCAGGGCGGCCTCATGGCCGGCGCGGTACGCCCTGTCCTCCGCATCGGCGATTTTCTGAGCGACTTCAGCCGGCGTGGCGGCGCGCTCGCGCGCACGGTCCGGTGCCGAGAAGTCGGTGTCGAACAGGAATTTCGCGGGCCTGGCCATCAGTACACCAGCTCGTCGTCGGCGCGGTTCTTGGTCAGCGTGATCTCGCCCCGGGCGGCGAGGTCCTTGGCGAGGTTGACGAGCAGCGCCTGCGCCTCGTCGACGTCGCGCAGCCTGACGGGGCCCATCGCGGCCATGTCGTCCATCAGCATCTTGCCGGCGCGGCTGGACATGTTGCCGAGGAAGAAGCTGCGCACCTCCTCGTTGGCGCTCTTCAGCGCGACGCCGAGCTTGTCCTTGTCGATGTTGCGCATCAGGGTCTGCGCCGAGGCGGCGTCGAGCTTGATCAGGTCGTCGAAGGTGAACATCAGCGCCTTGATGCGCTCGGCGGATTCGCGGTTTTCCTCTTCCAGCGAGGTGATGAAGCGGGTCTCGGTCTGGCGGTCGAAATTGTTGAAGATCTCGGCCATCACCTCATGGGCGTCGCGGCGGCGGGTTTGCGACAGGTTCGACATGAACTCGGTGCGCAGCGTCTGCTCGACGCGTTCGATGACTTCCTTCTGCACCGCCTCCATCCGCAGCATGCGGCCGACGACGTCGAGCGCCATGTCCTCGGGCAGGATCGCGAGCACGCGCGCGGCGTGCTCCGGCTTCAGCTTCGACAGCACCACGGCGATAGTCTGCGGGTACTCGTTCTTGAGATAGTTGGCGAGCACCTCTTCCTGCACGTTGGAGAGCTTCTCCCACATGTTGCGGCCGGCAGGGCCACGAATCTCGTCCATGATGCCGGTGACGCGTTCGGCCGGCAGGTATTGCTGCAGCAGGCGCTCGGTGGCGTCGAAATTGCCCATCAGCGCGCCGGATGCCGACATCCGCGAGACGAATTCGAGCATCAGGTCCTCGACCACGTCGGCCTCCACCGTGCCGAGCGTCGACATGTGGACCGACAGCTCGCGTACCTCGTCGTCGTCGAGCATCGACCAGATCTTGCCGCCATACTGCTCGCCGAGCGCGAGCATCAGGATCGCCGCGCGCTTGGGACCGGACAGCGGCTTGCTCCTCGGCCGGCCGTTCTGCCGGCTCGCCAGCGTCGTCAGGACGCTGGTGATATCGTTGTGGTTGGTGGTCTGCGGTACGGCGGCCATGTCAGCTCTCGGCAGGTTCGCTCAGCCATTGACGGACGATGGAGACGGTTTCGTTCGGATTGCGTTCGGCCAGCTCGCCGACCCGGTGCACGGCCTGGGCATGGACCTGGCCCTGGATCTGGGCGACGTCGATCAACTGGGCCGCGGCGCTGTTGCTCGGGATCAGCGCCTGGCCGGTCGCGCCGGATGCGCCTTCGCTCGCGTGCGCGCCGGCCTCGGCGAAAGCCGGGGCGGCGCCCGCACCCGGCAGGGCCGGAATTGCGTCGGTCGCCACGATGCGCTTGACCAGCGGGCGGACCACCATGAACAGTACGACCAGGCCAAGCATCATCATCACGCCGAGCTCGATGACGTACATGACGTCATCCTTGGTGAACTGCAGCATGCCGAGCAGGCCGGTCGGCTCGGGGAGCGGGGTTGCCATCGGCGGTTCGGCGAAGCGGAGATTGACCACCTCGACCTGGTCGCCACGCTTCTTGTCGAAGCCGATCGCGGAGCGCACCAGGGCGGAGATGCGGTCGAGCTCCTCCTTGGAGCGGTCCTGGTAGACCATCTCGCCCTTTTCGTTCTTCGAATAGCTGCCGTCGACCAGCACCGCGACCGAGATCCGGTTGACGCGGCCGGCCTCGGTAACCTCGGTCGTCGTCGTGCGGGAAATCTCGTAGTTGTTGGTTTCCTCGCTCTTCTTGCTCTGGTCCTTGGCGCGGGCGGCGTTGTCCTGGTTCTGGTTGCCCGGCAGCTCGTTGTTGACCGTGACCTGGCCGGAATTGTCCGTGGTGGCGCTCGATTCCTCGCGGGTCTGGCTCGAGCGCAGCACCCTTCCTTCGGGATCGAACTTGTCCGAGGTCTGGGTGATCTTGTTGTAGTCGAAGTCGGCGGAGAGCTGAACGCGGGCGCGCCCGGCGCCGACCACCGAGGAAACGATGTCCTCGACCTGCTTGCGCAGCCGCTTCTCGAAGGCGGTGCGGCGCTCGTCGCCGACCGCGGCATCGGCATCCGACGTGGCGCCGTCGGCCAGTAGCTGGCCGGTTTCGTCGACGATCGAGACGCGCTGCGGCTTCAGCCCGTTGACGGCGGAGGCGACCACGTGGCGGATGGCGCGGATCTGCTGCGGTTCGAGGGAGCCGCGCACCCGCAGCACGATCGAGGCCGAAGGCTCCGGCGTCTCGCGCGAGAACAGCGGCCGTTCCGGCAGCACCAGATGGACGCGCGCCGCCTGCACGCGGTCGATGCCGCGGATGGTCCGGGCGAGCTCGCCTTCCAGCGCGCGCAAATGGTTGATGTTCTGGACGAAGCTCGTGGTGCCGAGCGCGTCCGACTTGTCGAAGATCTCGTAGCCGACGCCGCCGCCCTTGGGCATGCCGCCCTCGGCGAGCTTCATCCTGAGCCGGGTCACCTTGTCCTTCGGTACCATGATAACGGCCCCATCATTGCGGAGCTCATAGGGGACCGCCTGGCGTTCCAACTCCTTGATGATGGCCGAGGAATCGTCGGTCGAGAGGTCGGTGAAGAGGGTGGTCATCTGCGGCGTGGTGACGCGCATGATGACGAAAGCGAAGAAACCGATCAGGGCGGCGGTGACCGCCACCATTGCCGCGAGGCGGGCCGCACCCAGACCTCTCAGGAAAGCAACCAGACTTTGCACCAACGGCCCCCAGGGATTCGGCCCAACAGGGGTCCGACTGGGCAATTATTGCCTAGGGTATGGTTTCCATCTGGTTAACGAAGATTAAGAACCGCGGCAAAAACGCGGACATGAAAAAAACCGGCTTCGCCAAGCAAAGCCGGTTTTCGTCAAATGCCACTAGTTTGACTAGATTTACTGTCGATACTGCTGGATCCGGGTGGTGCGCAGCCCGGCCAGACCATGCTGGTCGATCGAGAACTGCCAGGAGAGGAATTCATCAACGGTCAGCGTATAGCGGCTGCAGGCCTCCTCAAGGGATAGCAGGCCGCCGCGGACCGCGGCTACAACCTCGGCCTTGCGGCGGATGACCCACCGCTTGGTTCCGGGCGCTGGCAGGTCCGCAATCGTCAACGGGCTGCCGTCAGGCCCGATGACGTATTTCACCCTCGGGCGATGGGGTTCTGTCATGGCGTACTCACAAACTCTCAACCACTGAACTCGCGAAAGCTACGCTACGCCCACCGGTTTAAAATTTGCCTAAGCCCAAGCGTTCAATACGAATCTCGTTGGAAGCGCCGGGAACTGGCCGGTTTGGGCCGTGCCGGATACGTGATTTTGCGGGGAATGACGAAGGTGACTTGATAACGGGAACGAGGCTTGGCAGTGGTCAGTTAATGAAGGTGTCGCAATCTGACACGTAAACCGCATCAGGGCGGGCAGGCATTTCAATTGGGGCTGGGCATGGTTGATCGAATGACGACGGCGCAATCCACCGCAGCGATGCGGCGTCGGGCGGCTCCCGCCATTGCGGCACTGGCAGCGTTGGCAGCACTGACAGCGCTGACCTCCGGGGCAGTGGCGAGACAGGCGCGTCCGGCGCAAGCCGTCGAGGCGACGGCGCCGCGCGAGGCGGGCGACCCGATCATGGCAATCGTGTCGATCAAGTCCCAGCAGGTCACCTTCTATGATGCGGACGGCTGGATCCTGCGCGCGCCGGTGTCGACCGGCATCAAGGGACGCGAGACGCCGGCCGGTGTGTTCGCGCTCATCGAGAAGGACAAGGACCACCACTCCACCCTCTATGATGATGCCTGGATGCCGAACATGCAGCGCATCACCTGGAACGGAATTGCGCTGCATGGCGGCCCGCTGCCAGGCTATGCTGCCTCGCACGGCTGCGTGCGGATGCCCTATGATTTCGCGGAGAAGCTGTTCGACAAGACCTGGATCGGGATGCGGGTAATCATTTCGCCGATCGACGCCGCTCCGACGGCGTTTTCTCACCCGGCCCTGTTCCAGCCGAACGCACAAACCCTCGCGGCGGCTCCGGCGCAGGCGCAGAAGCTCTCTCGCGAGGCCGAGGACGCCGCCACGGCCGCTGACGAGGCGAAGAAGGCCGCTGCGGCCGCGACACGCGAGGCCGCACCGTTCACGCCCACGGCGCTGCGCAAGCTGGAATTGCTCAAGACCCGCGCCGATGCCCAGGTCGCGTACGCCGACAAGGTGCTCGCCGGCGCCAAGACGGATCAGGCCAAGGCACGCGCCGAGGATGTGAAGCAGAAGGCCGCTGCAAGGGCTGCGGACGCGGCAACCGCACTCGACACCGCCAAGGCCGATGCGAAGTCGAAGCTTGACGCTGCTGCCGCGGCAAAGGACGCCGCCAAGACGGCCGCGACCAAGAAGGCCGATACCGCGAAGGCGGCGACCGAGGCAAAGCTCGCGCTCGAGCCGGTGTCCGTCTACATCAGCCGCGCAACGCAGAAGCTCTACGTCCGCCGCAACACCCATAAGGAGTGGCCGGACGGGGGCGAGGTGTTCGACTCGAGCATCGAAGTGCCGGTCACGATCCGCGATCCCGACCAGCCGATCGGCACGCACGTTTTTACGGCGATGGCGCGCGACGGCGCGAGCCTGCGCTGGAGCGTGGTAACGATCGACAACGGCGACAACGCCAAGGATGCGCTCGACCGCATCACCATCCCGCAGGATGTGCTAGATCGCATCGCGCCGACCGCGGTGCCGCGATCCTCGATCATCGTCTCGGACGAGCCGCTGAGCAGCGAAACCAACTATCGCACCGAGTTCGTCGCGGTGCTGAGCAACCAGCCGCAAGGCGGCTTCATCACGCGCAAGCCGACGCCTCGGACCGATGATGTGGAAGTCGTTGCCGGCCGCGACGGCGGCTGGGACGACAACGGCGGTGGCTTCTTCGGCAACTTCTTCCAGGGTAATCCGGCGCCTCCGCAGGTCTACACACGGCGACGCGGCGGCGGCCAGTACTATTATCCGGGGCAGCAGGGCCAGTATCCATATCCGGCACAGCAAGGGCAGGGGCTCTGGTAGGACGAGGCGGGCTTGCGCGTGCGGTGGCTACCGCACGCCATACCGCGCGAAGTCGTCGGCGATGTTGCCCCGGATCGCCTTCGCCTTTGAGATATCGGCATCGCCGTGGGCGTGGTCGCCCCGCTTGAGTTCGGCGAGCCCGCGCCCGTAGAACGCGCTCGCCAGCTTCGGGTCCAGCCGAAGCGCAGAGCTGTAGTCTTCCACAGCCGCTGAGGTCTGGCCCATCTTCAGGTAGATCAGGCCGCGCGAGTCATATGTTGCTGCGTTGCTTGCTGCTGCTGCGCTGCTCGAATTCGATTGGAGCGCCTTGTTGCAATCCTCCAGCGCCGCCCTCAACGCGCCAAGGATGGCTCGTGTCCAGCAACGTCCGTTCCACACACCTTCCAGGTTGGGCTCGAGGCGAATGGCTTCATCATAATCCTGCGCCGCGCGATCGTATTCGCTCTTTTTCAGGTAGGCGCCGGCACGGTTGGCGAAGGCTTCGCCGTAACTGGGAGTGAGCTTGATCGCCTGATCGAACGCGTCGATCGCGCGATCGTATTCGCCTTTCTTCAGGAAGGCCACGCCGCGATTGTTGAGCGGCTTGTCGTATTTTGGATTGAGCTTGATCGAACTATCGAAATCGCGGATGGCGCGATCATAGTCCCGCCCGGCCGCATAGGCGTTGCCGCGGTTGTTGTATGCGATAGCCAGGCCGGCCGTCGTCATGTCCTGGCTGGCTTCGATGAGCGCCGTGCAACTGTTGATGCGGGCTTCCGAGGGGCTGCGATTCACGCCGTTGCAGAGTTCAATATCATGAAGATGCCCATCTTTCTTCGGGGCTTGCGCCACTGCCGGTGACGCGAGCAGCAGCACGACGAGAAGCGGCGTCAGGCCGTCGATAGCCCCGGTCACTGCACGAACTCCCATATCAGGCGTCCCGATCCTGAAACGTGCGAGCGCTGATTTGCACAAGTCGCCATTCCATGGCGAAGCCTTGCTTCGCTCAGCACCCGCGACAGATCCTGGGATTGAACGTGTGGTCGACTTTCTGCTCAGGTTGCTGCGTCGCGGCCCGGTGCTTTCTCACAACCGAGCTCTTGCCTTCCTCAATGAGCGTGGCGAATTTAACCGTCCCATCGTCCGATATCTCGATGTGCGGCGTGGTGCCGCGAATTCCCATCGTCGCGACAGGGGTGTCGATCTTCATGTCGCCGGTCTTTGCGATGTTGCCGGCCACGAAGGTGAACGTACCCTTGGTGAGGCTGAGCAGGCTCGAATTCGACTTTCCGTTCGGGTCGTAGACGAATTCGGTCAAGGCCATGCGGGCATTGCTCGACAGGTTAAACGACGTGCCATCGACAAAGTTGATCGCGACCCGGCCATCGGCTCCAGTCTGGACCACGTCGCTCATGTAGACGAAATCGCCAACCTTCGGCTGAGCAGCTTCAGGGGAAAGATTTGCCTGAACGACGACTGCGTTCGCATGCTCGATCGTGACCGAACCGACAACGGTGACGACCTTCCCGATGGGCTTTGACGACAGGTTCTGAACTGCGGGTTGAGCAGACTCGGCTTGCGCTCGCGCGGGACCAGGCAACAGAGCTGCCAGCGCCAAAACGAAACTTGCCGCCAATATGCTAATCGAATGCATGCGCATGATCCCCTCCTTCTTGAGAAGATCTCGTCTCTGGCTGCTCGATGGTGGATTGGACCGTCGAACCGAATAATATGGACGTCAGAAAATCAGAAATTACAGCCAGGCTCAGCCGGAGCCCGGCGTCGTGCAATTAAGAAATGGACATTCCGCCCGTAAACTATACTATAATTTTTAAGGGATCGCACTTGCGACGAAACGACAGCATTCCTGTCGCATCGGCAAGCGCATCCCTTATTGTTGGAAATTGATTCACTGACGTTTGTTCACAGACGGAAATAAATTCAATCAGGACGTTTCGGCGGGCGAGCCTAGGGCTGCCAGCGCCAAGATATTTTGACCTCGTGGCGAGGGCACGCCAAAGCAAAAACACTACGGCACCACGCTGCGCCTGAGCTATTAGCGGGCGAGGTCGAAGCCAATGTTAGTTGCGTCCGGCGTAGAGCTGGGGGACGCGAGCACGGCCGCATTGGGCCGGCTTCCCCATTCAATCGGCAATGTCATCGGCAGCATTCAGACGGCGATCGGTCGTTGCACCATCACGCGTGCCGGCGGCATCCCCGTTCAAGCGATGGTCGGCGATCCCGTTTGTCCTGATGACGTGATCGAGACCGCGGCCGACGGCCGGATCGAGATCCGCTTCATCGACGGCACCGTGTTCAACCTGTCCCACGACAGCGGCGTGGTGCTGGGCGAATTCCCGCGCGACGCTACCGGCACCTTGCGGTCGGCCCTGCTCTCGGTGATCAGAGGCGCCTTCGCGTTCACCGCGGGCGAACTGGCGAAGTCCGGC
Organism: Bradyrhizobium macuxiense; assembly: GCF_001542415.1. Lineage (GTDB taxonomy): Bacteria > Pseudomonadota > Alphaproteobacteria > Rhizobiales > Xanthobacteraceae > Bradyrhizobium > Bradyrhizobium macuxiense. Next base: position 19,553 of record NZ_LNCU01000039.1, read on the forward strand.
TCCCTGACCGTGGACACGCCTGTCGGCAGCATTCGCGGCCGCACCCAGGCCAGCGGTTTCGGCCTGCTGTCGCTCGCGGCGCTGACCTTCGCGCTCGCCGAGGAGGCGCATGCCGCGGACCCGAACGTCACGTTCCTGGATGACGACACCATCACATACAAGGAGCTGCCGCACGGCGTATTCGAACTCGTCACCAAGGAGGCGATCCCGCGACACATCATCGTCGAGGATCCCGGAGAGACGGTGGTCCTGAGCAGGCGTGGATCCTCGGTCGGCATCAACACGGTCACGAATACGCCTGCTCAGATGCAGCAATTGCAGATCGCCCAGCAGGACGCGCTGGCCAATTACGCGAAGGGATGGTCGCCCGTCGGCTCCGGCGCATCTCCCTTTGCCAACCCGGGAGATTTGCTGCAGCCGATCAATTTCCTTCAGCCCGACCCCAACTATCAGCAAAATCCGCTTCCACCGCTGCAAAATGCAGTTTTACAGCAGGTCATTCTGCCTCTGCCAACGCTTGCGATCACCAGCATTGGGGGACAGATCAGCGTTGCCGGAGACGACATCATCAATGCCAGCAAAGCGGCTGCCGGCGTTGAGATTGTCGGTGCGACCTCGGGCGTACAGGACGGGCAGATCGTTACCGTCTCCATCACCAATGGTTCTGAGCAGGTCGTTTTCAGCGGCACGGCGACAGTCTCCAACAGCGCCTGGTCGCTCGACCTGAGCCCGGCGACGGCCAAGGCGCTGGCCGACGGCATGTACACGCTGACGGCGGAGGTGACGAATGCGACCGGCCAGACGGCCGAGGCCTCGCAGCCGATCAGGGTGGACGTAACCCCGCCCGCGATCGCCATCGACACCATTGCGCGCAGCAACGTCGTCAATGCCGATATTGCAAGCGCGGGGTTTGTCATCGCGGGCACGGTATCGGACGCAGAGAACGGCCAGCCGGTGACGGTCAGGATCGTCGACAGCTCGGGCGAGGTCGTCGACATATTCGTCGTCACGCTGGCAAACAACGCCTGGTCGGTCAACGTCACCTCTGCCGAAGCCAAGGCGCTGCATGACGGCAACTATACGGTGACGGCTGATGTCTCCGATACCGCCGGCAATCCGGCGCCGGAAGCGGCGCAAGCCATCACGGTCGACGAGACGCCGCCGGCGCTGAGCTGGTTGCCACAGGCCGAGACCGGTATCGAAGGCACGGCGATCGCATTGGGCACCATTGCGGCGACCGCGAACAGCCTGCCGGGCCACGCCAACAGCGTGCAGTCGCTTGTGGTGGGCGGCATCCCGGTGGGGGCGGTGCTCACCGACGGCACCAACAGCTTCGTGGCGACGATCGGCAACACCGCGATCGACGTGAAGGGCTGGAATCTCTCGACCCTGAAGGTCACTCCGCCGAACGATACCAATTTCACGCTGGCGGTTACGGCGACCGACCAGGATGCCAACACGTCCGTTGCAAGCGAGCTGGTGACGGTCTCCCCCCTGGCGCCGACCCTCAGCCCGGTGGCCGCGCACGGCAACGAGAACACGGCGATTGCAGTGGACCTTGGCGCGATGGTGAGGGGCCTGTCGGGCGCGAACGGCGATGCGGCGCCGAACAGCTTCGCCGCGCTTGTCGTGAGCGACATCCCGGTGGGCGCCACGCTGAGCGACGGCACTGGTCCGCCCGGTCACAGCTTCACGGCGACCGCAGGCAGTACCGCGGAGGATGTCGCCGGCTGGAATCTGTCGAGCCTGACGATCACGCCTCCGGCGGAGTTCGAAGGCGCCTTCACGCTCCAGATCGCTGCGACCGAGCGCGATTCGGAAGGCGACATCAGCGCCACGGTGACGGCGTCGGAGCTCGTGACGGTCGCCCCGGTGGCCGAGCCGCCGACGGCGAGCACGCCGCCGACATTGGTGCTCAACGAGAACGCCGTTGCCGCGATTGCCGGGGTGCGCGTCGGGCCGCTTGCGGAGGATTCAGACGACACCGTGAGTGCGACACTGATGGTCTCGCACGGGACGCTGCATGTCGCGGCTCTGAGCGGCGTGACGGTGAGCGGCGACGACAGTGCGACGCTGACGCTATCGGGAAATGCGGCGGCCGTGAATGCGCTGCTGGCGGGACTGACCTATACGCCGACATCGGAATATGAAGGCTCCGACACGCTGCATCTGTCAGTGACGTCGACTGACGGCTCCAACACCTATCCAACTGCGGCGACAGCCTCGACCGCGATCACTGTGAACCCGGTGGCCGCGCCGCCGACGGCATGTGCGCCGCCGACGCTGACGCTCTGCGAGAACGCCGCCGGCGTGGCGGTCGCCGGGTTGCACGTCGGACCTCTGGCCGAGGATAGCGACGACACGGTGCGAGCGACGCTGACGGTCTCGCATGGAACGCTGCACGTCGCCGGCCTGAGCGGCGTCACCGTGACCGGCGACGACAGCGCGGCGCTGACGCTGTCGGGGAACGCGGCGGCTGTGAACGCGCTGCTGGCGGGACTGACCTATACGCCGACATCGGAATACGAAGGCTCCGACACGCTTCGTCTGTCGGTGACGTCGATCGATGGCTCCAACACCTATCCAACGCCGGCCACCGCCTCGACCGCGATCACGGTGAACCCGGTCGCCGAGCAGCCGACAGCATCCGCGCCGCCGACGCTGACGCTCGACGAGAACGCCGCCGGCGTGGCGATCCCTGGGTTGCGCGTCGGGCCTCTGGCGGAGGATAGCGACGACACGGTGAGTGCGACGCTGACGGTCTCGCATGGAACGCTGCACGTCGCCGGCCTGAGCGGCGTGACCGTGACCGGCGACGACAGTGGGACGCTGACCCTGTCGGGGAGCGCTGCATCCGTGAATGCGCTGCTGGCCGGACTGACCTACACGCCGACCACGGAGTACGAGGGCTCCGACACGCTTCGGATGTCGGTGATGTCGAGCGACGGCTCCAACACCTATCCATCGGCGGCGACCGCCTCGACCGCGATCACGGTGAACCCGGTCGCCGAGCCACCGACGGCAAGTGCGCCGCCGGCCGCGACCACCGCCGAGGACGCGGCGATCGATATCCGCGGAGTCGTTGTGGGTCCGCTCGCGGAAGATGCCGACGACACGGTCAGGGTCGTGCTGACAATCGCGCACGGGACGCTGACGGTGAACGCCGTGGCTGGCGTCACGGAGACCGCGATTGACGACGGATCTCTGATCCTGTCGGGGTCGGCGAGCGAGGTCAATGCCGCGCTGGCGAGCCTGGTCTATACGCCCGACGATGGTTTCATCGGCAGCGACACGCTGGAGATTTCCGTCACGTCCACTGACGGCAGCAACACCTACCCGACACCGGCGACCGCGGCGACGGCAATTTCCGTCACCCTGGATTCGGAGTCGTTGATCGTCGGCGGGCCGGGGCCGATGCTCGAGTGGAACCTGGCGGCCAATTGGAGCGGCAACGTCGTCCCCACCCTGAGCATCGATACAATCATCACGGCGCCTTCCAATTACACCGCTGTCGTTGACGGCTTTTCGCAGGCGAAGTCGGTGACGATCCCGCACGGCGCGGCATCGACCGATATCACCGCGACCGGAACCCTGCGGATCGCCGGCGACCTCGACATCATCGAATCCGGAAAGTTCGAGAACGACGGGATATTGGAGGAAACGACCAGCGCCAGTTTCGTCGGTCCCATCACCAACAATGGCACGATCATCGTCGATCCCGGCATTGACCTCGATGTGACAGGCACCATTACCGGAATCGGAAAGTTCTGGATCGACAGCGGGACGACGCTCGAATTTGCTACTGGCAGCAAGGTTGCTCCGGGCACGACCGACAGCCAGGTCGTTTACTTCGAGCAGGGCGCGGGCAAACTCATCATCGATGACTGGGGGAAGTTCTCAGGCGTCATCACCGGCACCGATATCGGCGCGCAGCTCACGTCGAGCGATTTGATCGACCTCACGCAGCTTCCCTTTGTCGGGGGCAGCATGTCCGTCGCGATCTCCTACGACTCGGGCACGAACATCAGCACGATGACCTTCAGCGATGGCAACGCCGCGAGCAATGTGACGCTGCGTTTGTCCGGCAACTACACGGGCACCAGTTGGACGTTCACGAGCATCAACGGAGGTGCCGGCACCGAAGTCAGCGACCCTCCGGCAGGCTCCGGCGGCATTGTTGCCAGCGCCAGCGGTACCAACACCGGCTGGATGTGCAGCATGGCTCAGAATGTCACCGCGCAGATCGTCGGATCCGCGGGGAATGGCATTGTCCCGATGATGGCGGCCGGCGTCTGGGCGTCCGCGCCCGGCAGCAGTAGCGCGTTGAACGCGCTCGATACCGGCGACACGCTGGCCAGCATGATCATCGCCGGGCTTGGCGCAGACCTGCTTGTCGGCGGCGACGGGAGCAACACGTTCGTTTATTCGCACGCCGTGAATTCCAATGCGGCCCCGCCCGACATCATCGCGGATTTCGTGCCGGGATCAGACAAGATCGATCTGACGGCGCTCGGCTCATTCGCCCCCGCTATCCTGACATTGGCACCCACAAGCACGTCGGTGCCGGCACACACCATCGCCTGGCTCTATGACAGCAAGTCAAGTCAGGCGATCGTGTATGTCAATCCGACCGACCACGCTGTGGGGATCGGCGATGCGAGCCTCGTGGCAATCCACCTGCCGGGCGTCGCGAACGTGCACCTGTCGGATTTCGTGCTCGCGACAGCAACAGCGGTTGCGGCCAACGACCTGATCGACCTGGCTGCCACGACCCAAAGCGATCCGACGAGCATCGCCATTGATGCGTCCGACGCCAAGGTTGCCAGCGGTGCGCTGCTCATCGATCAGAGCCCGACGGCGCAGGCAACCGGCGTCCACCACAGCTCCGATGTGATCAAGGATAATTTTGACACGATCGACGGTGTCAAATTTGCTGCCTCGACCGGAGGCGGGATGCCTTCGACCGGGGCTGGCGCCGATGATGCGGCGACGGCCGTGGCCAGCGGCCTATCGGCCGTACTGCCGCACCTTGCCATGCTGGCACCGATGCAGGCGAGTTTCGTGTTTGATCAGAATCCGGTGTCAGACAGTGCCAATGCAACGACCGTGATGCATGGTGCGGCACCGGAGAGTGGTAACGGGATTGCGCCGTCCGTGAGCGATTGGAGGGACAATCCGGACGCGAACGCCAACAACGGAGATCACGGGGCCTCGCCCCAGAAGGTCGTGGCCCTCACCAATGCCGGCGACGCTCATGGCAACGAAACCGATATCAGCGCAAATGCTGTGTCGGACTCAGACGCCCCGAAAACGCCGGCAAGCGGCAACGGCAAGGGTTCGTTCGCAGGCGATACAGGCGACGACACCGCACCCCTGCATGGGGCCAGCGCGCATGATGATGGGCCATCTCCTCCCGGCCAAAGCAAGTTTGAAGACATTGCCGGTTTCAACTTCAAGAACGACATGTCGACTCCTGATGGATCGGCCGTCAACGGCGCTGCAACGTCCGACGATGTCCCGGCCTCGAGGGGCCATCACGATCATGTAACCCCGACTCAAGAGGCGAGCCTGGAGGGAGGAGCGGCTTTCGGAGTTTCGGGCGATTCATTTTCATTCAAGCCGGGGAATTCCAACTCAAAGGGTTCAGCCGGCAACGACTTCGCCGGGCTCGATCAAAATTCGGCGCCTGCCAACAATCAGAAAGGAATCGATATACCACCGGGCGAGACGCAGACCATTGGATTGTCTCCGCACGACCACTCGGATGACCATCTCAACCATGGAGCACATGCCCTCATGGTCCATGCATCGCATGATCTGTTCGTGTGATCCGGCAGCGCAGGCTTTCGCGCTGCCGCGGATGTCGGATGCGTTCCGCTACGCCTTCACCGGCCGATTGGCATGGCTTTCCTGCGGTACACCGCGGTTGAGCGACATATGGGAATGCATGCAGAGCCAGCCGTCGGCGGTCCTGGAAAACACCATGGTGGCGCGGCCGGGACGCGGAAACGGCTTGCCGTCGGGATGATACCCCGTGCTGGTCCAGGGCGCGATCACCGTCGCCATCCGGCCATCGGGGGACGCCAGAACCGCGGTCTGCTCAAGGACGAAGCGGAAGTCGCTGGTCCTCGGCCAGACCTTGTCCCACTGCGTCGCGATCCATTTGTCGAGGCCGGGAATGACATCGTTGTGCGTGCCGAAGGCAAGCACGTCGGGATGGAAGAGCGGCTTCGCTGAGGCGTAGTCAACCTCGCGGACATAGCCCGCAAAGGTTTCGAGCCACCGGTGGAAGAACTGCGTCAGCTCGGCATTCGCGATCGGCAAAGCGTCCATTCCTGCTCCATACGATAGGCGCGCGGCACAGGACCGTGCTCTAAAGCATGATCCGGAAAAGTGTGAAGCGGTTTTCCGAAAAGATCATGCTCAAACAGAAGCTAAAGCGCGATGACGGTTCAACCTGATCTCATCGCGCTTTAGCCGATTTGCGCCGCCGCGGCCATTTGACCGCGATCGAAGGCTGTCAGTCCAGCAGGAACTTGTCCGGCGTCAGGGGCAGCTCGCGTACCCGCCGCCCGGTGGCATTGAACGCAGCGTTGGCAACCGCGGCAGCGACGCCGGTGACGCCGATTTCGCCGATCCCGCGTGCTCCCATCGGCGTGCGGGGATCGGGAATGTCGGTCCACAGCACGTCGATGTCCGGCACGTCGAGATGCACAGGCACATGATAGTCAGTGATCGACGCGCTCATGATCCGACCGCTGCGCTCATCGAGCAGGGTCTCCTCGGTCAACGCCATGCCGAGTCCCATGATCATGCCGCCGCGGAATTGGCTCGCCGCGGTCTTGGGATTGAGGATCCGGCCGCAATCGAACGAGCCGACCAGACGGTCGATGCGGATTTCCCCGGTCACGTCGCTGACGCGCAGCTCGCAGAAGATCGCCGACCGGCTGTGTATCGAGAACTTCAGCATCTCGAGCGGCGTACCGCTTTCGCCGGTCACGCTGATCTCGTTGCGCGCCGCGCGCTTGAGGATCGATTTGAAGCTTTCGTGGCGCGACGCATCGCCGATCTTCCGCAATCCGGCGTCGGCGAATTCAAGCTCGTTCGCCCGCAGGCCGGCGAGCGGCGTGTCGTTGCCTGCCATGCGCAACAACTCGCCGGCCAGTTTGACGCTGGCCGCGTTGATCGCAGCACCAAGCGAGGCAGTCTGCGACGAACCGCCCGCGAAGCTGCCGAACGGCAGGCTGGTATCGCCGATCTTCACCGTGACACTCTCGAGCGGCAGACCGAGACGGTCCGCGCTATGCTGTCGCTGAACCGTCGTGGTGCCCATTCCCATTTCATGCGCGGCGCTCGCCACCGTCGCGTGACCTTCGCCGTCGATCGTGATGCGGACCGACATCCCGGGCATCCGGGCGTATGGAAAGGAGCCGGTGGCGCAACCCATGCCCACCAGCCATTCGCCCTCCCGGCGCGATCGCGGCTTGGCCNGCCGATCGGCGGCTCCAGCCGAACCGTTCGGCGCCGAGCTCGTAGGCCAGCATCAGGTCGCTCTGGGAATGCGGCGCCCCGCTGACGGGATCGCGATGGGACACGTTGCGGCGCCGGAGCTCGATCGGGTCGATCCCCAATTGATGCGCCAGCTCGTCGATCGCGCATTCGAGCGCGAAGGTGCCGGGAGCCTCGCCGGGCGCGCGCATGAACGTATTGGCCAGCACGTCGAGATCGAGCGTGTGCTGCACCACGTCGAAACTCTCTGATGCATAGATCGAACGGCTCGTCAGCGTGAAGGCTTCGTCGCAGGCGCTGTGTGTTGGCTTCACGGAAAAGCCGTGATGCAGCAGTCCCTTCAGCTTGCCGTCGGCATCGGCGGCAAGTGCGATGCGCTGCTCGGTCGGGGAACGGCCGCCGATCAGCCGGTGCATGCCGGCACGCGACAGTGCGATCCGCACCGGCCGTTGCGCGAGCTTGGCTGCGGCGGCGGCCAGGATCTGGTGATCCCACAGTGCCTTGCCGCCGAAACCACCACCGACAAAGGGCGAGCTGACGAACACCTGCGCTTCCTTGATGCCGAACACCTTGGCAAGCGAACCCGCGGTGCCGTTCAGCATCTGGGTCGCGTCATGAACGATCAGCCGGTCGCCTTTCCAGGCAATCGTCGCCGCATTGGGCTCGATCGGATTGTGATTGTGCCAGGGCGTGCGATAGACTGCATCGACGGTCTGCGCCGCCTCCTTGAGGGCGGCCTGGACGTCGCCCTTCTTCAGCCGGTTTCGCTCGATCAGGAGCGAGTCGGGCGTGCGCGCATCGGACTTCGCGGTCTCGAACCGCGTGCGCGCTGCGGCCGTCTCGTAGCGCACCTCGATCAGTGGCGCCGCATGGTCGGCCTGCTCCTGAGTCTCGGCGAGCACCACCGCGACCACCTGGCCGTTCCAGCGGATCTCCGGATCCTGCATCACCGGCAGGATGTTGTTGCCGGCAGCCTTGAGGTTGGTCAGGCCGATCGGCGGCGGCAGCGCCATCCTGGGCGCGTTGCGATGCGTCATGATCAGCGCGACACCGGGCGCCGCTTCGGCAGCGGAGACATCGAGCTCCGCGATCTTTCCTCGCGCGATCGTCGAGTGGACGAAAGCCGCGTACAGCAGCCCTTCCATCGGCACTTCGGCGGCAAACCGCGCGGCGCCGCGCACCTTGTCGGGGCCGTCGATGCGCGATTGCTGCGTGCCGAGGTTGACGCGCTTGTCGATCAGCGGGTCGGGCGTTCCGCCCGGCAGCCAGCTGCTCGGGACATAGCCCATCGCGGTACGGACACCGCCGACAATGGCGTTCTGCAGCTTGCTCATGGGTTCACTCCGGCAAGTTCGCACAGCACGGCGGCGACAGTTCGCTTGGCGAGTTCGACCTTGAAGGCATTGCCGTCGAAGGTCTTGGCGGCGGCGAGTTCGGCATCGAGGGCCGCGAGAAAGCGCTCTTTCGCCGGGTCGGTGCCAAGCAGCATTTCCTCGGCCCGCAACGCGCGCCACGGCTTCGCCGCGACGCCACCCAGCGCAATCCTGATATCGGCGATCCTGCCGTCGACGACCTCCAGTCCTGCGGCGACCGAGATCAGCGCGAATGCGTAGCTCGAGCGGTCACGGACCTTGCGGTAGGCGGAATGCGCCGCGGCGGCGCTCGGCGAGAGTGCGACCCCGGTGATCAATTCACCCGGCTGCAGCACCGTCTCGATATCAGGACGATCACCGGGCAACCGGTGCAAATCGAGCAGCGGCACGTCGCGCTCGCCTCCGGGGCCTTTGACATGGACGACGGCATCGAGCGCCGCCAGCGCCACGCACATGTCGGATGGATGCGTCGCGATGCAGTGTTCCGATGCGCCGAAGATCGCATGGTAGCGATTGAAGCCGCCGATCGCGTCGCAGCCGCTACCCGGTTCACGCTTGTTGCAGTGTGATCCGGCGGCGTCATAGAAATAGGCGCAACGCGTCCGTTGCAGGATGTTGCCGCCGACGGTTGCCATGTTGCGGATTTGCGCGGAGGCGCCCGCCAGTAGCGCGCGCGACAGCACGGGATAACGGGTGCGCACGGATGGATGCGCGGCAACGACGTTGTTGCGGACAGCCGCGCCGATCAAGAGGCCACCGTTCGGCGTTTCCTCGATGACAGCAGGCAAACGCGACACGTCGACCAGCGCCGCAGGTGCCTCGATGTTCTGCCGCATCAGGTCCACCAGATTGGTGCCGCCGCCGAGATAACGTGCCGGCGCAGCACCAGCGATCGACAGGGCCTCGGCCGGGTTGGTGGCGCAGTGATAGTCGAACGACCTCATGGCGCTTCTCCCGCGAGCAACTCCTCGATCGCGTCGACGATGCCGTTATGCGCGCCGCATCGGCAAAGATTGCCGCTCATGCGCTCGCGGATTTCCTGGCGCGTCGTCCCTTTCGGACCTTCGGCGAGGTCGGCCGTGACGTAGCTGGGATCGCCCCTGCGATATTCAGCGACCATCGCGATGGCCGAGCAGATCTGGCCCGGCGTGCAATAGCCGCACTGGAAGCCGTCATGCTCGATGAAGGCCTGCTGCAACGGATGCAGTCCGCCATCCGCGGCAACCATGCCCTCGATGGTCCGCACCTCGCGCCCATCGGCCTGCACCGCCAATGTCAGGCAGGACAGCACCCGCGCTCCATCGACGATGACAGTGCACGCTCCGCATCCGCCTTGGTTGCAGCCGAGCTTTGTGCCGGTCAGCTGGAGCTGCTCCCGGAGCAGGTCGAGCAGTGAAACTCGGGGGTCGTCGGGTAACGGGTATTCCGTTCCATTGATGACGATTGCCATTGCCGCCTCTCCTCGCGAGCCTGGGACGACCGCCAAGATAGTACGAAGTTCGTACTAATCAAGTTTGGGCTTCGGCGATTTTTTCCGACAGCCGGATCAACTCCCGCTGCTCCCGCGGATCGAGCGAACGGAGCATGGCCCGGCACGCCTCGCGATAGGCGGCAATCTGGTCCTCGATCGCCTGCCGTCCCGTTTTGGTAGCAGTCAGTGCCACCGAGCGGCGATCGTCCTCATGCGGGCGGCGCTCGATCAGATCCTTCCGCACCAGCCGGTCGATGGCGGAGGACATGGTCGTCATCGCGACGTTGAGATAGCGCGCGACGTCGCCGGTGCCGCAACCCGGATTGTCCCCGACGAACACCAGCGTCTGGGCGTCCAGCGCATTGAGCGCATTGTCGGCGGCAGCCGCCGCCTCGGCCACCTTGAACTTGCGTGTGAAACGTTCGAAGGCACGGGTGAGCTGTTCGACTTGTTCTTGGGTCGGTTCGGTCATGCGGCATGAGATCATGTTCGGTGCGGCCGCACCAGCAACTGCCGCGAATGTCTCAATTGCGTGTCGTCTTACGGAGCGGGGCGGCCCTTGGCACTGAGTTGCCCGACGGCGCGAGCCCCTCGCATAAAAATATTTCTGTTTTTCGGAATTGAAATTTGGTGTATGAATTGCCCGTCTCACCCGATTGAGGGGCGCGCCGCGATCGTCACGAGTGTTGCGGTGAGACGCGGTGGACGTTGATGTCGCGACTGACGAGCGTGGCTGATACGGACGGCGAAGTCGTGCAGGCCTGACGCCCTAGTGGCAGGTGTCTTATCAGCGAGAGGCATGAACTCTTGCTGATGACGGTGACAAAAGAGCCCAGTCTCGCCGGGGAGAGCCCGTATAAGCCGTAAACCATCGCGCAGGGAAAGCCGGATTGCTCCGG
>NZ_LNCU01000039.1:30854-56736 GCF_001542415.1 Bradyrhizobium macuxiense
GGCCCATGGGTGCGATCGGCACCCGGCTTTCCCTGCGCCCTCTGCTAACGAAGAGGGCGGAACGAAATGCAAAGCTCGGACAAAGGATGTCGCGAGAATGCGAACGTACGACTCATTAGCGGTTCAACACATTCGCTGTCGTCCCTGCGAAAGCAGGGACCCATAACCACGAATGTCTATTGTTGTGCGAAGCTGGAACGACGAATCTCCATCACGACAACCGCCGCGGAATATGGGTCCCTGCTTTCGCAGGGACGACATATGGATATGCGGTGACGGTATGCGCTTAGTTCACCTCGCTGGCGCGACTCAGCTCGTCGTCGTGCGCACCACGCGCTTGACCTTGTCGGTGGTGTAGGTCTGGCCGCCGATCGAGAGCAGGGGCGGGGAGGCGGTCAGGTCGACCGAATCGACCATGCCCTGGACTTCGGTCGAGATCGAGACGCTGTTGCCGCTGGCATCCTTGCCGGTCGCGGTCAGCGTGTAGGTGCCGGCCGGCCACTGCGTGCCGTCGTTGCCCTTGCCGTCCCACACGAAGCTGGCATTGCCCTGGGTCAGGGTGAAATTGCCGGAATAAGCGGTCTGGCCGGTCGCGTTGGTGATGGTGATCGTGGCGTTGGTGTTCTGCGGCGCGGTCAGATTCCAGGTTGCGGACTTGTTGAACTGCGCCTTGCTGCCGTCGACGGCCACGGTGTTGCCGACATAGACCAGCGCCTGCGTCGATTGCGCGCTCTTCTCGATGTCGATCAGCGACTTTAACGCATCATTCGACTTCAACTGCTGCTCGACGCCGGCGAACTGCACCAGCTGCTGGGTGAACTGGTTGGTGTCGAGCGGATCCAGCGGGTTCTGGTTCTGCAGCTGTGTCGTCAGGAGTGTCAGGAAGGTCTGGAAATTGTCGGCAATGCCCTTCGTCGTTGATGACGACGATCCACTGCTGGAGCTTGATCCGGTGTTGGTCCCTGGTGCCGAAGTGACCGGCGTCGGCATGGTTGCATCGACTGACATCGTGAATTCCCTACACTCGGATATCGACGCCGCCGAGCGCGCTGGAGGCGCGCCCGTAAGAGCGGCTGGCGCTGGCGGCGGGAACGCTGTCGTCTTCGCTGACGATCAGGCGGTGCGCGTTCGGATTGGACTGGCTGTTGTTGTTCTGACCCGACTGCGACTGGTCGCGCAGGCTGAACTGCAATCCGCTGTTGCCGGTCGACAGGCCGGCGTTGTCGAGCGCGCGCTGCAGCTGGTTGGCATCCTGGCGCAGCATCTGCAGCGTCTCGGGACGCTCGACGGTGAGGTGCGAGGTCACCTGGCCGTTGCGGTCGACGTCGATGCGAACATCGATACGGCCAAGCTCGGCCGGGTCCAGCCGGACTTCGAAACGGCTCTTGCCGCTCTTGGCGGAGGCCGCGATCTGCATCGCAACTCCGGCGAGCGGCACGGCGGCATTCTGCGTCGCGGCCGCGACGGTGAGTTGCGGTGTTGCGGCCGCCGTTGGCTGTGTGGTCGGCAATTGCGGCTGGATCGCGTTCGCGGCCTGCGCGCTGGCATCGGGCGTGTTGAGTGCCGTCTGTGCTGCCGTGTGGCCACCGATCGTCGGTGTCGGCGCGGCGTTGCCGTCGGCGTCGGCCTTGACGGCATCGGCAGTGGCGTCAGCGGCCTTCGCCTTGCCCGCGACGGCATCGGCCTGGGTGACTGCGGGAACGACTGCTGTCGGAGGTGCGGCGGCGGCGTTGTTCGGACCGGCCGTGCCATCCGGATCGGCGGTTGTGGCGGCGGCCGCGTCCTTCGCAGGCGCCAGTGTCGCGGCGTGCGTGGTCACTTTCGGCGCGGGAGTGGCATTCGCGACGGTTGCGGCCAGCGCTGCGCTGCCGGTCGCCGCAGCGGTACCCTTGGCCGTGGCCGCATCGGCGCCGGTCACGACCTGGGCCTCGGTTTTCACGCCGGCCGCTTTGGCGACATTGCCGGCATTGGCGGTGGCGGTCGCCGCCGTGGCCGTGTCGGCGGCATTTGGCGCGCCGGTGCCGGCGATTGCCGAACTCGCCGCAATCGCTGCCGCCGCGATCGCCAGCGGTGCCGCGGGCTTGTCGGAGGAAGCAGCGGTCGAGGCTGCGGTCGCTGTCGCGTCGGCGGGTGCAGCCGTCGCCGGAAGCGCGGTGGCGACGGCATTGGCCGTCGTCACATTGGCCGGGTTCTGTTGCGCGTCGGTCTGGGTGGTCGGCGGCTTGTTGTCGGTGGATTGGCCGTTCGCGGCCGACGTGGAGTCGTCCGACTTCGATTTCGACTTGCTCTTGCGCGGCGTGTCGCTGCTGTCGGTAGCCTTGCTGTCGTCGCTCGACGAGCGGCTGGGCGCCGCGGTGGTGTCGCGCGTGTCCGTCGACGATGGCGACGACGGATCGTCGGGCCGGCGCGAGGGCGCGGTCGAGGTGTCGTACTGGCGATAGTCGTTGCTGGCAGCATTGTTGTTGTCGACCAGCGCGGCAAAGCCGTCGCGGCCCGACTGTTGACCAGGGTCCGGCCGCGTCGAACGCCGCGTCGCGCCCTGAAAAGACAGGCCTGCCAATGCTTCTGACGTGACGCCGACCACAGCCAACCCTCGCAATGAGACTTCCGGCCTCTTGCCAGCAAGGACCGGGCCAACCCTCAGGTTGAAAAATATGCATTTATTTCAATGGCTTGAGTTGCGGTTTCGGAACCTTGAACGGGTTCCCTTTTTGCCCGGCGGCAAGATTTGCCGTCTGCGCGCGGCATTCGGTCGTTTGCGCCGATTGCCTCCCCGGAATACGGCCTATATTAGAGAAGGCCTCCGACGCGTCCCGAACCGACCCTGGGTGCGTTCCAAGGCTCTCTGGATAAAGGCTTTTTTCAATCCCGTCGCGGAGCCTGCGAAGCTTGCCGCGATACGATCGATGACCCCTTAAGATGCGCAACAACCTGGATATCGAAGGCCGCCCTGAGGACACACGGATCGTCGTCGCCATGTCTGGCGGCGTCGACTCCTCGGTGACGGCTGCCTTGTTGAAGTCGCAGGGGTACGACGTGGTCGGGATCACGCTGCAGCTCTACGACCATGGCGCCGCGACCCATCGCAAGGGCGCCTGCTGCGCCGGCCGCGACATCCACGATGCGCGCAATGTCGCCGAACGGATCGGCATCCCGCATTACGTGCTCGACTATGAGAGCCGCTTCAAGCAATCGGTGATCGACAATTTCGCCGACAGCTACGCGCTCGGCGAGACGCCCGTGCCGTGCATTGAGTGCAACCGGTCGGTCAAGTTCCGTGACCTGCTCGAGACCGCGCGCGAACTCGGCGCGCAGGCGCTCGCCACCGGCCACTATGTCGCCTCGCGCCCGCTTGCCAGCGGATCGCGCTCGCTGGTCTGCGCGGCCGACGCCGACCGCGACCAGAGCTATTTCCTGTTCGCGACCACGCGCGAGCAGCTCGACTTCCTGCGTTTCCCGCTCGGCGACATGACCAAGCCGCAGACCCGCGAGCTGGCGCGCCGCTTCGGGCTCGAGGTCGCCGACAAGCAGGACAGCCAGGACATCTGCTTCGTGCCGACCGGCCGCTACACCGACATCATCGGACGCCTGAAGCCGAACGCGATCGCGCCCGGAGACATCGTCGATCTCAACGGCAACGTCATCGGCCAGCACCAGGGTATCGTTCATTTCACCGTCGGCCAGCGCAAGGGGCTCGGCATCGCATCGGGCAGCCCGCTCTATGTGGTCAAACTCGATGCGGCGGCGCGGCGCGTCGTGGTCGGGCCGCGCGAGGCGCTGCGGATGGACCGCATCGCGCTGCGCGACGTCAACTGGATCGGCGACGGTGCGCTCGATTGCGTGATCGGCGACGGCATCGAGATGTATGTCCGGGTCCGTTCAACCCGCGCGCCGCAGCCGGCCTGGCTGCGCGCGGTCGATGGCGGCTACGAGGTCGAGCTCGTCGTCGGCGAAGAGGGCGTGTCGCCCGGCCAGGCCTGCGTGTTCTACGATGCTCCGTCGGGGCAGGCGCGTGTGCTTGGCGGCGGCTTCATCAAGAGCGCGAGCGCCAGTCGTGTGGCGCGGGCAGCGACGCGCGATGCGACGGTGCCGCTCGCTGAGGCGGTTCGGGGATAGGGGCTTCGGGGCAGGAATGGCTGGGGACATCGACCGCGACGGGGTCGAAAAGGCGTATGGCCGCTGGGCGCCGATCTACGATCTCGTGTTCGGCAAGGTGTTCGATCAGGGCCGTCAGTCGACGATTGCGGAGGCCGATCGGATCGGCGGACGGGTGCTCGACGTTGGCGTAGGGACCGGACTGTCGCTCTCGGAATATTCGCGCACGACCAAGCTGTGCGGCGTCGATATTTCCGAGCCGATGCTGCGCCGGGCGCTTAAGCGCGTGCGTGCGCTGGGCCTCAGCAATGTCGAAACGCTGGCGGTGATGGACGCCAAGAACCTCGCATTTCCCGATGCCTTCTTCGACGCGGTGGTTGCGCAATATGTCATCACCGCGGTGCCGGATCCGGAGGCCACGCTGGACGATTTCGTCCGCGTCTTGAAGCCCGGCGGCGAATTGATCCTGGTCAATCATATCGGTGCCGAAAGCGGGCCGCGCCGCATCTTCGAGCTCGCTTTCGCGCCACTGGCGCGGCGGCTCGGCTGGCGTCCGGAGTTTCCGTGGGAACGCTTGACCAATTGGGCCGCCGAACACGGCGGGGTGACCCTTGCGGAACGGCGGCCGATGCCGCCGATGGGACATTTCTCACTGATCCGTTTCCGCAAATCGTGAGGTTGCGACGATTCTAATCGGGAACATCGGCACGCCAGCGCCGTTGGCTCGGCATGCGGATCAATCGAACACTCGCTTTATCCTGTGTGCTGGTTGCGGTCCCCGTCGTGGCCGCCGCGCAGGCGCCGCCCGCGCCGACAACGCCGCCGGCTCAGACCGCGCCGCCGGCGCCTCAGCGTCCCGCGAATTGCGCGCCGACGCAGCGGTCGGGCCATCCGGGTCCCAACCCGAACGCGTCGGAGGGAACCACGACCGGCCAGAGCACCGAGCCCTTGGGCGACAAGCTCGCCAGATCCGATGGCGTGTTGTGTCCGCCCTCCGGGGTCGACCCGGAGATGCGCGCGCCAGCCCCGGAAGGCGGCAATACGCCGGTGATTCCGCCGCCCGGCAGCCCCGGCGGCGACCCATCGGTGCGGCCGAAATAGCGCCTGTCTCCAATACATTGCAACAGAGGCCTGGTTTGCTTGACAGGCGCGTCCGCCCCTCTTTATATGCCGCGCGTTCGCGCCCGCGGCACCCATGCCGCCGACCGTGACGCCGTGGCGGGGTAGCTCAGCTGGTTAGAGCACGGGAATCATAATCCTGGGGTCGGGGGTTCGAGTCCCTCTCCCGCTACCATGTATGACCCACTATCGCGGTGGGCCTGCGGAAAAGCGTCCCCGCCGATTAGCGCGGCGAGCTTGCCTTTCACTTCGACCTCGAACCTTTCCCGTGGTCCCTTCGGGTGGACCGTGACGCTGTGCACAAGTGCCCGAAAGTCGTCGATCAGGGAACCGCGGTCGTCCTTCGCCTCGGTGTGGCTGGCCATTGTCTCCGCAAGTGCGTTCACCGTGCTGATGTAGCGGTCCAGGGTCGCCGGATGGAGCGCGACGGGGACTGGAGCTTCTTCGAGTGCGGCCAGTTCGGCCTCGACGCGCAATCGCTCTTCCTTCAGCTCCGCGATCCGTTGCTTGGCCTCCTCCTCGGAAATTACGTATTTAACCACGAGGTCAATGTTGCGTTGCCGCTCGCCTTCGATCCGGTCACGCTTCGCCTCCAGTCGCGCACGCGCTGCGACCGCGTTCCTCGCAAGTCGCTCCCGTTCACTGTTGTAGTTGCGTACATAAGTCTCGATCAGCTGCGGGTCTTTCAGTTCTTCCGCCATCCCGCTGAGTACAAGTCTTTCGATGTCGCGCAGGTAGATGATCCTTCGGTTCGAACAACTCCCGCTCTCACGGACCACTGAACAGCGAATCCTGGTCTTTCCAGTCTTGTCACGGTCATGAACCGACATCCCCGATCCGCAACAACCGCAGCGAAGGAGGCCGGAGAGGAGATGCGGCGCCCGTCGCTTCACGTGGCTGGCCAAGTGGCTCTTCTCGGTTTTCAGAGCGCGAGCCTGCTCCCAAACGAGCTGTTCGACGATCCGTAGCTGAGGCGCCTCGATGCTCTGCCAATCATCACGAGGGTTTGGCCGGGATAGTCGTTTGCCGGTGTCAGGATCCTTAACCATCCGGACTTTGTTCCAGACAATCCGACCAACATAGAGTTCGTTGAAGATGAGCCCGGCTCCACGTTGAGCGTTGCCGTTGATCGTCGACGCGTTCCATCGCCGGCCCCGCGGTGGACGAACGTTTTCTCGGTTTAGATCGTGTGCGATGTCCCGGGGCGTTCGTCCGGCGGCGTATGCCGTGAAAATACGTCGGATGATCGCAGCTTCGTCTTCGACTATTTCGAGTTCACCGGCTTTACCGGGAACGGCTCGATATCCGTAGGCGCACCCCCCCGCGTGTCGACCGTCACGTACTACGCCGGCCATGCCGCGACGGACCTTCTTCGCTCCATCTTCGCGCTGCATCTGTCCAACGAGGCCGCGAATTCCAATCAAGATCGAGTCTGCGGTGCCGTCATGAACGGCTTGGATTTCGATCCCCTGGAAAGATAATCTTTTGTGGATGCCGGCCAGGTCTTCCATGTCACGAGAAAGCCGATCCAAGGCTTCCACAATGACAACCGTGAAGCGCTGTTGGCGCGCCGCATCCATCAGCTGCATCAAACCATCGCGGCCAAATACAGACGCCCCAGAACGGGCCTTGTCCTCGAAGGTCGCAACGACGTTGAGTTGATGACGGGCCGCATAGGCCCTACACAGAGCGATCTGATCTTCAGTCGACTTTTCGTTTTGAAGCTCGGTCGAGAACCGAGCATAAATTGCTGCTGGCTTCATCTTGAACACCACCGCTGATGCGCTTCTCGCTGGCGGCGTCAATATGAGTTTTCATCAGCCGCTCGTTCTCGAAGAGATGATCGCGCCTCGCATCGGCGATTGCAAGGGCTTCAACAATTTTGAACAAAGCAGGATCTATTTCAGGTGGGTTTGCACACTGTGGTGCATGAAAAACCCCCTTCGTCTTCGCACGCGTCATAACAGCAAGATGCTGCATGCAGTCCAAAAAGGGCAGGTCGCTTAAACATCGATCGCAAAATTGGATATGATTGAAAACAAAACGGATGGATTCTTTTTGGTCCGAAGCTCGTGCGGTCCGTGGTCATTTGTGGAAGCCGTAGGCGGACAAGATACCAGCCGGCTTGCCTTGAACCTGAGCGATGTGCCCCGCCGGGCTCATGATCTAGCTGATGATCTCTGAGGCGGTGTGGCCTTAATGTCCGCGTGGCGCGACCGAGCGCCAGCTGAATGACGTAGACGTCGATGGTCTGCTCGATCAGACCCGACGAGACCGTGACGTTACTGTCCTTCGCCTTCTCATCGATGCAACTGATCATGCGCTCGCCTCGCGACGGAGAGGACCATCCGCTCCATGCCTCATCAGTGCGGTTCGCCACATGCTGATCAGCCGGCTCACGGGAATGTGCTGCAAGAAGATAAGCGTAGCTTATACAGTGCTTAAATTCGACTAATTCATTGATAAATCGATTAATCTTCCTTTTTGATCTGCTTACTCTGACGGCGCGAATTGAGTTCGCGCAAATCACCAAATAGCAAATCGAAAGTTGCGTCGTCATGAGTCAGACACGGATCGAGAAAGACAGTCTCGGCCAACGAGAACTGCCTGTGGACGCGCTCTACGGCATCAATACCGTTCGGGCTTTAGAGAACTTTCCGCTAACCGGCCGCACGATCGCGACACTGCCCGGATTTGCCGCGGCAATGGCGATGGTCAAGGAAGCGGCGGCGCGTGCCAATCGGGAGATAGGCGCGCTCTCGGCGGACCGAGCAGAAGCCATCATCAAAGCTTGCCAGGAGATTCTTGCCGGAAAGCACGATGCTCATCTTGTTGTCGACGTTCTCGAAGGATCGGGTGGCACCTCATGCAACATGAACGTCAATGAGGTGGTCGCAAATTTGGCTGCGAGGCTGGCCGGCAAGCCGGCGGGTGACTACGCGTTCGTCCATCCAAATGAGCACGTCAATCTCGGTCAATCGACCAATGACGTGGTCCCCACGGCCATGAAGCTTGCTGTCTTTCGTGCGCTGGAGGGGGCTTCCCTTGCCTTGACGCAATTGGCGGACGGCTTCTCGGAAAAGAAGAAAGAGTACTCCGAAACACTTCGCCTTGGGCGGACATGTTTGCAGGATGCCGTGCCAATGCTGCTCGGTCAGACCTTCGGGGGGTATCAGGCGGTCATAGAACGCCATGCCAAACATTTGGAGGATCTGCGCCGTAAACTGTTGACAGTCCCGCTCGGAGGAACCGCGGTTGGAACAGGACTGAATTCGAGACCGGGCTACAAACAGGCGGTCTTCCGCCACCTATCGGTTCTGGTCGGCCATGAGGTCAGACCGACGCCCGATGCGTTCGACGGAATGCAGAACCTCGACACGTGCGCCCGTCTGTCAGCCGAGCTGCGAAATTCCGCAAATTCTCTCTGGAAGATCGCCAATGACCTAATTGTGCTCTCGTCAGGTCCAGGCGGCGGTATCGGAGAAATCGCGTTACCGGCCGTTCAGGCTGGGTCCTCGATAATGCCTGGCAAGGTCAATCCCGTTATTCCTATGGCGGTTTGCCAAGCTGCATTTGCCATCTGCGGGAACGATGCTGCGATCGCAATGGCGTGCCAGCAGGGAATGCTGGAGATCAACCATTACGAACTACTGATCTGCGATCGCCTGATCGATTCGATCACTCTCCTCCAGCGTTCGGCGACGATCTTCCTCGAACGGTGCGTGCGCGCGCTGACGGCAAACGAAGAGCGATCCTGGCAGAACCTGCTGGCGTCGAGTGCGCTGGCGACTGCGCTAGTGTCCGAGCTCGGCTATGAGCCCGTCGCCACGATCGTACGCGCGGCACTGGCTGAGCATCGATCATTTCTCGATGTCGCTGTCGAGCGCGGATTGCTGCGTCAGGAAGACGTGCGCTCGGCCATCCGCCGAGCCGCCGTTGAGCCGCCAGGCGCGTCGGGTGATGCAAATTCTCTGAAGATGCAAATTCTCTGAAAGAGAAAATCAAAATTCTGGGAGGAAGCGATGAGCGAGGTCCAAGAGGGCTCGGGGGTTCGGTTTGAAGATGCTCCCCTGCGACAGTTCCATCTTCACGCCGGGTTTAACGCCTGTGGCGGACAGTTTGCCGACGGCTTTGAACTCGGCATTATCGGGATCGCTGTTGCGATCGCGGCGACTCAGCTGCACTTGTCGGCGACCTGGGTGGGCTTGCTGGGCGCCGGCGCCTTGGTCGGATTGTTCTTCGGCAGCTTGCTCACCGGCGTGATTGCCGACCGCTATGGCCGGCGATGGATATTCGGCTAGTCGCATTTGCAGTTACACGACTTACCGGAACGGTCCCGTTCAAGACCGCTCGCGCGCTCTTGGGCGCTCTTGGGCGCTCGTCAGCACTCGTTCCTGACAGGCGACTGACACGCGGGAAGAAAGAGACGTTTGCGGCAGATTTCTGCGCTTTTAGAAATTGGCACCGAGCTTGGGAGGTGCCGCTGTTGCCGGCGTGCCGGCAGCGAGAAGGGGGCTTCCCGCGCCATTCACCGGCCGCTTAGGGCTGCGCCTCCCAGCGGCCGGTGGAGCGCATGCGCTGCGCTGCACACCTCTTCGCGGCCATGGACATCCTGGCGACCCGATGCCGTCGGCACGATTCGGGCGCCGACTCGCCAGCCGCGAAGCCCCAGCGTTGCCGAGTCAATTGGAAATTGCACGGTTTGCCTCGTTTGATTCTCGACGCGATGCCCTGGGTCGGCTTGCGGCAGCCATAGGCAATCACCATCTTTTGCCGAATTTAACCCGAAGGCGATCGCATGCCGTTGCCGACCGACAACCCGTTCAATGTTCTGCTGAGCCTTAGTACGTCTTCGTCTTCGCCGCTTGGAAGCCTCTACGGCGCGTCGGAGCAGTCCGCCAACGCCGGTATTTTCGGCTCAGGGCTCAACGGCCCGTTCGGCTTGCCGGCACCGACCAGTCACGTCAATGCCCTGACGCCGTTCCTGACGCCGCCCTCCATTCCGCCGCACCTCTGGTTTTATGTGGTCCGGCGGTTTCAGGCGATCTTGAACAACATCGCCGTCACCACCGCGCAGCGCGAGGACGGCGAGAAGAAACATGCCGGCGTGCGGTCTGCGCTGAACCGCCACTACTGGAACGTCGCGTCGGATACTGCGAACAGCTTGCTCATCGGGTCATGGGGCAAGGACACACGCGTTCGGCCCTCGCGCGACGTCGACATCCTCTTTCTGCTGCCTCCCAGCGTCTACCGTCAGTATCAGTCGCGCACTGGCAATCGCCAATCGGCCCTGCTGCAGGAGGTCAAAGAAGTCCTGCGCACGACCTACAGTCAGACTGCGACCTTGCGTGCCGACGGGCAGGTGGTCCTCCTGCCGTTCAACACGATGCCGGTCGAGGTGGCGGTGGGGTTCCGCTGCACTGACGGCAGCATCATCTACTGCGATACGAATGACGGCGGCAGTTACAAGACCTCCACGGCCGAGGCCGAGGTGGCTGACCTGCGCACCACCGATCTGACCTGCAATGCCAACGTGCTGCCATTGGCGAGGTTGATGAAGCAGTGGCAGCGCGAGTGCAACGTGCCGCTGAAGTCGTTCCAGATCGAGAGGCTGGCGGTCGAATTCCTCCGGAGCTGGAGTTATCGCCATCATTCGCTCTTCTACTACGACTGGATGGTGCGCGACTTTCTCGGCTTCATCATCGGTCGTGCCAACACCACGCTGTTCATGCCGGGCACCTTCGAAGCGGTGCCCCTCGGCGACGCCTGGCTGAGCCGAGCGCAGACGGCCTACAAGAACGCTGTCAGTGCGGCGGACAACGAGTACGGCAACTACGAGGCCCTTGCCGGTCAGGATTGGCAGAAGATTTTCGGCGCGGCGGCGCCGGTGTTGGTGTCATGACGGACCCTGCGCAGGCCTTGATTGACGAATGCCGGCGGCAAGAGGAGAACTGCTCCTACACGGCGACTAGCTTCATCATCTGGCTGCGCTGGCTTCGGTGGATGAGGACCTTCTGCCTTGCGGCGCCCGTGGTTTTCGGTGCGCTGGCGACCTGGAAGGTGCTTGAGCAGTCCTCCGTCTGGGCTGCGGTGTTCACTCTGCTGGCAACGGTGATACCGCCGACCTACAAAGCTTCCCGCCTCGATGACACTATCAAGGACTACGAGATGATGTCGGGCGAGTTCACGAACATCAGGGATCGCTTCCGTCAAGCGGCGCTTGTCCATTCGCAGAAGCCCTACCCCGAGTTTGAGGCCATCACCAATCAACTGATTGGCCGCCTTGAGAAGGCACGGGCCCGCAGCCTCGCGCCGCCGCAGTGGTGCTTTAAGCTGGCGCAGAGGCAGATCCAGGCCGGTCATTACGTTCACGACTACGACCAACGTCGGCAAGGGGATGGCGCCTAGGGGAATGGCGCGCCGAACAGGCCGGGCTTTGGGCTGTGCCCGGAGCCGTTATTCGTCTCCCCGCCCATTCGGGCAACAATCCCTCACGCGAGCGCTGTTGAACTTCTCGCCGGAGACACTCGGTCAAGCATCTGCCTGCGGCACCGCTATCACTGATGCATGCGCCGGGTGCCGTTCCAGCCCGGTCTCGTCGTTGCATTCGGTCCCGCATCCCGCTTCGCGGCGCTATGTTGGTGCTCTTGCGGCTGCATTTCTGCCGGCCTTCGCATTGCTTCGGCCTACTGGGCCACACCAATCCGGCAGCCTCAAGGCCAAGCCCTGCGGACGTTCCGTAGCCTTGACCCGTCCGGCTCGGTGCAGGCAGGGGGCTTATCATTCGCCAGGCCGAAAACCGCCTAGCGAGATCAAAGCCGACAAGCAATGATCGGTTCGCCCACTAGCATTCGACGCGAGCATAGCTAGATATATCCCTTTAAGTTGTTGGAGGTTTTATGCCGCATAAGTTGAAAGGGCGCGACGGGGTCTCGGTCACCATTCCGGACGGGGGCCACGGGCTACAGGGCAACGACG
The DNA here is from genome assembly GCF_001542415.1 of Bradyrhizobium macuxiense. Lineage (GTDB taxonomy): Bacteria > Pseudomonadota > Alphaproteobacteria > Rhizobiales > Xanthobacteraceae > Bradyrhizobium > Bradyrhizobium macuxiense. The sequence goes on from NZ_LNCU01000039.1 coordinate 43,047, forward strand.
GGCACATGGTGGCGATCCCGAAAGGTTATCACGGTCTACAGGGGCGCGACGGGCGGATGGCTGCCATCCCTCAGGGTGGGCACGGTTTACAGGGTCGGGATGGTCGGATGGTGGCGATCCCGAAAGGTTATCACGGTCTACAAGGGCGCGATGGACGGATGGCCGCCATCCCAGCCGGTGGTCACGGTCTTCAAGGACGAGACGGACGTATGGTAGCAATTCCGAAGGGCTGTCACGGATTGCAGGGGCCTGACGGGCGAATGGTGGCGATCCACCCAGGCAAGCACGGCGTGCCAGACGCGAACGGCAGAATGCGGAACAAGTAGGGTTCTGGGCTTGGATTCTGTAGTCAGATCGCACGGTCGTCACGATCCAACGGTGGACGATCGCGTTTCTCGGCATTCACTCGCCGCAGAAACTTTATCGCGTCGCGGACTCAAGATTCCTAGTCTCAAGCTCTTCGCCGTCACCCTTTAGGCCCATGGATGCGCAAGGGTTACCGCACTTCTGCTTGATGACTTCTGCGATGCGCTCAGGAGGATCGTATCGGAACGCATCTGCGTACCCACGCACGTGCCGAAGGCTTGGGCTGTAAGCAAATAGGCTTCTTCCGCAAATGAAGCTGTTGCTGTGGCGTGGAGGAAAGCCACTGCTAAAATGTACCGCATCATCCCCTCCGGTCAATGGGGACACTAATGACAACCGATGTGATCCTCAACGGTAGACTTCTCGTCGTAACGCTGCTGCCGTAAGTCTGGCGGCGGTGACTCCCTTTAAGCTCGCTGAGTGAAGCCGGGGCCGGGCAAGGCGGGGAAATAGGGCCCGGTGTCGAATTAAAGGACCAATTAGGATTTGTACGACGTCTCTTTTCGAATCCCTGCGATTCCGTTTTGCATAGCTCGTCACGACGGTTGATAAGTGAGGGAGCTCTACTGCGGCGAATCGGGCTGACCGTCCTCGTGCCCGGGTGATCAGAATGAAGAGCTTGTGCGAGCGCTATAAGACAGACCAGCTCACCCTAGCCGCCGTGGCGCAAAGGGTAGGCGTGCCGATACAGTACCAAGGCGATTCAGCCAGCGAGGATGAACATGGCTGCTGAAGGCGATCAAACACCGAGCTTGGGGATCGAGGTGCCCTTTCAACTCGGCATTGCGGGTTCCGACATCGACCTCAGCAATGCTGACGAGCGTGAGCGATGGCTACACGGGCAGCCCATTGAAGTCGCGATGGTGATCGCGGCACGTGCGGCGCTGAGAGCAGTGCCAGGCCTTTCGTTAGCCCGAGGCTCAAGCGGAAGCCGATTGACGAGACGCAGGGTGATCTTACGTGTCTTTCGAGCGGTTGCTGCTGCTTGGGCCGTATCAGCGTTCCCGGGACGGCGAGATGTCTTAGCTAGTGCCGCGAGAAAAGCGGTGTCAGGGCTTGGAGATGTTCAGGCAGCGCCGCCCGAACGCGCCGCAGCGTATGCGTTAGCAACTCTTCTGGCTTCGAACAGCGATGCTTCCGCGCGAGCGACAACTTGCATCAGCTATGCATTAGACATGGCGGGGGAGAGAGGGCAACTGGCCTTCGATAGCATGTTGAACGCTATTGTGACTGACGCAAATCTGCTCCGAGAGAGGTACATCTCCGTAACGATAGCCACTTCGCAGCTTTGGCCTAGTCGGCCGCCCGAGTGGGTGCGAGAGCCGTGGGAAGAACTAAAAAATTCGCTTATCGCAGAGAACGAAGGTTGGCATGTTTGGTCGCTCTGGTACGAGGCTCGACTATTTGGGCATGTGATACGGGAGCCGCTCGAAATCGCCCGCGCTTTGATCCCCGACGAGCTTTGGAACCAAGAGCCCCGCATCTTGAACACGCGCATTCAAAAACTGGTCGATGAGAACGGGGCCACAGGAGGCGAACCAAGATTACAAGGCGTGAAAGCTGTGGGAGCGGCGGGCACAATCAGGCCATTGGCGTCTAGTCCGACAAGTGCGGAGCGTTCGGACGCTGAGGTAGGCACGATCCGTAGCCAACTTGAAATTGCAGCGGCTGCAGAGGTCGTACCAAATCCGGCAGTCGAGGCGGTGGCTCTACAAATCAAGAGCAATCCGCGGATGTTCGAGGAGGCCGCTCGCTTCGCAGCTAAGTCGATAGAGCGGGAATTAGAGACTTTAGCTGCAAAGATTCCCAATGAGCCCGGTGCCCTTGAAGGATACCACGAGGTTAGAGCTGCTCTACAAAGGCTTCAGAGTGGATTCGAGGACCTTGCGTCGTCCGTTGGGGAAGCCAGAGAGGTGGCGGACGCGTCTGAGCAGACGGCCTTATTAAGAAAGGTTGTGCGCACGGCTAGGGCAATGTGCGAAGGCTTGGTTGATTGGTTTGTTGAACACGGCAATAGGTCCGGGCGCGTCATCGCTGAACTCGGTCTCGCCGGTGTAATCTCGGGGACGCTCAGTTATTACACGGGTGTTCCACCAATGATGACCTTTCCGGTTACGATAGCCGCAATGTCTGGGCAAAGTGTTTGGGAGGCGATCAAGGCCTTCGCTCCGAACAAGGACAAGACAGGCAAGAGCGACTAAACGGCCCTGCTTCGATTTCCTTTTCCATGCCGACTACTTTGACGTGCTGACGACCTATATGTCCGAACGGTCTTCTGCCATTACTTAAATCGTTCCTCGGCCTATCCACCTCCCTTGCGCCGATCGGCGAACCGCGCGTCCCCATCTTGGCGGGAGACCGAATTCCACGGCAGCCCGCTAATTCAGGGAAGAAATAGTCTGTTCGGTGCTCTCTGGTTCCATCTCCGAAATGTTTTTTGAACAGCCGGCATTATATAAGTATTTGTAATATATTAATTTTCTTTTTTCTTTCGTAAGAAATTTGCTGTCATTTTCTTACCAGCGGTCTGCAAGAAATATGTTGCATTTTCCTTACGATCCGTAAGAATTAAGCAGCATATTTCTTACGGAGGAGGTGCCTCAATGGCCAGCGTCGCAAATCGCATCTACGACCGGATGAGCCAAAGCGAACAGTCCACCAAAGTGTGGACCGCACGCGATTTCGCGGACACCGGAACGCGGTCGGCGATCGACGTTGCCCTTCACCGCCTCCGTCACGACAACCGAATACGTCGCATCGATCAGGGTCTTTACGATCTTCCGCGCAAGAACCAGCTCACGAAGAAGATCTCACCACCAGACTACAAGTCAGTGATCCAAGCGGTCGCCAGACGGGATGGTGCCAAGGTCTTGGTCGACGGAATAACCGCAGCCAATAATTTGGGCCTCACCAACGCCGTACCGGCGAAGGTCGTCGTATGGACGGACGCTCGCGTGAAACCGATAAAGCTCGATCAAATGGTTATCGACTTCAAGCAAGTCGCACCAAGCCGCCTTTTGTGGGCCGACCGACCCGCCGCTCAAGTCGTACAAGCTCTCATCTGGCTGCGCGATGTCCTCCCATCAGATGGGGCCAACATCATGAAGCGCCTGAAGTCCATTCTGAACCAGGGCGATACCGGCGACCAAATTCGCAAGGACCTGCAAGACCACCTAGGTGATCTGCCAGACTGGCTCGTGCCTGTCGTCAAAGACGCGCTAAAGCCAGACGATAAAACCCAGATCAGCGATCCATCTCAGTCTTCAGGCAGCCCTTAGAAAGTCGATCATGAACGACCTGTCGCAGATCACCCGTGCGAGTGCCGAGGATCGACGAGGACTGTTCCAACAGGCAGGACAGCGCTTGGCGTGCGCACCCGAGAACATCGAGAAAGACTTCTGGGTCTGCTGGACCCTCGACGTCCTCTACAACAAAGCTGGCATCAAGCCCCGATTGCTCTTCAAGGGCGGCACGTCCCTGTCGAAGGCTTTCGATCTGATCCAGCGATTCTCCGAAGACATAGACATCACCGTATTCCGCACCGACTTGCTGGGCGAGGATTTCCCCTCCGACGATGAACTTCGCGCAATGGGGTCTAAGCAACGGAGCCGAAAACTCGACGAGATCAAGGAGCGTTGCAGTGGATTCATCAACGGAGATTTCCGAGACGCCCTTACGAAAGTAGCCGCAAGCGAACTCGAAGGCCACAAGTTCAAGATCGAGCCAGACACCGAGGATCCGGACGGCCAATCGCTCCTTTTCCACTACCCGAGTGCGTTCACCGGCTCAGACGAAGGCTATGTTCGACGCTTGGTAAAGATCGAATCGGGGGCCAAATCGGCGCTCGATCCTCATGAGGCCAAGACCATTGCGCCATATTCCGCCACAGAGGCGGAAGGATTGAACTTGGCAGTGTCAAACGTCCTTACGATCAAGCCGGGACGCACGTTCTGGGATAAGATCATTATCCTCCACGGACAGCGGCACTGGTTCGAGAACAAAGGCTCTCTCTACAAAGACGGGCAGCGGCTCTCGCGCCATTACTACGATGCGTACCGGCTCCTTGCCTCAGATCACGGCAAGAGCGCGATCACGGACCTGGAGCTCGCCGAAAGCTGCGCTCAACACGCCCGTCTTTACTTCAATCGAAAGCCTCTCGACCTCGACCTAGCCGCTCCTGGAACGTTCGGTATCGTGCCAGCCGGCGGAATGCTCGCGCCGCTAAAGACGGACTACGAGAAGATGGCCGGCATGATCTTCGGCGAAGTCCCGCCGTTCGATGAGATGATTGAGCGAATAGCAGAGGCGGAAACGACCTTGAATACCAAACCTAACCCTGAGCCCGCGTAGAACAGCCGGCAACGCGGACGACTTCAATATAATCCGTCGGCGGCAGCCTTACCTGATCGGCCGGCGTGTCGCAGACGGAAAGCCAGGCATCGATTCCATATCCTGGTGGAGCGAGTTCTGTTCGAATTGCCGCGAGGCTGGAGCGCAAAGAGCGAAATCTGTTGCGCCGGACCGGGAGGACCCGGGGGAGCGAGGAGCCACTGCGGAGGCGGTGGAGACAAAGGTCCAGCAGGAGTTGCTGGAGAGACCGGCGGCACAGGCAGCGCGGGTGCTCCCGGATCATATGGAGATGTTCGCGGGTTTCCTCCAGGATGGTTGCGCAGATGAATATGGGCCTTCGACGGGTTCACCCTTTCTTGCCTGAAGCCGGACTAGGCGCCGGTGGGATTGCGGCTGGTGCGGTTGGAGGCGCCGCCTTGGGCGCGCCGGCGATCGAGGATTTGACGATGATCATGCTCGTGCCAGCCAGAAGGAAGAACCCCAACAAGACCCACATCGCGGCCTGCAGGACGTCCACACCCGGCTTCTGGAGGCGAAGTTTGACCGCTGGCCAAATGCGCAAGGCGCGTCCATCTGCAAATTTCATTTGCAGTTTTCGAGGCCATTTTTTCATTTCTTCCCGCAGTTTTCCGGGGACATAAACGACTGATGGATAAGGGACAACTTCGGATTGATCCGGCTATATTCTCCCTGAGAGAATCGGGGGAAATTGCACTTGGAAGTCGGGGATTTCGTTGACCTGATTGCACGGGTTCTGGGAGCGCGGCGGCGTCCGAATCAGGAGCAGCGCGCCTGCATCGTGGACGATGGCGCGTCTCCGCTGCTGATCGTGGCCGGTCCCGGATCGGGAAAGACGACGGTGCTGGTGCTGCGGGCGCTTCGACACGTCGTGGTCGACAGGATCTCTCCCGAGAACATCATGATCACGACATTCACCCGAAAAGCCGCGAAGGAAATCCGCACGCGGCTGATCGAGTGGGGCATCCCGCTTCTCGAGGCCGCCGCGTCCGATCCGCGTGCCGATGCTAGCCTGCGGGATTTCTTGCGCGATGTCGACATCAACAGGTTCGTCACGGGCACACTCGACAGCATCTGCGAAGAGGCGCTATCGGAGGCGAGAGGGCCGGCGGAGCGTCCTCCGGTCGTTGTCGAGGCCTTCGTCGCTAATCAGATTCTCGCGAGAAGGGGCGAGATCTACGACGCCTTCCAGAACATGGGGGCAGAATTCCAGGATTATCTCGGCAAATATAGCAGCTCAGGCGACGCTCCCAACACGCTCGGCGACATGACGCGCGTGGTCAGAACGCTCGTCGACCGTTTCGTGCAGGACGAAGTGGACGAGCGCGGCTACGTGGCGCGCGGTCGCGATCTGAACGCGAGGCGTGCGGTTGCCGAAATCTATCGAAAGTACAGGGACTATCTGCAGTCGACCAATCAGATGGACTTCCCGACCCTCGAACGGGTCTTTCTGGATCGGATCCGCGGGGCGTCTCCGCCCGGCCTGGTCGGCAACCTCCGGGCCATGCTCGTCGACGAATACCAGGACACCAATCCCTTGCAGGAGCGCATCTATCTGGAGTTGGTCGCCCGATCGGGTGCGGCGCTCACGGTGGTCGGCGACGATGATCAGTCATTGTACCGTTTCCGGGGAGCGACCATCGAGTTGTTCAGAGACTTCTGCGCCCGTGCAGGGCAGGCTCTTCCGAACACCGCGCCTCGCATGCTCTACCTGATCCAGAACTACCGCTCGACGCCCGAGATCGTTGCGTTCTTCAACGCCTTCGTTCAAAACGATCCGGACTTCGCCGGCGCCAGAATTCAGCCGCCCAAGCCCGGCATCGTGGCGAACAGGCCATCGGAGAATGTACCGGTTCTCGGCATGTTCCGAGACGATGCGGCGACGCTCGCCACGGATCTGGCCGATCTTCTCCAGGCGGTCTTCCGCGGCGGTGGCCGGCCCGGCGATGCGCAGCTTGCGGAAGCGATCAGGGCCGCGCCGAATGGCGGTGATCTCGGAGACGCGGTATTCGTCGCCCATACCGTCAACGAGTATCGACGCGCGTTCATGGGAAATCCGGCGTCGGAGCGGCTGCCGTTCCGCCTTCGTGGAGAGTTGGAAAGCCGCGGGATGTTCTGCTTCAACCCGCGCGGTCGGGCGTTGAAGGACATCGACGAAGTCCAGCGCATACTGGGCCTCTCCCTCGAGGCGCTCGACCCCTCCGACCAAGCAAATCCCGACGGCAGGATCGTCGGAGCGATGCGGATCACCAATTCCGCGAAGGACGTCCTGCGGCGTTGGCGCAGCGCCGCGAGGGCGTTCGTCGCCACGAACCCGCGCGCCGCCATCCAGGGAGGCGACAGCCTGCGTCGCGTCATGCAACGCTGGCAGGAGCGGTTTTCGATCGGCACGCGCGAGGCAACGGAATGGCCGGTGCTAGACATCCTCTACAGCTTCCTGCCCTGGATGCCCGCGTTCCAGGATGACCCGGAACATCAGGTCTATCTGGAAGCGGTTTCCCGGGCCGCCGCGCAGGCCGCCACCTTCTCGCCCTACCGATCGCTCGTTTTGATCGATGAGCCGCACCGGACACGCAGCATCGAGTCCACCATCCGCGACATCATCGCTCCGATCGCCGACGATCTCGTCGAGGTGGACGAGGACATCATGGCCAGCGTCCCGCGCGACCGGCTGAACATCATGACCATCCATCAGGCCAAAGGGCTCGAATATCCGTTGGTCATCGTCGACGTGGCGTCCGACTTCAAAACCAATCACCCGAAGCAGCGCTTCCGGAGGTTTCCGGATTCGCCCTCGTCGGTCACCGAGATGGAGGATGATCTGGCGCGATGCACGCCGATCGGAAATCTGCGGATGGCAAGGACCGCCATCCAGCGGAGCTTCGAGGATCTAATCCGACTGTATTACGTGGCCTACAGCAGGCCGCAAAGCGTTCTCCTTCTGGTGGGATGTCTGCCTTGCCTCCGCTACAATACGACCATCAAGAACATCGCCACCTTCTGGACGCGCGGCAGCGATTGGGACTGGCGGCGACCGGTGCGCGGCAACGCTCCGTCGATGGCGAACAACATTCCTCTTACTTTGATTTGAGCAGAGCATGGAGCTTCCGATCAAACCGCCCGACCGGGTCGTCCCGGAATACAGCCTGACGGGAGACCTCCTGTCCTACCGGCGCTGCGCCATGCAGTACCGCTACTACAATGGCAGCGCGTTGCCGCCATCCCGTCCGGTCCAGATGTGGTACGGCGAGTTCATCCACGGTGTTCTGGAAGGTGCTTTCGGGATGTGGCGGGCGAATCCCGGGCGATATCCATTTCCTTGGCCGTCCACACCGATTCCGGATACAGGCGCGCCGGCGCCTCCTCCCGATGGTCTTGCGCCGAACGACCTTCGTGTCATCGGATGGCCGATCGAACAAGCGCTCGCCTACGAGGGAAAGCGCGCGCGAAGTCGCCGGGCGCGCGTCTCGGCATATCGGCGCGCGGAGGCGGCGGTCAACATGCTCGGGCCCCACTTGTTTCCGTTGATCGCCGATGCTGAGCAGAAGGTGATCGGCACGCGTCCGCTTCCGAGCCCGACGCCGGGCACGATGCTCCGATCCGAGCGATATGCGCTTCACGGAGTCATCGATGTGCTGACGAATGTCGAGTTGGCAAGCGTCGGCGAGGGAAACATCATCCGGGATGCCGTGAGAGCGGCCTGTCCCGACCTGCAGGGGATGTTCGAAGTCATCGTCGACTACAAGGGGTCCCACCGGCCGCCGCTTGCCGAAGACTACTGGCAACTCGGCGAATGGCAGGTCCAGACCTACGCTTGGCTGCGCCAACGGCAGCAATTGGGTTATCCGGTCGCTGCCGGGATACTCATCTACGTCAACGAACTCGCGCCCGGGTCCGACGACATCAGAAGGATGAGGAGCGCGATCCAGAACCGGCAGACCGACGTCGCTCCGACCCGCGGCGACCCGGACTACTATGCATTGAACACGTGGACGGCGGGCGCAGCACCCCGCCTGAGCGCCGCCTTCCGATACAGGCGCGCGATCCGGGTCATTCCGGTGACTCAACAGAGCATCGACAACGCCACGCAGCAGTTTGACCAGATCGTCGCGGAAATCGAAGGACGAGTGCGGGACGAGGAGATCAGGGGAAGCATTCGCAATACATGGCCGCCGACATGCGACTCGCTTGAGACTTGCATCGCATGCGACTTCCGGCATTTCTGCCCCAGGCCGGCGGGAACACGGCAACAACTCGCCACGGCAGAGGCCGCCGGGGACGATGACGACGTCTGATCAAGCCTTTTGCTTCTTCGCCTTCTTGGCCTTCGTGGCCCCTCGGGCGGAGGAACAATTTCGATCCTTCGTTCGGCTAGGTCGATCAAGCTGACGTGTTCCCACCATTGTAAACCGAACCCCGAACTTGCGCGCCTCGTAACTTGCAGCGGCAACCACGCCGTGCTCCTTGGATCCGCACACAGCGACCGGTTGGCCGCGCAAGTCCGGATTGTCCCGCTGCTCGACTGACGCGTAGAAGGGTAGAGTAGGCGATGAGCGCCAATTCCGCCTTACGGCGGATGGTTTCTCATCGCCTCTCGCCGAACCGGACATGCGCCTTTCGGTACGCATCCGGCTCTCCAGAAGATATTGCAAAAGGAGGCGGTTTCATCCAACCAAGGAGAAATCGGGTTATCGAAGTCCAAGCGAGAACATACTGCTCGCGTGGTCCTTCTCGCCAAAGACGCCTTGTCGGGCGGCGACCGCTCGGTCCAAAAAACCGCATCATGTCGCGTGCCCGCGCTTTCCGGTACTTCTTGCGAAGCCAACACCAGATGCGGCGTGTCACGAACCAGTCAATAGCCGTGAACACTTTGCCCGCTCTGGCGCAGTGGCGATAGTAGCCAGCCCAGCCGCGAAGAATGAAGTTCAGTTCTTCGAGTTTCTGACCGAGGGTCACTAGGTTCGTATTGACCTTTGTGAGCACCTTGATCTTGTGACGCAGATCAGCGGCCTTTGCTTTAGGGATTTCGACACGGGGAAAATATCCGTATCGCGTATCCCATCGCATCGCGACGTGGAATCCGAGAAACTCGAATCCCTCTGTCACTGGCGTGATCTTTGTCTTTTCCGGTGACAGTTCGAGGCCAGTAGTCTGGCGCAGGTAGTTAGCCAGCGCTTCTTTCTCTGCGATGGCATCCTCCTCTGTCCCAGACACTAGAACAACGAAGTCATCGGCATATCGGATCGGGAAGAACACGCAGCGTCCAGCCTTGTGATCCCGACCCCGTGCTCCTCGTGCCGCCGCTGCCCCATCGCTGAGGCGGCGGTCTGGAGTTTTGACCGGTGATACGTCCATCTCTCGTAACGTTCCTCGATCGCGCTAAGCGCGATGTTGGCAAGCAACGGGGAGATGATCCCACCTTGAGGCGTGCCGTTGTCTGTGCGCAGGAATTGATCCTCCGCCAAGACTCCGGCTTTCAGAAACTTTCCGACCAACCCCACGACCCGCCGGTCGGCCACGCGTGTGCGCAGCCTATCCATGAGATGGTGATGGTTGATGTTGTCGAAACAGCCCTTTATGTCGCCTTCAATGATCCAGTTATACGGCATTCGGTGCCGTCGGCTATCCTGATCCCGCTTTCGCGGTTGCAGGGATTGCCTGATATGCTCCAAGGCGCCGTGCGTGCTTCTGCCGGGACGAAACCCGTAAGAAACAGGCCAGAATTGCGCCTCGAAGATTGGCTCGAGAACTGCTTTGACCGCGCCTTGAACGACGCGGTCCTTTACCGTGGGAATGCCCAAGGGCCGGAATTGCCCCGGTTTACCGGGTTTGGGAATGAGCTTCCGCCTTGAAGGACTCGGATGGTATGTGCCGGAGCGCAATTCCCGCCGAATGCCTTCAAGAAACTTCTGCTCACCTTTCCTTTGCCGGATGCGATCCACGGTAATCCCGTCGACGCCGGCGGAGCGCTTACCTTTGTTGGTAGAGACGCGCCGCCAAGCGTGTCGGATCATGCGGTCGTCAGTAAGCCAACCCCATAGATCCCGCCACGTTTCGTCGGGATTTGCCTTGCTTTGCTGATAAAGCCTGCGTTGAACGTCGAGTACCCAAGCCTCATCGGCCTGATAATCCATGTCCACAGATTGCTTCCCCGTCATGCAGACCTATCATCTTCCTGCTTTCCTTCGCCCTGTGCGCGGCTTTCCCGCGCCCTGACTACTACGAAAGCTCCGCCCTCGGTGTCGTCCATCTTCTGCCGTCGCGACTAGCCCGATTCCGTGCCGGGCAGACGATCCGAGTTCCCGTGTTCCGATCTCCAACCTTTGTGCCGTTAGGCGGTGAGCTCTACCCCTGGCGATACTGGAGACAGGCTGAGAGAGCCGCTCCTGTCTCGGGCACGTTGCACGTGTCCAGCAGCAGAGATGGACTGAACCCTGCCGCTTCTAATCGCGTTACCTCCAGTGCCATCACACTTGAGGAGGCGTTATCGATAAATACAGAGGCTTCCGGCGCTCACTTCGTTGTCTCGCCATAGACACTGCGGTAGCTCGGCCTGCGAGTGGTGGCTCGCATCCGATACAGTTAAGGCTGATCTGCTTATGGCACCCAACCGGCGACGCCCGGTCGAGCTTTTCAGCCCCCTTTCGACTGTCGCTCTTTCAGTCGAGACGACATTTCAGTCGTCGGTAGGAAATCAGCGAGCGTAAGAGATGCTACTAAGTCATGTTTCACCTCTCTCGCGCCTTCACGGCGCACCATCCATATCGATATGGATGATCTTGCGGCCTCGCACCTCCGCGGTCTTTTGATCCCGATCCGACGATCTCTGCGCTAATTGTACGACCAATCCGCTCGCACTTCGGAGGACAGGAGCGAAAACAAGCACTGATCTTCGCCGGATGGTCAGCTTGCTGCAAGGTCCTTAGCATGCGTCGAATCCCCGTGGCATTGATGCTCGTCCATCTTTCGAGCATGGCGTTGGCCGATCAGTTCGTCGGGCAGGCCAGCGTTATTGACGGCGACACCCTGGAAATACATGGAACGCGCGTCCGGCTTTGGGGCATCGATGCGCCGGAGAGCAGCCAGCTGTGCCGTGGCGAAGACAGTTTACAGTATCGTTGCGGTGCGCGGGCTGCGAATGACCTGGATTCCTTCATTGCGCGGCGTGTCGTCCACTGTGTCCCCATCAACCTCGACCAATATGGCCGCACGGTCGCGACCTGTTCAGTCGGTGGGGTGGACCTTGGCAAATGGTTAGTGCTTAACGGGCTTGCGCTGGATTGGCCTCAATACTCGAAAGGCAGATTTGGGGCAGCTCAGCGCGACGCCGAGCGAGGCGGCCGCGGGATTTGGAAGGGCAGCTACGTCGAGCCTTGGCTCTATCGCGCCTGTATCCGCTTGAACGGAAGCCCGTCTGCCTGCTCAGATGACACAAACTCGCATCCCTGATGGATGGAGGCGGACAATCCGGTCGTTACCAGAAGTGACGCTAGCTTGGTTGGGGCGACTCACGCTACCAAATCGCTCTCGATTGCCTTTACTGCACGACGGGGACAACATGGTTGCAGCCACTCCTAGATTGCCAGCTTCGGGTTATGCTCTTGAAGTGGATGGCCGGCTGAAAGTTGAATTTACCACCCGGGACGGCGCCATGGCGGGTGGAGAAGAGCTCAAGAAGCGTTTTCCAAGGCTGCAGATTAGAATCTATGACGCGGCAACCAAGGCTCGGGAGGAAATCCGGATTCCCTGAACTTGCCTGTTTGTGCGCGTGCGGCTGACGCCGCACCCGGGCTCTCGTGTTGGGGTGGACGGCCCCCTTCCGCCAATCTGCGTGGCAAGATGAGGTCGTCGATGACCTCAAACGAAGGAGCCGCCCGTGGAAACGATTGTTCGCATCGGTCTGGATACGTCGAAGAGTGTATTTCAGCTGCATGGCGTTAACGGAGTGGAGGAGCCCGTTTTACGGCGCAAGCTACGGCGCAGCCAGCTTCTGGAGTTCTTCCGGCGTTTGCCGCCCGCGTTCGTCGCGATGGAGGCTTGCGGAGCGTCGCATTATTGGGCGAGGGAGCTACGATCGCTCGGGCATGAGGTGGCGATGATCCCGCCGCAATATGTCAAGCCGTATGTGCAGCGCGGGAAATCCGACGCCGCGGACGCTGAGGCGATTTGCGAGGCAGCGAGTCGACCGAAATTGCGCAAGAACTTTGTGCCTATCAAAAGCCCCGAGCAGCAGGGCGCGCAGATGTTGGCGCGTGTGCGCAACCAGTTCATCGGCAGACGGACCCAGCTCGCCAATTCGATCCGTGGCTACGCCGCGGAATTCGGCTTTACCGCGCCCAAGGGGCTTTCGCGGCTTCAACAATTGCTGATCGACATTCAGGCTGACGCGACAGTCCCCGACTTGACGAAGGAGTTGGTGGATGCTTTGGCAGCAGAACTGGCGCGTGTCGATGGCCAGATCGCCAAGCTCGACAAGAAGCTCATGCAACTCCACCGGAGCAACGAGGTGAGCCGACGGCTGGCGGCTATCCCGGGCGTCGGTCCGATCGGTGCGACGCTGCTGTCAATCAAAGTAGTGGATGCACGCGGGTTCAAGTCGGCCAGAAACTTTGCCGCCTGGCTTGGCCTGACACCAAAGAACCATTCAACGGCCGGAAAGAACAGGCTCGGCGTGATTACACGCGCCGGCGACGGCATGTTGCGAACTGTTTTGGTGGCTGGTGCGACGGCGGTGATCGCAGATATGCGACGACGCGAGGGTCGCTCTTGGCCCTGGCTGAAAGATATCATCGCGCGCACGCCGCCGAAGCTGGTGGCCATAGCATTGGCAAACAAGCTGGCGCGGATCGCCTGGAAGCTGATGGTGAGCGGCGAGCAGTACCGACCTGCAAGCAGCGTCATGCCGATGCCGACATAGACTTGAACGAAATGCAAAGCTTGGCGCCAGACCGGCAGG
>NZ_LNCU01000039.1:56762-209747 GCF_001542415.1 Bradyrhizobium macuxiense
CGCTGGGGCGGAACTTGCAAGACAGGAAGAGGTGGTACGTTCGGCGCGAGCCGGTCAGTGAAATGCTCCGCTCGGTTTACCGGCAGAAAATGCCGCTCTCGTGTTTGGATCTCACTGTCCGCGAAGCCCATCTTGGCCGGTGGTCGCAAGACCCGAAAACAGGCCGGACATATGAGCGCAAGCGATCCGAGCATGCTGCCCGAGCCAATCCTTGCAAGTCGGGGGCCGTCCACATATGAACCGAGCCGCTTTGCGTCTCGGCCATCCGGCGTCGATCCCTCGCGCAGAGACTGCGGAATTCCTCGCCGGGGGCACTCGGGAAAGGGTCCCGCCGTCATGAAGTATGCCGGCGTCGCTGTCACTGCCCCGTTCCCGGGTGCCCTCTTGACCGGTCTCGTCACTGCACTCGGTCCCGCGTCCCGCCTTCGGCGTCGCTATGCTCACGCTCCTACGGGTGCCATTTTCCGTTGAGGCGATGCGCCATTGGCGCACGCCTGATCGGGGCCTGCGGCCTGCATCTCAAGGCCAGGTCCCATGAAGAAATGGGACCGAAGCGGCCCGCGTCGCAGATCTCTCATTCTCACCGTTGTGTGCGTGGCCGAGCGCGAAAGCGGGCTCTCGTTCGTCCACGCCATCGTATTCTTCCGTAAGAGGCTGAGAGTAAGAGTGCTGCCCGGGTTTTGCCGTGACGGGTTACAGGCTGCGAGAGAGGCTCGCGGCGCCCGTCGCGGAGAACCGCGATGTCCAGACGTTATCCTCGGGCGCGCTCCGGTGAAGACCGGGCGAACCTTTATGACGAAATCACCAACAAGATCATCAACGAACTTGAGGCCGGCCGAGTGCCGTGGGTGCAGCCTTGGGGTACCGCGGCGGCGAAGGCTTCTTTGGCCATGCCGAAAAGCGCCGCGACCGGCCGTCAATACAGCGGCATCAACATTCTGATCCTCTGGGGTTCTGCCACCGAACGCGCATTCACAGGCCAGAGCTGGCTTACCTTCCGCCAGGCGTTGTCGCTCGGTGGTCATGTCCGCAAGGGCGAGCGCGGGACTACCGTGGTCTATGCCGATCGCTTTGTACCGGTCGACGAAAAGCGGCGCGCGAGCGAAACCGGAGACGAAGCGCAGGCCATCCCGTTCCTCAAGCGCTTTACGGTGTTTAATACCGATCAGTGCGACGACTTGCCTGCGGAGATCGCAACGACGGCGCCGCCCCCACCGCCAAGCCTGATCGAGCCAAAGGTCGAATCCCTGATCAAGGCGACCGGTATCAACTTCCGCATCGGCGGCAGCCGCGCATTCTACGTGCCGGCGGAAGACTATGTGCAGGTGCCGCCGCCGCAAGCTTATTTCGAGCCGATCAATTGGCATCGAACGGCCTTGCATGAGTTGGGGCACGCCAGTGGCCACCCGTCACGTCTCAACCGTGACTTGTCAGGCGGCTACGGTACCAAGAAATACGCCTTCGAGGAACTCATCGCCGAGATCTCGGCTGCGTTCAGTTGCGCGTCGCTCGGTATAGTGCCGACGGTGCGCCACGCCGACTATATTGGCTCCTGGCTTGAAGTGCTCCGCGAGGACAATCGCGCGATTGTGCGAGCTGCTTCGCAAGCCAGCAAGGCCGCGGATTATCTCCTCGGATTCCTGCCGGAACGTGCTGTCGACATGACGACCGAGAGCGCGGACCAGGAGGCTGCGTGAACCGCTCACCGGCCGGGTCGAAAAAGAGAGTGAGAGAGAAGTTGTGGTTTTTCGCGACGGGTTCGAGGCCGAGAGAGAGGCTCCCGGCCGCCCGTCGTGGAGAATCGACATGACGAAGGCAGTCCAAAAGATCACGCTGTCGCCCTCACGCGACATTCCCTTCAACAAGCTGGTGCTCAGCCAATCCAACGTCCGGCGCGTCAAGGCTGGAGTTTCCATCGAGCAGCTCGCTGAAAGTATCGCCCAGCGTACGCTTCTGCAAAGTCTCAATGTGCGGGCGGTTGTGGACGCCGAAGGCAATGAGACCGGCATGTTCGAGGTGCCGGCAGGCGGCCGGCGCTATCGGGCGCTGGAACTTCTCGTGAAGCAGAAGCGCATGGCGAAGACGCAGGCCGTTCCTTGCGTCGTGCGCGAGGGCGGAATCGCTGAAGACGACTCGCTTGCCGAGAACGACGAGCGGGTAGGGCTTCATCCGCTCGATCAGTTCCGAGCCTTCCAGACCTTGAGTGGCGCCGGCTTGTCAGAGGAGGATATCGCGGCTCGGCACTTTGTGACACCGGGCGTCGTGAAGCAACGGCTCCGGCTGGCGTCCGTATCGCCAAAGCTGCACGAGGTCTATGCCGAAGACGGCATGACCCTCGAGCAGCTCATGGCCTTTTCTGTCACCGCGGATCAGACGCGGCAGGAACAGGTCTGGGAGAATGTCAGCCGCTCGGGCTACGATGAACCCTATCAAATCCGGCGGATGCTGACCGAAAATACCGTGCGGGCGTCCGATCGCCGCGTGCAGTTCATTGGGCTCGATGTTTACCAGCAGGCAGGTGGCGGCGTTTTGCGCGACCTGTTCGAGCGCGATGATGGCGGCTGGCTTCAAGACGTCGCTCTGCTCGACCGTCTTGTTACGGAAAAACTCAAGGCCGAAGCCGAGACGATCGCGGCCGAGGGATGGAAATGGATCTCAGTGGCCGTCGATTTCTCCTATGGCCACACC
This sequence comes from Bradyrhizobium macuxiense, assembly GCF_001542415.1. GTDB lineage: Bacteria > Pseudomonadota > Alphaproteobacteria > Rhizobiales > Xanthobacteraceae > Bradyrhizobium > Bradyrhizobium macuxiense. The sequence goes on from NZ_LNCU01000039.1 coordinate 59,451, forward strand.
AACGGCTTGCGCGAACTCGACGGCAAGCCGGCCGACCTCGCAGCCGACGAGCAGGCCACCATCGACGCTCTCAACGCCGAGCAGGCGAAGCTCGTATCCGAGTATCAGGATGCGGATGAGCTTCCCGAAGAGGTCGACCAGCGTCTCGGCGAGATCGAGGCGGCGCTGGCCGCATTCGAAGACCGGCCGAAAACTTACGATCCGGCCGAGATTGTCCGAGCCGGTGTCTTCGTCAGCATCGATTCTGAGGGGCGGCTTTTCGTCGATCGAGGCTATGTTCGGCCTGAGGATGAGGCGCCTGCGGCCGATATCGATGTCGAGCGGGGCACCGATGCGTCGCCGGATGAAGGACAGGAGGCTGGTGCTTCCGCAACTCGCACAGCGATCTCGGTCGCCGGCGCATCGAACGAACCGGAGGAGGATGATGAGGACCCGGCAAGGCCATTGCCGGATCGACTGATCATCGAACTGACGGCGCACCGTACGCTGGCATTGCGGGATGCGCTGGCGGAAAACCCCGCGATCGCGTTCCAGGCGGTCCTGCACAACTTCGTACTGACGGCCTTTTACCGGTTCGCGTCGTCCGGGAGCTGCCTTGAGATCGGGCTGCGCACGCCAACCTTTCCTGCTCAAGCCCCAGGCCTAAGGGAAAGCGTGTCTGCCAAGGCCGTCGAGGCGCGACATGAGTCATGGAAAGCACGGTTGCCGAAGAGCGAGAACGATCTCTGGGACGCGCTCGCGGCGCTCGACGGCGCCGCGCAGGCGTCCCTGTTCGCTCATTGCGCATCTTTTGCAGTCAACGCCCTCTATGAGCCGGCAAACCGCTACAACCACGGCCGCGTCTCCGCCCACGGCGTTCGCACACGGCTCGACCAGGCCGATGTCGTGGCGCGCGCCGTCGGGCTCGACATGGTGGAGGCTGGCTGGAGACCGACCGTTGACAACTATCTCGGCCGGGTCACCAAGCCTCGCATTCTGGAGGCGGTGCGGGAAGCCAAGGGCGAGTCTTCCGCGCAACTGATCGACCACCTGAAGAAGGCCGACATGGCCAAGGAGGCCGAGCGCCTTCTCGATGGCTCGGGCTGGTTGCCAGAGCCGCTGCGTTTCCTCGACGCCAGTGCTGCGTCGGTGGAGCAGGAGGGCGAAGCGGGCCCGCTGCCAGAATTCCTGGCCGACGAGGAGGATCCGCAGAACGCCCGCAGCGATGATCCGCAACAGCTCGACGCGGCTGAATAATTTCGTGCAGCGGGGTGGCCGCGGCCGTCCCGCAGCTGCGTGGGGACCGGTGTGCAGCACCGGTCCCATTTTTATTGGGAACGGTTGAGAGGGAGAGTGGGGCCGGGAAGGGTTTGAATCGCCGCGGTCTTAAGGAGAGCGCCGGGCGGTTCGACCCGTTCCTGCTCTCCGAAAGAAAATCCCCATGACCGAATCTCTCGCCGGCGGCGCTGGCGCTGCGCCGCTCTCGATGCATGCAGCTGCAACTATCACCTCCGCTGTGGTCAGGGCTGCGCGACAGCTCTTGACCGATCTCGAACGCGGCCATCGCATCGATGCCGCGGTCCTGCGCGGAGCCATGGAGGCTGCTTTTGGTGCCTCCGACGCGGTAGGCGCCTGGAACTGGAAGACCGCCTATGATGCCTGCGAGGCCGCCACCGTTTTATTCCTTCGCAAATTCGGTCCGGCCATGCGGACCAAGTCCGGTTCGCCGCCCGCGATGCTGCCGATGCTCGGGAAAATCGCGAGCTGTCTGCCGACCCATACACTGCGTTCCGAGGACAGCCAGGCGCTTCAACAATTCTCGACGCCGATCCCGCTGGGGCTGGCCGCATGTACCGCAGCCGCCATTAGGCCGGCCGACCGCGTTCTGGAGCCCTCCGCCGGGACTGGCTTGCTCGCCATCTTTGCCGAGCTCGCCGGCGGCGCTCTGTTGCTGAACGAGTTAGCCGAGTCCCGTGCATCGCTGCTCGATCATCTGTTCGCCGACGTTAAGACAACGCGCATCGACGCTGCCCAGATCGATGATCATCTCGAAGCAGGTGTCCTGCCGAGTGTCGTCTTGATGAACCCTCCGTTTTCGGCGCTGGCGAACGTTGACCGACGAATGGCGGATGCCGCGCTCCGGCACATCGTTTCGGCCTTGGCGCGTCTTTGCGACGGTGGACGTTTGGTCGCCATCACCGCCGCAAGCTTCGGGCCGGACAATCCGGCATGGCGAGATGCCTTCGTTCGCCTTCAGGAACGCGGGCGAGTTGTCTTCTCTGCCGCGGTCGACGGAGCCGTTTACGCGAAACACGGAACACAAATCGATACTAGGCTGCTTGTCATCGACAAGCAGCCCGCGGCAGACCCGACGGTCTTTCCGGCCTCTCCCGGCATGGCGGGCGATGTCGTTATCCTGCTCGACTGGGTAACCCGGCATGTGCCTCCGAGGCTGGCTGTTGCAGCCCCGGTCGTGATCGACGTCGGCAGGAGCCCCTTGAAGTCACGATCCCTTGGCGCTTCCGCGCCACGCCTAACCTCTGCTTCGGGAGTCGCCGCGCCAGAAGGCACAGAGCTCGCATACGAAATAGTCGAATGGTCGCTGCCGGAGGGCGCCCGGCTCACAGATGCACTTTATGAGGAATACGGATTGCAGTCGATCCGCATTCCGGGCGCGCACGCGCATCCAACCAAACTCGTGCAGTCCGCCGCAATGGCGTCCGTCGCGCCACCAAGACCCTCCTATCGGCCGCACCTGTCGGCCAATCTGGTGGCGAATGGCACCCTGTCGGACGCCCAGCTTGAGAGCGTCATCTACGCTGGCGAAGCGCATTGCGAGTTGCTCGCTGGCTCCTGGACGGTCGATGCGACCTTCGATGTCGTCGCGGCCGCGTGCGACGACGCGGGAAACGCCGTCCGGTTTCGCCGCGGCTGGTTCTTGGGCGATGGTACCGGCGCGGGCAAGGGGCGGCAGGTCGCTGGCATCCTGCTCGACAACTGGCTCAAGGGTCGTCGCCGGGCAGTCTGGATCAGCAAGTCCGACAAGCTGATCGAGGATGCACAGCGCGACTGGTCCGCGCTCGGCATGGAGCGGCTTCTCGTGACGCCGCTGTCGCGCTTCCGTCAGGGCACCCCGATCAGGCTCTCGGAAGGCATCCTATTTACCACCTACGCTACGCTGCGTACCGATGAGCGCGGCGAAAAGCTTTCGCGCGTCAGGCAGATCGTCGAATGGTTGGGCTCCGACTTCGACGGAGTGATCGTCTTCGACGAAAGCCACGCCATGCAGAATGCGGTCGGAGGCAAGGGCGAACGCGGTGACCAGGCAGCCTCTCAGCAAGGGCGTGCGGGCCTGAGGCTCCAGCACGCTCTGCCGAATGCGCGCGTGGTCTATGTATCGGCGACGGGTGCTACTACGGTCCATAACCTCGCTTATGCACAGCGGCTGGGATTGTGGGGCGGGCATGATTTCCCGTTCGCCACCAGGGCCGAATTCGTCGAGGCGATCGAGGAGGGCGGAGTCGCCGCAATGGAGGTGCTGGCGCGCGACCTCAAGGCGCTCGGTCTCTACGCGGCCCGTTCGCTCTCCTACGAGGGCGTGGCCTACGAACTCGTCGAGCACCAACTTTCGCCGGAGCAGGTTCGCATCTACGACGCCTATGCCGATGCGTTCGGCATCATCCACAACAACCTCGACGCGGCGATGCGGGCCGCCAACATCACCGGCGAGACCGGAACGCTGAACGGGCAGGCCAAATCCGCGGCACGATCCGCTTTCGAAAGCGCCAAGCAGCGCTTCTTCGGACACTTGCTAACCTCGATGAAGACGCCGTCGCTGATCCGCTCGATCGAGCGCGATCTTGACGCGGGACACGCCGCCGTCATCCAGATCGTGTCGACCGGTGAAGCGCTAATGGAGCGCCGGCTCGCCGAGATCCCGACCGAGGAGTGGGCCGACGTCCGCGTCGACATCACGCCGCGCGAATATGTCCTCGACTATCTCGCCCATTCCTTCCCGGTCCAGCTCTACGAGCCCTTCACCGACCAGGAGGGCAATCTCTGCTCCCGGCCTGTCTACCGCGACGGCCAACCGGTCGAGAGCCGGGAGGCACTCGCCCGCCGCGACTGCTTGATCGAGAAGCTCGCATCGCTCCCTCCCGTGCCTGGCGCGCTGGATCAGGTCATTCAGCGCTTCGGCACCGACATGGTCGCCGAGGTAACAGGCCGCTCCCGCCGCATCGCTCGCAAGGGCGACCGACTGGTGGTCGAAAACAGGGCCGCTTCCGCCAACCTCGCGGAGACCTCGGCCTTCATGGATGACACCAAGCGCATCCTCGTGTTCTCCGACGCCGGCGGTACGGGCAGGAGCTACCATGCCGAACTGTCGGCCCGGAATCGCCGCTTGCGGGTCCATTATCTGCTCGAGCCCGGCTGGAAGGCCGACGCCGCGATCCAGGGCCTCGGCCGGACAAACCGGACCAACCAGGCGCAGCCGCCGCTGTTTCGCCCAATCGCGACCGATGTGAAGGCCGAAAAGCGCTTCCTAAGCACCATCGCGCGCCGGCTCGACACCTTGGGCGCCATCACGCGCGGCCAGCGCCAGACCGGAGGGCAGGGCCTGTTCCGCCCCGAGGACAATCTCGAAAGCCAGTATGGCCGTGATGCATTGCGTCAACTCTACACGTTGCTCGCGCGAGGCAAAGTCGGCGGCTGCTCGCTCGAGCGCTTTGAGGATGCGACCGGCCTGAAACTGACCGATACCAACGGACTCAGGGATGACCTCCCGCCAATCACGACCTTCCTGAATAGGCTGCTGGCGCTCACCATCGAGCTACAGAATATCCTGTTCACCGCGTTCGAGCAGCTCTTGACCGCTCGGATCGAGGGCGCCGTCGCCTCTAGCACCTATGACGTCGGACTGGAAACACTCCGCGCCGAGAGCTTTGTCGTCACCGACCGGCGGACGATTTATGCGCATCAGAGCACTGGCGCTGAGACCCGGCTGCTCACGATTACCCAGCGCCAGCGCAACCATCCTGTGGGTCTGGATGACGCTCTTGCTCGTCTTTCCGATCGTCATGGCGTCCTGCTGATGAATGAGCGCTCGGGACGAGCCGCCGTGCAGGTCCCAGCTCCGAGCTTCATGCTCGACGACGGCGAGATCGAGCGGCGCGTCCGCCTGATCCGGCCGATGGAGCAGCAGAGCGTTTCCCTCAACATGATGGCGGAAAGCCATTGGGTGGAAGCCGATCGAGAACCCTTTGCCGCCGCCTGGCTGGCGGAGTTCGCCGAGGTACCCGAGTTCACGGAGAGTACGATCCATGTTGTAGCGGGCCTGCTGTTGCCCATCTGGAAGCGGCTGCCGAACGGATCGACCCGGGTCTATCGGCTGCAGACCGACGCGGGCGAACGAATCATCGGCCGCAAGGTTTCTGCCGCCTGGGTCGCGAACGTCCTTGCCGCTGATGCGCCTACGTTGACGCCGGACGCTGCCTTTGCCGCGCTGATGGAGGGGCGGACAGTCCTCGATCTTGCCGAGGACCTCCAGCTTCGCCGTGTCCGCGTGATGGGCGCATACCGCATCGAGCTGTCGGGATTCAACGACACGATGCGCGATCGACTGCGAGCTTATGGTCTGTTCGGGGAGATCATTTCCTGGAAGCTGCGCATGTTCGTGCCCACGGACGCATGCGGCGTCGAGATCCTGTCGAAGGTGCTTGAGCAGTATCCAGTTGCGCACATCGGCGGGCGGGAGGCCGCGTGATGCCCCGCGATGCCTCCGAACTGGCATGCCGCCTCGCGCGCGAGGCCGAGGCTGTATGCCGACACTATCTCTCCAATGGCAAGCGGGAGGGGCGGTACTGGCTGGTCGGCGACGTCCACAATACGCCGGGCCGCTCGATGTTCGTGCGGCTCCGGGAATCGCGGAAGGGACCCGCCGGCAAGTGGACCGATGCTGCGACTGGAGAACATGGCGATCTCCTCGATATCATCCGCGAAAGTCTTGGTCTGCGCGACTTCCGCGACGTGGCAAAGGAGGCGAGGCGCTTTCTGGAACTACCTCGTGCCGAGCCGGAATTCGTCTCGAAGCCCGATCGTCCAGCGGTACCAGCCGGATCGCAAGCGGCCGCCCGCCGCCTCTTTGCGATATCCAGCCCGATCCAAGGGACCGTGGTTGAGACATATCTGCAGCGGCGCGGGATAGCCTGCGTGCGCCACGGCGGCAGCCTGCGCTTTCACCCACGCTGCTACTACCGATCGGACGAGCGCTTGCCGACCGAGAGCTGGCCAGCGATGATCGCCTGCGTCACCGATCTCGATGGACGGATCACCGGCGTACACCGCACCTGGCTCGACCCCGACGGATTTGATCGCGTTCGTCTGGGCAAGGCTCCGATCGATACGCCGCGACGGGCGATGGGCGACCTCCTTGGCAACGCCGTTCGCTTCGGCGTGATGGACGACGTGCTCGCTGCCGGCGAGGGTATCGAGACCATGCTGTCCTTACGCTGCGCGCTACCGACCATGCCGATGGCCGCTGCGCTTTCGGCCAATCACCTCTCAGCCATGTTGCTCCCATCTGGCCTCCGCCGGCTCTACATCGCGCGCGATGCCGATGCCGCCGGAGATGTGGTGCAGACTGTTCTGACCCGGCGCGCGGCAGACGCCGGCATTGAAGCGATCGCACTGTCGCCCCGGCTCGGAGACTTCAACGAAGATCTGCACGTCTTCGGTCTCGAGGCCCTCCGAGCGGCCTTACGTATTCAGCTCGCACCGGAGGACAACCGCTTCCTGCATGCGTCAACGGTGGTCGCGGGATAAGCCAGCGTCGTTCGCTCGATCGTGATAGATCTGTCATAGACGAGGCCAATGCCGGAAGAGGACGCGACCTCGGCCTTCTAGAGGGCGATCGGACGGCATGCGGCCCGGGCCGGCAATGGCTGCGGCCGGCTATTTTCCGCCGCGCGCCGGCTATGAGATGACACTTTAGCCATCTGACCAGCGCGCTTTGCATCGCGAGGCAAAATAGCCGGCCTCCGCCATCCTCCGCTGCCGCTTCGGCCCCTTCGGGTTCTGGCCCGTTCCGCCCGCCGTCTGAGTGATCGCCACGAAGGCCGCGATGGGCGCGGCCGATCCGGCAAGGGCCTCTTCCCATGACTGACTATGACGACATCGAACCGCCGCACGCATCATCTCCAACCGATCACGTCCTCAGCGAATTGCAGCTCTTCGGCTACCGTCCGTTCGACGACCAGCCAGATCCAAGACCGCTTCCCGAGGGCAAGATGATCGCCGGTGCGGTTGCCGATATCTTCGACGCCTTGGTTGCGACCTTGAGCGACACGCGGCTTGAGCCGGATCTCAACGAACTCCTTTGGTCGACCGTCAACCTGTTTCATCGCGCCGTCGATCGCATCGAACGCCAGCTCGACGACAACGAACAGATGCAGCACAAGAGCCAGCGCGAGCAGAACGGCTCGGAGGTACGATCGGTCGAACTCGAGCGTCTGACGGCCGAAGGCATCACGTTCATAGAGCGCCGCAATTGCCTGGAACTCTTCCGCGACCAGGCGATCGAACGATTTGAGGCCCACACCGGCTCGTCCTGGCGTCCTCGGTCAGGATCTCTGGTCAACCATCGCACACTCACGGCAGCGATGATCGACTCCCGCGACTTCATCGCCGCCAAGCGTCGTTCCGAGACCGAGGTCATGTTGCCGCCAGGACCGAAGATTGCACTCACCGGCGGGCTCGACTTCAATGACCATCACCTGATCTGGGATCGTCTCGACAAGGTTCATGGAAAGCATCCCGACATGGTCCTGCTCCATGGTGGCTCGCCGAAAGGCGCCGAACTGATCGCCTCCAAATGGGCGACCACTCGGAAGGTGCCACAGATTGCCTTCAAGCCGGACTGGACCAAGCACGCAAAGGCGGCGCCCTTCAAGCGCAACGACACCATGCTCGAGCTCCTGCCGATCGGCGTCATGCACTTCCCGGGCACGGGAATCCAGGACAACCTCGCCGACAAGGCGAAGCGCCTCGGTATCCCCGTTTGGAAGTTCGGCGGCGCGTGAGCGCCGTCTTACTCATCTCGAACGCGGCCAAGGCGGAATGCTCGCGCCGCAACTCCGCCTCGTTTCTACAATGTATCGATGGTTGCGCCGTGGTGGTGGTGGAAGGTGCGACCGTTACACCTTTGCACATGGAGCCACCACCATGCTTGCCCTTGGGCTTGTCCTCAACACCGTTGGCATCGGCTTGTTCTGCTGGCTGGTCTTTGCGCTGGCGGTATATGCCTTGCCGTTTTTCGTCGCACTGAATATTGGAATGATGGCGTTTCATGGCGGCGCCGGCGTCATCGGCGCGCTGCTCATCGGAATTGCCGCCGGCGCACTGACAACTGCCTTAGGTCAGACTGCCGTCGCGGTTACTCGATCCGGGCGCTTGCGCGTCGCGATCGCGATCGCATTCGCTGTTCCAGCCGCCATCGCCGGCTACAATGTGATGCTTGCGCTTTCGCAGATCGGGATTCCTTCGCTGGCTTGGCGTGAGGTCGTGGCTTGCCTCGGCGCGGTTTGCATTGGCGGCACGGCGTGGACCCGCTTGTCCGTTTTCATGAATGGCGGTCCGCCTCGAGCCGGCCGGGTTGGTGGAGCCATCCCAACCGGTTCTCATGGCTGCCACGCGAGAGATGATCCTTCGTCGCCTTCCTCGTCGAATAGGTTCGTTCAGAGCATACTTCTGAGGTCGAAAGCGCGATGAGCTGGGGTTGAATCGCTTCCCATTCGGCGCCCGACGTTCGGCGCAAGCTCGTCATGCCCGTGCCCGTCACTTCCTCAGGTATATTGGATCAGCATCATTGGTGACCGGAGCATTGCCGCCGGCAGCGATCTTGATCGCCGCCCAGGCGTTCTGGGCATCAGCGATCTTGAACTTCTCGTGCATCCACGTGATGAAACTTTCGGTGCCCATCAAATCAATGTCGAATTCGTTCTCAAGCTGAATGGCGATTCGTGCCTTGTTATCGTCGACAAGAACGACGGCGGCCTCGCCGTCGGCCAGCAAAGTTTCGACGACGTCAAGTACCTGAAGGACGCTCTTTTCCCCGCGTCCTTTCCACGATGGCTTCAACTCGGGCTTCGAGCCGGCGAGTATCCATGTCTCCATTGCTTTCGCATACTCTACGCCTTCATGCGTCTCGACGATGTGGATGCGATTCTCGTTCCGCTTGAACCAATCCGAGATAGTCGCGCGATGTTCAAGCCGCTGATCGTCGCCAGGATCAGGGGCCCGCGTCGCCTCCGCCTTGACCATGTCGGGAACCCAGACATCCGCATTCGGTACAAATAGCCAATCCAGTGCATCGCTTCCGATCATTGCCAGAAGGGACAGCGGGCTTGTATCCGGAATCAAGATGCGTGACCGACGCTCGTGATCGGCTGCGGGCTCATCGATCGTCATTTCATCCCGAGCCTCCGTTCGACGGCGGCAATCTCGGCGCGGACAGCCTCCTTGTTACGGCCGCTCAACGCCGCATCGGCCATCGACAGTGCTAGGCTCTTGAGGTCGGAGGTCGCATAGCCAAGCGGGTCCCGCATCGGCACCCGCCTGACAACAGGACGGGGGCGCTCCAGTTCTGGCGCCACTTCTTCGCCAGCCTTCTGTTTGATCCGACGATATTCGTCGACCGACATCACAATCGATCTCGGTTTGCCGTGATTCATGATTATCACGGGGCCGGACACGGCAGCCCGCTGAATTTCTCCGGATTGCTGTTGCAAATCTTGGGAGGAAAAGGTCCGCATAGGTCCTCCTTTAATTTTACATATTTTATGTATTTTTTGGGGTTTTTCAAGCGGATTGCGAGCCTCCATTCGAGGCTACATCATGAAGTCGTTGGAAGACGATGATGCTACTTCGGTCCCAAGGAAAGTCATGCCGCGTTCGCAAAGCGTTGGACTTGGATTGGGCAGACCTATGTACCCCTCCCGATCGGGGGCCATCTACGTGAGGGAGGCCCGCCGGGTGAGCATCTCGAAGAAGGCGTCCTGATTTCCCGCGGATATAGGCAGCGGTATCACGACAATGGCCACTGGCCGATAGAGCCACGCAGTTGACCGCTACTGTCGTTTTTCATGGATGGCGGCCCGCTGGAGTCGGCCGGGGTGGTGGGGCAATCGCTCCAACCCATTCTCGCGGCTGCCACGCGCGCGAGAGAGAGAATCCTTCGTCGTCCAACAGGTTCGCGTAGATCGGTACTTTAAACGAGGATTGCCGCAATCAGGGCAGGGAGGGGGCGGCCCTCATCGGCGTGCTTCGACCAGGCTGCGCCGATCTCGGCCCGGCCCACGCAAATGTGGTGGCGTGGTACGCCGCTCTCGATCGTTCTTTCCTGGACGATACCGCCCTTTGCGGCAAATTGTTTCTCTTTCTGCGCCAAACCGTTCCGACCTCTTGTGCAGCTCAACCGAGATTCGCCAAGTCTTCTCCCGAGATTGCGGTTCAGCACGCGGACGCACGTGGCCTCTTTGATGGCTTGATCTGGCCGAAGACCGGCTTCGCCTCGATCGTCTGAGCCGCAACGCCGTTGATGCGACTTTCTTCCCCTAGGCTACGCCCATTCCTCGCGAGGCAAGAAAGTCGCAACAACGGCGTCCTCCGCTTCGCTCCGGCCCGCAAGCGGGTGCGTCGCCGATCGTCCTCGGCCTTTAGATCGCCATCGAGGCCGCGGTGGTCGCGGGCTCGAAACACAACAGGAGAAGTGACATGGCTAACATCGGTTCTTTCAAGAAGGTGGGCAACGATTTCCAGGGCGAGATCGTCACCCTGAGCCTGCAAGCCAAGGGCGTACGCATCGTCGCCGAGAGCAACCGCTCCAACGACAACGCTCCCAGCCACCGTATCTACGTGGGCCGAGCCGAGATCGGCGCAGCCTGGTCGAAGCGCTCCGAAGAGGGCCGCGATTACCTCTCGCTCAAGCTCGATGACCCCTCGTTCAACGCACCGATCTACGCCAACCTGTTCGACGACGAAGGTGGTGAGGGCTACACGCTCCTCTGGTCGCGCCCGCGCAAGAACGGCGAGTAGATCGCTGCACTACACCCCGCCCGGTCCGCCGGGCGGGGCCTCTCATTCTCCGTACAGCGAGCCGTCGCCGCCGGATCGAGCGATTCGCATCCACGATTCGACAAGCCCCCGAGGTCTTCGCTTGCCGCTTGTTGTGGGCGGGCGAGTAAGCAGATCGGCTGCCTCAACACGCGCGATACGCGCAGCGGATCGACAACGTCGATACCCGCCGCGTGGACGCTTCGCTCGCGTGCATTGCCATAGGTGCGGCCAATTTCCGCTCGGTGAGCCAATTCTTTCTGCGACCGCGAGGCTGCCGCAGCGCCTGAGTTTCTGGCGGCGGTCGTTCCGGTCGCGGCAGTCGCCTCAGCTGCTTCTTGCAAGTCAGCGTCTCCGCCACAACTCGATGTTGCAGCTGGCCAGTTCTGTCGCTCGCCCGATGGCTGGCATGCCGTGCTCCGCATCGGTTCGGTGGAACACCGCATCTGGTCCAATGAGTCGCCGTTGGTCATGCACGTCATACGCAGCCGAATTGCTGTTTGATGGCCGTTTCGACGCTCGCCATGCAACGCTGGCTGCGCGCGATGGTCGGACGCGCGCCAGGTCCCGCCTTTCATCAATTATCCAAATAGCGGCGCGAACGCCTGAGCGCCGCTATCCGGGTGCCCACTGCAGATTGCCGGTGGCAGCTATCGCATCGTCGCCGAAGCGCTGTTCGCCCAGAAGCGCATTCCCGATCGCGCCTGGATGACGCACGATCTGCGCAAATCGAACGATCCGACTAGGACAGAGCGGCCTCGCGTTGATGTGGGCGCTATCGCAAGCCACTGCGGCCCAAGCGCAAGGGCGACTAGCTCCTCCGTGGGGGGTATCGGAAAATCATCCCGGCATCTTCGCCATCCCCCCAAGCGCTTCTACTACGCGATTGTGACCGTCGACGCGCGGCGACCCTCGCTTGCACCCAAGACGATCACGGAGCTTTTCAAATGTCCGACCGGAGCGCGGATCAGCCGCAGCGATACCTGCGCACACCCGAAGCAGCGCGCTTCCTGAGCTTGTCCGGCCGCACGCTGGAGAAACACCGAACGTACGGCACCGGTCCGGAATATCATAAGATTGGCGGGCGCGTAGTCTACTCAGTAGCTGACCTGACAGCATGGGCCAAACAGGGCAAGAAGAAATCGACCTCGGACCCGGGAGTCGGCACGGTGCTGCCCGCAAAGCGGCATGCGCCTATTCCCTATGCGGGCAAAGAGCGGCGCTAAGCCATGTCCGCAAACAAATCCTCAGCGCACCACCGCCGCCCCGAGCTCGCGCTGCGCAATGCTCGGGATCTCATGGCCTATCCATTCGTTTCGCTCGCGAAAACGAAGCGAGTTGTGCCAATCGATTTCCGTTCCGCTGCAATCTCAATTCGTGCCGAAGCCGTGCCGGAACGCGGCATGGCGGGCATTTGGGGTGGGGACGTTCTGATCTGGGCGGCGTCCCAGATCGTCGAATCCGGTGACGCCGTATCGAAGATGTCGCGCCTGATGGCTGCGACGGCTTACGAGATTCTAGCGTTTGTTGGGCGCGGCACCAGTGGGGGTGACTATGACGGGCTGAATGCGGCTCTCAACAGGCTGCAGTCAACGACAGTGCAGACCTCGATCATCCTCTCGCCGCTCAAGTATCTTGCATGCGACGTACCACAAACCGTCCAGTCGCCAGACGTTGCCCGGCTATCAGTCGAACTCACGTGCAAATTCGGACCCAACCGAGGCATGAGCGTCGCATTAACGCCTCTTGATCGCTTAACGGCACGCCTGCGTTGGCGCGGTCTCATTCCACATTCGGAGGACGATCTGTGAATCAGCTCGTGCTATCGGGGACCGCAACCCTCGGGCTATCGGGGAGCCGATCCTCGTGCTATCGGGGACCGAAATCGGGCCTAAGCGGTTGCTTCTTGGCGTTTGTCTGCCACCGCAACCTTATTGATCAGCAGATCACAAGCCGCATTGGAGGTGACTGCCAAATGCAGGCCGGCTGTCCTGCTTGCCCGCAGAAGCCACACACGCTCTTTACCGAACTCGGAGCTCACGGCTTCCTGTCTCAGCCTCAGGGAGCGGCGGCATGAGCGACCTCACCGAAGTGGAAGTGTTGTGGCTCGAGAAGCGTATCGAAAACCGCATTCGGTTCGGTCGCATCGTCGAGGAACGCAAGATCGATCGTCACCGGCGTGTCCTGTCATTTGCACCCGGCAGCATTTTTGCTTTCGTTCGCTGGACATCCAATGACTTTGGAACTGTCATTTCGCGGATTGACATTTTGCGCGCGGCTGCACCGGGGCAGCGCTGCTCGACCGTGCCGTATGTAAAGCCCGGCGGAGAGATTTTGCTGAGACTCTCCGGCTGGTCGAAGGTCGAACGAGTGTTGCAGACGGCCGATGCCATTGAGGCGCTCGGCATCAATCCAGCTGATGTCGCGCCTGATCATTGGCATCACGTTCATAACCGCCTGTCCGTCAACGAAAACCCGCGTTTCTACACGAAAGCGCGCCATCAGGCTTGGCTCCGTCGTCAGAGAGTGATGCGATGATGGGTCGCCTGAAGACGCTGACTGCAACGTTTGGGGCTGTTGCTGCGCTCGGCGCGACAATCGCCATGGAACCGCTTCCACTCTACGTTTGGAATGCATCGACGAGCGTGCCAATCGGTCTCTATCGCTTACGACCGGCGAAGGGCTTCCATGTCACCGAGCTGGTCGCCGTTCGGCCGCCGGAGCCGCTCGCAACCTTCCTCGATCTTAGCGGATATCTGCCCATTGGCATCCCCATGCTCAAGCGCGTGCTGGCGTTGCCAGGGCAGAGCGTCTGCAGAAGTGGGCTCATGATTTCGGTCGATAAAATAGCGGTCGGCGAGGCGCGGGATAGCGACCGGCGCGGCCGCCCGCTGCCGAAATGGCAGGGCTGCCACGTCGTCGGCGATGGCGAGCTCTTTCTCATGAACTGGCAGTCGGACGATTCCCTTGACGGGCGGTATTTTGGATTTCTTCCGGTATCGGCCGTGATCGGTCGTGCTCTCCCAGTGTGGACATGGGAGGAATGATCGTGCGTGTTCCACGTGTCTACCCCGCCATTCCTCTGTTTGATCGATTGCAGGACCATTCCTCCGTCCCGGCCGATATTTGCAGGGCTGGCGCGCGCAGCGGCGATCCAGGGCGGCCGAATGGCCGGCGCGAAGCAGCTTTACCCTGGACCGGCGTGAGCACGACAGCATGCTCAGCTCGGTCGGACGTGCGTGTTTGGGCTGTCGTGCCACTGCTGCTTATTCTGACCGCGTCGCATAGTGTTGCTTTGGCCGAGAACGGACCGGCGGCTCGAGCGGTCCATCAAGCGCAAATCCCGTTCGCCGCTTTTATGGAAGAGGCGTCACGACGCTTTGCAATCCCGGTGGACTGGATCAGGTTTGTGCTGGACAGCGAAAGTTCTGGGCAAGTGCACGCCAGATCGCCCAAAGGCGCGATGGGCCTTATGCAAGTCATGCCCACGACTTGGGCCGAACTGCGCCTGCGCTATGACCTAGGCAACGATCCGTTCGATCCGCGCGACAACATTCTGGCAGGGACGGCATATCTGCGTGAATTGCTCAGTCGCTATGGCTCGCCTGGCGTGTTTGCCGCGTACAACGCGGGACCAACTCGCTACGAAGAGTTTCTCACGGGCCATTCCCTGCCTGATGAGACGCGAGCCTACGTGATCAAGCTTGCAAGCCGGCTGGGCATCGAACTGCCTCCGACGTGGATCGCCGACCGGCAGTCGTCGGCAGCGGCAATGTTATTCATTGCACGATCTGATGTCATGCATAGGGGCGATCGGCCAGCGTTCGTACCTTCGAGCGACACAACGACTGCATTCTCGTCGCGAGATATTTTGCAGATGGGCCCCAAGTCCACTGGGGTGTTTGTCGCCCGATCAGGTTCGGGAGCATCGCGATGATCAGGCGCAGGTCGGCTAGCGGTGGCGAGCTTCAAGGAACGATTGGCGAAACGGCAAAACCAGAGCGCAAACACAACGTATGTGTCCGAGGCCTGCACATGAGGTCGGATATCGACGAGCCTGATGCTCTCGCGCTGGGTATATGCTGGCAATGCGCCTACCGCACGAGCTCCTATTCCGTACGCGGAACACCTTTGCGAGCTTTCGCGATCACTGCTTCGGCACGTTCGATCGCGGCACTGAACTCTGCGCTCTTCCACGTATCGACCGAATGGCCGTCATCGAACGATTCATCGGAAGCTTCCCGCGCTCGTGCGACCAACTCACGAAGCGCGGCAAGGGCTTCGGTGAGCAGTTTGGCATCCGCTCCGTTTCGGAAAGATCGCGTCACCTCTCCATCTCCATCACATCGCGATTATGGACCGTCAAGCAGTCTCGTTACAATAGATCACCGTCGCTATTGCGCCGGGTCTGATCTCGAGCGCTTCCCAAACCTCTGCTCAGGCGGCGGCGGCGCCAGGTTCTGCGCATATTCAGTTCCGCGGCAGCAGTTCGTCAATTCGGCTGACGGGACGCCGGAAGGGCGGAGAGCGAGCACGACAGGTCGACGGCGAGATAAAAGGGGCTCGCCGGTCGAACCGCAAGCCATTGACATGCCTTGGGTTCTACCGTGCCGGTCGGTCGGGGCGCGTGCCGCGCCTTGCATTTTGACGAATGCAATCAAAGGTTCTTTCGGCACGGCGTGCGCTCTTGCTTGCTGGGAGGTCCGGTCATGACCGCAGGCGACAGCGATCTGCGTGTTCGGCCCGGGCGCATCCGCAGTACGCGCGCGCCGAAGCAAAAGAGCTTCTTCAACCAGGTGTTGCGCGCAGCAAAGAAAGCCGGACACACCTCGGGACAGGCCGCGGCTGGTAGGCGTTCTGTGGCCTATGGGCGCTCGACGTTTGGCCGCGGCCGGCTCGCCTTTAGTCGCTGCCGGTTGTTCAGCCCGGCAAGGCGCGTCGTGGTGAAAGCGCGCGTTGTTCGCCACAAAGGGCGAGCCTTCCGCTCAGCGCCACTGACCGCCCATCTGTCATATTTGAAGCGCGATGGCGTGACTCGAAGCGGCGGGAGGGCCGAGATGTTCGATGCCCGCAGCGACCGTGCTGACGGCGCGACGTTCGCGGAACGCTGCAAGGACGACCGCCACCATTTCCGGTTCATTGTCTCGCCCGAAGACGCTGGCGACATGACCGATCTCAAGGCCTTCACCCGCGACCTTGCTAAGCAGATGGAGACCGATATCGGCACGCGGCTGGATTGGGTGGCCGTTGATCACTGGAACACGGACAACCCTCACGTCCATCTTCTCGTTCGGGGCATAGATGAGGAGGGAGCCGATCTGGTGATCTCCCGCGACTACATCAGCCGGGGTCTACGTTCGCGCGCCGAGGAACTTGCCGCCATTGAACTAGGTCCGAAACCGGAGCATGAAGTCCGTATTTCGCTGGAGAAGGAAGTCACGGCAGAGCGATGGACGCGGCTCGATCAGGAGATACGACTGGCAGCCGACGAAACCGGCTATATCGATCTGCGTCCTGAGAATCCCGGCAGGTCCGATCCCGAGATCCGCCGCTTGATGGTCGGCCGCCTTCAGCATCTGGAGAAGACCGGCCTCGCTGCACCCGCGGCACCAGGGGAATGGACGGTCGGGCTTGAGGCTGAGCGTAGTCTGCGCGACCTCGGTATGCGCGGCGACATCATCAAGACGATGCACCGCGCCTTTACCGAGCGTGGGGAACCGCGCGGTGTTGCCGACTTCGTCATCGAAAGTGGACAACCGGCGTCCCAGATCATCGGACGGCTGGTCGATCGGGGATTGCATGACGAACTGACTGGCGAGGCCTTCGTCCTGATCGACGGAACGGATGGACGTGCACACCACGTTCGCTTCCGTGGAATCGAGGCCTTCGAATATGCACCACCGACCGGTGGTATCGTCGAAGTCCGGCGCTTCGGTCCTGCCGGCGATCCGCGCCCCACCTTGGTCCTCGCGACCCGTTCCGATCTCGATCTTGCTGAGCAGGTCGCCGCGAAAGGCGCGACCTGGCTTGACCACCGCCTGGTCGAACGCGAGCCCATGCCGCTCGCCACGGGTGGTTTCGGCCGCGAGACTCGCGACGCCATGGAAGCCCGTACCGAGCATCTGATTCAGGAGGGGCTGGCGCGGCGGCAGGGCCAGCGCATCATCCTGCAGCGCGACCTGCTGAACACGCTCCGCCGACGCGAACTGGACGAACTGGCAGCAAAAGTCTCGGCCGACACCGGCCTGCCTCATATGAAGGCTGCTTCCGGAGAGCATGTATCGGGCGTCTATCGCCAACGCATCACAGTCGCCTCGGGTCGCTTCGCCATGGTCGATAACGGACTTGGCTTTCAGCTCGTGCCTTGGTCTCGCGAACTGGAAAAGCGGCTGGGCAAGCACGTCACCGGCGTCGTGAAGGACGGCGGCGGCATCGAATGGGGTTTTGGTCGGAAACGCGACCTCGGCCTCTAGCTATCTCACCATTTCAGCTCGGAAAGGCGTTCGGGATGTCCGGAACCAAAATCCTTTGGGGACAGGTGATCGTGGTCGGCCTGATCGTTTTGCTCGCAATCTGGGGAGCAACCGAGTGGACGGCTTGGCGGCTTGCATACCAACCGGAGCTCGGGCGGCCCTGGCTCGAACTGTCGGGCTTCAAAGTCTATTGCCCGCCCATCTTTTTCTGGTGGTGGTTCGTCTACGATGCCTATGCACCAGAGGTCTTTGTCGAAGGTGCCTTCATCGCAGCCTCGGGGACCTTCGTTTCGATTGCGGTTGCGATCGGCATGTCGGTTTGGCGAGCGCGCGAAGCCAAGAACGTCGAGACCTATGGTTCGGCGCGCTGGGCCGATGTGCGCGAGGTGAAAGCGGCGGGACTTCTCGGTCCGGATGGCGTGGTGCTGGGCAAGCTCGACCGCGACTACCTTCGTCATGATGGACCAGAACACGTGTTGTGTTTTGCGCCCACCCGGTCGGGTAAAGGTGTCGGCCTTGTCGTTCCATCGTTGCTGGCTTGGCCCGGCTCGGCCATCGTCCACGACATCAAGGGCGAGAACTGGCAGCTGACCGCGGGCTTTCGTTCGCGGCATGGCCGTGTCCTGTTGTTCGATCCCACCAACCCAAAATCCTCGGCCTACAACCCGCTGCTCGAGGTCCGGCGCGGCGAGTGGGAGGTTCGTGACGTGCAGAACGTCGCTGACGTCCTGGTCGACCCCGAAGGATCCCTCGATAAGCGGAACCATTGGGAGAAGACCAGCCATTCGCTGCTGGTCGGCGCCATCCTCCACGTCCTCTATGCTGAGGCGGACAAGACTTTGGCAGGTGTGGCCGCCTTTCTGTCCGACCCGAAGCGGCCGATTGAGGCGACGTTGAAGGCGATGATGACCACGCCGCACCTTGGTGAGCAGGGGTCTCACCCCGTGGTCGCCTCGACTGCGCGCGAACTCCTAAATAAATCCGAGAACGAACGCTCAGGGGTCCTATCCACGGCGATGTCGTTCCTCGGGCTTTACCGAGATCCGGTCGTGGCTCAGGTGACCCGCCGTTGCGACTGGCGAATCGCCGACCTGATTACGGATGCCAGCCCGACGACCCTTTACCTCGTAGTGCCGCCCTCCGATATCTCACGGACCAAACCATTGATCCGCCTGGTGCTGAACCAGATTGGCCGTCGCCTGACCGAGGACCTGCATGCCCACGACCGCCGGCATCGCATCCTGATGATGCTTGATGAGTTCCCGGCGCTGGGGCGGCTTGATTTCTTCGAGTCTGCACTCGCCTTCATGGCGGGGTATGGCATCAAGAGTTTCTTGATCGCGCAATCGCTCAATCAGATCGAGAAGGCCTACGGGCCCAATAACGCGATCCTCGACAACTGCCACGTGCGCGTCAGCTTCGCAACCAATGACGAGCGGACCGCCAAGCGGGTGTCCGACGCGCTGGGCACGGCGACTGAGATGCGGGCGATGAAGAATTATGCTGGGCACAGATTGAACCCCTGGCTGGGGCACCTCATGGTCTCGCGGCAGGAGACGGCGAGGCCGCTCTTGACGCCTGGCGAGGTCATGCAGCTTCCGTCGATGGACGAGATCGTCATGGTGGCGGGCGCGCCGCCGATCCGGGCAAGGAAGGTCCGCTATTATGAGGATCAGCGGTTTACAGAGCGTGTCTTGCCGCCACCCGATCCGCCGGCATCCGGGCGATCATCGCGAACGGACGGATGGTCAACGCTTGAAAAGCTGGAGCCGGCGCCGCTTCCAGGTGACAGGGGGAAAGGAGAGGAAGACACCGCGAACAGCGGTCTCCGTCGCGAGCCCGAACTCCCCGATCACGTCGCAATCGTCAAGGAGAAAACCGAACCGACGCCGGCAGAAGAATTTTCCGTCGTTCTTGACGACGACGAGGATGCGGTCCGCCAGTCCCGGCTCATACGCAAACAGATGCGCGGTGTCGCGCGTCAAGTCGCCATGGATCCGAATGACGGTATGGAGCTCTGAGGAAATATGCGCGACCGGATGAACGTATATTTCCCGCCCGAGCTTCTGAAACAGATCGCGGATCTGGCGGACCGTAAGAACCTTTCCCGGTCTGCAATCGTTGAAGCGGCTGTCGCTTCATTTCTGTCGCCGGACGGCGCGGACAGGCGGGAGGCAGCGTTCACTCGGCGTCTGGACCGGCTGTCACGTCAGATGCAGAGGCTGGAGCGTGACGTCGGTCTGACGGCCGAGACTTTGGCCCTCTTCATTCGCTTCTGGTTGACGGTCACGCCACCGTTACCCAACGACGCGCAGGCGGCCGCGCAGCTTAAGGGCAGGGAACGTTTTGAAGGATTCGTCGAGGCGCTCGGCCGCCGGTTGCAAAAAGGGCAGAGCTTCCTGCGTGAGATTCCAGAAGAGATCGTCCGTCAGGAAACAGTCGGCGAAAGCTGACTGAGGCCCTCGGCACCTTATCGCGCCGGCCCCTCCTTTTTCTACGCCAGCCTACGACCGCAGCAATTTAGCCGAGCCGACAAAAAGCTGGACGCGCTATCGGCCCGAATGAGCTGAGAGCAAAAGGGGCCAGCATGCAAATCTCAATAGCATGGAGTCGAACTGCGCGCGTTTTTCTGCCTTTTGCTGCTGGATACTATCTTTCGTACCTGTTTCGAACAATCAACGCTTTGATCGCCGACCACCTCAGCTCGGATACCGGGCTTGGGACTGCTGATCTCGGGTTGCTTACGTCAGTCCATTTCCTCATTTTCGCGGTGGCTCAGATCCCCATCGGCATATTGTTGGACCGCTTTGGTCCGCGTCGCGTCCAGAGCACTCTGCTCTTGCTCGCCGCGATGGGGACCGGACTATTCGCGGTATCGTCAGGTTTCCTGTCACTTTTGATTGCGCGTGCAATGATCGGGCTCGGTGTGGCGGCGTCGCTCGCAGCAGGGCTGAAGTCCATCGTTCTTTGGTTTCCCAGGGAACGAGTTGCCTTGCTTAACGGCTACATGATCATGCTGGGATCGCTCGGAGCGGTGACCGCTACGGCTCCTGTCGAACACCTCCTCGCTTGGATGGGGTGGCGGCAGCTCTTTGAGATCCTGGCGGCCGCTACCGGTGCGACGGCCATCCTCATCTATGTCGTGGTTCCTGAACGAGGCATTGTCCCATCGACAGCGTCAAGTCCAATCACCCTTAGCTCCGTTTTCGCCGATAGGCGTTTCTGGCGTATTGCTCCGTTGTCGGCGACTTGCATTGGATCGGCCTGGTCCCTCCAGGGGTTATGGGCATCGCCGTGGCTGTCAGACGTAGAGGGGCTCGATCGCGCAAATCTCGTCAGGCAGCTCTTCCTAATATCGATAGGACTTTGTGGCGGTGCCTGGTTGTTCGGTACGACGGTCCATCATATCAAACGAAGAGAAATCGGGGCGGAGACGATATTAGCGATGGTTGCGGTGCTGTTTATCGCAGCCGAGTTGGCCTTGATCCTGCGAGTGCCTCTGCCGTCCATCTTGCCCTGGTCCATTGTCGCAATTGTCGGAACGGCAACTGTGGTCAGCTTTGCGGTGATAGCGGATTACTTTCCGCTAGAGTTTGCCGGTCGTGCCAACGGCGCCTTGAACGTTCTGCATTTCGGTTGGGCATTTCTCGCACAGTACGCAACGGGCCTTATCCTGGAGCAATGGTTCACGATCGATGGACATAGGCCCATCGTCGCCTATCAAGTCGCGTTCGGTCTCAACGTGGCAGTGCAGGTCGTGGCATTAGTCTGGTTCGCGCTTCCCTGGATCAGACGCTCCGCTTCGTGGATGAGACCGTTTTTCTTCTTCCCGCCGGCTAACATTTCCGACGCCGTCGAGCCGGTTGGTTTGTATGAGAGTTCGGTCGTACTGATTCCTGCGGATGACGATGGGGAGTGGTGAGCAGCGGCTCACGGCGAGCTATCCGATCGCGTAGGTCTCAAATTTCAGTTCAGCGGACTTTCTTTTTCTACGCCGGTCTACGATCACCGAAAGGGCTTGTTGCGCCAAGTCCGTTGGTGCCTTTGTAGTTATCCCATCTGAGGGTGCTCTGTGGACGCCCTCGTTCGGTGGGGACAGCGGTGGCAATCCATTCCGTTCAATCGGAAGCGAATTCGCGCGGTGCGAGAATGCTGCGTAGCGCACTTGGCGCGGCGATTGCCGGCTACCTCGAAGATGAGACGATTATCGAGGTCATGCTCAATCCAGATGGGCGGCTGTGGATTGACCGGTTGTCAAATGGCCTGATCGACACCGGCGAAACTCTGTCCGCAGCGGATGGCGAGCGCATTGTTCGCCTGGTGGCGCATCACGTCGGTGCCGAAGTGCATGCCGGCGCGCCACGGGTTTCTGCCGAACTGCCTGGCACCGGGGAGCGCTTCGAAGGTCTCTTGCCTCCGGTCGTTGCTGCACCGGCTTTTGCTATCCGCAAGCCTGCGGTCGCGGTGTTTACGCTCGACGACTACGTAGCCAAGGAGATCATGACCTCGGAGCAGGCCAGGATCCTGAAGAGCGCGGTCGCCGCGCGCAAGAACATCCTCGTCGCCGGTGGGACATCGACGGGCAAGACAACGTTGACAAATGCGCTGTTGGCCGAGGTCGCGAAGACTTCCGATCGGGTCGTGCTGATCGAGGATACCCGAGAACTCCAGTGCAAAGCGCCAAATCTCGTAGCTTTGCGGACAAAAGATGGTGTCGCCACACTATCAGATCTCGTTCGGTCCTCGCTGCGACTGCGTCCGGATCGTATCCCGATCGGCGAGGTCCGCGGTGCAGAAGCACTCGATCTGCTCAAGGCCTGGGGCACCGGACACCCCGGCGGCATCGGCACCATTCATGCGGGCACCGCGCTCGGTGCACTGCGTCGGCTCGAGCAACTCATCCAGGAAGCGGTCATCACGGTTCCGCGCGCCCTGATCGCCGAGACCATCAACCTCGTTGCTGTGCTTGCGGGGCGCGGTGCTGACCGTCGCCTCGCTGAGCTCGCCCTCGTCAAGGGGCTTAGTGCTGCCGGCGACTACAGCCTTTCATCAGCAGGAGACTGACATGCGTCAGCAATTTCGCTTTCTTCGGGATGCGGCCTCGCTTGCCGCGTTCGGCACGGTTCTTTTGGCGGCGGCGCCGGCAAGGGCGGCTGGCTCGAACATGCCGTGGGAGCAGCCGCTCAATCAGATCCTGCAATCGGTAGAAGGCCCGGTCGCCAAGATCATCGCCGTCATCATTATCGTCGTGACCGGGCTGACGCTCGCGTTCGGAGATTCGTCGGGCGGTTTCCGTAGACTGATCCAGATCGTGTTCGGTCTATCGATTGCGTTCGCGGCGTCGAGTTTCTTCCTGTCGTTCTTCTCCTTCGGAGGCGGTGTGGTGATTTGATGGATGAACCTGTCGTCGGCTTCCTCGTGCCCGTTCACCGTGCTCTGACCGAACCAATCCTGATGGGTGGAGCACCTCGGTCGGTCGCGATTGTCAACGGCACACTTGCCGCGGCCCTTGGGCTTGGATTGCGGCTCTGGATCGCGGGTCTCGTCCTCTGGTTCCTCGGCCATATGGCCGCCGTCTGGGCCGCCAAGCGCGATTCAGCCTTTGTCGATGTGGTGCGCCGACATCTGCGCATTCCCGGTCATCTCAACGTCTGAGCCCTTGATCATGATGAATCTCACCGAATATCGCCATTCTAACGCCCGGCTCGCCGACTTCCTGCCTTGGGCTGCCCTCGTCGACGAGGGAATCGTCTTGAACAAGGATGGCTCGTTCCAGCGGACAGCTAAATTCCGGGGACCTGACCTCGACAGCGCGGTGCCGGCCGAACTTGTCGCCGTCGCCGGCCGTTTGAACAACGCCTTGCGGCGGCTGGGATCGGGCTGGGCCGTATTTGTTGAAGCGCAGCGTCATTTTGCGGGCGCCTACCCGCCGAATAGCTTTCCGGATGTCGCGTCAGCGCTGGTCGATGCCGAACGCAAGGCTCAGTTTGAAGAGGCAGGCGCCCACTACGAGTCCAGCTATTTCCTGACCTTCCTCTATCTACCGCCTGAGGAGGGGGCCGCGAGAGCAGAACGATTGCTCTATGAGGGCCGCGATCGCGCCGTTGGAGCCGACGCGCGCGAGCTGCTTCGTGGATTTGTCGATCAGAGCAATCGCGTGCTGCAGCTCGTTGAAGGGTTCATGCCCGAATGCGCCTGGCTCGATGATCAGGACATGCTGACCTACCTGCACTCAACGATTTCGACCAAGCGTCATCGCGTTCGAGTGCCGGAAATTCCCATGTACATCGATGCGCTGTTGGCCGACCAGCCGCTGACCGGCGGGCTCGAGCCGATGCTGGGTTCGGCCAATGTCCGGGTTCTGACGATCGTCGGCTTTCCGGGCGCGACGACGCCGGGGATTCTGGACGACCTGAATCGCCTCGCATTCTCGTATCGCTGGTCGACCCGCGCGATCATGCTCGACAAGACTGATGCCACGAAGCTGCTGACCAAGATTCGCCGCCAGTGGTTCGCGAAGAGAAAGTCCATCGGCGCCATTCTCAAGGAGGTCATGACCAACGAGGCGTCAACGCTGCTTGATACTGACGCTCACAACAAGGCGCTGGACGCCGATGCGGCGCTGCAGGAACTCGGTTCGGATCAGATTGGTCAAGCCTTCGTCACGGCGACCATCACCGTGTGGGACGGCAATCCCCATGCGGCAGATGAAAAGCTCCGCCTGGTCGAGAAGGTCATCCAGGGGCGCGATTTTACCTGCATGATCGAGACGGTGAACGCCGTTGAAGCCTGGCTCGGCAGCCTACCCGGGCACGTCTACGCCAACGTGCGGCAGCCGCCGATTTCGACCCTCAACCTCGCCCATATAATTCCGATGTCGGCCGTATGGGCAGGTGAGACGAGGGATTTGCACTTCAACGGGCCGCCCCTCCTGTTCGGCAAGACCGAGGGATCGACCCCGTTCCGATTCTCCCTCCACGTCGGTGATGTCGGACATACTCTCGTGGTGGGGCCGACAGGGGCTGGCAAGTCCGTGTTGCTGGCACTGATGGCGCTGCAGTTCCGCCGCTACCCGGATGCTCAGGTCTTTGCGTTCGATTTCGGTGGTTCGATCCGGGCGGCCGCGCTCGCGATGGGCGGCGACTGGCATGATCTCGGCGGCGCATCGTCAGACGGAGACGCCCAACCGGTTGCGCTGCAGCCGCTGGCCTGGATCGACGATCCTTCCGAGCGTGGATGGGCCACGGAATGGATCGGCGCGATCCTTGCGCGGGAAAAAATCGAGATCACGCCGGAGGTCAAGGATCATCTGTGGTCGGCTCTGACGTCGCTCGCCTCGGCGCCGATGCAGGAGCGCACCCTGACGGGCCTATCGGTCCTGCTGCAATCGAACTCCCTGAAACGCGCGCTGCAACCCTATTGCCTGGGCGGCTCCTCCGGGCGCCTGCTTGATGCCGAATTCGAACGGTTGGGCGAGGCCTCGGTCCAGGCGTTTGAGACTGAAGGGCTAATTGGGACGAGCGCAGCGCCTGCCGTGCTGGCGTATCTCTTCCATCGTATCGGGGACCGCCTCGATGGCCGGCCGACACTCCTGATTGTCGATGAAGGTTGGCTTGCCCTCGACGACGATGATTTTGCCGGTCAGCTCCGCGAATGGCTGAAGACGCTGCGAAAAAAGAATGCGTCTGTCATCTTCGCCACCCAATCGCTTTCGGACATTGATGGCTCCGCGATCGCGCCGGCGATCATCGAAAGCTGCCCAACGCGCCTGTTGCTGCCGAACGAGCGGGCGATTGAACCACAGATTACTGCCATCTATCGCCGCTTCGGCCTCAATGACCGGCAGATCGAGCTTCTGAGCCGGGCAACGCCAAAGCGCGACTACTACTGTCAATCGCGTCGCGGCAACCGGATGTTCGAACTTGGCCTTGGTGATGTCGCGCTCGCATTTACCGCCGCCTCTTCCAAGACAGACCAGGCTGCGATCGCGCGGCTCCTCGCCGAACACGGACCTGACGGGTTCGTGCCGGCCTGGCTCCAGCACCGTGGAGTCGCCTGGGCCGTAGACTTGATCCCCAATCTTGCAAATGTGGAGAAATCGCTATGAGGCGTCTTGGCCTATTGGCGGCCGCTGGCACCATTGCGCTGGTGCTTGGCGTCGCGGTGCCCGCACGGGCGCTCATCGTCTTTGATCCCAACAACTACGTTCAGAATGTCCTGACCGCTGCGCGGGAGCTCCAGCAGATCAACAACCAGATCACCTCGTTGCAGAACGAGGCGCAGATGTTGATTAACCAGGCAAGGAATCTGGCAAACTTGCCGTATTCATCGCTGCAGCAACTGCAATCGTCGATCCAGCGCACCCAGCAATTGCTGAGCCAAGCCCAGCGGATCGCCTACGATGTTCAGCAGATCGATCGCGCGTTCTCGACCAGCTATGCGCCGGTCACCGGCAGCCAGTCCAGCCAATTGCTGGTCACAAACGCTCAATCGCGGTGGCAAAATACTTATGCGGCAACGCAAGACGCGCTCCGGGTTCAGGCCGGCATCGTTGGCAACCTGGACACCAATCGAGTCCAAACGTCCGCACTCGTAACCTCAAGCCAAGGCGCCAGCGGTGCCTTGCAGGCAACGCAGGCCGGCAATCAGATTCTCGCGCTGAGCGCGCAGCAGCTCGCCGACCTCACCGCAGTCATGACCGCACAAGGTCGGGCGCAGAGTCTTGAAGTGGCGCAGCGCGCCGCGGCCCAAGACCAGGGCCGAGAACAGCTCCGACGGTTTTTGACACCGGGCCAGGGCTATCAATCCCAAGACGTGCGGATGTTCCACCAATGACCGACGTAAACGCATTCAAAGCGTTGTCGCTGCTTACGACAATCGGCGTATTGGTCGTCGCTGCCTGCACGATTCAGCTTCGTGGAGGCGACGATTCGCCGCCGCAGCCGAAGACAGCGCAGACGACAGATGCAACCAGTTCCGACCTCGTGCGCTGCCGCGGTGTCACCTCGGAGGAAATGGCGGCTTACCGGCATTGTAAGCAAGTTTGGGACGAAAACCGGCGTCGTTTCTTTGGCAAGACAGATGGTGCCGCAGTTCCTGGCCACGATGATTCCGCCGCGAGCGTAGCGCCCACCCCAAAGGATCAGAGCCGGATCCTGCAAGGATATCCGCCCCTGGCAACACCTGAGGCGAGCAAGCCATGACTGGGAGCGGGATTATCGACCAGTTCCTGGAAACGTTTACGCGCTATATCGATAACGGCTTCGGGCTGCTGGGTAGCGATGTCGGATATCTCGCGACGACCCTCGCCGCAATCGACATTACGCTCGCCGCGTTGTTCTGGAGTTGGGGAACGGACGAGGACGTTATCGCGCGCCTCGTCAAGAAGACGCTCTTCGTCGGCGTCTTTGCCTACCTCATCGGCAACTGGAACAGCCTCGCACGTATCGTCTTCGAAAGCTTTGCCGGTCTTGGGCTGAAAGCGTCCGGCTCGAGCTTATCTGCGTCGGATTTCCTGCGACCAGGGAAGATCGCTCAAGTCGGTCTCGACGCCGGCCGACCGTTGCTCGATTCGATCTCGAATCTGATGGGTTACATCAGTTTCTTCGAGAATTTCGTCCAGATCGTCGTTCTCCTGTTCGCCTGGGTCGTGGTGCTACTCGCCTTCTTCATTCTGGCGGTCCAGCTCTTCGTGACCCTGATCGAGTTCAAGCTGACGACGCTGGCGGGCTTCGTGCTCATTCCTTTCGGCTTGTTTGGCAAGACCGCGTTCGCGGCAGAGCGGGTGTTGGGCAATGTCATATCATCCGGAATCAAGGTCTTGGTCCTGGCCGTCATCCTCGGCATTGGATCGACCCTGTTCTCTCAGTTCACCTCTGGCTTTGCTGGCGGCCAGCCAACCATCGAAGACGCGATGACGCTGGTCCTTGCGGCGCTCTCCTTGCTCGGCCTCGGCATCTTCGGTCCGGGAATCGCAAACGGCCTGGTCTCTGGCGGACCGCAGCTCGGCGCCGGTGCCGCGGCCGGTACGGGACTTGCCGCTGGCGGTGTCGTTGCCGCCGGTGCAGGCCTCGCCGTCGCAGGTGCTGGTCTCGCTGGCGGCGCGATTGCAGGCGCCGCGCGCGGTGGCGGCGCCGTCTTGAGTGGAGCATCCGCCGCCTATCGAAGTGGCGGCCTTGCTGGCGTCGCGGAGGCGGGCGCTTCGGCGGCCATGAGCCCGTTGCGTCGCGCAGCGGCTACGCTTGGCGGCAGTGGGCAAGCGGGCGAGCGAGCCGCAAGCACTTTGGCAGAAGGGAAAGCGCAGCCCGATTGGGCGCGGCGCATGAAAAGCGCCCATATCATTCGGCGTAGTGTGTCGACAGCCGGCCGCGCGGTCCGCTCCGGCGACCACGCTGCCAGCGGCTCCTCCGTCGACTTGTCCGAAGGAGAGCGCTGACACGCGGCATGCGCCTTACCACACACCGCGGGCCGATGCCTCAATCCCGGACACCGCACAACTCGAAACCAATCATTTGATCTCAGGGGGCAGTTATCAATGTTCAAACGACCATCCGTTCACTACGGGCGCATGCCCGTACCGATTACGCCTTACCAAAAGGCTGCGCAGGTTTGGGACGAACGCATTGGGTCTGCCCGCGTGCAGGCCAAAAACTGGCGCTTGATGGCGTTCGGCTGCTTGATGCTGTCCGCCGGCCTTGCCGGGGGCCTCGTCTGGCATTCCAGCCGAGGATCGATCACGCCTTGGGTGGTTGAAGTCGATCATCTCGGTCAGGCCCAGAGGGTTGCGCCCGCCAACATCGACTATCAGCCGACCGACGCGCAGATCGCCTACCACCTCGCGCGCTTTATCGAGGATGTCAGAGGCCTGCCCTCCGACGGTATTGTTCTGCGCCAAAACTGGCTTAGGGCGTACGATTTTACGACCGATCGCGGCGCCGCCGCGCTCAATGACTATGCGCGCAACAATGACCCCTTTGCCAGGTTGGGCAAGGCGCAGATCTCCGTGGACGTCTCCAGCGTCATTCGCGCGTCTTCTGAAAGCTTTCGGGTCGCGTGGACGCAACGCAGCTACGATAACGGCGCGTTGAGTTCGACCGAGCGCTGGACTGCGATTCTCACCATCGTGATCGAGACGCCGCGCGACGCCGAACGCCTACGCAAGAATCCCCTTGGCATCTACGTCCGCGCCATCAACTGGTCAAAGGAGTTGGGTCAGTGACCAAGACGCCGTCTGACACTCATTCGAAACTTGCTATCTCGCACAGCAGGCTAAATTTTCCTAGGTCCGCGTTCGTGACTTCGAAGCGAGCAATTCTGGCCGCTCTTCTGCTTTGTTCATCGGCGCTCGGTGGGTGTGCGACCTACATTCCGCCGCAGATCAGTTATGACGCCGAAGTCCCTTCGTTGCCGACGCCTTCAGCGCCTCTCGACGACACATCGCGACCGCTTCACGTTCCACCGCTCTGGAAGCCGGCGCTCGGCGGCAAGTCGGGAGGAAAAGAAGACCCCGAACCTGTGAGCCGGGTTGAGGCGGCGAACAGCGCGGCCCGAGTCGAACCGCGCAAGCGGGGGTATTTCAATGCAGCGCAAATCTACGCTTACAGTCCCGGGGCGCTTTATCAGATTTACGCTGCACCGGGGCAGATCACGGATATTGCGCTCGAGGAAGGAGAGCAGTTGACGGGATCCGGACCGATCGCGGCTGGTGACACCGTCCGCTGGGTCGTGGGCGATACTGAGAGCGGGAGTGGCGACACGCGGCGGGTCCATATCCTGGTCAAGCCGACCCGCGCATCGATCGAAACCAATCTTGTCATCAATACCGACCGGCGCACCTACCTGATAGAGCTTCGCTCTCGCGAACGACCATACATGCCATCCG
Organism: Bradyrhizobium macuxiense; assembly: GCF_001542415.1. Classification (GTDB taxonomy): domain Bacteria; phylum Pseudomonadota; class Alphaproteobacteria; order Rhizobiales; family Xanthobacteraceae; genus Bradyrhizobium; species Bradyrhizobium macuxiense. Next base: position 88,893 of record NZ_LNCU01000039.1, read on the forward strand.
TCGCCTGGTACTATCCGGAAACCGTGCGCGAACGATCGCGTTCAGTTGCCCTGAGACCCGTTCTTCCGGATCAGGCGCACCGCATCGCCCGCTACGCGATTGAAGGGGACAGCCCGCCCTGGCGACCGGTCGCTGCATATGACGATGGCCGCAAGGTCTATGTCGAATTCCCGCAGGGGATCGTGCAGGGTGAGATGCCACCGCTGTTCGTCATCGGACCTGACGGCAAGACCGAACTCGTCAATTATCGCGCCTACGGCAACGTGTTGATTGTCGACCGGCTGTTTGCAGCCGCCGAACTCCGGCTCGGCGGCGAGCATCCGCAGAAGGTCAGAATTGTCAGGACTGACGGGAGGCCGTCGTCATGAATACCTCAAATGGAAACGAACACGAACGAGCCACTCCGCCGCAGACACAAGACCAGCAATCCAGCAGCTTTCGGTTGAGGGCAGAGCGTCCGCGTGTGACGCGGTTATCCCGTAAAGTCCTGGCGGGAGGGAGTGCTGTTGCATTGCTCGTTATCGGCGGAGCCGTCTTGTGGTCGCTGCAGAACAATCGTCCTCGAAACCAAGCGGCCGATGAGCTCTACAGCACCGACCATCACAACGTTGCCGACGGCATTACCACGCTGCCGAAGGACTACACCGGCGTTCCACATCAACCGATACCGCAGCTTGGTCCGCCGCTTCCTGGGGACCTCGGTCGACCGATCCTCGCGGCTCAGGGCCCGTCGCCGACGATCGGCGGTGATCCTGACCAACAGCGCCGGGACCAGGAGACCGAAGCAGCCCGTATCAGCCATTTGTTCGCTTCGAGCAGCGGGAGAGAAATGCGGCCGACCTCAGCTACCGCTCCGGGAAGCGACCGTGTCCTGGCACCGAGCTCAACGAGCACCAGCGGCGACGGATCTGCGCAGAACGGTCAAGATACGAAACTCGCCTTCGTGAACGCATCCGTAGATCGCCGCACAGTGAGTCCTGACCGCATCACTAAGCCAGCTTCGCCGTATCTCTTGCAGGCTGGCACTGTGATTCCCGGTGCCCTGATCACAGGAATCAGATCGGACCTTCCAGGTCAGGTCACGGCGCAGGTGACGGAGAATCTCTACGATACTCCCACCGGACGGTTCTTGCTTGTACCCCAGGGGGCCCGCTTGATCGGTATCTATGACAGCCAGGTCGCCTTCGGCCAGTCCCGCGTGCTGCTGGTTTGGACCCGTCTGATCATGCCCAACGGTCGCTCGATCGTACTTGAGCGACAGCCTGGTGCGGACAACGCAGGTTATGCAGGTCTGGAAGACCAAGTCGACAATCATTGGGGCGAGTTGTTTAAGGCAGCCGCCCTATCGACTTTGCTTGCTGTCGGAACAGAGCTTGGCTCCGGCTCCGACACGAACAGCAACGACAGCGCAATTATCCAGGCGTTGCGGCACGGTGCAGGCGATTCGTTGAACCAAACTGGCCAGCAAGTCGTTCGGCGCAGTCTCAACATCCAGCCGACATTGACCATCCGTCCAGGTTTTCCGGTTCGGGTGATTGTCAACCGCGATCTTCAGCTCGAACCATACAAAGGATGATGCCGTGCCAAAGCTTAGAATCTCGGAAATTCCCAGTGACAGGCCAGTCAGAGTAACTGCCGAACTGCCCGCGGCGGTTCATCGCGATCTTCTCGCATACGCGGAAGCGCTAGCGCGTGAGACCGGTCAGGCGATTGATCCACTTAAACTGATTGCGCCGATGCTCGGGCGTTTTATGGCCACTGATCGTGGCTTCACGAAACTGAGGCGTCTATCTCAGGCACGCGATACGAGCGTTGGATAGCGTTCGGTCAGCAAGTCAATAAAAATTGAACACGTGGGGTTCTTCGTTCTCTGCTCCCCAGTGGGCGAAATGATCGATGCCATGATCGTGGCCAATCAGGATGTTGCCGAGGTCGAGAAGACAGCGCGCCGAAGGTCCCTCGCCGAACATGAAAACCAAGCAGTCTCCACTCCGCACGCGTCGCAATGTATCGCTCACGGGTTGCGGGAACGCTGGGCGCTCGATCGCGAGCACGGCAGGCACGATGTCGTTCTCGCCGGACCCGCCGAGAACGCGGCAAGTTTGCATTTTCCTCCGCCAAGTCGCGTTTCCTACAAGCTTACCTGCCACGCGCGGACCTTGCGGTGATCCGATGAGGTATCAAAGACATTTATGGGGGTATCAGTCGGACGAGAGTAATACGAATGAGTGCTTGTCGACTGCCGTGGACCTACTGATATTCGGTCGAAGCCCTCCGCACGGGGATCTCGGTTTCACGCCGCGGGCGGAGCTCATTGGTATTGACGCCGACAATTTTGGTCGGCTCCGCCATCGCCGCGCACCGCATTCCGCTTCTCGGACTCCTACGAACGATTAGCTCGCATTTTTGCGTGAGTCTCAATTGGTCCACGAAACCTTCAGAGAAGACGTGTACGAATGGCTCGGTACGACCGATGTTGAGGGATCAAGGATGTACTTCGTTGCGTGTGTTTCGGTTACGGAAGCCGGCGTTTTGCCGGCTCATAGATTGAATTATCGCAAAGGACATCGAGAGGGAAATTTTCTGCTGCCTGTCTGTTCGCAAACCGCGCGGAATCCAAGACCTCTGCAGAACGGCAGCCAAAGGTAATTCTTCGAGAGTGAACTCCTCTCCCAATCGAAAAAAATTCCAGCGAGCGCGGTCACTCAACCAATTCCATCCCCGCCATGCTCAGGCAGATGATAGTGTTATGAGATTGAGGGCACTCAAATGGTCGACTCCGAATTGGCTGCCATATTGCGTGCGGTTCTGGACGAGGTTTGTGAAGGTGTATCCCGTCACGAGATCGGCATCCGAACTCACGTCGCCTGTAAACTCCTCGAAGCAGCCACGCGGGGAGAGACATCGGTCAATGTCCTCAGGCAAATTGGCCGAGCGGCGTTGACCGGGGCGCCCACGATGTGGCGGTAGCGGCTTGTCCTGGCCGACTCCGTCCAGACTTCCGCGAAGTGGGCACAATTCCGCGGGCGGGCGATGAGGTATTGTTTGTACATTCTGTACAGAAGCTTGCGCTTCAACTCGGATCTTAACTTGGCCGGCTGGGGCGCTTTCCTCGCTGAAACAGAAGGGCGTTTGGGAGATATTGCTATCGGCAGGATTATAGCGCGGTGAACTGATCTTATGCGTTCTCTTCCGTTCGTCGTGCTCGCCTTTTCTCTTTTGTCGGCCTTGCATCGAGAGCAACCGACCCGCGCGAAACCGGTCATAAGATGTGCCGCCGCACGGCGCTCGCAACATTCGCTCCGATAATCGGCAAGAGTGACCAGCTATATGAACGTCGTTAAGCGCGACCATCCGGAATAAAGAGAAGACATTGCGCAGCTGCTGCGAGATAGACGCGGCAGCAAGCCCGGCATTTGTGCGAAAGCTTACGCCCCCGAGTTGTAAAGCCTCCAAACGTTGTCGCGCGCCGACGCCCGACAGAGAAACGCTGCAGCGATGCTCCTGTTCGGCTTGGCTCAATTCCTGCAACGGTTGCAGGAAAGAAGTGATGGGTGCGTGCCTCAAGAAACATGGTCGGTGGCTTGGCTTACCTCCGACAGCCCGTTGATCCTTCCACGAGCAGAGGCTGGCTCCGATCTCGCAGCCCGCGCCAACGGTCGCGAGAAATCTGAGATCAGGATGTGATGGGCGACACCCTCGAGAGGTCCATTGTCGTTGACGGAGGTGCGGTCGCTGCCGCCTGACCGGCCAATGAAATTTGTAGAATGAGCTCGGAGAGCTGGAGGTCCTTACATTATGCGTAGACTATCTGTCGCTACGGCTGTGCTGCTGGTCGCACCTCATGCTATCGCGCATGACGATGTGATGCTGGCTGCAGGACGAATTTTCAAGCCAATTCCCTCGGCTACACCAGCAGTTAACGACAATCCTGTCACTGACGAGAAAGTCAAGCTCGGCAAGATGCTGTTCTTTGATCCCCGCCTTTCGGCCAGCGGAATCATCAGCTGCAATACGTGTCATAATCTTGGCACCGGCGGCGTAGACGCTGGGCCGACCTCGGTCGGTCACGGCTGGAAAAAGGGCGCGCGTCGCGCGCCGACCGTCTATAATGCGGTTTTCAATGTTGCGCAGTTCTGGGACGGACGCGCGCCAGACCTCAAGGAGCAAGCCAAGGGACCGGTGCAGGCGACAGCAGAAATGAATGCAACGCCGGATCACGTGATGAGTACGCTAAACTCCATGAACGTGTATGTCGCTATGTTCAAGACGGCCTTCCCGGATAGTACGCCGCCGGTCACCTTCGAAAATGTCGCCAAGGCGATCGAGGCTTTTGAAGCGACTCTTACTACGCCGGCGGCACCGTTCGATCAGTATCTCAACGGCGATGGCAGCGCTCTCAACGATCAGCAGAAGGTTGGATTGAAGCTGTTCATGGAAAAGGGGTGCTCGTCCTGCCACAATGGGGTTAATATTGGTGGGCAGGGCTATTTTCCATTTGGTGTGATGGAGAAGCCGGATACCAAACTGCGTCCTACAGCCGATAAGGGGCGGTTCGCAGTTACCAGGGTCGCTAGCGACGAATACGTGTTCCGCGTTGCGCCCTTACGGAATGTCGCTTTGCGAGCCCCATATTTCCATTCGGGTCAGGTTTGGAGTCTCAAGGAGGCTGTGGGCGTTATGGGCGAGGTCCAACTCGGTGAAAAGCTTAGCGACAAAGAGGAGAACGATATTGTTGCGTTTCTGAATTCGCTGACCGGGCAGCTACCTAAGATCGAGTATCCGATACTGCCGACGCGTACCAACGAGACGCCACCACCCTCCTTAGGCAGATAGTGTCGTTCTTCAACGCAGCGGAATCGTACGTATTATCAATTGATCGACCTGTCAGTTACATCCGTTCTCGGTAGGCTGTCGCCCGGGCCGATTGAGCATACTCCGGTCTCTCAAACTGTCCGAATTTCCGTGTGCGGCAGGACCTTGATCGCGAGCGACGAAGCTCTCGATCAGCAAAGTTCAAGGCCTCGGCGATCGCCTGGCGGCCGAACGCTGGCATCACGCTGTACTCAAGCTCATGCCGGCTTCCGTTTCTACAAACCTTGGTATAGGTTTTGCAACCCGTTCTATATCGCCCGCTTACCTCTGTAGAATTGAGCCACTCGTCTGGTTGTTTGTACTTTCGATGTCGAAGCTGGATCATTCGAGGGTAGTCGTTGGTCGGCACAAAGCCGCAATCTGACTTGATACGTTTGATGGATCTTGCTGCGCGCCATTGAGGGGTGAGGACGGAGTTAAATGGAAACACGTGAGCCCGCGTCCGCGTTGGAGGTCCATCAGCGTATCGTTTCGTTCCTTCAGAAGCCAGATCCCGTAATCTTGGACATTGGCAGTTACGACGGAACTGACTCGTCACGTTTTCTTCGGCTTTGCCCAGAGGCTCATCTGTACTGCTTCGAGCCGGATCCCCGGGCGATCGCTCGCTTTAAGAAAAACATGGGTCTCTATCTTGAGAAGGTGCGTCTATTCGAGATCGCGATCAGCGACAAAAATGGCAGGGTCGACTTTCATCCAAGCAACGGAGATGGCGAAGCAAAGGATTGGGCCCTCTCTGGATCGATACGGCGACCAAAGAACCATCTTGCCGAGTATGATTGGGTTCGGTTCGATAGCCCGATATCGGTTGAAACGCGACGCCTGGACGACTGGTGCGCCGAGGCCAATCTGAGCAAGATTGATTTGATCTGGATGGATGTGCAAGGAGCGGAGGCTGATGTCTTCGCTGGCGGCAGGCAGACCCTAAACAATACGCGCTTTATCTATACCGAATACAGCGACAAGGAGCTTTACGAAGGTCAGTTGACCCTTCAAGCCATGCTAAAGCTTCTGCCTTCATTCGAAGTGGTCGCCCAATATCCTCGCGCGGTAGAGGGTGATGTGTTGCTTAGGAACACGAGCCTTTAGAGCAACCGATTCCGCTTTCCTCACGCTAAGGCCTTAGCCGCAGTCGCCGCATTGATGATAGGGCGCTGACTTGGCGAATTTGCGTCGGTCTATTGAATGCGAGCGCCGCGATGGCATTTACCGAGCTTTTCATCAAACGTCCGGTGTTGTCCATCGTCGTCAGTCTGCTGATCCTGCTGATTGGCCTTCGCGCGGCCGCCGTTCTGCCAATCCGGCAGTATCCCAAGCTGTCGAATACGGTCGTCACTATCACGACGTCTTATCCTGGCGCCTCCGCGGACATGATCCAGGGGTTCATCACCACCCCCCTGGAGCAGGCGGTCGCTTCGGCCGAGGGCGTCGACTACATTACGTCCTCCTCGGTCCTCGGCACCTCGACGATCCAAGTCTACATCAAGCTCAATTTCGATTCCAACGAGGCGCTCACTGAAGTGCTCTCTAAGGTCAACTCGGTCAAATATCTGATCCCGAAGGAATCCAACGATCCTGTCGTCACGAAGTCGACCGGCCAGACCACCGCTGTCATGTATATCGCCTTCTCAAGCGAGGAACTGACGGCCAGCGCGATATCCGACTATCTCTCGCGCGTGGTGCAGCCGATTATGTCAACCGTAGATGGTGTCGCAGCGGCAGACATCTTGGGCGGCCAGACTTTTGCGATGCGGCTATGGCTCGATCCTGCAAGAATGGCGGGACACGGAGTGTCGCCAGCTGAGGTTTCGGCTGCAATCGTCGCCAACAACTTCCAGGCCGCGGCCGGTCAGGCCAAGGGCTATTTCATCCTTTCCGATATCACGGCTGACACTGATTTGCGGAGCGTCGAGGACTTCAATCGCATGATCGTCAAAGCCAATGACGGCGGCTTTGTGCGCATGGAGGACATTGCGACGGTCGAGCTTGCTGCGCAGACCACAGACGTCAGCGTCGCCATGAATGGCGAGCACGCGATCTTCATCGGTGTGCAGCCGAGCCCGCAAGGAAATCCGCTGAACGTCGTGCGAGGTGTTCGAGCGTTGTTTCCCGAACTGGAGCGCAATCTGCCGCCATCGCTGAAGATGAAAGTGGCCTACGACTCCACCAAGTTCATTCAATCGTCGATCGATGAGGTGGGGAACACGCTCATTGAGGCCGTCGTGATCGTGGTGCTGGTCATCTTCCTGTTTCTGGCCTCGCTGCGGTCGGTGATCATCCCCGTCGTCACAATTCCGCTGTCGCTTATTGGCGTCTGCAGCATGATGTTGGCGCTCGGATTTTCATTCAATCTCCTGACCCTCCTCGCGATGGTGCTTGCGATCGGTCTCGTGGTGGACGACGCGATCGTCGTGGTGGAAAACATTCATCGCCATCTGGAAAAAGGCGCGCCGCCCATGCAGGCCGCTACGAAGGGCGCGCGCGAGATTGTCGGCCCCGTTGTCTCCATGACGATTACGCTGGCCGCCGTGTACGCGCCCATCGGCTTTCTCGGCGGCCTCACCGGTGCGCTGTTCCGCGAATTCGCGCTTACGCTAGCGGGTTCGGTGATCGTGTCTGGCGTGATCGCGCTGACGCTGTCGCCGATGATGTGCTCGGTCTTCCTGAAGAGTGCTGAGGAGGGGCGCTTTGCAGCATTTGTGAACCGCTTGTTCGGCGCCATGACACGCTGGTACGGCCGCAAGCTTGACCGCTCGCTCGACTATCGCCCGATTACCGGGCTATTTGCGCTGACCATGCTCGGCCTCGTCGGCTTTCTCTATACGCATGTTTCCAAGGAACTTGCACCTGAGGAGGACCAAGGCATCGTATTCGCAATATCCAAGGCGCCGAAATACGCCAATATCGACTACTTGGACTACTACGGCACGAAGGTTGACAACGCGTTCCAAAAATTTCCCGAGACCGATCTGCGCTTCGTTCTGAACGGCGTTAGCGGTCCGCAAGGCGGCATGGCGGGCATGCTGCTCAAGCCTTGGGACGAGCGCAAGCGCTCATCGATCGCGCTAAAGCCGTTAGTCCAGGCCGAGTTGTCCAAAATCGAAGGAATCAACGCATTTGCCTTTAGCTTGCCGCCGCTTCCGGGTGGTTCGGGCGGCCTACCAGTGCAGATGGTGATCAACTCGACGCGTGGCTTCCAGTCTGTCTATGAACAGATGTCGAAGCTGAAGGATGCGACGCGCATGAGCGGCCTGTTCATGGTCAGCGACTCCGACCTTGAATTCAACCAGCCGGTGGTACGAATCAAAGTCGATCGCTCCAAGGCTAACAACCTTGGCATTACCATGCAGAACGTCGGTAGTGCGCTCGCGACCCTACTTGGCGGGAACTACGTCAATCGCTTCAATCTGCAGGGCCGCTCCTACCAGGTGATCCCGCAGGTGGCGCGCGAGCAACGCCTGACGCCGGAATCACTGGGCAGCTATTTTCTGAAGACTGCGACAGGCTCGATGCTCCCGCTGTCAACCGTGGTTTCCATCGAGACAGCAACTGATCCGAACGTGCTCACCCACTACAACCAGCTCAATTCCGCGACATTCCAGGCTGTACCGATGCCCGGCGTCACGATCGGTCAGGCTGTGGACTTCCTGGACGGGGAGGCAAAGAAACTACCCGCAGGCTTCAGCCACGACTTCCTTGCCGAGGCCCGCCAATATGTGCAGGAGGGCAATCAACTCGCCATCACCTTTGCATTTGCACTCATCATCATTTTCCTGGTGCTTGCGGCGCAGTTCGAAAGTCTGCGCGATCCCCTGATCATCATGATCAGCGTACCGATGGCAATCGTTGGCGCCTTGATTCCGCTGTTCTTTGGTGCTGCAACCATGAACATTTACACCCAGGTCGGACTATTGACACTGGTCGGGCTGATTGCCAAGCACGGTATCCTGATGGTCGAGTTCGCTAATGAGCTGCAGCTCATGGAGAGACTCGATCGCCGCTCGGCCATCGAGATGGCGGCGCGCGTCCGACTCCGTCCAATCTTGATGACCACGGCGGCGATGGTGATGGGCCTCTTACCCTTGTTGACCGCTACGGGGGCGGGCGCCGCGAGCCGCTTCTCGATCGGACTCGTGCTCGTCGCGGGCATGTCGATCGGCACGCTGTTCACGCTCTTCGTGCTGCCGGCGGTTTATGTCGCGATCGCGTCCGATCACCGCGCCGACGCGAGTGCCGATCACGCCAAGAACGCCGACGAGCTCGACCCCACCGGGGCAGCTGAGGCCCATCTGGCCAATCAATGATGCTGTCACTCCAAGCGCAGCAGCCACGGATTGCCCTTCCTGTCCGCCCGCGCCACGAATTGCTGCCGCCACCCGGGGGCGCTCGATTGCTGATCTAGAACGGTCAAGTCACCGAGGTCGGCGAGCAGAACTTCACCCAGCCAGCCAAATTGAACCAGCGGCTGCAGTGCGCGAGATCATATCCTGGGTCGCGGCTCAGATGCGCCCCTCAAAAGAGTTGTTGCCATCGGTTCGTGGGTGTCGATACTCCTGCTCGCGAAGGCGGTTGCAATTTGCAAGAAGCTCATCAGCAGCATGGACCCATATTGGGTCAGTATCGATTCGGGATGAAACTGTACGCCATAGGTTGGCTGATATCGATGGGCGAGGGCCATGATCTCGGTTTCGTCGGAGCGCGCCGTTACCTCGAGATGTTGCTTGGATGCTTCATCCAGCTCAACAACAAGCGAATGGTAGCGACCGACGCAAAGTGGGGACGGGAGTTCGCTGAACAGCCCGCGGCCGTCATGCGTTACGCTGGAGGACTGACCATGCATCGGACGACGAGCGCGCACCACGCGTCCGCCGAAGACGCTGCCTATACATTGGTGTCCAAGGCAAATGCCGAGAATTGGGACTCGACCTGAAAGTTCGCGTACCACGGCGGTCGATATCCCAGCCTCCATTGGCGTGCAGGGACCGGGCGAAATGACCACTGCGCACGGCCTGAGGGCGACAATGTCGGTAAGGCTGAGCGCATCGTTCCGGATTACCTCCGTCGCTTCACCGAGCTTACGGAAATAGCGGGCAATGTTGAAGACGAACGAATCGTAATTGTCGATGATGACAATCAAATTGCACCGGGTGTTGTGGTCTGAAAGGCCTCAAAGATTCGCTGTGCCTTGGCGAGCGTCTCCTCGTATTCGGCCTCTGGATCCGACATCGCCGTTATCCCGCCACCTGCATGAAACACAGCCAGATCATTATCGATCGTCACAGTGCGGATCGCGATGTTTGTATCCATGTGCCCATTGAAGCCGATGAAGCCGATCGCCCCGCAATAGACCTCTCGCGCTACCTGCTCGATGTCCGCGATGATGTTCATCGCCTGTACCTTGGGAGCCCCGGTCACCGAGCCGCCCGGAAAACAGGCACGAAGCAGACTAACCGCGTCCTCGCCTGCGGCAAGTTCGCCCCTCACGATCGAGACGAGATGATGCACTGAAGCGTAGGACTCGAGGTCGCACAGCGCTGGAACCTCGACCGAATCCGCAGTGCAAACGCGCGACAGATCGTTGCGCAGGAGGTCGACGATCATAATGTTCTCGGCACGGTCTTTTTCGGATGCAAGCAGGATTTCAGCTCGGCGCTGATCTTCTTTCGAGTCGGCGGAACGCGCGATCGTGCCCTTGATGGGGCGCGTTTCGACCTGTCGTCCTTCAAATTTCAAGAATCGTTCCGGGGAGCTCGACGCAATGGTCAGCTCGCCATAGCGCAGGAGGGCTGCAAAGGGCGCTGGGTTCAATGACCGCAGCTGGCAGTAAAAGGTGAGCGGGTCGAACAGGGGCGACACCCTGGCATTGAAGCGTTGCGCAATGTTCGCCTGGAATGCGTCCCCGGCTAGAATCAACTCGACGACGCGCTTGACCGCCGCAACGTAGCCTTCACGGCTGAAGTTCGAATGCCATGCGCCCGCCGTGCCAGGGAATATAATTCGCGGAGACTTTGGCCGGGCAAGCAGTGCCGCAAACTCGTCGGCGCGACGACGCGCGCGCTGGGCTCGTCGAGCGGGTTCTTGCTCCGGCCATCCGGTGGAGACGATCCAGCACCTGTTGTGGTGATGGTCGAAGCTGACGACCACGTCGTAGAAATGCAGAATCGATTGGGGCAAACGCTGGCCGGGATTTTCCGGCGCCGGCGATCGCTCCAATGTCCTGTTCAGATCGTAGCCAAAAAAGCCGGCCGCGCCTCCCTGGAAGGGCGGCAGATCGGGGCGATGCTCTTCTCGGTATCTGGCGAGAAGGCTGCGAAGCACTCCCCATGGATCGCCCTTAAGTGTCTCTCCGTTCCAACTTGCCTGTCCATCGGTGACCAAATAGGTGCTGAACGGTTCGCAGGCCAGATATGAATAACGCCCAAGTGCCTCATGCCGCGCCGCGCTATCAAGAAAGGCAAGGTGTGGCCGCTGGGCAAGCCATCGCAGTGCCTTGATAGGCTCGATCCACTGCAATTCGCGGACGTCCATAGTGCTATTGATCACCGACGGCTGGCAAGCTTTGGGTTTCGAACCGATCGTCCCGAGAAAGGTCAGGTTTCGTCCGAAGCGGACCAAACCTCTGACATCAAATTAGCCCGTGTCAGCCTGTCGGCTGCGCCGAGCAATTTGGCGTAACCCTCCCGTTCCAGCGAAATGCACATCTGTTGATAGTTCGTAATCGGCGGCAAAGCGCAGTTCCCTGAGTGGTCGTACGCGCCGGATCGCTTCCAGATACAGACTGTGCGTTTTGTACGCTGCGAGATCTCTCTCGCTGTCGAACTCACCATAGACAATGACATCGATATCGTTGCCGAGCTGATCGCCCTTGCGGTTACGCGCAATTTCAAGTCGGCGCGCATGCGGAACTGTAGTGAGAACCGATAGGCCTTCGATGATTTGGTCGATATCGGCCCTATTCTTGGCCGTGAAGAACACGATGTGACGGATCATGGTGACCGAAAAGATGACGCTGCAACCCAGCTGCATCCTTAGCTCGGGATCAAGCTCAGCACAATGCTGGCGTCGCCGCCTTACGACAGAACCGGGTTTGACCTCGTCCGGCAGCTGGAGCTTGCGTCAGAAGCTCGCAAGAACCTTCATCTTGACCGGGGCACGGGAATTGCCAGGCGTCCAATCCTCTGAATGTGGCGCGCGAGCAGGTGACAGGCTTGGTCAACGTTGCGCACTCGCAGCGCTTGCAGGCTCAGGTGGTGATCCTGAACACTCCACGATGGCCAGCCTGCTACAGCGCGCGATCGCGAACACAATGGAAGAATTTGCAAGCTGCCGTCCGTCGAGGCTTGCGAGTAATCACGCGTCACGCTGGACGGCACAAAGTGGAGAAAGATGCGACTGCTGCTGGAACACGGCAGGATGATCAACGAACGCGTCGGAATCCTCAACATCGAACCCGAGCGCGGTTTGTCGCCTATGTGATTGCGCGTGCGCATCGAGGCCGGCACGACAGGTCGGTCTCACCGCTTCATTTTGGCATTGTGACGACCACGCGATGGGGCCGCTCGTGCGAGAGCCGATTTGCGGAGGTGGCATTGTCTTGGCCGGACGCTTTGACCTGCAAAGTCATAAAGCGTCGAGCTGAACATTTTCCGGGCCGGTTCATTTAACCTCCTTTCGATAGGTGACTCGCGAGCCGCCTCAAGTACGTATCGGACTTTTCTGAGACAATTAGGGCACACCTTTCGAGCGCGCGAGCAGGCCGGTCCGATCCGTACAGTGATGGCACGCCTACGGCGAGCGCGATCTGTCAAACGACTGGTGCGATTGACGAAATGATCCGCCGCGAGCCATGTATTCAACGTTAGATTGTGGTGGCGCGGCCAGTGTGCGAATTTCAATGACGCTCAATGTCGTCGAGGATGACGTCCATGCTCGACGTTCTGTTCGAGGAGATATGAGGTGAAGCTCGATGAGGCTGCAGCAGATCGTGGTGACTGGCACGGATGCCGGAATTGGAACGACGATTTTCTGCGCGGGGCTCACCAATCTCCTCGGCGCGAGCTATTGGAAACCGATTCAAGCGGGCCTCGAGGGAGAGACCGATACCGAGCTCGTCGCAAGGCTCGGCAGTCTCACATCCGATCGCATCGTGCCGGAGCTTTATCGCCTGCGAACTCCCACTTCGCCCCATCATTCCGCCGAAATCGACGAAGTTCGCATCGACGCGGATTCGCTCAATGTGCCCGATACCGGGGAGCGGCAGCTTGTGATCGAGGGGGCCGGCGGGCTGATGGTACCGCTGAGTGGCAGCACGCTTTATATCGACATCTTTGAGCGATGGCGGCTTCCAATCGTGCTTTGCGCGAGCACTGCGTTGGGAACGATTAACCAGTCGCTGCTCTCAATAGAGGCTCTCCGAAAGCGTCACATCGACATTCTCGGAATAGCTTTCGTTGGTGAAAAGAACCCGGAAGCTGTGAGGGCAATTTGCGAGATGGGCCGGGTCCGTTGGTTAGGGCGTTTGCCCTGGATTGCTCCTCTGTCGTCAGACACGCTGCAGGCCGCGTTCAACGCATCATTCCGTCGAGATGATTTCAAGCCATGGCGCTAAAGAAGAGGTCGCCGATCTGGCATCCGTTCACGCAACACGCGCTTCAAGACGAATTGATCAAGATCGTGCGCGGTGATGGAGCTTATCTCTACACGTCAGATGGACGCCCCATCGTAGATGCAATCTCCTCCTGGTGGGTCGTAACCCATGGCCATTGCCATCCACACATCGTCAGAGCAATTCAGGAGCAAGCTGGCAAACTCAACCAGATCATCTTTGCCGGATATTCCCATGATCCGGCCGAGGAGGTTGCGGCGCTGCTGTTGAAACTCGTGCCGCGTGGTCTCGACCATGTCTTCTTCTCCGACGCTGGTTCGGGCAGTGTGGAAGTCGCCTTAAAAATGGCGCTCGGCTATTGGCATAATATCGGCAAGCAGCGCATACGCATTGTCGTGATGCAACATTCCTATCACGGCGACACGGTTGGGGCGATGTCGGTTGGTGCCCGCGGCCTATTCAACGTGGCCTACGGGCCCCTGCTGTTCGACGTGACCTCGGTTCCGTTCCCAGCAAGTGGTCGTGAACAGGCGACTCTCGATGCACTCGAGTCGGTATGTCGAAACGAAACTCCAGCAGCCTTTATCGTCGAGCCTCTCGTATTGGGGGCGGGCGGGATGCTGATGTACCCCGCCTGGGTGCTCAAGGAGATGAAACGGATCTGCGAAGCATCTGACGTTCTCTTCATCGCCGATGAGGTCATGACCGGTTGGGGCCGCACTGGATCTTTATTCGCCTGCGAGCAGGCCAACATCACGCCAGATATCGTCTGCTATTCGAAGGGAATCACGGGAGGTGCGCTTCCCCTCGCGGTGACACTTTGCCGCGGCGATATTTTTGACGCGCACTATTCGAAAGATCGCACGCGTACCTTCTTTCACTCGAGTTCATATGCTGCGAATCCGGTGGCCTGCGCTGCGGCAAAGGCCAACCTGGATCTTTGGCAAGATAGCGCATCTCGTGATCGCCTGGCATCTGTCGCCGCTATGCAGGAGCAGGCGATTGAGCCGTTCCGCACAGATCCGCGTTTTGCAAATGTCCGCCGCACCGGGACCATCACAGCGCTCGATCTGAAGGTGGGGGATGCGGGCTATCTCGCGACCATCGGGCCGAAGCTTCAGGCCTTCTTCAAGGCGCGAAATCTCCTGCTGCGCCCGCTTGGTAACACCATCTACGTGATGCCGCCCTACTGCATTACGGCATCAGATCTCGACGACATTTACACGGGCATTCGCGAAGCAGCCGAAGCGTTGATTTGAAGGTGCTATGCGCGTCGCAACGTGGGCTCTCGTAATCCCAGCAATCGTACGATGATGGCGTTTTCGAATCATCATCTCGGCACTCGTTGTGGCAAATGCTCAACGCTCGGCTGTATGCGTCCTGGACGGCGACGAACTCCAAGTGCGCCATTGCAGTCGTGAGACGATTATGTTCGGCGGCGGATTCGCAGCGCCTTTGCTGCGCTATTTTTTGATGGCGCGGGATTTTGCCAATTCAATCTCGCTGCGAGCGACGTAGCTATTTTGGTCGGGACGAGCAAATCGACTTTGGCGGTATCTCTGTTTCTCATCGAGATACGCCCGGTAGGCGAGGTCGATACCATCTTCGAGCGAGGTCGTGGCGCGCCAGCCGAGCTTGGCGAGCCGGCTGACGTCGAGCAGCTTGCGCGGCGTGCCGTCGGGGCGCGAGGTGTCGAAGCTGATCTCGCCCCGATAGCCGACGACCGCCGCGACCACGAGGGCGAATTCGGCGATGGTGATGTCCTCGCCGGTGCCGATATTGACCAGGTCCGGCGAGGAATAGGTCTTCATCAGATGGATGCAGGCGTCGGCGAGGTCGTCGACATAGAGGAACTCACGGCGCGGCGTGCCGGTGCCCCACACCACGACGCTGGTCGCACCCGAGACCTTGGCCTCGTGGAAGCGGCGGATCAGCGCGGCGACGACGTGGCTGTATTCGGGATGATAATTGTCGTCGGGACCGTAGAGGTTGGTGGGCATCACGCTGATGAAATCGGCGCCGTACTGGCTGCGATAGGCTTCGGCCATCTTGATGCCGGCGATCTTGGCGATGGCATAGGGCTCGTTGGTCGGCTCCAGCGCGCCGGTCAGCATCGAATCCTCGCGCAGCGGCTGCGGCGCGAGGCGCGGATAGATGCACGACGAGCCGAAGAACATCAGCTTCTCGCAGCCATTGGCGTGCGCCGCCTGGATCACGTTGCTCGAGATCGCCAGATTGTCGTAGAGGAATTCGGCTCGCAACGTGTTGTTGGCGACGATGCCGCCGACCTTGGCGGCGGCGAGGAACACGGCCTGCGGCCGCTTCGCGGCAAACCAGGCGTTGACCGCGGTTTGGTCGCGCAAATCGACCTCGCCGCGCGACACCGTCAGGAGATCGGCCTGCTCGCGCGCCAGCCGGCGCATCAGCGCCGAGCCGACCATGCCGCGATGGCCGGCAACGAAGACCGTCTTGCCCTTCAGCTCAAACGCCGTGCTTGCCATTGGCCGCGTCCTGCCTGGCCTCGACGAGATCGCTTTCGACCATTTCCTTCACCAGCTGCGCGAACGGCGTCTTCGGCGCCCAGCCGAGCTTGGCGCGCGCCTTGCTGGCGTCGCCGATCAGGAGATCGACCTCGGTCGGGCGGAAATAGGTCGGATCGATCTGCACCAGGGTGTTGCCGGACGCCTTGTCGACACCGACCTCCTCGACGCCCTTGCCGCGCCATTCGATGCTGCGGCCGACCTCGGCAAACGCCAGCTCGACGAACTCGCGGACCGACCGCGTCTCGCCGGTCGCGAGCACGAAGTCGCCGGGCTCGTCCACCTGCAGGATCCTGTGCATGCCCTCGACATAGTCGCGGGCGTGGCCCCAGTCGCGCTTGGCGTCGAGATTGCCGAGATAGAGCTTGTTCTCGAGGCCGGCCTCGATGCGGGCAACGGCGCGGGTAATCTTGCGCGTCACGAAGGTCTCGCCGCGGATCGGGCTCTCATGGTTGAACAGGATGCCGTTGCTGGCGAACATGCCATAGGCCTCTCGGTAGTTCACCGTGATCCAGTAGCCGTAGAGCTTGGCGACACCATAGGGCGAGCGTGGATAGAACGGCGTCGTCTCCTTCTGCGGCACCTCCTGCACCAGCCCGTACAGCTCCGAGGTCGAGGCCTGGTAGAACCGGGTCTCCTTCTCCATGCCGAGGATGCGGATCGCCTCCAGCAGCCGCAGCACGCCGATGGCGTCGGCATTCGCGGTATATTCGGGGCTCTCGAAGCTGACCTGGACGTGGCTCTGGGCGGCCAAATTGTAGATCTCGGACGGCCGGATCTGCTGCACCAGCCGGATCAGATTGGTCGAATCGGTCATGTCGCCGTAGTGCATCAGGAACGGCACGTTGCCGGCGTGCGGGTCCTGGTAAAGATGGTCGACGCGCGCGGTGTTGAACGAGGACGACCGGCGTTTGATCCCGTGCACGGTATAACCGAGGCCGAGCAGATATTCGGCGAGATACGCGCCATCCTGCCCGGTAACGCCGGTGATCAGCGCAATGCGCCGCTTTGAATCCTGAGCTGTCATTGCTTTCTAGTTACGCGAACAGGCGTCCTAGCAACGTCATTTGCGAATTAATCTTCGAAAAGAATTAGATAGGCGGGCCTGCGATCACGTGCCATGGAGGAGAGCGATGTTTCACTCTAACTATACACATCATATCGGCATGCACATCATATACATTGATTTATCGGGCATTGCAGAGCCGGAGCATTTGTTGAGGTGTCAGAACCGAGGACATCGCGGTTGGAGCGTCAGAGATCAACATGCAACAAACGGATCTCACCGCACATGCGTTTTGAGGCCACGAAGTTGGCGTGTACGTCGCGTTCCGCCGCGGCTACTGTCACCAGCACGCCGTCATCGGCGGGATACGCTGCGGTTTGCACCTCGATGCATACGGACGTGCTGCGTTCGATGCATGCGATAGCCATGGACCGAAGTCGCATCTAGTCACGGGCTATCAGATGCCATGGAATGTGATCAGGGAGCTATCCGGCCCGCCATATTCGTCTTAGCGGCAATGTCAAGCGCCCCCAATCTGCAGCAAAATATTCTCCGGAATTGGCGGATTGTTCCCGCATTTGCAACCTGCGTCTGCATTTGGCGCGTAGTGCTCTCATGAGAATCAGGCTTGGGAGCGGGGGCGCTTCGCTCCGCAGAACGAAATGAGGTCTGCGAAACCTGCAAAAACAACTTGAATCTCTCGCAGCGTTAGGTTGTAGGCTTGAAACCATGCCCAAAGCGACGCGCCGGCGTCATCAATTCGTGGGCGGGTTAACAGTCGAACTTCACGCCTCACTTGAGCTTCGTACCTCGAACGCAGCAAGGCGAAGGCGTCGTAGCGAAGCAGAGACGAGTTGCTCTCGAGCGGTTGTTGCCTGCGCCAGATGGTCGGAAGCAGATCTGGATTTAACACGTCGAGAACATCTCACCAGCGAAAGAAAACTAATGTGAAAGCGGTGTAGTTGGTGCGACCGGTTGTGACCGAAGCACGCGCGGCAACAAGCGTCTAGATCATGTGTGTAAGAAACGTTTCTGTCTCTCGGGCTGCGCGGCCAGGGCCGCAGTCGGTCGAATGCGAGACCCGTTACGGAGGTGTCGGTGACTTCTTATGACTTTCTCCTTGCCTCGTGGGGTACGTTGGGAAATCTCAGTCCGCTGCTTACAGCAGGACGTCGATTGCGCCAGCGTGGTCACCATGTTCGGGTGATGGCCGATCCGACCATGCGAGCTGAAGTCGAAGCCGCCGATTTCGAATTCGTGACATGGCTCCGCGCTCCCATGGGTGAGGCGGCAGACCCAACAGATATCTCGGACATGCGAGATCGGATGCGCAAGGTCGTCTTTGAACCCTGCTCTGCTTACGCGGCCGATATTCGCGACGAGATTAGCCGCGCGCCAACGGATGCTGTTCTCGGCCTCGATCTTCTGTTTGGCGCAGCGCTCGGAGCGCGAGCGTGCGGCGTGCCTTTCGCATTTCTCTCGCCTCACGTCAGTATTCGGGTCCTGCCAGGGGTGCCGCCGGCTACTTCAGGATTGGGACGACCGAAAACGCAGGAGGACCGTACCGAAGTCAGGGCAGCCTCTGCAGCTCTCACTAAGGCAATGAATGCATCTCTTTCTATCCTCAATCGCGCCCGGGTCGAATTGGGTCTTCATGTTCTTGCAGACGCTATGGATCTGTTCGACGAGGCTGATCGAGTTCTGCTGGCGGTCAGTCGGGCTTTCGATTTCGAAGCAGACTTTCTTCCGGATAACTTTCGTTATGTCGGGCCTTTGCTCGATATGCCGAATTGGTCAGAATCGTGGAAGTCGTCCTGGCCGGCGCGGCACGATCGTCCCCACGCGTTGATCGCTTGCAGCACTGGGGCGCAGGGCCAGCGTGACGTGTTTCAACGCGTTATAAATGCCGTTGGAACCATCGATATGGGAGCCGTTTTCACAACGGGTCCGAATCTGGATGTGTCCGAACTTCGCGCTCCGAAGAACGTGCATTTGGTGCGCGGTGCTTCCCACGACTGCATCATGAGGGACGTGTCTCTCGTCGTTTCCCAGGGCGGCCACGGAACTGTTGCCCGTTCACTGATCAACGCATTGCCGCAACTCATTCTGCCAATGGGTCGTGACCAGGCGGCTAACGCGGCCCGTGTCGAAGCGAAGGGAGTAGGGCTTCGGTTGCCGCCGACGGCTTCGGAACCAGAGATGGCGGCAGCGATCAAGCGGCTGATCACGGAACCGGAATTCAAAGTCGCAGCCCGTAGGCTCGGCGAGGCCATCAGGGCTGATATCGATCGGTCCCGCCTCGTCAACGAGATGGAGTTTCTTGCGGCTGTTGGGCGCCGGCGACGCAGCTGCTCATGAAGACCATGTCAGGTACCAGTTTCACGATCAGTGAGGCAAAGCGCGATGAATGCACCGTCTGTCGCGGATGAACATCGCCAAACTGCGCTGCGCTAGCCGTGAAGCCCATCAAGAGAAACCAAACCTTGCTCATTCATCGCGATTCGTTCTCATGTACCTCGTTGCTGGCTCTTATGGCGTCATTGTCGGCGTTCGGC
Organism: Bradyrhizobium macuxiense; assembly: GCF_001542415.1. GTDB lineage: Bacteria > Pseudomonadota > Alphaproteobacteria > Rhizobiales > Xanthobacteraceae > Bradyrhizobium > Bradyrhizobium macuxiense. Next base: position 108,471 of record NZ_LNCU01000039.1, read on the forward strand.
GTTGACATGATCGCCCTAAGTCTGCCGGCGACAGCGATCAATCTCGGAGCGACGGCGGGCGACGTCGTTTTTGCGCTGAGCGCCTATGTCATGAGTTTTGGAACGACGCTTCTCGTTTGCGGACCGATGTCGGATTGCTTCGGCCGTAAGCCAATCGTTCAAGGCGGCTGCGTACTTGTAGTAATTGCAGGCGTGGGGTGCGCTCTCTCCAATTCTCCGTCGCTGTTCCTGTTCTTTCGCGCGCTTCAGGGAATCGGTGCTTCTATTATCGGGATTGCTGCGGTCGCAATTGTGAGGGACCTCTTCAACGGCGAGACCGCAAGGGCACAGATGACCAACGTCGTTTTGGCAATCTCCGTTGTTCCGATGGTTGCACCAATGGTTGATGTTGTCCTCCCCGCGCACGGTTTGCGCGCCATATACGTCGTGCCCATCGCAGGAGGATTGGTTCTGCTCGCGGCGATGTCCTTCTTCAGCGAAAGTGCCAAGATCGATCCGAGCGTTGGCTTCGGGCCTACGACGATTGTCCGAAATTATCGTCGCGTGCTGCGTCACCCGGTCTGCGTCGGAAACATCCTTTGCAATGCTGCAGCGGCCGGAGCCGTGTTCGCCTGCGTCACCGGATCATCGCTGTTCTTCTCCAACGTTTTCGGTCCCAACGCCTATGGTACGATCGTTGGAGCAGTTTCGCTGTCGATCGTGACCGGCGCCTGGCTCAACAGGAGTTTCTGTGGTCGAGGTGCATCGTCCGCGCAGCTGCTTGCGGTCGGCCTCACACTCTCGACCATCATGGGAATATCGTTGCTTCTCATGGCATTGGTGGGAGACAAATCGGCTGTTGTGGTGGTGTTGATCTTGGTGGGTGTCGGGTCGTCGTTCGGCCTGATTTCTCCGCACGCTATCAACGAGGCAATGCGACCTTTGCCAGAAATCGCAGGATCCACCAGCGCGACAAGAGCATTCGTACAGATAGCAGGCGCCGCATTGTCCAGTGCCTTGGTTGTCGCGCTCTTTGACGGGCATTCGCTACTTTCGACGGCGGTGGTGATGCTTGCTTTTTCGCTATTGGCGGTTGCCGCTTACGTTGGTGTCGTTCTTCCAGCCAATGCGTCGCCGTGGTCGAGCCAAATGCAAGCTCGGTTCAAGAGGAGAGACCGTGATCTCCCATGAGTTCAAGCCCGTTTTGTTAAATCGCGACGGTATACGTTTGGGGCATGTTGAGGTCGGACCTGCTGCCGCGCAAGACCCGCCGCTGCTCCTGATCAATGGTTGGACAGGCGACCACGGTATCTTCTCGCCGCAGCTCGTCCATTTCGCTCAAAAACGGCGAACCGTTGCGGTCAACCTTCGGGGACATGGCTCCAGTGATGCACCCGATCAGGAGTATACTGTCGCAGGATTTGCGGACGATATCGCTTGGCAATGCGATCACCTAGAGCTGTTCAAGCCGGTCGTGATCGGTCACAGTATGGGAGGTCGGATCGCGCTCGAACTGTGCGGCCGCTATCCGGACCTGGCCGCGGGCTTGGTCATGATTGATACAATTGTCATGCCGTCTCCGATCTTGCGCAAATCTCGTCAGGTTAAAGCGCTCCTGGACGGCGTAGGCGGATCCGACTATCTGGCGATCTTAAAGGCGAACGCGTGGGAACTCGGCTGCGATTTCGATGATGCCGCTCGTCGAAAGACGATCTATGAGACCTATGTGCTTCCGCCGTGCTCAAAAATAGCACAGCATGTAGCTTATTCGGTGATACGGAATGCCATTTTGGACTATGACCCGCTGCCTGCCGCAAAAGCCTGCAGGGTCCCCATGGCCTATATTGCCGCTGACGTTCCGCTGGTGAATATGGCGCGCGGCCTCGATCGGCTGAAGGAAATCTGTCCACAGCTGGTCACAGCGAAGACGATGCTCGCCGGACATTTCAACACGATCGAGGTTGCAGATCAGGTCAACGCCATGCTCGATCGCTTCTTGGATGTCGGTCTCCGCAGGCGCAGAGGTTGATTTAGAAGCCTTAAGTCAACCTGGAAAACGCTGGTGCGGCGAGGAAGCCGCGACCGTGTGCCTGCAATCTCACGCAACTAGGTGAGATCGGATTTGATAGCATTCGCGCGTGTCTGTACGAGAAGTAGAGCGCCGGTGCCGTTCCGCAGGAAACGCGAGGGGATCCTTATAGTGTGGCCCTGTGCACGGTAGCGCTGGCGTCAGTAGGAGGCGGTTACAAACCCTCGTATAGTTCTTCAAACTTTTCGATATCAGAGCATTACCTCCGTACAATTGAGCCATCGTTCTCACGTGACCTAGTCTCGTCCCTATCGAACTAGCATGGCTCGCATCAGTCCTGGCGTCACCTTCCTTAAGGCACGGATCCTGGAAAAAATATTCGCGATACGCATGACGAGACGCATAGCGGAATTGAGCCACGCCATTTAGCGGCAGAACATATCCGAAGAGAAGGTGAGAAGCGGAGTGTTCTCGAGATATCTGGCGGGAGGACTTTGAATGGCGCTTGACGGGGCAAGATGAGGGGGCTGCGATTATGAAGTTCTATTGCAGGACAGGCGGTTCGTCGGCCTTCATCGAGTCCCCTCCATCTCAAGGGCCAGCTGACTTGCAAGACGTGTCCACGCAGCCCGTCCAATGCGACCCGACCGTGATCTTCCTTATCGCCCGAAGGGTCTGGTTATGCCCGAACTGGCTGTCATGCGCGATCATCGAGACTTGCCTGAACGTTCGGCTCATCTGACCCACCTTCGTCTGCTGCCGTGCCTCCGCTTAGCCAGCGGTGCGCGCCAAGAAGCGGTGAGGCTGATTGAGCCTAGATGGCTAAAACTAACGATCTAGCTCGCACTTTGCAGGACACTGATGTCTGGACGAAGAACATCCAGCCCTGGTCTATCCGTGCCAGCCCCCTACAGCGACTCCGCTATCAATTCATTGTTCCGTGGTTCTGAAGTTAACGTCGTGGTTTGAAGTTGGGGCGCATTGGTCGGTATGTGCGGAGTTATTGGCATCCTAGGTCGTGGTCCGGTCATCGGACATTTGGTCGATTCACTTCAGCGACTAGAATATCGCGGATATGATTCCGCGGGCGTTGCGACGCTCGAGGGCGGCCATCTCGAGCGCAGGCGCGTCGAGGGCAAGCTGAAAAATCTTGCAGAGAAGTTGCACCGCAATCCACTGTCGGGTCACGCCGGTATTGGTCATACGCGCTGGGCCACCCATGGGAAGCCCACCGAGCGCAACGCACATCCGCATATGGCGGACAACGTCGCAGTCGTCCATAATGGAATCATCGAGAATTTCCGTGTACTCCGTGCCGAACTGGAACAGGATGGCGCGGACTTCGTCTCCGAGACCGATACTGAGGTGGTGGCACATCTTGTCGAGTCCTATTTGAAGAATGGCTACTCGCCGCAGGACGCAGTGAAGGCGTCGTTGCCGCGGCTGCGCGGTTCCTTTGCGCTGGCGTTTCTGTTCAAAGGCCACGAGGACCTCATGATCGGCGCGCGCAAGGGATCGCCGCTTGCGATCGGGTATGGTGATGGCGAAACATATCTAGGATCGGATGCTATCGCGCTTGCGCCCTTCACCGACAGCATCATCTACCTTGAAGACGGCGACTGGGCCGTGCTTACCCGTGCGAACGGTGTCATTTATGATTCGAGCGGCAGCATCGTCCACCGCGAAGCGTCAAGCCATGGCATGTCGTCGCTCCTGGTCAACAAGACGAATTATCGTCACTTCATGGCCAAGGAAATACACGAACAGCCGGAAGTAGTCCGGCAGACCCTGGTGCACTATGTCGATATGGTCCGCGAGCGCATAGAATTGCCTTCCAAATTGCCGTTCGACTTTAACGCCATACAGCGCATTTGGATCACGGCTTGTGGTACGGCGAGCTATGTCGGCCAAGTCGCCAAATACTGGTTCGAGCGACTGGCGCGCGTGCCGGTCGAGATCGATGTGGCCTCCGAGTTCCGCTATCGCGAGGCGCCTTTGCGCAAGGGGGATCTCGCGATCTTCATCTCGCAGTCTGGGGAGACCGCCGACACGCTGGCGGCGTTGCGCTACGCCAAGGCACAGGGGCTGCATACGATCTCGGTGGTCAACGTGCCGACGTCAACGATCGCACGCGAGAGCGAAGTCGTGCTGCCGACCTTGGCGGGACCTGAGATCGGTGTTGCGTCGACCAAAGCCTTTACCTGCCAACTGATGGTGATCGCGGCGATTGCGGTCGCAGCAGGCAGAGCGCGAGGCGAGTTGTCCGAATTCGATGAAATCAAGCTTGCCCACGAGCTGATCGAAGTGCCGCCGCTGATTGCGGCAACACTGGCCATCGAACCGCAGATTGAGAAGCTTGCGCATGATATCGCCAAATCGCGCGATGTGGTCTATCTCGGCCGCGGTACGTCGTCTCCCCTAGCGATGGAGGGTGCGCTCAAACTGAAGGAAATCTCCTATATTCATGCAGAGGGCTATGCCGCCGGCGAGCTCAAGCATGGTCCGATTGCGCTGATCGACGAGACCGTGCCGGTGGTGGTGATCGCGCCTTACGACCGGCTCTTCGAAAAAACCGTCTCGAACATGCAAGAAGTCGCGGCTCGAGGTGGTAACGTCATCCTGATAACCGATGCGAAGGGAGCCTCGGAAGCTGCAATGGACTCTATTGTAACCATTGTTCTACCGGACATGCCCGCAACCTTTACGCCCATGGTCTATGTTATTCCGCTGCAGCTTTTGGCCTACCACACTGCCATCCTGATGGGCGCGGACGTTGATCAGCCACGCAATCTCGCGAAATCGGTAACGGTCGAATAAGCCGATAGTCGCCGGAAGCGCTCCTGGCGGTTCTGCATGTTCAATGTTCGTTCGGGCGCCATGTTGGCAAAGCGGCGCTCAGATCAGATGTAGGGTAGGGCGGACGGCTCGTTGGCTCAGGTGCCGGCGCCGCCGAGGTGCTTCTCCAGTGCGGTATCAAGGCACTTGATCAACATATGTGCGGCGAAGGGCTTCGCGAGGAACCCAATGGCTCCGGCACCCAGCGCAGCGGCACGAACCCGGTCATTGGGAAATGCCGTGATGAGAATGAAAGGCGCATCGTAATCCCGAGCCCGCATCTCTGCGACCAGATCCAAGCCGCTCATCACCGACATCTGCACATCCGTAATTACACAGGACGTTTCATCCAGCTGAGGCGACTCCAAGAATTCCTTGGCTGACGCAAATGTATGGACGATGTAGCCCCGCGACTTGAGCAGGTTCTCTATCGCAGCACGGACTGAGGCGTCATCATCGACAATGGAAATCAAAGGCGTGGACAAGACCAGCCCTCCTGACGCTGGAAAGCGCTTGCCGACGGCATCAGCACCTTGGATGATAAAGTGGGCATGAGGGGCGAGCTTGTAAAATCATACTTAGGTTTGTTCGTCGCGGTTGGCATGAAGTTCGAGTTTCTCAGCCATTCTGATCAAATCGGCGAGCGATCGCGCGCGCATCTTTTTCATCACGTGCCCCCGATAGATCTTGACGGTAATCTCGGCGAGCCCGAGCTCAGCGGCTATTTGTTTGTTCATCAGGCCAGTAGCGACCAGCCTCAATACCGCTTGCTCGCGTGGGCTTAGGTTGTCGAACAAAGAGCGCAGGTTCGCGACCGTCTGCTCGGCCTCCCGTCTCTTGCGATCCCGTTCGGTCGCCGCCACCACCGCATCAAGAAGCTCCTGCTCGCGAAACGGCTTGGTGAGAAAATCGACTGCTCCCCCCTTCATGGCCCTAACGCTCATGGGAATGTCACCGTGGCCGGTGATGAAAATAATCGGAATGTGAATGTTCGACTTTGCCAGCTCAGCCTGGAACTCAAGCCCGCTCTGTCCCGGTAGACGGATGTCAAGAACCAGACAGCTGACAACATCCGGAACGTTGCTCTGCAGCATTTCGTGGGCTGATCCGAAAGTGACCACGTCCAGACCCACCGATTGAAAAAGGTTTGCGAGCGACCGACGCATCGAGGCGTCATCCTCGACAACGAACACGGTCGCACTTGTCGGCTCCGTTGCCTTCCTGCTTTCTCGCGGCGAGTCAAAGCGCCCAGTCACGATACAATCTCCTCATGCAATGGCAGTACAAATTGAAAAATCGCGCCCGGCCCTTGCTTGCGGACGACTGACAGGCGCCCTCCATGGGCTTCTACAATGGAGCGGCAGATCGAGAGACCCATTCCAAGGCCGCTCGATTTGGTGGTGAAGAAAGGATCCAGGATGCGGTTCATATCATCCTCGGCGATCCCGATGCCGCAATCAGTCACCGAGAGCTGCACCCGCCCCATATCATCCTGGGATGACTGGATCGCGAGTTCGCGCGTGCGGTCGTTAACCGCTTGCATGGCTTCGATCCCGTTCATTACGAGATTGATGATCACCTGTTGCAGTTGAACCCGGTCCGCCACAATCGCGGGAAGCGCCTGCGCCAACTCGGTCCGCAAGGTAATCTGGTGGTTTGCCAACTCGCGTGTCACCAGCGCGATGGCGTCCTTAACGACGTCGTTGATATCGATCATGACCATCTCGATCTCACCTTTCTTCGCAAGTGCGCGGATGCGGCGGATCACTTCGCTTGCCCGGATCGCATCTTCGATGATCCACTCCACGGAGCTGCGCGCAGCAGGAAGGTCAGGCGTCTCGCGACCCAGCCAACCAAGGCACGCATCGGCGTTGCTGATGATGGCGGCGAGCGGTTGGTTTACTTCGTGGGCGATGGAGGCTGTCAGCTCCCCAAGCGTCGTGACGCGCGTCACATGCGCTAGCTCCGCCTGGGCCTTTCGCAGCTCTTGTTCGGCCTGATCTGCCCGAATCATCGCCGTGATGTCGGTGCTGACGCCCCTGTAGCCAAGAAAGTTGCCGCTTCCGTCAAAAAAGGGCTTGCCGCTGGTCCGGACGTAGGTCGGAGAGCCGAGTCGGTTGATGGTGCGATAAATCAGATCTCGAAATGGGAGATGTGCGTCTAGCGTCGCCTGATGTTGTCGCCACTTCTCGGGTTCTTCTTCCACGTCGCGCGCAATTTCCCTGCGGGGCAGGCCGATGACCCCTTTCGCCACGACGCCCGCGGCGTCGGCGTGCTCCAAAAATTGGGTAAGCAGGTGGTCTGGTCCGGTTTCCCAAAGCCAGTCCGACGCCGTTTCGGCGTAGTCGCGAAAGCGCTGCTCGCTTTCGCGCAGCGCCGCGAGGGTGTTTTCTAGCCGTTCCCTGGCTGCGTGTTGCTCGGTGACATCCATATGCGTTCCGATGAGCTCGACGGTGGAGCCATCGCTTCCCACCACGGCGTGCGCAATGGCGTGGATGTGCCTTATCGCGCCATCGGGAAGGCGGATTCGGAAGTCATATTCGAAGTTCCCTGTCTTCTGTTCGATAGCCTGACGCTGCACTTCCTGCTGCAGCGCCAAGTCGTCTGGATGGATGCGCGACCGGATGGCCTCAAGCGATACGGGCTCTTCGGGGTCGAAGCCAAACAGACGGCTGACTTCGGCGGAGCGATACGCAAAACAGCGGCGGTGGCAGTCCCAGGACCAGGTGCCCGTGTGACTGAGCCGCTGCGCGTCGGCCAGATAGGCTTCGCTCCGGCGCAGTTGCTGTTCCACCTGCTTTGTTGCCGTGATGTCCGTTGCTGCCCCGACAAACTCTATATCGCCAGACGCGGTTCTCGTGGCCCGTGCCAGCGCATGAATGTGCTTTACCGACCCGTCGGGCATCAGCAGTCGGTATTCGTGCTCGAAATCCTGGCCTTGAAACGCTCGATCCTCGAACCGATACGCTCGATCCATAGTCTCTTGGACCGAGGCCCTGTCTTCTGGGTGGACGCGATCCAGGACGAGTTGCGAAGCTGGTTTCATCTCCGGATCATACTGGAAAATCCGAAAAAACTCCTTGGACCAAAAGATCTCGCCGGTGGCAACGTTCCAGCCGAAGCTGCCGGTGTGGCTCAGGTCCTGCGCCTGGGCCAGATGGGCTTCGCTCCGCCGCAGAGCAAGTACCGTCCGCTTTCGCTCGGTGATATCTTCGCAAGCAATGAGCACGATGGGCTTGTCGTCAGCCCACAGCATGGCTTTGGCGTTTTCTCGCACCCACAGCACCGAGCCGTCCTTCCTGACCTTCTGGATATCCCAGGTGTGCGATTGGCCGATATTTGTAAGGCACGTTTCGATGCATTTGCGGACGACCTCGCGATCTTCGTCCCGAAAAATCTTCAGCACGGATAGACCGACTATTTCCTCGGGCGCATAGCCGAGTTGTGTCGCACCGAAGGTGTTGACGTTGAGGACTGTTCCGGCTTCATCAACCATGAAGTACATGACCGGATTATGCTCAAAGATCGCACGCCACCGTTTCTCGCGGTCGCGCAAATCGGCCTCGCTGTGCCGTAGCTTGGCTGCGATCTCACGCGCAGTCTCCCGTTCGTGGCGAACTCTTCTGATCAGGTGCGTTCCGACAATTGATGCGGTAAGGAAAGCGACAAGCACCGGAAGGTCTTGGGGATCATCGATCCGGAGACTAAAGGTTGGTGGCGCAAACAAGTAGGCCAAGGCCGCGACGGAGCCGATGGAAAGCACCGACGATGCGATGAAGCTGCCCATGAGCGAAAACAGCAATATCACCACCAGATAGGCAAAAGCTGTCGCTGCGAAATGGCTGTGAACGTATACGGAAGTTAGCGACACCGCCGCCAGCGTAATGCCACCGAAAATAAGCTGCGTTGCCGAATGTCCGAACTTGGTGAGCTGGTTATACATGCTTGTAGCCGTCCGCCCTGACTGGCGGAAGAGGTTAACATGTTGGGCAAAAATGCGGCAATTCCTCTAGCCCCGAATAGCACTTGTGGGCTGTCCCGAGAATGGTCGGCCGTCACTAAACTCAGCATGAGCCGAAGGAAGGCACATTACAAACGTTGGTATAGTTCTTTTAAACCTTTCACTATCGAATGCTCACAATGGTACCTGAGCCGTGCGTCTCAAGCTTTTGGCGCGCATCTCCACCCGCCCCGATCGATTGCTGGAACGGATCGTCGTGAACTGGTCTGCTGTAAATCCGTGTTACACGGGCGCCCAGGGCGTTGCGCAGATTGCTGCTTCTGTCACAGAGCCGAGAGGACTTGATTAGTTGGTTGCCGGCTAAGCTTTGACTGCTTCCGAGCGTGGCAACGTTCCGACTATAATCCGAGACGACCATCGGAGGTCGCGTACAATGAAGCGAATTGTCATCGCGATGACAACGATGGACGCCCCAAGCATGCCGGCAACGGAGATTCTGGTCGAGAGATTCCATAGGTCTCCGAACTGAATCAGATCCATGAGACGAAAAATCGTGCCCTGGAGCAGGTAAAGAAGCAGCGTGCTCTGGCCAAGCTCCATCGCGACAAAACGAGCCATTCGATTTGAGGAACTGAATTTCCAGAGCTGAACAATTATTTCAAACGCGATCCAAGAGGCCGCTGCGGAGCCAGCGTACATCAGCACCACTCGCCCGGCCGAGGCAGTATCGTGAATCAGAGCGAGGTTGTTGTAAACATAAGTTTCTTTGCTCCAAGCAAGAAAGCACGCGCAAGTAATTGCAGCCAGGGAGAACATCAAGAGAGGTTTTTTGCGTGGAAGAACGCGCGTCCGGCATTCGGCCGACTGGGAGAGCAAGAATCCCAGGCAGAAGAACGGGTAAGTGTACCTTATCAAGGGCACTATCGAAAAGGTGACGGGCAAGACTGCTACCGCAATCGCAGACATGCACACGATCCACATCGATGAGCGACGGAAAATCGTTACAAGAACCTTTACGACAAGGAAAGAAGCAAATGTCGCCCATATAAACCAGTATGAGCCGACTAAATCGTTCAAGACGTCTACGTCAACTATACTACTCGAGGGCAAAAAGACCGCCACTTTGGCCGTCTCCAAAAGGGCATACCAAAACAGTGTTGGCAGCAACAATTGTATTGCGCGTTCGTTGACGCTGCGAGCAAATGATTTTCGCAGGAGGGCTCTCGAAGATAGATATCCGCTTATCGCCATAAAGAGAGGCATATGAAACATGTAGATCGACTTGAAATATGGCGAATCCCAATAGCCGTTGCCTCGGTAGACGACGTATTGCAGCAGGTGTCCAACGATCACCAAGATAATGAGTATGCCCTTGGCAAAATCAAAGCTCAGATCTCGGTTGTCCGCTCCGGACAAGTCTGAGCCGTGGTCCGTCGATAGAGTTGCGTGATGAAGCATAAAACCTCTGGCTTGCTTGTGCCACAACACTGTTGCGGACTTATCCGTTCCCTAACGATAGCTGTGTGGCCTCTAGGCGGACGACTTTGCATCGAGGGGTTTACTCAGACCGGGTAATGGTGTCCACGGCCTTGTCGGCTGCGGGAAGCCAACGCAATCCTCGTGTCTCGTCCAAAAACTTCAAGTATCCGGCCGGCGCTGCGTCACGTTGGCGCCATCGTCTCGGATGATCGCGCCTGGCGAGTAGATGCCGCGCTCACGTCGAACAAGCGAGGTCAAGTGTGGTGTCGTCCGGATCTCCTAGCGCGGATTTCGCTTTCCCTCGTCTGCCGGGGTGTCACCCAATTCGATTGAATTAACTTGAGCTTTTTGAGTTGTCATATTTCTCCACGTCATTCCCCACGTTGCCTCGAGGGAGAGGGGGGACGGCGAAGATGTCGGTGGACATATGGGCCGTCGCCACTGCACCATAACGCTGTTGTAACCAGTGATGGACCGTTTGCCTGCACGCTCCCAACTTGGGAGTAACCTCTACCCTCCAGGCGAGCCAGCGCCCGGCAGATACGTGAAGGCCAAAGCCAGCTAACGATATCGATGGTGGCTCAAGCACTACTGCGGAACCGGCCGATGGGCCAAGAGGGGAATGATCGCGATCGGCATGATCGCGATCGCCCGCGCGGTGGGCAATATGATCGGCGCCGAAATGATCGGCGCCGACCATGCCAATGTCGGGATGACATCCCGGTGGCGCCGAGCAGCAGCATCTGCATGTCGAGTGGGCTGAGAGGGCACCGCAGCGGGCGAGGGAGCCTCATCAACATGTCGACGAAGCCTCTATCACGGCTTCGGTGGACGCACGCAAGAAGTCCGCTGCTTGCCGTCAAAGTTTGGCCGCTTCAGCCAAAGGCTTTCGCGCTGATTTCTGGGTTCATCGGAGACGGTGCTCCGTTGGGCGTATCCGGGCAATTCCGTTCGCTGTAGAGTTTGAGGTATTATATACCCCAAACTGTGCATTGAACTTATGTGCCATTGTATAATGCACGATTTGGGGTATAATATACCCCAAGGAGCGCGCCGAGATGGTAGGCCCGAAAGGGAAAGTTGAAAGGTTTCTATCTTCACACCCGGTCTTCACCCGGACCGAGTTTCGCGAAACCGTGTCTCCCGGCCAGCCGCTCTCGTCGTCGGACTCATTGCTTAAGTACCACGCCGCCTCTGGACGAATACGTCATGTCGCGCCGGGTGTGTATGCCTCCGTCCCGCCGCACCTGGATCCAACGAACTTCCATCCCGACCGGATTCTGGTCGCATCGCGCATGCGCGCCGACGGTGTCCTCGCGTACCACACCGCACTCGAACTGCACGGGCTCGCCTATTCGGAAAGCTCTCAGACCCAACTGCTAAGCAGAGGTCGCCCGGGCGAGATGAAAACGCTCGTTGGTCCCGTCAGGTTCGTCGTGCAACCCGCCTCGCTGCGCCGTCGCTCCGAGGAAATGTCCGGCACGATCACGATGGACCGCCGCGGTCTCGACGTTATCGCGACCGGCGTCGAGCGAACGCTTGTCGACTGCATCGAGCGCCCGGACCTGACCGGCGGTATCGAGGAACTCGCAAACGCGCTCCATAGCGTTAAAGCGTTCGACGTCGGCAAATTCGCGAAGTTCGCGCTCGTTCGCGACAACCAGACGCTCGTCGGCGTGTGCGGTGCCTGGCTTGAGAGCCGGAAAGACGATCTCTTCGTCGACACGCAGGTACTAGACGAACTGAAGGGTGCCGCCCCGCCGGCACCGCGACCCGCGTTGGGAGGCGACGCCCAAGGCCATGCGAAGGAAGGCTGGAACGTCATCCTGCCTCCGGATTTCCTCAGCCCGTCCTTCGAAGGGATGTCACCGGAGATGATGCCGTGATCTCGATCGAACGCCTCGAAAAGATTGCCACCGACGTTTCCTTCCAACCGGCCTCGGTCGAGCGCGTCATCCGATTGATAGATGTGCTCCACCAAATCGCGTCGACCGCGAGCTCGGAAAGCTGCTCGCACTCAAGGGCGGCACCGCGCTCAACTTGTTCTATCTCGCACTAGACCGACTTTCCGTCGACATCGATCTGAACTACGTCGGTGCCGCGGATAGGGAAGCCATGCTGCGGGATTCCGAGATCATCAACAAGCGACTTCCCGCGCTCCTGCAGAGCAAGGGGTACGAAATCGGCCGCGATCCTTCTGGCGAACATGCCGGCGGCAAGTGGCGCTTCAGATACGTCTCGGCCTATCAGCGCCCGGGCACGCTGGAAGTGGACGTGAACTATCTCTTCCGGACACCGTTCTTCGGCTGGGAGAGGCTGAATTCCGCAAAGCTCGGCGACTACGAAGCGAAGAACGTCGGCGTGGTCGACCTCCACGAAATTGCTGCCGGCAAGATCGTCGCCTTGGTGGCCCGGCGGGCCTCCCGCGATCTGTACGACGCCTGGAGGCTGCTGCAGAACGAAAACATCGACTGGACGCAAGTTAAGGTCGGAGCGCTTGCGATCGGCGCCGCCTCCAGGGATCTGGATTGGCGCACGGTGTCGCTGAAGGACTACAAATACGATCTCAACGACCTGAACAACAAGCTGCTGTCCGTGGTCAAGAACGGCGTGTTTGACGCGGCGGGCGGCCCGAAGAAATGGTGCGACCGGATCCTAGCGGAATGTCAAGAAAAAACTGGCGCCGCTCTTCAAGCACGATGACGGAGAGCTGGCCTTCCTCGACGCGCTCTACGACCGCGGAAGCGTCGAAGTCGGTACGCTTCCTGCGAACGACGATGTGAAAAGACGCATCGAAGCCTTTCCTGCGCTCCGGTGGAAAGCGCAACATGTCGCGCAGCACTTGGGCCGGAAACCCGGCATCTAACCGACGAGTCGAGACGCGAACGAGACGTCACCGCGCCCATGTCGAGGCAAGGGATCCATCTCCAGGCCGACGACCCGCTGACTAACTCGTTCGCCACGGTCCGCGTTATGCGCGTTCGCTAAATTTTGAAACGTCGCGACGAGAAATAGCTCCGGTTTATATCGCCGAAAAGAATCCGTTGCTTTCGAACCAATGGCTCCTGCGATTTCCAAGGATTCGTTGACGAAGAATCGACGGATGTCGGGATCGCCGTCGGGGTCCCGCCTTAAGCTTCAAGCGAGAGCAGAAACGGAATGAAGCGAGGGGGCGTGCGATTCCGGAACTGTCGGATGAAAGGCTTGCGGTGCTGGTTAGGCAGGTGATGCCTTCCAAGGTTGTTGAAGAGTGGGTTGTGCAGGTCGTTGATGACCATCAAGACGCTTGCGTCAAATTTGACCGCAATGTTCTGCGCGTTCATCGAAACTGGCTGGGCGCCAGAGGCCAGGAAGCAGTAGCCTGGCAACGGCTTTCACGGCCTGTTGTGACGAGGAGGCGCCGGCCCTCGACTCTTGACAAGCCACCAGGCAAATTCGTCCGATGGAACCAAGATTTCGATCCGCTGCAGTTGCGTTGATCGCCTTTGCCGCCGGCACTGCCGCGTCCTTCTTCCTGCTTCCCCTTTGGGTGATGTGGGCGATCAATATTGCCAGGGAGGGCAATCGGTCCGATTGGCTGGGCTTCGTGGGCGGGTTTCTTGGGGACGCCTTGACCGCCTTCGTAGCGGCTATTGCGGTTTACTACGCTTGGCGGGGAATCAACCGCCAGCTTCGTGTGAGTATCGTTAGCCGAAAGGAGGACGCATCGAGCGCGATCTGACCGGTTTGCGCGATGCACTCACGTTGGCCGATCGACTGCTTGTAAATCTCCGCACGCCAAACTCCTTTGCGAAGGCGCGCCAAGGGCTCGAAACCTTCAAGGATGAAGGCAATGGCGTCATCTATCGTGTGAGATTCGTACCAGACCTTCCCGACACGGATGACGTTATCGACCACTTGGTCCAGATTGATCATGTGCTGCACGCCGGCATTATCGGTTACATATTTCCAAGCCCTTTCTGCTTCCCCAGTTTGCCAGCCTGATCTTGCGGCGCGTCCCGTGTTCGATCGCAGTGGCAACATCGCGGGGCTGATGTCAACCACGTTGAGGAGAATGAGATGCCGTCACCGGCAGGTCATCGGGCCGGGCCCGGTGGATCCTCCAAGCCAAGGTTCAGTTGAAGACGAGACGTCCGGACGGATAGCACGGGGTCGACTCCGCGATGTGAGGTCTTCACCCGCTGCAGTTTCCCATCGCGCCATCGTCGGTACTTCCTGACTAAAACATGCCTTGGCCCGCGGCTACGCTTTCGCATGACGCATCTCCCAATCAGGCGGGAAACAGCCCCGCCGCTCGGCTTGGAAACGCACAAGCCCGCGCAAGGAGCCCGACACGATGGCCGGTCCAGGAAGAGGGCGCCGGTGACGGCGATTGATATGATCGTCGATTCGCGAACGCTAAGGCGGGCATCACCAGGCGTCGGCGACCAGTCGCACGAGAGGGCGTGGCGAGCGAACGCTATCCAGCCTTCCGATTCGTCGGCGCCTTGATGGACCCTCGTCCCTTGCGCATCTTGGGGAAGATCTGGTCGAAGGGCTTGCCCTTTGCGAAATTCTGTTTGGTCCATTCCGGATTGTCGCTGACAGCGCGCATATCCGCTTTTGTGTAGCCCTTTTTCTCAGCGGCGGCTTTCTCACAGAGCGTCCTTTCCTGCTTGCTGGCGCGCCGGCGCATGCTGACAGTGACTAGGTCGTCGGTGTTTAGGCGGCCTCTAATGCAACCGTTTCTTCCTGCTCGCGCTTCTTCAGGCGATCGGCCAAATGGATTTCGCCGGCCTGGATAGCATTGTTGGCTTCCTGGAATACGCTCGCGGAGACTGCTGCCTCTACGGGTATTTTTTTGTTGACTGCCATCCAATTGGCGACCTCGGCCCAATCATACAGAGGAGCATCTGAGGTGACGCGCGCGACGGGGGAAGGAAAGTCCTTCCCTCTCGAGCCTTTGGCGTAATTTGAAATGGCCGCGCGCGTCAGCTGTGTGCGCGCGGCGATGTCAGTCAGATTGACTAGCGGATCTGGTTCGATCCGATCGACATGTGCACCAGCAGCGCACACGTTCTCGACCGCTGAAGCGATGGCTTCAGCGATGGTGTTCGCCTCCCGGGCAAAATCAAGGATGATGTGGCCCTTTTGAAAAGCGATCAGCGCGTCATCGCAGCCGGCGTTGTAGAACCGATCCTCGAAGCCATCGGCGTTCGCATCGAGGCCTGATGCGATGATGCTAAACTCAAACGTCTTCATCGTTGACCTCCACTTCGTGCGGGCATCGATCGATCACGCGGCGGATTTGTTTGGCGTGATTTTCAGGACTTCTAGGCGTCGACCAAATGGAAATTCGGCAGCCGTCTCGATCGTGGTGAGCGCAAAGCAGCTGGCCCCAAGCATGGCCATTGACCTTTCGCCAGGTCCAGCCCTTTACCTCCGCCTCGGAAACCACGGCTTCGATTTCCTTGTTCGGGTGCGACGGTCTTGCGGCCATCACGTGTTCGCCACTTTAACGTAGTGTTGACAGATGTCAACAAACTTGTGGGGCCTAATGCCCTTTGAGCCGAAATTGTTCCAAGGTAGCACTTAAATACCTCCCGGCGATTCCGGTAACTTGCTGATAGATATACCTATTTTTGGCAATCAAGGCATTCCCTTGAAAAGGGCGCGACCCGGCCGAACCCGGGTGGGACCGATGAAGGCCAGCCCAGGCCGCGCTACGCGCGCTGGGGGCGCACGCGATCGGCGATCGGCGGCGGAGTGCCGCCTGCGGCATTGGCGGCCCTCTTGCCTGCGCTGGTGCAGCTGCTGGTGCTGCTCCTGGTCGAAGCTGCGCCACACCGCGGCGACCTGGTTGATGCAACGTCGCGCGGATCCGTGGCAGGCGGCCGGCTTCCTTGGAATGTCGCTGAAGGTCCTGCTCGATACCTATGGCCATCACCATCCCGACTACATGCGCGAGGCGGCGGCGGCGATCACATCGAAGGATCGCAACCAGAACGCAACGGTGGTTGACCTAAATCGCGCGCGGGAAAAATTGAAAAAGAGCCGCCGCCCCCCCCCGTAAATGTTGGTGGGCCCGGCAGGACTCGAACCTGCAACCAGACCGTTATGAGCGGCCGGCTCTAACCATTGAGCTACAGGCCCCGCCGCCTTGCGGGCCGCATGACGCGGCCGGCAACGGTGCGGGCTCCGTTTACAGGGGGCGTGCGGTTTCGGCAATCTCCGACCCCACGGTTCAGCAGCGCAGGATCACGATTTCACAAATCCTCATTGGTAAGTCGAATACCAAGCCACGGAACCAAGCTGTTGAAATTCGCTGTGCGACTTTCGGCACGTTGTTCGCGATCTCAGTATAGGTCAGCCCCTTCGACTTAGTCGACTGAATTGCCTTTCGGTACGCACCCACAAAGTTCATTGGCTGCGGCCGCCCATACTAGCACGAAAAATGCGTCTTTTCCATCAGGCGCAGTAAGCGTGTTTGCAAGCCCTGGGTATTAATGACCGTTAAAGCGGACGCTGCAGGCTCGCATACGCGTCTTCTCCCAAATCGACAGTGAGTTGATGTCGCCTCCACGTTCGCTTCCCGTTTGGACCCCTCTGGCGTGGGCGGCGCCGAGACAAATAGCCCTTCTTGCTTAGGGATATCGAAAATTGCCCCCTCAATGTTCGCTATCCCCCTCCGAGAGCGCGCTTCTCTATGGTGATCGCACGCTGGCGCCGCCGTTCGTAGCGCGCCTGTCATCCTGGAGCTCTCAAATGCCTGATCCGATGGGCGGCCTATCCCCGCGCTTCCTGCGTAGACCAGAGGCCGCGCGTTATCTTGGCCTTTCCGGCCGTACGCTCGAGAAGCATCGCACGTACGGCACAGGGCCAACCTATCGAAAGATCGGTGGTCGTGTTGTCTACGCGCAGGATGATCTGAAAGCATGGGCCGATCTCGGCGCCAAAACGTCGACGTCAGATCCCCGCAAAGGGACAGTGCTGCCTGCCAGGAAGCTCCCAGTGCTGCGCCCTTACGCGGGCCAGGAACGTCGCTGACTACGGCGCACAGACAGACGACGGCATGTGGGGCGAGATGGAGTACAACGCATCAATGGCCCAGTGCATATCTGTTCTTGCGAGCGGAAAACGAAGCAAATCACGCCGATCGATTTCCGCAGACGCAATCTCAATCCGAGACGAAGCCGAACCAAAGCACCGTATGACGACCGGCTGGGGCAGTTTTTGCTGAGCCGCGTGCCAGATCCTCAGGCGCTCGAATCCAAGAGACTGCTGACGGCTTCGATCGACGAACCACTGGAAAACGACGGCGCGAAACGTGTGCGCGCGGCCGTGACGCTAGTGAAGCGATTCCGCCTCAAACATAAGAATCCGCAGGCCGACAGAGTCGCAATGGCCGGGAGGCAAAGAATGGACCGCTGTCAAAGGTGAGCTGGCCGCTTGGGAGGAAGCGCGCGGCCCGTTCTGAAAATGCGCCGATCGCAATTGGAGCGCTCGAAAAGATCGAAACGACGATTGGCGGGATGAGTGCGACGCAGCGCCCGGTGCGCCAAGGAGTCAGCCCTGGGTGGCGTTGCTTATGGGCTAGTCTAGCGGCTCGAAGAGCGGTTTGCGCATCTTCGCCAAGGCGAAGCTCGCCGAGGAGATCCGGTGCGGCCTCAACCACTGGAGAGGGGCTTTCCCGCTGGACGCGGGCGCGATCATATCTCCCGATATTATGTATACAATAATTCCATAGACACCATTAATATATGCGCCATTAAAGTCGCTATGTCGCGCAATTCCCTCCGCATCCACCACAAACATTTGCCACATGTATACTGTGAGTATTCGTGAGCGAGGAGGAGCGAGGAATGGGTCACTGTTTTCCGATGAATGCTTGGTACGCCGCCGCTTGGGACGCCGACGTGAAACAGGCGCTACTGCCGCGCACGATTTGCGGCAGGCACATCGTGATGTATCGCCGCAGCAACGGGGATGTGGCTGCGCTGGAGGATGCCTGCTGGCATCGACTGGTGCCGCTCTCAAAAGGTCGGCTCGAGGGTGACACTCTCGTCTGCGGCTATCATGGGCTGAAGTTCAACGCGCAGGGCCGCTGCACCTTCATGCCCTCGCAAGAGACGATCAACCCTTCCGCCTGCGTGCGTGCTTATCCTGTCGTCGAGCGTCATCGCTTCATCTGGCTGTGGATGGGCGATCCAGCGCTGGCCGACCCAGGACTGGTGCCCGACATGCACCGGAACGACGATCCTGCCTGGGCCGGCGACGGCAAGACCCTTCACCTCAAATGCGACTACCGTTTGGTCGTAGACAATCTCATGGACCTGACGCACGAAACCTTCGTGCACGGCGCCAGCATCGGCGATGATGCCATCGCGGAAGCGCCGTTCGACGTCACTCATGGCGAGATGACCGCGACCGTGACACGCTGGATGAAGGGGATTACCGCGCCGCCGTTCTGGGCCAAGCAATTGCAAAAGTCTGGTCCGGTCGACCGCTGGCAAATCATTCGTTTCGCGGCACCGTGCACCATCAATATCGACGTCGGTGTTGCGCCCGCCGGAACCGGCGCGCCCGAAGGCGATCGCTCGGCCGGCGTCAACGGGATTGTTCTCAACACCATCACGCCCGAGACGGAAACGAGCTGTCACTATTTCTGGGCATTCGTGCGCAATTATCGGATAGGTGAACAGCGGCTGACCACCGAACTCCGCGAAGGCGTTGCCGGCATCTTCCGCGAGGACGAGCTCATTCTCGAGGCGCAGCAGCGCGCGATCGATGAAAACCCCGATCGGGTCTTCTACAACCTCAATATCGATGCAGGCGCGATGTGGGCGCGGCGCCTGATTGATCGCATGATCGAGGCGGAGAATCCGCCGCCACATCGGCAGGCCGCGGAGTAGGGCATGGCCGAGCAAGACAGTGATCGCTCCGTCTCACAGACCGTGCGCGCGCAGCTCCGCCTGCGTGATCTGATCCTGTCTGGCGATTTGCGCCCGGGCGAGCGGATTTCCGAATTGCAGGCGGTGGAGGCGACCGGCGCCTCGCGCACCCCGGTGCGAATGGCGCTGGTTCGGCTGGAGGAGGAAGGGCTTCTGGAAGCGATCCCTTCCGGCGGCTTCACGGTGAAAGGGTTCTCCGAGCGAGATGTCCTGGATTCGATCGAACTGCGCGGCGCGCTGGAAGGGCTGGCCGCGCGCTTTGCCGCCGAGCGCGGGGTCTCGTCGCGCGATCTCGAGCCACTGAAAGGATGTCTCGACGAGATCGACAGCCTGGTGCAGCGGGATCGGATCTCGATTGAGGCCTTCTCCTCCTACGTCACGCTGAATGCGCGATTTCATGTGCTGTTGACCGAATTGTCGCGCAGCCCGTCCCTGATCCGACAGATCGATCGCGCGTCCGCGCTGCCGTTTGCTTCGCCAAGCGGCTTTGTGATGACCCAATCAGAACTGCCGCAGGCGCACGAGACGCTCTTGATTGCGCAAGATCAACACCGCGTCGTGGTCGACGCAATTGAAAACCGCGAGGGCGCGCGGGCCGAGGCGATCATGCGCGAGCACGCGCGGCTGGCGTCGCGCAATTTGCGGCTGGTGCTCAAGAATAAGACGCATTTTGACCTGCTGCCGGGGCTGGCACTCATCAGGACTGCAGGCGATTAAAGGAGGAGCGCATGCGCTTCATCGAAACCTGGATTCCCGCAACCCTGATTGCGACTCGCGATCTGACTTCCTCGATCCGCGAGTTCCTGATCAGGCCTGAAAGTTTCGACGGTGCGGCCTACCGGGTCGGCAGTCATATTGATGTCGCCGTCACCGTCGATGGCCGCCCCGAGATGCGGTCCTACTCGCTGATCGGTGAAGCCGACCGCGCCGGCTACCGTATCGCGGTGCGGCGGGCGGAGGATTCCCGCGGCGGCTCGCGCTACATGTGGTCGCTCGCGGCCGGGGCGCGGCTGACCATCACATTGCCGACCTCGCTGCTGCCGATCGACTGGGCGCGCGGGAATTATTGTCTGATCGCTGGCGGCATCGGCATCACGCCGTTGATTGGGGCAGCTCAGGCGCTCGCCCGCCGCAAGGCCGAATTCACGTTGCATTACGCGGTGCGTTCGCGTGAAGATGCCGTCTATCTGGATGTTCTGGCCACCTTGCTGAACGAGCGCCTTGTTGTCCATGCGGGCAGCGAAGGGCGCCGCCTCGAGTTCGGCGCCTTGTTCGCCTCGCTGCCGCCTGATGCCATGACGCTGTTTTGCGGCCCGATGCGGATGCTTGATGCTGCGCGCCGGGCCTGGACCGGCGCGGGGCGTGCGTTATCCGACCTGCGCTACGAGACCTTCGGTTCGAGCGGGCTGCTGCCGACCGAGGATTTCCGGGTGCGCCTCGCGGACCTGGGCATCGAAATTGAGATTCCGCGCGATCGCTCGATGCTGGATGCGCTCAATGCGGCCGGTTATGAGGTCATTTCGGATTGCCGGCGCGGCGAGTGTGGCGTCTGCGCCGTCGACCTGCTCCATATCGACGGTGAGGTGGACCATCGTGACGTCTTCTTCAGCGAGACTCAGAAGTGCGCTAACGAGAAGATCTGCGCATGTGTCTCGCGCGCCCGCGGCACCATTACGGTCGATATGCTGCATCGCCCGGACGCGGTCTAGGCTCGCCACAACGCCTTCCACGGCAACGGTCGTGGTTTCGACCGGACCCGCTGCGTCGCGGCTCGGGCGGGTGCGCATAGACAGCCTCGCTGTTGGTCTCGCTCGGACGAAATGCGCCGGAACCTTTTCGAGGCCCGTATCCTACAATTTTGCCTCGCTTCAACGTCGCATTGAGCTGGATCAATCGAGCAGACCTCATTGTGAACTCCTGACCCGTTGTGTGCGGCGTCCTTCAAGCACCGATTCTTGTTTCCGCAGTCGGCGTGCCGCTCGCGAAAGTGTTGCATCCGTTCGCAACGAGCAAAAGCGACCCTTTGCCGCTGCCGCAGCGGACGATCGTGCTGCTTGGTGAGGTTTCTCACATCGGCGTTTCAAATCAGACACGAATGGCCCAAAAGGATGGACGGTCAACGGCACCGCTTGTCCTCGTGCAGGAATATCTGCTCGAGTACAACGTGCCTTCCTGCGACCTCACGGCCGGGTGCTCGTCATGGAGGCATCACCGGGTATCGTGCGCTTTTGTACCATCCGATCCTTCGTACAGGCGCTCGTGCACGTCGCGCGCACCGTCATCTGGCTGTGGGGTCGAATAGTTGCCCGGTAACGCTGGCTCACCAATCTCACCGCAATTGGCAGAGGGATGGTTTGGTATCGGTCTGTCCAAGTGCGATTGGCCTGCTTCTTGCTATCTGAACGTCAGCAATTCTCACAGCCGATAACAGATCATTGGAGGGGCGATGGGCGCGGCAACGGAAACGTTCTACAATGTGATCAGACGTCAAGGTATCACGCGTCGCAGCTTCCTCAAATTCTGCGGTTTGACGGCCGTGAGCCTCGGGCTCGGCCCGCTCGCGGCAAGCCATATTGCCAACGCGCTCGAGACCAAGCCACGTCTGCCTGTGATCTGGATGCATGGGCTCGAATGCACCTGCTGCTCTGAAAGCTTTATCCGCTCGGCCCATCCGTTGGTTAAGGACGCGGTGCTCTCGATGATTTCGCTCGATTATGACGATACCATCATGGCAGCGGCAGGACACCAGGCCGAAGCCATCCTTGAGGAGACCCGCGTCAAGTATAAAGGCCAGTATGTGCTTGCCGTCGAAGGCAACCCACCGCTGAACGAAGACGGAATGTTCTGCATTGATGGCGGCAAGCCGTTCGTCGAAAAGCTCAGATCGATGGCGGACGATTGCATGGCGATCATCGCTTGGGGCACTTGTGCGTCCTGGGGCTGCGTGCAGGCGGCCAAGCCCAACCCGACAGGGGCGACGCCGATCGATAAGGTGATCACGAACAAGCCGATCATCAAGGTGCCCGGCTGCCCGCCGATCGCTGAGGTCATGACGGGCGTGGTGACCTTCATCACCACGTTCGGAAAACTTCCCGAGCTCGACCGCCAGGGGCGTCCGAAGATGTTCTATTCCCAGCGCATCCACGACAAGTGCTATCGGCGTCCCCATTTCGATGCGGGCCAATTTGTCGAGGAGTGGGACGACGAGGGCGCGCGCAAGGGCTATTGCCTCTACAAGATGGGCTGCAAGGGACCGACCACCTACAACGCCTGCTCGACCGTTCGGTGGAACGGCGGCATTTCCTTTCCGATCCAGTCCGGCCATGGTTGCTTCGCCTGCCCCGAAGACGGCTTCTGGGACAGGGGCTCGGCTTATGACCACCTCACGACCATCAAGCAATTCGGTATCGAGAAGACCGCCGACCAAATCGGCATGGCAGCCGCCGGCGCGGTCGGTCTTAGCGTTGCTGCGCATGCGGTGGTGACGGCCGCGAAGCGGCTCACCCGTAAAGGGGATGGTGCAGCTCAGGACAATCATCGAGGCTAGGGGGAGAGGGTGGGCGTAAAGACACCCAATGGGTTCAAGCTCGATGGAGCCGGAAAACGCGTTGTCGTCGATCCGCTAACTCGGATCGAAGGTCACCTGCGTGTCGAGGTTAACCTCGATTCGGACAATGTGATCCGCAATGCCGTCTCAAGCGGAACGATGTGGCGTGGCATCGAAACCATCCTGCGCGGGCGCGATCCGCGCGACGCGTGGGCGTTTACCGAGCGGATTTGCGGCGTCTGCACTGGCACCCATGCGCTCACCTCCGTGCGCGCGGTTGAGAACGCGCTCGGCATTACGATTCCTGAGAATGCCAACTCGATACGCAACATCATGCAGCTTTGCCTGCAGGTTCATGATCATCTCGTGCATTTCTATCACCTGCACGCGCTCGATTGGGTCGACGTGGTCTCAGCGCTCAAGGCCGATCCCAAGGCGACCTCGAGATTGGCGCAGTCGATCTCGTCCTGGCCGCTTTCATCACCGGGCTATTTCAAGGATCTGCAGATCAGGCTCACAAAGTTCTTCGATTCAGGGCAGCTCGGCCCGTTCAAGAATGCCTATTGGGGCCACCCGGCCTATAAGCTTGCGCCGGAATCGAATCTCATGGCCGTGGCGCATTATCTGGAGGCGCTCGATTTCCAGAAGGAGATCGTCAAGATCCACGCCGTCTACGGGGGCAAGAACCCGCATCCGAACTGGTTGGTTGGCGGCGTGCCCTGCGCGATCAATGTCGACGGCACCGGTGCGGTGGGCGCGATCAACATGGAGCGGCTCAACCTCGTGTCATCGATCATTGACCGTTCGATCGAGTTCGTCGAAAAGGTATATCTGCCCGACGTTGCGGCGATCGGCTCAGTCTACAAAGACTGGCTCCATGGCGGCGGTTTGTCGGCCAAGAGCGTGATGTCCTATGGCGACATCCCCGAAACCGCCAACGATTATTCTGCGGCAAATCTCAAGCTGCCGCGCGGCGTCATCCTCGATGGCAATCTCAACGAGGTCCTGCCGATCGATCACGGTGATTCCGAGCAGATCCAGGAATTCGTTGCGCACTCCTGGTACAAGTATCCCGACGAGTCCAGCGGGCTGCATCCCTGGGATGGCGTCACCGAGCCGAATTTCCAGCTCGGGGCCAACTTCAAGGGCGCAAAGACCGACATCAGGGAGCTCGATGAGGGCGGCAAGTATTCCTGGATCAAGGCGCCGCGCTGGCGTGGCAACGCTGTCGAGGTAGGACCGCTGGCGCGATACATCATCGGTTATGCGCAAGGCAAAGCGGAATTCGCGGATCCGACCGACAGGCTGCTCAAGACACTCGATCTTCCCGTGACGGCGCTTTTCTCGACGCTCGGCCGCACCGCAGCGCGCGCCCTCGAATGCCAGTGGGCGGCCCATCAGATGCGCTATTTCCAGGAAAAGCTGGTGGCCCACATCAAGGCGGGTGACACTTCAACGGCCAATACCACCAAGTGGAAGCCGGAAAGCTGGCCGAGGGAGGCCAAGGGTTACGGTTTCACCGAGGCACCGCGTGGCGCGCTCGGTCACTGGATCAAGGTCAAGGACACCAAGATCGACAACTACCAGTGCGTCGTGCCGACGACGTGGAACGGTTCGCCGCGCGATCCCAAAGGCAATATCGGCGCATTTGAAGCCGCACTGATCGATACGCCGATGGCCGATCCAGAGCGGCCGCTGGAGATTTTGCGCACGATCCATTCCTTTGATCCGTGCCTGGCGTGCTCGACCCACGTGATGAGCCCGGACGGCCAGGAAATGGCGTCGGTCAAGGTTCGATAGGAAGGTAGCCGTGCTGGACAAGATGCCGCAAGGCGTTACTACCCGTATTGACAACGATGCAGCACGGCGTGATCGCAGCGTCGAGCATGATGTCGTTGACCTCTATGAAGCGCCGATGTGGCTGTGGCATTGGGTGAATGCGGCAGCCATTCTGGTATTGGGCGTGACCGGCTACTTCATCGGAACCGGGACCGCAGCAATGCTGGGACAGCCAAGCAACAGTCTCGTGTTCCGCTATATCCGTTTTGTGCATTTTTCCGCAGGTTATGTGCTCACCGTCGGCTTCCTGCTGCGCATCTATTTGGCCTTGGTGGGAAACTCCCATGCAAGGCAGATCTTCTACGTGCCGCTTTGGCGCAGGTGCTTTTGGAGTGAGCTCTGGCACGCGCTGCGCTGGTACGCTTTCCTTGCGGCCAAGCCGGAGAAACATGTCGGGCACAATCCGCTAGCTCTCCTCGCGATGTTCTTCATGTTTACCCTGACGAGCGCGTTCATGATCGTCACCGGCTTTGCACTTTATGCGCAGGGCTCCGGCAATGACAGCTGGCAGTATCAGCTGTTCGGCTGGGTATTTGCGATCTGGCCGAACAGTCAGGATGTTCATACCTGGCATCATCTTGGCCTGTGGGTGATCGTCTGCTTTGCGCTCGTCCACATCTACGCGGTGATCTGGGAAGCCGTCGTGTCGCGCCGGAGCATTCGCTCCTCCATGATTTCGGGCGAGCGCGAATTCCGCGGTTGATCGAGGATGCCGATGCTGGCCCCCGAGAGCGCAAAGCGGATCCTGGTGCTCGGCATCGGCAACATCCTGTGGGCCGATGAGGCGTTCGGCGTGCGGGTGGTGGAAGAGTTCCACCGCCGCTACACCGTCCCTGACAACGTCATGATCCTCGATGGCGGTACGCAGGGGCTCTATCTGGTTAGTTTTCTCGAGGAGGCCGACTACCTGATCGTGTTTGATGCCATCGACTATGGACTTCAGCCCGGGCACTTGAAGCTGCTGCGAGACGACGAGGTGCCGAGGTTCACCGCCGCCAAGAAGATGAGCCTGCATCAGACCGGCTTTCAGGAGGTCTTGAGTGCAGCTGACCTGCTTGGCCGCTGCCCGCGAGAGCTCGCTCTTATCGGCTGTCAGCCGATGGATCTGGAGGATTGGGGCGGGCCGCTGACCGATCCGGTGCGCGCTCAGATTGCGCCTGCGATCGAACTGGCTTGCGAACTGCTGGTTCAGTGGGGAGCGCCGGCAAGACTGCGGACCACGTGGTTGTCCGCCTCGGAACGTCTGCTCGCCAATGATATCGACCATGCAAACTATGAGATGAGGGCGCGGCCGATCTAGCGGCTTGCGGGTTATGATGTGCGTTGGCCTGCCAATGACGATTATTGAGACCGACGGCATGCGGGCGCAGTGCGAGTATGGCAATGAAACGCGGTTCGTCTCAGTCATACTGCTCTCCAAGCCGCCAATCGGCGCCAAGGTGCTTGTCCATATCGATACCGCAGTGCGGCTTCTGGATGACGATGAGGCGCGGCTGATTGAGCAGGCGCTCGACGGCCTCGATGCGGCCCTCAAGGGCCACGATTGCGATCAGTTCTTTGCGGACTTGATCGGTCGCGAGCCCCAGCTGCCGGGGCATCTCCGCTAGCCGGCGTCGCGTGCGGATACCGTGCTGCCCATCCTTGCCATTGTTCACGGATAACAAGTGTCGTGCCGGAAACAAGCTCTGCGCCGAAGATCTCAAGCGGCCCTGCGCTGCTGATCCGTGCGGAACGCAAAACTGCGACGAGACAGTGATTGGCACACACCTTGCTAACACCCCATCAGGTGGAACGGGACGATAGAAAAGAGCCTGATGGGGTTTCAGTCGGGAACGCATGATCTGACGTGGCTCGGCCTCGTGATCGCAAGCATCGACGCGCGGCTGGCCGCGGCCCATCTTTGGGGGATAATCGCGGTGCTGCTGTCGGCCGGCAATCCTTTGCGTTGGATCGCGACGATCGACGTCACGGTCTCGCCTCCTGAATTGTTCCTGGCGTTTCGGCGGCGTGTGGTCGGCGTGGTGACTGCCAGGAGCGCTGAAGGCAAGCTGGCCAGGCGGTTCGGCCTGCGCGTCCTGTCGACGCTGATTTGGTGGCTCCAGGGTGATACACGCTGCCCGATCGAAGAGGCCGGGGTTTGGAAAATCCGTACCGAGCGCATCTTCAGACTGATCGATCACCTGCATCCTAGCGCGGCTGTCGTCAAGAATGCCATTCCTCAGCCCGTACTGGCGAACGTCGCATCATGAAAACAGGTTTCCCCTCCGCGCAACGCGCCGAGCGTCCGCTGAGCGTGTTTCCGGCTGGCGCGGAAAGCCTCGACGCAGGCCATCGCGGGCGGACGGCTGCTACCGCGCTCGCCAAGCTCGCTTCGCTCGATGGCGTCGAGCTGGCAAGGAATTGTCCGAATGCCGTCGCACTGTTGTCAGACGTCGCTGCTGCCGTTGCCCGCCAGAAGAGCGGCGCACAAACGCAGCTGTTCAAGCTTGCGGCTCTCGGCGACCTTGAGCGCAAGCTGATTGCCGACGTGCTTGGGACGGGCGAAATCGCCGGTGTCGTTGCGCTACCGGATGGCTCAGTGGCACAGATCGAAGAATCGGTGCTGGCGGGAATCTGGCGCGTATGCATTGGGGATGATCCGTCACACGAATATATCGAAATCGGCGCGATACCACAGATCGTGCGGCGGGCGGCAACCGACCTGACGTCGACTGATCTGGCGATCAAAGCGGCGCCGGAAGGCGCGATGAACGTGCTGCCGGTGCTCGCGGAAATCCGCGATCGGGCGCTGGCCTGGCGGCCCGGCATGCGCGCGCACATCATCAATTTCACGCTCCTTCCGATGAGCCCGGTCGACCAGGCGTTTCTGCAGCAAAGCGTCGGCAACGGGCCGATCCGGCTCACCTCGCGTGGCTACGGCACGTGCCGAGTGCAGGCGACCGGCATCCGGAATATCTGGTCGGTGCAGTTCTTCAACTCCATGGACAACATCATCATGGATACGCTCGAGGTTGGGGGCGTGCCGACGGTTGCGCTGGCGGCTGACGAGGACTTCGAGGATTCCGGCGAACGCATGCAGGAAATCATCGAGGCCTACTTCAAATGACGAGCTTCGAGAACTTTGGCGTCCGCAAGAATCTCGCAGACGACGCGCGCAAGGGGGGCGGCACCTGCCGGATCGTCCACGATCTGGCAGAGGGCAGATGGGGGCGCGCATGAACCTCGCCGTCCGCAACCAGATGGAGATCACCGTATCGCTTGCTGGCGAGGTAATTGCCGCGGTCGAAATCCTGCCGCGGGTCCGGCCACCACTGGCGCGGCTGTTCGCCGGCAAACCCGCCAGTTCATTGCTCAATGCGCTGCCGAGGCTGTTTTCATTGTGTGCGGCCGCGCACCAAGTGGCATTCCTGTCCGCGATCGAGGCGGCGCGCGGCGTAGGCGTCAACCTTGCTACGAAACAGCGCCGTATCACCCTGGTCGTTGCCGAGCGGCTGGCGGAACTGCTCCGGAGCCTGCTTGTCACCCATCTCGCGCAGGACATCAACAGCGCCGCAGCGGTCCGCGCCCTGATGCAGGACGTGTCGGTGCTTGTCGGCGGCGCAACGGCCGGCTGCGGCCCCGTCTCACGCGAGGCAACGGCGCGCATCGCAGCCGCGCTGGCTGCGCTCGGCATATCGAATGAAGATGGCGCGCCGATGCGCGGCAGCCCACTCGCGCTCCGCATCACCGCGCTCGACGAAGTCGCATTTAAGCCTGTGCCGATGCAGCATTCGTTTCTATCCGCTGCCGACGACCACGACATCATTGAATGGCTGCTCGCGAATGACGTGACGGTTTGCCATCGTCCCGACCTGGAGGGCCGGATTCCCGAGACCGGTCCGTGGGCCCGCCAAATGGTCCGTCAACGGCCCTCGCCAGGCCGGTCGCCCCCCGCCGAGCGGCTGAAGGCGCGGATCGCCGAAATCGTCGGGCTGTGCACCTGGCTCAAAGCCGGTGCTCATATCGAGACAGCTCAGGACGCGATCGTCGAAAGCTACGGACTGGGACTGCGCCGTGGTGCGGCCGCGGTCGAATGCGCCCGGGGGCGTCTCTATCATGCAGTTGAGCTCGATCGTCAGGGACAGATGTCGTGCTTCGAATGTCTTGCGCCAACCGAATTGAATTTCCACGTGCGCGGACCGCTTGTCCGCAGCCTGCAGAGTGCGGTGCTGACGAAGAGGCCGCAGGCACAGGCCGC
Source organism: Bradyrhizobium macuxiense (assembly GCF_001542415.1). Classification (GTDB taxonomy): domain Bacteria; phylum Pseudomonadota; class Alphaproteobacteria; order Rhizobiales; family Xanthobacteraceae; genus Bradyrhizobium; species Bradyrhizobium macuxiense. The sequence goes on from NZ_LNCU01000039.1 coordinate 137,307, forward strand.
CATTCGCAGGGTGATTGAATCGTTCGACCCTTGCGTCGCCTTCACCCTCAATTTTCGCGAAGTCAGAGATGCATGAGATGGCGCTTTGTGAGGGCATCATCGAGATTGTCGAAGAGGAGGCGCGCCGGCGATCGTTTTCGAAGGTGAAGACCGTGTGTCTGGAGATCGGAGCGCTCAGTCATGTCGCTCCCGAGGCGATGAAGTTCAGCTTTGCGGCCGTTGCTGCGCGGACCATCGCCGATGGCGCGGTTCTTGAGATCGTCGAGCAGCCTGGCCTCGCCTGGTGCATGGCCTGTTCGACAAGCGTCGCGATTGCCCGGCGCTACGAGCCGTGCCCCTGCTGCGGCAGCTATCAGCTGCAGGTGACTGCGGGTGAAGAGATGCGGGTCAAGGAGCTGGAGATCGACTGATGTGTACCATATGCGGCTGCAGCGAAGCAGTGGCCTCCACCGAACGCACCCATGCGCACAGTGCGCATGCCAATGGTCATCGCCAGGCACATGATCACGGTGATCACCACCATGATCATGTCCATACCGGCCAGGACTTGCATCATTCTCACCACCGTCATCACCATCGTGATCACAGCCATCAGCAGACTCATGGCGGGCGGGCGCTTGTGGATTGCGCGGCTGATCCAGCCGGCTTGACGGTTTCGGGCATTAGCCGCGAGCGGGTCATTCGGGTCGGGCGCGACATCCTCGGCAAGAACGATAGGATCGCGGCCGACAACCGCGCCCGGTTCCTGGCCGATGACATGCTTGTGTTCAATCTTGTTTCAAGCCCCGGCGCGGGAAAAACCTCGCTGCTCGTCCGCGCCGTCAGCGAGCTCAAGCAGAGCTGGCGGCTTGGGGTTATCGAGGGCGATCAGCAGACCTCGAACGATGCCGAGCGCATTCGCGCGACCGGTGTGCCTGCAATTCAGATCAATACCGGCAAGGGCTGCCATCTCGATGCTGCGATGGTCAGCGAGGCTTATCGCCGCTTGCCCTCGCTCAAGCGTGGTATTCTCTTCATCGAAAATGTCGGCAATCTGGTCTGTCCCGCGGCGTTCGATCTCGGCGAGGCCTGCAAGATCGTGGTGCTCTCGACCACCGAGGGTGAAGACAAGCCACTCAAATACCCGGAAATGTTTGCCGCTTCATCGCTCATGCTGATCAACAAGATTGATCTGGCGCGCTTGGTCGACTTCGATTTGAGCCAAACCGTCGAGTATGCAAGACGCGTCAATCCAAGGATTGAAGTGCTGACGATTTCAGCGCGTACTGGCGAGGGCTTTGCCGCGCTCTACGCCTGGATTGGGAAACAAGCGGCAGATCAGATCCATCCTGTCGTGGGCGCAGCGCCATGAGCGAGGCAATCGCCAGCGCGGGAACGCGTCTGCGCCTGCGCGTCAGCGGCGCCGTTCAAGGCGTCGGCTTTCGTCCGTATGTATATAGTCTCGCTGCTCGATATGGGCTCGCCGGGTTCGTCGCCAACGATCCCGACGGCGTCATCATCGAGGTCGAGGGTGACGGCACGTCCGAGTTTGTGGCCGCCTTGCCGCTTGAAAGGCCAGTATTGGCGTGCATCGACCAAATCTCGGTTCAGGAGATCGGTGCGTTTGGGGCTAAAGGCTTTTCGATCCGCCGCAGCGAACAGGGCAGGTCGTCGACGCGGATCGTCGCCGATGCCGCGACGTGCCAGCAATGTCTCGATGAGTTGTTCGACGCAACGAGCCGCTATTACCTCTATCCCTTCATCAACTGCTCCCATTGCGGCCCGCGCTACACCATTGCCGAACAGCTCCCGTATGATCGCCGCAACACTGCGATGGGGCGCTTCGCGTTGTGTGCCGCCTGTGCGGCCGAATATGCCGATCCGGCGAGCCGTCGTTTTCACGCCGAGGCGATCGCGTGCCCGACATGCGGCCCTCGGCTCAGTCATGGGATCGATGATATTGCCGCGGCGATCGCCGGCGGCCAGATCGTGGCGATAAAGGGGCTTGGAGGGTATCAGCTGCTTTGCGACACAGCCAGCCAGGACGCGGTATTGCGTTTGCGTGAGCGGAAGCAGCGCGACCAGAAGCCGTTCGCGGTCATGATCGGTTCCTTAGAACAGGCCAACAAGATTGCAGAGACGAATGCCGCCGAGCTCGCGCTGCTCGCATCCGTCGCCCGTCCGATCGTTCTGCTGCGCTCGCGCAACAATCTTGCGGCCGCAATAGCCCCCGGCCTGTCGCGCGTCGGCGTCATGCTGCCCGTAATCCCGCTGCATCACCTTATCTTCCATGCGCTTGGTTCGATTGGCGCAAGGCCTAAGGGGCACAGTCCGGTCGTCGTCACAACGAGCGCCAATCCCAGAGGCAAACCGCTTCCGATCGACAACGGAAAGGCGCTGCAACGGCTTGCCGGCATCGCCGATCTTATTGTGACCCATGATCGCGATATCCTGACGCGTGCTGATGATTCCGTGGTGTCGGTCGTGGCCGGACGGCGCCAATTCATTCGCCGCGCTCGCGGCTATGTTCCCGAACCGATCCGGCTTGCGAGGTCGGTGCCGCCCCTGCTCGCCGTCGGCGGCGCGCTGAAGTCGACTGTCACCGTTACGCGGGGCAATGAGGCATTCGTCTCCCAGCACATCGGAGACCTCGATACGGCTGAAGGCATTCGCGTTTTCGAGGAGACGGTCCGCCATCTCACGTCGACCCTGGACGTCAGGCCTGTCGTCATGGCCCATGATCTGCATCCCGACATGGCGTCCACCCGCTTTGCGGAGACAAGCGGCTGCGCTCTGATCGCTGTCCAGCATCATCACGCGCACGCTGCTGCGGTCATCGCAGAGCATGGTCTCACCGCGCCTGCGCTCGCCCTTCTGCTCGACGGCCATGGCTATGGCTGCGACGGCGGCAACTGGGGTGGCGAGCTCTTGTTGTGTGAAGGCGCCCGGTTTCGACGCATTGGGCATCTTGAACCCTTGCAAATGCCCGGCGGGGACCGCGCAGCCCGCGAGCCCTGGCGGATGGCGAGCGCGATACTTCAGATGCAGGGACGGGGACATGAAATTGCGCGCCGCTTTGCGTCGCAGCCGCAGGCCGAGCATCTGCGGGCGTTGCTCGAGCGGCCTTGTGGAGCCACCACGACCAGCGCGGGCCGGCTGTTCGATGCAGCGGCCGCGCTGCTCGGGGTCGCGACTTCGCAGAGTTATGAAGGCGAGGCCGCGATGAAGCTCGAGGCGGGTGTGCGGCAGACTTTCGTGCTCGAAGCGGGTTGGATGATCGATGGCGATGTGCTGTCATTTCGCCCGCTGTTTTCTCGCTTGATTGCAGATGATATCGGCGCCACCGAGGGAGCCGAGCTGTTTCATGGCACGTTCGCGGCAGCCTGCGTTGATTGGGCCGCACGCTCTGCGCAGACAACCGGCGTCACAACCGTCGTTCTGAGCGGCGGTTGCTTCCAGAACGCGGTGCTCGCCGATGAAATCGAGCGCGGCTGCTTGGCGGCCGGCCTCATTCCGCTGCTGCCACGCCAGGTTCCGCCTAACGACGGTGGCTTGAGCCTCGGACAAGCCTGGATCGCCGCTCTTCAGACTGCTGAACAGCCGCAAGCTCTCGAAGGAACAGCTTGATATGTGTCTTTCGGTACCGGCTGAGGTCACCGAACTCCTTCCCGGTGACATGGCCATCGTGTCCATCGATGGCGTCAGCCTGGAGATTTCGATCGCGCTCATCGACGATCTCGCGGTCGGCGACTACGTCCTTGTCCATGTCGGCTACGCCCTGGCCAAAATCGACCCCGCAGAAGCCGAGCGGACGCTGGAGCTCTTGCGGGAACTAGGTAGCGTCGCTCAGGAGCTTCGGCCATGAAATATGCCGACGAATTCCGTGACAAGACCATCGCCCAGGGGCTCGCGCGGGCGATTGGGACTGAGGCTGATCCGCAACGGGCCTACCGGTTCATGGAGTTCTGCGGCGGACACACGCATGTGATCTTTCGCTATGGCCTGGAGGACTTGCTGCCAGCGAATGTCCGCTTGATCCACGGGCCGGGCTGTCCGGTCTGTGTTCTCCCCGCCAGCCGGATCGACATGGCGATCCGGCTCGCCGCCCGGCCGCAGGTCACCCTCTGTGTCTACGGCGACCTGATGCGGGTGCCCGGCTCGCAAGGGCAATCGCTGTTGCGAGCCAGGGCCCTCGGCGCCGACATTCGGATGGTCTATTCGACGCTCGATGCGATCCGGATTGCCGAACAGGCGTTGGATCAGGAGGTGGTCTTTTTTGCCATTGGATTTGAGACCACGACGCCTGCGACGGCAGTGATGATCCGGCTTGCCAGGAAGAAGCGGCTGAAGAATCTCAGCGTGTTCTGCAACCATGTGCTGACGCCCCCGGCGATGCAAAGCATTCTCGAGAGTCCCGATATCCGCGCTCTCGGCCGGGCCGAAATCGACGGCATTATCGGGCCTGCGCATGTCAGCGCCATCATCGGTACGGAGCCCTACGGCCGCTTGGCAAAAGAATTCGGCGAGCCGATCGTGATCGCGGGATTTGAGCCGCTCGACGTGATGCAGGCCATCCTGATGCTGGTTCGGCAGGTGAATGGCGGCCGATATGAGGTGGAGAACCAATATAGCCGTGCGGTGAAGCGTGAAGGCAACCACCGCGCCATGGTAGCGGTGTCTAACGTTTTCGAACTCCGCGACGAGTTCGAATGGCGTGGGCTCGGACCCATACAAGATAGCGCGCTGAAGCTGAAACGGCCTTACGCCAAATTCGACGCCGAGGCGCGTTTCGTGATGCACGAACTGCCGGTCGTCGACAATCCGGCGTGTGAGTGCGGGGCCATCCTGCGTGGCGTGAAGAGCCCTGTCGACTGCAAGCTGTTCGGAACGGTCTGCACGCCGGAAACCCCCATAGGGTCCTGCATGGTCTCATCGGAAGGCGCCTGTGCCGCGCACTGGACGTATGGCCGGGGCCGCGACTATCAGCTGCGGCGGGCGTGATGCGGGTGAAGTCCTATCAGCGCAAGCTCGATATCAAGAACGGGTGCATCGACCTTTCCCACGGTTCCGGGGGGCGCGCCACGACGCAGCTGGTCCTCGGCCTGTTTCACGAAGCGTTCGGCAATGAATGGCTCGCTCGTTGCAACGATCAGTCGGCCTTCGGTGTCCGCTCGGGCAGGATGGTGATGACGACTGACAGCTATGTGGTTTCGCCGCTGTTTTTTCCCGGCGGCAATATTGGGTCACTCGCGGTGCACGGCACAGTCAACGATGTCGCGATGGCCGGTGCGCGTCCACTCTATCTGGCGGCAAGTTTCATCCTTGAAGAGGGCTTCCGACTTTCGGATCTGAAGGCGATTGCGGATTCAATGGGCGCAGCGGCGCGTGCCGCCTGCGTTCACATCATCACGGGTGACACCAAGGTCGTCGAGCGGGGCAAGGCGGATGGTCTGTTCATCTCGACGACGGGAGTCGGCGTTCTGGCCAACGGGCTCGATCTGTCCGCCGAGAACGCAAGGATCGGCGACCGCGTCCTGGTTTCCGGCTGCCTCGGCGACCATGGGGTTGCGATCATGTCGCGACGCCACAACCTGGCTTTCCAGGTCGACATTGTCTCGGATTCTGCAGCTCTGCATGATCTCGTAGCCGTAATGGTTGCGGCTGGCGGCGCCAGCATCCGGGTGATGCGCGACCCCACGCGCGGCGGTCTTGCCGCAACGCTCAACGAGATTGCGCATCAATCCAGCCTCGGCTTCCGCCTGCAGGAAGAGGCTATCCCGGTAAAGCCCGCCGTTACGGCTGCCTGCGAACTCCTTGGGCTTGATCCGCTCCATGTCGCCAACGAGGGCAAACTCGTTGCAATCGTGGCGGCAGATATGGCGGATGCCGTGCTTGCCGCCATGAAGGCGCATCCGCTCGGGTGCGATGCGGCCGATATCGGCGAGGCGGTCGCTGATCATCATCATTTGGTGCAGATGTCGACCAGATTTGGCGGCGGACGAATTGTCGATTGGTTGTCGGGCGAACAACTGCCCCGGATTTGTTGAGCGCGCCACGCGCTCGCACGAAGGGTCGGTTAGGCCTTCCGGGACGTCTCAATTGCTGTCGTCCGCTGTACTAGGCATCTGAGCACCGCGTCGAAAACGCACGGTCTGAGTGTTTACTTGGCGTCCGCGCGTATCGCGTGACCTCGGCCAGGGAGCTGCGCAGTCGGCCTTGTCCGTCTTGCGACACAGCCGACCAGCGTTGTTGAGCCTGCGACGGTCATGAACAATGCGCAAGCACAGCGCGGTCGCCTTTGGCCGTACGCGTTTATCCGAGAAAGCACGCGACAATTCACTATTGAAGCGTCAATGCCGCTCTGAGGCTCACACCACGGGACGCCGCGCACGTCTTCTTCACCATGGCATCACACTTGCAGCGAGTGGGATGTTCAGCCCGGCCTATCGTCGTCGAGCCGTGCATTGCCCGTAGGCGAGCGCCCAAAGGTGGTCGGCGCTGCGCTTGCGGGCTTTTTCTCGCCGGAGTGTCCTGTGTTATCGTTTGCCGATCAGCCAGCCGGCTCGCTCGCGACCCGATTAGCATTTTTTGTTGCCGGATTCGGCTTTGCCTCATGGGCACCTCTGGTGCCGCTCGCCAAGGAGCGGCTTGCGGTCGATGATGGCGTACTTGGTCTGGTGTTGCTCTGCCTCGGCGTTGGATCAGCCGTCGCTGTGCTCGTGACCGGCGCGGCGAATGCACGTTACGGCAGCCAAACCATCATTCTTTGTGGTGGTCTTGGTCTTGCGCTCATCCTGCCGTGGCTTGCTGTGGCCAGCACACCTCTTGGGCTTGGCGCCGTGCTGTTTGCTTTCGGTGTTTCGCTTGGTTCAATCGATATAGCCATGAACGTTCACGCGACGGAAGTGGAGTGGGCCGCCGGCCGACCGTTAATGTCCGGCTTCCACGCCCAGTTCTGCATAGGCGAAGTCGCCGGCTCGGCTGTTATGACCACCTCCCTCTCATTGCGGGCTGACGCGCTTGTTTCAACATTGATCTGTTCGGTGTTGATGACGATTGCAATTGTGTTGGCCTGGCCGCGGTTTCTGGCAACATGTCGGACCGAGCGACGGCTAAGGCTCGTCCTGCCCAATCGCCGTGTGTTGCTCATTGCGATCCTTGCGGCCATGACCTTTCTTGTCGAAGGCGCAATGCTCGACTGGAGCGCCTTGTTTTTCGTTGATCGAGGTCTTGTCTCCAAGGCGCATGGCGGCTTCGGTTACATGCTGTTTTCCATTGCCATGACAGCAGGCCGCCTCGGCGGAGATGCCGTCGTGACGCGATTCGGCGATCGCGCCACATTGATGTTCGGAACTCTGCCGATCATGACAGGTTTCGCGGCGCTGCTAGCGGCGCCAGTTGCGTCGATTGCCATGGCGGGATGCCTGCTCATCGGATTGGGTGCTGCGAATATCGTGCCGGTGCTGTACCGCCGGGCCGGCAAACAGAAGACGATGCCGGCCCTCCTTGCGATCGCAGTCACCACGACGGCCGGCTACACGGGTCTGCTCGTCGGTCCCGCTATCGTCGGCCTCGTCGCAAACATGGCTGGCCTTCCATTGGCATTCGCAATGCTGGGCGTGCTCCTGTGCACCGTCACGCTCACGGCGCCGATTGTAATGGCGGGCCGTCCCTGAGTTGTGGTGTGGCTGCCCCTTGCAAATCCGGCTTTTGATAGGTTGATCCGATGCCTTCGCAAGCGGCCATGTTTCCAAGGCGACGTTCCACAAGCGGCGGCGTGTATGGCCGTTCAGGCGGCAGCCGCTCGAGAGGTCAAGTATGCGTCTGGCGTGCCGGCAGTCATTTATCCTGCCTTTCGCTCCGGTTCGACGCTATTCTCCAGCAGCTGGATGTCCAAACTTGAGATCTCCGGCATGGCCTTGCCCGCGATGGCTTGAAGATCTCCAACCATCCCGACCGTCGAGTCGACCACGGCCAAAATCTGCGTTTCGCGCTTGGCCCACTGCCGCCCCATGAATTTTCGTTCCTTGTCGAGATCATCACGCATGTCGTTGAACTTCTCAACGACGGCCTCCACCCGCTGCCTGAATTTCGTCCCCGTCAGATAATGGTAGACCTGCTCCATTTTTGTTTGCTGGCCCTGCTGCACAAGGCGCGAGCCGGCCACGTCGATAAGTGCCTGACGAAGGGCCACCGCGACCGGCAGAGCGCATCGGGGGTGCGTCACCCATATTCCATCGATCAGGTCGAAATGCTCGACATGTTTGGGAAGCGCTTGCGATACGATGAGCGCAGTATCGGCTCCGCAGCGGCGCTGATCGTCACGGAGCTTGCCAAGCCATCCGTCGCTCCACGCCTTGGTGCGCTTGGATTCCCAGAGGATAATGCCCGCGGGCTGCCCAATAGAGCCATTGACCTGCTGCACAACGTCCGCGCCAAGTTCGCCTTTGCCCACTGGCTCAATCAGGTCAGTTGGAAAGCGGCCACGAAGAACAGCTTCCAGCTCAAGCTCCAGGACTTCGCCCTGCGATTGTTGTGATCCTTGCTCAGCTTTACGCTTGAGCTCCTCGATTGTGCGGGACATCGACTCGATCGTCTGGTCTTTTTCCGCGACGCGTAGTCGCGCGGCTTCGTCAGCTTCCTGCCTTGCCTTTACCTGGATCTGTTCAGCTGAAGCCTGGACACGCTTCTCAACCGTCAGATCAAGCTCGCGCTTCTCGTCATCGAGCGCTCGTTGCTTGCGGATAAGTGCGGCCTGTGCCTGCTGCGCCTCCGCCAGCTTGGTATTGTTCGCCTCGAGAATCTGCCGGAGCTCGGCCAATTCGGTTGCGCGCGCCTGCAGTTCCGCCGCGGCCGCATCGCGCGCTTTCTTGGCCTCCATCGCGACAAGTTGGTTGCGCTCGGCCGCCAACCGTCGAGCCACTTGGTCGTCGATCAGCTCGCGATCCTTCTGAAGCTGTTCGCGCTCCTGCCGCAGTGCCTCGGTCTTGCGCGCCACCTCGGCGTCCTTGCTGGCGAGCTGTTCTTGGAAGCGCTGGCGGGTTTCCGCGAGAAGCGGGGCGGCGAGCGATTCGGTCAGGCGGATCTCGTGGTTGCAATTCGGACAATGAAGGGTGGGCTCATGGGCGCTGGTGGCCGCGGTCGCACTAAACGTCATAAACCCTCCCGGTCTGCGGCTAGGCCGGGATAAACGTGATCCGCCCGGCTTCGCCCCGCTTCCGATATGGCTTTATCGCTATTTCATCGTTCTGGTCGAATGCCGTAAGCACGCGCAGCGGCTTTTCCACCGAAACCAGCTTGAAACGCCAACGAAACAGCTTGGACGGGCCGGGTCGCTTCATGTCGATCAGCCCAGCGGGTTCAATCTGGTCATCTTCCGCTCTGCCATCAGCCGCTTCAGCTGAACAACGACAGCGACTTTGAGATGGTGCCTCTGGCGTTCGGCAGATCGAGATCAGCGAGAGTGTTGCCAAACCCTCAAGCTAAGGGTTGGCAAGGTCCTCCTTACGCTCACGATCCGACTTTCTTCGTTGCCTTGTGGATCGTTTCACGATCTCGACAGTTGCTGGACTCCGGCAAGCTCCGCAAAGATGTCATATCGATCCATCCGGGATACGTTTGTCCGAAATCCTGCGCAGCAGCTTAAACGTTGCAGAATTTCTGCACCATCTGGCCGCCTCCTCATCAGTATTGCAGCGTCCTTCCGACTAGAAGGGACGGTGAGGCAGGGAGGATTGCAAATGAAGCTCGGCGTTCCCAAGGAAATCAAAGCGCACGAATATCGCGTGGGTCTGACGCCGGGAGCCGTCCGCGAATATGTGGCAGCCGGTCACAGCGTGATGGTCGAGACCAACGCCGGCGCCGGGATTGGCGCAAGCGACGACAACTATCGCAACGCCGGCGCAACTATTCTGGACTCCGCGCGCGAGGTATTCGCCTCGAGCGAGATGATCGTAAAGGTCAAGGAGCCCCAGCCGTCGGAGTGGGTGCAGCTTCGAGAGGGCCAGATCGTCTTCACTTATCTGCATCTGGCTCCAGATCCGGAGCAGGCCAAGGGATTGCTCAAATCCGGTTGCACCGCGATCGCCTACGAAACCGTGACAGATCCGCATGGCGGCCTTCCACTGCTGGCACCGATGAGCGAGGTCGCGGGCAGGCTTGCGATCGAAGCGGCAGGTAGCGCCCTGAAGCGGTATGCGGGCGGCCGGGGGCTGTTGATCGGTGGCGTGCCCGGCGTTCCGCCGGCTCGCATCGTGGTGATCGGTGGGGGCGTCGTCGGGACGCATGCGGCGCGCATGGCGGTCGGTTTGGGCGCTGAGGTTACGATCATCGACCGCTCGATACCGCGGCTTCGTGAGCTGGATGAACTTTTCGAAGGGCGCGTTCGTACCAGGTTCTCGACGATCGATGCCGTGGAGGAGGAAGTATTTGCGGCGGACGTGGTCATTGGCGCGGTGCTTGTTCCGGGTGCCAGCGCACCGAAACTTGTTAGCCGCGGCATGTTGAGTTCGATGCGCACAGGAGCCGTAATCGTGGATGTCGCGATCGATCAGGGCGGCTGCTTTGAGACCTCACACCCGACAACCCACGATGATCCAACTTACGAGGTGGACGGCATCATTCATTATTGCGTAGCCAATATGCCCGGAGCTGTCCCGCTGACCTCGAGCCAGGCCTTGAACAACGCCACGCTGCCATTCGGCTTGGCGCTCGCAAAAAAGGGATTTGCAGCCGTGCTCGAAAATCCTCACCTGCGCGCGGGCCTCAATGTCCATCGGGGCCGGCTGACTTACAAGGCTGTGGCCGAGAGCCTCGGCCTGCCATTCTCACCGATCGAACAGGCTGCGGCCTGATCCCAGAGGCCCCTAAGGGCGTTTCCTCCCTGACTTGGGCCACCCATTCGGGGTGGCCTTTTTTTAGATTCCATCGATCTCTTGAGCGCGGGTTGAATTGCGCTGGAACGCAGTGCCAATTCGGTCAGCAATGGTAGCTGCCCGGTGTGGGCGAAGCGGCTACGCCGCTGAACAAGACAGCATCGAAATCTAGCCTCTATGTTGCGGACTGTAGGGTTTGCGACAAGCTGTCCAAGCCGCAACATGCGACGGAAAATTGCCTAGACAAATCAGGGCTCGTGGATTTGGCATGAGGCTTGAAGGGATGAAATCGTCCCGCATCTCCTGTCCTAGGAATCGCATGGCTTACAAGATAATCGCGTCCCAATGCACCGTCTGTGGCGCGTGTGAGTTCGAATGTCCCAACGCCGCAATTAGTCTCAAGAACGACATCTATGTGGTCAATCCGGCGAAGTGCACCCAATGCGATGGGCATTTTGACGCGCCGCAATGTGCGGCTGTCTGCCCGGTGCCCGACACCTGCGTGCCGGCCTAGAGGGGTGGTCGATGAGCGGGTCCTCGGTGCGCAGCAAGGTCAAGACGCTATTGGAGACGGTGGGCGATGTGATCGGTCGCCTGGCTCGGCCGGTTTTAAGCCCTGCGCTCGCGACTTACGCGATAGCCTTTGCGGCTAGGAGAGCACGCCGCAGCTGGCGCTGGAAATCGCCGGAATCGTCCCAAGGCGAGCGGAGCAGGCCATGGTAGCAGCACGGGAGACGGTTGAGCGCATCGCTCGGACCGGCGTCGATCAGTATCGATATGGGTTTGAGACTTTGATCGAATCCGACAAGGCCCCGAAGGGGCTGTCGGAAGACACCGTTCGCTTCATCTCCGCAAAGAAAAGCGAGCCTGGTTGGTTGCTGGAGTGGCGCCTTCAGGCGTATCGCTGCTGGCTGACGATGACTGAGCCGACCTGGGCCCGCGTCCACTATCCGAACATCGATTACCAGGACATCTACTATTACGCGGCGCCGAAGCCGAAGAAGCCTCTGTCCTCGATCGACGAGATCGATCCGGAAATCCTCAAGACTTATGAGAAGCTCGGCATCCCGCTTCGCGAGGTCGCGATCCTGGAAGGCGTCGAGCCGGCCCCGGGCGGTGAGCCGTCGGCCAATCGCAAGATTGCGATCGATGCCGTGTTCGATTCGGTGTCGGTTGCGACCACCTTCAAGGCGGAGCTGAAGAAGGCCGGCGTTATCTTCATGCCAATCTCGGAGGCGATCCGCGAGTATCCCGATCTGGTACAAAAGTACCTCGGAACGGTGGTGCCCGTCTCAGACAATTTTTTCGCGAGGCTTAACTCGGCGGTGTTCTCAGACGGCTCGTTCGTCTACGTGCCGCCGGGCGTGCGCTGCCCGATGGAGCTGTCGACCTATTTCCGCATCAACGAGCGCAACACCGGCCAATTCGAGCGCACCCTGATCATCGCCGACAAGGGCTCCCACGTCTCCTATCTCGAGGGCTGCACGGCGCCGCAGCGCGACGAGAACCAATTGCATGCCGCCGTGGTCGAGCTCGTGGCGCTCGACGACGCCGAGATCAAATATTCGACGGTACAGAACTGGTACCCCGGCAATTCGGAGGGCAAGGGCGGCATCTACAATTTCGTCACCAAGCGTGGCGATTGCCGCGGCAAGCATTCGAAGATCTCCTGGACCCAGGTCGAGACCGGCTCCGCTATCACCTGGAAATATCCGAGCTGCATCCTGCGCGGCGACAATTCGCGCGGCGAGTTCTACTCGATCGCGATCTCGAACGGTTTCCAGCAGGTCGATTCTGGCACCAAGATGTTCCATCTCGGCAAGAACACGTCGAGCCGGGTCATCTCCAAGGGCATCGCGGCCGGAAAATCGCGGAACACCTATCGCGGCCTTGTCAGCGCAAATCGGAACGCCGTCGGCGCGCGCAACCATACCGTATGCGACTCGCTGCTGATCGGCGACAAGTGCGGCGCGCACACCGTGCCCTATGTCGAGGCCAAGAATTCCTCGGCGACGTTCGAGCACGAAGCGACGACGTCGAAGATTTCCGAGGACGTGCTGTTCTACTGCATCCAGCGCGGAATGTCGCAGGAGGAGGCTGTCAGCCTTGTCGTCAACGGCTTCATCAAAGAGGTGCTGCAGAAACTGCCGATGGAGTTCGCAGTCGAAGCGCAGAAGTTGATCTCGATCTCTCTCGAGGGATCGGTCGGATAGTTATGGACGTAGCGAGCCCTGCCGAAAGTGGCTCGCTGCTGCGATGATGGTCGTCAGGGAATAGCTCGCATGCCGTTACTCGAAGTCCGAAATTTGCACGTCTGTGTCGAGGGACGCGAAATCCTCCACGGGCTCGATTTGACGGTCAATGCCGGCAAGGTGCACGCTATCATGGGGCCAAACGGCTCGGGAAAATCAACCCTCAGCCATGTCATCACAGGCAAACCCGGCTATCAGATCACCGCAGGCCGGCTCCTGTTCAAGGGCGAAGACCTGCTCGCAATGAGACCGGACCAGCGCGCCGCCAAGGGACTCTTTCTTGCCTTCCAATATCCGGTAGAAATTCCAGGTGTGACCACCATGAACTTCCTGCGTACCGCGCTTAACGCGCAGCGCAAGGCGCGTGGCCAAAGCGGATATTCGACGCCGCATTTCCTGAAAAAGGCTCGCACGGCCGCCAAGCAACTCAACATTCCACAGAGCATGCTGAAGCGCGGCGTCAATGTCGGCTTTTCGGGCGGCGAGAAGAAGCGCAACGAGATCTTGCAGATGGCGCTGTTCGAGCCTGATCTTTGCATCCTGGACGAGATAGATTCCGGTCTCGATATCGATGCGCTGCGTATCGTGGCCGATGGTATCAACGCGATGCGCTCGCCGGACCGATCAATGATTATGATCACGCATTATCAGCGGCTTTTGAATTACGTCGTACCCGACGTCGTGCACGTGATGTCGAAAGGGCGGGTTGTGAAGAGCGGCGACAAGCAGCTCGCGCTGGAGCTCGAGGCCTCCGGCTACGCCCAATTCGAGGACGCGGCCTGACGCGCAGGGGATTTTCGGATGGATCTGGTTCTGGCTAAGGCTATGCCGGAGGATAAAGCTAATGCAGAGCGGGCGGCGAGCAATGTCTTCGCCGCTGCGCAGGGGCGTTTGCCCGGCGCGGGCCGTATCGCCGATATTCGTGCGAGAGCCTTTGAGGCTTATGAGCGGGTCGGCCTGCCACACCGGCGCGTCGAGGAGTGGAAGTACACGGATCTGCGCGTATTGATGCGCGACGTGCTACGGCTCGCGGAGCCACCGGACGCGTCCGCGCTAAGGCGGGCGCAGGCTGCGGTCGAGCAAGCAGCATTCGAAGGCGCGATCAAGCTGGTGCTGGTTGATGGTATGTTCGCACCCAATCTGTCTGATGTCGCCAAGCTCGGAAAGGGCGTCGATGTACAGACGCTGCGCGAGGTTCTGGAGAGTTCGGCGAGCGACGCAATGGCCGGCTTGGTGCTGTCCACGACCACCGACGCGATGATCTCGCTCAATACTGCGATGGCAACCGACGGCGTCGTGGTGACGATCGCGGAAGGCAAGGCGCTGAGGCGTCCGCTTCATGTCATTCACGTTTCAACCACGTCCTCGGCATCTCACTTTACGCGCTCGTATCTGCACCTCGGTGATGGTGCTCATGGAACCGTAGTGGAGAGCTTTGTCTCGGCCGAAAGCGCGTGCGGCTATCAAGCCAACAATGTCATGATCGTGCTGGTTGGTAATCAAGCCGGCCTCTCGCATCTTCGCGTGAAGGCGGATGCGGCCGACGCGGTCAACATCTCCTCCGAGATCATCGCAGTTGGTTCCAGGGCAAAACTCAATCTGTTCGACATGATCCGCGGCGGTGCCGTCAGCCGCTATCAGGATTTCATTACGCTAGCGGGCGAAGGAGCAGAGCTTTGCGTGAACGGCGTTAACCTGCTCATGGAAAAGCAGCACGCAGACACGACACTCGTGGTCGATCACGCCGCGCCGCATTGCGTCAGCCGTCAGAATTTTCGTGCAGTCGTCGATGGGGCCGGCCGCTCGGTGTTCCAGGGGCGAATCATCGCTCGTCCCGACGCGCAGAAGAGTGACGCCAAACTGACGATGCGGGCGCTGCTCCTGTCGGACCAGGCCGAGGCCGACAATAAGCCAGAGCTCGAGATCTTTGCCGATGACGTGAAGTGCGGTCACGGAGCGACGTCAGGCGGGCTGGATGAGAGTCTCCTGTTTTATTTGGGCGCTCGCGGTCTGTCCGAGAACGATGCGCAAGCGCTGCTGATCCGGGCGTTCCTGGGTGAGGCGATCGAGGGGATCGCCAACGCGAATTTGCGCGATTTTGCGACTTCGCAAACCGAGCGCTGGTTCAAGGCGCGGCGATGAGTACGCATCCTGCCGTTAGCAATGGTGGCTACGACGTCGAGCGTCTGCGCGAGGAGTTTCCCGCGCTGGCCACGACGGTCCATGGCCAGCCGCTCGTTTATCTCGATAACGCCGCATCCGCGCAAAAGCCAAGGGCCGTGCTCGACCGCATGATGCAGGCTTATCGCAGCGAATATGCAAATGTGCATCGCGGCCTGCATTACCTCGCCAACGCGGCGACCGAGGCCTATGAAGGCGCGCGGGCCAAGGTAGCGCGGTTTGTGAACGCACATCGAACCGAGGAGGTCATCTTCACCCGCAGCGCTACCGAAGCGATCAATCTGGTTGCTCAGACCTTCGGCCGTGAGCGCATCATGCCGGGTGACGAGATCGTTCTTTCGATCATGGAGCACCACTCCAACATCGTGCCGTGGCACTTCCTCAGGGAGCGCCATGGTGCCGTGATCAAGTGGGCGCCGGTCGACGACGAGGGCAACTTCCTGATCGATGAGTTCGAGAAGCTCCTGAACCCGCGCACCAGAATCGTCGCGATCACCCAGATGTCGAACGCGCTCGGCACGCTGGTACCGGTGAAGGACGTGGCCCGCCTCGCGCATGCCCGCGGTATTTCGGTGCTGGTCGACGGCTCACAAGGATGTGTCCATCTGGATGTCGATGTCCGCGACATTGATTGTGATTTCTATGTCATGACGGGCCACAAATTGTATGGACCAACCGGCATCGGCGTGCTTTACGGCAAATATGCCAATCTGGCGGCAATGCCACCGTTCAATGGCGGCGGCGAGATGATCCGCCAAGTTTCGCGCGACGGCGTCATCTATGGTGATCCGCCGCACCGGTTCGAGGCGGGCACGCCGCCGATCGTCCAGGCCATCGGCTTGGGCGCGGCCATAGACTTCATTAATTCGATCGGCAAGGCTCGGATCCGCAGGCACGAGAGCGCACTGCTGGCTTACGCGCAGGAAAAGCTAGAGAGCATCGATTCTCTGCACCCCATCGGAACGGCAGCCGAAAAGGGCGCGATCATGTCCTTTGACATGAAGGTCGCGCATCCGCACGATATCGCGACCGTCATCGATCGCTCCGGGGTCGCGGTGCGCGCCGGGACCCATTGCGCGATGCCGTTACTCGCGCGCTTTGGCTTGCCTGCGACGTGCCGCGCTTCCTTTGCCCTTTACAACACGTATGAAGAGATTGATGCGTTGGCACGCGCGCTGATCAAGGCGGAGCGCCTGTTCTCCTGAGCAGCCGACTTGGCGAAATCTGGCTCAGCGCGGTCGGATAAGAGTAAGCACGGGACGGTGGTGAGACCACGCTAGATGTGAGCAGCACGGCGACAGACCGAAGCTGAGCACTTACCGCTTTCGGCGCCTTGCTGTTGGCAGGCTGGAATAGGCCGAGCTGCCGTGCGGTTTGCTCGCCTCGTGTCGAGCCCGCTCAAGTCGTGCCCGGCCAAATCACGCTAATCGTCGGCGTTTTTATTGGCCCATGTCACGGCCGAGCTTTGCCCTTGTTTTGTTTCGAACACGGCCGAACGGGCGCCTTTCTTGACGAGGTGCGATGTCGGGTTCGCAACAACCGTCCCTCCCTACACGTAGTGCACGCTAAGCACATGGAAATGCGACGAGTTTTTCGTTCACGCTCTGCTGGCACGCAGGTTGCAAAAGTCGTGGCAAGAGCCGCCGTTGTAACAGGAAATCCTAAAGGACATCAGAATGAGTCTCGCTACGACCTATAGCACCGCACAGATCAGGGCGCGCAACAAAGAGCTGATCGAGGAGGTGCTGAAGGTCTACCCGGAGAAGACCGCAAAACGACGCGCCAAGCACCTCAACATTCACGAGGCCGGCCGGTCGGACTGCGGGGTCAAGTCCAACATCAAATCCATACCCGGCGTGATGACAATTCGCGGGTGCGCCTACGCGGGTTCCAAGGGCGTGGTCTGGGGGCCAATCAAGGACATGGTTCACATCAGCCATGGCCCGGTTGGCTGCGGCCAATATTCGTGGGGCTCGCGCCGTAACTATTACGTGGGTACGACAGGCATCGATAGTTTCGTGACCTTGCAGTTCACCTCCGACTTCCAGGAAAAGGATATCGTATTCGGCGGCGACAAGAAGCTCATCAAGGTCATGGATGAGATCCAGGAACTGTTCCCGCTCAACAACGGCATCACAGTCCAGTCGGAATGCCCGATCGGCCTGATCGGCGATGACATCGAGGCGGTCTCCAGAGCGAAGTCAAAGGAATTCGGCGGCAAGACCATCGTGCCGGTCCGCTGCGAGGGTTTCCGTGGCGTATCGCAGTCGCTTGGCCATCATATTGCAAATGATGCGGTGCGCGATTGGATCTTCGACAAGGATGACCCACAGAGCAAGCCGAGGTTCGAGCCGAGTCCCTACGATGTCGCAATCATCGGCGATTACAATATTGGCGGCGACGCCTGGTCGTCTCGAATTCTCCTGGAGGAAATCGGCCTGCGCGTAATTGCCCAGTGGTCCGGCGACGGCTCGCTGGCCGAACTCGAGGCGACGCCGAAGGCAAAGCTAAACATTCTGCATTGCTACCGCTCGATGAACTATATCTCGCGCCACATGGAAGAGAAGTTCGGCATTCCCTGGTGCGAATACAACTTCTTCGGGCCCGCAAAGATCGCAGAATCGCTGCGCAAGATCGCGGGCTATTTCGATGACAAGATCAAGGAGGGCGCCGAGCGGGTGATTGAGAAATACCAGCCGCTTGTGAACGCCGTGATCACAAAGTATCGCCCGCGCCTGGAGGGCAAGACGGTGATGCTGTTCGTCGGCGGATTGCGTCCGCGTCACGTGATCGGCGCATACGAAGATCTCGGCATGGAAGTCGTCGGCACCGGATATGAGTTCGGACACAACGACGACTACCAGCGCACCGCCCAGCACTACGTGAAAGACAGCACGCTCATCTACGACGACGTCAATGGGTACGAGTTCGAGCGCTTCGTCGAGAAGATCCAGCCCGACCTGGTCGGCTCGGGGATCAAGGAAAAATATGTATTCCAGAAGATGGGTGTGCCGTTCCGGCAAATGCACTCCTGGGACTATTCGGGCCCGTATCACGGCTATGACGGGTTTGCGATTTTCGCGCGCGACATGGACATGGCGGTCAATTCGCCGATTTGGAAGAAATTGAAGGCGCCCTGGAAGGACGTGCCAAGACCGAAGCTCTTGGCCGCAGAATGATGCAAGCAATCCCTGCTCTCTGCCAAGAGACGGGGCGACGTTAATCACGATATCTGAAAGGCTTTTATCCATGGCACAGAGTGCAGACCATGTGCTCGATCACTTCGACCTGTTTCGCGGGCCGGAATACCAGCAGATGCTGGACAACAAGAAGGAGTTTGAAAATCCTCGCGATCCTGCCGAGGTCGAACGCGTCAAGGAGTGGACGAAGACATCAGAATATCGCGAAAAGAACTTCGCGCGGGAGGCTCTGACGATAAATCCGGCCAAGGCCTGCCAGCCGCTCGGTGCCGTGTTCGCCTCCGTCGGTTTCCAGGGTACGCTGCCTTTCGTGCATGGCTCCCAAGGCTGCGTGGCCTATTACCGCAGCCATCTGTCGCGGCACTTCAAGGAACCGAGCTCCTGCGTCTCCTCGTCGATGACGGAAGACGCCGCGGTATTCGGCGGCCTGAATAACATGATCGATGGGCTCGCCAACAGCTATAATATGTACAAGCCCAAGATGATTGCGGTCTCCACCACCTGCATGGCGGAGGTGATCGGTGATGACCTCAACGCCTTCATCAAGACGTCGAAGGAAAAAGGCTCAGTGCCAGCGGATTTCGACGTTCCGTTCGCACATACTCCGGCATTCGTCGGCAGTCATGTCACCGGCTATGACAATGCACTCAAGGGAATCCTGGAGCATTTCTGGGACGGCAAGGCCGGAACAGCAGACAAGCTTGAGCGCAAGCCGAACCGCAAGATCAACCTCATAGGGGGCTTCGACGGCTACACTGTCGGCAACCTTCGCGAGATCAAGCGCATTTTCGAGCTGATGGGTATCGAATACACCATCCTCGCCGACAATTCCGAAGTATTCGATACACCGACAGACGGCGAGTTCCGAATGTATGACGGCGGCACCACGCTGGAAGACGCCGCGAACGCCCTTCACGCCAAGGCCACGATCTCCATGCAGCAGTGGTGCACGGATAAGACGCTGCCGTTCATCGCCGACCATGGCCAGGAGGTCCTGGCTTTCAACTATCCGGTGGGCGTATCCGCAACGGATGATTTCCTCATGGCGTTGTCGCGGATCAGCGGCAAGGAGATCCCGGAGGAACTCGCTCGAGAGCGCGGTCGCCTGGTCGACGCGATGGCCGATTCCAGCGCGCATATCCATGGCAAGAAGTTCGCGATCTATGGCGATCCGGACCTCTGCCATGGGTTGGCGACTTTCCTGCTCGAACTCGGCGCCGAGCCAACGCATGTGCTGGCCACCAACGGCAACAAGGCCTGGGACGAGAAAATGCGGGCGCTATTTGCGAGCTCGCCTTACGGGCGCAACTGCCACGCCTATCCCGGTCGAGACCTCTGGCACATGCGCTCGCTGCTGTTCTCCGAGCCGGTCGATTTTTTGATCGGAAATACCTATGGCAAGTATCTGGAACGCGATACCGGCACTCCGTTGATCCGGATCGGCTTCCCGATCTTTGATCGGCATCACCATCACCGCTCTCCGGTGTGGGCCTATCAGGGCGGCATGAACGTACTGGTGAAGATTCTCGACAAGATCTTCGACGAGATCGACAAGAAGACGAACGTTCTAGGCAAGACCGATTTTAGCTTCGACATCATTCGTTGATGACGATCGATGCGCTGCCATCGCCGGACAAGATCGGCGGTGGCAGAAGCGCAGGGATGGACGAGCCTTGCAGATAGCGTAAGAGGAAAAGCCGGATGAGTTCGCTACCAGCCACGGTCCAAGATGTCTTCAACGAGCCGGGCTGCGCCAAGAATGTCACCAAGTCGCGGGCCGAGCGGAACAAGGGCTGCACCAGGCAGTTGCAGCCCGGCAGCGCCGCCGGTGGCTGCGCCTTCGACGGCGCCAAGATCGCGCTGCAACCGTTTACCGATGTCGCCCACCTGGTGCATGGCCCGATCGCGTGTGAAGGTAATTCGTGGGACAATCGCGGCTCGGCATCATCGGGTCCGAACTTGTGGCGCACCGGCTTTACGACCGATCTGACTGAAACCGATATCGTATTTGGAGGCGAGAAGCGGCTCTATAAGGCAATCAAACAGATCATCGACAAGTGCGACCCGCCGGCCATTTTCGTCTATCAGACCTGTGTTCCCGCCATGATCGGCGACGACATCAACGCAGTCTGTAAGGCCGCTTCGCAAAGGTTCGGCACGCCGGTGATCCCAGTCAATTCGCCGGGCTTCGTCGGGTCCAAGAACCTCGGCAACAAGCTGGCCGGCGAGGCCTTGCTCGAACATGTTATCGGAACGCAAGAGCCGGACTACACCACGCCCTACGACATCAATCTGATCGGGGAATACAATCTGTCCGGCGAGCTTTGGCAGGTCAAGCCGCTGTTTGACGAACTCGGCATCCGTATCCTGTGCTGCATCGCCGGTGATGGCAAATATCACGAAGTCGCCTCCTCGCACCGGGCACGCGCCGCCATGATGGTGTGTTCGAGGGCGATGATCAATGTCGCGCGCAAGATGGAGGAGCGTTACGGCATCCCGTTCTTCGAAGGCTCTTTCTATGGCATCCAGGACTCCAGCGGCGCACTGCGCGAGATTGCGCGGCTCCTGGTCGAGCGCGGCGCGCCGGAAGATCTGATCGGGCGCACGGAGGCTGTGATCGCGCGCGAGGAAGCGCGGGCCCGGGCCGCAATCGAGCCGTACAGGCCGCGCTTCAAAGGCAAGAAGGTCTTGCTGATGACCGGTGGCGTCAAGTCCTGGTCGGTCGTTGCCGCGCTGCAGGAAGCCGGGCTCGAACTGGTCGGAACCAGCGTGAAGAAATCCACAAAAGAGGACAAGGAGCGAATCAAGCATTTGATCGGGCAGGACGCCCACATGATCGAGGACATGACGCCGCGCGAAATGCACAAGATGCTGAAGGACGCGAAAGCGGACATCATGCTCTCGGGCGGCAAGTCGCAGTTCGTCGCGCTGAAAGCGGCGATGCCCTGGCTCGATATCAACCAGGAGCGCTGCCACGCCTATATGGGCTATGTCGGCATCGTCAAGCTGGTCGAGGAGATCGACAAGGCGCTGTTCAACCCGATGTGGGAGCAATTGCGTCGACCACCGCCGTGGGACGGTCGGGCCGACGATTGGCAGACCAAGACGACGGCGCAGCTCGACCTGCAGCCGATTGAGATCGTCGCCGATCAAACACTGACGCAGAAGACCCCGCGAGCGCGAAGGATTTGCTTCTGCAACACGGTCGACCTCGGCACGATCGAGGACGCGATCCGCTCACATAACCTGACCAGCGTCGAAGCGGTCACACAGCACACCCAAGCGGTCGGTGGCTGCTGCAGACGCCGCATCGAGGACATCCTGGCAGGCAGGCCAATCTCCTGGTGGCCGGCCACGCTGCAGGCCGCGGAATAGGGGCGTCATGGTCATTGTCACCACGCCGAAGAAGGCCTGTGCGGTCAACCCACTCAAGATGAGCCAGCCGATCGGCGGCGCATTCGCCTTTATGGGGCTTCGCGGGGCGATGCCGCTTCTGCACGGCCCGCAGGGATGCACGTCCTTTGGGCTCACACTGTTTGTGCGGCATTTCAGAGAGCCGGTGCCGCTGCAGACCACAGCCATGAGCGAGGTGACGACCGTGCTCGGCGGCTATGAAAATGTCGAGCAGGCTATACTCAATATCCATAATCGCGCCAAACCGGAGATTATCGGGATCTGTTCGACCGGGGTGACGGAAACCAATGGCGATGATGTTGACGCCTATATCAAGCTGATCCGCGAGAAGCATCCACAACTCGACAAGCTTCCTCTGATCTATGTCTCGACGCCCGATTTCAAAGACGCATTCCAGGACGGCTGGGGAAAGACGGTCGCGCGCATGGTCGAGGTGCTGGTCGAGGCGCCCGCGGCCGAGACCGTGCGCAATCCTGCGCAGGTGAATGTCCTTCCCGGATGTCACCTCACGCCGGGTGACCTCGACGAGCTGAGGATCATCTTTGAGGATTTCGGCCTGCAGCCATCCTTCCTGCCCGATCTGGCGGGTTCGCTGGATGGGCATATCCCCGATCACTTCACGGCAACGACGATCGGCGGCATTGGGATCGATGAAGTCGCGCGCATGGGCCGGGCCGGCTGGACGATTGCCATCGGTGCTCAGATGCGGCGAGCGGCAGAGGCCATGCAAGAGAAGACCGGGGTTCCATTTCGCCTGTTTGAACGACTCTGCGGCCTGGTCCCCAATGATGATTTCATTGCGTTTTTGAGCGAAATCAGTGGCCGCCCTGTGCCGTCAAGATATCGGCGCCAGCGCGGGCAGCTTGTCGATGCGATGCTGGACGCGCATTTCCAGATCGGCGGCCGCAGACTTGCGATCGGCGCAGAGCCTGACCTGTTGTTTGACCTGTCCAGCATGCTGCACGAGATGGGCGCGCAGGTGACCGCGGCCGTGACGACCACGCAATCGGCGGTGCTGGAGCAGATCAAGACCAAGGAGGTGCAGATCGGCGATCTGGAGGACCTGGAAGAGCTTGCCAGGACCAGGGATTGCGATCTGCTGATCACGCATTCGCATGGTCGGCAGGCCGCGACACGCCTGAAGATTCCGTTCTATCGGGCGGGCTTTCCGATGTTTGACCGGCTCGGGGCAGGACACCAGGTGTCCGTCGGCTATCGGGGCACGCGGAATCTGATCTTCGAGATCGCCAATCTGGTGATCGCCGACCGTGAGGCAAATCATGCGCCGACGCCGGATAGCTGGCGGAGCGCGACGCTGCCGTCAAGGGGCGGCCGGCGGAGCTCCATCGACGCAGTAGAGAGGTCGATTGCATGAAAGTTGCGTTCGCTACTCAAGATCTCAGGCGCGTCGATGCCCATTTTGGCTGGGCGAAGAATATCGCCGTCTACGAGGTCGGGCCAGGCGGACACGTATTTCTCAAAGCGGTCCAGTTCGACGGCGACCTGAAGGAAGACGGCGACGAAGACAAGCTGGCGCCCAAGATCGAGGCGATCAAGGATTGCGCCATCCTCTATGTCGGTGCCATCGGCGGCTCCGGCGCCGCGCGGGTGGTGGCCAGAAAGATCCACCCCATCAAGGTCAACAAGCCAGAAAGTATCCAGGTACTGCTGGAAAAGCTCGAGCGCGTGCTGAAGGGCACGCCGCCGCCATGGCTACGCAAAGCCCTGGCCAAGGACAAGAAGCGCACATTCGATTTCGACGAATGAGGATCACATGACCGAGGCTGCAGACGTCATGCAACCCGCTGGCGGGTTCGATGCACCATTCGTCAAAGAGCTGGTCAGGATTTGGCGGGCTGAGGACATGAGTGGGGCCTGGGCCGGCAAGAGCGATCTCGACCTCCTCGAGCCTTATATCCTGGACAAGGAGAAGCGACGCGCACTGCCGGTCATCGGCGATCCCGATCCGGATACGGTCTGGCGGCTGGAGCTGTTCTTCAACGCCGTCGCCGTTTCGATCGAGAAGGCGACCGACGTGATGATCCAGCCGATGCTGAAGATGCACCATGAGGGCTTTGGTCGCTTGGTGCTGATTGGGGGGCGGCTGATCGCGGTGAACAAGCAGCTTCGGGATGTACATCGCTTCGGATTCGACAATCTCGCAAAGCTTGCCAGTGAAGGTAACAAGTACATTCGGGACGGAATAAAGATGATCAGGAAATTTCCCGATGTGGCGAACTATTGAGGGCCGCACATGAGCGATCGCGAGATACTGTTAGCAGAATTGAAGAAGCTGTCGTCCAGAGCGTTGCAGGCCAAAATGGATCTGCACGATCTGTCGGAAGAATTGCCCGTCAACTGGACTTCGATCATGGCGGTGGCGCAGAAGGCGCACGATGCCTACGCCGAACTCGAGCGCAGGAGCCAGGACCTGAAGGCGCTGGCAAAAGCGTAGAGGAGATCCCCATCATGTCATTTGCAACGCGCGGCGGCCGCGACTGGACGCCGGACTACTTGAGTGCGATCGATACCAAGAAGTGCATCGGCTGTGGCCGCTGCTTCAAGGTCTGCGGTCGTGATGTCATGACATTGAAGGGCATCAACGAGGAGGGCGAACTTGTCGATCTCGACGACGATGATGATGAGGTTGAGAAGAAAATTATGGTCATGAATGACCAGGGCGCCTGCATCGGCTGTGGCGCCTGCGCCAGGGTTTGTCCGACCAATTGCCAGACCCACGTTTCCGCCGCAGCGGAAGCGGCGTGAAGCGGCCTATGTCCGCCTCTGCCAGAAGGGGGCCAATCGGGCAGTGTCGTGGAATGCCGGGTTCCGAGGGCCATGAGCTTGATGGTTCGGGCAAATACTGAAGAAGCTCATTTGTCGCAAAAGTGCGAATGTGGCTGGTCCAACAGCTAGCCCGAAAGTTGAAACCCGAAGATTGATTTCGTGGCGGCCGCGAGCTGCATCGGCGGTGGACCGAGACTGCGCGAATGCTGGCGCGGCTCGGCCGATTGTGTCCCCGGTCCAATCGGGGGCGGACGCAACTTCAGGCGCCGCGCGTTCGTAAAAAACTGGACGATCCGTGGCTCTGAGATCCCTGCAGGGATCATCATGAAAGGTTATGGTTATGACCAGGCAAGGGGCGCAGCCCCACACCGTCTATGCGATCTGCGGCTTCGAGGACATTCCAAGCCGCCGGGCCATCGGCTTCCATCTCATGATCCTCAGTGAGGACGGGAAGCGCAGGCCGTGGCCCATCATTGTGGTACGCTGGGGCAAGAAGGTGCTTGGCTATCTCAACAAATGCCCACACGACGACGTCAATCTGGACTGGGAGCGCAACGAGTTCCTCGATCCATATGGAACCCGGCTGATGTGCGGCAAGCACGGCTCGACGTTCGAGCTTGGCAGCGGCCGCTGCGTCGGCGGTCCTTGTAAGGGCGGAGAACTCACGCCGGTCGCGCTGACAGTTTTGGACGGCGACATATGCGTCATCGGCGTGCGACTTGTCGAGGAGGATCCCGCCGGCGAGAGCTGAAGCGGCGCGCTCAGACCGGCCGGTTCTCGTTGCGGTTCTTCACAGGCGCCATTCTCTTCAGGCCGTCTTCGTAAGAGATCTCATCATAGGACGCATCGAGACCCTTTGCCGCGTCGAGCAGGTAGTCGAGTTTGCCGCCCGCGTCGAGCTTCTTGATGTCATCCTTGTTGACCCCGACCAGGTCCATCATCTCCTTCCAGACTGTGGATTCGTCGCATGGCAGCACGTGGAAGGTGACATTGCCCAGCTTGATCCGGTATTTCGCCAACAGGTCTATGTTGTTGCAGAACATAATGTAGCGACCGTCCGGGCTGAGCGCGCCGTCAAGCACGTCTGCGACGTCACCGAGATAAGCGAGGGAGTGCAGATAGCCGGCAAGCATAGAAATAGTGCTTTCCCCATCCTGCGCGATCGTCAGCACCTGTTCGATCGAATAGTCCGGCGGCCGCTTCTCGTCCGCGACCTGGGCCTGGAACTTCAGCGCGATATCGCCGCGGAAACCAAATCGGCCTGGCTTGGTGGTCCCGCCTTTAAGTACGGCATTGAGTAGGCGACCCTCCTTCTCTAGGCGGCCGAGCGCGGTGTTCTCGATTGCAGTCATGAAGATCGTCCTCAATCCGAGCTGATCGCCGGACACTTTTTGCCGGCGAGACACACAATGCAAAGGTCTTGCCGTTGCAAGCGCGACGGTTCATTGAAGTATTCGTGGATAAAAAACGCGCAATTGGGCCGCGATCGACAGATAAGCGCGTCAGGAACGCGACATTGTCGGACCTGAATGGCCGGCGTAATGGATCTGCCCTTTTTTGTTTGGCTCGGTCGTGAAGCCGATCGTTTTCTAATTGCAATGCTTTACGTTTGCCGGCCAGCGTCCTTGGAGCCCCCCATCTGATCCTGGCGGCCGCGTTCGGTGCCCTCCTCGTGCGAGTTTGCGGCGCGCCAAGAGGCACTCGGCTTAATGGCGCGCTTTCCTTGACCTTCGAGGCGGTTCGATTTCACCAGTCGCTCCGCTTCGTGTCCCGGCAACCATCGTTTGGGGGCCGCCGAGCAGCTTCGCGTTGAGTCGCCCGCCGGCGAACAACATATCATCGAGGGCTTCGTGGAGATCGGTTGCGCTCACTGAATGTCCGCCGTCACGCTCAATGCTTGATTGCGTAATGCGCCGCATCAGCTCCTTGATGAAAATGACACTGACCCCTTCGGTACTGCGTACGGCTTCGGCAACGATCTCCGCCTCAAGCGGCAGACCCCCGCTGTAAAGCCGGATCAGCTTGCCGCGGCTGGCTGCATCCGGCAGCGGCAGCTCGATCGCCTGGTTAATACGGCCGGGGCAATCGGCCAGGGTGACCTCGAGCTGGTCGGGACGGTTGGTGGTGAGCACGAAGAGGATATCGGCATCGTCTCTCAAGCCGTCCAATTCATTCAGTAGCTTCTTCAGCAAGGATATCTCGCTTGCGGCCCAAATGCTGCGGTTGCCGGCGATCCGATCGACATCGTCGATCACCACCATCGTTGGTTGCAGCAGGCGCGCCAGTGTCATATAGGCGCTCAGCAGCTCGACCTGTTCGGCGGTAATGATCAGCGTGGTGTAGCCCGGCAGGTTGGTAGCGAGATAGCGGATCGTGTGAGTTTTCCCGGTGCCGGGCGGACCATAGAGCAGAATGCCCTTGCGGGTCGACTGGCCGAGCCGGCGTAGTGCATCGCGCGCATCGACGAAGTCCAACACGCTGCGATCGAGCAGCTTGAGTGCCCGTTCGGGCAAGATGACGTCCTCACGCTTGACCTTCGCCAGCCGATGTACCGTCACGCCCCTGACGTGGCCAGGGCAATCCGCGCCTCCGTCGAGCGAGAGGATCTTGCCACGATAGCAGCATGTAGAGTGGACGGTTCTTTCTAGTTCATCAAAGCAGCATTGCACGAAGCTGTCGCCGGTATCGCGCGCAGGGACTATGATTTCGATGCGGATCCGGGCCCCGGCGTCAAATTCGCGATCCTGAGAGAGCACGACGGCGTAGGGGAATTCGCTCGCTTGGCAAAGCCACAAGCCGTTACGCAAACATTTGACTGGCGCCATCTCGCCCGTATCGATCTCGTCAAATTGGGGCGGTACAAGTGAAATCGCATCAGATCCACGGCGTTTCATTCGAGCGAATGAAAGCGCCTCATCCCAATGCCGTTCATACGCGCCGAAGAAGCGGATTGGGTCAGCAAAAAGCTTGTCGATAGCGACCTGGACGTCAGCGCGCATGTAGGCCGGCAAGTGCCGCACCGTGGTGGCGAGTTCTCCGGGCAGAAAATCGGCAAAGTGCCATGCCAGCGCATCACAGGCATATTCGAATTGCACGTCCGACAGCTCGGCTGTGTCCGCCTTGCTAGCGGCTTCGCTCGTGATCAGCAGGGGAAATCCTCCGGCCCGAATGCGATTCTGTGCTTCCTCGATCAGCGCTTTCGCAACTGAGGGTGGATAGGGGCCGCAGACGGCCTTGCCGTGCTGCCAGACGAACTCGGCAAGTGCACTGGCATCCCGCTGCTGCTTCCCGAATACCTCGCGCAGCAGGCGCACGACGAAACCGACAGGCGTGTCGTCGTCGTTATGAAAGACAAGCCGAATGGATTCAGCATCTACACAGGCCGGGTCCATCAAAACCCCCGGTGAGCGTTCTGGTTCTTCGGGCACATGGTTCATGCGGATCGTCCTTGTCGAACATGGTTGCCGGACGGGGCCGCCGGCATGAGGCGCGATGCAAATTCGTTGCCGTAACGCGGCTCATGCTGGACCAACGGGTGCTGTCCTAGTTAGGACACTCGCAGAAGGGAAATTTAAGACGTCGCTCTGGCTGACCTACCTTAAGTGAGGTCGCGCCTGTCCGGGTACATGCTGGAATTATGTTCGGACCTAGACACTTGGACGTAGTAGACTACAAAGTTGCGGGAGCGTCGTTCGTCGCTCTCGTCATCCTGCGTGAGCTGGCTTCGGATCGTATGACGATCCAATTTGCGGATGAACGGGACTTCGGCCTCAGCCTGTGCCCCCTCGCGAAGGTCTTTCCTTCAAAATCACTTTCTGAAAACGCGCCAGTATGCGCAGCGCTGTTCATTCTCCGAAGAGGTCCGAGTGCGTCCCTGTGCGGACAAGCACCAATTCCTCATCGTTATTCTGATAAATCAAGCACCAGTCGCCCTGCACATGGCAGCCGCGATAACCTTCCCAAGGGCCCTTGAGAGGGTGATCGTCATCAATTGGTGATAGCGGCGTGTTCTTCCGAAGTTTATCGACAATGGTGACGAGCTTCACCATCCGATAGCCTCGGCTCTTAACTCGCTTATGATCTTTTTTGTACTGGGTTGTGAGTCGGAGGGGATTCATCCCCTCCGAGTATCATCCTTCGTTTAGAATGTCGTCAAAGATGTCCTGTGTGGACCCATGGACGACCTCGCCACCCCCAGATTCAGCCTCGTGAAGAGCGGCAAGGGTGGTAGCATTGGGGATGCAAACGTCGAAGGGAAGGCCTTTTCTGAAAACCACCTGCCGATAGAAAAGACCGATGGCATCAGACGCACTTATCCCGATGGCAGCAAAGACTCTTTCTGCCTTTGTCTTTACGGCGGGTTCAATACGAGCGTTGATTGTTGCTGTCTTAGCCATGTGTCACCTCTCCAGGTGCGCGGTACGTACACCGCAATGATCATCGAACGACCATCGCAAATGTTGTACACATCCTTGTACGCATAACGTAATCACAAACGCAGTACATTCGCAACACGTTCCGTCAGAACCACGAAAATTTAATTAACGATCAATTTTATGTTATAAATCAATAGCTTATGTGGCGTGGCGATCAGCAAAAAGAGGCCAAATCGGTCCCTTTGCCCGCTCGTTGTACGTATGTGTGTGTCCTGTGGCACACGCCCTCTAATCCGGTTTTCCACCGGTCCATTACCCAGAAAGCTCCGTTGTACACGCGCCGGCCGGTTCAGCCTCGAACGGCAGCACAGCATCCAGCAAATCTCCGATAGTCCAGACCCGCTCGGAAATCCCAAGCGCGACCGCTGGCGCAGTGCCCGGGCCGCATATATGCGGCAGAGATTGTCGTGGGCCACATACAGGTTAATGGCAGCGGCGTGGTGATCCAGCTTCCTTGAGAAGCCGCTGGCGCGGCGCGCAAAGCGGCTCTACGTCACCCGCAGCGTGAGGTTCTGACACTCGACATAGCCGGTCAAGATTCGCCGGCATCCCCGCTCTCTACCTGGCGGCTTGCTGCTACTTCTTCGACCCGCCTGTCGTGGTGCGCGGCTTCTTTTACAGCCAGGTTGGTTACGCGCGCTGGGGAAAGCGCTGGCTCTCAGTCGTCCTACCGAGAACACTGACCAAGGTGTGGTTTGTATTCGCTTCATCCGAATCGGGACACAGAAGCTTAAATACGGACATCACCGATCAGCGCAATCCAGAAGACCTGCCGGCTCGTCGCAGCGCCGTTCATGAGCGGTGTCAGGAAGCTGACACGCGTTGCAAAGCAAACGGCACGGTCCAAAAAGGCCAACATTGTCAGAGGCGGCGGGCTGGCATGCGAATTGCCAATTCGCATGAGCCAGCTGAGTTAAGTGGAGGGTGAGTGATGATTAATCTGACAGATAGCGCCTTGAACGCGGTCAAGAACGTGCTCGCAACGTCGGCGAAGCCAGCGCGCGGTTTACGCATCATGGTTGAGGCCGGTGGATGTGCCGGATTCAAATACGCGATGGACCTCGCCGAGCAGGCGAAGCCCAACGAGACCGTGATCGAGCGTGACGGCGTCAGGGTCTTCGTCGACAACATGAGCCGTGATCACCTCGCCGGAACGACCATAGACTTCGCTGTGAAGCTGGAGGGCTCGGGATTCACCTTCGATAATCCGAATGCCAGCTCGACCTGCTCCTGCGGCAAATCGTTCAGTTGATGACAAGGAACCAAAGCATGCTTGTCCCCGAGCCACTGAAGCACCCGCTGCTAGCTAAGACGGATCGGGAGCAACTTACTCGCGCCGCTGTTGAGGAGATCCGGCTCAATACGCAACGCCATGGCAGGGATGGCCGTCCGGTCGAGATCGACGGCGGCAGGAGCATGGTCAAGCCGATCGGCAACTCCGTGCTCAGCAGGCTTTCTGGCGGGTCGCCCGCACGCATCCAGGCGCAGCTGATCGAACAACTCGGCAAATTCGTCAGCGTGATCCCGATTGCCGCGGCCAAGTCGCGGGACTGAGCGAGGCCTGAATGTCCATTTACCTCGACAACAATGCGACCACGCGAGTGGATTCCGCCGTCGTGCAAGCCATGTTGCCGTACCTCGCCGAGCAATTCGGCAATGCCTCCTCTGCGCATGCCTTTGGCAGCGAGGTCGCAAACGCCTTGAAGCAGGCGCGCCGCAACTTGCAGGGATTGTTAGGCAGTGCCTACGATCACGAGATCATGTTCACCTCCGGCGGGACTGAGGCAAATAACACCGCCATCCTCTCTGCGCTTGCAACCCAGGATGGGCGCAACGAGATCGTCACGACCTCGGTTGAGCATTCCGCCAATCTTGCACTGGTCGAGCATTTGGCGACAAGGGGCGTCAAAACGCATGTGATCGGCGTGGATTCGCGCGGCCGGCTCGACATCGAGGCGTTTCGCAGGGCGCTTGGACGACGCACGGCGATCGCGTCGGTCATGTGGGCCAACAACGAGACCGGCACGATTTTCCCAGTAGAGTTCCTGGCCGGGTTGACCCGCGCGGCGGGCGCCCTGTTTCACACCGATGCGGTGCAGGCCATAGGCAAGGTGCCCATCGACCTGAGTGACAGTGCGATCGACATGCTGTCGCTGTCCGCCCACAAACTGCACGGCCCCAAGGGCGTCGGCGCGCTCTATTTGCGCAAAGACACAAAATTCAGACCGCTGATCTGGGGCGGATCGCAGGAGCGCGGGCGCCGCGCGGGAACCGAGAATGTTCCCGGCATCGTCGGTCTTGGCAAAGCTGCAGAGCTTGCGGCGGAGCGGCTCGAGCCGGAGCGCGCTCGCATTGGTTCCTTGCGCGATCGTCTGGAGCAGGCCGTCCTGCACAACGGCGGTTGCTCGGTGCTTGGCGATCTTGGCAACCGACTGACGAACACGACCAACATCGCCTTCGAGCATCTCGAGGGCGAAGCCATTGTGCATCATCTCAATCGTGCCGGCATTGCAGCTTCGGTCGCATCGGCCTGCAGTTCCGGCTCATTGGACCCATCGCATGTTCTGCGCGCCATGGACGTGCCGGCAAGCAGGCTGCGCGGCGCGGTGCGCCTTTCCCTGTCGCGTGAAACAACGGCCGAAGAGGTTGCTGAGGTCGCGAGCGTACTGTCCGGCATCGTGGCTCGGCTGCGCGCCATGTCGCGGGAGCATTCTAGCCCACCCAGCGATACGTTGCAGTCCAGGGAGTTGACGTCATGAAAATCATGATCCGCCGCTCTCCGGACGCGGGCTTGTCGATCTACGTGCCGAAGAAAGATCTCGAAGAGCCGATCGTCGAGTCCGAGTATGAGACGCTTTGGGGCGGTTGGATCAGGATCGCCAATGGCTGGATACTCGACCTGCCCGAGATGGCAAGCGACACGCCTTTGCCGATTACGATCAACGCCAGGAGGCGTGGCGACGGCGGCGACGAGCGATGAAGGTGCCCCCGCGCATCGATTTTGCCAGCGCAGCCGATACGGAGGCGATTGTCACTGAACTCGCGGGCAGGCTGAGTGCGGGCAGCGTTGTTCCTTATCTTGGACCTGGCCTTGCTGAACTGTCCGAGCCTGATGTGCCGACGACGCCTGAGGCCTTGGCCGCCTTCTTTGCCACCAAGGTCGCACTGCCGCGCCGGGCGAAGGGCAATGTGTGGGCCTCCGCACAATATATCGAGAGTAACAAACATCGTCTCACCCTGACGAGGTTAATGGCTCAGGCCTTTGCGGTACCGGTCGAACCGACGGCGCTGCATCATCACCTTGCGTCTCTATCGCCGCCGATCATCGTCGACGCTTGGTACGACGGCGCCATGCGTACGGCGCTCGGCGAGCGCGATGGATGGGGCGAGGTCCAGGGTGTGAGTCGCGCCGGCCTCTATACGGACCATTTTTACCGCTTCTATGATTCGGCAGGCCAAGAGGTCGACGGTGCCGCGGCCGGCAATTGGGCGACGGTGCTGTACAAGCCGCATGGCGGCGTGCAGCCGGCCAAAAACTTCCTGATCTCCGACGCCGACTATGTCGAGGTGCTGACGGAGATCGACATCCAAACGCCGATTCCCGACATCATCAAGGAAAGGCGAACCGGGCGGAGCTTTCTGTTCATCGGCTGTCGCTTTAATGACCAGCTGTTGCGCTCTTACGCCCGGCAGATCACCAAGCGCTCGTCCGACGTCCATTACATGGTTGTCGATCCGCAAGCGCTTTCGCGCAACGAACTCTGCTTTCTCGTCGAGCAAGGCTTGATGCCGCTCGCAATTGAGCTCCCGCGCGCGGTGGAGCTGTTGCTCGCCAGCTAGTGGCGCTGCCAAATTCAGGCCGACAGCGCCGGCTCGTGTGCAGAGATGGTCGACAAATGCGGCCGAGGTTGAAAGCGGATTCTGTGTCGCCCTCAGGCCGCGAAGAACACGTGCGCCTCACCGGCATCTCGCGCTGCCAGCAAACAGCGATGTGTGTCGGATTTCCTACATGCGGCACCATCATTGCGGTGCCTGCAACAACGCCGAGCGTGTCCGCTAAGCCATTGACAAAGGCCAGAAACAGCACCGCCAGCCGTGATGGCATGCAGGTTGCTAACTCCTCTCCTTGTGTTCGCTCAGGCCTCGTCCTGAGAAGCCTATTCGCCGTCCAGGGAGAACTGAATATGAACGCGGTCGCGGGGCGCGGAAGACGTGCCGGAGTTGCGGAGTATATCGGTGAGATCGCCGAGCATAAGGGTTGCCGCACCTCGCCCGGCGGCTCCAAGACGAACTGCGGATCACAGGCCGGCCAAGCCGATCTGCCGAAGACAATCTGGGAAAAGGTGAAGAACCATCCCTGCTACAGCGAAGAAGCGCATCATCACTACGCCCGCATGCATGTCGCGGTAGCACCGGCCTGCAACGTCCAGTGCAATTACTGCAACCGCAAATACGACTGTGCCAATGAATCGCGTCCGGGCGTGGTGAGCGAGAAGCTCACTCCTGAACAGGCGGCGAAGGAAGTGCTTGCGGTCGCTACCAGCATTCCGCAGCTGACCGTGGTCGGAATCGCCGGCCCCGGCGATCCCTTGGCCAATCCGGAAAAGACCTTCAAGACGTTCGAATTGGTCGCCAGGGCGGCGCCCGACATCAAGCTCTGCCTATCGACCAACGGACTGGCACTCCCAGACCACGTCGACAGCATCGCTCGTGCCAAAATCGACCACGTCACCATCACCATCAACACGGTCGACCCCGAAATCGGCGCCAAGATCTACCCGTGGATTTTCTTCAACCACAAGCGCTACACCGGCATCGAAGCCGCCAGGATCCTCATTGATCGCCAGTTGCAAGGTCTTCAGATGCTCACAGAGCGAGGCATCCTGTGCAAGGTCAATTCGGTGATGATTCCTGAAATCAACGACCTGCACCTGGTCGAGGTCAACAAAACGGTGAAGGCACGGGGGGCCTTCCTGCACAACATCATGCCGCTGATCTCCGCACCCGAGCATGGCACCGTATTCGGCCTCAACGGTCAGCGGGGCCCGACGGCGCAAGAACTGAAGGCCCTGCAAGATGGTTGCGAAGGTGAGACGAAGGTGATGCGACATTGCCGCCAGTGTCGTGCCGACGCGGTCGGCCTGCTCGGAGAGGATCGCAGCGCGGAGTTCACCACCGAGAGGATCATGGCCATGGACGTCAATTACGATGCTGAAATGCGCCGGGCCTATCAAGCCAAGGTCGAGGATGAGCGCGCGGCCAAGGTCGCGGCCAGGCGGGAGGAGCTCGCGGAACTCGCTGGCCAGAAGAGCGAGATCACGCTTCTGGTTGCGGCGGCGACCAAGGGCTCGGGCCTGATCAATGAGCACTTTGGCCATGCCAAGGAATTCCAAGTGTACGAACTCTCGACATCCGGCGCCAAATTCGTCGGCCATCGCAGAGCCGATGTCTACTGCCAGGGCGGATATGGCGAGGAGGATAGGCTTTCGACTATCATCGGCGCCATCAAGGATTGCCATGCTGTGTTCGTAGCCAAGATCGGCGACTGCCCGAAACGCAAGCTGATCGAGGCCGGCATCGACCCGGTCGATCAATACGCGCATGAGTTCATCGAGAAGTCGGCGATCGCCTGGTTCCGCTGCTATCTCGACAAGCTGCAAAGCGGTGAGATCCTGCACGTCAAACGCGATAACCCGGCAATCCACCAGAAAGCACTGACCTCGGCGGCATGAGGAGATAGCGAATGCCGTTCAAGATCATCGCTTCGCAATGCACGGGCTGCTCAGCCTGCGAGCCCTTATGCCCAAATGTCGCAATCTCCGAGAAGGGCGGCACTTTTTCGATCGATCCGAAGAAATGTACCGAATGCGTCGGCTATTTTGATGAGCCGCAATGTGTTGCGGTTTGTCCGGTCGACGACACCTGCGTCGTCGACACCTCATGGCCGCGCCGCCAGGCGCAGGCTTAAATCGGAGAGGCCCATGAACGTCACGCTTCGATCGGGCGCTGAAAAGCTTACGAATTTGCTGCTGCGCCTTGCTGGCGTTCAGATTCTGAATTTCGTTCGCCGCCATAGAAGGCGCTGGCTTGCAATTGTTCGCCAATATCGCTGTCGTGCGAGCACAAGCGGCCCGACGAGCAAGTTGCCGAGCGCAATGGTCGAAGGTTGCTTCTCAATGCCGGACGTC
Source organism: Bradyrhizobium macuxiense (assembly GCF_001542415.1). GTDB lineage: Bacteria > Pseudomonadota > Alphaproteobacteria > Rhizobiales > Xanthobacteraceae > Bradyrhizobium > Bradyrhizobium macuxiense. The sequence continues at coordinate 172,618 of NZ_LNCU01000039.1, forward strand.
GCTTGCTGCGCGGCAGTGTCTCCATGGATCTGGCCGACGCTGCTCCCGGTCATCGACCCGTCTTTCGCCGATCCATCCGCTCCGTCCGGCAATCGCACAGACCGCCCAATAGAAGAGGAAAACTGTCGATGAACCTGGCGCAGCGGGCAATTCGCTTGGCTTGCCCTGGCGCGGTAGCTCGTACTTAGAAGGCCGCAAGGGATGGGTGCATGAGCAACATCGTCCGCGACAGTGACGTGGTCGAGCTAAGCGGGCCTCCTTGCTTCAGCTTTGGCGAAAGGGTGCAGGCCAACCGCTCGATCCGCAATGACGGTACCTATCCCGGCAGAGAGATCGGCGAGGTCCTGGTCAAAAAGGGCGAGGTTGGTCACGTCGTCTCGATCGGCACGTTCCTGCAGCAATTCTATATCTACGGCGTCGCATTTCTTGAAAGCGGCTACCGCGTCGGCATGAAGCGCAAGGAACTCGATGTGGTTGGCGCAGGCGAAGAGGTCGATGATCCGCCGTTGCCGGAAGAAGAGGGGGTATTATGATCGGGCTCGACCTTCCGAAATATCGATCGGGCCAGCGCGTCAAAAGCGCGATCGACCTCTTCAACGACGACTCGGCTCCTAATGTGCCGCCCGATGGGGTCTTGATCGGTGCCGGACAGATCGGCGAGATCATCCGAGTCGCCATGCACACGGAAGAGGACGTGCCGATCTATCTCGTGGATTTTGGCCAGCGGCTGGTTATCGGCTGTCTTGAGAACGAAATCAAAGCGCTTTGAAGGGAGGCCTTGGCGATGAATGCCGCGGTGATGAGAAAGGTAGTCGGGTTGATCCCTCACCCGAACGAGGTCGATCGCAAGCGGATCGAGCGCGCCTTGAGTTCGCGCAAGCGCTATCGCTTTGTCTCGCCGAATGTGACGCCGGTAAGAGGAGGTTATCTCGTTGAGAGTCCCTGTTGCTCGGGCAATATCGATAGGAACGGCGGCCTGATTGATGTCGCGCTGATCCTTTATGACGTCGCGAGCGGAGCCTGGAAGACGTTCTTCAAGAATCACACGCAAGGAATCTGGGAATTTTACAGCATTTACCAGCAGCTGGCCTCAGCACTCGACGAATTGAACGCGGATCCCGAGCGGCTGTTCTGGCAATAATGCCCGTTTTTGGACCAGTCATATAGGAGCCTTAATGGCGCTCGGCCCCGACGAACTGATCGAAATCGAACGGCTACTTGCGGCAGCTGATGCCGACACAGGTTCGGTTGTCGAACTGCGGCGCCGCTTTCCGCAGCTCGCCTGCGTACGCTGTGATGCGTCCGATGTCACGGAGCAGCCGTTCCGGCGCTTTCGGAACTTCGACCTGCATCTGGTCGATGGATCCGACCATTGCATGCAGATTACGGCCGACCCGGCGCGGGCGATCGGCATCGTGCTGGCCAAAAGGAATATTGGGCGGTGACGCGCGTTGGACCAGCAGAGGATCACGACTTCGCAACGGGCGCGCTGGAGGCGGATGAAGCCTTCATTTCGCTCTCCGATCCCGATGTCACTTCCGCGGAGCTTGCTGCGGTGGAAGCGCTGCTGTGTTCGCCGCGAATTTCCAATGGGCCGGTCACCGAGGCGTTCGAGCAGGCTTTCGCCGCTTATCTCGGTCGCAACTATGCCGTCGCCGTCCCAAGCGGCACGTTGGGGCTTCTGCTTGCCTTGAAGGCTCTGGGCATCGGGCCGGGACAGGAGGTGATCGCCTCGCCCTATTCGATGCGTGAGACGGTCCATGCCATCCGTCTGGCGGGTGCACGGGCGGTATTTGCCGACATCGACTATTGGTCGGGCGCCCTGGCTCCGGCGAAGGTGGAGGAGCGTATAACCCCGAGCACAGGAGCGATTATCGCCGGCAATCCCAATGGCCACCCGGCGCCATGGTCGGAACTACGCGCGATCGCACAGCGCCATCAGCTACGGCTCCTGGAGGATTCAACCGAGGCGATCGGATCGAGATACAAGGGTGAACTCGTCGGCCGCTTTGGCGATATCGCGGTATTCGACTTTGCCCAGCCGTTGGCCTTAAGCTGTGGCGAAGGGGCAATGGTGGTGAGCGACGATATCGAGGTGGTCCTAGACTTGCGTCGGCATCGCACGCACCGGCTGGATGAGCGCTCCTCCGTTGTCGTCGGCAGCGTGGCACCTTACCAAGCCGGCATGAGCGATCTCACAGCAGCGTTGGGCCTTGCGCAGTTAAAGCGCCTCGACGACATCCTGGAGCGACGCCGGCTGATCGAGCAGCTGTACAATACGCATATGCAATCATTTGAGGGCATCAAGCCGCCCTATATCGGCCCTGATGTGACCGAGGTGAATTGGTTCATCTATCTCGTCCATCTCGGGACTCGCTTCTCGCGATCCAGCCGCGACGCCATTGTTGATGATCTGCGTCTCGCGCAGATCGACGCCGCCGTTTATTGCCATCCGTTGTATTTGCAGCGCCAGTATTTTGATCTCGGCTATCGGCGTGGCGATTTCCTGGTCACGGAGAAGATCGCCGATCGCGCCGTGGCGCTGCCGTTTCACAGCCATCTCACGAGCAACCAGATCGAGTTTATCGTGGAGACTATAAAGGATGCATCGATCAACGTCGGCGCAGGCGCAGCGATCTATTGAACCACGCAGCGTCGGCTACACGCAAAGCGAAGAGTGAATGCCGATAGTGACGGCTTGTTGCGCATGACGATCGACGTACTAAGCAGCACATGATAGCCACGGCGCCGTGCGGCGAGGAGAGCACTATTCGGCACCAATGCAGACAGACTGGACGCAGCTGCTGCTAACTATTCGTCCCGGCAAGCCGCAAACGACCCTCCTAAGTGGTGCGCGATGACAATCAGAAGCTTGATAGCAGCGTAGGCGAGCGCTCCGCGTCGCGGCTTGATGTCCAAACTACTGCTCGAAGCCAAGCCGTCACGATCAGGCTCTTCAGGGCGCAGGTCTGTAAACGTGCCGAAAAAGGAAACTGAATGAATTCGCAGCAGGTCATCATTCACGTCCGCTTCGCTCCGAACGGGACTGTGGTCCAGATCAGCGGGCGTCCGGCGAAACTCACGCCACACCAATGGTTTGATGTCCTCAATGCGCGTGCCGGCCATGCGTATCGCCCATTGGCGGGAGGCCGTGGCGTATTTCGGCTGACCCGGGCTGCGGTCGATGCCTTCAGGCAGGAAGCTGTGACGGCGAGATGAGTGAAGGGATCATCGGCAATATGGAGATTCATGAGAATCCGTGGAACGGCTTCAGCGCCTCCTGCAACGCCGCATCATGCGCGCACCGCGGTGCCAGCAGCAGGGCCGCATCATAGGGCGGGATCGCGTGCTTGGGATCAGCCAGCGTCTCGAGGTCGTATTCCTTGATCCGCCCTCGCTGGTATAGCCAGCGATGACGTCGACGTCGCCGCTAGCCACGGCCGCATACATGAAATCCGGCTGCTGTCGTTACGTGCGGAATGAGAGGCCGTAAGCCTTTTGCAGGCCGGCCCATTCGGACGCGAGAAGAACTCGTAGTCGCCCGCAATCGACAGCGGCGCGTGCGCAGCCAGTGATTGAATGAATACCGAGTGCATCGGCGCGCTGCCGCGGCATCACCAGCGCATGGGCGTTCTCGAAGCGCGCGCCATCTGCATGCCGGTCGCGGGAGTTACATTTCCAGCCCAGACATCTACGGAGCTAATCCGCGCCGGCTATTCTGCGGACACGGCCATCAAATACGTCGATTGCATTGTAATTTTACCTACGCCCAGTCCCGGCAGATAAACGGCCTGGATACCAATAGGGTGCTGGCGAGTCGGCATCCGCTCATTTTTCGCACGGCCACGCCGCTACGAACGAGAACCGGATCAGGGGGCGCCGATTTCATGACGAGATGCGGGATTATCTCCCAGGTAATTGCAGAACACGTCAGTCAATTGGCCAAGCGTTACGCCTGCAATAACCCTCACTAAGCGCCGCGCTGCTCTCCAGCTTCCTGGTGTGCTCGGCATGCTTGGCTTTGTCGTGGAAGCCAAGAATAGAATCATCATGGGCGCGTAGTCGGCTTTCGCCTTGTCGATTTCGCCTGCCACATAACCCGCGACAAACGACTTGTTCGTGGTGCACTGTGCAAACAGTTCATGTCCATTATAGAGGCCGTCAGCCTTCGCGAAGCCACTGACGAAGGTTAACAGCACATTGGCGATAGCTAGCTTCATTTCCAATCCCCGAATTTCGAACCATGAGCTGCTGATGCACGATGACGCTGCCTATCGCGCCGCAATGAACCTGCGCAGCAAAGCCTTGTCCTCGTCCAATAGGAAGATGCTGCTTGATGGATAGTCCAGCTGAACTTCCTGGCTCGCGCGCCCTTCCGGGATGACGTTCAGAAGGAATTGGAAAGCTGGATTGAAACGGCGCTTTTCCCAGCCGCTGGCCGTATGGAGGGCGGATGTTCGTTCCCGCTCTTCGTCTTCCAAAAGCAGGTTGGCTAAGGTCCGGGCATCCCGCTCCGTCGTGGATCCCCAACCCATGGCTTGGTGATCGACTTGTTCGTAGAATTTTTGGTCTAACCGTAGCCACCAGTGGCCACCGAACGCCCGCTGAATGCTAGTCAAACCCAGGGCATTGAGATCGAAAGCGGCTTTCTCGATGTCTTTTGGATCGACTTGCGGCAGCAGCTTGCACAGATCGTCAATGGTAAGCCCACGCCCTGCCATGCCATCGCCAGGCGTGCGTGCGAGAGCCACGGCCAAATCCAAGCTAGGACCGACCAGCGTTGTAGTTGGCAGCAGCATCTGCGCATGCCGGTCGAGCCGTTCGGAATGCTCGTTGGTGCGTTCTGAGATTGTAACTTCCCAATCAGTGCGGGCTTTCTGAGCTTGGCTAGGGATCAATTCGCCAGCCAGTTTGACCACCACGCCGCCAAGCGGGATTTCGCCGGCCGCGGCTTCAATGAAACTTCGTACCTTGTCGTCCGGATGGTTTTTCTCCGGTGGCTTGATCGGCTTGCGATCCTCATGGTCGTTGTTCATGGCTCACCCAGATAAAGTTGTGGGCGCTAGCAAAAGCGCCTCGGATGGGCCGGGCCAAGAGATTTCGTCACTTACCAACCGTTGCGCCCGTCCTTCTATAACTTCACGTGGCTGGAGAACCCGAGACGCGGTATTCAAGAACCTCTTGCGACCTATAGCATAAAGTAATATATTATGAGGCAGGAGGTGCGTATGGCCACGAGTTATACTGTCGGCAAGCACTACGAGAGCTTCATCAGGGATCTCGTCGACAGCGGTCGCTATGCAACCGCTAGCGAAGTGATGCGGGAGGGACTGCGCCTTGTTGAAGAACGCGAGGAGCGTCGCAAGGTGAAGCTTGAAGCATTGCGTGCCGCCATACAGGAAGGCCTTGAAAGCGGTCCGGCCGAACCGTTTGAGCCAGGCGAACTGGTCGAACAAATTAAGGCCCGAGGACGTGAACGGCTGAAAGCCGGGAAGCATGGCGGGTAATCTCACCAGGCGGCCCCCGGGCCGAGACCGACCTGGACGAGATTTGGCTCTTCATCGCGTCAGACAATATCGCCGCTGCAGACCGCGTGGTCGATCGTATCGGCAACATCTTTCAGATGCTTGCTGAGAATCCACTGGCGGGCCGACAGCGGCCCGAATTGGGTATGAGCATTCGGAGCTTTCCGGCCGGCAACTACGTACTCTTCTACGAAGCATTTCCCAACGGCGTTGAGATCGTGCGGGTGCTGCACGGCGCTCGCGATATCACGCCGGAGGATCTCGACTGAGTACTTTGCTTTGTCAGCCGTCGCACAATCGCAATTGCGATTTTACGATTATGAGGCGCGGGCTGATGTTGTACAGCGGCTATGTGTAGCCGCGAGTATGGAGATCGATGGCCCGCCCCAAGGGGGCGACCCACTCTGTTCCGTCGGGCTGAACGTCCAGTAGTAATTAGCACCTTATCGCTCCTCCAAAGTTTTCGGCGAGCTGGGCAAATGGCGTGCCGAACGGCTTTAGCGCCAGCCGCTCCGATCTCGAGCGGGGAGATGCAGCTCTTGCTGAGCACCTCGAATCTGTGGCGGATGAAGTTCGGCACGAACATGAGTTCCGCGGGCCCGTTCGACCAGGATAGCGGCATTACGGACTTTGCAGGACGCGCCGATCGGCGCCGAACCCGCTGGCAACCCGGGCTTGTGTTATTTCGAACCGATCGCAGCTTTCCGGTGCCTACCGGCACACTGGGGCACCTGGTCAGCTGGTGCGGCCGACTGCGTACAGCCCTTGCTGCTTGGGACCTCCGACAGCGCTTCAGCGGCTGTGTAGTCCGGTGTGTCGTCTCTCCAGCGTACTGAGCCGAACGGCCGCTCCAGCATACGGCGGACGCGTAGCGGCGTGGGGGCGATGTGGAAGTGAACTGCCCGCTGCTCCAATGCGCGCTCCGACTGGGTCGGACGGTTGCGCCAGCGCAAGTAGTCGAACCAGGTCGGGAAGTGGTAGCGCTCGGTCCACAATTCGGGATCGGCAATGTCGCGCGCGATTGACCAGCCATAGGCGCCGTTGCGCTGGCGGGACAATTGCACGTCCTGCATGACATTATGAAACGCGCGCGCATTTTCCTGTGCAACCCGGTATTCGATCTCGACAACGAGTGGCCCGCTCCGTCCGGTCAAGCCGAGCCGTACCTCCGGATCGGCGAGCAACTTGGCCTCTGCACCGGGCGCGACGACGCGGGGCATGGGCAGCCAAAGACCGATTAGTGGTGAGGCGAGCATCAGGGCAGCCGACACCAGCAGCGCGGTTTCAACTCCCGCCGCGTCGGTCAGATGGCCCCAACCCCAGCTGCCGACGGCAATCCCACCGGAGCTCGCCGCCTGATAGGCTGCAAGCGAGCGTCCGGCCACCCAGCGCGGCGCCGACAACTGCACGCCAATGTTGAACACCGCCCATGCCATCATCCACACAGCTCCCGCCAGGACCAGTGCTGCCGCGGTCAACACTGGTTCGCGGCTAAGCGCAACCGCGGCGATCACGGCGCCCATGGTCAGCGCGCAGGCGCGGATCGCGGCCTCGCCGCTCATCCGCTTGCGCACTTCGGTGATGTTCAGCGCGCCGATCACCGCACCCAGGCCAAAGGCGCCGAGCAGGATACCGTAGGTCTGGGCGTCGCCATGCAAAAGATCGCGCGCGACGAGCGGCATCAGCGCAGTGATCGCGCCACCGATGACGCCGGTCACGAGAGTGCGGGCCAGCACGATCTTGATCGATGGTGAATTGCTTATGAAGCGCACGCCAGACACCATGGCGCGGCTCAATCTCTCAGGCGGCAGCCGGGAGGGCGCGCTGATCCGTTCCCACAGGAACAACGCGGCCATCAACGGCAGATAGAGCAGCGAGTTGAGTGCAAATGCAACCACTGCGCCCGCGGCCGCCACCACCACTCCGCCGATCGCCGGCCCCACGCTGCGCGCGATATTGTAGCTGATGCCGTTCAACGCGATGGCCGCCGGCAGCTGCGCTTCCGACTGCACTTGTTCGCTGACCGACGATTGCCAAGACGGTCCCATCAGCGCCATGCCGCTGCCAACGACGAAGCAGAGCACAAGCAAGAGGTTCGGCGTGACCAGGCCCAACCAGGCGACGACCGTCAGGGCGGTTGCGCCGGCGAACGCGATGCCAAGCGCAACCAGCGCCACGATACGTCGGTCATACATATCGGCGATCGCGCCGGCTGGCATCGAAATCAGCATCACTGGCAACAGCAGCGCGGTCTGCACCAACGCGACCTTGTCGGCCGAGGACGTCATCTGCGTCATCGCCCACCCCGCACCGACACCTTGAATCAAGATGCCGAGGTTGGAGAGGAGGCTCGCAAGCCAAATGCGCCGGAAGGTCGCGTGTCGTAGCGGCGCCGTGATGCCGTCGACGTTACTCGTCTGGACTTTGGCTGGATCCATCATATCGGTCGGTATAATTTAACACGATTCGATTCCGGTGCGAATCACAAGGATGTTCTCGGCGCAATAGTGCGCCCAAACATCAGCGTGATCGTGAAATGCGATGACTCGATCGTTCTTTTTTGATGCGGGCGATGATCCTACTGCGTCGCCGTCATGCGGCTCAAAACAACCTGACGTCGCGGAGTGAGTGGCCAAGAAACGGTCACCATTCCGAACCGATACTTGGTAAGTGATATGAGCTGCCATGTCCGTGGCGCGCGCGTAGCGGCGTCCAACAATGGTCTATGGCCTCGACGGCGCGGGGCCGTCGGGTGAGAAAGTTGCGGGTCTCGCGACTGCCTTGTGGGGCCCCTATTGCGAGATGTCCGCGGCGGCCTTCGAGGCCCTATTGGTGGCGCCGTCGATGGCGGCAATACTCGATGGCGGCGATACTATAACGCCAATATCAAGGGTTCTGGCTCAGATGGTCCTTTTGATTGTCGCCCGCATCGGGTACCCAAATATCAGGTCCTCGTCGGGTGGGTGGATCCTGCGCCTCTCTCCTGGACGACGGCCGGCGCAAGCCCGTCGATCGTCATCGGTAATCGATGACAGCGTGACGACGTTGTTCGAAACGTCGTCACGCAGGTTAGCTATGTCATTTGCGATTCTTCGTGTTCGAGAGCTTCTCGCTTGCCCCGCCTGTGACCGCCTCGCCACCAGCTGACGACAATTTTGACTTGTCGCCGCTAGCGAAAGTGAAGGTGTCGGCCCCGGCGCTGATGCCATTCCACACCACCGGCTCGGCGAGCGAAAGCAGCCAAAGGCCCTGAAAGCCCGACGCGGCATTGAGTTGTCCGGTCCACACGGTAGTCGAGCCGCAGCCTACGAAGTTGACGGAAAAGCTGATCGCCGTGCCGTTATTGGTCTGGGCGAGCCAGCCTGTCATGGTCTGAGGCGCGCCTTCATCGCAGCTATTGCTCGCGTTGTTGGTATAGGTACCGGAAATCGCGCCTGTGCTCTGGTTGTAGCTGTCGACCGCTAGGGTCGAGCCGTATTGGTTGGTCCAGGTCCAGAGGGGTTGCGCCTTTGCCGGTCCCGCCAGTAGCACTCCCCCGAGGCAAGCCGCGCCCATCCATTTCGCCAATTTCCAGTTTGCTTGAGACATTGCCGACTCCATGTCGCTCCAGAAGCGGAGCTGGCTGCTTATAAACGTGGGCGCTGGCAAGTTAAACGTGTATTATATCTTTATTGCACGAAACGGTAGAATGGTGGGCGACCGCTCTCTTAGACTTCAGTTCGATGAGGGAGGGGGCCGCGCCGCGGTAACCAGAACTCCGCGTGACGCATCGCCGCGCTGGTGTTGCCCTGCTGTTGCAGCTGCCGCGCCACCAATTGACCGGGAACACCATCGCCTTTGTCGAGATCCTCCAGGGCTATGAAGGATTATCCATTGTGGTCCGGTAATGCCGAGCTCACTGGCCGCGTGCCAGGGGAGCTCGCAGAGATGCACATTAATGGAGTCGATGTCCCAGCCAAGTTCGCGGAGGAAAATAGAGAAAATCTGTCAGAGCAGTAGATTAAAGTTGGTACGGATCGGACCATCGCGGGCGTGCGACGGTTGAGCCCTTTCCGTGGGAATGATTTAGGGATCATATCGCCGTTCGGCAGCGCATTTGCATCGAATTCTTCCTTCGTGCTGAGGATTTTCTGTATCGATCAATACGAGCCAGACAGTATCTTTTTGATGGGACGCAGCAGAGCGGCGACGTCAACTGCCGTATCCCTCAATCACCTCGCGAGATGAGGAGCCTCGTAGGACGACGCATAAGAGAAGGGTTGAGATATCTATTTAAGCTTCGTCCAAGCCAGAGAATGCAAACGAAGGTCGCTAAAATTCTCTCACGAGCCTGCGAGTACGCCGGATGCTAGAAGTTCTGAGCGATGCTATCGACGAGTCGAAATTCGTGGCTTTCCCTCGCCCGGAGCTTCCGAAAGTGGCCCGATTTCTTGCGGCCAGCCTCGGCAAGACGGTTTACGGAATGGAATATTGTGACACACGCGAGAACGCATGCCGCGGCGGACGCGCGATTTGAGCGAAAATAGTCCCACGGACTGACGATCACTTCCAAGTATCGTGGCAGAGTGTTCATGGGCCGCACTTCAGGTCGTTTGCACAACTTCTTATAGGTATCCTGACCATACACCCATACCAATTGGTGGTCAGTTCGCTATAACGGCAAGCTATGGAGTGGGTTGGCTCTGTATTCACGGCTGTCATCAATGCGGGCTGGAAGATCTATCTTGCAGCGTTGCTGGCGAGTGCCGCATTGCTTTTTCTTCCCGACGGCTTCGTTCGGCAACTCGGTCTAGAGGAACTGCGACAGACTTATCGGATGTATGCCGGTGTCATCTTGGTCGTATCTGCCAGCTTGCTTTCGGTCGCGCTGATTTCTGCTCTGACCAAAGCTGCGATGCGGCCTTGGAAGGACCGGCAATTCCAGCGCTTGGTACGCGAAACGCTAGAACAGTTGACCGAAGCCGAAAAAGAGTTCTTGCGTCCGTACATCGTCGCAAATGAGAACTCCATCTACGCTCCGATCAGCGACGGGATAACGGGCGGCTTGGTCGCCAAGCAGATCATTTACCGGTCTTCGCAAGTGAGCCACGGGTTTAACTTCCCGTACAATCTTCAGCCGTTAGTCCGCACGATTCTAACCCAGCATCCGGAACTGCTGGAGTGAGGACAATGACAACATGAAAAAACGAGGGGGCTGTCAGCACTCGGTAGGGCGCGCCCTCGACGAACTGATGCAGGCCCTTGGTCAGCCCCGGGGCAGGACTGGCGGAGAGTGTCGGGATTGTTGTCAAATTCTACTCCAAGGCGCGGAAGGTTGCGGTACCGAAGGTCAGAGGCTGATCGGGATGAGAATGGCGCACGGGCTCGGTCGAGTGACTCTTGTCAGCAACAGCCCTTTGCGGCCGATGCCAGAGTTGCGATCCAGCGTGACCTCCCAGCCTCCGTTAAACCGAAGACGCTCGAAGATATTCGTAGTTGGCTTGAACGGCCCATGAAAGCCACCGGTTGTTGCGACGAAGGTGAAGATCATGCTTCGGGACTTGGCCGATAGAAAGGGGGAGCATGTCTACGCCAAATATAACAGATAATTCTATCATGGCAGCGCTCGAGCAGTTCGAGGCAACGGAAGCCAATCTCACCAAGCTAGAAAGACTCTGGGACGAGATCGCTGCCATGATCCCAACTGAAATCGCTTTTGGCGAGAATGTCGAATACGAGGATCGCGCGCGCTCTTTCGGTCTTCTCGTCGCAAGCCTCCCGAGCATTGGGGGATGGAAGCCGGCCGCGACGCCTCCGGATCTCGACGGCCTTGCGCAGAGTCGGCTGGATGCGATGGAAATCGATGAGCTGACCGCACAGGTCTCCGTCGAACGCTGGATCGAAGAGCCCGGACGTGAGCTTCGGGAATATCGCTTTCGGTTTAACAATATGCGCAGGGCGCTCATCCGTGATGCGCTCATCGGCTTGATTGACCAGATCGATGCAGACATTCGCGCGGTTCGTGCCGGCGCAGGCCCGGACGCGCGGCGGCAGCTCGATTGAGAAGTATGGATAAATGTGCGTGAGCACATGAAGCAAATTGAAGTGCTGCTCGGCTCAAGTGTGAAGAAGCCGGCGCGATGGTCCGACATGATGCGGCACATCCATTTTGGATACGTCGGCGACCTCCACGATATAGAAGCCATGGATTGGCCGGACGTGAAGAGCGCCTTACGCAAGGGGTTCTACGGTGTCAACGAGGCGGTGCCGGTGCAGGTCGAAGACCTGTCGACGTTGGTCGCCGCGCGTCCGACCGGACCAATCACGACGGCGTTAGCGTGGTCCAAAATCGATGATCAGACTTTCGAACGTTTGCTTTTCACGCTCATCAGCGACACGCCAGGTTACGAGAATCCAGAATGGCTGATGCAGACAAGAGCGCCGGACAGGGGCCGAGACCTATCAGTGACGCGCGTAGTCCAGGACGAGCTTTCGGGCACATTGCGCCACCGCGTCGTAATCCAGTGCAAGCATTGGACGACTCGTAGCGTGAGCCTCTCTGAAGTCTCGTCGACGAAAGAGCAAATGGCACTTTGGCCTAACCCGCGGGTTGATGTGATGATCATCGCAACCAGCGGCCGGTTTACTGCGGATGCCGTCACTTGGGTTGAGCAGCACAATGGAAATGGTGGGTTGCCCCGCGTCGAGATGTGGCCGGAGAGCCATCTCGAACGCCTTCTGGCGGCTCGGCCAGCAGTCATCGCGGAGTTTGGTCTCAGGGCACACTGATGCGGAGATCGTCCGCCGGCCGATCGGGCCCCGTTATGTTCATATTGAAGGCAACGAGGGCTTGCAGGTCGCGCTGGAGCCGTGACGGGTTCGCTTTCCGATCATAGCCGGGGTGTGGCCCAGGGAATATCGGTATCGATGGTTGCGAGCCACCCGCAACCACTTAAATTTGCGAAGGAAGCAAGTCCCGGCCAACGCCAGTCCGTGATTTTGACTTGCTCAGTAACATTCGAGGCGCAGTTGAATCGCGTGCGAAAGCAGGCATTCTGCGGACAATATCGCCGCGAAGCCCAAGACGATTGGCTCTTGCCGGGAAGGCGCCTCTGCGCAAGGCAATTAGTCTCAGGAGCGCATTAACAGGAACCGTTCTGTGACAGCCTCTCTTGATGGTGAAATTCGCGACGGTCGCCATCATATGCAGGTCCGCGCTTATCTCGAAGATACCGACGCCGGCCAGATTGTTTATCACGCGAATTGTTTGCGCCGTAATGGGTGCGCCGCTGCCGCTGTCCGAAAGGCTCATGATCGCCTGGCCGCAGACCGTCGGTAGTATTGTGCTCTTCGTCGCCGGCTACGCGCTGTTTCAGCGGCCGAAAGGTCAGGGCATGAGTGTGTAAGCCGGTCTGGTGGGCAAAGGGCAACCGCGCCGTGTCGGCCGTGTGCGTGGACTATTTTGACCACTCTGGGCGTGCGCCTACTGCCCCCCGATCCTCTGCCACAGCCAGCGCGCCACCGAGGCGGGCGATGAGTTCGCATTGCTGCCACTGGCGCGCAAATTGGCTTCGCGCATCGTCGCAATGTCGATCCGCTCAAGGAGCGGCTTCAGCGCCTCCTGCAACGCCGCATCATGCGCGCGCCGCGGTGCCAGCAGCAGGACCGCATCATAGGGCGGGATCGCGTGCTTGGGATCGGCCAGCGTCTCCAGGTCGTATTCCTTGATTCGCCCCTCGCTGGTATAGCCAGCGATGACGTCGACGTCGCCGCTAGCCACGGCCGCATACATGAAATCCGGCTGCATCTGTCGTTGCGCGCGGAATGAGAGGCCGTAAGCCTTTTGCAGGGCAGCCCATTCGGGGCGCGAGAAGAACTCGTAGTCGCCCGCAAGCGACAGCGTCGGCGCGTGCGCAGCCAGGTCAGTGATTGAATGAATACCGAGTGCATCGGCGCGCTGCCGCGGCATCACCAGCGCATAGGCGTTCTCGAAACCGAGCGCGCCGAGCAGGGTGATGTCCCGCTTTGCCAGGATCTCCTTCAACTCGGCAAGCAATGTTTCGCGCGGCGGCATATCGGTGCGGTGAAACTGGTTGAGCCACAGCGTGCCGGAATAATCCACATAGACGTCGATATTGTTGGCCGCGAGCGCCTGGAAAATTACGCTCGAGCCGAGGCCTTCGCGCGTCGAGGCCTGCAATCCCGCCGCCTGCAGCCGCTGCTCGATCAGCGCGGAGAGCACATATTGCTCGGCAAACGTTTTGGCGCCGACGACGTAGGTCGACGGCGCCCGTGCCGTCGAAGGTATCAGCGTGGCAGTGACCAGTACGGCGATCCCGACACTGCCGAGCATGGTGTGGAGGCGCTTGCGCTCGCGTAATCCGCGCTCGATGAGCGTCAAGAATTGATCGACCGCGAGCGCCAGCAGCGCCGAGGCGACGCAGCCGAACAGCACGAGCACCCAGTTCTGGGTCTGTAATCCAGCGAAGATGTAATTGCCGAGGCTGGTCTGCCCGATCGGCGTCGATAATGTCGCGGTCCCGATCACCCACACCGCCGAAGTGCGGATGCCGGCCATGATCACCGGCAGCGCCAACGGCAATTCCACCGTGAACAGCGATTGCCGTGGCGTCATGCCCACCCCTTGCGCCGCCTCAAGCAACGCGGGATCGACGCCGTTCAGCCCGGTGATGGTGTTGCGCAGCACCGGCAGCATGGAATATAGCGCCAGCGCCAGCATGGCGGGCAAAAATCCGAACGCGGAAAAGTCGAAGCCGAACCAGCGAAGCGTCAACGACGCAATGGCAAGCAGAAGCGGGTAGAACAGCGCGAGCAGCGCCAGTCCCGGCACGGTCTGGACGACGCTGGCGAGGCCCAGCAGGATGCCGCGGCTCACCGCATGGTTGCGTGCGAGGATCGCGAGCGGCAGGCTGATCACGAGCCCGAGCGCCAGCGCTGCCAGGCTGACCTGAACATGGCTGCCGAGGTAGTCCGGCAGGTGCGCCGCCGCGTCGCGCCAGCGGGGATCGGACAGGAAACTCATCCCGCGCTTGCTCCCGCCAGCAGGGCATTCAGCCGCTCGGCCTGCCGCCTGGGCGTGCTCAACAGCTGCGCCACATAGGGCTCGTTGTTGTTTGACAGCTCAGCCGGCTGGCCTTGCGCCACAACCCGTCCGGCCCGCATCACCGCGATGCGATCGGCAAGCAGCAAGGCCGCCGTCATGTCGTGAGTGACCATTACCGTGGTCAAGGCGAGCCTGCGATGCAGGGCGCGGTACTCCTCGCCGAGGTTGTCGCGGGTCAGCGGATCGAGCGCACCGAAGGGTTCGTCCATCAGCATGATACGGGGACGGGCGGCGAGTGCCCGCGCCACGCCTACACGCTGCTGCTGCCCGCCCGACAGTTCATGCGGAAGGCGATCGCGATGGAGGGAACGATCGAGCCGCACCACCTCGAGGAGTTCATCGACGCGCGCGGCGACCTCGGCGGCGGGCCAGCCGAGCAGTCTCGGCGTGACGGCGATGTTGTCGGCGACGCGCATATGCGGAAATAACCCGCCGCTCTGGAACACGTAGCCCATCCGCCGGCGCAAGCGCACCGGATCGACTTCGCGCACGTCCTCGCCCTCCACCAAGACTCGGCCGCTGTCGGGGGCGAGCAGGCGGTTGGCGAGCCGCAGCAAGGTGGATTTGCCGGAGCCGGAGGCGCCGACGATCGCCAGGAATTCCCCCGCGGCAATATCAAGCGAGACATCGTCGACGGCCGTGACGCGTTCGGCGTCATGACCGTTGTCAAAGCTCTTCCTGACATGCGCGTAGGCGATCAACGGTGCGAGTGCCATCGTTGGACTGGACCAGTGCGCTAGTTTCCCGAATCCGAAGTTCGATCCATTCTGCAGTGGACAGATTAGCGAACTTCGAATTCGAAGGACACTGACAAGTCTATGTGGCCTGCCGTGACGCGCGGGAAGACGGTTGGTGGTTTGAGACTTCGAAATTAGTAACGTGCGGGCATTACGGTACGAAACGTACCATCATGACTTCATTAGAATAGGCTGGCCGCGGGGTCGCGCTCGTTCGTCCGTATCGTACAAAGTCCGTTCGCGCGGCGATCGCGAACAATCTGCCAGCATAAAGTTCGCCAAGGAATGTAACGGATTATTGCACGTATTGATCTGAGCAAGCAGTTCATTGGAGCCCGCACTCGACGAATTCTGCGCCCGAGCGTTTCGCATGTTACTAATGTAATTATCGAGGGGATCTTTTCAAAAAAGACCCTCCAAAATTACATAGGCCACCCGAGCGCAAGCCGGTCCGGTGCGACGGGCTATACTGAGAAAAGCTGCAGCTTTGTTTTCTCGATCAACAGCTGCTGCCGCCAAGCCCATCTCGGTTTGAGCGTTGAAACCCAAACCAAGGGAGTCCAGTGCTCGGTTTTTCCGAACAGCACCACCATCAAAGGGCGGCGAGCGCGGGCTTCGCGTGACTTGATTACGCGCCGGATAGAGCGCCGATCGGTCCCACTGAGGTCCCCGGACCTAGCCTCGGGATGTGTGTGCCAGTCGCCGATATAAACGTGCGAACGTCCAGATCGATGATAGTGAAGGGCGATCTGCGAAGCCTCCCACTCGTGGTCGTGTTGGTAAGAATATCGTCGATGAACCGAGTCCGGGCCAGGTCCTACGAATTCGGTTACGACGACGGTATCAGCATCGCTCCAGTACCCGATCAGTGCTCCACCAGTTTCAAGCGGAAACTGCCGATCGGCCTCGGTTCTCAGCGAGGACAGTATTTGGGCCGAAAGCCAAACCGTTACTTCCGACATGAGCATTGGGAATGAGGCGGCAAGCTGTTTTTGTGCCATGCCGGCACGCGGATTCCATCTTGGTCTTCAAAGGCCAAGGTGTAAACGACAGACGATGATTGAGGAAACCCGCCGGCAAAAAAGCCGGCCACGACCCGCATTGCTTGCAGTGAAAGTTCCTGGAGATCGAAGAAAGTGCCGGAAAATGTGCGCTCGGCGCATCCGGGTGGCTGAATCAATTCGGCTTCTGCAAACATCCCGGGAGGAGGCGAAATTCCGCTCGTTCCGTCTTCCCACGCCCACTCAAGGCACACCGGGCAGCCCTCATTTGGCATGTAAAGGGCGACCACGCCGCTCGCGACCGATGGGGAAGCATACAGAGCGACCAGAGGAAGTGAGCGTGATCGCGCCTGATCCTGGATCAACGACGTTGTCCCGAACGAAGCGGTTCCGTCGATGACAAGATCGACAAAGGCGAGCGTTTCATCCAGCGCAGCGAAATCACCAAACCCCGTTTGCGGCACAAAGGTCCCCAAAGCGTGATTTACGCAACTCACGTTCGTTGCAGGGTACTCGCGCGCGATGAAGTCGGCCAGGGCTTGGGTTTTCGTCCGGCCCCAAGCAGAAGACCCGATGGGCCATCGGATCGTGTTGCCCGGTTCGACGACATCGGCATCCAGGAGCTTGAGCTCGCCGACCCCATTACGTGCCAATTCGATCGCCAGCGGTGCGCCGACCGCACCGGTACCAAGGAGAGCGATTGACTTGGTTGATAACACGGAAGTCGCAGGTGCTCGCGAAATTAGATCCTGATGTCCTGCCCGTAGGGTCCTAATGATGAAAGCATCTACAGGCTCGGGGGCCTTTTTGTTGGGGTAGAACGCGCTACGCTTACCTGCCGCGAGAACGAAGAGCCATGACTCGCCTTGCTTTCGAAACTGAGTTTCGGTGGGATACAGAAAGGCGTGCAGTTGGCCCCGCCGCGAATTCGGTAGATCGAACAGAGCGGAGGGATTCGCGCGACCATTCAGCAGTTCACCCAGGCCGATATTCTGGTCCTGCAACGACGGCTTCGGACGAAGCTCTCCCTCCCGGAGATCCCACGTGACTTCGATCTCCTTGACCGCGTCGCCCTGCAAGGCCGCCGGCATGAGACTGCTCCATGCGGCCACTTGCTTGCCATCGGCGTCGAGCACAGATTTCACGACGGCGCAGAAGACGATCTCACCCGATTTGTGATCCAGTCGGGCGGAGTACGCGAGCTTCATCCGTCCCGGCGCTTTCACCCCTAAGAGTGACCAATCTGAGTCGATCAAGCAGTATGAATCGGGACGGCTGCATTGATTCCACCAAACCTCGGCTGGCTCTCCTTGTGGATCTTCATTGGGACCGTTCTCGAGAGCTGCTTGGAGCTGATTCCGCAAGAGTTCGGGGACACTCCAACTCGACGACCACTGGCGTGTATCCCGTCCAAGGAGGCATAGATTCCCGTCGAGCGGCGAGTAATGCCGCTTCGGAAAGAAACTCGGGTCCGTGAGATAAACATGCGGACGAAGGCGAGGATAGCTATCCGGGTAGACGGCCCGAAGCGGGATGCGTTTATCGCCCATGGGCCATTCAAAGCTCAAGTCGAGCCGGCCACTCGCTAACGCCTCTGGATCGATTGACGGAGCAATTTCCGCTTCAGCAAATGCATCCAGCTCCCACTGAAACCGGCCTGGAAAACGCCGGTCCCAGTGGGGGCGGGGACTATCCTGCTGCTCCGGAGGAGCTAGCATCATTCAGCCAACGCGGCGCGGCGGCGGCTTCGGAGGCTCCGGCGGTCCTGGCGGTTTCGGCGGGGGGCCTGGAGGATGGTGGTCGTGGTGATGCTTGTCGTGGTCGTGGTGGTGTTTTTCGTGCTCGTGGTGGTCATGCCCTCCACTTTCCTTCCCATGGCCTGACATTTTTCCTCCAGTGGTCCTGCCCGCAATGAACGTCACGTAAGTACGTTTCCCACTATGTCAACGAGCGTCTTCCTGAATCGCAACTGCGGCTATGCAGAACCGTATTATTCCGGAGATCTCCCTGGCCCCTCCTGCAACAGGACTCGTTACAACTGCGGCATAGCAAAATGGTACCGGCAAGACGTACCGTTCATTATCATCGACGTTTGCCGGTCCCCATCACCAACCCGCGTTCAGAACGCAAGCGGCGAGCGCCTCCCGGGAAGGCCAGCCACAGCGGGTCACGTTGCCGTATACTTCGCCCGCCGAGATCTCGTCGGCCACGTGGGCGAAGTCAATCAAAAGTAGGATGCCCTTCAGCAATTCGCGTTCCCTTGGGACTGCAGACGTGTGCGTAGCGGCGCGCGGCCTTCGTGAAACGTCCGCGCTCCCCGTCGTTGAGCATGACGATTGCCTGGAAGGCCGAATAGTTCTGCATCACGTCGAGCGCCTCGAGGAAGATGGGCCTAGCGCAGTCATGATCCGGCGCGGTGGGCCGCCTTGAATTGAGCCTACGTGTAGGTCACTTGGATTCCTTTCCCTGCTGGTTGCCGGTTCGCTGTGCCTTTGGCGGCGATCTCACGGCGGCGATAGTACGTCACCCCGATCTGGTCCGGGTCCGGTGCCGGCTTCACGCCCGCTGTATCGAGCTCTTTCTTGACCGCCCGGAAATGCCGTCCGCGTTGCTTCGCCAGCACAAACAGCGACACGAATTCCTGCTCGAACCGCTCGACCTCTTCGATCGGGACGACCGCGGTCGGGCAGCGGTTGACGGAGGTCACGACAGTGACGGTCTTGAGGTGCCCGCCGGCGATCAGTTTGCTGACGACGCGATCGGCGGTCTGCAGACGTTCCTCGCGAGCCTCGCCGGTGAGCCCGCCATGATTGGCTACTCGGGTCAGCGTCCGGACCTCTTCGACATCGACCAGGACGGCCATGTAGTCGCGCTCGCCAGCGATGGGCGCCTTGCGCGTCAGGCGCCCGTCGAGAAGCGCCGGAACGATCGCGGTGGCCTGCAGCAGGCCTTCTTGGCGGCGCTAGGCATGTCGGCCAGGCTGGCTGCGGCCTTGACCGGCGCAGCGCCGTCCAGCAGGCGACCAAGGAATTCGTCCAGGTCCTCGGGCGCGAACATGCGACGCCGCCGTGATCTGCGGCCTTGAGGCGGGGCTTAAGGATGCCGGAGCGGTACAAGAGGGCCCGCTGCACCCGAGGCGCGTTTGATGTATTCGCCGGCCTCCAGCAGCGACAGCGGGGCGGCGGCCGCCGTCTGAGGGAAACGCTCTTCTGGGCGTCGACGAGGCAATTCCCGTCCGCGAGCAGGTCGGCGCTTTGAGCATTCCCGCCGACGAGAGGACCTTTCTCAACCGCTTGGGATGCAACCCGGCTTTCAGGGAGAGCGTCCGAATGGAATGTGGCCGCCTCACTTCGACCGGTTTGCCGAACACACGTCGCCGGGACCGCCGGGAAGTTTTGCAAGATGAAGGTGCCGACCAAGTCGCGCACGGGTCGCAGGGCTTGTCCTCCCGCCCGAATTCGAGGGTCTGGTAGACGCGGCCGAAGATGGCCTGCGGCCCTTCCTTGGCGGCCCGCGAGTACGGAAAAGTAGCCTGCAGATCTTCGAGGGAGACCTCGATGACCGGTTTGCCGTTGCCGACGATGTCGAAACCGTCGGTGCCGGCCTTGCGCCATTCCTCGTCAGTCAGCGTCTTCAGGTTCGGCATGCGTCCGAAGCGGGGTTCACGTCGACAAAAACGTCGTTCTGGCAGTCGTATCGACGGCAGGTGACGTGGCTCAGGTCGTGCCCTTCGGCTCTGAGCTCGCTTTCGACCTCAATCGCCGCGTCCGTCGCTTTGGTGTCGCTGGGGCACGTCGTGAACATGATTTCCTTGGGCCCGGCCTTGATCGCAAGCGCATCCCTGCAGTCCTTGAGGATCGCCGCCTTCGTTAGCGGTACGTCGTATCGGCCGCACTGGATCCCGACGAAGTGGTCGTGAATCCCGTCGCGGCGAGCGAGGATGTCGATTCCGCCCCGCTTCTGGCCATGGCGCCCGTACTGCCGCGCGTGTGGTCCTTTAGCTCGGCCTGGAAGAGGACCACGTATCCGCGCTGGAAGTCCTGCCAATTCTTTAGCTTCGGAATGCCTAGCGCCGCTATCACGCTAGACTGAGTTCCAGCTGATAGCGCAGGAACTTCGGACACGGCGGCATTGCCCGACATGGCCGCGAGTCCGGCCACCGACGCTGAATTACGGAGCACACCCGAGCAGTGTTCCTTTGCGTTGCGAATGGAAAAGCCCTTGAGCGGGTGGTGCTCGTCTTGGCCGACACCGACGTCTGCCCGTGTGACCTCAAGCTGCTCGAGGACAGTCGGTCTCCCGGTTCATCCGAGGATACCAACGAAATCATGCACATCACGATTCATCCAGATGAACAGGCGTGATCCCTCGTGCTGGCTTCGTCAATCGCACACAACCGAAGCGGATGCGGCGTCGGGCCCGGCTCCCGGCGCTGCACGTGATGACGCTTCTTCGAATCGTCACCTCGCTCGCCCCCCTCGTTTAAGCAAATCTGTTCGACTTTTTTGGATCGTGCTCTTTACTCAGAACTTATACGTGACGCCGCCGCTGATCAGCCATGGGTCGATATTAGCGCGCCCCGTGACGGGGATCGTACCGTTTACGGTCGCCGAATAATCCGGCCGCAACCACAACTTCTTCACGTCAAAGTTGAGGCCCCAATGACGATCGACCATGTAGTCGAAGCCGAATTGAATCGCGGGGCTGACTGTGTTGTTGACGTGCAAATCCGTCACCACCAGGCCCGCGATCGGCGTCCTAGCTGCGGATTGGGAGAGGAACGCGGTGTAGTTGATGCCGGCGCCGATATACGGCTTGAACGGGCCGAAGCCGGTGAAGTGGTATTGAAGGGTCAGCGTCGGCGGCAACAGTGAGGTCTTGCCGATATCAAGCCCGCTCAGCGTCCCAGTGCCGCTGATGTGATGCCTGGTCACGGCGAGAATGAGTTCAGCGGAGATGTTGGGGGTGAAGAAATAGGTGATGTCGAGCTCCGGTACGACCCGATCGCTGATCGAGAGCCCAGAATTCGGTGACGACAGAGGCGGGATGGCGCCGACATTGACCGAGCTGCCTTCTGAATCCGGCAGCACGCCGAGCACGCGCAGGCGGATCATTAGGGGATTGAAGGGTTCGACCACTGGCGGTCTAGCGTAGACTTGCGCCGGTGCGAGATCCGCAGCCTGTGCCGACGACATGGTGCCTCCGGCGACCGATGCTGCAAGCACGAGCAGCGATGCCTTCGTCAGAATTGTTCTTGCTCTCATCAAAGTCTCCATTCCAAAGTTCGCGTGGATACTCACGCGAGCCCTCTGTCACATGAGCGGGATGGCAAAGGATTTGATGCGGATCAAATCGGCTGGGTCTTCGACGCAATTAAGTCGCCAAGTCACAGCAGGAGCACACGGAGCGTTCCAATCTTGCCGCCGCGCCGTCGTATCCCCTCGTTTGCGCTGCAAGTTTGTCTTATGCGCGAAGCGAAAATCCGCCCGGAGCAGTCTCGCCACATCTGCAGCGGTCGATAGAGGCCTCCCATCTTCCAATCTTCGCAGCGTGAGCTTTGCGGATCGCTCGTGCCATTGAAGAAAGAGAGAGCGTCTGACTTGTTCTCTGCCATGACCAGAATTTGTGCAATCGCCTCACTTGGGTGGACAGTCCATGCAAGTTCCCTCGCGCGAGCATCCTTCGAGATCATCCTGCGCGGTCCGCCCAAGCAGCGACAGCACGAGCTCACAATTGAATCCCGCGCATCTTGCACCGTCAGCGTCGATCAGGGGGCGTCGGATCAAAAGTGGATCGCCGAGCATCCGCGCAAGTGCGCTCGCCGCATCGATCGTGTCGGGATTAACTTCGCCCGACTTGATGCGCGGCGCGGAGGGACTGAACCAGGATGCGACGGGCATGTGTCCGAAGAACGAGCGCAGTTCCCGCGTGCACCACGGCTCTTTCAAGATATCTTTGACAATCACGCGATGGCCCGCGGCCGTCAATGAGCGGATTTGTCGGGCGTTGGTGACGCAGCCACTCTTTTGATAGAAGATGATCGTTGCCATGGCGCATCTATTCGAGCGCGCCAGGCTGAGCGATCGGTGTGACGCCGCCATCGCCGAGCGGCACCACATCCGGTTCCGGCCAATCGCCCTTGCCAAGAGCGTGTTCCGGCGCTGCAAGCTGGTGCGTCTCGATCCTATCATACGACGTGCATTGCAGGGCCGCGCGGGCGGCCACGTCATCATCGATCACGTACATCGACCGCTCGTCCATCCCCTTGGATATTTCGCTCCCGACCTGCATTGTCGCGCTCCGCCAACGATTCACCGCAAAGACCGATTGGCAATTCCCGTTCCACGCTTGAACGCGTCGAAGCAGCCGGCGGCAAGGCGGCCTTGACCCGTTTGATGCTTACGAGGCCTGTTCGGTTTCCGACAGGCGGGCTCAAGTCCTGTCAGCTACAAAACAGCCGTGACCTTCCGCTGGATAAGCCGGGATCATTCGCAGGTGCGTGGGTTTGCAACACGTATTCAGACGCTTAACGAGCGCGGACAGGGGCTGGCACGGCCGTTGCTATAGGGATGACGCAACACTGAGTGAGGGCTGAGTGCACGCAGACGCAAAAGACGAGCGATGCTCTCCTTCCCTTGAACCCGTGGGCCCCCGTTTCTGAGCAGGAAACAAAGCTCGCGCGCAAGAGCAGCGCGCAATGTTTGGCAAATCGGTTGATGGAGAGCAACATGTCTTCACTGAGGCAAATCGCATTCTACGGCAAGGGTGGCATCGGCAAATCGACCACCTCGCAGAACACGCTGGCAGCGCTCGCCGAGATGGGTCAAAAGATCCTGATCGTGGGCTGTGATCCAAAGGCCGACTCGACCCGCCTGATCCTGCACGCCAAGGCGCAGGACACGATCTTGAGTCTGGCAGCGAACGCAGGAAGTGTCGAGGATCTCGAACTCGAAGACGTGATGAAGATCGGCTACAAGGACATCCGCTGCGTGGAGTCGGGCGGGCCCGAGCCGGGTGTCGGCTGTGCGGGGCGAGGCGTCATCACCTCGATCAACTTCCTGGAGGAGAACGGGGCTTACGAGGGCATCGACTATGTCTCGTATGACGTGCTCGGCGACGTTGTCTGCGGCGGCTTTGCGATGCCAATCCGCGAGAACAAGGCACAGGAGATCTACATCGTGATGTCCGGTGAGATGATGGCGATGTACGCCGCCAACAATATCTCCAAGGGCATTCTGAAATACGCCAATTCTGGCGGTGTGCGGCTGGGCGGCCTGGTCTGCAACGAGCGGCAGACCGATAAGGAGTTGGAACTGGCGGACGCGCTGGCCAAGAAGCTAGGAACCACGCTGATCTATTTCGTGCCTCGCGACAACATCGTCCAGCATGCGGAATTGCGCCGGATGACGGTGCTGGAGTATGCGCCAGACTCTCAGCAGGCCGATCACTATCGCAAGCTCGCGACCAAGGTCCACAACAATGGCGGCAAAGGCGTCATCCCGACGCCGATCTCCATGGACGAACTCGAGGACATGCTGATGGAGCACGGCATTATGAAGGCGGTTGACGAGTCAGTTATCGGCAAGACCGCCGCCGAACTCGCTGCCTCGTAAGGGTGGCGACTCGTGGCCTCGTAAGGGCGCGCGAGCGGGTGCCGGTCTCCCCCAGTTCCCCCCCCATCCCGGGAGACCGGCATTCCGGCGCGAGACGCCCTGACAGGGTTGGGATGCGGCGGAGCATACTTGGACCCGCGGTGGAAAGGCCGGCATGTTTGAAGCGAAGTTGCCTCTGCGGTCGGTTGATTGTGCGATCGGGGCGAGCGAAGACGTGCATAAAGGTATTGCAACCTATCGCCTGCTCACTGGAGTTCTCCCCGAAGACGCCGAGATAGCCGCCGACAGCGATTTCGATCGACACGTGCTGGCATCTATTCTGGCGGCTGCCGCAATGGATGGTGGCTCACTTGTCGAAAAAGCCGGCCTGACAGACCATGAACTGGCGGCATTGCTGGATCAGTACTTCTCGTCGATTGAACTCAAAGCCGAACAGTCGCTCGCGTATTTCAAGTCCAATGTGACCGACGAGGTCGCAGTGGTGCGTGATCTCTTGCTCGCGCGACGGTCGACGGAAGGGGATATCGGCCGCTGGCTGGCTGCAATGATCGCCCGACGCGCCATCGAGCCAGACCACTTATGGGAAGACCTCGGACTGCGTAACCGAGGCGAACTCTCTCGGCTTCTAAGCCGCCATTTCGCGCCGCTCGCGGCGTGCAATATCAACAATATGCGATGGAAACGATTCTTCTATCGCACGCTATGCGAGGACGAGGGCCTCGTGATGTGTACAACGCCGGTGTGCACGCAATGTAACGACTTCATCGTCTGCTTTGGCGATGAAAGCGGCGAGAGCCGGATGGCCGAGCGCCGGCGCGCCGTTCTGTTGCAGGCGGCGAGCCCGATCGTCGACGGCGACTGGCCGATCTGAGGCGGGCGTAGAAATCGTCTGTTGGCCAGCTTTCCGGTCGATGACTGCC
Source organism: Bradyrhizobium macuxiense (assembly GCF_001542415.1). GTDB lineage: Bacteria > Pseudomonadota > Alphaproteobacteria > Rhizobiales > Xanthobacteraceae > Bradyrhizobium > Bradyrhizobium macuxiense. Next base: position 197,517 of record NZ_LNCU01000039.1, read on the forward strand.
CAGGCTTCGCGACGAGCGGGCGACCCGTGTGGTAAGCTCGGCTCTAATCCCGGCCCAGCTAGCCAAGTCAATTTGACGCGTCCGCTCTGCAACTGTCGCGTTTGCGACAATCCAATCCCGACAAAAACCATATATCGGTCAATCGTTTGATGTAGCCGCCGGCGTGGCATGCCGGTTGCTGAAGCACATTCCGTGGTCAGACATAGCAAGGAGTTTCCCGTGATCGCTGCCGCAACTGTTGCCAAACCGTCCTGGTCCGAGATGGCACCGGCCAAGCCGATCGTGCTCAACGACACGACATTGCGCGACGGCGAGCAGGCGCCTGGCGTTGCGTTTACCGCCGACGAAAAGCTGGCGATCGCGCGGGCGCTGGAGCGGGCCGGGGTCACCGAAGTCGAGGCGGGGNGGGGACGCCCGCCATGGGCAGCGAGGAGATCGCCGCGATCCGCGCCATTGTCGAAGCCGGTCTCCCGCTCACCACCATTGGCTGGTGCCGGATGCGAGAGGCCGATGTCGATGCGGCGATCGAGGCGAAGGTATCCATGGTCAACATGTCGATCCCGGCCTCCGACGTGCAGATCGCGGCCAAGATTGGCGGAAATCGCGAATTGGCGCTGGAGCAGATGAAGCGAGTAGTTGGCTACGCCTGTGAGCGGGGGCTCAAGGTCGCTGTTGGCGGCGAGGACTCCTCCCGTGCCGATGTCGAGTTTCTCATCACCCTGGCCGCAACTGCAAAGGCGGCAGGTGCGCGGCGCTTTCGCATTGCCGATACGCTCAGCGTGCTTGATCCAGATTCAACTTGCGCGCTGGTCGGGCATTTACGTGCGGCCACCGATCTTGAGCTCGAGTTTCACGGCCACGACGATCTCGGGCTTGCGACCGCCAACACGCTCGCTGCCATCAAAGCCGGTGCGAGCCATGCCTCGGTGACGGTCATTGGGCTCGGCGAGCGTGCGGGCAACGCGCCGCTGGAGGAGGTCGCAGTCGCGCTAAAACAGCTCTACGGACGACAGACCACCATCATACTGCCGGAGCTCGAGAACGTCGCCGCGGTGGTCGCGGCCGCGGCAGCACGTGCGATTCCTCTGAACAAGGCGATCGTGGGTGGGCATGTATTCACTCACGAATCCGGTATTCATGTCGACGGTCTGTTGAAGGATCAACGCACCTATCAGTGGCTTGACCCGCGTTTGCTAGGTCGCTCCAACCGTTTTGTGATCGGAAAACATTCTGGACTTTCGGCGATCACAACGCTGCTCGACGAATTGCAGCTTGCTGCGAACGCCGATGAGGCAAGACAGATTCTGTCGCGGGTGCGGAAATATGCCGTTGAGAACAAGCTGCCGGTTGAGCGCGAGACATTGGTTGCGATTTGGCGCGACGTCTGTGAACGCTCATTGAGCCATCGCGCGTGATGCCATGTCCAGCATTGTCCCCGCCGGCCATCGCCGGCGTCCGGGTGTCCGACCCCGCGCGGTGCCTCGTGAAGGCGATCCAGTGCTACTCGACCGACCTCGCGTTTCCGAAGCCTTGGTTGGCCGTTGGCCGATACGTTGGGGCTCTGCAAGGCTAAGGGGCGGCAGGATTCTGCGGCTGTGCCGGGGCCCGATCGCACGCCGGCGGCTTAACCGAAGGGAGAGTTTTCGATGAGCGACACACCGGCGACAGCTGGCATCATGGAGCGGCTCAACGCGGCCGCTTCAGCAGAGGAGTTTTTTGCGCTCCTTGACGTCGGCTACGATCCCAAGATCCTCGACGTCGCACGCCTGCATATCCTGGGGCGTATGGGGCAACATCTCGCCAAAGAACAATTCGCCGGCGTCTCGGAACCAGAGGTCATGGCCCGGTGCAAGGCAATGCTGGAGCAGGCCTATGCCGATTTCGTGGTGTCGTCACCGATCGACCAGCGCGTATTCAAGGTGTTGAGGGATGCTGTCGCAGAGCCCAAGAACGCAGAGCACAAGAACGCAGAGCACAAGAACGCAGAACCCAAGAGGCCCGCCTTCGTGCCATTGAGTGTTCTGAAGTAGCCGCGCCGTCACACTCGGTGCGGCTTGTTCCCGCGCCCTTGTCGTTACGGCCCAGGTTTGCGGTCTTCGTCTTCATCAAGCTCAACTCGCTGCACGAGTAAGCAAAGCTGCGTTGTCGGATTTGCGACCATGTCAGAAGTTGTCGTGCCGGTGACGTTCGGGGTCATCTTCGCCAAAACATCTCAAGCCATTGTTTTGACTTTTGATTTTCAATGGCGCCGGGACTGGTACGACACTTGCTGTTCTGCTGCCAAGTCTGTCGCCGACGATGAGCCTGCCGACTTTTGTTCCAGATGAGATTTGGAGGAAGACAAATGACGTTGCGTTTGCTGCTCACTCCCAGTGCCGCGATCATTTCATGGCTCATGCTCACGCGAAGCTCCGTTCGAAATTGCCTTCGGTGCAATTGAGATCAGGGATTGACCGAAAGATGCCGATCCATCGATAGCTCAAGCATCCACACGACCGTCCGGAGAAGGCATGCATACGGCCGTCTGCATCGAGCAAGTTACTGATTTTGCGCTCATCTTCCAACACCCCACGACCAGCAGCATCATGTGCCGGGAGGGTCAGTCATCATGGTGGTGTGCGATTTCTTTGCACCGGAAGACGTGCACCAATTGCATGACGGGTTCGTCGGCAAGATTAACGCGCTCGCCACAGTCAGCGCGTAGCGCCACGTCGAGGGCGGCGCGCGAGTGTTGCGCACAAATCGGAGCTGCCTGGTCAACCCTTCTGGAAGCGATGAGCGGGACTGGCCGCGGCAGCACGCACGACGCCGTGCGGCGGGCGCGGGCGCCGGTCGCGATATGGGGCGCGGAGGAGGCCGGAGCCAAGGACATCTTCAAACATGACCTGTCGAAACGTGACCTGTGCGGCAACCGGCGATCGCCGAGCGCTCCTTTTTGCGCTGGGGCCAAACCGGAACGGCGGAGCCGATGGCGGCAGCCAAGAAGCCGGTCCGGCGCTGATCAATCCATCTTCAAGGGGCAATCGAAGCGAGAGCGCGATCTTGTGGCGCAGGCGCGCTGGTTCTGAGGGAATTCAAAGGTATGAGCAACGTCACCAAAGCTGCCATGCCGGCCGTAGGCGGCCGTGCCGCAGCCAAAAGAGAATTGCCGGAGCACTTTAAGGCCTATAAGCACGTCTGGGTCTTCGTCGAGCAGGAGCGCGGCCAGGTACATCCCGTATCCTGGGAGCTCATGGGCGCGGGCCGCAGGCTTGCCGACAAGCTGAAGGTTAATCTCGCCGCAATCGTAATCGGTCCGGAGGGGGAGGCGACGCGCAATGCCGCGCTTGAATCGTTCTGCTATGGCGCCGATCTGAGCTATCTCGTGCCCGACAACATTCTGTCGGAGTATCGCAATGAATCCTATACCAAGGCGCTGACCGAACTTGTCAACGCCTACAAGCCCGAAATCCTGCTGCTCGGCGCCACGACGCTCGGCCGTGATCTGGCGGGATCTGTCGCGACGACGCTTCTGACAGGGCTGACTGCCGACTGCACCGAGCTCGACGTTGACGCTGATGGTTCGCTTGCGGCCACACGTCCGACCTTTGGCGGCTCGCTGCTTTGCACGATTTACACCTTGAATTACCGGCCGCAGATGGCAACCGTCCGCCCGCGCGTCATGCCGATGCCCGAACGTGTCGAGCGCGATGCGTCCCGCATCGTTATCCATCCGCTCGGTCTCATTGAAGATGATATCGTCACCAAGGTGCTGTCGTTCATTCCGGACCGCGATTCCGAAACGTCCAATCTTGCCTACGCCGATGTCGTGGTCGCAGGCGGCTTGGGACTGGGATCGCAGGACAACTTCCACCTGGTGCGCCAGCTCGCAACGGTCCTCGGCGCCGAGTATGGTTGCTCGCGTCCTCTGGTGCAAAAGGGCTGGGTCTCGACTGACCGGCAGATCGGTCAGACCGGCAAGACCATTCGGCCAAAGCTCTATATCGCCGCTGGCATATCCGGCGCGATTCAGCATAGGGTCGGCGTCGAGGGCGCAGATCTGATCGTCGCGATCAATACTGACAAGAATGCGCCGATATTCGATTTCGCCCATATCGCCATCATCAACGACGCCCTGCAATTGTTGCCGGCGCTGACGGCCGCATTTCGCGCGCGGCTTTTGCCGCATTCGCGCGCGCGGATCGCGAGCTAGGAGATTGTCATGATCGATGAGAGGTTCGACGCAATCGTCGTTGGCGCCGGGATGGCAGGCAACGCGGCGGCACTGACCCTGGCCAAGCGCGGCATGAAGGTCCTGCAGCTCGAGCGGGGCGAATATGCCGGATCGAAGAATGTGCAGGGTGCAATCCTCTATGCCGACATGATGGAAAAGCTGATACCGGACTTCCGCGACGAGGCGCCGCTCGAACGCCACCTGGTCGAGCAGCGGTTCTGGATGATGGACGACCGCTCCCACCTCGGCATGCAGTATCGCTCCGAGGACTTCAATGAGGAGCGCCCCAACCGCTATACCATCATTCGCGCGCAGTTCGACAAGTGGTTCTCGTCAAAAGTGCGGGAGGCCGGCGCGACCGTATTATGCGAGACGACAGTTACCGAGCTCGCACGAGACGATCGTGGAAGGGTGATCGGTGTTCATACAGATCGCCGCGACGGCGAGATACACGCCGACGTCGTGGTGCTGGCCGAAGGGGTTAATGGCCTGCTTGGGACGCGTGCGGGCCTGCGCGCGCGGCCGGAGCCCGACAAGGTGGCATTGGCGGTCAAGGAAATGCATTTCCTGCCGCGCGAGACGATCGAGGCTCGCTTCAATCTCGAGGGCGACGAGGGTCTCGTGATCGAAGCCGCAGGCACCATTTCCCGCGGCATGACCGGAATGGGTTTCATCTATGCCAACAAGGAGTGCATTTCGCTCGGTATCGGTTGCCTTGTCGCCGACTTCCAGCGCACCGGTGAGACGCCCTACGGGTTGCTCGATCACTTCAAGAGGCATCCCTCCGTGGCGCCGCTGATCGCAGGCTCCGAGGTCAAGGAATATTCCGCACATCTCATTCCCGAAGGCGGCTACAAGGCGATCCCGCAGCTCTATGGCGAGGGCTGGGTGGTGGCAGGGGACGCGGCGCAGCTCAACAACGCCGTCCATCGCGAAGGTTCCAATCTTGCGATGACCTCAGGCCGCATCGCCGCCGAAGCAATCTCCCAGCTGAAATCGCGCGGCGATCGCATGACCGCAAAAAACCTGTCGCTCTACAAGAAGATGCTGGATGATTCCTTCGTCATCAAGGATCTGAAGAAATACAAGGATTTGCCGACCCTGATGCACACCAATTCGCAAAACTTCTTCCTCACCTATCCGCAACTGCTCTCAAGGGCGATGCAGAACTTTGTGCGTGTCGACGGTACGCCGAAGGCCGAGAAGGAGAAGATGACTTTGAAATCCTTTGTGAAGGCGCGGTCCTGGACAGGTCTGTTCGGCGATGCATTCCGTTTCGCTCGCGCATGGCGCTGACCAAGGTCGAGCCGGACAAACCAAGTCGGGCCGAACAAAGGAGGCTAAAACATGAATGCCGAGCCCTCAGTGCGTGTTGAGGACAAACTGTACTACAACCGATACCTTGTCGACGTCGGCCGACCCCACGTCAAGGTGCGCGCGCACACCACGCCATCGCCGCAACTCCTTGCACTTTTGAAAGCCTGCCCCGCACGCTGCTATGAGCTCAACGACAAGGGGCAGGTCGAGGTCACTGTCGATGGCTGCATCGAGTGTGGCACCTGCCGCGTCATCGGCGAGCCGACCGGCGACATCGAATGGAGTTATCCGCGTGGTGGATATGGTGTGTTATTCAAGTTTGGGTAAGGGGTGAAAGATCGCGCTGTGACGCCATTGAACGAGACGATCCCGCCACGGCTTCAATTCGCATCTCACTCGCTTGAGGCCGCCAGGCGGCATAGTTACTCAATCCGACGAACTCAGGCACAGCGAAGGCGTGGCAGCGCCACTTTCTCAACTCGAGCTGACGCGCCCATCTGTTCGAACTTTACCGGCCACATATGTGCGGGGACAGACCGCGGTGTTCCCGAGATCATATGAAACTGGCCTACACCAAGCAGGCATCAATCGAACGGGCATCCTTGGTCAATATCCGCAAGACAAATAAAGTCGTCGCGACCAGAGCGAAGGAAAATTCTCGTCACCTGCCATACCCATCTGTGCTCATCGCGCCGCTTCCATAGTGCTTCCGCCAGATAGCGACCGGGAGACGTTCCTCAACTACGACATCAGCGGAATGGCCGAGCGCAGCATCTGACAACCTTGTGCGTCTCAACTTGCTGCGGTCGCAGTCCCGCTTTCAATCGCTGAGATCCGGATCCGCGAACGCGATCGGAAGCCGAGCCTCATACGCCATCGGGAACTGCGCTGTGGAGCGCTTGGTAACAATCTTTAAGCCAAACCTGACGTAGCGTCAGATTTGCATTCCGCGTTCGCGCTGTTAGGTTCAGGGCAGCTGGGGAGAATATTGGGTGACGCTCGAATGAAAAGATGGTTGTTTGTGACTGCGAGCGCCGTCGCGCTTGCAGCGGCGGTGCCGACTTTCGTCGCTGAGGCAGCGCGACCGGTCGACAACAATACGCTGGTCGCCGATGCGTCAGATCCTTGCAGCCAGTACCCGTGGCTGGGTGATATCTGCACAACGTTTGTCTGCTTAACCGACCCAGTGTGCAGAAAAACGATAATAAACTAAAGGAACAAATTAAGCAGGGCCAAACGACGGGCTTGCGATGGTCGTTGATTGAGAAATCCACCCGCAGCTTCAGTGCGCCTCTCGACACTTGCGCTGAACGACGGCACTCGCAAAGCAACGAACTTTGGGCTAAGAATCTGACGTAAGGTCAGCCTGCGTCAGGTTCTCACCCGATCTGCAAGAATGGGAGAGAGGGTAGATCAGCCCGGCTGTGCAGTGCCGTGCCCGGCCGCTTCGATCGCGACTGCAACCGACTGCACGATGGCGGCAAAACGCGCCGCAGTCTGGATCGTCTCAGCACTGACGCCTGCCGCACGCAGCGCCTTCTCGTGCGCGTCAATACAGGCGCCGCAGCCGTTTATGGCCGAGACCGCCAGCGACCACAGCTCGAAATCGGACTTGTCCACGCCGGGATTGCTGATCACGTTCATCCGCAGCCGCGCCGGCATCATCTTGTACTCCGGGTTGCTGGCGAGGTGAACGAAGCGGTAATAGACGTTGTTCATCGCCATCACCGAAGCTGCGGATCTCGCCGCCGCGACCGCGATTGGCGTCATCACGGCGGCGGCGGCCGATTCCATCGCGGCGATCACGGCTGGGTTGCGGGTGGCTATCGCGCTCGCCAGCAATAGCCCGTACTGGCGCTGCGGCGACAGCGTCTCATCGGTGACCATCGACATCAGGTTGAGCCGGATGTCCTTTGCGAAGTCAGGGATTTGGTCCTTCAACCGCTCGATCGACGACATGCTGCCTCAAGCGACCTTCAGCGTTTCGCCGCCGATCTCGCGATTGCACGGGCATAGTTCGTCGGTCTGCAGCGCGTCCAACACGCGAAGCGTGTCCTTGGGACTGCGGCCTACATTGAGATTGGTCGCATAGACGTGTTGTATGGTGTTGTCAGGATCAGCTATAAAGGTATAGCGGTATGCGACGCCTTCGGGCGAACGCACGCCAAGGCCATCGACCAGCGTCCCTGTGGTATCGGCAAATTGCCAGATCGGCAGATTATGCAGGTCCTGATGTGCGCGTCGCCAGGCGAGCTTGCAGAACTCGTTGTCGGTCGAGCCACCAAGCACGACCGCATCGCGGTCGGCAAAATCCTTGGATAGCCGGGCAAACTCGGCGATCTCGGTCGGGCAGACGAACGTGAAATCCTTGGGATAGAAGAAGATGATCTTCCATTTCCCGGAAAAGCTGTCTTCAGTCAACGTTTCGAATGCACTCTGTCCTTCTTCCTCTGGCGCGTGAAAGCCAGGCTTTACGCCTGTGATTTCGAACGACGGCAACTTGCTTCCAATTCCAAGCATATTGTCCTCCCAAGTTCGTCTCATGGCGGAAGCCGTGCTTCCGCCATGAGCGAAGCAAGCTATGTGCCACGTGATCTCGCGAGGCGATTGGTCTAGCAGCAAACGGGACACTTGCTGTGGGGGATCTGATGCCATTGGCATGTTGGTCGTTCACTCGAGGAATCCCGTCGCGGCTTGTTCGGCAGCACTTTGGCCTCGTACTACGCGAGCCTAGCGTTGCTCGCCTCTGCATCCCCGATGCAGGTTCCTTGAAATCGCCATAAGCATGTAAATTAGTGAGGAGCAATCGCGTGCGCGGGAGTCTCCCTTAGGGCCGAACCGACGAGATCTGCTCACCCTCGACGCACTCGCAGTCGATCGTCCGGACAGAAGTGCGTTCTCGGATTTAGTCAGGCGTGTAGCGACTCTTTGCCTAAAAGATCAATGATCCGCTCGGCAATGGCCTCTTCTTCGATCTTGATTCCGGTCTTTATCATGGCCGCGGTGAGATCTGCATCCCATGAAGCGATGACTGGCCGGCCGCTCAGTGGTATCGCGAGCTGAGGAACGCTTTTGGACGCGGCGACGTAGTCTGCCGCTGAGAAGTGCCACGGTACGGCGCCGTATTTCGCTATTACGTAGTTGGCGATCATAATTCCTGGCCAATCATAGTCGCCATGATACCGAAGGTCTGCTCCCGATTCCTTGAGCTGCTTGAGAATGGTCCGCTGAGCCGCACCGAGATGGCCGTCGACGCAAACGACCGGAGGGCAGGCGGTCCCGAGTTGGTCGGCGAGGATTGCGACGAGATTCGGATTCTCGCACACCAAAATGGATCTTCTCGCCACCGTCCATTCCGACGGCCGCCGAGCGAGAAGCCGCAGTGATGCGTATTGTGGTTCTCCGGGTGAGACTGGCAATCCGCTGCACGGCACATTCAAGAACAGGGCAGGCTTGGCCAGTTCGTTCACCAGGATGCCGACCGCAGCCCATGTATCGCGGTCATCGCCTGTGTCGGTCGATGAGCGGCTTCGAAGGACGGCCAGCGTGAGAGTGGCGACCGGGCGGGCGCTGTCGAGGCCGTGAGCGTCTCCCAGATGCTCCGCCGCGATTTGGGCCCGCGGTACTCCCGCAGCGGGAAGCCGTCTGAGGATGTCTTCGGTTTGTCTACAGATAAGGGACGCGGAATCCGGTTGATTGCCTGATAGGCGCTTCAGGACGCCAAAGTTGAGCGGCGAGGCCAAATAGGCGATCAGATCGGTGTGCGAGCAGCCGGCCAGAACGGCCGCCCAACTTTCGCGAATCCTGTTCAATTCGGTTTCGCGGTGGATGATCGGACCGTCAAGAAGTTCGAGTGCGGTTCGAAGGGATGGTGCGATACCGGCATCGGAAAGCGCTCGGTCGACTGCGCTGACGTCGATGGAGATTGAGGCTGCCACGCCGCCTCTGCGGCCGACCAGGGACGCCAGTGCGGTGCGTTCCGTTTCGTTCAGCTTGCCCACCTGGATCGATGGGAGCTGGCCATCGGCCGGTCCGAGCTCGTAGCGCCTGCGCAGCCGCGCGCGCAGATCGGAAAGCTCGGCGCCGCCGAGGAGCCGGACTAGTCGTTCGTCTATAGTTGATATCATGCGCTACGATTTAACATCAGCCGCGCCGGCTCTTCCATCCTTGAGCGCGTCTTTCCGTTCCATCGCCAGCGGGAGACGTGAATTGCGTCGAACTTGTCGTGTCTCTGGAGTTGGCAGATCGCGACGCCCGGAAGCGTCTTGTAGCAGGCCCATTCGCGCTCGCTCGTGATAACGAAATCCAGATCGAACTCGTGGATCAGGCCCATGCAGTGCGCCCGGACGCCGTCGTCGATGCCGGCGTACGCTTCGTCCAGCAGGACAAGGCGCGGCCGGGTGCTGTGCTCGTCGCCGTAGAAGCTTGCGACGGCTGCGAACATGGGAATGGTGAGACCCAACGCACGTTCGCCGCCGGAGGCAGGCTGAGAAATGGAAATCCACCTACCCATTGCATTGCGCTCGACGACGAAGCGGTGCCACTGGCGATAGTCGAGGGCAGCTGAAAGCTGCTCGCGGAGACTGCTGCCGCCCGACTCTTCGGCCTTGAGCCGCTCTTGCTCGATGCGTCGCTGCAGCATGGCCCCGATGGCTTGCCTGTCATTCTCGGTCCACAGATCCGCGTTCGTCTTGAGGAGACGCTTACGGGCGTCCTCCAGATCGGCGGGGGCACCTTGCGCTTCAGTGAGAGGGATCCACCTTAGGCGGAAATAGGTGCCCGTTGAGGTCGGGCGCTTTTCAATCTCCGCATTCACACGGTCCACATACTGCTCGGCGTCCTGGATGAGATTCCGGATTTGGACGGACATCTCCGACTGGAGGTGGTCCTCCAGAATCTTCGTCTCGCTTTCGGTGAGAAGGGTTCGGCGCTGCGTGATCTCGGTGTCGACCTGGGCAAGGACCTCAGCGGGAGACAGTCCGGTCTTGTTCTGGACTGCGATGGTGACCACCAGGCCGAATCCATCGACATTGTTACTGTAGGGGACGTATCCTAGTTGAGCGAGTGCATTCTGGAGATCGACGAATTCACCGTAGATTTTGGACTGCAGGCCGTCCCACTCGTTATCGCGGATGTCGCTGAGCGCTTGGTTCAGTTCTGCGGCAAGCCCCCGCGTCTCGTCGACCGTCCATGTCCGGCCGGTGTCGGGGAACGCTACGTTGGGGGCGCCGGCGGCCATCAAGCCTGTTGCTGCGAGCGTTTGCAGATTGCTTGCCGCTCGCTGCCGCTCCTCTACGCGCGTCGCCAAAGCTTGGGTCGCAGTTTCGTGCGCACCGACCGCCTGGGTATGGACGGCCACCGCCGAGAGTCGGCGCCCGTCCGTGCTGTCCACGTCGGCCCTGGCATCATTGAGACGCTTCTGCGCGTCAATGAGGCGGCGTTCCCACTGTTCGGAGGTTGCTCCCACACTTTCCTTGAGAGCATCGTATATGGCGCGCGCCGATGTCGCCGATATCGCCGCGGCTTTGACGTCTTCTGCTGCGGCACGATGGCGGCTCCGGGCGGTTTCCGCACGCTCGTTGGTGTCTTGAAGGTTTTGCGCGGCGCGGATGGAATTCGAGCAATGTTCGACGACCACGAGGTGGGCTTCGCTGAGGCTATCGCAGGCAATCCGGGCCTGTTCGAGAGCCCGCTTGTCGCACGGAAGAGCGGTGTCGAGCGCGGCCTGCTCGGCGGACTCACTGCACGCTTTCAGAGCCTGTCGTGCGACCGCTGTACCGTTTGCCCTTGCTGCGACGTTTTCAGTGGCCCGGTGTAGATCGTTGGTTGCCGAGCGCACGGTGTCGTGCGACTTGCGGAGATTGGTGTCCGACGGGCAGGTCCTCTCGACCTGTTCGATGGCCTCCGTCGTGGCGGCATTGCTCGTGATGGCGGTTTCGAGATCGGCAAGTTGCTCGCCCAGAGCGGCCGCGGTGGCCTCAAGCTCTTCGATCTTTTTCAGTCTGGCTCTCTCCCGAGCGGAATGGCCAATGTACGTGGCGCGGGATTTCTCCCATGTGCCCGAGAGAGCGCCGAGGCGGAAGTGGCCGGCCGGCGATACCCACATCTCGGCGCCATCGTCGATGTCGGTGCAGGAGACTGCGCACAGAAAAGTCTCGACGGCATCCTGGACCGACGGTTCTCCACAGTGGACAAGCCAGTCGGCGAGGGTCCTACCGGTGACCAAGGGCCTCGAAACAAGCGACACGTCATGCTCGGTCTCGCCGATGAACATCCTGCCGTCGGGGAGGATCCACGCGTCGAGAAGTCCGGATGCCTCAAGTGCGGCTTCGAGGCCAGCCCGAACGCCGTCGTCGGCCTCCGATACAAAGTCAACGGCCTGCCACAAGGCTTGGCCCTTGCGGTCCTTGCGATCAGCCCTGCGTGTGTACGGGATGTGAGGGCGCTCGAATGAGCCGGTTTGCAGATCCGCGATCTGCTTTGCCATGGATTCCAGTTCAGCGCGCACCGCAGCCTTCTGATGTCTCAGCGTGGCGAGCGCCTCGGTCAGCCGTTTGTATGCAAGTCGGCACTCGGCTATGAGCTCGCGCGCGGCCGGGTTTTCGCCTTCGAGCGAGTGAGCCCATTCGACGAGGGCATCCACTGCGTCCTCGGTCGCTATTGCCATGAGATGTCCGCAGGCGCCGATATGGCGGCGCCAC